>NZ_JADOEL010000003.1 GCF_015645465.1 Herminiimonas contaminans | reverse complement strand
GGATCATGCATTGCAGCGCCCGCAGATCGGGCGTCCCATGCACTACAATTTTGGCATGACCAAGGTGCAGTTCAATTTGCCCACGCTGGGGGTCGCAATCATTGGTTGGTGACCGTGTCGTATGATGAGCATGTGGCGTCGTTGGCTGCGCACTGATGTGAACAGGCAATAGCGCAGCCGTTTCGGTGACACTTCCAAAATCACCGCGTCGATACTGCCAGCGCCAGTTGTGTAATTGATTGGCATTGAGCCCATGGGCCATGGCAACACGTGCAATTGACGCGCCTGCGGCCATTGATTCCCGCACAACGTTTCGCTTGAACTCAACAGAGTAGCGGCGTCGATTAGTGTCAGATACAGGTACGAGAGAAATTGAGGATTCGCTCATCAAACTACGTGTCCATTTGAATGAATTAATGGACACGTAGTTTGATGAGATTTATCTGAGATCGCTAGACGGTATCGGGCGGACGCTTACGATGTGTATGCAGCCAACTTAGATAGTTCAATATCTTGGTGATCGCTGGACTGATTACCGGCCAGCCATAAAAATGGCCCGGTTATTCAACGGGCCATTTTTCACCGCAGTCAGATAGCTGCCATCAGACAAATCCAATCCGCACCTAATCCCCGAAGTTCAACTTGATCGCATGCAGAGTCCTTGCGATGCACCAAAGGGCAATTGACAGTAACAGCGTTGCTTGAAAAGCTGTGTCATATCGTCGCCGCAAGCGTTTTTAGTCATCCTGAATCCAGGGTATGTTGCGGCTCCCTTCCCGCAATCATGACATGCAGGTGCCACAATTTTGCGTTCAGAAATGGGGTCTATATGATCAATCCGCATGCACCGGCCGAATCATTTTCCATCGTGCGTAATGACGCATTGTTCCGGCTGCAAAGGGCTATCGGCTTAATCCCGGAAGAAGGCAATGGCATACTACGACGTGCAATTATCTATAGCTTGCTTTGCTGGATTCCGCTTGTGATCTGGGCTTTCTTCACGGGGCGCCTGATGCCCGACGACGATCCCGAATCCCTCGCCGGACACTACGGGATCCATGTCCGCTGCCTGATCGCGATTCCCCTATTGATCATCGCCGAGGCCGGTGCACAAGCCATCCTTCCCGTGTGTCTCGCACAATTTTTGCGCACGGGCCTCATCGACGAAAAACTGGAACCTGCATTTCGCGCGATCATCGCCGATGGCATACGCCTGCGGGATCGCATTTTTCCCTGGGTAGTGATCGCCGGCTTAATCCTTACATGGACCGTATCGTTCGCACTCATTCCGAATAAGGAAGAGGTATCGTGGGCCGGTTTGGAGGTGAACGGATATGGCTTCGGAACCTGGTGGTTTCTGCTGGTGATACGCCCCATTTTCAATGTCTTATTGTTAGCCTGGATATGGCGCCTGATTCTGACCAGCATCGTCCTCTTTCGTATCGCAATGCTGCCCTTGAATCTGGTGCCTGCCCATCCTGATGGCGTAGGTGGCCTGGGTTTCATTCAACGCATACCCATCATCTTCAGCCCGATGGCATTTGCCGTATCTGCTGTCATCGCCTCATCCTGGGCGCACAACGTGATCTACCACGGTCTGCCCGTTCCTTCCCTCTATATCCAGATGGGCATGCTGGTAGCTATTTTGGCGTTCCTGATACTGATGCCCTTGCTATCGTTCTCCCCTTTGCTGGCGAAAACCAAGAAGCGTGCGGCGCGTGAATATGGCGCCTTGCTGGCAGGACATGGACGCCTGGTGCATGAACGCTGGATACAAGGGAAAGAAATAGAAGACGCGCCGATACTTGATGCACCTGAACTCGGCCCTTCGGCAGATATTCAAACCTTGTACCAGGCAGCGAGTGCGATGCGCCCGGTTGTCATCAACAAAGTCACGCTATTAATGGTGGTCGTACCAACAGCGATACCAATGCTGCTGGTCGTCGCAACCCAATGGCCACTCCGCAGCACGCTCGGCAAACTTTTAATGGCTCTCCTATAGCACTGCTGCACCTCAGCACGCCATCCTCAATTGGCCGGCACGGTAATCACAGGCGCCAAAGGCGGTGTGCCGGTCTCCGCGAGGGAAAAGAACAACAGGAAAAATGAAAACTTGGATTTGCTACTGAGATCCCTGTCATCTATCCAATACCAGGTATCGCGATACTTCACTGTGGAGTATGCCTGCGTCGGCCGCTCTGCCCCTGCATAAATGGTTAAGAACGGCGGCTCGGAACCGGCCGCCAGCGTCGACAGACGCGCCGCCCTTCCTTCCGCCAGGTGCTGTTCCGGCACACGGATACCAGCCCCCGCCTCTATCATAATTTCAAGCATGGAACGCGTAAGCAAAGCGATTTCAGACGACCGTGTCTGATGTGCGCCAAAGGTCAGGATAATCTCGCCCTTCTTTTTCAGCTCCAGATTCAAGGTCTTTGCAACGAACTCGATATCCTTCAATAACTCGGGGCCTACTTCCTGACGAAAGAAGACGATAGCCGCCTCTTCCGGCCCGCGCTTTTCCACCCGCATTCCCATTGCTTCCGATCTTTGTATCCTTTGCATGGCTGCAATCAAAGGGAAAAAAGCCGGATCTGCATTACGTGCACGGGCGTTGGTGGAGGATTGGTTATAGACGCCATTAATCGCACGCACCGTCAGTTTCATGACGATCTCAGCCGGGTAACCGGCCTGGATCAGGGCAAAGACAGCAACTGGTTGAATAGGCTGCAGCAGATTCTTGGCGAACTTATCGCCGGTGACCGGAGAATACGTAATCGTGGGGCGATCGGTATACTTCCCCATTGCGCCTAGCGCCATATTATCCCCGGAGGTATGCGGGAAGATGCCGAATGCCGCACTCGCCTGCGACTCCATCGAATAAGAGCTGATCAGGGATGACACATCCAAAAACACCGGGGCATCGGAATAGCGTAAGCGCACCATATTAAGCAGCGTCTGTTCCTTCCAGGAATCCGCGATGGTCGAAATATATTCCACCCGATCACGTTGCACACTGGTCGGTCCCAGCCCGGCGCATCCACCAAGCAACAAGGCTGCGGCCAGGCCTCCTAGCGCAGTTTTTGCAACATGATCCCAGGCAGGTTTCATTGGATTACCCCATGACATGACAGTAGCCCTTACTCGGCGACTTGATCGGATGACTTTTGCATTGATACATCAAGTTGATTTGGATTCGGCAACGCTATGCCAGCACCTTCCAGCGCATTGATGATGGCGACCCTAACGTCGGAAGCGACTAATCGCAGCCTGGTTCTCCTGGAGTCTGTCCAGAATCTGGTTTCTATATAAAAATGCTCGGTAGTCAGATCCCGCAGCCTGATCGAAGCAGCAGGATTCTTGGCCACACCGGGCACATCCAGCACCGTTTTCAAGATAACGGACATGGCAAGTTCGACGTCCTGGTTGTACTCCAGATAGACAAACACCGATGTGCGACGTAAATCAGATGCAGTGTTATTCGTCACCCGTGACATAAAGACTTCACCATTGGGAACCAGTACCAGTCGCCCGTCATAGGTGCGGATGTGCGTCGCGCGTATTTGTATGCGCTCCACTGTGCCTTCCGTTTCGCCGACCACAATCTGATCGCCAATTTCGAAAGTCTGGGCGATGAGTATGAATAAACCACTCACCAGATTGGACAGCACGTCCTTTAATGCAAAGCCCAGGGCTACACCGCCCAGCCCCAAACCTGTCACCAGGGAACGGGCGTCAACACCCATCACATCCAGCGCGACAAAGATGCCGATTAACCAGACTGTGTAGTAAGAGACCAAACGGATCAGGCTGGCCTTCATCGGATTCTTGATGAACCTGGAACCATATCGCGCTACCCGACGCACGACTACCGCCACTAACCCAAAAGCAACAAGCACGGCGATGGCTGCCAATAACAATGGCAAGCCAGCGCCCAGGCGTTCAAACAAATGCACGATAGCGACCTGAATATTTTCCACAATTGATGCGCTCGATAAATCATCCATTGGAAATCCCTGCGCTAGCCCATGAACCAGGAAAACAGCAGAGTGCAATCATCTGCACCCTGCACTACCTTGCATACAAAGTTTTAGCTACCGCTGGATGCATCGGTCATTTTTGCGATCACCTGGTCCAGGCTGAAACTGGCGGCTTTTTGGCGCGGCGGGAATTCCTTGAAAGTGGCAAGGAATTCGGCAACGATGGCCTGCGCCGGAACCAGCAGGAAGATATGCCGGAACATCCAGTCGTAGAAAGTATTCGACGTAATTTGTGCGCGCTCGTAAGGGTCCATACGCAAATTGAAAATGTATGGTGTGCGCAGTACGACGAATGGTTCCTGCCAGATTTTCAGTGTGCCGGGGACACGCTGTTCCAGGAATAGCATTTTCCAGTTGTCATAGCGCAAGGCGGCGACATCGCCGTCATCCGTGAAGTAGATAAATCCCTTGCGCGGACTCTTTGCTTCCTTGCCCGTCAGATAGGGCAACAGGTTGTAACCATCGAGATGGACCTTAAAGGTTTTTTCTCCAATCTTGTAGCCCTTTTTTAACTTGTCGGTGATGTCGGCCTCACCGGCGATTGCCAGTATGGTGGGGAACCAGTCCTGATGGCTAACGATCTCGTTCGACTCTGATCCGGCGGGAATTTTGTTTGGATAACGCACCATGCATGGCACGCGATAGGCGCCTTCCCAGCTCGAATTTTTTTCGTTACGGTAAGGAGTCGTACCGGCATCCGGCCAGGTGTTCATATGCGGACCATTATCGGTGCTGTACTGCACGAAGGTGTCGTCTGCAATGCCGAGCTCATCCAGCAGATCAAGCAATTCACCTATGCATTTATCGTGGTCGATCATGGCATCGTGATACTCCGATTGCCAGCGACCGGATTGGCCCAGGCTTTCAGGTTTGATATGGGTCCATGCATGCATGTGCGAAGTATTGAACCAGACGAAGAAAGGTTCGCCGGCATCATGCGCTGCTTTAATGAATTTCTTGGCACCGGCCAGGAATTCATCGTCTATGGTTTCCATACGTTTTTTGGTGAGCGCTCCGGTATTTTCAATTTTCTGGCCGCCCTTGCCATCGGCTCAGCAATGCAACACGCCACGCGGGCCGTACTTCTTTTTAAAGTTAGGAAAATCCTTTTCATTCGGATAATCGATTTCCTCAGGTTCTTCTTCTGCATTCAGGTGATACAGATTCCCAAAGAATTCATCAAAGCCATGTACCGTAGGCAAATGCTCGTCACGATCACCCAGGTGATTTTTACCGAACTGGCCAGTGCGATAGCCCAGTGGCTTGAGTGCTTCGGCGACGGTAATGTCCTCTGCCTTCAATCCCAGATCCGCGCCCGGCAAACCTACTTTTGTCAAACCGGTACGCAAGCCGCATTGCCCGGTCAAAAATGATGCACGGCCTGCAGTACAGCTTTGTTCCGCATAAAAATCCGTGAAGATCATGCCTTCCTTGGCTATGCGGTCTATGTTCGGAGTACGGTAACCCATCACGCCCCGGGTGTAGCAACTGAGATTCGACTGACCAATATCGTCACCCCACATAACGAGGATGTTCGGTTTCTTGCTTGCCATGATCTTTCCTTTCAGTTGAAAGAATGCGCAACGCATCCATAAGATTTAATTGGACATCAGTGTTTGCTCACAAAAATATGCGTCTGTAACGAACACACTTCGGCCGTTCGTCTTGCCGACACCGATTACAGTGTTCGCCCGAAGAATTTGATGTTTGATCGAAAGAAAATGAGCGTCAATTGTCCTTTGGCAGCCATGTCCTGCCCTTTGGTGCATGCGAAATTGTCTCGATGGGCAAACTGCATAGAGTTAGGTGCACACGTGTTGACGCGTCCGCATTTTCACCTTTAGGATCAATATCGCAGTTGCATACTCCGCAGCCTGTCATGCAGGTTTGGTGATTACTCTTCTCGGGCAGAAACCTTATGATCGAGTTTCGCGACACAATGACAGCCTGCATGTATCGACTAATGATTCCTGGTCTTTTTACGATACTGTTCGTCCTTGCCGCACCTGCACTTTGCGCGCAAACCGATACCTCTTTACCCAAGGCAGTACAGTCCGACTCTTCGTCTCAAACGAAGACACAGCAAAGCGACGATGCCACTTCGACAGAAGCAGCTGTCACAGTCTTGAATCGCAAAGTCGCCACCTTTCGCTCGTCTCTGCGCGGGGTGTCACCGGCAAGCCGTGCGGAACGCAGTCGGAAAACACTGAATGAAATTCTGAATAGCGTTGAAACAGGAACAGTCACTGTCAATCACGAGCCGCAAGGAAATGTGTTGCTGGTCGACGGCAAACTGGCTTTCATCCTGTTGCCGAACGATGTTGATGCTGTACGCAGCGAGACGCTGGATTCCATCACAATACAAACCGTCTCCGCCCTGGAACAAGTGATTGCGGAAGCTAAAGAGGCACAGGATCGCAAGCGACTGTTGCGCAACTTTGGCCATTGGGTATTGGCGACATTGATATTCTGCTTTGCGGTTTGGCTGGTGTTTCGCATACGCAAATGGCTATCGCGACATCTCGCGCGTATGTTTCAATCGGGTGCGGCCAACATACAACTCGGCGGCGCCCGACTATTGGCCGAGGAACGCGTCAGCATGCTGGCGCAAGGCGCAGGCAGCATCATCGCCTGGCTGATCATCTTGTTGATGTCTTATGAGTGGTTAAGCTTTTCCTTACGCCTGTTTCCCTACACGCGTCCGTGGGGCGAACAATTAAATCAGTATCTGATTGGCGTAGCCTTGCAAATAGGCAGCAGCATCATCCATGCCTTACCCAATTTATTAATCGCGCTCATCATTTTTGCGTTGGCGCGCACCACCATACGCATGCTTGCTCCGTTCTTTGACAGACTGGAAGCGGGAACAGCACATTTGGGCAGCATAGACAGAGACACAGCAAAGCCGACCCGCTGGATTTTTAGTGTCGGTGTATGGTTGTTTGCGATCGTGATGGCTTACCCATACTTACCCGGCTCACAAAGTGATGCCTTCCGCGGCATGTCGGTATTGGTCGGCCTGATGGTGAGTGTTGGTGGCGCCAGCCTGCTGGGGCAGGCTGCCAGCGGTTTGGTGTTGATGTACTCACGCACCTTGCGCATCGGTGAGTATGTACGCATCAACGATCACGAAGGCACCGTTACCGAACTGCGCACCTTCACGACCAGGATACGTACCGGGCTGGGAGAGGAACTGACTTTGCCCAATGCCCTGGTATTAAGCACCGTCACTAAAAATTACTCCCGCACCGTTGTAGGAAAAGGATACATCGTCGATACCGTAGTAACGATAGGCTACGACACGCCATGGCGACAAGTAGAAGCAATGCTGATGGAGGCCGCAGCAAAAACCAGCGGCATCATCGCAGAGCCTCCACCCAGGGTATTCCAGACAGCGTTGTCGGATTTCTATCCCGAATACAAACTGGTGTGCCAGGCAGTCCCCAGCGAACCCCGGCCGCGTGCGGAAGTACTGGCCCAGCTACATGCCAATATCCAGGATGTATTTAACGAGTACGGCGTGCAAATCATGTCGCCGCATTACCTCGGAGATCCTGACGACGCAAAAATAGTACCGAAATCGATGTGGTTCGCTGCGCCGGCAAAAAGCGACATCGCTGTACGCGCAGACAGAACGCCTGATGAATGAGCATCAGCCGCGTCGCCTGAACCACCCTGCCAACGACAAACGATCCCGCGTCGCCGGCAACACTTCATGCGGCATCCTAGCCGACAGGAACAGCGCGAGCCGACCAGCCAGCGGCAATACTTCTACCGCAGCTTTGCCTTCCGGATGCATGCGCAATGCGCCGCCGTGTTCGGGTAGCCATGCGTCATTGAGGTAAATCACTGCTGAGATGGTGCGCTTGTCGTCGTCGCGAAAGCGATCGAGGTGGGTCTGGTAGGAGGTGCCGGGTGGATAGAAGGCGAAGTGGCTTTCGTAGTCTTCCAGTCCGAGGAAGAAGCTGCGGTTCAGAGCGACGCGCAACTGATCCATTAATTGCAGGTAGTGATCGCAGGCAGCAGACTGTCCTCGCCGTAACCAGAGGATGTGGTCGCCACGGATATCCGGTCGTATCGTTTGTTCTCCGCCACGACCTATGCCCGCTTTTTTCAACGCACCGGCTGCGATTAAGGCGCGACACTCGTCGGCTAGTGCCGCGCTCAGGTCCGCAGATAAAAATCCATCCTGCTGCGACCAACCATGATCGAACAGGTCGTTCCCTATGCGCTGCTCGAGCTCCTCGCTCAAGTGTGTATGGGGCTCGTCCTGCGCGCTGGAAGCGGTGTGCATGATGTGTCGACCCAGGAGGCCGGATGGATTTTATTTGGAAGCAGCAGTTTATTCTGTCGCGCCGCAATCGGAAAGCAGATTTACTTCGCGACTATCCGATAAACGCAACGTCCGGCATCTGCCAACAGGTGTTGCTCACGCGTGACGGTAGCCTCATTCCCTACGATTTCCTGGAATACACGTAATTCCGAGCGACAAAATCCCTGGCAGGTACGCGCCGCCGCACAGATCGGGCAATGATCTTCTATCAACAACCAATCCTTGCCGTCCTGCTCTACCCGCGCCATATAGCCTTCCGCACTACGAACCTCGGCCAGGCTATGCAAGCGTTCGGCCAGGCCTTTGCCGCTGCAGGCGCGCTGATAGACGATGCGCGTTTCTTCTTCACGCTGGCTGATCAGGCGCTCCAGGCCTTCCTCGCCAAATAAGTGACGTACGGTGTCCAGTAATTGCACTGTGAGTTGTGCATGAGTATCAGGGAATCGGGCGTAACCAGCTTCGGTCAGCATCCAGCGTTGGCGCGGGCGGCCAACGCCTGTCGCCGCTTCCTGACGTCCGGCGATCAGGCCGGCGATCAACAGTTTTTGCACCTGTTGACGCGCGGCTTCTGGCGTCATCTCCAGTTCAAGCGCTAAATCCGCGGTCGAGATCGGGCCCTTGGTTTTGATGAACAAAAGGATACGTTCATGCGTGGCATCCTTATTTTCAAAGTAATTACTTGCATAATTCATGCGACCAGCCTAATATCCAAGACAATGTTTGGATATTAGGCTGTCACAGCCATCGTGTCGAGGAATTAATGAGTAACAATCACATCCCCACTGCCAGTTGGGGCGCTTTATTGCGCGGACAAAATGGTTTGCGCGCACTGGCTTTAACTGGCGGCGTCGCACTGCATGCGATTAACGTGCACATCGTCACCACCGTGCTGCCGTCCGTTGTGCATGAAATCGGCGGACTCGACTGGTATGCATGGAATACCACCCTCTTCATGGTTGCCTCCATCATCGGCGCCTCCTTTTCGGTACGCGTACTGGCTGCACTCGGCCCGCGCTGGTCGTATCTGTCAGCGTTGATCACGTTCGCGCTCGGCTCTGCCATCTGCGCGATGGCCAGTTCCATGCCCATGATGCTGACCGGGCGCAGTGTGCAAGGCCTGGGTGGCGGCTTGCTGGCGGCACTCAGCTATGCGCTGATACGCGTCGTGTTTGCCGCACCTTTGTGGCCGCGTGCGATTGCGCTGGTGTCCGGCATGTGGGGTATCTCCACCCTGTGCGGACCGGCGGTCGGCGGTTTGTTTGCGCAAGCGGGGCATTGGCGTTGGGCGTTCTGGACCTTGCTGCCGATTGCGCTCGCACAGTCAGCATTGGTCGCGGTGCAATTGCGCCCGGAGAATCTGGCGACAGTACCGCGCAGTACGTCGACACCACCGGTACCGTTGCAGCAGATATTTTTACTCACCCTCTCCGTATTGGCGATCGCTGCAGGTAGCTTGTCGCCAGTATTGTTGTGGCAAGCCGTCGGCGTAGGCGTCGGTTTGTTGCTCGGTGTAGCGACCATATTCTGCGAACGCCGTGCCAGCATCCATATGTTGCCGACGCGCGGTACGGTATTGAGCACGCCACTCGGTGCGATCTATGCAAGCATCGCCTTGCTGTTGATCGGCATCATGACTGAGATCTTTGTACCTTACTTCCTGCAGACCTTGCATGGTCATGAGCCGCTTGTTGCCGGTTACCTGACGGCGGCGATGGCGGCGGGCTGGAGCGTCGGTTCGCTGCTATTTTCCGGGCGCGGCAATGTCGGCGCGGCTCGGCTTCTGCGTGCTGGCCCGGCGCTGTGCACCATTAGTTTGCTGGCACTGGGCATCTTGCTGCCGTTCAAACTCGGATTGTCGCCACACTGGCATATGGCACTGTGTGCGCTTGCGCTGACCGGCGTGGGTGCGGGTGTCGGTATAGGCTGGCCGCATCTGGTGACACGCGTGTTAACAGTTGCACCGCAAGGCGAGGAATCCACTGCTTCCGCTGCGATCACGACGGTACAGTTGTACGGTATGGCGATAGGTGCAGCGATTGCCGGCCTGGTGGTGAATGCGGCTGGCATCAGTTCACCGGGTGGTGTGGCGGGTGCGCAATCTGCCGTGATCTGGCTGTTCTTCAGCTTTGCACTGGCACCGGCGATGGCGATGTTGCTGGCACGTCGTATCAGCCCACGCGCTTAATCTACTCAAACAAAAAGCGGTGCATCTGTTAAAAGATGCACCGCTTTTTAATTTGCCTATCCGACTATCAGTAAGTACCGGGTATCAGGATTTGCTTGTCGACTTTCTTGACGTCGGTCAGGCCGCAGAATGCCATCGTCAGGTCGAGTTCGTTTTCGATGATCTTCAGGCATTTGGTCACACCCTCTTCACCCATCGCCCCCAATCCATACAGGAAGGAACGACCGATGTAAGTACCTTTTGCGCCCAGTGCCAGCGCCTTGATAACGTCCTGTCCCGAGCGTATGCCGCCATCCATATGCACCTCGATCTGGTCACCCACTGCTTCGACGATGGACGGCAAGGCAGCGATGCTGGACAGCGCGCCGTCGAGCTGGCGGCCACCGTGGTTGGAGACGATGATGGCATCCGCCCCGCTCTCTACTGCCAGGCGTGCATCTTCCGCATCCATGATGCCTTTGATGATGAGCTTGCCGCCCCAGCAGCGCTTGATCCATTCGACGTCTTTCCATGACAAGGCAAGGTCGAATTGCTGCGATGTCCACGACGACAGTGAAGACATATCCGATACATCGCTCGCATGACCGACGATGTTGCCGAAATTGCGACGGGGCGTGCCCAGCATGCCCATGCACCAGCGCGGCTTGGTCATCATGTTGAGAATGTTGGCTATCGTCAATTTAGGCGGTGCTGACAAACCATTCTTCAAATCCTTGTGACGTTGGCCCAGAATCTGCAAATCCAGTGTCAGTACCAGCGCCGAGCATTTCGCCACTTTGGCACGCTCGATCAGGCGCTCGATGAAAGGACGGTCTTTCATCACGTAGAGCTGGAACCAGAATGGCTTGCTGGTATGCGCCGCAATGTCTTCGATCGAGCAAATACTCATGGTCGACAGTGTGAACGGGATGCCGAACTTCTCCGCTGCACGCGCCGCCAGGATCTCGCCATCGGCGTGCTGCATGCCAGTCAGGCCGGTCGGCGCAATCGCCACCGGCATGTGCACGTCCTGCCCCACCATTTGGGTTTTGAGGGTACGGTTTTCCATATTCACCGCGACGCGCTGACGGAATTTCATTTGCGCGAAGTCGCTGGTATTGGCGCGGTAGGTGGATTCGGTCCAGGAACCGGAGTCGGCATAATCGTAAAACATGCGGGGAACACGCTTCTGCGCCAGTACGCGCAAGTCTTCGATATTGGTAATGACCGACATGTGGATCTCCTTGTGGGCGCTCAAGGTAGTTGAAGCGCTATTTATATTGGTGTGTGCAAAGACTGGGTTCTTGATTTTTCTGCCAGCTATTTTATTTCTTCCCCGCAGGTATTGAGATGAATGTTTTTAACCAATAAGCTGCATTTCGGCTCATGCCTGCCGCCACACCCCCTCTATATACAGGGTGAATATAAACAATAATTTCAATATATATTGCATTTCATATGCAACATATTTAAACTTTCACCTTTATGGGGCACGCCCATTCTTGCCTCCCGCCTTGCTGCTACGCAAGGTATACCGGGCACATGTGCCGACACAAGTTTATAAAACAGCACTACAGTCGCAGGCTGTGATGTAATGCAGTAAAAAGAAATTTAGCTAGGAGCAGTATGGTTCAATCGGCATGGAAGTCGTTCACTCGCATCTTCCCTACACCCGGTACCGTCGATCGATATGAAAAAATGCGCGCCTGTGCCGGCGCCCTGTTTGGTCTCGTCCTCACCGGTTTATGCAGCTATTTCATCCTCGGCAAAGATATCCACGCAGCCTGGCTGATCGCCCCTATGGGTGCGTCGTCGGTCTTGCTGTTCGCGGTACCCGCCAGCCCGCTGGCACAACCGTGGTCCATTATGGGCGGCAACATCCTGGCCGCCATCATCGGCGTGACCTGCGCCAAGATGATAGACGAACCCATCCTGGCTGCAGGCGTCGCTGCGGCGCTGGCTATCGGCGCCATGTTCGCGGCACGCTGCATCCATCCGCCTAGTGGCGCAGTCGCCCTCACCGCAGTGCTCGGTGGCCCGGCCGTGCATGCGATGGGCTATAACTTCGTATTGATTCCGGTCGCACTCAACTCCGCCTTGCTGCTGATCACCGCTCTGTTCTATAACAACGCTACCGGTCGCCGTTATCCGCATCGCCCCTTGCCGCCTGACAATGCCAACAAGCACAACACCAAGGACGTCGCCCCGACCGAACGCATAGGCATCGCACCGGCCGATCTGGATGCCGTCCTGACGCGCTACAACCAGGTGCTCGATATCAGCCGTGACGACCTCGAAGCCATCATGCTGCAAACCGAGATGCAAGCCTATCGTCGTCGCCTCGGTGAAACCGTTTGCTCGGCAGTGATGTCCAAGGACGTAGTGACCGCAGAATTCGGCACCACGCTGGCCGAAGCCTGGACCATCCTGCAGGAACATGACCTGACCGCATTGCCAGTGATAGATCGTGGTCGCCACGTCATCGGTATCGTGACCAAGGCCGACTTCCTCAAACACGCAGTCATCGAACCGCATGAAGGTCTGGCCGATCGCCTGAAACACCTGATAACACCGTCCATGCTGAGTCATACCGAGAAACATGAAGTGGTCGGACAAATCATGACCAAGGAAGTCATGACCGCAGATGAAAACCAATCCATCCTGGATCTGGTGCCACTGATGTCAGATTCCGAATTGCACCAGGTACCGGTGATCGATGAACGTGGTCGTCTGGTCGGCATGATTTCACAAACCGATATGATCGCTGCACTGTACGAACACAGCCTGACCAGCGAATACATCAAACCCTGATTCCGTATAGCCTATAGCCGCAGCCGCCAACGAGGAGAAGCAATGCAAACTACCAATGAAGCTGTCAATCTGGCCTTATCCAAAGCCATCGTAGACCAGGCCCCCGACGCCATCATCTTTGCCGATCAACAAGGTTTGATTCAGATCTGGAACAGCGGTGCAGAACGCATCTTCGGCCACCAGGCAGAAGACGTCATCGGTGGTCCACTCGACATCATCATTCCGGAACAACTGCTGCAAGGCCATAACAATGGCTTTAACCATGCCATGTCGTCCGGCCAGATGAAATATGCAGACAAAGTACTGACCACCCGCTCCATGCACAAGGACGGCACTCGTATTTACGTCGATATGAGTTTTGGTTTCGTAAAGGATGACGACGGCAAAATCCTGGGTGCACTGGCAGTCGCACGCGACATCACCGAGCGTCAGGCGAATGACCGTGCGCAACGCCTGCGCATTGCCGAGCTGGAAAAGGCGTTGCAGGAAAAGGATGCCAGCAAGGGTTAACACAAACCGCATCGCTCAATAATAAACGGCAAGCAGCTTTACACTGCTTGCCGTTTTTCTTTGCCGGCGAATTTTTCCTACGAATGTCAGGATGAACGGAACAGACGCTCGCGTACGTGTTCTTCATGGAATACCGTATGCGCAGGTTTGAGCAAATCGCTGCGACTGATAATGCCGAGCAAGCATCGCGACTCCTTATCCACCACCACCGGCAGACGCTCCACATGCTGGATCGCCATGCGCCGCCCCACTACCTGGCAAGTCTCGGTCGGCAAAGCCAGTGACAAATGTTTGGCATCCAGTATGCTCACCAATTGCTGATCACCACCATGCAAAGCAATGTGATGCAATAAATTATCGCGCTCCAGCATGCCCAGCAAAGTACCGTGCGTATCGACGACCGGGAAGCTGCGATGCTTCTGCTCACTGCCAAAGTACTGCTGTGCAGCTTCGTGCAAAGTCAGATGCGCGTCTATGCTCATAGGCTCCTTCGTCATCACTTCACTGACAAAAGCCCGCTCCTGCGGGTCGACGCTGTACTCGCGATAAATATGCAAACCGCGACGCGCGATTTTCTCCGTCATGATGGAGCGCTTCATCAGCAACACCGTGAAGCCATACGACACGCCGGTAGCCAGCAACAAAGGCAGCAAGGCATTGAAATCCCCGGTCAGCCCCAGCGCAAAGATGGCAGCTGTCAACGGCGCCCCCAACACGCCAGCCAGCACCGCCGCCATACATACCAAAGGCCACAAAGTCGGATCGCTGCCTGGGAATAGATGCGCAATCACTGCGCCCAATCCGGCGCCCAGCATCAGCAATGGAGCCAGTACGCCACCGGACGTACCGGAACCCAGCGCCACCACCCAGATCACCGCCTTGACCAGCAACAATGACAAGGCCACAGACAGCGCGATGTGATTATTCAGCAGGTCTGAAATCACGTCATAGCCGACACCCAGCGCACGCGGCTGGAAGTAACCGCCGATGCCAACTACCAATCCACCGATCGCAGGCCACCACATCCAGTGCACCGGCAGCTTGCCGAACCAGTCTTCGACGCGATACAAGGCCAGCGACATACTGGCCGACAGCATGCCGCTCAACAAACCAGCGACGATACAAATCCCGAATGCCGCCATGCCGACCGGTGCCGTATGCAATGGGAACAAAGGTCCCGAATCCAGCAACAAGGGACGACAGAAAGCCGCCACCGCACAAGCCAGTATCACCGGCAACAAACTACGCGGCCGCCATTCAAACAGCAACAACTCCACTGCCAGCAACACTGCCGCTACCGGCGTGCCAAATACGGCCGTCATCCCAGCTGTGGCACCAGCAACCAGTAAAGTCTTGCGCTCGGCGGCACTAATGGAAAAGTTTTGCGCAATCAGCGAACCGATCGCACCACCCGTCATGATGATAGGACCTTCCGCGCCGAACGGGCCACCACTGCCGATCACGATGCCGGAAGTCAAAGGCTTAAGCACTGCCACCTTGGGCGACATCTGGCTCTTGCGAAACAGGATCGCTTCTATCGCTTCCGGGATGCCGTGACCGCGCACCTTGTCCGAGCCATAGCGCGCGATCAGCCCTGCGATCAGGCCACCGATGACCGGCAAGGCAATCACCCACGCTCCCAGCGTATGGTTAGCCGGAGACCGGTCTGCAAATGACAAGGTCTGGAAGAAAAAAAGATTAGTGAAGAAATGTATCGCATTGAGCAACACATAGGCAGCGACGGTACTGATCACACCGATCACTACGGCGATCGCACACAACAAGAGTATGCGTTTATCCAGCGAAAAATCGCGCTGATGGCTACTGTTAGTCTTGTGCATGCTCATGCCCCGCCTTCGCTATCGTTGAATGCTGAAATGCGCGCCACCTTGAATACATTCGACAGCGAGCGCAGTTCATTCCTGTGCAGCTCGGCCAGATGGCGCAGATTCTTTTCTCCGAGTGCGGTCAGGCGCACACAGACCTGGCGCTTATCGTGTACACCGGGATTACGCGTCACCAGCCCGGCTTTTTCGCAACGCGACACCAGCGCCACTGCGCCATGATGTTGCATCTGTAAACGTTCGGCCAACTGCCCTACCGTCGCCCAATCCTGCCCGGGGAAACCCTTGATGTGCAGCAACACCAGATAGTGCAAAGGCGTCAGCCCGGCGCTCTGGGCAGCGTCTTCACTGAACCGGAGGAAGCGACGTAATTGATAACGGAATTCGGACAAGGCCTCGAAGTCGGCTTGTTCCAGTGGTGCGGAGCTGCTCATAAGAAGATATGTGCCAGGCGGCATCTGGCATCAAAAGACAGAAGTCGCAAATAATATCACAATATGATGTATTTACTTGGACTGGCCAAAAATGCAAAAACCCGGCACATGGCCGGGTTTCTTAGCAGACAAAGCATGGGGAATGCCTCGCCGATCAAGCGCGCAAGCTTACTTTACGGGCTCAGTCTTCATCTTGCGCAGTAACTTGGCCAGGCCTTCGCCATGTACCAGGCGCATCTTGTTTTCGACTGCGAATTGCATCGCGTTCTGCGTGAAGCCGCCGGAAGTAATATAAAAGGCATCATGTGCAGCCTTGTCTTCCCGCGCCTTTTGCAAATCACGCAAGACTTCAATACCTGTGCTGGCTGCTTTCCAACGCTTGCAGCTGACCAGTGCCGTACGCCCTTCACTGGTGATGGAGAAATCTGCATCCGGCAAATTGATGCGCGTGACTTCAAAACCGTCACGCTTCAAGGCGTTTTCAATCTCCACCGAAAAATCGCGCCACGACATGGCACGGACAGCTTGCAGGATCTCGGCAGCACGCGTCGCGCTGGGCTTACCCCATTGCCGACGCAAGGCGATCACGCTGATCACTATGAATGGGAAGCCGGTGAAGATGCCGTAGATGACGTAAGGACGGGGTACGACGGCTGCTGCGATAAGAGCAATAAATAAGGCGATCCCTGCACTAATCCACCACGGCGAGCGCAGCAGCATGGCAAAGATCGAGTTTTGATTCATCTTGAATTTCACTAGTCACCTCTAAGCTAAAACCTGTTTTTTGAAACTATTCTTTGGCACGCATCATAACGCAGTTCGCTACTTCGCCACAAAATTGAATGAACACTCCATCATGCAAGCATGCGCGTTTTTAATTTAAGATTAGCCGCTATGAATAATTCACCTCCGCAAGAAATCGCCGCCCAGCTAGCCCAGGTACGCACCATGCTGGAACGCCATCTCGGCGCCAATTTGCAGGCGATACATTTGTTTGGTTCCGCTGTCGATGGCGGGCTGAAACCACGCAGCGATATTGATTTGCTGGTTAGCGTCGGCCTTCCATTGAGCGAAGATGCGCGCCGCCTGCTGATGCTGGATCTGTTGCATGTCTCAGCCTGGCCTGGCAGTGATCCGTCATTGCGCGCACTCGAAATGACGCTGCTGGCACGCGACCAGGTGGTACCGTGGCGCTATCCGCCGCGTCGCGAGTTGCAATTTGGTGAATGGCTGCGCACAGACCTGCAAGCTGGCATCTTCGAACCCGCGATACCCGACCCTGACCTGGCAATCCTGCTGACCAAGGCACGACGCCACAGCATCTGCCTGCACGGCATCCCCGCAGACGAATACTTCGATCCGGTACCCGAGACGGATTTTGCGCAGGCGCTGGCCGACACCGTTGCGCAATGGAATGAGGAAGAAGACTGGTTAGGCGACGAACAAACCGTCGTACTCGCGCTCTGCCGCATCTGGTACAGCCTGGTTGCGGGCGGCATCGTTCCCAAGGATGTCGCGTTGGCCTGGGTGTTGCAACGCGTACCGGATGAGCACAAAGACCTCTTGCAAACTGCGCAGGCAGCCTACCTCGGCACGGCTGCAGACGAACTCCCCGGACGCATGCCAGAAGTAAGCGCATTCATACACTATGCGAAGGCGGAAATAGCAAACATACGCAAACCGCAATCATGATATAGCTGCAGCATTAGCCGAATGCCATCTGACATCAGGTAAGATCAGGCATCAGATCACTCATCTCGGAAGCTTACGTCGCCATGAACACACCAGCCAACGTTCCTCTCACCGATGCCATGCGCTCCTTCATCGAAGGCTTGCCCAAGACCGAATTGCATTTGCATATAGAAGGCACACTGGAACCTGAATTGCTGTTTGCGCTGGCCCAGCGTAACAAGATCGCGCTGCCCTACGATAGCGTCGAAAGCCTGCGCGCAGCTTATGCTTTCACCGACCTGCAATCATTCCTCGACCTCTACTATGCTGGTGCCAATGTCTTGCGCACCGAACAGGATTTCTACGACATGACCGCCGCCTATATTGCGCAGGCGCGTGCCGATCAGGTCAGGCATGCAGAGATTTTCTTCGATCCGCAAACACATACCGAACGCGGTATCGCCATAGAAGTTGTATTTGCCGGGATTGCATGCGCGCTACGCCAGGCGCGCGATGATCACGGTTTTACCAGCGTGATGATTATGTCTTTCCTGCGTCATCTGTCGGAGGAGGATGCCTTCGTCACCCTGGAGCAGGCGCTGCCGCTGCGCAAGGATTACGCCGATTTATGGACCGGCATCGGTCTTGATTCGTCGGAGCGCGGCAATCCACCTGAAAAATTCCAGCGCGTCTTTGCGCGTTGCCGCGAGCTCGGTTTCCGCGTCGTTGCCCATGCCGGAGAAGAAGGCCCTGCTGCCTATGTCAGCGATGCGCTCGACCTACTGCAGGTAGAACGTGTCGATCACGGCGTGTGCAGCGAAGAAGATCCTGCACTGATAGAACGCCTGATCGCACTGCGCATGCCGCTGACCGTATGCCCGCTCTCGAATCTGAAACTATGCGTGGTGGATGATATGGCGCAGCACAATCTGGCACGGCTGCTGCGTGCTGGTGTCGCCGTCACCGTGAATTCGGATGACCCGGCCTATTTCGGTGGCTATATGAATGCCAATTATCTGGCAGTAGCGTCAGCGCTGGCACTGAGCCGTGAAGAAATCGTACAGTTGGCGCGCAATGGCATCGCGGCCAGTTTCATCAGCGTCACTGGAAAGAAAAAACTGGAGATGGAGCTGGAGCAATACGCTGCTGCACACGCCTAGTTACATCACGTCACCACGTATGCCTGCAAGCCATCGGATGTCTACCCGTCAGCCTGGATCAGCAGGTGGCGCGCAGTGCGCAATGAAGCGCTCAAGGTTGGCCGAGAAACGTTTCCGGCGGTGATGGATCAGGTAGAAACGGCGCGTGAGCCGCGGCAGTGTCGTATCCAGGATGACCAGCCGTCCCAGGGTGACCAGATCCTGCACCGCACACGCTGACAGGCAAGCCAGACCCATGCCTTCCGCCGCTGCTTGCTTGATGGCTTCGGTACTGCCGGGCTGCATTTCACTGTCGAAGTGATTCAGATGGGGTAATAACGCATGCTCGACCGCCTCGCGCGTGCCCGAGCCGGATTCGCGCAACAACCAGCGCGCCTTGCTCAAGGCCTTGATATTCACACGCCGGTTAGTAGCATTCTGTCGCAAAGGATGATCAGGAGCACAAACAATCACCAGCTCATCTTCCAGCCACGGATAAACCTTCAGGTCTGCTTCATGGCACGGCCCTTCGATCAAAGCTATATCGACTTCCAGTCGCGTGACCGCAAGTGCCGCTTCACGCGTATTCCCTATCTGTACATCTATGCCTGCCTGCGGCCAGGTTCGTTGGTAACTGGCCACCAGTCCGGGCAACAGGTAATTCCCTATCGTCGTACTCGCACCCACACGCAAGCGGGTCGTGAGTATGTCAGAGCCTGCGGACGAGGAACCGACGCCGAATTGTTCTTCTATCTCCTGCGCCGACTCCAGCACGGCACGCGCTTGCGGCAACAAGGCGCGACCACTGTCATTGAGCAAGAGACGCTTGCCTATGCGATCGAATAATTGCGCACCGAGCAGGCTTTCGAGTTCATTCAATGCACCGCTGGTCGCCGACTGCGAGAGCGCCACGCGCAGGCCGGCGGCCGTAGTGCTGCCGGTGTCAGCCACCGCAGTAAATATCTGGAGTTGTCGTAACGTGAGTCGCATAGCTTGCATCCATCTACCTGTTTAACAGTTAGGTTATAGATAAACAAGCCGTTTCTCAAATAATTTTTCAGCCCCTACACTGGCTCCATATTCTTAGCACCTGCTGTAACGGAAAGCCTATGTCCAGCATACCCACATCACCATCTACCGCCCCAAGTAGCGTCAAACTGGAGCGCGCCACATCCTCAGGTGGGCAATGGCAGCAATTACTGCCTGGCCTGACGCTGACCGGCCTCATTGCCGTGCTTGCAATTGCGCTGGGAAATATTGAAGTCCTGCAGGCAAACGGCATTAGCGCACTGACGCTGGCAATTGTGCTCGGCATCCTGGTCGGCAACACGGTGTACCCGCGCATAGCGCCAGCTAGCGCGGCTGGCGTGCAGTTTTCCAAGGCCAAGCTACTGCGCCTGGGCATCATCCTGTATGGCCTGCGTCTTACCTTCCAGGACATCGCCAACGTCGGCTGGTCGGGCGTGGTGATCGATGCGATGGTGTTGAGCAGTACCTTTGGACTGGCCTATGTACTGGGCACCCGGGTATTCGGACTGGAACGCCAAACAGCCTTGCTGATCGGTGCTGGCAGTTCGATCTGCGGTGCTGCCGCTGTGATGGCGACGGAGCCGGTGGTGCGTGGTCGTGCCGAGCAAGTGACGGTGGCAGTTGCGACGGTAGTCGTGTTCGGCACGCTGGCCATCTTCCTCTACCCGGCCTTGTATCACCTCAATGCCGACTATCAGCTGATCACCATGACGCCATCCAGTTACGGCGTATTCGCCGGCTCGACCATCCATGAAGTGGCACAAGTCGTCGCCGCCGGACGCGCCGTCAGTGAGGCAGCGGCCAATACTGCGGTGATTGCGAAGATGGTGCGCGTCATGATGCTGGCTCCCTTCCTGCTCATACTTACGTTGTGGCTGGCGCGTCGCTCATCCACGCTCGTTGCAGGCCAGCGCATGCGCATCACGATACCGTGGTTTGCACTCTGCTTCGTCGCTGTCGCCGGCTTGAATTCCCTCGCCGTATTGCCACCAGTGATCGTGCATCAGTTGACTACACTCGATACCGTGCTGCTCGCGATGGCGATGGCTGGCCTCGGACTCGGCACCCATATTTCCGTGATCCGCAAGGCGGGCATCAAGCCGCTGGCATTGGGAGCCGTATTGTTTGCATGGCTGCTGGCTGGCGGACTGGCGATCAATGCGCTGGTACACGCATTGCTGCACTGATGCAGACCCGTGTATTCTGTCTGCATCTAATCGAGCCAAGCAAATCACAACCATGTTTTCCCTACGCCCGATGACCATCGATGACTACGATGCGGTCATGACCCTGATGCAGCAAACACCCGGCATCAGCCTGCGCGATGCCGACTCACGGGAAAACATCGCGCGCTATCTGGCACGCAATCCCGGCCACAGCTTGGTCGCACTATCCGGTGAAGATATCGTCGGCTGCATCATGAGCGGCCATGACGGACGGCGCGGCTATTTGCAGCACTTGCTGGTGCATCCCGGACATCGCAGACTGGGCATAGCCAACGCGCTGGTCGAGCGCTGCCTGGCCGCGCTGCAAGAGATCGGTATCCATAAATCGCATATCGATGTACTCAGGGAAAATGAAATCGGTGCTGCTTACTGGCGCAGCCAGGGCTGGCAATTGCGTACCGATATAGACCGCTATTCCTTTATCAGCTCAGACAACAAAAATACCTGATCACGGCCAGCATCGTCTCTCGCTATAAGTTTAATTGATGTGATGAATTCATACAGGCTTGCAGCTAGTACGCCATTTTTTCCAATATCCGGGCATACTGACAGCATTACCTTGAATTAGCTTTCCCCAGATGGAAACGAAGCCTTACACACTGCCAGCCAGTTTCATCGACCTTTTGATAGATGCAGTCTTTGCGGTCGATGTCGATGGTCGTGTCCTCTTTGCCAGCGCCGCCTGCGAACGTATTTTTGGTTACACACCACAAGAGATGCTGGGTCGGGTCATGTTTGACATGATGGTGCCGCAAGACAGGGAACGTACCCGGCAGTCGGTGCAGCAAGTGATGGCCGGTCAGCCGCAACTGAATTTTGAAAATCGCTACATCCGCAAAGATGGTCAAATTGCCTACATTATGTGGTCGACACGCTGGTCACCACCGGACCAGGTCAGGATAGGCATTGCACGCGATGTGACACAACGCAAACGTGCCGAGTCCAAGCAAGCCGTGCTGTACGCGATTTCCGAGGCGACCTCGACCGCTGAAGACCTGCCCACCCTGTTCCAGAACATCCACCAAATCATAGGCACGCTGCTGGCAGTCGATAACTTTACAGTCGCGCTCTACGACCAGGAAAGCAATAAACTCAGCTTTCCTTATCACATCGACACTATGTCCGAGACCTGCATTCCGGTCAGCGCACTGTGCGAAGAAGTCATCCTGAACGGCCAGCCCTTATTGCTGACATCCGAAAACATGCAGGATTACCTGACCGAGCAACAAATCACGGTCCACAACGTACCGCTATGCTGGCTCGGCGTACCGCTCAAATCCCAGAACGGCACCATAGGTGTGCTGATTTGCAAAAGCTATCCGGGCGGCACCCACTACAACGAGCAAGACCAGGAACTACTGCAGTTCGTCTCAACGCAGATCGCCACCGCTATCGAACGTCAACAAATGCAGACCCGCTTGCAATACATGGCGCAGTACGATCAACTCACCACCCTGCCGAACCGGGCATTGCTATATGACCGCCTGAATGTTGCCCTGTTGAAAGCCCGCCGTGAGCGCAGCCATTTATCGTTGCTATTTCTGGATCTGGACAAGTTCAAGCAAGTCAACGATACCCTCGGCCATCACGTCGGTGATCGCTTGCTGCAGGAGGTCGCACGCCGCCTGAAGCAATGCCTGCGCGAATCGGATACTGTGGCACGCGTAGGCGGCGATGAATTCGTGATCCTGCTGCAACCCATCCCATTGCCGGAGCACGCAGCTTTGGTAAAGGAAAAAATTCGCGACGCCTTGCGTCCGCCCATCAGCATAGACAAACACAGCCTCAGCATCGTCCCCAGCATAGGCATCGCGCACTATCCGGATCACGGCGATAACGAAGAGCAACTATTGAAATACGCAGACCAGGCCATGTATGCGGAAAAACATGGTCGTCCGCCGCAAACCTTGACGGCTGAACTCGGTCTCACTCCTTAAGCCCTCACTTGCACACACCCGTACACGCATGAAACACGAATTCACATCTGCCAGCTATCAGGAACGCATCCATCAGGAGTTGGACAAGCTAGGTATTTCGCTGGAACTGATTGCCGAGAAAAAACTGCCCTTCTACGCGGAAGCGGAAGAACTGACGGTGGCGGAAGTCGATGCCAACGGCCGTGAATTCCAGATGACCCCAGCCACGGCAACGGCCTGGCATGCGATGAAACAGGCGGCGGCAGATGATGGCGTGGTGCTGGAAGTCGTGTCCGCGTTTCGCTCGATAGAACGGCAGATAGAAATCATCCAGTACAAACTGGAACGCTATATGCCGATGGAAAAGATCCTGACCCTGAGCGCGCCACCCGGCTACAGCGAACATCACACCGGCCGTGCCATCGACATCAACACCCCAGGCTGCATGGCGACAGAAGAAGAATTCCATGACACGGAAGCCTATCGCTGGCTCTGTACCCACGCCGGTCGCTTCGGCTTTACGCTCTCATATCCGCGCGATAACCAGTTGGGATTCATCTACGAACCCTGGCACTGGTGCTACCAGCCAGATCAGGCCTGAGCCCCATTCACCACTTCGCGTTCACATCTTCTGTTGCAGGAATTCGAGGAAACAACTGATACGGCGTGACAGCTGTGTATTGCGGTAATACACAGCATGGATGGGCCGCTGATAACCGGTGTAATACTTACCGAGTACGGGCACCAGCATCCCGGCCGCTATATCCTTCTGCGTCATGAATTCCGACAGGCAGGCGATGCCCTGACCGGCCAAGGCCAGTGCGCGCAAGGTTTCGCCACTGGATGCAAGAATGGCTGGTGTAATTGCCAGCCACTCTCCACCGTCGTGCCGCAAAGGCCAGCTATTCCCCGTCTCGTACTGCAGAAAGCCCAGCGTCTGATGCTGCGCCAGATCGGCAGGTTTTTTCGGCACGCCATGTTTTTTCAGGTAGTCCGGACTGGCCAGGATTGCCATTGGACCGGAACGCAGCGGGCGCGCATGCAAGGTTGAATCCGTCAATTCACCGACCCGTATCGCGATATCGGTTCTATGCTCCAGCAAATCGGCAATCTGGTCATTGCTGGTCAGTTCCAGTGTGATGTCCGGATACAGCGCGCGAAACTCCGCCACATGCGGCACGATCACATGCAGGATGAAAGGAGAAGCGGCATCGATGCGCAAGCGACCGCTCGGACGCTGCCGCCGCACGCGTATCGCCTCCTCGGCTTCATCCATCGCCGCCAGGATGCTACGCGCCTGGTTCAGCAAGAGCCGCCCTTCGTCGGTCAGCTCCATGCGGCGCGTGGTGCGGGTCAGCAGAGTCGTTGCCAGTTTTTCTTCCAGCCGCGACAAGGTGCGGCTCACGGCCGATGTGGTCAGACCCAGGTGCTGCGCAGCGGCGCCTAAGGTGCCGCTATCTATCACCGCAACAAAGGTCTTTAAATCGTCTGAATTGATTTCCATAGCCGACACCTATTATTGATTAAAACGCAAATATTATTTGATAGTACAGCTATTTTTCTCAACAATAAATACCGGCATAGTGTGCCCATCAGTTCCCGGCAATAGCCTGGAAATCCGGACACCTGGCGCTATACGCAAGCCGTGCAGCGCTACCTACATAAGGACAAGATCATGAAAGTATTTATTACCGGTGCAGCAGGTTATATCGGCGGTTCGGTCGCAGCGCGTTTGTTGCAGGAAGGCTATGCCGTACGCGGCCTGGTGCGCACCGCAGAACAGGCAGAAAAAGTAAAACAACTGGGCATAGAACCGGTCATCGGCACGCTCGACGACGCCGCCATCCTGGCGCGTGAAGCCCAGCAGGCAGATGCCGTCATCAATGCCGCCAGCTCGGATCACCGACCATCAGTCGAAGCCCTGCTGGACGCGCTGGCTGGCTCCGGCAAGGCCTTCATCCACACCAGCGGCTCCAGCGTGGTCGGCGACGATGCACGGGGTGTATGGAAATCGGACAAGGTCTATGCGGAAGACACACCCGTCGCGGTCGTACCGGAAAAAGCCGCACGTGCCTCCCTCGATCAATTGATACGCGACGCAGCCAAACGCGATGTACGTTCCGTCATCCTGTGCAACACCATGATCTACGGTACCGGCCTCGGTGCCAGCCCTGACAGCGTGCAAATCCCACCGCTGGTCGCACAAGCGAAAAAAAGTGGCATCGCACGTTACGTCGGCAACGGTGTCAACGTCTGGTCCAACGTGCATATCAAGGATGTGGTCGAGCTGTATCTGCTCGCCCTGAAAAAAGCGCCCGCCGGTTCCTTCTACTTTGTGGAAAATGGTGAAGCATCGTATGCCGAGATCGTTACCGCTATCGCACAACGCCTGCAACTGGGCGAGCCGCAATCATGGCCAGTAGAAGAAGCCATCAAGGAATGGGGCTTCGGTCACGCCGTCTACTCCTTTGGTTCCAACAGCCGTGTTACCGCTGCACTGGCACGCCAGGAACTGGGCTGGAAACCAACGCATACTTCGGTCTTAGCCTGGATCAAGAGCGACATGAAAGTCTGAGCTGACTGACTTCAGCTCTTCTGCTCAATTTTCCTTCAGTTGCTCCAGGTGCTGACGCAGAAAATCGCGCAAGCTGACCACCGCTGGTGACAGCATCAATCGATGCGCGCACACCAGGTTCAACGGCGCGAGTTCACCCTGATAGTTGCTTAACGCAGCTATCAGGCGTCCCTTCTTCAAATCGTTGCTGACATCAAGCCGCGACTTATAAGCCAGGCCATTCCCCGCCAGCGCCCAGCGCCGCACCAGGTCGCCGTCATCGCTGATGCGATCACCGTCCACCACGATGGTTTCCATTTTCTTGTTGCGCCAGAAATCCCAGCGCTCATGGATCGCATCGCCCAACACAAAGCGCAGGCAATTATGCGATTGCAGGTCGCTCAGCTTCTTCGGCACAGCATGCCGTTTGAAATAAGCCGGCGACGCACACAGCACGCGCCGGTTATCCGGCGCCAGCGGCAAAGCCACCATGCCGGAATCTTCCGGCTCGCCATACCGTATCGCCACATCTATCGTCTGGCGATACAGGTCAGCCAGCCGGTCGCTGATTCGTATACGCAAACGTATCGCCGGATGCTGCGCCTGGAACGCATCCAGCCACGGCAACATCACATTGCGCCCGAGATCAGACGGAATAGACAAACTCAAATCACCACCTATCGTTTGCGCATCACGCGCCACGCTGGCCGCACCTTCGTCGACTGCCAGCAATACCACACGCGCGTGCACCAGATAACGTTCACCATCCGTCGTCAGCCGTAAACTACGCGTAGAGCGGACGAACAGGCGCGCCCCCAAGGCCGCTTCCAGACGCTTGAGCGCAGCACTGGCAGCAGCCGGAGCGATATCCAGTTCGCGTGCAGCGGCCGACAAGCCGCCGCAATCGGCAGCACGAACGAAAAGCATTAAATCCTCAATACGCGGTATTTTCATTTTATTTTTGAAAGTGATAGTTAATTCAACGTATTTTCAATAAAGAGAATATAGCGGAAACTGCGTGCATGAGCTTGTAAATCACCGCCTAGCCATTCATTTTTAAAAGGAAGCCCAGCATGAAAGCCGTCGCCTATCAACAAGCATTGCCGATCAAAGATCAAAACTCATTGCTCGACGTCACCCTGCCCGACCCGGTCGCCAGCGGCCATGACCTGCTGGTGGAAGTCCAGGCCATCTCGGTGAATCCGGTCGACGTCAAAGTACGCAGCAGCGCCACACCGCCAGATGGTGAATACAAAGTTATAGGCTGGGATGCTGCAGGCATCGTGCGTGCAGTCGGCGACGCAGTGACTTTGTTCAAACCGGGTGATCGCGTGTTCTATGCCGGATCAATTGCACGTCCGGGCACCAATAGCGAGTTGCACCTGGTCGATGAATTCATTACCGGCCATATGCCCGCCTCACTGGACTTTGCACAAGCCGCCGCCTTGCCCCTGACCGCGATCACGGCATGGGAACTCTTGTTCGAACGGCTTGAAGTCCAGACCGACAGCAAGGAGGCCATCCTCATCATCGGTGCCGCTGGTGGCGTCGGTTCCATCCTGGTGCAACTGGCGCGCCAACTGACCGGCCTGACTGTGATCGGTACCGCTTCACGCCCACAAACACAGCAATGGGTACGCGAACTCGGCGCGCATCACGTCATCGACCATTCACTCCCCTTAAGTCAGGAATTGAAAAAAATCGGCATCGAAAATGTTAAATACGTCGCCAGCCTGAACCAGACTGATCAGCATTTTGCAGAGATAGTCGAGGCGCTTGCACCACAAGGCAAGCTGGCCCTGATCGATGATCCGGTCGCGCTGGATTGCCGCTTGCTGAAACGCAAGAGCATCTCCCTGCATTGGGAATTCATGTTCACACGCGCCCTGTTCGCCACAGCCGACATGCACAAGCAACACGAATTGCTGAATGAAGTCGCGCGCCTGATCGACGCAGGAACCATCAAAACCACGGTCGCGGAAAATTTCGGCACCATTAATGCAGCCAATCTGAAACGCGCGCACTCATTGCTCGAGAGCAATACAGCCAAAGGGAAAATCGTACTTGAAGGTTTTTGAAAAAAATAATTCACGCATGAATTTACAAACGTCGACATAGATAGAACGATCTGTATCGCGCCATTTTTTTTGCAATCAAAACGACAAGCACCCGTTTTTAACGGGTGCTTTTTTTTCGTCGTTTATCAAATTCTTCAAGTATTAAAACCCATCAGTAATCACAAAAAAGCAAAAGTAAAAATCACGCAACTCTGTCTATGAAAATGCCTAAATTTTAAGCACGAATTTTTACTTCATATAACAGCCTATACACATCAAAAATACCTACTAATACATCACAAACATCTGTCAACAATCTGTCAAAACCCGCCACGCGTCGGTGTCTGAAGCAGCCAAGGTTTTGTCGCTAAGAAAAAGATTCCGCGACCTAATATCAAGCCAATCCAAACGAAACCAGTAGGCCGCTGGCACAAGTGGATTGATCCGAAGACAGGTGTTAATTCAAATACTTTTCTATCTGTCCTCCGGTGACTTTGAATGAGACATCAAGGTAAACAACACTCTATCCACATTCAGGAGAATCAAAAATGAAACAGCACATCATTGCAGCAGCCATCACCTCATTGTTCGCAGCAGCTGCATTTGCAGGTGGCGGCCATGGTGGTTATGGGGGTCCTTCCATGCCAGCACCTAGCGGCAACATATCAGCAGCCTCAGTCGGTGGTGCTGGTGGTGCCGGTGGCAGCGCAACATCAGGGAACGTTACAGGCGGCTCGACCACAGGCGGCAACGCCAGCGGCGGGAATGCAAACCAAAACAATTTCGGCGGCACGGCAAATACCGGCGGCAACTGGACAGGTACCGGCGGTGTTAAGTCATTCGGTGGCGACACAAATGCCACCGTCAGCAACACCGCTAAAGTCGGAGCAGCAGCACCATCCGGTGGCGGCCACGGCAACCGTGGCGGACAAAGCCACAATAGCGGCAGCGGTGGTGGCAGCGCAAAGGCTGGCGATGCAGCAGCAACGCAGAAACTCAACGGCAATTCCCTTGCAGTCGGCGGACAAACCAAATCGTCCACCGGTGACGCAGCCTCCGGCAGCGGCAACGGCAACTACGCCGGCAATGGCAAGTCGGTGACTATCGGCGGCGATACGAAGAGCGGTGCAGCGTTTGGCGGCAATGGTGGCAATGGCGGCAATTCGGCTGCAATCGCTACTCACTAAGCCAGAAGCAACTCAGCTATCGAACAGATAGCCAAGCAGGAAGAGAGGCAACTCTCTTCCTCATTTAAAAGAGTCGTCATTGTGATGGAGCAGCCATGAAAAGCAATCTTATAGGCCTGCTGGTAGCCTCAATGTTTGCCTTGCCAGCATGGGCAGGAAGCCCGCACGGACATGGTGGATCTGGCTCCGGATCAGGCGGAAGCGCAGTCCCCACATCCAATTCATCTTCATCTGCCACCGGCGGCGCAGGTGGTGCAGGTGGTGCAGCGACCGGTGGTAGTGCGACCGGCGGCTCGGCAAGTGGTGGTGCGTCGAATGTGAACGTGTCGGTGAATACAGGCTCCGGTGGTGGTGCCTCACCTGCAGCAGCGGCATTGGGTGACGTCGGCGCACCAGGCAGCAGTGCCAACAACACTAAAGCGACCGTCGACTACGGCGGCAGCTACACCGTTAAAAATGTACCTGGCGTACTTGCTCCATCGTTGACCACAACCTTGTCGGATACCTGCATGGGTTCTGTGTCCCTCGGTGTATCTGCAGTCGGCTTCGGCTTGACTGGCGGTATCACCATGGTCGATGAAGCCTGCGTACGTCGTCTCGATTCGCGGGAATTCCGTGCGATGGGTATGAATGATGTAGCGCTTGCGCTGCTGTGCCAAAGCGAAGCCAATCGCAAGGCCATAGAAGCAACCGGTCGTTCCTGCCCTAGCGCGCCGAAACAAGATGCAGCTAACCCTGTGCAGACTTATTCCGTCATGCAAAGCTCGGCTGACCAATATACAGACCCTATCGTACGCAAACGCATGGGCCTGGAACCATTGCCTTGAGCAAGTGTACACAGCTGTAATTTTCTGAGAGAAACAATTCCTGTAATCAACAGAAACAAAGGCCCTGCGATGAAGCGAACGATAACCAGCGATCAGATCGCAGCTGCCTTGAAGCAAGAAGAACTAGGCATTCCATTGGAAGATGTCTTGCGGCAAGCCGGTGTATCCGAGCATACGTTTCTTGATTGGAAGAAACGTTACAGCGCACTGCCCGGCTTTCCGCAAGACTTGAAATGCCTGCAGGAAGAGAACAACAAGCTTAAACAAATCGTCGCAGAACTTGCTCTGGAGAATGCTCGTTTGAAAGACATGCTTGAGAGCAAGTAATGCGAAACAAAGGTTCACAAATCGTAATGTGCTTCACAGCAAAAGTAAGTGCACTCTGGATTAAATAAGCATATATTTAAAAGGTGATTTTAATCATGACCTTAGGCAATCATCTCACCTTCATCGACTTCTAAAATTATTATTCACCGGCAATATACTTTTTATTTAGTGAATAGAAGAAATAAGAATATAAGTTAGGCGGGAGATATGACATGGAACAAATGTCTTTCAAGTTACCGGCTCTATCCGAATCTACACGGACCATCAGGCACATAGGAATCATCGTTTTTGAAGGCGTCATACTTGCTGACGTAATTGGTGCAGCAGATGTGTTCGGCGTCGGAGACAGATTAATTTCCTCAGTCTTTGCAGGTCAGTCCGGATATGCAATTTCATTGCTGTCTCTCAACGGCGGCATCATACGATCTTCCACTTGCGTGCAGATCATGACTCTTCCTCTGCCCCCACACGACAACCACAACTTCGACACAATCTTGATAGCCAGCGGCACCGGCAACTTTGATGCTTATCGTGATCCGGGTCTGGTTGGCTGGCTGCAGGATGCGAATGCCAATGTAAGACGCATAGGCGCAGTATGTACCGGCGTCTTTGTGATGGCGGCAGCAGGTTTGCTGGATCAGAAACGTGCGACCACACATTGGGCACTGCAAGATAAATTGATACGAGAATTTCCGCAGATTAAAGTCGAACGAGATGCCAGCACTACTGAAGATGACGGGATATTTACTGCCAGCGATGTCGGCATGGCGACGGATCTCGCACTTACTTTCCTGGAAGATGATTTAGGCAGCAGCGTTGCCAAACGTGTCGCTGAAAGCCTGCAGGTAACGCAGCGTCGACGTGAACAGATTCCGGTCAGACCGACAAAAATCACCGAGCCTGTAAGCTGCACAAAGATACAGCAAGCGTCGCGCTGGTTTGTCGAGCATATGGCAGAAGCGATCAGCATCATCGATGCAGCCAACTACGTTTCCATGAGCGAACGTAATTTCCAGCGGCAGTTCAAACGCGAAACCGGATGGACACCTCATGAATTCCTGCTGCACCTGCGTCTCGATGCAGTACGTCAGCAATTGGCGCGGACAGATTTACGAGTCGATAAAATAGCCCGGCGTTGTGGCTTTTTAAATGGCGAGCATGTCTCCAAACTATTCCGCAAGCATTTGCAGATCTCGCCGATCGAATACAGACGCAATGAACGCAATGCGCAGAATCAGGCTATCGAACCTCCGCCTGTCTCTACGAATGCGCAAGCGCCGATACTGGTGTTCGATGCGGTCGCTAAAAATACTTTGGCCGACGGACTCATATGAGCCGCCGGCCATTTTTGAAAGTTAAACGCGCGCTTACTTCAAGGCGCCGAAGACTTTGCCCAGGATGGCACTACCGGCACCAACCGGATCCTGGCGTATCGCTTTCTCTTCTTCGCCGATCATCGTGTACAAGCCATCGAGTGCGCGTTTGGTAACGTAGCCTTCGACGGTGGTTTCATCTTGCGACACCAGACCGCTGGAACCTACCTTGCCCATGATCGCGTTGTACTGCGGTGCCAGCCCATTCTTATCCGTGATCTTTTTAACGACGGGCAGGAATTGCGCACCTAATGGCGTCGCTGTTTTTTGCCGGAAGAAATCAGTGACTGACGTATCGCCCCCGGTCAAGATATTTTTCGCGTCGGATACCGACATCGATTTCACCGCATCCAGCAACAATGGTTTGGCCAATGCGACCGCTGATTCTGCTGCGTGATTCATCGACACCTGCAACTCTTCCACTTTCTTGCCCTGCCCTGTCATCTTCAGGATAGGCATCGCTTTTTCAACCACGCTGGGCAAACCGATTTTTACTTTTTCATTATTCAGGAAGCCGTTTTCCACACCGAGTTTGGAGACGGCGACGGTTGCGCCTTTTTCCAGCGCCGCTTTGACGCCACTCGTGGCGTCCTTGTTGCTCAGGTCTGCCAGTGATGCGGCAAACGCCACGGAAACGACCAGGCTCAATGAAACTGCCAGTGCCGTTTTGGAAAAATGATGGTTGAGCATGCTGTCTCCTCAATATAAGCGATGTGTGGGATGGTGCGATTCTTATCCGAACCGCGATAGCTGCATCATATTATCGCAAGGCGCGTTTTTACGGCAGCAGTTTGCCGCAAACAATTGCAAGCAAAAGTGAAGATCATCACATAAAGATGGGAGCAGGCATTGCCGGATGGAAAACCAGCCGGGCAGATGTACACAATCGTGAGCAGATAAAAAAACGCCGACTGGAAAACTGCTTCCAATCGGCGTCAACTACAGCACCTCGCAAACTTTACTTATGGCTGGACTGCCAGTGCCAGGCCATCCTTGGCGGCGGGCGTATCCCAGCCGCCACCGAGTGCACGTATCAGGCCCACTGATGCGATGGCGCGCTGACCGGTACTGCGTATCTTCGAACGTTGTGTCGACAGGCTGGAACGCTGCGCATCGATCACTTCAAAGTAACTGGCCGAACCGTAGCGATAACGTGAGTCAGCCAGGCGTGCAGCCAGTTGCGCCGAGCTGACGGCTTGGTCTTCAAACTGCAGCTGACGATCCAGCGTCCGCAAAGCGGTCAGGTTGTCTTCGACATCCTGGAAGCCGACCAGTACTTGTTGACGATAGTTGGCAACCAGCGCTTCGTAGTTAGCATCGGCACGTTCCAGGTTGGAGCGGTTACGACCACCATCAAACAAAGGCATGCTGAGTATGGTGCCAACTACCGGGCCCAGCATCCAGCTGCGGCTCGACCATTTGAACAAATCGCGCAATTCATTCGACTCGTAACCAGCCGATCCGGTCAGCAGCAGTTTCGGGAAGAACGCTGCCTTGGCCGCGCCTATACGCGCACTGGAAGCTGCCAGCTGACGCTGTGCCTGGGCGATGTCGGGACGACGTTCCAGCAAATCGGACGGCAGGCCGGATGGCACCGTCACCACGGCAGCAGCCAATGGCGCGGCAGGCAAGGTGAATTCAGCCGGAGCCTTGCCGAGCAAAATCGCCAATGCATGGTCACGTTGCGCACGTTGACGCTTGACGCCTTCCAGTTCAGCACTGGTCGTGGCCCATTCAGTCTTCGCTTGTGCCACGTCCAGCTCGCTGGTGTCACCGGCCTTGTAGCGATGCTGTGTCAGCTCCAGTGCTTCCTGGCGCAAGGACACGGTCTTTTGCAAAACTTCGAGTTCCGAATCCAGCGAACGTATCGTGAAGTACTGTTGCGCGACGTCAGACTGCAAAGCCAGCAGGACCGAACGGTAAGCAGCTTCCTGCCCTTCTGCATCCAGCTTGGCGGCACGGCTGGCATCGGACAGACGGCCAAACAAATCCACTTCATAGCCGAAACTCAAAGGCGCACGATACGTGGTGCTGGCAGCTTGCGCATTGCCACTGCGGGTCGGGCCGACACCAACATCTACCTGCACGCCGCGATCTGCATCGACCACACCGGCAATCGCACGTGCATCTTTCACACGCGCCAGTGCAATCGCCAGATTCAGATTGGCCTTGCCGGCTTCCACGATCAGCTCACTCAATTGATCGTCGCCAAACACCTTCCACCAGGCACCGCGATCTTTATTGTCGGCCGGTGCTGCCAGCTTCCATGCGCCATCCAGCGCAGTGGCTTGCTCACGGTAGGCTGTCGGCAAATCCAGCTTGAGCTGTTCCGGCGGCCGCGCCGTCGAGCAGCCAGCCAGTACCAGCGCCGCCACCATCGTGCTCAGGGATAAATTAAATTTCTTCATCATCACACCTCGTAATTGTGCGGAGTATCCGCTACCGCAACCGGGGCGTGATGTGCGACATACGCTTCATCTTCCACCGCCTTCTTGCGGGTAAATTTCTTTTCCAGCGTACGCAACAGCACGTAGAAGATAGGCGTCAGGAACAAACCAAACGCAGTCACACCTATCATGCCGGAGAACACTGCCACACCCATCGCATGACGCATCTCTGCGCCCGCGCCGGTCGACAGGATCAGCGGTACCACACCAGCGATAAACGCAATCGACGTCATCAGGATAGGACGCAGACGCAAGCGCGCTGCTTCAATCGCTGCTTCGTAGATGCCACGTCCCTGATGCTCCAGTTCACGCGCAAACTCGACGATCAGAATCGCATTCTTACAAGCCAGCCCCACCAGCACGATCAGACTGATCTGCGTGAAGATGTTGTTGTCGCCACCCGTCAACCAGACACCGAAGATGGCCGACAGCAAGCCCATAGGGACGATCAGCAACACCGCCAGCGGCAAGGTCAGGCTTTCATACTGCGCAGCCAGCACGAAGAACACCAGCAGCATCGCCAACGGCAAGATCACAAACAAGGTATCGCCAGCGATCTTGTCCTGATACGTGATCTCGGTCCATTCATAGCTGATGCCGCGTGGCAATGTTTCTGCCAGCAAGCGCTCTACCACTGCCTGCGCCTGACCGGTGCTGTAACCAGGAGCCGGACCGCCATTCACGTCCGCTGCCGGGAAACCGTTGTAGCGGATGAATTGATCAGGGCCATAGCTCTGTGTCATTTTCAGTACCGACGACAAAGGCACCATTTCGCCATTCTTGTTACGCGCTTTCAGCAAACCAACGTCTTCAGCATGGGCACGGAACGGTGCATCTGCTTGCACGCGCACCTGGAAGGTACGACCGAATTTATTAAAGTCGTTGACGTACAGCGAACCGAGGTAAACCTGCAAGGTATCGAACACCGCCGGTACCGACAGACCCAGTTGCTGGGCACGGGTGCGATCCAGGTTCGCATACAGTTGCGGCACGTTGATTTGATAGCTGGAGAACATGCCAGCCAGCTCAGGTGCCTGGTAGGCTTTGGCCAGGAAGGCTTTCAACGCATCATCCAATGCTTCCTTGCCCAATGCACCACGGTCCTGGATCTGTAGCTTGAAGCCACCGATGGTACCCAGGCCCTGCACTGGTGGTGGCGGGAACATCGCAATGTAAGCGCCTTTGATGCCAGACATTTGCTGGTTCAGCTTCTGTGCAATCGCCGGGCCGCTCAGGTCTTTGCTGCGACGTTCGTCAAACGGTTTGAGCGTCATAAATACAATGCCGGAGCTCGGGCTGTTAACGAAACCGTTAATCGACAAGCCAGGGAACGCTACCGCCGATTCCACGCCCGGTGTCTTCATACCGATTTCAGACATTTGACGAATTACGTCTTCAGTACGATCCAGCGACGATGCATCCGGCAATTGTGCGAAACCAACCAGGTACTGTTTATCCTGGCCAGGAATAAAGCCGGCCGGTACATGATGGAACAGGAACATGGTCGCACCTATCAGTGCGGCATACACACCCAGCGCAACTGTCTTGCGTTTCAGGATGCCGGTTACACCACCACCGTAGTTTTCCGAACTGCGATGGAATACTTTATTGAAGCGGACAAAGAACCAGCCAAACGCACGATCAATCGCCAGCTGGAATTTGTCTTTAGGCGCACCGTGGCTCTTCAGCAGCAAGGCAGCCAAGGCAGGCGATAAGGTCAGCGAATTGAACGCCGAGATCACAGTCGAAATCGCGATCGTCAATGCGAATTGCTTAAAAAATTGACCAGTCAGGCCGCTGACAAATGCGAGTGGCACGAACACTGCCGACAAAGTCAGCGCAATCGCGATAATCGGCCCCGACACTTCGCGCATCGCCTTATACGTTGCTTCGCGTGCGGTCAGACCGTCTTCAATATTCCGCTCGACGTTCTCCACCACCACAATCGCATCATCGACCACGATACCGATTGCCAGCACCAGCCCGAACAGACTCAGCGCATTAATCGAAAAGCCCAGCCCCATCATCACTGCGAACGTACCGATGACCGAAACCGGTACCGCCAGCAAAGGAATAATGGATGCGCGCCAGGTTTGCAGGAAGATGATCACGACGATCACGACCAGCAGGATCGCTTCCAGCAGGGTATGTACCACCGCTTTGATCGATGCACGTACGAACTGGGTCGGATCATAGACGATGCTGTAATCGACGCCTTCCGGCATATCTTTCTTCAGCTCAATCATGGTCTTGCGCACATTATTCGAAATATCGAGTGCGTTGGAGCCAGGTGACTGGAAGATAGGAATCGCGACCGCCGACTTATTGTTCAGCAGGGAACGCGCGGAACTCGTCTTCGGTCGTCAGACGACCTTGTGCATTCACCGAGATCTGGTAATCGACACCCGGCACCGATGGCGACGCACCGATCACACCAGCCGCAACGTTAACGTTTTGCTGACGTATCGCATCGACTACATCATTGGCGGACAAACCACGTTCCGCTACTTTGCGTGGATCGAGCCAGACGCGCATCGAGTAGTCACCGGAGCCGAACAATTGCACGGCACCTATCCCTTGCAAACGTGCCAGCCGGTCCTTCACGTTCAGCACGGCATAGTTACGCAAATAAGCCATGTCGTAGCGATCGTTAGGCGAGACCAGATGGACCACCATCGTCAGGTCGGGCGAGCTCTTGGTCGTGGTCACACCGAGGCGTTGCACCACGTCAGGCAGGCGTGGCAACGCCTGGTTGACGCGGTTCTGCACCAATTGCTGCGCCTGGTCTGGCGAGACACCGAGTTTGAAAGTAACGGTCAGCGTCATCAGACCGTCAGAGGTAGCCTGCGACTGCATGTACAACATACCTTCGACGCCGTTGATCTGTTCTTCTATCGGGGTGGATACGGTTTCCGCGATGGTTTGCGGATTGGCACCCGGGAAGTTGGCTTTGACCACCACCGATGGCGGCACGACTTCCGGATATTCAGAGATCGGCAGGTTCAGCATCGAGATCAAACCACCGATCAGGATGATGGCCGACAATACGCCGGCAAAGATGGGGCGATCGATAAAAAATCGAGAGATATTCATTTCAGTTTTTCTTTTTAAATGTGGGGAGCGTAGTCAGCCAGGTCGTTCCTGAATTAGTTGACTGCGCTGGAAGCCGCCTGCCCTGCCTGCTTCACTGTATTGGCACTCGCAACACGTGCATCCATCTTCACAACTTCCGGTGTCACCGTGTCATTCGGACGTATGCGTTGCAAACCGTTGACGACGATGCGCTCGTCTTTTTGCAAGCCGCTACGTACCACGCGCAAGCCATCGACGATAGGACCAAGGCTGACCGGGCGATATACAGCTTTGTTATCAGCACCGACCACCATCACGTATTTCTTGTCCTGGTCGGTACCGACTGCCTTGTCGTCAATCAGCAATGCATTCTTCGCATTCGCATCGCCGGTACGGACGCGGGCATACATGCCTGGAGTCAGTGTGCCGTCTTCGTTATCGAATACGGCACGTACACGTATGGTGCCGGAACCGGTATCAAGACGGTTATCGAAGGACTTCACATGACCATTGCGCGGATAGCCGTCTTCGCTAGTCAGGCCGATAGAAACCGGAACGCGGTTCACACCGCTATTACCAACCGTGCCATTACCTGCGTAACGGATATAAGTAGGTTCATCGATTTCAAAATTGACGTAGACCGGCGACACCGACACCACGGTGGTCAGCGTTGGTGCAGTCGGGCCGGTCGCGACCAGGTTACCCACGGTGATTTCTGCACGCGAAACACGACCGGCAACCGGTGCAGTGATTTCGGTGTATTGCAAATTCAGGCGCGCGCTCAATACGGCTGCATCGGTTGCTTTCAGATTCGCATCGGCTTCCTGCAAGGCATTTTCACGTGTATCGAGTTCACGTTGTGCCACTGCACGTTCTTCCAGCAAACGCTTGGTACGTTCGAGTTCGGTTTTGGCCAGTGCCAGACGCGCTTGTGCGCCAGCACGCGCAGCTTCGGCACGCGCCAGCTCTGCTTTATATGGACGTGGGTCGATGGTGAACAGCAAAGCGCCCTTCTTCACCAATTGGCCATCCTGAAAATGCACGGCATCGATGGTGCCGGACACACGTGGCCGTATCTCAACCCGCTCGACGGCTTCTACCCGTCCGGAGAAATCATCCCATTCGGTGACCGAGCGTTCCAGTACGCTGGCGACGGTGACACTGACTGCTGCTGGCGCGGCAGCGGGGGTTTTTTCAGCACGACCGGTAAGTGATACCGTCGCCGCGCCTACTATCAATAAGACGCCGACCGCGATCGCGATGGCGCTACGGGAAAAACGTGGAGTAGTCGATGTTTTCATTTTCATTCCCTGAAAAGTAATCTGTAAAAAATTGGTAATTAAGAAGTGCCGGGCTAAGCCTGAAGATGAAAAATCAACATCGCTTCGCGTTTTCCCCTCCGGTCGCTGCTTTGCTTGCAGGATCCGGGAACGACAAAATGCCAGGCAGCCGACGCGTGTCGGCAATTAGTGGCATGATGTCGGTCTTGCGCATGATTTAGTGCTGGGCAGGAAGGCTTAGACCTAAGTTGCCCAGTGAGACGGTTGCACCGGCCCACACAGCACCGCCGGTCAGAGCGCTGTCGTAAATCATGTCTTGCAATGCCTCATTACGCATCGCGGCAGACAGCGCGAGCGTACTGGCAGCAACAACGGTTATTTGGTAGAGACGGTTTTTCATTTGGTACACTCGCTGTTTACTAAGTAAATAAGTATTGATAGATAGAAACTAAAAGAACGATCCTTGATGGCCGCAAGGCCCAGAAAATATTTTCGTTAAATATTTCAATTTCATGACATTTTCATATTTCATAGTGATCGCTATGAAAGTATGATGTGACTGTATATTGCTTGTTTTCGTCTGTCAAGGGGTTTACTATCGATCGCTATGGAAATGGAAAATAAATCCGCACAAACCGACAAACCACGTAAAAAAGGTGGTCGGCCGCTCTCTTTCGACCGGGAAGCTGCGCTGGAACGCGCGATGCTGGTGTTTTGGCGTTACGGCTATGAAGCCGCATCGCTGAGCGAACTGACGTCTGCGATGGGCATTACGCCGCCCAGCCTGTATGCGGCTTTCGGCGACAAAGAACAACTCTTCCTGGAAGCGGTGGAGCGCTACTCCACCAAACGATGCGACGCGCTGCAGGATATGTTTGCGCAAGCACCGACCGCGCGTGATGCCATCGAACGTTTATTGCAAAGCAGCGCCGTTGATAACACCTGTCCGAGTCACCCGCCCGGCTGTCTGGTCGTCATGGCCGCTACCAATTGCTCCGCTTCTGCCGAACATGTGCAAACCGTCATGACCGAACGCCGCGAGAATATCGAAGGCATGATCACGGCGCGGATAGAACAAGGCATACAGGAAGGTGAACTGCCGACCAGCATAGATGCTGCCACGCTGGCGAATTTTTATGCTGCGGTGCTGCAGGGTATGACTATGCAGGCTCGAGATACCTGCGACCGCGATAAACTGCTGGCGATAGCCTCTGCCGCGATGCGTGCCTGGCCGGTAGCAAAAGTAGCAGCCTGAAACAAAACAGCGGGCACCCTGCCCGCTGTTTGCATATTCCCATCAGAAATCAGAACGAGGAGCCCGGCGTTTGCAGAAACGCATGCTCCTCTGCCGTCGTCTCACGTCCAAAGATCTCGTTCCGGTGCGGAAAACGACCGAAGCGCGCTACGATATCCCTGTGCTTGATCGCAAACTGGACAAAACCTGCAAAGGTTTCCTTATGCGATGCAGGCACATCCTGCAGCAACTGTTCAAACAATTGTACGGAACGGTGCTGATGCTCCAGCACTTCGGAATGTTCAAGCGGAAGGTAAAGAAAGACCCGTTCTATCGGGCGTAAATGACGTTCAAAGCCATGATCCAGCGCTATCAGCGTCCATTGTAGCGCCAGCGCATCGAAGGCAAATGAAGTTGGCAAGCCGCGATACATATTGCGCGGGAATTGATCCGTCAGCAGGATCAGCGCCAGCAAGTCACGCGGTTGCGCGGCCCACTCATCCAGCTCGCCGTTGGCGGCAGCCAGGGTACTGGCCTTGAAGCGGGCACTGATGGCCTGGTCCATTGCCGTATCCTTGGACCACCAGAGCTTGTTTTGTTGTGTCGCGGTTTTAGTGTCGTCAGATTCGTCGCCGAACCAGAATCTCAATACCGCATCTGCCGTTTCCATCGTCATGCCATCTCCTGTGCTAACCACCGTATTGTGCAGCTATGGTCGCATAGCTTGCCACAATCCGGAAGTCGGCAATCAGGCGGTGGTATTGACGTTTTGTCCGATGTTGGCAGGCAAGCTGACTTTAGGAATGGCATCGAGCAAGGTCGTTGCTGTCGTGCTTTGGATATCCATAGCCTTCTTGAATACCGTCAACGCTACTTCGTTGCTGGTACGTTGCTGTGCCATGCTGCTGGCCAGGCTGGCAATATTGCTTACGTCCATATCCACCTCACATCTACGCGCCGGGAGTGACGCTACTCCTGCTATATCGGCAGCTTTCCGGATTTCTTTACGGTTTCTTAATCCATAAGTTATTTACCTAACCCAACTATGCAATTAAACACTGCTATAAACAGTATTTAATGGCAAGATTAAGCGCGCCCCTGGCTTTGCTTTCATTTGTTTACAAGCAAAAAACTATCGGCCTTTAAAACCACTAACAAAAATATCCACTAAGAAATGTCCAAACACTTTTTGCGTGATCACTTTTTGCTTAGGCTTACTCTCGCGGGGCTTAGTCTCGCACTGAGCGCATGCGCTTCCCTGCCCGATGTGCAGTACCTCAAAACATCGCTGCAACCACAAGACTCGGCGACCATACAAACCGCCCAGGGCAATACCCTCTCCAAGGAAAAAACCGAATCGTTGCTGGCGCGTCGCCTGCGCAGTGACAATGTGGCCCTGCCTGAACTGGCAGCACTGGAAGAAGCCGCGACTGGCAGCCCGCTCATCGCTGGCAATAAACTCACCTTGCTCAATGATGGCCCGGACACCATACGTGCGATGCTGGCGGCGATACGCGCAGCCAAGGATCACGTCAACCTGGAAACCTACATCTTCAACGAAGATGCACTAGGTACCGAGTTCGCCGAACTGCTGATGCAAAAGCAACGCGATGGAGTGCAGGTCAATATCATTTACGACAGCATAGGCTCTCTCAGCACACCACCGGAGTTTTTCCAGAAACTGCGTGACAGCGGCATCAACCTGCTGGAATTCAGCCCGGTCAATCCGTTCAAACGTGCGTTTTCGACGCGCCTGAATAATCGCGACCATCGCAAGATCATGGTGGTCGATGGTCGCATCGCATTCACTGGCGGCATCAACATCAGCAGCGACTACTCATCCAGCTCACTATTCCGTTCGAACAAGAAACAAAGCGACCAGGACCTGGGATGGCGTGACACACATATACAAGTCGAAGGCCCGGCCGTCGCTTCCTTCCAGTGGCTTTTCATGCAAACCTGGGTCAGCCAGAAAAACGAAAACCTCTCAAAACGAAATTACTTCCCGCCGCTGACACGCATGGGCGACAAGATGGTGCGCGTGATAGGCAGCGAACCAGGTGGCAACTATGAGATGTACAAAGCCTATGCACTCGCCATGCAGGAAGCCAAAGTGTCTATCCATGTCACGAATGCCTACTTCGTGCCGGATGTGCAATTGGTGCAAGCGATTACCAATGCAGCGAAACGCGGTGTCGATGTGAAGATGGTCTTCCCCGGCATGTCGGATGTCGGCCTGGTCATGCACGCAGGTCGTTCGTTTTATACAGAACTATTGGCGGCTGGCGTACGCGTCTTTGAATTGCAGGCATCGGTGCTGCATGCCAAAACCGCTGTGATCGATGGCTACTGGTCCACCATAGGCTCAACCAATCTGGACATGCGCAGCTTCCTGCACAATAGAGAAGTAAATCTGATCACACTGGATAAGGCTTTCGGTGATGTGATGGAAAGCGCCTTCAACGAGGATCTGAAAAACTCGATAGAAATCACAGCCGAAGAATGGGACAAACGCCCTTTCTCAAATCGCATGAAAGAATGGATGGCGCGACGCCTCGAGTACTGGTTGTAAAGGACCTCAGTTACTCGCCATCGCGACGCACACGCGCCGCCGTGATGCGTTCAAAGTGCACCTGCCCCCAGTCGCACATCGCATTGATAATCTCGCCTAGCGACAAGCCAAACTCCGTCGGCTTGTACTCCACCCGCGGTGGCACCTCCGGATAAACGATGCGCTCGATCACGCCATCGCTTTCCAGCTCACGTAACTGCTCGGTCAATACTTTTTGCGAAATGCCTGGCATCAATCGGCGCAATTCACCGGGTCGTTGTACCCGATCCAGCAAATGACACAGTATCGTGCACTTCCATTTGCCACCTATCAGGTACAGCGTCGCATCGATAGGAAACTTGAATCCCGTGACTTTCATAACTTCACCTGTCTCTAATGGATAAATCAGCAGGCACAAAAAAGTGCCTACTTTTCAGGCACTGCCTGCATTGCTAGGATGCGTCATCAACAAGTTTAAGGACACACCATGAACAGCAACAAGATTCTCGTTATTGTGACGTATCCCGACATCCACAAGTCCGTGGTCAATAAAAGATGGCTGCAGGAACTGCAAAAGAATACGGACCTTGTCACCATCCATCAACTGCATGAACAATATCCGGACGGGCGTATCGATGTGGCGGCAGAACAAAAGCTGCTGCTGGAGCACGACACCATCATCCTGCAATTTCCGTTTTACTGGTTCAGCACACCGCCACTGCTGAAGCAATGGCAGGATGAAGTACTGACGCATGGATTTGCCTATGGTCGCGGTACCGAAAAGTTGGCTGGGAAACGAATAGGCGTCGCTGTCTCGGCGGGCATCAAGGCCGTCGACTACAATCAGAACGGACGCTATCACTACACACTGGAAGAACTGCTACGCCCGCTGCGCGTGACAATTGAATACATCAGCGCGGAATACTTGCCGACCTTTGCCTGCTACGGTGTGGAACACGGCATTTCGGATGCCGACCTGGATGCGAATGCAGGACAGTACTTGCAATACATCATGGAACTGGCCGCGGACCATTGCTGCGTCGCGGATTAGCCGGATGTAATCAGTCAGGCGACTGCTGGCAAAAACGCAAGTGATTGCCAAACGGATCGGCGATATCCATCATGCGTCCCCATGGCAAATCCTGCACACCCGGCTTGGCGTTCTTATAGTCTTTCGCCAGCAGCTCTGCATGCAGGCTATCGATATCGTCTATAGGGATAAAGATCGCCGAGCCCGGCGTCGCATCACCGTGATGCTCACTCAAATGCAGGATTAGCGACGAACGTCGCACCTGCAAATACACCGGGAAGTTATCTCCGAAGCGATGTTCCCAATCGCAGCTGAAGCCGAGGAAATCAAAATAAAATTCGCCGGCCTTGGCTTCGTCAAAGATACGGATGATGGGAATCGCGGCGGATATCTGCATGGCTGTTATCGCTAGGTGTAGGTACAGCGATTATGGCTGAATTAACTTAAGGCGCAAATAAAAAAGCGATGCATCCGTACAGATGCATCGCTTTCCTGATTCAGACTATCTTGCTACGTTTATGCCAGATCGAAGCGATCCGCGTTCATGACCTTGACCCAGGCGGCAACGAAATCCTTGACGAATTTTTCTTTCGCATCAGATTCAGCATAGACCTCAGCCACCGAACGCAGGATGGAGTTGGAGCCAAAGACCAGATCCGCACGGGTACCTGTCCATTTGACTTCACCACTCTTGCGATCGCGACCTTCGAACACATTCGCATCGCTCTCCACTGCTTTCCACTGCGTACGCATATCCAGCAGATTGAGCAGCACTTCATTGTTCAGCACGCCTGGTGTCTTGGTCAGTACACCATGCTTAGCACCACCCACGTTGATGTTGATTGCGCGCAGACCACCGATGAGCACGGTCAGTTCAGGCACGCTCAGACACAGCAACTGTGCCTTATCTATCAGCGCAACTTCGGCTGGCACACCGTTCTTCTTGCTGACGTAATTGCGGAAACCATCGGTACGTGGCTCCAGCGCAGCGAAGGATTCCACATCCGTCTGGTCCTGACGTGCATCATTGCGTCCCGCAGTAAATGGCACGGTGATGTTGACACCCGCAGCCTTGGCAGCCTGCTCCACGCCCGCACTACCCGCCAGCACGATCAGGTCGGCCAATGAAATCTGCTTGCCGCCGGTAGCAGACTGATTGAATTCAGCCTGTATGCCTTCCAGTACCTTCAACACCTTGGCCAGTTGTGCAGGCTGGTTGACTTCCCAGTCCTTCATCGGTGCCAGACGGATGCGTGCACCGTTGGCACCACCACGCTTGTCCGAACCACGGAAGGTCGAAGCCGATGCCCAAGCGGTGCCTACCAGTTCGCTCACGGACAAACCAGAAGTCAGCAACTTGGCTTTCAGTGCTGCGACATCAGCGGCATCCACCAGTTTGTAATCCACTTCCGGAATCGGATCTTGCCAGATCAATTCTTCCTTCGGTACTTCCGGACCAAGATAGCGCGAACGCGGACCCATATCGCGGTGTGTCAGCTTGAACCAGGCACGGGCAAATGCTTCGGCAAAGGCTTGCGGATCTTCATGGAAGCGTTTGGAAATCTTGCCAAACTCAGGATCAAAACGCAGCGTCAGATCGGTGGTCAGCATAGTCGGCTTGTGGAATTTGCCCTTGACGTGTGCGTCCGGGATGATTTCCTCAGCATTCTTCGCCACCCACTGCTTCGCACCAGCTGGCGACTTGGTGATTTCCCATTCAAAGTTGAACAGGTTTTCAAAGAAGTTATTGCTCCACAGTGCAGGCGTCTTGGTCCAGGTCACTTCGAGACCACTGGACACCGTATCTTTACCGTGCCCCTGGCCGAAGTTGCTGATCCAGCCCAGGCCTTGCGCTTCTATAGGTGCACCTTCAGGTTCAGGTCCCTTGTGCGATTCAGGTGCCGCGCCGTGGGTTTTACCAAAGGTATGACCACCAGCGATCAGCGCGACGATTTCTTCATCGTCCATCGCCATGCGGTAGAACGTTGCACGAATATCCTTGGCTGCTGCCATATAGTCGCCGCTGCCGTCCGGGCCTTCCGGGTTCACATAGATAAGGCCCATGTGCGTTGCCGCCAGGTCTTCATTGAGGTCGCGATCACCGCTAAAACGTTTGTCGGTAGCCAGCCAGGTCGTCTCTGCGCCCCAGTTAACATCTGTGTCCGGTTCCCACACGTCTGCACGACCACCGGCAAAACCGAAAGTACGGAAGCCCATGGATTCCAGCGCCACATTACCGGTCAGGACCAGCAAGTCTGCCCATGAAATGCGCTGACCATATTTTTGTTTGATAGGCCACAGCAAACGGCGCGACTTATCGATGTTGACGTTATCCGGCCAAGAGTTCAGGGGCGCAAAACGTTGCTGTCCGCGTCCACCGCCACCGCGACCATCCATGATGCGGTAGGTGCCGGTTGCATGCCAGGCCATGCGTACGAATTGTGGGCCGTAGTGACCGAAGTCGGCTGGCCACCAATCCTGGCTATCGGTCATCAGCTTGACCAGGTCTGCCTTCAGCGCCTTGTAGTCAAGCTTCTTGAATTCTTCGGCGTAATTGAATTTTTCGCCCAAAGGGTTGGATTTGTTCGAATGCTGGTTGAGCACATCGACGCGTAACTGGTTGGGCCACCAGTCTCTGTTAGTAGTGCCGCCACTCGCGGCATGGGGAAAAGGACACTTGGCTTCGCTTGGCATGATGGAGTCTCCTGAGTTGGCGTGGCTCTGTATGAGCCACGTAAAATTAATCGAAAAGGAAGGCAACCACTACAGACTACTGCTCGAGTCCCCGCTCAATGGCCGTACGCAATAGCTGCCAGGACTTCAAGCCAGAGCGGCGATGACGATGGCAAGGGCGACTGCAACAAAGATCGGGACATACAGACTCCTGAATAGTGACCGCCTATGAACTTTATACAGAAACTATCGAAATCAGAATTTGATTGTTTAAATATATCGGATAGGCGATAACTATCCCATGTGAGGAGTAAGGTAATTCAGAGCAACTGTGGGAGCAAGAAGAATATCGAAGTGACAGGTGTAAAAGTGGAATTCGGGTCGCGCTCAGACGCCGAGCCATTCATTCCTGATCGTGGTTTGCGCGTGTAAATCCTGCGGACTGCCCTCAAACACTATCTGGCCATGCCCCATCACATACACACGCTGCGAAATCTCGAGTGCTATAGCAAGCTTCTGTTCTATCAGTAAAACCGACACACCGCGTTGCCGCAACTCCTGCAGGAAGTTTGCAACCAGTACCACCATTTGCGGGGCCAGGCCTTCGGTAGGCTCATCGATCATGATCAGGTCGGGATCACCCATCAAGGTACGACACAGGGCCAGCATTTGCTGCTCACCGCCGGATAACACGCCTGCCTGCACGTGCTGCCGTTCCTGCAAACGCGGAAACAGACGATACATATCGTCCGCGCTCCAGCGCGATTTCTGCTGCGCACCCAGCAACAGGTTTTGCGCTACCGTCAGCGTTGGGAATACTTCGCGACTCTCGGCGACATAGCCCAAACCCTTGCGTGCAATCTTGTAGGTAGGCACACCGAGGATTTCTTCGCCCTTGAAACGGATGGAACCCGTCGCCTCGACCATACCCATCGCGGTCTTGACCATGGTCGAGCGCCCTACTCCATTGCGTCCGAGCAGGCTGACTATCTCGCCCTGTGCGATGGAGAGGTTGATGCCATGCAAAACATGGCTCTTGCCGTAAAAGGCATGCAGGTTTTTAATTTCCAGCAAGGCGCTCATGCTGACTCCACCGTGCCGAGATAGGCTTGTTGCACCAAAGGATTGTTACGGATATGGTCCGGCGTACCGCAAGCGATGATTTCGCCATAAACCAATACTGCAATCTGATCTGCCAGGCCGAACACCACATCCATATCGTGTTCCACCATTAGCAAACTCTTACCGACACTGACCTTGCGTATCAACTCGACCGCAGCATCCGATTCCGAACGGCTCATGCCGGCGGTCGGCTCATCCAGCAGAATCACGCTGGCGCCACCCGCTATCGTGATGCCTATCTCCAGCGCACGTTGCTCCGCATAGCTGAGAAAATCTGCTTCTACGTTGCGACGCTGCTGCAAACCTATCTCTTCCATCACCTGCTCGGCACGCTGCGTGACATCGCGCAAGCCATTCAGCCTTTGCCAGAATGAATAACGATAACCGAGCGACCATAGCACCGCACAACGCAGGTTTTCAAACACACTCAGGCGATGAAAGATATTCGTGATCTGGAAGCTGCGCGACAAACCACGCCGGTTGATTTGATACGGCTTCTGCCCGACGATACTGCTGCCATTCAGCAGGATGTCGCCGCTGCTCACTGGAAAACGCCCAGAGATCAGGTTGAACAAAGTCGACTTACCCGCCCCGTTCGGCCCTATCAATGCGAGGCGTTGGCCTTGCGGCAACTGCAAGTTGGCGCCGCAAATAATCTCGGCATTGCCGAAGCTTTTGCGTACATCTTTCAATTCCAGTGCAAGCTGACTCATGGCCGCACCTGCAAGGTATTTTCGATATCCAGATTGACCGCCGTCCACGTCTGTTGCAAACGAGGTCGGGCACGCCACCACAGCAAAATGCCGAGCGCCAGCGGCAACAAACCCGTCAGCCAGCTCAACGGCTGTGCGGTGTCCAGCGTCCAGCCCGACAAGATCAGCGTCGTGCCATGCCGTGCATTCAGACACAGGTGATACAGCATCTCAACCAGCACCACAAAGCCAACCAGCATCAGCGCCACCGCCACGCAAGTCAGCAACAAAGGCCGAGCCATGTACGCCAGCTTGCGATGGCGCAGCAAATACACGAACTGCATCAGCAAACCTGCGATACCACCCGGTGCCAGCATCACCAGCAAGACAAAAAACACGCCCAGATAGAGCTGCCATGCATTCGTAAAATTGGACAAGACGACGGTCAGGAAGACACCGACGATAGCGCCTATGATGGGGCCAAAGAAAAAGCCGGTACCACCTATGAAGGTGAACAGCAGGATCATGCCGGAGCGCAAGGCGCTGACATTTTCTGCGCTGACGATTTCAAAATTGATGGCTGTTAACGCACCGGAAATTCCGGCAAAGAAAGCGGATAGCATCAAGGTCAGATAGCGCACCCATTGCGGATCGTAGCCGATGAACTCAGCTCGCTCCGGATTGTCACGCACTGCGTTGATGATGCGCCCCAGCGGTGTTTGCGTAAATGCATACATCGCGATGGTACTCAGCAACAGCCAGGCCGCAATCAGGTAATACACCTCGATCTGTGGACCATAAGTAATACCGAAGAAAGCTTCACCCACCACGCGATCAGTAAAGATGCCGCCCTCGCCGCCAAAGAATTCCGGGAACATCAGCGAGCAGGCAAACACCAGTTCGACGATACCCAGGGTAATCATCGCGAAGGTGGTACCGGATTTCCGCGTCGTCACATAACCGAACAAGGCACCGAAAAACAAACCGGCGACGCCACCAACCAAAGGAATCAGCGTAATCGGGATATGCAGATTGCCTGCCGCGACCAGGTTGATCGCATGGATCGCGCAAAAAGCACCCAGCCCGGAATACACAGCATGACCGAAAGACAGCATGCCGCCCTGCCCGAGCAACATGTTGTACGACAGTGCAAAGATGATGAAAGTACCCATCTGGCATAACAGCGACAGCGCCGCGCTTTGCGTAAAGACGAGTGGCGCGAACACCAGCAGCGCGATATAGCCGCCCCAGATCAGGCAACGTTGACGATAGCTAACAGCTGCCATGCTCATGCGTCCCTCTTTCCAAGCAAACCCTTGGGTCGGAAGATCAGGATTAACACCAGCAATAAATAAGGCAGGATAGGTGCGACTTGCGAAATCGTCAGTCGCAGCACGCTATAACCGGGCGCATCGGTATTGATGTTGATGCCGATAGCAGCCAACGCATGCAGCAAGGAGAAGTCGAGTGCCACCGCAAAAGTCTGCAGCACGCCGATCAGCAAGGATGCCAGCAAGGCACCGCCCAGTGAGCCCATGCCACCGACCACCACCACGACAAAAATGATACTACCCAGCGCATGTGCCATATGCGGCTCAGTGACAAAAGCATTACCACCGATGACACCAGCCAATCCAGCCAGCGCACAACCACCAGCGAATACCCACATAAACACGCGCGGCACATTGTGCCCCAGCGCCTCCACCATCTGCGGATGCGTCAAAGCCGCCTGTATCACCAGGCCTATGCGCGTGCGCGTCAATGTGAAGTAAATGGCGACCAGCATCAGGATCGCCACCAGCATCATGAAGCCGCGATAAATAGGAAAAGTAGTCGTGTAGAGGGTAAAGAGCGAACCCTGCAATTCCGCCGGAATGGTGTATGGAACCGCGACCCGGCCCCAGATCAATTGCACCACTTCGACGATGACGTAGGACAAACCAAAAGTGAATAGCAACTCGGGGATGTGTCCGTATTTGTGTACGACACGCAAGCCATAACGTTCGACCAGCGCACCGAGCAAACCTACTGCCAGCGGCGCCAGCACCAGCGCGGGCCAGAAACCGATAGCGGTGCTGATGCTATAGGCGAAGTAAGCCCCTATCATGTAAAAACTGGCATGCGCGAAATTCAAAACGCCCATCATGCTGAAAATCAGCGTCAGTCCGGACGACAGCATAAACAGCAGCAAGCCGTAGCTCAAACCATTCAGCAATGAGATCAGCGTAAATTCCACGTGCCCGTTCTCTCCTGTCCAGGCATGCTGCGGCACACCTGGTTCTTCTTCATTTCATACTAGGGGGATCATGCCGCGCCGGATGGGCGGCATCACGGTATTAGTGTGACGGCCGTTTCATCTGGCACGATGTGGGCTGCGCAGCTACATAGGCATCGATCTTTTGATCGGTGCGCCAGCCGTAACCGGTGTTTTCCTGATCGAACTTCACATCGGTATTGTTCTGCTTGACCCAGGTAGCAATATACAAGGGTTGTTGCGCCTGGTGATCGGATTTACGCATTTCCACCTCACCATTCAGGCTTTTTACTTTCATGCCTTCCATCGCCAGCGCGACTTTCACAGGATCGGTCGAACCGCTTTCCTTGAAGGCCTTGCCCAGCATGGAGAGCACTGTGTATGACGCCATCGCGTAGTAATCATCGTTGTATTTCTTTTTAAAGCCTTCGATGATTTCCTTGCCCGCGTAGGTTTCATTATTCAGGTTCCAGTAGGCCACATACTTGACGCGATCCAGGCCTGCCGCGCCCATCGCGGTCGGCACGCCGGTGGTTGCCGCATACAAGGTATAGAAATTGGCTTTCAGGTCGGCGTCACGTGCAGCTCTCACCAGCAAGGCCAAATCCGCGCCCCAGTTCGCAGTAATAATGGTATCCGCGCCGGATGCCTTCATCTTGGCGACGTAAGGCGAGAAATCTTTCACCTGGCCGATAGGATGCAAATCGTCACCGACGATCTGTACGTCCGGACGCTTGCGGCCCATGTAGGCGCGGGTGGAGCGTGATATCTCCTGACCCAGCGCATAGTTCTGACCGATGATGTAAATCTTCTTGATCTTCGGATCCTTGGCCATGAAGGTGGTCAGCGATTCCATCTTCATTTCCGAATTGGCGTCGAAACGGAAATGCCAGAAGCTGCACTTGCTATTCGTCAGCGCCGGATCACCGGCCGAGTGATTCAGGAACAGCACTTCCTTGCCCGGATTGCGCTCATTGTGTTTATTGATGGCATCGATCAGCGCCAACGCCACGCCGGAACCATTGCCCTGCGTAATGTAACGGTAGCCCTGGTCGATCGCCGATTTCAGCTGGATCAGTGATTCCTGCGGACTCCCCTTGTTATCGAAGCCGACGATCTCCACTGTATTCTGGCCACCCCATTGTTTCTGATTCGACAGTTCAGCAATCGTCTTGAAACTGTTGAACAGGTTTTGTCCTACCGGCGCGAACGGGCCGGACAGCGGATCAATAAAGGCGATCCGGACATTTTCAGCAAAGGAAGTGGAAGCAGAGACAGTAAAAGCGGCAGCAAGTACGAGGGATGGAATACGCATGAGCATTAGTCGGTAATTTTCTTCTCGGAAATAATGGTCATTTTTATACCATATATATGGGATATTTGTGACTAAAAACGACTCTGACCCTAAGGCTTTAAAACCCGTGCTTGCGCAGATGCGCACAACCAATTTTCGCTTCTCTGTCAAAATACGCTCTTAACTCGTACTTAACTTTATATCGACGTCGCCACATACACGTCAATACCGTAGCACTACTGTAGTACTTGTCAGATAGCCGCGATAGAAACACAGGAATGTAATATGAATGCACCCAAGCCGCCGTACCCGCTCTATCGCACCGACACCCTGCCGCTGGAAAATTCCTTCGCTGCACTGCCGCCTGCGCATTACACGGCATTGATGCCTACGCCTTTGCCTGATCCCTACCTGGTCTGTGCCAGCGCCTCGACCGCAGCATTGATAGGTCTGGACTTTGCAGAAACCAGCACAGAATCTTTTATCGAGGCATTCACCGGCAATCGCCTGCTGCCTGAGTCCAAACCCTTATCGGCGGTTTATTCAGGCCATCAGTTCGGCGTCTGGGCTGGCCAGCTCGGCGATGGCCGCGCCATCCTGCTCGGCGATGTACCGGCACCGGAAGTCGAACCTTCCGGCCGACTTGAGCTGCAACTCAAGGGTGCAGGCCTGACGCCTTACTCGCGTATGGGTGACGGTCGCGCCGTGCTGCGCTCATCGATACGTGAATTCCTGTGTTCGGAAGCGATGGCGGCACTCGGCATACCGACCACGCGCGCACTGTGCGTCACCGGCTCCGACCAACTCGTCATGCGCGAGCAGGCGGAAACCGCAGCCGTCACTACCCGCGTCGCGCAAAGCTTCGTCCGCTTCGGTTCCTTTGAACACTGGTTCTATAACGAGAAGCATGAAGAGCTGAAAGTGCTGGCTGATTACGTCATTGACCGCTTTTATCCCTGGTTCCGCGCCAGCGCCAATCCGTACAAGGATTTGTTGACGGAAGTCACGCTACGTACTGCGCACATGATCGCGCACTGGCAGGCAGTCGGCTTTATGCACGGCGTGATGAATACCGACAATATGTCGATACTCGGCCTGACACTGGACTACGGCCCGTTTGGCTTCATGGAAGCCTTCAACACCACCCATATTTGCAACCATACCGACCAGCAGGGTCGCTACTCCTATGCGCGCCAGCCACAGATTGGTGAATGGAATTGCTATGCACTGGGCCAGGCACTGCTGCCGCTGATAGGCGATGTGGAAGAAACCCAGGCTGCGTTGCGTATCTACAAACCGGCGTATTCCGAAAAATTCGAAGAATTGATGCATGCCAAGCTGGGCCTGAAAACCCGCCAGTCCGACGATCGCCAGCTCATCGACGGCCTGTTCGGCATCCTGCAGGACAGCCATGTCGACTTCACGACTTTCTTCCGCCAGCTCGGCAATCTGCAGCCGGGCAACAGCGACAGCCATGAAGACTTGCGCGATCTATTCATAGACCGTGCCGCATTCGATGCCTGGGCGCTACAATACGGCGCGCGCCTGCAGCAGGAAAACAGCATAGACGGCGAACGCAAGCTTGCAATGGATGCGGTCAACCCCAAATACATCCTGCGCAATTATCTTGCGCAAATCGCCATCGAAAAAGCGCAGAATAAGGACTACTCCGAAGTCAGCAAATTACTGCAGGTGCTGGAAAAACCGTTTGACGAGCAGCCCGAGAATGAGAAATATGCTGCACTACCGCCCGACTGGGCCAACGATCTGGAAGTGAGTTGTTCATCATGATAGACAAAGTAATCAAAACCGACGCCGAATGGCGTGCCATGCTGGATGACATGGAATACGACGTGACCCGTCATGCCGCGACCGAAGCACCATACACCGGCCGTTACTGGGATCATCACGAGTTCGGCATCTATACCTGTGTGTGCTGCAACACCCCGCTGTTTGCATCTGACACCAAATTCGATTCCGGCTGCGGCTGGCCGAGCTACTTCAAACCGTTGAACCCGGCGAACATCAAGGAAAAGATGGACCGTGCCTACGGCATGATACGTACGGAAGTCATCTGCAACGTCTGCGATGCGCATCTGGGTCACGTCTTCAATGACGGTCCCCCGCCTACCGGCCTGCGTTACTGCATCAACTCCGCGTCGCTGCGTTTTGACCCGGCTCCAGAACTGAAATAAGGCAAGCTCACATGAAATTCTTGTTCGACCTGTTCCCGGTCATCCTCTTCTTCGGCGTCTTCAAATGGGGCGAAGGCAATACCGAAGCAGCGCAAGCGTTCGGCCAGCAATATCTGTCCGGCGTGGTATCCGACGGCCTGGTGACGGCAGCGCAAGCACCTATCCTGCTGGCGACCGCGATTGCCATCGTGGCGACCATCTGCCAGATCGCCTACCTGCTGGTCAAAGGCAAAAAGATCGACAAAACCTTGTGGCTGTCACTTGCCATCATCGTCGTCTTCGGCGGTGCGACCATCTACTTCCACAATGAAACCTTCATCAAATGGAAGCCGACCGTGCTGTACTGGTGCTTTGCCGCAGCCCTGCTCTTCAGCCAAATCTTCCTGCGCAAGAACCTGATCCGCACCATGATGGAGAAGCAAATGTCGCTGCCGGAAGGCATCTGGCATCGCCTCAACCTGTCCTGGGTCGCCTTTTTCATGACGATGGGACTGATTAATCTGTACGTTGCCTATAGTTTTTCCACTGCAACCTGGGTCAACTTCAAGTTATTCGGTGGCATGGGACTGATGGTGGCTTTCATCGTGGCGCAAAGCCTTTTCCTCTCCAAATACATGAAAGAACCGCAATGAGCGCACGTATGGATCGCATCCAGGCCAGGCTGAACGAAACTTTTGCACCGCTCGAATGTCAACTGGAGGACGAATCTGCCCTGCATGCTGGCCATGCCGGTGCAGCCTCCGGTGGCGGACATTTCCGGTTGCGCATCATTTCGGCGCAATTTGAAAAGCAGAGCCGCATAAATCGCCATCGGCTGGTGTATGATTGTCTCGATGACATGATGCACAAAGAAATACATGCATTAGCCATTACTGCCTTAGCGCCATCCGAAGTCTGACGCGCGCCGGGAATTAATAGCTGTCACTCTCAAATAAAATAACTTCCATTAGGAATATATATGACTTTAAAACCTGCTCATTTGCTGGCCGCCTTAATCGTATCTGCATCACTGCCTGCGATGGCACAAAACCTGGCCGTAGTGAATGGCAAGCCCATTCCATCTTCCCGCGCTGATGTCATGATCAAGCAAATGACCTCCCAAGGTCAGCAAGACACACCAGAACTGCGCGCGATGGTCAAAGATGAACTGATCAACCGTGAAATCCTGATCCAGGAAGCAGACAAACTGGGCCTGGGTACAAACGCTGACGTCAAAAACCAGATCGAAATCGCACGCCAATCGATCCTGATCCGTGCCCTGGTTGCTGACTACCTGAAAAAGAATCCGGTCAAGGATGCCGACATCAAGGCTGAATACGACCGCTTCAAGGCACAAGCCAGCGACAAGGAATACCACGCTCGCCACATCCTGGTTGAAAAAGAAGACGAAGCAAAAGCAATCATCGCCAAGCTGAAAGGCGGCGCGAAGTTTGAAGACCTGGCCAAAGCATCTTCCAAAGATCCTGGTTCGGCAGCAAACGGCGGCGACCTGGACTGGGCATCCCCAGCTTCGTTCGTGAAGCCATTCTCCGATGCGATGGTCGCCCTGAAAAAAGGCGAACTGTCGGAAACACCGGTGAAGACACAATTCGGTTACCACGTCATCAAACTGGACGACGTACGTACAGCGAAAATCCCTACCCTGGAAGAAGTGAAACCGCAAATCGCGGAATCGCTGCAACAGAAAAAACTGCAGGCGTTCCAGCAACAACTGCGTAGCAAAGCGAAGATTCAATAATCTTTGATTAGTTTAAGAAAAAGCCCGCTTATGCGGGCTTTTTTATTGTTTGTTTGGTTTGCGGTTTGCTGGTGCTGATTATTTTCTCTCTCCGTAGAGAGCGGGGTTGCCGGGGGTGGCCCGGCAGCCACTCACTTTTCTTGTCTCGCCAAGAAAAGTAAGCAAAAGAAGGCGACCACGGCTCCGCTGCCCCTGCGGGGTCCCCGTTTGTGCGGGACAAAAAATGGGAAGTGGGCGAAACTCGCTGCGCTCAGACACACCCACTTCTTTTTCCATTTTCTGCCCCGCACAAACGGCATCGTCACAGTGGACTACCAACCACAGCCTCTTTGCCAGCAACGCATATACCTCTCTTCAACAAGGCTGCTGCTTTTGACGTTCCGCATCTGACGTTGCCAAGGCCAGTGAGTGTCAGACGGATTAAGGGCGCAAACTTGTCTGAGCGTAGCGAGTTTGTTTGCGACCCCGGCTGACGCTCGCTGGACTTGGGTGACACACTTTAGTGTGCAACGGCTCTTGCGGTCGCCTTTCTTTGCTTACTTTCTTTGGCGAAGCAAAGAAAGTGAGTAGCTGTCGGGCTACCCCGACAACGCACTTCTCCACGGAGTGAGCACCAAGTCAGCAACATCAACACGCAAACCATTCCACCAATAAAAAATGCCGCTTAGTAAAGACCAAGCGGCATTTTCAACGCAGACCTGCGCCAGAAGCACAAACCCAACTACACCTGTATTACCCCACCCACTTCCGCGCATTACGGAACATACGCATCCAAGGCGAATCCTCACCCCAAGCCTCAGGATGCCAGCTCTGCTGCACGCTACGGAACACACGCTCCGCATGCGGCATCATCACCGTAAAGCGGCCATCAGGCGTCGTCACCGACGTAATACCTTGCGGCGAACCGTTAGGGTTGTATGGATAGCCCTCTGTCGCACGACCCTTGTTATTGATAAAGCGCATCGCTACCAGCGCTTCATTGATATCACCGGTCAGCGAGAAGTCGGCAAAGCCTTCACCGTGTGCCACAGCAATCGCAGTTTGCGTACCCGCCATGTCATTGAAGAAGATGGACGGCGAATCCGCCACTTCAACCATGGTGAAACGCGCCTGGAATTGTTCAGCCTTGTTGCGAGTGAATTTCGGCCATGCCTGCGCACCCGGGATGATGGATTTCAGGTTACTCATCATCTGGCAACCGTTACAGATACCCAGTGCAAAGGTGTCCTGACGGCTGAAGAAGGTCGCAAACTGTTCTGCCAACTGATTGTTGAACAGTATGGTTTTAGCCCAACCCTCGCCTGCACCCAGTACGTCACCATAGGAGAAACCACCGACCGCGATAACGCCCTTGAAGTCGCTCAGATGTGCACGGCCGCTGATCAGATCACTCATGTGGACGTCGACTGCGGTGAAGCCAGCCTTGTGCATGACATAGGCGGTTTCGATATGCGAATTGACGCCTTGTTCACGCAGGATCGCCACGTGCGGACGTACACCGGTTGCGATGTATGGTGCAGCGATGTCTTCCTGCGGATCGAAGCTCAGCTTAGGTGTGATGCCCGGATCCAGCTTGTCGAGGATGCGATCGTATTCAGCATCGGCACAATCCGGATTGTCACGCAGACGGGCGATGCGCCAGCTGGTTTCGCTCCAGAAACGGTGCAGGTCTATGCGCGACTGGCTGTAGATAGCCTTGGCATCGCGCGTGAATTCGATCATGTCGTTGTCGTTCGGTTTGCCGATGATGTGGCTGCATGCACCCAGATTGTATTCACGCAGTACATTCATGACTTCCGATTTTTGCTCGGCGCGGACCTGGATCACGGCACCCAGTTCTTCATTGAACAAGGCGCGCAGGGTCAGGTCATTGCGACGCTCGGCAACTTGCGTTGTCCAGTTTTTCGCATCGCCGCCATCGCTGGCGTGCTCGCCTTCGAGTGTCAGGATGTCGAGGTTCACCGACAAGCCGCTATGACCGGCAAATGCCATTTCACACAAGGTCGTGAACAGGCCACCGTCGGAACGATCATGGTAGGCCAACAGTTTGTCTTCCTTGTTCAGGCGCTGGATCGCGTTGAAGAAACCTTTCAGGTCTTCTGCGCTATCCACGTCCGGTGTTTCATTACCGATTTGCTGCATGACTTGTGCAAAAGCCGATGCACCCATGCGGTTCTTGCCACGGCCCAGATCGATGGCGATCAGCACGGTGTCACCGGCATCGGTGCGCAGTTGCGGCGTCAATGATTTACGCACGTCATATACCGGCGAGAAGGCGGAGACGATCAGCGACACTGGAGATACAACCGCCTTGTCTGTCCCTTCATCCTTCCAGGTGGTACGCATGGACAAGGAATCCTTGCCGACCGGGATGCTGATACCAAGTGCCGGGCACAGTTCCATGCCGACTGCCTTGACGGTGTCGAACAAGGCTGCGTCCTGACCCGGCTGACCGCAAGCGGCCATCCAGTTGGCGGACAGTTTGATATCGGAGATATCAGCGATAGGAGCAGCAGCAATATTGGTCAGCGCTTCACCGACGGCCATACGACCGGATGCTGCTGCATTGATGACTGCCAGCGGGGTACGTTCACCCATGGCCATCGCTTCACCCAGATAACCTTCAAAGCTCATTGTGGTGACGGCGCAATCGGCGACCGGTACCTGCCACGGACCAACCATCTGGTCGCGCACGGTGGTACCGCCCACAGTACGATCACCGATGGTGATCAGGAAGGATTTGTCAGCAACCGTAGGCAGGCGCAGTACGCGTACCGACGCTTCCAGCAAGTCGATGCCGGTGACGTCTATCGCTGGCAAGTCTTGCTGTACGTGTGTGACATCGCGATGCATTTTTGGCGGTTTGCCGAGCAATACATCCATAGGCATATCGACCGGATTGTTGTCGTGTTCCGGATCGATGACTTTCAATTGACGCTCTTCGGTCGCAGTGCCGACAACTGCAAACAGGCAGCGCTCACGTTCACACAGATAAGTAAATTGCGGCAGGCTTTCCGGTGCAATCGCCAGCACGTAACGCTCCTGCGATTCATTGCTCCAGATTTCCTTCGGTGCCATACCGCTCTCTTCCAGCGGCACTTTGCGCAGATCAAAGATCGCACCACGTTTAGCATCGTTGGTGATTTCCGGGAAAGCATTCGACAAGCCGCCTGCACCGACGTCATGGATGGAGAGGATAGGATTGGCATCCTGCATCGCCCAGCACGCATTGATGACTTCCTGTGCACGACGTTCCATTTCCGGATTGCCGCGTTGTACCGAATCGAAATCCAGATCTGCTGTATTGGTGCCGGTAGCCATCGACGATGCGGCGCTACCGCCCATGCCGATACGCATGCCTGGGCCACCGAGCTGGATCAGCAGGCTGCCGACTGGCAGATCGTGTTTCTTGGTGTGCTTGGCCGAGATGCTGCCGATACCACCGGCGATCATGATCGGTTTGTGATAGCCGTTGACGGTGCCAGCGACGTTTTGTTCGTAGGTACGGAAGTAGCCACCCAGGTTAGGACGACCGAATTCATTGTTGAAAGCTGCAGCACCAATAGGACCATCGACCATGATTTCCAACGGCGAAGCAATACGGTCCGGTTTGCCGTAGACCGGCGCAGTATCGGCGACTGGCTTGGTGACGTCATGGCTGTTTTCCCATGCCTGTACGCCATCCGGCAACATCAGGTTGGAAACGGTAAAACCACTCAGGCCCGCTTTCGGCTTGGCACCGCGACCGGTTGCGCCTTCGTCACGGATTTCACCACCGGCGCCAGTCGATGCGCCCGGGAATGGCGAGATAGCTGTCGGATGGTTGTGCGTTTCCACCTTCATCAGGATGTGTGTCAACTCTTGCGACGCTTCATACACATTACCTGCAGCTGCGCCGCGTGGGTAGAAACGGGTGACGGTTGCACCTTCGATGACCGACGAGTTATCGCTGTACGCAACCACGGTGCCGCGCGGCGCCAGTTGGTGCGTATTCTTGATCATGGCAAACAGCGATTTATCCTGTTTGACGCCGTCTATGGTCCAGTCAGCGTTAAAGATTTTGTGGCGGCAGTGTTCGCTATTGGCTTGCGCGAACATCATCAGTTCGACGTCGGTCGGATTACGCTTGGCAGTTGTGAACGCCGCCAGCAGGTAATCGATTTCATCGTCGGACAAGGCCAGGCCGAGTTCTGTGTTGGCATTGATCAGCGCAGCTTTGCCACCTTGCAGCAGATCGATGAAGGCCAGCGGTTTGGCTTCCAGCTCACCGAATAAGCCTGCCGCTTCATCGGCGCTACGCAATACCATTTCAGTCATGCGATCGTGCAGCAGCGCTTGAACCGCTAAGGTGCTCTCTTCCGACAGATGACGCGCACCGCCGAGCAAACCGGATTTCACATGGACGACATAGACGATGCCGCGCTCGATGCGACGGATACCAGCCATGCCGCAGTTGTGCGCAATGTCGGTCGCCTTGCTGGCCCACGGGGAAATCGTGCCGAAACGCGGGATAACAACAAACTCGTCGCCTTCCAGCTTCGCGCTGAACGGTTCGCCATATGTCAACAGCGCATCCAGGCGCCGGACGTCGACTTCTGCGATGGGCGCAGCCGAGTCGACAAAATGCAGGTAACGGCCGGTGACACCGACGATGGCATGGTCGACTTGTTGCAGTTGGTTTAAGAGGCGTTCAGTACGAAAAGCAGACAGGGCGTTGGAACCTGGCAAAATCAGCATGGCGAGAAGGTAGTTGAGGCGAAAAAACGGTCAAATTCGGCCGTCGCTCCGCGAGTTAGATCAGAAACCGTGATTATACCGCGACCGGGCGTCTTTACCTCCGAATTCATGGCTAAAGCAGCAAGGCGGGTTTAGCCATAAATGCAATAAAGGGGCACATTTTCATGCGCCCCTTCATCTATAACGGTCTATCCCGGCTTATTGCAGCGTCAATTCCACCTGCCGCCGCGCCCGCCTATGCTGAAGCGCCCCGCTCCCAGCAAGACCAGCGCCAGTGCCGCCACCAGGAACATACCCTGTAATTCCAGCGACCAGCCACCTGTCTCATTGAGCGTAAACAGCTGTTTGGTATGCACCAGCACAATGGCAAAAACCATATTACCGGCAATAATCAATGCCGCCAGCCGCGACCAGATGCCGACGATCAGCAGGATGGGAGCGATGACCTCACCCAGATACACCAGATAGCCCACTGCTGCCGGCAATCCGGCGCTGGTCGTTGCACTGATTACGAAAGCCGGTCCAGCAATGATTTTTGCCATCCCGTGCAGCAGGATCAGGCCGCCCAGTACCACCCGCAAAATCAGTTTGCCAAGATCGTCAGTATTTTGCATATCGTCCATCCTTGTTTGAGGTTGATGTCCCAGCGCTCCAGGCCCGTCTCACAGGCCGAAGTGCAACCGATACGAAGTCATATTGCCATAGCAATAATACTCCCGATAAACAGGAAATGTGGTGCCGGGAATAGATGGCGCTTATCAGGTTTAATTATTCGCCCAACAACTCTGCTATCACCTGCAAACCGTCCACATGTTCGCAAATGACCTTGATGATGACGATAATCGGGATCCCCAGCAGCAAACCGCATACACCCCACAGCCAGGCCCAGAACAGCAGCGAGACAAAGACCGCGACCGCATTCATCTTGGCGATGCGCCCCGTCATCCAGGTAGTGACGAAGGTGCCGACGACGGTGGCGATAAAGAGCGTCGCTCCGCTCACTGCCAGTACAGACGAAAAAGTCCCGAATTGCATAAAGGCGGTGACACCGGTTGCCGCCATGATCAGCAGCGGGCCGAAGTAAGGGATGATATGCAGGACACCCGCCGCCAGCGCCCAGGCTCCGGCATTTTCCAGCCCTATCCAGTGCAAGGCGGCCCACATCAGCAGGCCGAACAGGACATTCGTAACCAGCAGCATGAACATATAGTTCTGGATCGAGGTATTAATCGCGTCCAGTATGTGCACCGTAATTTTGCGCGTATGCAGGGTGCGCCCACTGATCTTGACCAGCTTGCGCCGGAACATATCGCCCGACTGCAGGAAAAAGAAGACCAGGAAAATCACCATCGTAGCCTGCCCCAGGAAGCCCACCACCCCTATCGAGCTGGCCCATAGCCATTGACTCAGGTTGAATACGGATTGCTCAACCGGGCTTTTCACCACCGGACGGCCGCCCGCAGCCTGGTTGGTCGCCTTTTCAATTTCGGTCGCCGCCGCCTGCATTTGCTGGATGGTGCTGCCCTGACCTCTTTGCAGATTCTTGACCGCGCGCGCCAGTTTTTGCGTGGCGGTCGGCAAGCTGACCAGAATGGAATTGAATTCGTCGCGCAGATTGTTGGCTGTCAGCGCAGCGCTGAAAACAATCGCAATAATCACGACCGATGTACCCAGCAGACGCGGCACGCGGATGCGCTCCAGCCATACCACCAGGGGATTCAGCGTGTAGGCAATAAAGATACCGAACAGCAGCGGAATGAAGAAAGCGTGCGCCACCGACAAGGCAAAGACAAAGGCCACGGTGGCGATAATCGTCAACGCCACACCGCGCGCATTGACAGGCAAATGGATAACTCCGGCCGGAGGCACCGGCTCCAGTGGCATCCTGACCGGACTGACGGCGTGTTCAGGCGCGGCCGTTTCTGTATTTTTATCAGTCATATGGATACTCGGAAATAAATCCTGTGAGCAACAAACTCACAGCAGACGATGGCTTAAGGGACAAGGATTGTCCCATATGCATAACAAGAAAGCATGTTGATTTCAGTCGTGCCTACACCTGCAAACAACAAATTTCCCTTATGTACGATAACGTACGGACAACATTACCGGACCCGGCGCACACTATGGTTGAAGGTGCATAAGCACATGCGGCAATCACTCCGCATCTATCGTTCGAATTCACAAGGAGACCCTATGCTCTATACCATTGCAGTAGTACTCGTCATTCTTTGGCTGGTTGGCTTGGTCAGTTCCTATACTATCGGCGGTTTCATCCACATCCTGTTGGTGATAGCCGTTGTGTTGATTCTCTTGCGCATCATCAGTGGGCGCAAACCGTTCTGACGTATCAGGACTAGCCAGGCGGCGCGTCATGGCCGCGACAAAAACCGCACCTGTTGGTGCGGTTTTTTTATGCTTTAAGCCAATTTTCCGGAGATCGGTAAACGACGAATAAACGACTTGTTTTTCGCGACTATGTACTGGCCGGGCCCAATATGAGCCGCTTTGCCACGCTTTTTTGCTAATTTTCAAAAATTTGCACCACTACTGCTGGCACAGCAATGTATCCGCTTGGTAACATGACGGGCTAATTCTGGGAAGGATAGAAGTAATGCAAGTAGCGGTTATCGGTGCAGGTGTCATTGGGGTAAGTACCGCCTATTTTCTGGCCGAAGCAGGACACGAAGTAGTCGTCATCGAACGCCATAACAATGTGGCAGAAGAAGCCAGCTACGGCGACTCCGGCATCCTCGCCGCCAGCAGCATTGCACCATGGGCCGCACCAGGCGTCCCGCGTTCCTTTCTTTCCCATCTGTTGAAATCCGAAGCACCGCTCATGCTGAACCAGCCGTGGCGACCTTCGATGCTGGGCTGGATGCGGCGCTGGATGAAGGAAGCGGACGTAGAACGCTACCGCATCAATCGCGAACGCATGCAACGCATCGCGTTTTACAGTCGTGACATCATGCAAATGCTGCGCGAACGCCACCAGCTGGATTACGAACAAACACCGGGTTACCTGCAACTGTTCCGCACCGAACGTGACCTGCAGCTGGCGCAAACCGCTTTCGATTACCTCAGCGAACACAATATCCCGCATAAAAAACTGGATGCTGGCCAGGCGCACACCATCGACTGCGCACTGAATCCGAATACACCACTGGCTGGTGCCCTCTACTTCCCTGAAGATGAAGCGGGCAACTGCCCTTTATTCACACGTCAGATCCGCGCGCAAGCACAAGCGATGGGCGTAGAGTTCCTTTTTGGTAGTGAAGTCAAATCGATTGAAGAGTCGAAGCGCGGAGTACACCTGCAAATCGACGATCACAGCTTCTCCGCCGAATGCGTAGTCGTTGCTGGCGGCGCAGACAGCGCCAAGCTGCTGACACCATTGGGGCTGCATTTACCGCTGCGTGCGGTGAAAAGCTACTGCGCCACTGCCACCATCCGCAACTTCGAATCAGCACCAGTTGCCGCAGTCGTGGATGAAGCCTACAAGGTTGCCATCACACGCATGGGCAAACGCATACGCGTAGCTGGCACGGCAGAGCTCGGATCGCATACACCTGAATTGCGTCAGAAAGCCTTGAACACACTGCTCAAGGTTGGCTATGACTGGTTCCCTGATGCATGCAACTACAACACAGCCGCATTCTGGTCCGGCAGCAGCCTGGCCTTGCCGGATGGCCCGCCATTGCTGGGCGCGTGCCGGGTACGGAATGTCTACATCAACATCGGTCATGGCAGCACGGGCTGGGCGATGGCAGCGGGTTCAGGCAAGGTAGTAGCCGATGTCATTTCCGGTCGCACGCCAGATATCGACCTCGATGGTTTGACCCCTACGCGTTATTCCTGATACCTCTGCGCTTTAGTACCGGTCTAATTGGACTAAAATCAAATGCATCAGCACGCTGTGCCCGCATTCATTTGATTAAGTCGCCGATATGACCGATACCCACGCGCTCTACACCGTTAACGAAATACGCCAGGTCGAACAGGCAGCACTGGCCAACTCCCCATCCTATGCACTGATGCAACGCGCCGGTACCGCTGCCGGTGAGCTCGCCTATGAACTGCTGCAAAGCACTGAAAAGGAAAGACGCGTACTGGTCCTGGCAGGTCCGGGCAACAATGGCGGCGATGCACTGGAAGCGGCCAGCCAGTTAATGAATGCCGGACTCAAAGTATTCATCACGCTACCCTTCCCTACCGATACTCTGCCTGCTGACGCACAACAAGCGCTGCAAAGAGCAAAAGCCAGCAAAGCGACTTTCATCGCCAGCGATGACCCAGCAATCAGCAGCACCGACTGGGCGATGGTCATCGACGGCTTGTTTGGCATCGGCCTGAGCCGTGCCATCGACGGTCCGTTGCATGAGCTGATCGCCACCATCAATCAACTGGGCTGCCCGATACTAGCGCTCGACGTACCGAGCGGATTAAATGCCGACACGGGTGCCATCGTCGGTGACGACGCAGGCATCGCGATACAGGCGACGCACACGATTACCTTCATCGCCGATAAAGCAGGATTGCATACCTGCGAAGGCCGTGACTTTGCCGGAGCTGTTACGGTAGCGACACTCGACATTGGAGGCGAACGCTTCCCTCCTGCATCCATGCATTTGAATCACCCTGCGCTATTCGCCAAATGCCTGCGGCCACGTCGCCACAATACGCATAAAGGCAGCTACGGTGATGTCAGCGTACTCGGTGGTGCGCATGGCATGGTAGGCGCGGCCGTCCTCGCTGCACGCGCTGCTGCCAAATGCGGTGCGGGACGCGTCTTCATCGCATGTCTTGCCGATTCACTGCTGTACGACAGCATGCAGGCGGAACTAATGAGCCGCCTGGCCAGCAATATCGATTACAGCACCACGACTACCGTTGCCGGTCCCGGCCTCGGTACTTCACGGCTGGCGCGCGACATCCTGGGCAAAGCCATTATTGCGAATACCCCGCTGGTCATAGACGCCGATGCACTCAACCTGATCGGCCATGAACCCGCGTTGCAGGAAAAATTATTGGCACGCAGCGCCGCCACCATCATCACGCCGCACCCGCTGGAAGCGGCGCGCTTGCTGGCAACGACCACACAACAAATCCAGGGCAACCGGATCGCTGCGGCGCGCGCACTGGCAGGCACCTTCCGGGCAACGACAATCTTAAAAGGTTCGGGTACCGTGATCGCGGCACCGGACGGCACCGTGGTACTGAATACCACCGGCAACCCGGCATTGGCGACTGCGGGTTCCGGCGATGTGTTGGCGGGATTGTCCGGCGCCTTGCTGGCGCAAGGTTGCCCGGAGTGGGAGGCAGCCCTGGCCGCCGTTTATTTGCACGGCCTGGCAGCGGATGAATTGGTCAAACGCGGTATCGGCCCGATAGGTCTGACGGCAGGTGAACTGATACCGGAAATCCGCTCGGTACTAAACCAATTGGTTAGCGGCTGATCTTTTAAGCCTGAACCAGGCGACCAGCTGAAATCGTGATTGTGCGTTTGCACAAGGCTGCGATAGAAGAATCATGCGTCACCAGCACCAGCGTAGAACCACGTTCGCGATTTAATTCAAACATGAGTTGTATCACTGCAGCACCCGTTGCCGCATCCAGGCTGCCGGTCGGTTCATCGGCAAACAGCAATGGCGGCTCACTGACGAAGGCACGTGCCAGCGCTACCCGTTGCTGCTCGCCACCCGACAAATACTTCGGATAGTGCTTCAGGCGCGTGCTCAAGCCGACCCGCGCCAGCATGGCTTCAGCTTTTTCTTTCGCTTTGGCATCACCGCGCAGTTCCAGTGGCAACATGACATTTTCCAGCGCATTCAAATGCCCGAGCAATTGAAATGATTGGAACACAAAGCCCAGTCGAGACTTGCGCAAACCGGCCCGTCCGTCTTCATCCAGCGCAAAGATATCGGTGCCATCCAGCTTGACCGTACCTTCCGACGGTGTATCCAGACCCGCTAGCAAACCGAGCAAGGTAGACTTGCCGGAACCCGACGCACCTATGATGGCAAGCGTGTCGCCTGCTTGCACGGTAAAATCAACCGATTGCAGGATGGTCAGCTCACCGGTCGCATCTGCCACACGTTTAGTCAGATTGATAGCTTCAATTGCAGGATACAAAGTAGAGGATTCAGGCATGCCGATTAATTTCAAGTTTTCGTATCAAGTAGGGAATGTACTGAGGGCACTGGCATTGGTCATGCTCGCCTCGTTCACGATGAGTGCTTATTCTGCATCAAAAACCATACTCGTGCTTGGTGACAGCCTGTCGGCCGAATATGGTCTGGCGCGTGGCGAAGGCTGGGTCAACCTGTTACAGAAGAAGCTGGAAGCAGAAAAAATCAGCGTACCTATTGTCAATGCCAGCATCAGTGGTGAAACCACTAGTGGCGGCGCAGCACGCCTGCAAGCACTGCTGGACAAGCACCAGCCAGCAGTAGTGGTGATAGAGCTGGGCGCGAACGATGCGTTGCGCGGCTTGTCACTGGCCGCTACCCAACAGAATTTACGCGGCATGGTTGCAGCGGCAAAAAAGGCTAAAGCCAAAGTCTTACTGATAGGCATGCAAATCCCGCCCAACTATGGCACCGATTACACGCGTCAATTCGCCGATCTGTTTCCCAAGATTGCCAAGGAAACCAAATCAGTACTTGTTCCGTTCATGTTGAAAGGGGTTGCCGACCAAGCTGACCCCAGCCTGTTCCAGGCTGACCGCATCCATCCGGCAGCAGTAGCGCATCCGATCATACTCAACAACATCTGGCCACAACTCAAGCCTCTGCTGCCCAAGTAAATATGAAGAAGTATCCCGCCCTGCTCCGCTTCGCCGATCTCCTGCCTGCGCTGGAGCAGTTCGATGCCATCATCGATGCGCGCAGCCCTGCAGAGTTTGCGCTTGACCACATACCAGGCGCCATCAATTGCCCGGTGCTGGACGACGACGAACGTCATCGCGTCGGCACTCTCTACAAACAAACCGGTGCGTTTGAAGCGAAGAAGCTGGGCGCAGCACTCATCGCGCGCAATATTGCGCACCATATCGACACTGCGTTCATCGACAAGCCGCAAGACTGGAAGCCACTCATCTACTGCTGGCGCGGTGGCAACCGCAGCGGTGCAATGGCATTGATACTGGCACGCGTAGGCTGGCCCGCCGTACAACTGGACGGTGGCTACAAGGAATACCGTCGTCATGTGAATGCAGAGCTGGCCGAACTACCATTGCGCTTCCAGTTCAATGTCATATGCGGACCGACCGGCAGCGGTAAAAGCCGCTTGTTGCAGACCCTGGCAAATGCAGGAGAGCAAGTACTCGACCTGGAAAAACTGGCTGCGCACAGAGGCTCGGTGCTCGGCAACCTGCCGACAGAACAACAACCCTCACAAAAGAAATTTGAAACTGACATCTGGCAAACGCTGCGTCAGTTCGATGCGCAAAAAGTCATCTACATAGAATCAGAAAGCAAAAAAATCGGTGACTTGCGCGTACCCGACGCATTGATGACGCATATGCGCCAAGCAGCGTGCTTCTCGTTGGAATTACCACACGACAAGCGCATCCAACTCTTGATGCAGGATTACCAGCACTTCCTGAATGACCCTGGGCTATTGAACAAACAGCTTAGTTGCCTGCTGCAGCTACATGGGCGGGAAAAGATCGCACGCTGGCACCAGCTGGCGGCCAATGGAGAAATGGACGTGCTGGTGGGTGAATTACTGGCTGACCACTACGATCCGGCTTATAGCCGTTCGATAGAGCGCAATTTCAGTCGGATCAAAGACGCCGCAATCATTCGTTTGACTGATTTGTCCGAGTCGGCATTTCAGGTTGCGGCAGCGGATGTGATACGGCTTACACAGATCTAGCCAGGCAAATAAAAAAGCGCTCCGAGGAGCGCTTTTTTTAAACCGGTAAATTCATCTGACTTTTACTCAGCGCCGTCAACCTTGGCGGTCGCTGGTTTCAGGATCTTGACCTTGGCTTTTTCTTTCAGGACATCCAGATAAGCCTGCATTTCTTCCTGTGCCAAAGCAGCAGTAATTTGCTGTTGCTCAGCCTGGCGCTTGGCTTGGTCCACATTGGCTGGCTGCACCACGCGTATCACGCGCAATACACCGTAACCCTGACCCGGCACTTCAACCCCAACATACGATGGCAGCTTGCTGGTATCCGCTTTCATTACTGCGAGGAACAAGGCTGGATTCACGCCCTGGCTCTTCGCACGCGAAACGGTTTGGGTTGCCGAGAAACCAGTTGCATCGTCTTTGGCTTTCAATGCGGCCAGTTTTTCTTCACCCGCTTTTTTCGCCAGCGCCAGCGCTTCTACCTGTACCACGCGATCACGTACTTGCGTTTTGACATCTTCGTAAGGACGTTTGCTCGCTGGTTTGTAATCGACGACACGACCTGCGATCAGCGTATTCGGCGCAACTTCTACTGCTTCCGTATTACGTTTGTTTTTCAACGAGTCATCCGAGAACAAAGCGCTCAGGAATTTAGGGCTATTGTAAGGAGCCGTCGCTGCCACCGCCGGATTAGGCTGACGCGACAGATTGTTGACTGTTTCAATTTTCAGTTTCAGCTTGTCAGCAACCGACTTCAGGCTGTCCGATTGCTCGTAAACCGTGTTGCTGAAGACGTCTGCTGTTTCCGCATACTTCTTGGTTACCAGTTGCTTACGGATGTCATTCGCGATCTCACCTTTGACTTGTTCCAATGGCTTCTGTGTCGCTGGTTTGATCGCAGTTACTTTGATGATGTGGAAGCCGTAGTCCGACTCAACCAGATCACTCAATTCACCCTGCTTCAGTTTGAATGCAGCATCTTCGAAAGGTTTGACCATCATGCCTTTGCTGAAGAAATCGAGATCACCACCACGTTCTGCTGAACCCGGGTCATTCGAATTTTCTTTCGCCAGCTTGGCAAAATCCTGCGGCGATTTACGCAAGGTTTCCAGCAGCTTTTCAGCCTTGGCCTTGGCTGCAGCTTTTTCCGCTGCTGGCGCATCCTTGTTTGCAGCGATCAGGATGTGGCTGGCACGACGTTGCTCTTCGACGCCATATTGCTTGGCGTTTTGCTCGTAATAGGATTTGACATCAGCATCGCTGACATTGATTTGTGCGGCCAGCGCATCAGCGGTCAGGACGACATATTCCGCTTTTACCTGTTCCGGCACCGAGAATTCATTGCTCTTGTCGTAGTAAGCCTTGAGCATGTCATCCGTTACCTTGACTTGCGACGCGTAATCCGCAGCCTTGAAAGTCAGGTATTGCACTTCGCGTTCCTGCTCGCCCAGTTCGGACAAACGCTTGGCCAGCGAATCAGGAGCAAATGCGGTCGACTGGATCGCGGCATTCACTTGCTGCACGATCAGGTCCTGACGCAGGCTGGCTTCATACATCGCAGGCGTCATGCCTTGCGCTGCCAACAGGGATTTATAACGCTCCACATCAAACTTGCCATCAGCAGTGGTGAGGCCAGCGATGCCCATGATGGTTTGTTGCAGAGTCTGGTCGGAGACCGACAATTTATTGCGTTTTGCTTCCGCTGCCAGTACGCGCTCAGCGATCAGGCCATCCAGCACGTCTTGCTTGGCTTGCGGTGTATCGAACATTTTCGGATCGAACTGGCCGCCGAACATTTGACGGAAGCGTTCCATCTGTTCGCGCTGTGCCGCATCCCATTCCGGTTGCGTAATCGCCTGGCCATCTACCTTGGCCACGGTGGTCGATGAATCGCCCATGCTGGTGTAGCTCTCCAGACCGAACAAGGCGAACGACGGGAAGATGACCAGCAGCAGCAGGAACTGCATCAGACGTTGGTGTGTGCGGATAAAATCAAACATGGCTAACCAATCACAGGCAAAACGCGATCAATATGTCGCATATATGAAAAAAGGCGAACTCTCGTTCGCCTTTTATTTTTTGGCGGAGTGGACGGGACTCGAACCCGCGACCCCCGGCGTGACAGGCCGGTATTCTAACCAGCTGAACTACCACTCCTAAACTACTTGATGATTATTTGCGAGTTTGACTGATGGTGGGTGCTGACGGGGTCGAACCGCCGACCTACGCCTTGTAAGGGCGCCGCTCTACCAACTGAGCTAAGCACCCTAATTCTGCTTAACCAGCCAAACATACAGCGTTGTCACCACGCCGCAAAAGAAAATATTTTACAGCATGTTGAACCAATTTGCTACTAGTTAACTGCGTCTTTCAATGCTTTGCCTGGTTTAAATTTAGGCACTTTAGCTGCTTTGATTTTGATCGCTTCACCAGTACGTGGATTTCTGCCTGTGCGGGCTGCACGTTTGCCTACGGAAAATGTACCGAAACCAACCAAGGTCACGGAACCATTTTTCTTCAATGTGGTTTTGACTGCACCGATCACTGAATCAAGCGCGCGTGCTGCGGCTGCTTTGGAAATATCGGCGGAACCAGCAATGTGGTCAATCAATTCAGTTTTATTCACTTACGTCCCCTCACAAAGGTTGAATGCCGCATCTCGTGCTTTACGCAGTATTGCTAAAACGATGATGCGGACGCAGAAAAAATCTGCAGCAAGTATTAAACAAGCCGCAAAGCCTTGTGTCAAGCGCTTTGCAAGCTTTTCTCCTCTGAAAATTAACATTTTTTATGTTTAGGATTCATCCTCTGCGCTTCTAAGAATATTTTTTTTTGATGAGAGCGCGAAAAAAAAGCGCTCCGAAGAGCGCTTTTTTAAAACACAAAATTACTTCTGCGTTACATCTGCAAGTGCATCAAATCATCAATGCTTGACGACAGTCGGATCGTTCGACTCAGCAGGTTTCGCAACGGCGGTATCAACCACTGCGACCTCTTCATCGGTCAATGGTACTGGTGCGCGTTCCAATGCGATCTCAAGCACTTTATCGATCCAGCGTACTGGTACGATTTCAAGCTTGTTCTTCACATTGTCCGGAATCTCAGCCAGATCCTTCACGTTTTGTTCTGGTATCAAAACGGTTTTGATACCACCGCGATGTGCTGCCAGCAGTTTCTCTTTCAAGCCACCGATAGGCAATACCTCACCACGCAAAGTAATCTCACCAGTCATCGCCACATCAGCACGCACAGGAATACCTGTGAACACCGAGACCATGGCCAGCGTCATCGCTACACCAGCCGATGGACCATCCTTAGGTGTCGCACCTTCAGGAACGTGAATATGGATATCGCTCTTCTCGAAGACGTCGGCTTTGATACCGAGTTTCTTCGCGCGGCTACGCACTACCGTGCGCGCTGCTTCGATCGATTCCTTCATCACATCGCCCAGCGTACCGGTACGGATGATCCCGCCCTTGCCTGGCACTGCAACCGATTCGATGGTGAGCAAATCGCCACCGACTTCGGTCCACGCCAGACCGACCACCTGACCAACCTGGTTTTCTTTTTCGGCGACACCGAAATCGAATTGACGCACGCCCAGGAATTTGTCGAGGTTCTTGGTCGAGACCGTGACTTTTCTGTCCTGCTTTTTCAGCAGCAACATTTTCACGACCTTGCGGCAGATCTTCGAAATTTCACGTTCCAGCGAACGCACACCCGCTTCACGTGTGTAGTAACGAATGATGTCGCGGATCGCCGATTCAGCGACGCTGATCTCATCTTCCTTCAGACCATTGTTCTTGATCTGCTTCGGCAAGAGATAACGTTGCGCGATGCTGGTTTTTTCATCTTCGGTGTAACCCGACAGACGTATCACTTCCATACGATCGAGCAAGGCTGGCGGAATGTTGTACGAGTTTGAAGTCGCAACAAACATCACGTCGGACAAATCGAAATCGACTTCGACATAGTGATCCGAGAAAGTGTGGTTTTGCTCTGGATCCAGCACCTCAAGCAAAGCCGACGACGGATCGCCACGGAAGTCCATGCCGAGTTTGTCGATCTCATCGAGCAGGAACAATGGATTGCGCACACCGGTTTTGGCCAGGCTTTGCAAAATTTTGCCAGGCATGGAGCCGATGTAGGTACGACGATGACCGCGGATCTCTGCTTCATCGCGTACGCCACCCAAAGCCATACGCACGAACTTGCGGTTCGTGGCGCGTGCGATCGATTGACCGAGCGAGGTTTTACCCACACCTGGAGGACCGACGAAGCACAGGATAGGTGCTTTCAGTTTGTCGACGCGCTGTTGCACGGCAAGATATTCCAGGATGCGTTCCTTGACCTTCTCAAGACCGTAGTGATCGTCTTCCAATACTTTTTCAGCATTGGACAAATCGTTGTTCACTTTCGATTTTTTCTTCCAAGGCAAGCCGAGCAAGGTGTCGATGTAGTTACGCACGACCGTTGCTTCAGCCGACATCGGCGACATCAGCTTGAGTTTCTTCAACTCATTCTGAGCCTTGGCCAATGCTTCCTTAGGCATCTTGGCAGCAATAATTTTCTTCTCGAGATCTTCGAGATCTGCGCCCTCTTCACCTTCGCCCAATTCTTTTTGAATCGCTTTGACCTGCTCGTTCAAATAGTATTCGCGTTGCGACTTCTCCATCTGGCGTTTGACGCGACCACGGATACGCTTCTCGACTTGCAGGATGTCGAGTTCGCCTTCGAGCTGGCCGAGCAGATGCTCATAGCGTTTCGCTACGTTGAAGATTTCGAGGATGACTTGCTTCTGCTCAAGTTTGAGCGGCAAGTGCGCAGCGATGGTGTCAGCCAGGCGGCCGGCATCATCTATACCTGCCAGCGAAGTCAGGATCTCTGGCGGGATTTTTTTGTTCAGTTTTACGTATTGATCGAACTGTTGCACGATCGCGCGGCGCATTGCTTCCACTTCGGACTCATCGCCCGCTTCGGATTCAATCGGCGTCAGATCCGCGACGAAATGCGTATCCAGCTCACTGATGTGATGGATACGTGCACGTTGTGCGCCTTCGACCAGTACTTTGACCGTACCGTCAGGCAGCTTCAACATTTGCAGGATGTTCGCGACGCAGCCGATTTCGTAGATATCGTCGGCTGATGGTTCGTCTTTGGCGGCGGCCTTTTGCGCGGCAAGCATGATGCTCTTGCCTTGCTCCATCGCAGCTTCGAGGGCTTTGATTGATTTAGGACGACCGACGAACAGAGGGATCACCATATGCGGGAAGACAACAACATCACGCAACGGTAACAGCGGCAGTTGGGTTTGTTCAGTGGAAATAGTAGTCGTCATGGCGAGCCTTATCTATAAACGTGTTAATGATGTTGGCGCTAACGGCCAAAACACAAGCCCGGACAGCAACAAAAATCATCCAGAAAAATAAAAAAGCCACCCGCGAAGTTGTCTTCGAAGTGGCTCTACTATGGAAGCCTGAATGATCCCTGCTGGTTTTAATTGTACTGTGTTTTAAATGAAAAACGGGCTAAAAAAGCCCGTTTTTGATAATTTCTGCCTATTTTTACAAAACTTTACTGTTTTCCGGCGGCATCCTTATTATTTCGCGCCGGAAACTTTAGGTTGCTCGTGATAGATCAGCAATGGTTTGGCGCCATGGTTAATGGTGCCTTCATCGATGACAACCTTTTCAACGTTTTGCTCATTCGGCAATTCGAACATGACGTCCAGCAATGCGTGCTCCAGAATCGAGCGCAAACCACGTGCACCGGTTTTGCGCGCAATCGCCTTCTTCGCAATCGCCTGCAAGGCAGCCGGACGAATTTCCAGTTCCGCGCCTTCCATTTGCAAGAGTTTCGAATATTGCTTGATCAGCGCATTCTTAGGCTCGAGCAAGATCTGGATCAGCGCTTCTTCATCCAGTTCACGCAGGGTAGCCACTACCGGCAAACGACCAACCAGCTCAGGAATCAGGCCGAACTTGATCAAATCTTCAGGTTCGGTATCCATCATGACCTGGCTTGCAGTACGTTCTTCGCGGCTCTTCACGCTGGCGGAGAAACCGATACCGCTCTTCTCCGAACGCTCGGAAATGATCTTGGCCAGGCCATCAAACGCACCACCGCAAATGAACATGATGTTGGTGGTATCGATTTGCACGAAGTCCTGGTTCGGATGCTTGCGGCCACCTTGTGGCGGCACCGATGCCATCGTACCTTCGATCAGTTTCAGCAAAGCCTGTTGCACGCCCTCACCCGATACGTCGCGGGTAATCGATGGATTGTCCGACTTGCGTGAAATCTTATCGATTTCATCAATGTAAACAATACCTTTTTGCGCGCGCTCGACTTCGTAGTTACAGTTTTGCAAAAGCTTCTGGATGATGTTTTCGACATCTTCACCAACGTAACCGGCCTCGGTCAGCGTGGTTGCATCAGCGATCACAAACGGTACGTCCAGCGTACGTGCCAGGGTCTGTGCCAGCAAAGTCTTGCCGGAACCGGTAGGACCGACCAGCAGGATATTGCTCTTGGCCAGCTCGACGTCGTCTTTCTTGCCGAGATGCTTGAGGCGTTTGTAGTGGTTGTAGACCGCAACCGACAAAATACGCTTGGCAGGATTTTGTCCGATCACATATTGATCCAGCAACTCGCACAATTCCTGCGGCGTAGGCAGATCAGTACGTGGACCGGCTACGGTTTCCACGCTTGATGCTTCGTCGCGAATGATGTCATTGCACAGGTCTATACACTCATCGCAGATAAAGACGGATGGTCCAGCGATGAGCTTTTTTACCTCGTGTTGGCTCTTGCCGCAGAACGAGCAATAGAGCAGTTTTTCGCCGCTTGAGGATTTTTTCTCTGACATGGTGCGCGTTATCTATGGTTAGCTATGGATTGATATTACCTGCGAATTACAAATTCGTCACGCCGTTCAAAAAAACGGCTGGCTCACACGGAGCCTATAAAGCAAAACGCCCGAACGTTGTTGCGCCCGGGCGTCAAATATTACATACGAACTAGCTTAAGCGCGCGTTGCCAAAACTTTATCGATCATGCCGTATGTCACTGCAGCATCTGCTGACATAAAGTTATCACGATCAGTATCTTTAGCGATTTCTTCGACAGATTTACCGGTTCTTTCAGCAAGAATGGCATTCAGTCTTTCGCGCAGATACAGGATCTCGCGTGCCTGGATTTCGATATCCGAAGCCTGGCCCTGAGCACCACCCAATGGCTGGTGGATCATGATGCGGGAGTTAGGCAGGGAAAAACGTTTGCCCTTCTCACCCGCTGCCAGCAGGAACGCACCCATCGACGCCGCCAGGCCAGTACACAAAGTCGAAACGTTCGGCTTAATGAACTGCATGGTGTCATAAATCGCCATACCGGCCGAAACCGAACCGCCAGGCGAGTTAATGTAGAGGGAGATATCCTTGTCCGGGTTTTCGCTTTCCAGGAACAGCAATTGCGCAACGATCAGGTTGGCCATCTGGTCATTGACCGGGCCAACCAGAAAAATAATGCGCTCTTTCAGCAAGCGCGAATAAATATCATACGCGCGCTCACCGCGACCACTCTGCTCAATCACCATCGGGACCATACCGAGCATATCGGTATCGAGAGCGGAAGTACGAGTCATGCTTGTGGTGATCATCTGCTTTCCTTATGGAGAGCGCACAAGTTATTACGCTTGTGCGTTATTGCTCATCAATTCATCGAACGCAACCGGTTTCTCGGTTACTTTGGCTTTGCCTAACACGTAATTGACGACGTTTTCTTCCAATACAAGGGCTTCAACTTCCGCCAAACGGCTACGGTCGCTGAAATAATACTTCAGAACTTGTTGCGGGTCTTCGTAGCTCTGTGCGAACTCTTCAACTTGCGCTTTAACTTGTTCTGGTTTGGCTTGCAGATCGTTGGCTTTGACAACTTCAGCCAGGATCAGGCCGAGGCGTACGCGACGTTCAGCTTGCTCTGTGAACAGTTCCGGTGGGAAAGGCAGATCGCTGACTTTCATGCCGCGCTGGGTCATGTCCTGACGGGTCATTTCCATCAGACGCTCTACGTCCTGGTCGATCAGAGCTTTAGGCACGTCGAGTTCGCTGATTTTGATCAGTGCATCCATCACGCTGTCTTTGGTGCGTGCCTTGATGCGGCTGCTGACTTCACGTTGCAGGTTGACTTTGATGTCTTCACGCATTTTTTGCAGGTCGCCGTCAGGGATACCCAGCGATTTTGCAAATTCAGCATCGACTTCCGGCAGGTGCGCCCATTCGATTTGCTTCAGGGTGATGGTGAATTCAGCGGTTTTGCCTGCTACGTCTTTACCGTGGTAATCAGCAGGGAAAGCCAATGGGAAAGTTTTGGACTCGCCCACTTTCAAGCCGATGGTACCGGCTTCGAATTCAGCCAGCATGCGGCCTTCGCCCAGTACGAAAGCGTAATCTTCCGCTTTGCCGCCCTGGAATTCAACGCCGTCAATAGTACCGACGAAGTCGATGGTGACGCGATCGCCGTTTTTAGCTGTCAGGTCCGAACCACCGTCGCCGTGCGCGCTTTGCTCGCCTTTGACGTGGTAGTGCACACGTTGTTTGCGCAGGATGTCGATGGTTTTATCGATTTCTGCATCGCTGACGTCTACCGTGGTTTTTTCCACTTCGGCGGCCGACAGATCACCCAGTTTAACTTCTGGGTAAACTTCAAACGTTGCGTTGAAAACGATGGTGCCTTCAGCAGCGGCGTCATCAGTCTTAGGTTCGATTTTCGGGAAACCGGCAACGCGCAGGTTGTTTTCTGTAGCGGCATCGTTGAATGCGCGACCGACTTTGTCGTTCAGCACTTCGTTTTCGACTTGATAGCCGTATTGTTGTGCGACCATCTTCATCGGCACTTTACCAGTGCGGAAGCCAGGCGCCTTCACCGTACGAGCACGGACTTTCAGGCGTTTTTCAACTTCCGCTTGTACATCGGCGAGTGGCACCGTAATCGTGATACGGCGCTCAAGTTTGTCCAGAGTTTCGACTGCAGTTGCCATGTGAATCGTCCAAAAAATAAAAAATTCTGTGGTGCGAGGAGGGGGACTCGAACCCCCACACCATTGCTGGCGTCAGGACCTAAACCTGGTGCGTCTACCAATTTCGCCATCCTCGCGGGAATGAGTGCGCTAGCGAATACAAAAGCGCAAAAGCAAAGGGCGACCACGAAGTGAATATAGGGTCGCCCTGCACTGCCTTTTGTATCGGCTGTTCAACTTCAACCCGGGATTTTACTGGATTTTGCGCAAGCTGCGCTGATTTTTGACACTTTGCCTACTTGCACCCTATAAACGCCCCGCCACTAGCGGAATTTTCCGCTGTTTGCGCTACTGAAGTCGAAGCGATACGACGGTCAATTTGGCGGTCTTTGCCAGATTTTCAATTACTATGCGTGCTGTGTCCGATATTCGCGCAGGAAACAGTGATTATCAACCGGTAGCGGCGCTGTACGATTACCCCACCCTCACCCTTAGCCTTCATGCCTGTCGATCATTACGAAAATTTCCCGGTAGCATCCGTCCTCCTGCCCCCGCGGCTGCGTCCTGCGGTGGAAGTCATCTATGCGTTTGCGCGCAGTGCGGATGACCTGGCCGATGAAGGCGATGCCAGCGATGAGGAACGGCTGGCGGCACTGGCAGAGTATGAGCACGGACTGGATCAGATTGCAGCAGGCGAACACCCGGACAGCGTGCTATTCCAGAAGTTGGCAGTTGTTATCAGCTCGTACCAGTTACCGCTGCAACCCTTCCGCGACCTCCTGTCCGCCTTCAAACAGGATATCGTCACCAAGCGCTACACCAGCTTCACCGATCTGCTCGACTATTGCAGACGCTCGGCCAACCCGGTAGGCACGTTGATGCTGCATTTATATGGCGCAGCCAATGCTGACAATCTGCGCGCCTCCGATGACATCTGTTCAGCACTACAACTGATTAATTTTTGGCAAGACGTGGCGATAGACTGGCAAAAAGAACGCATCTACCTGCCGCTGGCCGATTTGCAGACTTTCAGTATTGCGGAACAGCAGATCGCCCGTCAGGAAGTCGATACTGCCTGGCGTGAATTAATGAAGTTTGAAGTGGAGCGCGCACGCGCGATGCTACTGGCCGGTGCACCGCTGGCGCTACGCCTGCCCGGTCGCATAGGCTGGGAGCTGCGCCTGGTGGTACAAGGCGGCTTGCGCATACTCGAGTGCATAGAAGCTTCCGGCTACGATATGTTCCGGCACCGGCCCAAGCTCGGCAAAAGCGACTGGCTGCTACTACTGCTGCGCGCAATCCGTATGAAAGCGAAATAAGTAGTCAAGCGTAATCTGCAACAAGAACCGCAGAAGGTATTTTGATACGACAGATTCATGCGTATCGATAAAGATACGCAGACATTATTTGTTCCTACAGCCTTAGTCGGCTAGCATAGCGGCTTAATTCAGCGTCCAGCGCCTTACTTTTATGTCCCCCGACGAATACTGCCAACAAAAAGCCGCACAAAGCGGCTCCAGCTTTTACTACAGCTTCCTGTTCCTGACACCGGATCGTCGCCGTGCGATTACCGCGCTCTACGCCTTTTGCCGTGAAGTCGATGACACCGTCGATGAATGTACCGATATCACGATCGCCCGTACCAAACTGGTGTGGTGGCGCAAGGAAGTCGGCGCGATGATGTCCGGCGAACCGACGCATCCGGTGACCAAAGCCCTGCAACCGCATATGGCGATTTACACACTCGAGAGTGAACACCTGATGGCCATCATCGATGGCATGGAAATGGATCTCGACCAGAACCGTTATCTCGACTTTATTGGTTTGCAAAAATACTGCTGGCATGTCGCCAGCGTGGTCGGCATCCTGTCTGCCAAAATCTTCGGTGCCAGCAGCCCGCAGACTTTGCAATACGCAGAAAAACTGGGACTCGCTTTCCAGCTCACGAATATCATTCGCGATGTCGGCGAAGACGCCCGTAAAGGTCGCATCTATCTGCCGGTGAATGAGCTGCAACAATTCAACGTCACCGCCGCCGACATCCTGAATGCACGTCATAGCGACAACTTTGAAAAGCTGATGCAGTTCCAGGCAGCACGTGCACAAAAATTGTATGACGAAGCTTTTGCCTTGTTGCCGAAAGAAGATCGTCGTGCACAACGTCCTGGCCTGATCATGGCAACCATCTATCGTGCCGTACTGAATGAAGTGGAACGCGATGGTTTCCACGTACTGAACCAGCGCATCTCGCTCACGCCTATACGCAAGCTATGGCTGGCGTGGATTACCTACGTGCGCGGCTGACGCAGTTGCGCATGAATCCGCTCATGTCAGACGCAAAGAAAATTGCCGTCGTCGGTGCTGGTTGGGCCGGATGCGCAGCGGCAGTAGAACTGGCCAGCGCAGGACATGCAGTCACTCTCTTCGAATCATCCCGCACCTTAGGCGGCCGCGCGCGCGCAGTCGAGATTCAGGGCCAGGTACTCGATAACGGCCAGCATATTTTGCTCGGTGCATATAGCGCAACCTTAAGCCTGTTAATCACCATAGGCGTCGAGGCAGATCAGGCATTGCTGCGCCTGCCGCTGCAAATGCGTTATCCGGCGGGCTGCGACGGCATGGATTTTGTTGCGCCGCGCCTGCCCGCTCCTTTGCACATGTTGATCGCGCTGCTACGTGCCAGCGGATTAACAGGTGCGGACAAAATGGCGCTGGCGCGTTTCTCCACCACTGCGCGCTGGATGGAATGGCGCTTGCACACTGATTGCAGTGTCAGTGAATTGCTGGAACGTTACGACCAGACTGAACGCCTGATTAAACTGATGTGGCAACCGCTGTGTATCGCCGCCCTCAACACACCACCAGAGCGCGCATCCGCACAGATATTCCTGAATGTGCTGCGTGACAGCCTGGGGGCGCAGCGTGCAGCATCCGATATGTTGCTGCCACGTACCAACCTCACCTCATTACTACCGCAACAAGCCGCCAATTTCGTCGCTGCGCGCAACGGCGCGATACAGACTGGCTGCACCGTACAAACAATTACTGCACACGATCAGAAGTGGGCACTCGGCTTAAGCAATGCGGAAGCAGCAGAAGAATTATTTGATGGCGTCGTCATCGCTACGCCTGCGACCACAGCGGCCAGTTTGTTGGCCGGCTCCGCAGCCGAAGCACACATCCCTGCCTTCAACTACGAACCGATCACCACCTGCTATCTGCAATACCCGGCAGGCACACGCTTAAGTGCTCCATTCTTTGCATTGACTGATGACGAAGCCTTGGGCCACTGGGGACAGTTTGTGTTTGATCGCGGGCAACTGGATAGCACGCAGGATGGCTTGTTTGCAGTGGTGGTCAGTGTGTCGACCACGGCGATAGAACTCGGACAGGAAGCATTGTCTGCCGCTATCGCGCAGCAACTGGCGCAAGCACTGCAAATGCCGCAATTGACAGCTCCGCTCTGGAGCAAGGTCATCACAGACAAGCGCGCAACTTTTTCCTGCGCACCCGGTCTGCAACGGCCGACTGAGAAAACCGTATTGTCACATCTGGTGATTGCCGGGGATTACGTCGCCAGTGATTATCCGGCGACACTGGAATCAGCTGTGCGCAGTGGCGTGAAAGCTGCAGACTTGCTGAACCAGCATTTCGACGACTAGCTCATTCGCGTATTTACTCGTGCTCGCGTACACGATTCAAAGCCTCATCTATACGCTCTACGCCTATGATGGTCAGCCCTTCTATCTTTTGCTTGGGCGCATTCGATTTTGGAATCAGGGCAAGTGAGAAGCCCAGCTTCGCTGCTTCACGCAAACGTTCCTGACCGCGCGGCGCAGGACGTATTTCACCTGCCAGGCCCACTTCACCAAATACCACCAAACCTCGCGGCAAAGGTCGGCTACGCATGGAGGAATGTATCGCCAGCAGCACGGCCAGATCGGCCGCCGGTTCGGTGATCTTCACACCACCTACGGCATTGATGAATACATCCTGATCGAAAGCAGCGATGCCAGCGTGTCTATGCAACACAGCCAGCAACATCGCCAGACGATTTTGCTCCAACCCCACCGAAAGACGACGCGCATTCGGCAAATGCGAAGTGTCCACCAGTGCCTGGATCTCGACCAGCAAGGGACGTGTGCCTTCCTGCGTCACCATCACGCATGCACCAGGCACAGGATTATCGTGTTGCGACAGGAATAGCGCCGAGGGATTGGATACGCCCTTCAAGCCTTTTTCCGTCATCGCAAACACGCCCAGCTCATTGACTGCACCGAAGCGGTTCTTGATCGCACGCACCAGCCGGAAGCTGGAATGTGTGTCGCCTTCGAAATACAGCACGGTGTCGACGATGTGTTCCAGCACGCGCGGACCAGCCAGCGCGCCTTCCTTGGTGACATGACCAACCATGATGATGGTGATGCCGGTTTGCTTGGCGATGCGCGTCAATTGCGCGGCACATTCCCTTACCTGTGCAACCGAACCCGGAGCCGAACTCAGTGCGTCCGAATACACGGTCTGGATGGAGTCGATGACCGCGACATCAGGCTTGTGCTCAGCCAGAGTTGTCAGGATTTTTTCCAGCTGGATCTCGGCTTGCAGCTTCAGATCCTTGGCGTCGACCGCGAGGCGTTTTGCGCGCAATGCGATTTGTGCACCGGATTCCTCACCGCTGACATATAAAACTTTTTTGATGCGCGAGAGATTGGCCAGTGCCTGCAACAACAGCGTCGACTTGCCTATGCCAGGATCGCCACCGATCAGCACCACACCGCCAGCCACCAGGCCACCGCCGAGCACACGATCAAATTCTTCTATGCCGGTACCAAAGCGCGGCACATCTATCGCTTCGATATCTGCCAGACTCAGTACCGGCGCTGTTTGCGCCAGTCCTTGGTGTTGTACGGAAAAACGATTGGAGCCTGACTCGACTATGGTTTCGACCAGCGTATTCCACGCGCCGCAAGCGGGGCATTGTCCGCCCCACTTGCTGGTAATGCCGCCGCAGTCGCTACAGGTGTAATTGGTTTTGGCTTTTGCCATCTGGGTAAATTTCGCTTTGATTAGAACTCATTTCACAAATATCCGCGAGTGCGAACGCGGCTATTTGGGAGGTAGTGCAAGACGTGTCGCGCCGCCAAGGGTGATCCCCTTGGCAAGCGGCGCAACGCAGCAATACGCCCAAATAGCCCGTTCTCTTCGGGTTCTTACCAAAAGCGGCGCTGGCCGCGTTGCGCTCCTTGCGCATAGCTCGCTATGCGACGCGTCGCACGCCTTGCCAGCACCGCTTTTGGTAAGAACGCATCTCACGGATATTTGTGAAATGAGTTCTAGTTAACTTCGACTACCTTCACGCGCGACGCCAGGCCGCACATCAACTCATAGCCGACTGTACCGGCCGCATTTGCCACTTCGTCTATTGGCAAGCCTGCGCCCCACAGCGTGACTTTGCTGCCTACACACGGTTTCGCCACCGGTGTCAGGTCGACTGTAATCATATCCATTGATACGCGTCCGACCATACGTGTCTTCACACCATCGACGATCACTGGCGTGCCGCTGGGTGCATGACGGGGATAGCCATCAGCGTAACCACAGGCGACCACGCCGATGGTCATCGGACCAGTCGCGACGAAAGCACTGCCATAGCCGACCGCATCACCCGCGACGATATGCTGCACACCGATGATTTCACTGTTCAGACTCATCGCTGGCCGCAAGCCGAACTGCTCGGCGCTTTGCCCGCCTGGCGTCGCACCATACAGCATGATGCCAGGACGTATCCAGTCCGCCGCCGAACCTGGGTGTAATAAATCAGTCGCCGAATTGGCCATGCTTTGTTCGCCCGGCAAATCACGAGTTGCTTCCCTGAAGCGGCGCAACTGCTCCTGCACCGGCAATACCGGATTGTCCGGATCTTCCGCGTTGGCGAAGTGTGTGACAAAAGAAATATGGTCTACGGCCGGGATAGCGCGCAGGCGCTCGTAGGCGGCCCGATATTTCGCTGGCGTGAAGCCCAGACGATTCATACCGCTATTCAATTTCAGATGAACGTCAATTTTCGTCTGTAAACGTGCTTGCTCAAGCATGAGCAGTTGCTCTTCGCAATGGATAACCGTATCCAGTTGATGCTCGGCCAGCAGTTGCGGATCGGAAGCATCAAAAAATCCTTCCAGCAACAGGATGCGCTTCTTCCACCCCAGCTCGCGCAGGCGGGCCGCCGCATCCAGCTCGATCAGCCCCAAACCGTCTGCCGCAGCAAAACCACGCATGCCGCGCTCCAGACCGTGCCCATAGGCATTGGCCTTCACCACCGCCCATGCCCGGGAATGAGGGGCACGCGCTTTGGCCAGCGCAAGATTACTGCGTAATGCGGCGATATCTATGGTAGCAATAAGGGGTCTGGGCATACGGCAATGTAAAGAAAGTTAAATCGTGACATTCGTTCAAGATGGTTTTTTTACGAATTTATTTATTTTACCGGACGCATTGCGTTAACGAGGCGCAAATCAATGGAAGCCGCCAAGATTCATGGTATAAAGTCAGCCAGAGACACACAGCAAAAATAGATTAATGCGAATGAATCGCGGTTTTTATACCATCATGGCGGCGCAGTTTTTTTCCTCGCTCGCCGACAACGCCCTCCTGATAGCGGCCATAGCCTTATTAACGGTAATGAAGTCACCCGAATGGATGACTCCATTGCTGAAGCTATTCTTTGTCCTGTCTTATGTATTACTCGCCGCTTTCGTCGGTGCTTTCGCTGATGCGCTACCCAAGGGTCGCGTCATGTTCATCACCAACCTGATCAAGATTTTCGGTTGCGGCATGATGTTCTTCGATGTCCATCCGCTGATTGCCTATGCCGTGGTCGGTTTTGGTGCAGCAGCTTATTCACCGGCCAAGTACGGCATCCTCACAGAATTGCTACCGGCGGAGAAACTGGTCGCCGCCAATGGCTGGATAGAAGGCTTGACCGTTTCCTCCATTATCCTCGGCACCGTGATGGGAGGTGCACTCATCAATCCCAACGTTGCCGCCAAACTACTAGCCTTCGATTTCCCCATTATTAACTTTGGCATAGACACACCAGCCGAAGCAGCACTCTGCATTATCACCGTCTCTTACCTGCTCGCCGCACTCTTCAACCTCCGCATTCCTGACACTGGCGCCCGCTATCCGCATCAGGAACGTAATCCCATCAAGCTCATCGGCGACTTCGCCAACTGTTTCACCACTTTGTGGCGCGACCGCCTCGGGCAAATCTCGCTGGCCGTAACCACGCTGTTCTGGGGTGCCGGTGCAACCTTACAGTTCATCGTGCTGAAATGGGCTGAGAAATCCCTGAATATGCCGCTCGACAAGGCCGCCATCCTGCAAGGTATCGTAGCGGTCGGTGTCGCACTCGGCGCAGTGGCTGCTGCTCGCTTTGTACCTCTTAAGAAGTCACTGTCGGTAATGCCGCTCGGCGTGATCATGGGTGTGGTCGTGATCGTCATGACCATGGTACATACCGTATGGCTGGCGTATCCGTTGCTGGTTCTGGTCGGCGCCTTGTCAGGCTACTTCGTCGTGCCTATGAATGCGCTACTGCAACATCGTGGCCACGTCCTGATGAGTGCAGGTCACTCGATCGCGGTGCAAAACTTCAATGAGAATTTGTCAGTACTGACCATGTTGCTGCTGTATGCATTGATGGTGAAACTGGATTTGAACATCAACATCGTCATCATCATGTTTGGCTTGTCGGTCTCCGGCATCATGTACCTGATCATGCGCAAGCATGCTGCCAACCAACGTGAACATGATTCGCTGTCACTGATAGGCGAACCGAAACACTAAGTTATTGCGGCAGCGGATGAACCAGTTTTATCCGTTGGCCAGCCCGGGTGCGCCAGTCATCCGGCACGATAAAGCCACGACTGCTTTCCAGCGCAAGCTCTCCCCGGACATTCAGCAAGACTACCAATACCGGCATCGTGTCATGCACGAAATGCGTCGCCAGCATTTCTTGCAATGCCTGCTTGTCCATGGTCTGTGACAAATCCAGTTTGGCTGGTGCCAGCCAGTGCAAACGCGGCACCACGGCATAACGTTCGGCTGTCATCTGTTCCGTCTCTGTCAGCGCACACCAGAAACCACGGCAATGATCGGCAGAGATACCGCATATCGCGGCATCTGCCCTATCATCCTGGTGATAAAACAACCAGCCTTTGACCAATGCCTGCGCCTGCTTCACCGGTGCTGGCAAATGCACCTGCGCTGCCGGATGCTGCGACAACATCAGTTGACGCTCAAGTATCTTGTGCATTTTTGCACCCAGCGTATCTGCCAGGTTGGGACCGACGAAGTAGTCTGCATCTTCACCAGCACCGCTGGATTCCAGCAGATAAAATTTGGTGGCAAATTCCCAGTGCAACAAGGCATCGCCATCGCGCAGCAGGAAATCAAACTCGCCTACGGTGCTGTTCTTGCCCGCCCTTACCTGCACACCGTGTGCGGCGAGTATGCCGCGTGCCTCGAAATAATAAGCCAGCAGTTTTTCTGCATAGCGTCCGAGGCGGGTGAATACTTGTACATTGAGGTAGCGATGCAAGGCATCCGGATCCTTATCCAATGCTTGCAACCAGTCATTGATATCGTGCGGCAGGCTGCCCTGCAGGCTGGCAATTTTTCCCTGCCATTGCGGTGCTTGCGGATCCAGCAGATCGGGAGCATCGAGCAGCCATGCCAGTGAGCGCACATGGATATCGTTGAGGTGGCCCCAACGCTGCTCGAATTGTGTTTGGAAGGTATTTGTCAAATTCGCTGCCAAGCTAGACGTTAGCCTTTGTCGGCATAGGTTTGCATCGCCAGACACAAATCTGCCCAGGCCTTGCTCTTGTCTTTCGGTGTGCGCAGCAAATACGCCGGATGATAGGTAACCACCACAGGGATATCCGCATAGCGATGTACGCTACCGCGCAATCTGGCAACAGGTGTCGCCGGATCCAGCTTCAACAAGGACAGCGCGGCGGTCTTGCCCAGTGCCACGATCACGGTCGGATTGAGCAACTCTATCTGCCTTTGCAAGTACGGCATGCAGGCATCGCTTTCGGTTGCGACTGGTGCACGGTCACGCTTGTTTTCATCAGTAGGACGACATTTGACGATGTTGGCGATGTAGGTATTTTCGCCACGCTTGAGACCCATCGCGACAAACATATTGTCGAGCAGCTTGCCCGCCGGTCCGACGAAAGGCTCACCCTGGAAATCCTCATTGCGTCCAGGACCTTCACCGACGAACAACCATTTGGCTTTTTGGTCACCGACACCGAATACAGTTTGTGTGCGTCCTTTGCATAAACCGCATTCGGTGCAATTGCTGACCACCGTCTTCAACTGATCCCAGTTCATGCTGCCGATACTGCTGGCAGGCTGCACCAGCGCAGTCGGCGTTGCAGGCACTGCGACAGGAAGAGCAACGGGACTAGTCGCGACATCGTCGTCACCCCAGGCCGAAGCACTAGGCTCAACAACACGCAGCGGCGTTGCAGCGGCCACGCTATCCTCAAGCGGCGCAGCAACTTCACTTACAGTTGCTGCTTCAGATTCCAGCGCCTGCAGCACAGCCGCCCGTTGCGACCAGACTGGCCCCAGGCCCATCTCCTGCAAGAATGCGATACGACGATCCGGATTACTCATAGCGCAAGCTTCATGACTAGCGCATCTTCACGCTGATTATTCGGTGCCGGATAATAGCCTTTGCGCACACCTATGCGACTAAAGCCATATTGACGGTAGATTTTTTCTGCACGCGTATTCGATGGACGCACCTCCAACAAGACCGCTTCCAGCTTTTTTTCCTGCGCAATTGCCTTCGCTTTATCCAGCAGCAGTATGCCTATGCCCTGCCCCTGCAAATCACGATGTACGGTGATGTTCAGCAAATGTGCATCGTCTACCGACAGCATCAGCAGGAAATAACCGCTCAAGGCACCGGTGCCATCGCGCAGTATCCAGGTTTCGTAACCGCTATTGATGGAATCGAGGAAATTGCCGCGCGTCCAGGGAAAAGGATAAACATCGTTTTCGATCGCAAGCACATCACTGATATCGGTCGGCTGCATCCGATAGAAATAAAGCTTGCGCGCTGGCGGAGGCGGCGCCTTGAACTGCGGAATAGGACTGGGCACGGAACTCATGCAGCCTCCTTTGCAGCCTTTTCCAGACGTTCCGCCGTTGTCAATGCCACCTTGTTACGCAAGTACAGTGGTTCCGCCGCACTCGCGACCACCGCCAGTCCTTGCGCATAAGCAATCGCACCCAGCGTCGCAATCTGCTCGGCCTGCGGCAGCATATCTTTCAATGCAGTCGCAAAAAACGGCTGCGCAGCGAAATCCGTTGCATACGCCTGTAAACCATTTCCACATGCGGTCACTTCGCCTTGCGGCTGCACCTCACGTGCAGATGACAGGCTCGGGGCAATCACAATCTGCCAGCCATCGGTGTAGCGATACTGCGCCCAATAAACTTCGCCCATGCGCGCATCCAGCACCGCCAGCACGTCACTGGCACCAGTCTGCTCGCGACACGCCTGGGCCATCGCCAGCAGGGTCACAGTCGGTAACAAGGGTTTATCCGCGCCATAGGCCAAACCTTGTGCAATGCCGCAAGCGGTACGCACACCGGTAAACGAACCAGGTCCGGCACCAAAAGCGATCGCGTCGCAATCGCGCAGCGCGATGCCAGCGTCCTGCAACAAGGCCTGCACCATCGGCAGTATGCTTTGTGAATGCGTGCTGACACCTGCCGTCTGGCGGCTGCTGTTGACGCCCTTGTGCAACAGTGCCGCAGAAGCCAGTTCAGAAGATGTTTCTATAGCGAGTATCGTAGACATAGGGCTATTTTACCGTGCGTATCGCCATCGGTGCTGGGAAGGTATGCATTTGTCGCTGCTGCGCATTTCCACCGGGACGAACACTCCCTATGCAACAGAAAACGGTAGAATACCGCCATGGCAAGTATCACTCTAGAACCGCATAACCAGCAGCAGCTCACGCAACGCATGCAAGACGACGTCTGGGTCGTGGCCTGCTTGTGCGCGGCCTGGTGCGACGTCTGTACCAATTACCGACCCGGCTTTGACGAGCTGGCGGCCCAACATCCGGACAAGCTGTTTGTCTGGATAGATATCGAAGACCGCGCCGACCTGATCGGCGACTTCGATGTCGAAAATTTCCCTACCTTGCTGATCCAGCGCGGTGACGATGTCATGTTCTATGGCACCACCATGCCAGATCATCGCATCGCGCATCGCCTGCTCACTGCACACGAAGGAAAAAGTGCAGCCGAACTCAAGGCATATACGCAAAGCAGCGCGGAATACCGTGAGTGGCAGGATGAACGCAATCTGCGACAAGCGCTGACACAAAACTGAATCACCCTCACCTGCGGCACTTCAGGAAATGACAGGCGAAAAAAAATCCTCAGCATGCTGAGGATTTTTCTATTTCGTTTGATCCAGCTATTAGATAGGCTGAATGTTCGAAGCTTGCTTGCCTTTAGGACCAGCTGTCACTTCAAAAGAAACGCGTTGGTTCTCTTGCAGCGATTTGAAGCCGCTCGACTGAATAGCCGAGAAGTGCGCGAACAAGTCTTCGCCGCCTTCGTCAGGGGTGATAAAGCCGAAGCCTTTCGAGTCATTGAACCATTTTACGATACCAGTTGCCATTACAATTCCTAATTTCAGTTAAGTTGGGCATTTGCCCGTTGGATCGTTTCAACCAAGACAGGAATGACAGACTAACTGCACCACTAACTCGAATCTCAACGATGGCTGATTATACCGGGATTAAAATAAAAAAAGTTAAATTTTAATAATCTCTCAATATTGTTTAGAGATAAGTCCAGCACTTTATCGAATAAGCGCACAACTTGTACGGTTAAGTTGCCAAATTCAACAGCAAATGAAACTTATATATCAGTCTGTCACTCTAGTCAGAGATAATTTGCAGCTGATAATTGCTACCATGCATCAAGGCTTGGCGGCCGGCACATTGGCTTTTTCCGCTTTCTTTCTGGCAATCTCTTTTTGTTTTTCTTCAGCGGCACGCACTTTTTCTTCGTAGCGCTGTACATTCTCGGCCCGCTTCTGCGCATCAGCTGCTTCGTTTTCCTTCAACAGCCGCTGCTTCTCCGCATACTCAGCATTGCGTTTCGCATAGGCTTCGGCGCGTGCCTTGCGCTGCGCTTCCTCTGCTGCACCCGGACCATCCTTGGCTGTGCGTTCGTCTACAGGCTTGTCAGCATTGGCGGCAGCTTTCGCTGCATTCTGCGCATTTTTTTCGGCCAGACGACGATCACGCTCGTCAACTTTGGCGTGGCGTATATACGAATTGGCCTCGAGTTCTATCGGCTTAATAGAAACCAGATCCAGACGTCGCTGCTCCTTGATCTTGTCCAGGCAGGAAGTGGTAAAGAACACTTTGTAGCAAGCCTTTTGGTCGGCCACAAAACGCGCTTCAATATCTGCGCGCGTCTTGTTCACTTCTTCCACCGCACGTTCCGCCACTTCGTTGGATTTGATGGAATCAGCCGGATAACGCTCTATCAGTTCTTTAGGCAAATACACATGGTCAGGCGTTTCAGCAGCGACGGGCGCTGGCTGCGCAAACACAAGATTGCCAGCCAACAAGAAGGTAGCGCCAAGGCAGGTAGGAAATATGTATTTCATCTATCGTTAATTCAAATTAAGGCGAGTCCGGCTCTGCAGCCATGGCTCATAAAATCGCGTTAGCTGTGAGTCGACGCTCTGCTTCCATATATTCGCTGGATTGCATCTCGATCAAACGCGACACAGTACGTTGGAATTCGGCAATCTGCGCACCATCAGTATACAACTCATCCATCGTCACCTCGGCCGACATGACCAGTTTAATCTTGTGATCATACAGGACGTCTATCAGCCAGATAAAACGTCGAACCGCGGAAGCCATACCGGCCGACATCACTGGCACATCTGATAAAAATACTGTGTGAAAACGACTGGCGAGTTCAAGATAGTCATTTTGCGAACGCGGACCACCGCACAAGGTGGCAAAGTCGAACCATATTACGCCACCAGCCCGACGCAAGGCACGTACGTCTCGCCCTTCAATTTTCAGACTCGGGTTTTCATCTGTAGTTTCAGCTATGCGCGCAAATGCCACCCGCATCGCTTCGCTAGCCTTCTCATTCAGCGGCCAGTAATAAGCATCAACCTGCTCCAGCGCGCGCTTACGATAATCATTGCCGCTATCGACATTCACGATGTCCAGCTTTTCCTTCAGCAAAGCGATGGTCGGCAACATACGATCCCGATGCAAGCCGTCCGGATACAAAGTGTCAGGATGGAAGTTCGAGGTAATGATGAAAGACACACCATTCTCAAACAAGGCCTTGAACAAGTTGTAGAGAATCATCGCATCGGCGATATCGATGACGTGGAATTCATCGAAGCAAATCAGGCGATACCTCTTCGCGATACGCTTGGCCACTTCATCCAGCGGATTCACCACCATCTTCAGTTCGTCCAGCTCGCGATGTACGCTGCGCATGAATTCATGGAAGTGCACGCGCGTCTTGCGCACCAAAGGCACGACTGAATAAAAACTATCCATCAGGAAGGATTTACCGCGACCTACCCCACCCCACATATAAATCCCACGCGGGATTTCAGGCGGCCGCAAGAAGCGCATGAAGGCATTCGCGCGCTGTGCCTTGTACTCTACCCATTCATCATAGGCTTGCTGCAAACGATTAACGGCATTGAGCTGCGACTCATCAGCAACGAATCCTCGTTGCGATAATGCATGCTCATAAAATTCACGTACATTCATGCGGCTAAAATCCAGTCTGTATTTTCGCTATCCAGCGGGCTGATACTTGCAGAAAAAAATGGGCGAGTCATTGCTCGCCCATCTGTCTCTGCACCATACTGGCGGCAGAATGATCTTTACTGCGGCGCCATATTAACCACGACACGAGGCGGATAATAACCGCCGCCACCGGAGCTGATCGGCACACTAAAGCCCAGACCCATACCAACTGCACCGCTACCACCACCGAGACCCAGACCTACACGGGAACCGGATGAAGTTGGCGCATAGGGCGGCAAGCGCAATTCCGTGGTGCGATAGCCCGGCTTATTGCAAATAATCCGCAACTCACCGTTGGCACTGCCCAATTGCACAGTAGCAGGCGTCAACACACTCCAGCTCCCGGAATTGGTGGTCACCGAACAATTGGCACCGCCAAACTCTTGCCCGTTGGAGGCGGTCGCAACTGACACGCGACCATCTCCATTACCGCTGGTGGCACACGCGGTCAGTAGCAAAGGCAAAAGCAAGGCGGCATATCGCATTAAAAAATACTCCTAAAAGTTCAGGGCCCGGCCATCGACCGCCAGCGCTGCCTCTTTGACAGCTTCCGACAACGATGGGTGTGCATGACAGATCCGCGCGATGTCTTCAGAAGATGCACGGAACTCCATTGCGACCACAGCTTCTGAAATCAGTTCCGAAGCCATCGCGCCGATGATGTGTACACCGAGGATTTCATCGGTCTTGGCATCAGCCAGGAATTTCACGAAACCAGTGGTATCACCGAGGGCGCGGGCACGACCGTTAGCGAGGAAAGGGAAAGAGCCGGATTTGTAAGCAATTTTTTCTGCTTTCAGTTGCTGCTCAGTCTTGCCTACCCACGCAATCTCAGGAGAAGTATAAATCACCCATGGAATGGTGTTGAAATTGACATGGCCGTGCTGACCAGCGATGCGTTCAGCGACCGCGACGCCCTCTTCTTCCGATTTGTGCGCCAGCATAGGACCACGCACCACGTCACCGACTGCCCACACATTCGGCAAGCTGGTTTTGCAATCAGCATCAACCGCGATGAAGCCGCGTTCATCCAGCTTCAGGCCGACTGCTTCTGCATTCAGACCGATGGTGTTAGGCACACGACCGATCGAGACGATCAGCTTGTCAAACACAGCCTTCTGCGCCGCACCTTTGTCGTCAACGTAATTAACCGTGACGTCGTTCTTGCCCGCAGTGATCGCACCGATCTGCACACCGAGACTGATGGCCAGGCCTTGCTTGGTGAATTGTTTGAACGCTTCTTTGGCAACTGCGTCATCGACTGCACCGAGGAAAGCTGGCAATGCTTCCAGTACCGTCACTTCGGAACCCAGGCGACGCCAGACGCTGCCCATTTCCAGTCCGATGACACCGGCACCGATCACGCCCAGACGCTTAGGCACATCAGTGATTGCCAACGCACCGGTATTCGACAGAATCAGTTTTTCATCGAATGCCGCACCTGGCAAGGCACGTGGATTGGAACCGGTTGCCACCACCACATGCTTGGCAAAAATATTTTCTTCCGTCGCACCTGCGATCTTGATTTCATGTCCGCCGTCTGCGGCTTTCACGAAAGAACCACGACCATGGAAGAAGGTAACCTTGTTCTTTTTAAACAGGTACAGGATGCCGTCATTGTTTTGTTTAACAACGCTATCCTTACGCGCCACCATCTTCTTGACGTTGAGCGACAAACCTTTGACTTCGATCCCGTGATCGGCAAACGCATGACCTGCATGATCATAATTTTCCGACGATTGCAGCATCGCTTTCGATGGTATGCAACCTACATTGGTACATGTGCCACCAGGCGCAGGGCCGCCCTTTTCGTTTTTCCATTCGTCGATACAAGCGACCGTGAAACCTAGCTGCGCTGCACGTATCGCTGCGACATAACCGCCAGGACCGGCGCCGATTACTACCACATCAAAATTCTTCGACATATCTTTACCCCATTAAAGAAAAAGACACAAAGGCATCCATATACCTGGGCCTTTGTGTCTTTTCATTTGGTCAAATATCAGAGGTCCAGCAGCAGACGCGCAGGATCTTCCAATGCTTCCTTCATCGCTACCAGGCCCAGCACCGCTTCACGGCCATCGATGATGCGATGGTCATAGGACATCGCCAGATAGTTCATCGGGCGTATCACGATCTGGCCGTTTTCAACCACTGCACGTTCTTTCGTTGCGTGGATGCCGAGGATCGCAGATTGCGGTGGGTTGATGATAGGAGTCGACAGCATGGAGCCGAAGATACCGCCGTTCGAAATCGAGAAAGTACCACCGGTCAGATCGTCCAGTGTCAGCTTGCCGTCCTTCGCCTTGTTACCGAATTCACCGATTTTCTTTTCGATCTCGGCGATCGACATTTGATCTGCATCGCGCAGGATAGGCACCACCAGACCGCGTGGTGAACCGACTGCGATACCGATATCGAAGTAACCGTGATAGACGATGTCATTGCCATCGACCGACGCGTTGATGATCGGATATTTTTTCAATGCCGCTACTGCAGCCTTGACGAAGAAAGACATGAAGCCGAGTTTGACGCCATGTTCTTTTTCGAACTTATCTTTGTACTTGGTACGCAGATCGATCACTGGCTGCATGTTGACTTCATTGAAGGTCGTCAAGATGGCATTGCTCGATTGCGATTGCAGCAGACGCTCGGCGATACGTGCGCGCAGGCGGCTCATAGGCACGCGCTCTTCCGGACGATTCGCCAGTGCGGCAGACGGTGCAGCCGGTGCGGCGACTTGCTGCAGAGCCGGTTTCGCGGCTACGGCTGGAGCTGCCGGTGCCGGAGCAGTTGCTGGCTGGGCGAGCTGGTTGATCACATCACCCTTGGTGACACGACCATCCTTGCCGCTGCCTGCAACATCGCTGGCGGACAAATTGTTTTCTGCCAGCATTTTTGCAGCCGCCGGCATCGCAATACCCGCAGCGCTGTTGGACGCCGCAGCAGGCGCACTCGCCGCTGGCGCCGGTGCGCTTGCAGGCGTGGCCGCGGCCAGTGGCGCGACTGCTGCCGGAATTGCGACCGCCGACAAATCGGTATCGATCAGTGCGATGACTTCGCCGGCAACCACGGTGCTGTTGTCAGCACGCACGATTTGCGTAATCACGCCCGCGTCAGGTGCCGGCAGTTCCAGCACGACTTTATCGGTTTCGATGTCGATCAGGTTTTCGTCACGGGCAACAGTGTCACCCACCTTTTTATGCCATTGCAGCAGGGTAGCCTCTGCAACTGATTCCGACAATTGCGGAACTTTCACCTCAAGAATTGCCATTTAACTCTCCGTTTCGGGTTGTTCGTACGACACCCCAGTCTTTGGGGTGCCGCAGGGTCTTTATTTCGTTTGTACGAAACCTTTTAATTTGGCAAAAGCCGCATCTATCAATGCTTTTTGCTGCGCGTAATGCTTGTCGTAATAACCGACCGCAGGCGATGCGCTGGCTGGACGACCGGCATATGCCAGCTTCTGTCCATCCGCCATGTTTTCCAGAATATTGTGTTGAATCTGGAACCATGCGCCCTGGTTCTGCGGCTCATCCTGCGCCCATACCAACTCGGCGAAATTCGGGAATTTCTTGAGTTCAGCCGCAAAGGCCTTGTGCGGGAATGGATACAGTTGTTCGATACGGATAATCGCGACGTCATTCTGACCACGCTCTTTACGTGCTGCGATCAGGTCGTAGTAGACACGACCTGAGCAGGCAATTACGCGCTTCACTTTTTTCGCATCGATCTTGTCATCCACTTCACCGATCACGGTCTGGAACGAACCTTTAGCCAATTCGCTCAGTGGCGATCCGGCATCCTTGTTACGCAACAGCGACTTCGGTGTCAGGATAACCAATGGCTTGCGGAACAAACGTATCATCTGACGACGCAGCAGATGGAAGATCTGCGCCGCAGTAGTTGGTTGCACCACTTGCATATTGTTGTCCGCGCACAGTTGCAGGAAGCGTTCAGGACGAGCAGATGAGTGCTCCGGTCCCTGTCCTTCGTATCCGTGCGGCAGCATCATGACCAGGCCAGAAGCACGCCCCCACTTCACTTCGCCGGAACTGATAAATTGGTCGATCACGACTTGCGCGCCGTTGACGAAGTCACCGAACTGCGCTTCCCAGATCACCAGGGTATTGGGTTCTGCAGTCGAGTAACCGTATTCATAGGCCAGTACTGCTTCTTCCGACAGTACGGAATCGATGACACGGAACCAGGCCTGCTGGTCGGAGACGTTTTGCAGCGGCACATAGGTACCTGCATCCCAACGTTCACGGTTTTGATCATGCAGGACTGCGTGACGATGCACAAAGGTACCGCGACCAGAATCCTGACCAGTCAGGCGCACTGCGTAACCGGAGCTGACCAGCGACGCATAAGCCAGATGCTCGCCCATGCCCCAATCCAGATTCATTTCGCCACGCCCCATCGCTGCACGGTCGTTCAGTACTTTCTCTACCAGCGGATGAACCTTGAAATTCTCCGGCAAGGTCGTGATACGTTCCGCCAGGCGCTTCAGCTCAGTAATCGGCACTGCTGTATCGGCAGCATCGGTCCATTTGCGGTTGAGGAAAGGCATCCAGTCAACCGCATACTTGCTCTTGAAGTTGGAAATAACAGGATCGACTGTGTGCTTACCAGCATCCATCGCATCGCGATATTCCTTGACCATCGCATCGCCATCATCAGCAGCTATGGTGCCTTGTGTCAGCAATTTGTCGGCGTAGAGTTTGCGTGTGCCTGGATGGGCGGCAATCTTTTTGTACATCAAGGGTTGCGTCAAGGCCGGGGTGTCTTGCTCGTTGTGGCCCAGTTTGCGGTAGCAAACAATATCAACCACGATGTCCTTGCGGAATTCGAGGCGGTAGTCGAGTGCCAGTTGCGCAGCAAAAACAACGGCTTCCGGATCGTCGCCATTGACGTGGATCACCGGCGCTTCAATCATCTTCGACACGTCGGTGCAATACAGCGTGGAGCGTGAATCACGCGGATCCGAAGTGGTGAAACCGATCTGGTTATTGATGATGATGTGCACGGTACCACCGGTGCCATACCCACGGGTCTGCGCCAGGTTCAGCGTTTCCATGATGACGCCCTGCCCGGCAAACGCGGCATCGCCGTGAATCAGGATAGGCAGTACTTGTTGCGACGGATCGTTCTGGCCGCGACGTTCGATACGTGCGCGCACCGAACCTTCGACCACCGGATTAACGATTTCCAGATGTGACGGGTTAAACGCCAGCGACAGGTGGATAGGACCGCCTGGTGTGCTGATGTCGGATGAGAAGCCTTGGTGGTATTTGACGTCGCCGGATGGCAAGTCGTCGCCATGACGACCTTCGAATTCGGCAAACAATTCCTGCGGCATTTTGCCCAGGGTGTTAACCAAGACGTTCAGACGGCCGCGATGCGCCATACCGATCACGATTTCCTGCACACCTTTTTCGCCACCGCGCTGGATGACTTCATCCAGTGCCGCGATAAAGCTTTCGCTGCCTTCCAGCGAGAAGCGTTTCTGGCCCACGTATTTGGTGTGCAGATAGCGCTCCAGGCCTTCAGCTGCAGTCAGGCGCTCAAGGATGTGTTTTTTCTTTTCGCTGGAAAAAGTCGGGGTCGAGCGTACCGATTCAAAACGTTCCTGCAACCACAGCTTTTGCACCGGGTCACTGATGTACATGAACTCAGGACCGATGGAACGGCAATAGGTGTCACGCAAGGCGTTGAGCAAATCGCGCAGCGACGATGTTTCACTACCGAAATGGGTATTGCTGATATTGAAAACGATATCCATATCCGCATCGGTAAAACCATAGAAGCTAGGCTCCAGTTGCGGGATAGGCGGACGTTCCTGGCGTTGCAGCGGATCGAGGTTGGCCCAGTTATTACCGAGCACGCGATAGGCGGCAATCAGCTGCGTAACGGCGACGCGTTTGCGTCCCATTTCGACATCTTCGGAAGCGGTAACGGTGCGGATCGGGCCATGTTTGGCACGTTCGGCAAAAGAAGCGATGACGGACGCGTGAGCGACGTCAGGTTTGGCTGAACCATCGACGGCAGGCACATGCTGCATGGCGTCGAAATACGCGCGCCAGTTGTCTGGTACGGAGCCTGGGTTGTCGAGGTAAGCCTCGTACAGTTCTTCAACGTACGGTGCGTTCCCTCCAAACAGATAAGAATTGGATTGGGACTGTTGCATCATCTTGCTCACCTTTCTTCGCGTTTCGCGAGATTAGCGGGTTAATTTAACCTTCCGCGACACGGCCTGACCGGTTAGCGGATTGCACATCAAGTTGTGGGGAAGGACTCTTTAATCTATAGCTGTAACTTAACTCAATTTTGTGACATCAGAATAACATAAAACAATTTGGCAAAAAGTGAATCTCCTGACTCACTTTTTGCCTTTAGCGATGATTATGGACGCTTTGCCAAGTCTGGCACGTCGCGTTGCTTTTCACCGATGAACAATTGACGTGGACGGCCGATTTTTTGTTCCGGATCCGAGATCATTTCGTTCCACTGGGCAACCCAGCCAACGGTACGCGCCATCGCGAAGATACCGGTGAACAGCGAGACCGGGATACCCAGTGCGGATTGCACGATGCCCGAGTAGAAATCGACGTTCGGGTACAGTTTGCGCGATACGAAGTATTCGTCTTCCAGCGCCACTTTTTCCAGGGCCATCGCCAGTTTGAACAATGGGTCGTCATGCAAGCCCAGTTCTTCCAGCACTTCATGGCAGGTTTCACGCATCAGTTTGGCGCGTGGGTCGAAGTTTTTGTAAACACGGTGACCGAAGCCCATCAGTTTGACGCCGGAATTCTTGTCTTTCACCTTAGCGATGAATTCAGGAATCTTGTCGACGGTACCGATTTCTTTCAGCATGTTCAATGCAGCTTCATTCGCACCACCGTGGGCAGGGCCCCACAAACAGGCGATACCGGCAGCGATACAGGCGAACGGATTGGCACCACTGGAACCCGACAGACGCACGGTCGAAGTCGACGCGTTTTGCTCATGGTCTGCGTGCAGGATCAGGATACGATCCAACGCGCGTACCAGGACGTCGCTGATTTTGTATTCTTCGCTAGGTGTCGAGAACATCATGTGCATGAAGTTCGCGCTGTACGACAGGTCATTGCGCGGGTAGACGAAAGGCTGGCCTACCGAGTATTTGTACGACATGGCGACCAGCGTAGGCATCTTCGCGATCAGGCGGATAGCCGATACTTCACGATGGTGCGCGTCAGTGATGTCCAGCGAGTCATGGTAGAACGAAGCCAGCGCGCCGACGGTACCAACCAGTACCGACATCGGGTGCGCGTCGCGACGGAAGCCACGGAAGAAGAATTGCATTTGTTCATGCAACATCGTGTGCTTGGTCACGGTGCTGACGAAGGTTTTCTTTTGCTCTGCATTCGGCAATTCGCCTTTGAGCAAGAGGTAGCAAGTTTCAAGGAAGTCGCACTTTACCGCCAACTGCTCAATCGGGTAACCGCGATACAGCAGTTCGCCTTTATCGCCATCGATGTAAGTGATGGTCGAATCACACGCTGCGGTAGACATAAAGCCTGGATCGTAGGTGAATTTACCACTGGCACCGTAGAGTTTACGGATGTCGATTACGTCAGGGCCTATGGAACCCTTATAAATCGGCAACTCCACTGATGGCGAACCGTCAGAAAACGACAGTGTGGCTTTGGTGTCAGATTGGGAGTGGGGCATGGCTCTTCCTTCTAATAACGAGGTGAGTCGATTTAAGAATAAATCGCAAAATTAAAAAACCGGTCATACAGCACGCTTTAAATCGCGCGCAATCTAATCAGCAACGCATGGACATGGGGCACATCAGCCTCACCTTCCGGTTCATTGCGTGCCAATAGCAAATTCAGCAATTCATTGTCGGGCAATTCCAGCAATATGGAAAAAGCCTCGACTTCTTCATCCGTCAGCGTTTCTTCGTGTTGATCGAGGAAACGCGTCAGCAATAAATCATTTTCCAGCAAACCACGACGACCGCGCCAGCGCAGGCGCGCTCGTTTTACCGGATCAGCTTGGTGGGTTATCGACATGGATACTCACTTAACCTGTTCAATACTACTTCCACGTCATCTGCTGGCGTAAGAAACACAGCGACTAACGCGCTGCGTTTCGTCGAATTGCGCACTATACAGCCCTGCGCACCATCAGTTCCTTGATTTTGCCGATTGCGCGGGTCGGGTTCAAACCCTTGGGACAAACATCCACGCAATTCATAATTGTATGACATCTGAACAATCTGTATGGATCTTCCAGATTATCCAGACGTGCACCAGTGGCTTCATCGCGGCTATCCGCTATGAAACGGTAGGCCTGCAACAAACCGGCCGGACCGACGAATTTATCAGGATTCCACCAGAATGACGGGCACGAAGTCGAGCAGCAGGCGCACAGGATACACTCATACAGGCCATCGAGCTCTTCGCGTTCGGCAGGAGTCTGCAAACGTTCCTTCTCAGGCGGGATTGTATCGTTAATCAGGAACGGTTTGATGGAATCGTATTGTTTAAAGAATTGCGTCATGTCCACGATCAGGTCGCGGATCACCGGCAAACCTGGCAAAGGACGCAATACGATAGGCTCGGTCAACTCATTCAAATTGGTGGTACAAGCCAGGCCGTTCTTGCCGTTGATGTTCATCGCGTCCGAGCCGCACACGCCTTCACGGCAGGAACGACGCAGGGCCAGCGAGTCATCGACGGTCGCCTTGATGCGCTGCAAGGCATCCAGCAGCATCTTGTCATGATCATGCAATTCTACCGTCACATCCTGCATGTACGGCTTTGCATCCTTGTCAGGATCATAGCGGTAAATCTGTAATCTGAGAGTCCGTGCCATGTTCTGACCTTTTAGAAAGTACGTGGTTTAGGCTTGAAGGTGTCTACCGTCAGCGGCTTGGTCACCACCGGCTTGTAGTCCAGTCGATTGCCTTCGGAATAAAACAGCGAGTGCTTCATCCAGTTTTCATCGTCACGCTTCTCGAAATCACGATGCGCATGCGCACCACGTGATTCCTTGCGTGCAGCTGCCGAGGTGATGGTCGCCTTGGCAGTTTCAATCAGGTTATCCAGCTCCAGTGCTTCGATACGTGCCGTATTGAAGACACGTGATTTGTCCTTGAACGAGACGTGCTTGCGACGCTCATCCAGTTCCATGATTTTCTTGTAGCCGGTTTGCAGCAATTCATCCGTACGGAACACGCCGCAATACTGTTGCATGGTCGAGCGAATATCGTTCGCCACGTCTTGTACACGTTCGCCACCGGTGTTGTTCTCCAGGCGTGACAAACGCGACAGTGCCTGATCAGCTGCATCAGCTGGCAAAGGCTTGTGCGAACGGCTCTTCAAATTGCTCTGCACGATGTGGTTACCCGCAGCGCGACCGAATACCACCAGATCGAGCAAGGAGTTGGTACCCAGACGGTTCGCACCGTGTACCGAGACGCAAGCGCACTCACCGATCGCGTACAGGCCATTGACCACGTGATTAGGGTTGCCATCTTTCGGCACCACGACCTGGCCATGGATATTGGTTGGAATGCCGCCCATTTGGTAATGGATAGTAGGCACGACGGGAATCGGCTCACGCGTCGCGTCAACGTTCGCAAACTTGTGCGCGATTTCCAGGATCGATGGCAAGCGCTTCTGGATGGTTTCAGCACCGATGTGACGCAGGTCCAGCATCACGTGATCCTTGAGCGGACCGCAGCCACGGCCTTCCTTGATCTCCTGATCCATCGAGCGCGATACGAAGTCGCGTGGCGCCAGATCTTTCAGTGTAGGCGCATAACGTTCCATGAAGCGTTCGCCCTGGCTATTCACCAGAATACCGCCCTCACCGCGCACGCCTTCGGTAATCAGCACACCTGCACCAGCCACGCCGGTCGGGTGGAACTGCCAAAATTCCATATCTTCCAGTGGCAGGCCAGCGCGTGCTGCCATGCCCATGCCGTCGCCGGTGTTGATGAAGGCATTGGTCGAAGCAGCCCAGATGCGCCCTGCACCGCCGGTCGCAAACAAAGTAGTTTTGGCTTCCAGCATCATGACGTCGCCGGTTTCCATTTCCAGTGCGACGACACCGATCACATCACCATCCGCATCACGCATCAGGTCGATCGCCATCCATTCAACAAAGAAATGGGTACGGGCGCGCACATTGCGCTGGTACAGCGTATGCAGCAAGGCGTGACCGGTACGATCCGCCGCCGCGCATGCACGTTGCACCGGCTTTTCACCGAAATTTGCGGTATGACCGCCAAACGGACGCTGGTAAATCGTACCGTCGGAGTTGCGATCAAAAGGCATGCCGAAGTGTTCCAGCTCGTAGACGACTTTCGGCGCTTCGCGGCACATGAATTCGATAGCATCCTGGTCGCCCAGGTAGTCCGAACCTTTGACGGTATCGAACATATGCCAGTACCAATTGTCTTCCGCCATATTGCCGAGTGAAGCACCGATACCGCCCTGGGCAGCAACCGTATGCGAACGGGTCGGGAATACCTTGGACAAGACTGCGACGTTCAGACCTGCTTCTGCAAGTTGCAACGATGCGCGCATGCCGGAACCGCCGGCACCGACAATGATGGCGTCAAAGTGACGTGACGGAATGCTGGTTTTGATTGCTGCCACGTTACGCTCTCCAGAGAATTTGCGCCGTCCATCCGGCGCAAGCGACGAGCCACAAAATCGTGGCGACCTGCAATGTGAGGCGTATAGAAACCGGTTTGATGTAATCCATCCAGATGTTCCGCATGCCGACCCAGGCGTGATAGAACAAAGCCAGGAACGTAACAAACGTAAACATCTTGACCCACTGCTGCGCGAACAAGCCCGCCCAGCCTTCATAGCTAAAATCCGATGCAGTCAGAAAGGTGATCAGCAGCACCGCCGTGTACAGCACCATCACGATGGCCGTGATGCGTTGCGCCAGCCAGTCCCTTACGCCGTAGTGCGCACCAACGACCAGGCGGTGACGTCCGATATTGTCGATAGGCATCAGAATGCTCCAAACAGTTTGAGGGCGACCAGTGCGGTCAAAGGCAGGCTGACAGCGAATACGATCAGGGCAGATTTCTTGCCGGTGACCTTATCGACGCCGACATGCACATCCATCAGCAAATGGCGTATGCCCGCGCAGAAATGGTGCAGATACGCCCAGACCAGCGCGAGGATAATCAGTTTGACGAACCAGTGCGAAGCAATGCCCCTGAAATGCTCAAAAGAGATTTCGGACAGCAGGCTCTTGTCCAGCAGGAAAAGGATGAATGGCAACAGCAAGAAGATGAAAGCACCACTGGCGCGGTGCAATATCGACTGTATCGCAGCAAGTGGAAAGCGATATCGGAGCAGATCTGTAACGTTGATATTACGGAACTCTCTCTTGCCGGTTTTGAGTGAATCAGACATGGCAGGACTTTCCAAAACGAGATAAACCACTAATTTTCACCGATATTGGTGCGCCACAGCAATACAAATTATTTTTCATTATCAACTGGCTTGCTTATTTAATAATACGGGCTTGCTGGTTTATTGAATTAGCTGCAACTTTAGTTCAAATCGTTACGGTAATGATGATTGTTTGTCACGTAGTAAGAGCGCCTTACTTCGACCGGTTTATCACCATATGTAAATGAAACGCGGGTCACGCTGAGCAACGGTGTATTCAACGGCAACTGCAATAAATCCGCCGTTACCTGATCCGCCACCACCGCCTTGATATTCTCGACAGCTCTTATCATCTGGGTGCCAAATTCAGTCTCCAGCAGCGCGTACATCGGACCTTTGTACTGCAGCACACGCTCCACCGACAATCCTTTGAAGATAGTCCCTGGCAACCACAGTTCTTCCAGGATGGTAGGCGCATTATCAAAAGACTGCATGCGCTTGAGGAAGACCACGGAATCACCGGTTTTGATGTCGAGCTGACGTGCGATATCAGCCGGCGCACGCAGGCGCTTGGCATCAATAATCGTGTTATCTGGATAAAGCGGCTCGCCGACATCCGGCTTCAGGCGAAGGAAGCGGAATTGCGCGCGCGCCTCATGGTGCGTCGCAACAAAAGTACCCTTCCCCTGACGTCGAACCACCAGGTTTTCGGCGGAAAGTTCGTCGATAGCCTTGCGTACGGTGCCCTGGCTGACCTTGAAGCGATTTGCCAGCTCGACTTCGCTGGGGATCAATTCGCCGGGACGCCACTCACCGGATTGCAGGCTACGGGTAATAAGAGCCTTGATTTGCTGATACAGCGGACTGAAAGTGGGCGAAGGTGTCGCACCGCCAGCAGTAGCGGCTGCATTATTGTTAGGCAAGGTAGTTGGCGCTGAACTCATAGGACGGATTTCACCACAAAGCAGCCCCGCCGTCCAGCAAAACTTGAAAATAACATGTCTTATATAAGACATAAGATATATATTGACAGCCAAACTTGCCAAGCCTAAACTCGTGGGCAATACAGCTGAGCACAAATTTTACCAACAGAAAGTTGCGGTAAATATTGAGCTTAAGTTGAGCTTATGTTGATCATAAGCGCTTTGACCCCGCTGACTTATCGGGTATTCAACTGTATCATTGCGCCACGCGGAATAAATTCCCAATACCTGACCTCACTCATCACTACCTTGGAGATTCAACATGGCTAAAGCCCCAATGCGTGTCGCCGTTACCGGCGCCGCCGGCCAGATCGGCTATTCCCTTCTGTTCCGCATCGCTAACGGCGATTTGCTGGGTAAAGACCAGCCAGTTATTTTGCAATTGCTGGAAATCGCTGATGAAAAAGCACAAAAAGCGCTGAAAGGCGTGATCATGGAAATCGACGATTGCGCGTTTCCACTGTTGGCAGGTGTCACCGCACACAGCGACCCGATGACCGCATTCAAAGACGCAGATGTTGCCTTGCTGGTTGGCGCACGTCCACGCGGCCCAGGCATGGAACGTAAAGACCTGCTGGAAGCCAATGCACAGATTTTCACGGTACAAGGTAAAGCGCTGGATGCAGTTGCATCGCGCAACGTCAAAGTACTGGTCGTCGGCAACCCAGCCAACACCAATGCGTACATCGCAATGAAATCGGCCCCTAACCTGCCAGCCAAAAACTTCACCGCCATGCTGCGCCTGGATCACAACCGTGCCCTGTCGCAAATCGCAGCGAAGATCAGCAAGCCAGTTACCTCGATCGAAAAACTGACGGTCTGGGGCAATCACTCGCCTACCATGTACCCTGACTATCGTTTCGCAACAGCTGATGGCAAATCGGTTAAAGAAGCGATCAACGACGAAGTCTGGAACAAAGACGTATTCCTGCCTACAGTCGGCAAACGCGGCGCAGCCATCATCGACGCACGCGGCGTATCGTCGGCAGCTTCGGCAGCCAACGCAGCGATCGACCACGTCCGTGACTGGGTGCTCGGCACCAACGGCAAATGGGTCACCATGGGTATCCCTTCCGATGGTTCGTACGGCATTCCGAAAGACACCATTTTCGGTTTCCCTGTCACCGTTGAAAACGGCGAATACAAAATCGTTCAAGGCCTGGAAATCGATGCATTCTCGCAAGAGCGCATCAACCTGACCCTGAAAGAATTGCTCGAAGAACGCGAAGGTGTGAAACATCTCCTAGGCTAATGCGCGCATCGATGGGCAGGCAGACCTGCCCATCTCCTTCGTAGCAAGTCCGACCAAGATCGACAATTACGCAACATACATGCATCCTTCAGAAGTCCTATTTCAAGGCAAATGCCCACCGGTTTCCATACCGGCATGCGATCACTATGCCGGTTCCGAGAAATTGATGCGTAAATCGCTGGCGCTGCAGCAAGAGCTCGGCCCGGTTTTTGATATTACGTTTGACTGTGAAGATGGTGCTGCGCATGGCAATGAAACAGCACATGCGCATCTGCTCGGCACACTCGTCGCCGGCGAAGAAAACCTGTTTGCCCGCATCGGCGCCCGTGTGCACGATGTCAGCAGCGAATTTTTTGCGCAGGATATAGAAATCATCCTGCAACACGCCGCACAAAAACTGGCTTACCTGGTCGTCCCCAAAGTTGAAAGCGTCGCCGATGTGGAGAACGCAATTGCGCTCATCAATCGTCACGCCCATCAGCATGGGCGCGAACAATTGCCGGTACACGTATTAATAGAAACGCATGGCGCATTGGCAGACGCATTTGCCATCGCTGCCCTGCCCCAGGTCGAATGCTTGTCGTTCGGCGTGATGGATTTCGTTTCTGACCATTACGGCGCGATACCCGGTAATGCCATGCGTTCCCCGGGACAGTTCACGCATCCTTTATTAGTACGCGCCAAGCTGGAAATTGCGGCCGCCTGCCACGCCCACGGCAAGGTGCCTTCGCATAACGTCACGACTGAAATCAATGACACCTCAGTCGTCGCCAGTGATGCGCATCGCGCTGCGGCGGAATTTGGTTATACGCGGATGTGGAGCATACATCCGAACCAGATCAAACCGATATTGAAATCATTTGCACCACGTCTGTCCGAAGTCAATGAAGCGGCAGAAATCCTGGCGCAAGCCCATGCTATTCAATGGGGCCCGATACAACATAATGGCAAGCTGCATGATCGCGCCAGTTATCGCTATTACTGGACCATCCTGCAACGTGCCCAGGCCAGCGGTTTAACGCTGCCTGCAGTCGCACATACAATTTTATGAATACCCGTTTGCCCGCATCAAACCTGATGTGGGTGAGTTAAAAATTTTTGGAGAATATCGAATGAAAAAATTGCTCTGCGCATTCCTTCTGATCGGCATGTCTTCCGCAATCGCTCCGGCGTTTGCACAATCGGCTGCCGGCAACAAGGAAGCGGCAAAAAAGCCAGCCGCCAAGGTAACCAAAAAAGCACCAGCCAAAGCAGCCGCTGCTGCAACCCCGGCCGCTGCCGCAGCAGCCGGTGAAGACGAACAGGAAGATCTGGGCGAAGCCAATATCGAAGGCTCGACCGTGACCCATTACAACTGTGAACTGGGCAATAAGATCACGACCTACAACAACGTCGGTGACGACAAGTACATGGCGATCCGCTGGCAAAACAAAGTGCATCGCCTCGGTCGCATCGGTACCAGCACCGGTGCCAACCGTTTTGAAAACCGTAAAGCAGGCCTGGTCTGGATCAACATCCCATCGAAAGCGATGTTGCTCGACTCCCGTAAAGGCCAGCAGCTGGCGAATGAATGCCGCAACCCTGAACAAGCCAAAGCACTCGCTGCCAAAGGCTAAGGGATAGGAATTAAAGGAAGTAAAACGATGCCGCAAGCCGCCGCCGAAATCTGACGGCATCGGGTAGTAAATAATGCCTCGGTTATTTGTATTAAGGAGAAATCATGTCGCGTAACACATTGAATACGCTTAAGGAATTCAATATCACAGCCTCCAAGAAAGGCGAATTCTATTCCTTGCCTGCTCTGGGCAAAAAACTCGGCGTGAATGTTTCCCGTTTGCCGGTTTCCATCCGTATCGTGCTGGAATCGGTGCTGCGCAATTGCGACGGCAAAAAAGTAACTGAAGAACACATCCGCCAACTGGCCAACTGGTCGCCTAACGCCAGCCGCACCGATGAAATTCCTTTCGTCGTGGCACGCGTGGTGCTACAAGACTTCACCGGCGTACCGCTGCTGGCTGATCTGGCCGCCATGCGTGGCGTTGCTGAAAAGATGGGCAAGAACCCAAAGAACATCGAACCACTGGTGCCGGTAGACCTGGTCGTCGATCACTCCATCCAGATCGATCACTTCCGTCAAAAAAATGCACTCGACCTCAACATGAAACTGGAATTCCAGCGCAATAACGAGCGCTACCAGTTCATGAAATGGGGCATGCAGGCATTCGACACCTTTGGCGTCGTGCCACCAGGCTTCGGTATCGTGCACCAGGTCAACCTGGAATACCTGGCGCGTGGCGTACATCAAAAAGATAGCGTCTACTACCCTGACACCCTGGTCGGTACCGATTCGCACACCACCATGATTAACGGCATCGGCGTAGTTGGCTGGGGCGTAGGCGGTATCGAAGCGGAAGCCGGCATGCTGGGTCAACCGGTCTACTTCCTGACACCAGATGTGGTCGGCGTGAACCTGACCGGCCAACTGCGTGAAGGCGTCACCGCTACCGATCTGGTACTGACCATCACCGAAATGCTGCGCAAGGAAAAAGTCGTCGGCAAGTTTGTCGAATTCTTCGGTGAAGGCACCGCCTCGCTGTCACTGACCGATCGCGCCACCATCGCCAACATGGCACCGGAATACGGCGCGACCATGGGCTTCTTCCCGGTCGACGATGCAACCATCGATTACTTCAAAGGTACCGGCCGTACCAAGGCAGAAATCGACGCCTTTGAAAACTACTTCAAGGCACAAGGCCTGTACGGCATTCCTAAGTCCGGCGAAATCGACTACACCCACGTCGTCGCGCTGGATCTCGGTTCGGTTGCACCTTCGCTCGCAGGTCCTAAGCGTCCGCAAGACCGTATCGAAATCGGTAACGTCAAACACAACTTCGCAGAACTGTTTGCCAAACCTGTTTCGGAAAACGGCTTCAACAAAAAGATCGAAGACCTGGATGCGACCTACACCAACAGCGACGGCGTCAAAGTCAAAAACGGCGACGTGCTGATCGCTGCGATTACTTCATGCACCAACACTTCCAACCCTAGCGTCTTGCTGACCGCAGGCTTGCTCGCGAAGAAAGCCGTTGAAGCTGGCCTGAAAGTATCGCCACATATCAAAACTTCGCTGGCCCCTGGCTCGCGCGTTGTGACCGAGTACCTGGAAGCAGCAGGCTTGCTGCCCTACCTGGAAAAACTCGGCTTCGGCGTCACCGCCTACGGCTGCACCACCTGTATCGGTAATGCCGGCGACCTGACACCAGCGATGAACGAAGCGATCGTGCAGCACGATATCGTCGCCTCGGCCGTCCTGTCTGGTAACCGTAACTTTGAAGCGCGTATCCACCCGAACATCCGCTCCAACTTCCTCGCCTCGCCACCACTGGTCGTCGCTTACGCGATTGCCGGTAACATGACACGCGACCTGATGACCGAGCCTGTCGGCCGCGGCAAAGGTGCTGATGGCAAAACCCGTGACATCTACCTGGGTGACATCTGGCCGAGCAGCCAGGAAGTGGCCAAGCTGATGAAGTTTGCGATGAATGCGAAGACCTTCAAGGACAACTACGCACAAGTCAAAACCGCACCAGGCAAGCTGTGGGAGCAAATCAAGGGCGTGGCTGAAGGTCAGGTCTACGATTGGCCAACCTCGACCTATATCGCGGAACCACCGTTCTTCAGCGACTTCGCGATGGAGCCGAAAGCAGCAGCGACCGGTATCACCGCAGCACGTGCACTCGGCGTGTTTGGTGATTCGATCACGACTGATCACATCTCGCCTGCAGGCGCGATCAAGGACAGCAGCCCGGCTGGTAAATACCTGAGCGAAAAAGGCGTGATGAAATCCGATTTCAACTCCTACGGTTCACGTCGCGGCAATCACGAAATCATGATGCGCGGCACCTTCGCCAACGTGCGTATCAAAAACCTGATGATCCCGGCCAAACCGGACGGTTCGCGTGTTGAAGGCGGCGTTACCCTGTTCCAGCCTAGCGGCGAACAAATGTCGATCTACGATGCAGCAATGCGCTACGTTGCAGAAGGCACACCAACCATGGTCTTCGCTGGTGAAGAGTACGGTACCGGTTCGTCGCGTGACTGGGCAGCCAAAGGCACGCAATTGCTGGGCGTCAAGGCAGTGATCGCACGTTCGTACGAACGTATCCACCGTTCCAACCTGGTCGGCATGGGCGTCTTGCCTCTGCAATTCCTCGGCGATGACAGCGTCACCACGCTCGGCATCACCGGCGATGAAACCTTCGACCTGAAAGGCCTGGAAGGCAATCTGCGTCCGCAACAGGAAGTGACCCTGGTCATCCACCGCGCGAATGGCGAAAGCCGTGACGTCAAAGTACTGCTGCGTATCGATACTCCTATCGAAGTTGATTACTACAAGCACGGTGGCATCCTGCCATTCGTCTTGCGTCAATTGCTGGCCGCGTAATGCCTGTTGTTTCCGTTCAGTGATGAATGGAAACAACATCTGCAAAAAAGCCGCATGCTTGCATGCGGCTTTTTTTATGCCGTACGCATACGAAAGCGTGCCAGCCACCATCAACTCATAAGAATCAGCATACTTTCCCTGCACAAACGTGCGGTGTCAGCGTAATCCACTACAATACCTTCATCGCCCTACTTCAGATTGTCCTGACATGCGTCGTCCGAATAAAAATACCAGTCACAAACTATCCGCCGACAGCCAGCGCCTGGCGACGCTCGCCCAGGCGCTTATACAGGCGGCCAGCCGTCTGGAAGAACGCAACTGGGAGCGCCAGCTGGATGTCGTGCTGCGCAAACTGCTGAAGAATGATCATCAAGACACTATCGATGCCGCACTCGATCATTTATTCAAACAGGAATCGGATGCTTACGATGGCCTGATGGAATGCGTGGAAGCCGCCAGCGAATCCTGCCAAGTCGAACACGAAGGTGTGCTCCACGATGCCTTGCTGGTCGCCATGCCGATACTTGCCTGGACACGTTTCTCGATTGCATCGGGAGCGATACCAGCCGAGATGGCCGCGACCCTATCAGCACACTTCCAGGCGCATATACTGGCCCCGAATACAAAGATGGTGATGGCCTCTGCCCTATTCTCTATCGATCAGCTGCCGCGCACGCATGCAGAAACCTTTGCCTTCACGCATCGCATGGCGCAATCTGCGCTGAAAGACGTCACGCTCAAACCACCAGGCCAGGCACCAGAAACGGCGCCCTTCCTGGCTGACACACGTTACCTGCTGGCCGTAGTTACTGCAGTTGCAGGTGAGCCGCTGTTCCGCTGGCAAGTATCGACCAATCCGAATGAACGCGATAATGCACTGACGCAATGGAGTGCGCAGGCGTTACCGAATATTGCGCACCTGCTGCCGGGTTGCGGCATCGAATTGCTGTTACCGGAAGCCTACTTTGTTGCCTGCCGCGAAGGCGACAAACAAATCCGCCCCGCTTCGATACGCGCTGCCGTGCATTACCTGACGCATACACTGAATGTCGAAGCATCCGAATTGCAAGCCATCATAGGCAGCTTTGGCGAGGAATCGACCGATGGCCGGGTTGATGAATATCGCATCAGCTTTACCCGTCTTAATGACACGGATGTGGTGTATGGCACGGTATGGCCGCTGTACGGTGAAGAAGACGATGCAGAGCTGGAATATCGCAGCGTCGAGGTACCAAGCGATCCTGTGATCTCGGCCGACGTCGAGCGTAAATCACCGATAGAGGAAATCCTCGCCCTGCTGGAAGAATGCGGCATCGTGAATGTGAAGCGTCATCTCGAATGCTTCCCTATGGAATTCTGCGATGACTGCGGCACGCCGCTGTATCCGGACATGAATGCCGAACTGGTACATGCAGAAATGCCGGAAGATGCGCCGGTGGGATCGACCCACCTGCACTGAGCCCTACCTCACCAGGCGGTAAAGGGATGGCGTAGCAAATTGGCGTTGAAGTAACGTGCATCATCTGTCACTTCGACGCCGACCCAGTCCGGTTTGGCAAACACCTGGTTTTCGCTTTCCAGTTCGATCTCTGCCACCACCAGCCCCTGGTTCTCACCGAAGAATTCATCCACCTCCCACACCATACCTTGGTGCACGATACGGGTACGGTTTTTCTCTATCAATGGGCGCTCACACAGGCCATTCAGCAATTCATCCGCTTCGGCCAGCGGGATTTCGTACTCCCACTCACCACGCGTGATGCCAGTCACACGCCCCTTGATGGTCAGCGTTGCAGTCTGATCTTCTATCCGCACGCGCACTACGCGATCGCGCTGCGAAGACAAATAACCCTGGCGTATAGCCTGCGGTGATCCCAGCTTCTTCCAAGTGTCACCCAGCACCAGGAATTTGCGTTCTATCTCCAGGCTCATCGTGCACTCCGTTCCAGATGATGCAGGATGGGTTGCAGCATTTCCTGCCCCAGCTTGGCACTGCGCGCGCCATTCCAGCCCAGCTTGGGCTCCGGACTATGCGCGTTATCCTTGAATGGCATTTCCAGTGTCAGCGAAACGCATTTGAAGGTATGGCCTATGTATTTGGAAGCCAGCTTCAGCATATCGGCCCGATACTTACCGGCGGCATAACCAAACTCGGTCTGGAAGTCTTCGCTGGCACGCAGGAATTGCTCTATGAAACGCTGCTGTTCATCTGCCTGTTGCTGGGAGAATCCTTCCAGCATTTCGCTGCCTGCAACGAAGACATAGGGCAAGCCTTCGTCGCCATGGATATCGAGGAAGAGATCGCAGCCGGTCTCGTGTATCTTGTTTTTGACATGCCAGACTTCCGGGCTGCTTTGCAGCGATGGCGTCATCCATTCACGATTCAGGTTGGCGCCTGCAGCATTGGTGCGCAGGTTGCCCAGGTAGGCGCCATCCGGATTCATATTCGGCACGATGTAAAAGACCGCATGCCTGAGCAGCTTCTGCACCAGAGGATTTGTGGACTCCAGCAACGCATCTATCATGCCTTCGGCGAACCACTCAGCCATGCTCTCACCCGGATGCTGGCGCGCAATCACCCACACTTTTTTCTGTGCAGCCGGATCGCCAATGACCACCACATTCAAATCGCGCCCTTGCACTGTATTGCCCAGATCCTGCACCTGCGCGCTGGCGGACATTTGCGCACGCGCCAGCAAATCCAGATGGCGCTCCCATGAGTAAGGCTCGAAGTAGGCGTAATACACACTGTCGTACTGTGGCGTATGCGCTATCGTCATCACTTTGCCGTCGTACGAAGTCGGTACGCGAAACCAATGCTTTCTGTCGTAGCTGGCGACTGTCTGGTAGTTCTGCCAGCCATCCGGATAAGTCGCTTCCGACGCATTCAGGATGCGCATGCTGCAGCGTTCACCACGTACACCTTGCAAGCGGAAGTAAAACCATTGCGCGATATCGGCGTGGCTATCTTTGCGCAAATTCAGCTCTATCGCGGCAGCGCTCTCTGCGCGCACTACCTCTATCGCACCGGCATCGAAGTTCGTACTAATTTTGATCGTCATCACGCTATCCTGTTTGTTTGCTGCTGCCAACTCACACCAGTCCGAACTCTTTCAGTGCGGGCAGCAAATTGGCATTCTTGTGTCCCGAACGCGTCAGCTTGGTCAGCGCAAAGCGCTGTAAATCATTCAAGCCTGTCCATTGTTCATGCGCAGGCACAGGCAGTGACAATTCAGCCAATCCCTGCGCTACCACATCCGGCACTGCGCTTAAGTCAGCCCATACAGGCGACGGATCGATCTCTACCGTTTCTATCACCGCATCCGGATTATCCGCGTGCACTGCCAGCAAGGCTGCGAGTCGCTCACGATAAGCCTGCTGCTCTGCAGGCGATACACATGGCAAGGCGACCAGCTCTTCGCGCTCATCACGGCTGAGTGTAATCCACGCGGTCAGGGAAATGCGGATACCGCAAGTATCCAGATTGAAACGCATGATCATAGGAATGCGACGCAAGGGATAGCGTCCATCCTGTTCAAATTCGAAAAGCCCCTGCATGATTAAACGACTTCATTCATAACAAATTTATCTGCCCGCCATGTTGCGGGTCGTATTCTGTTTCCTGTCTTTCAGCACGAACCGAAGCCATGCTTCTTCAGTATGGCCTGGCCCGCAGCCGACAATACAAAGTGCACGAAGCGTTGCCCCTGCTCGGATTGCTTGCCTGCGGCGATTCCATAGGCGCTGCGTACGTTCAGCTCATCCGGGATAGCGATCACCTGCAGCTGCGGCAACACTATGCGCGTCGAAATCGCATTCGTGCAGTACATGATATATGCATCTGCCTTATCTGCTTCAAATGCAGTGATATAAGGCAGGCGCTCATCTGCTGCGGGAATATGCGCTCCCGATAGCCTGATCGCTTTTGCATTCATGGCTGCATAAAACCCGGCTTGCCGCTTGTCTGCATTGCGAAAGAACTGCCAGGTATAGTCGCCCATCGGATCGCTCACCGGGGTCGAGGTCGCTATACGCACCGCCGGATCAGCCAGCAGCGCCAGCAAATCATCGCCATGCAAATCCAGATCAGGCCGCGCCAGCACACATAAATCATTGTGCGTGAACAGTGTAGATGTACCGAGCAGATTCTGCTGCGCCAGCGCTTCGGTATGTCCCACCGAAGCCGAAGCAAACACATCTGCCTGCACACCTGCTTCTATTTCCTGCCTCAGCTTGCCTGACGGTCCATACTGCGTATGAAATGCAGTGCCACCCTGCTGCTGATAGGCCGCCATGATTTCCTCCATGGCACCACGCAGGCTCCCGGCCGCAAATAATCGTGGTACCTGGCTCGCAGCTGAAATAAGTCGGGTCGCCGGAAAGGTCATGATTTACAGACAATCACAGAAAGACAGACATAGTACGCAGCATTGCCGGCATTACCAATATGAGCGCTGCTGCATATATCTGCATGACGTCCGCTCTGGCCGCACCTTGCAGCGATTAACAAGTGTGTACTTCCGGCGCAGCTGTCGCCAGCCTTCAATTTCTTCATTTGGACACCATCCAGTATGTAGTCATGTTTCCATTTTTACATTAACCGGGAAATTGAAATGTGACTTTTCGTGTCTTCGGCTATTTCCCGCCTCCGCATAAGCTGCGCGTAAGCAAGCGTGAGTAAGATCAAATCACACGAATTAAACTTACTGCATGCAGCCACCGCCCGGTGGTCACATAGCAGCATCAAAACTTGTTGTTTTCTTATGTTCTGTCTGCACGTGCCACCTTCAACTAAATCAAGGCACGGCAGATTATCTGCGTGGAGACCGCGATATGTTCAGGAACAAAAGTTTTCCCCTATGGTTGCAACAAAGTACCCTGCTGTTAGTCGCAATTGCATTTGGCAGCGGCCTGGCCTACGTCGCCGCACATCTAAGCACACAGCTAAGCAATGAAATACTCGGCCTGCCCTGGCTGCTGCTGATCGCATCATTACTGAGTACCAGTTTGCTGCTCGTGCTGCGCCCAGGTGGTGGCAGCAAGCATACCGATTTTGGCAACAAGGTAGGCGGTGAGATCGATCACATCATGATAGGTGCAGCCGAAACTTCGTTCTTCGTCGACTCCATCAAAAACAAAATCGCACAGGATGTGCAGGCAGCAAATGCCATCGTTGCCGGTTCCGAGCAAAATGCCAGCACCACCGAGCAAATCGCCGCAAATGCAGAGCGCGCATCCAGTATCGCGGCTGAAGTACGTACCGAAAGCGTCGCCGGACGTACGGAAGTCAACCAGGGTCTGGAGCAAATCAGCAAGGCGCGCGACGATGCGCAAACCGCGTCGGAAATGATGCGCGTGTTGCAGGAAAAATCACGGCGCATACATGGCATCACTGAAGTTATCAGTGAAATCGCCGCACGCACCAACCTGCTCGCATTAAATGCAGCGATCGAAGCAGCGCGCGCCGGTGAGCACGGTCGCGGCTTTGCCGTGGTAGCGGGTGAAGTACGACAACTAGCGCAGCGTACCAAGGAAGCTACCGATGATATCGGCTCCATGGTGACAGCCATTAACGTGGAAGCCGAACGCGCAGCTGGTGGCATGCAGGCACTCAGCAGCAAGGTGATGGAAGCATCACAAAACGTGGAGCGTGTGCATGGCTTTCTCAGCAATATAGAACGCGCTGCCAGCACTTCGGAAGAAGAGATACAGCAAATCGCGCACGCCTCACGCGAACATGTAGAGACCACGCACAAAATCGCCGCAGCCATCCTCAAGATACGCGACGGCATGCTGGAAACGGATACCGAGTTGCCACGCGTCGCTGCTTCCGCTATGGCCTTATCGGAACGCGCTGAAATCGTCTACGACGCGATCGCCGAAAGCGGTGCCGCGACGCAGCACGATCAAATTCGCATGGTCGCCAGTACGGCAGCTCAACAAATTGGCAAGCTCTTTGAGCAAGCAATCGCGAACGGCAGCATCACTGAAGCCGCCCTGTTTGATCGCCAGTACCGGCTCTTACCGAATACATCGCCGCCCAAACACAGCACGCAATTCGACGCCTACACTGATCGGGTATTACCCGATATACAGGAGCCGATACTGGACGCGATGCCACAACTGGCCTACGCAGGTGCAGTCGATGACAATGGCTACTTCCCTACCCATAACAAAAAATTCTCCAAGCCGCTGACCGGCGACTATGATGTCGACCTGGTGAATAATCGCACCAAGCGCATCTTCACCGATCGCACCGGCAAGCGCTGCGGCTCGAATACCAAACCATTTTTATTGCAGACCTATAAACGCGACACCGGTGAAGTCATGCATGACTTATCGGTGCCGATTTATGTACACGGTAAGCATTGGGGCGGCTTCCGGATAGGTTACCGATCGAGTTCAGCGGAGGTGGCTCCGGTTGCACAAACACGTGCGCCATCGGCAGTCAGCCAGGCCCCATCACGCACGCCCAAGCAGATCGCAGGTACGCCTGCAAAAATTAGGCGCGTATCGACAAAATTATCCTGAGCACCGACTTGCCGCAGATGAATTTCAGACTCGCAGATGGCGAAAACACATCACGGCTCTGGTATAATTTTTCGCTCGTCGGGGCGTAGCGCAGCCTGGTAGCGTACTTGCATGGGGTGCAAGGGGTCGTGTGTTCGAATCACACCGTCCCGACCAATAAAATCAAAGACTTACGCACATAACTGTATGTGCGCACAGCGCTGTATATTAGACACTGTCTAATATTATTGTGTCGGGGTTCCCGTCATGCGATCTCAAAGCCTTTTCAAACCGCCGCTCACACTTGAGCAAATCAAAGCCATTCAGGACCGTCATCCAGACGATCCGGACGTCCGGGCTTTGCTTTGGGAAATCCGGCGTTTATTCTCCATTGTTGCCCGAGCCGACCAGCTTGCACGATCTCTACCGGGTGAAATGGGCTCGGTCGGCATGATCGTTGGTGCTCTCAAAGAACAGATTGCCAACGAACCAAGTCTGGAAAATAGCCGGAGATTGAGCGCCGAAATGGAAGCCGATCGCAAAGGCGTAAGCGGATACAAGCACCCCAGCGAAAAGGAGTAGCCATGTGTGGACGAATATCCCAGGCGCGTGACCTAATGGACTATGCCGAAAGCATCGGCATGCCACCGGACGCAATATTCGACATCATGCCCCCGCCCCGCCGGTTTAACGTGGCACCAGGCTCCAAGGTGCTGGGCATACACATGCTGGACGGCGAACACTATACGGCAGAGCCAATGCGCTGGGGATACCACAGCGGCTGGGCAAAGTCGGAAGGCAGACCGGCTGACATCAACGCCACCATAGAAAAGGCGCTGGGGCGCTATTGGAAATCACTCTGGATGCATGGCCGCATGATCGTGCCGGCCGACGGCTGGTATGAGTGGACGGGCGAGAAACCGAACAAGCAGCCTTGGTTCATTCGGCCAAAGGATCAAGCCCCGATGTTTATTGCAGCGGTATCCAACTGGAAACCGGATCCAGCAGAGCGCGCGGAAGATGCGGGCTTTGCGATCGTCACATCGGCATCGATGGGCGGCATGGTCGACGTGCACGACAGACGCCCGATCGTGCTGACGGCAAGGGACGCTATGGAATGGGTGGATATGTCGAATTCGGCAGAGTACGCCGAGAACCTTGCAAGAACGGCGGCGCTGCCGTCAGATGCGTTTGAGTGGTACCAGGTAACCAAGGCCGTCGGCAGCTACAGGAACGACGGCCCGGAGATGGTGAAGCCTATTTCGTCAGATTCTTGATGGTGTCGTCTTTTGACAATGAGCTGCGGCTCGATCCGAACTCAAACTGGTGAGCGTCGCGTAGACACAGGCCAAAGATTGACGCGATGGTCGAGATCAAGCCGACCGTTTCACCTGGAATAGCATCACGGAACAGGCACAACACCACCAGGCAGGCGATTAAGCCGATTACATCTAATGCCACCATGATGTCAGCACGGACGTTCTTACGTCCCAGCTTGGCCAGTTCGACATCCCGCGATCTGGCGCTTTCCCGATCAGCCAAATATGCCTTTTCCAGATCGGCTTCGCTATTCAGTACAGCCGTTTGAAACTGCAGGACAAGACCTGGGTCAACCTGCAGGGCTTTAATCACTTCCTCGGGATCTGTCTTGCCGGTCACCGTCTTGGCAATGTCCACAACTTGGCCAGCGACGGTACCAGCTGTATCGCTCCCGGTTAAATACTTGATGATGCCAGGCGCGAACTGGGCAGCGAGTGATAGTGCAATGGTGAGCGGATCCATGATTTCCCCTATGAGTCGTCGGCAGCGTAGTCGAGATTCCCAGCTACCCGGTTTGTCCAGCCCTTCCCGAATGTCGGCCACGTCGACAATGATGTGTAATGGCGAAGGCGTTGCGCGTTGAAGCGCATGAGTACGTCAGTTACAGACATAGCCTTCACAGCGGCGATTGTCATAGGGCCAATCTTCCCGTCGTCTGCCACCTTGACGGCGCGTTGCAGTGCACGTTTTGCGTTGCCCATGCCAGCATTAACTGCGAAGTCCCAAAGTTGGAAGATGATCGCGCCGTCAATTTCATCGGCCCCGACTTTCAGCCACCAGTCGCGCTTATAAATCGCCTTGGCTGTCGCGAGTGTGAGGTTTGCTATGTCCAGATCAGGATATGTGTTTGCAGCAATACCGAACTTCGTACCCTTGAGGATGCCGACACCAGGCTTACCGCCGGTCCAGTTCCCCGGATCTTTAGGATCGTTGCTGAATCCGGCCTCATGTCCTATCAGCCGGTCGAATGCCTGGTCAAAGTTCATTTGTGCAAATACTCCTTTGTTGCAAACAAGACGGCACCGCCCAACGCCAGCAATGTCGCCCAGACGCCGCGCTCTATCAGCTTGGCGCGCATGTCATTCCAGAACTTTTCGCGAGCTTCGGCCTTGCGAATCAACGCCTCATGAAATCGTCGGTGTCCATCGGGGTCGCCGTCCGGAAATCCAGCCAGTACGCGATCGACCTTCTCATTTAAGACTGTCATTTGGTTCACGCTTTCGGTATGCCGATGATCAAGGGTGCGTTGCAGGCCATTGAGCGAACGCAGTATTGGATCCGATGCACGACGTTCGCCCGGTTGGTCGGTTGATCTCATGCGTCGATTCCTGCGGCGGCAATAAACAGCTGATCAAGATCATCGCCACTCAAGTCGAGCAATGGCGCAAGGGCTTGAATGGTCGGGCTGGTGCGCTTGAATTCCAGTGCGTCAGTCCATGCCAGTCGTGCCAGTGGATCAACCTGGTCGGAAACCATGAACGCTTCCACTTCTTCCAGCATGTTTTTAAATCCGTCATGCAGGCTTGGCGTATTCAGCAGCGCAGCACGAGCCTGAAAGCGGGTCACGGTCTGCTGGATGACAATCGGATTGCGATACGCAATCACTTTCGGATCGCTATCGTTGAGAAATTCCTCTGCATATCCAGGCTGTGGAAACTCAAATAGACCGACCACTTTTCCTGCATGTCGTTGAACATACGGCATTGCCTATCCTCCCCGCTTGTATGTCCAGCCAATGGTGGACATTTTCAAAACTGCGGTGCCCGATACGGCATTTATTCGAGATCGAATTTGAGCGCTAATGTTGGTTCTAACTTCCTGTGTTGACAAACCACCGACACTACTTTGAGATGCTGATGACGAAGCACTTAATGGTGCGCTCACATTAGATGGCGCCAAGTCCTGCGCTCTTAAATCACTGAAATAACCGACAATGCCGTTGGCGTTTGTCGGGTCATACGCAGCGTAATTAAACTTAGCAATTACGGAGATTCCAGTTGGCACAGCCAGCACACGCGAAACGGCTGTGGCGCCCGGTCCTGTTACATCAATATCAAGCGTAGGTGCATCCCACGTCCAATCGTCGCCATCATGAAAGAAACGACGCCACTGCGTACTTGCATTGATAAATCCGAAACCAATGTGCCGGTACTGCGTATAGTTGGTCGGCAATGTGGGTACTGTGGGGCTAAGAGAAAATATCCAGTCCACCACGCCAGTATCCGGGCGGCGAATCTCATAGAAGTGATACCAGGTGCTGTTTGCGATCGTGCCGGTGTCCAACCCGCCTGCGTTGCCAACGGCCCATGCCGCAGTAGTCTTAGTGATCGATGACGCAAGCGACATGACTACGGAACCAGTCGAATCAGCTGCTCGTCCAGCCGATAGAGTCATTGCATTTGAGGCGCCAGCTGTAGAGAAAAGCAAACCAATTATCGGCAACAGTGCAATGAATTGATCTGCGTATGCTTTGCTGACCGCTTGCGCAGGCAACGTTGGCGTTGGCACGGTTGGCGAATCAGAAAAATCCTTGATACCTGCTATTGATTCATTCCCAGTCCGGTGCACGAGATTTGCAGGATTGAGCGGAGTAAAACCAACTCTTTTCATTAAATTCAAAAATTCCCGCTTTAGGGGCACGGCATCAAATCCCGGCAACATCTCAGTAGTCCCCGCCTACGCCGCACACTTGTACAGTATTTGATCCCGCCACGGTGCTTTTAACGCGGGCCCGAAGAATAATGTCAACCTCCAAGTAGAGCGCTCCATTTTCTGTATATGCCAGGCCAGGAATGTCTGTCTGATTCAAAACGGCTACTGATTTGGCAGAGCCGTTTGTCCCAGCTCCCATGGGCACCGCAACCTCGCCGATTACATAGTCGACACTAGATTTAGTAAGAGCCAGCTGCAACACATACGCGTTAGCTGGATCGCTGTTCGATGCGAACAAGGTATCAATACGAGAACCCAAAGCACCACCTGTATAGATCGGCTTGAATGCCGTAGCGTCAGCATTTGCAAAAGACGCAGTAGGTGTTTTTGGAACGCTGATAAAAGAAGGGGCGCTAGCCATTTAGAAACCTCCGAAAAGTGCGGATAGCGTTGGTAGATATCCGGCGCGGCTCTTTGCGTCTGATTCGACTATCGCGGATTGAACATTGTTAGCTTGAATTTCTGACGTCTGTGCGAAGCCAATTGCAGCAGCAGTTGCTGCGGTTGCAAATACTTGCCAGCGTCCTGCAGCATAGTCGGCAGCGAAGTTTGTAGACATGTGCGCCACGGCACAAACATATGCAGCGCCACCAACATCAACCATGTCATTGACCGCATACGTAACGCCCGTTGCCCACAGACCTCTGGCATTCCACTTGGTCGCCATTACATACGCTTTTGTTGCCGAACTAAGGTTGTATGGCTCTACGGCTGCATCAGCCAGCTTCCCGTCATCGCGCTGAATGAGCGCCAGGTTATCTACTAGCGCATTTATACTTTTCGATATATTCTGGTATTCAGCATCAACGCGATCCGTGCGAACAGTCGACCGACCGCCAGTGTTATTGGCTTCGTCATCGGAAAAGTCCGTCGTTGGTATATATTTAGATGCTTGCATAGACGGATTTAATCACCACCGATTAGAAATATTTTCCATAAAACGGCATGAGCAACGAAACCATCAGACTTATACTGGCTTCAACACTAGGACCCTTGTTCGGGGTCTGCATGCTCGTTTTACTCGAACGTTGGCGCCAGCGCAGCACCGCCACCCGCTCCACTGCCCGTGGCGAACAGTTGCAGCGCGTTGGCTACGTTTGCGGGAAGTGGTTGCGCGATCTGTTCCGGAGCCGCGCGTAAGGCCTGGCGAATGGCCTGCTGGTTACGCAACGTGCCTGCTTCATTTTTCAGGAAATTCAACGGTGCGCCCAACAGTGAGCCGCCCGGCACCTTGCTCAAAATCCCTGTTATCGCATTTACAGCTGCTGCTGCAGTCCCCGACGTATTGGTGCCATATCGCGCGCCTACGGGTATGCTATTGATATCGCTCGCAACCTTTCCGGCCAGGTTCAAGCGGACAACTTCATCTGGCGAAAAGAACAATTCCAGCTTTTGCCGACCGAATGACTGCAAGGTCTTGAGATAGCGATCAGCCGAGAACGCTTTATCACCGGATGGATTCTCACCAAATGCTGCACGCTTCAGGTGATCAGCGACCTGGGCTCGCGCCTGTTCTTGAGCCTGTGGACTGTTGGCCAACACGCGCCGCAGCGCTGCAACGTCTCGAGCATCTGCCGCCAAAACAAACTTCTTGACGAAATTGTCCGGTGCCACCTCATCAAGTGCAGCCTTCAGTGCTGGCGTATCCTCGATCGTCGCGAACCGGTTTCGTGCTGCGCGCCGAGCTTGATCAAAGGCATCACGGGCTAGTTGGCCTTCATCAATTGGAGCAGCTGCAGGCGGCGCTGCAGTTGCCAAGTCGCTATTTATCTGTGAAAACTGAGGTGTTTTTGCCGCCTCAACCGCATTCACGCCAGGAGACGGTAGCTCTGGGCGTGTCGGCACCTCACGAAATGGAACATCGCTTATCCCTTCGTCGACGGTGCGCGCCGCATTCGCTGCGGCCGACATCCCTGCATCGTCTGCTGATCGTGCTGCAGCGGCACCTGGTCCGGAGCCGACCAATGGCGCATCGTGTAAGGCAGTACGAATCTTGCCGATCGCAAATGCGCCTGCACTGTCACCAGAGCGATCTGCTTGACGCTGCGCTTTGGAGAGCAGACTGTCGATTTGTACAGCGGACTCGACATTGAATGGGCCTTTTCCTGCGGTGATATCGTTGAGTAAGCCGCGTACATTTGACGGGACAAATGCATTCAGCATTCCGTCATCCAGAGCGGTGTTGGCGGCATCGGAGAATGCGGCACGATCAAGATCTGCAACACGGCCGTTCGACATGTTACGCGCCGCCGTATAGAGGTCGTCAACGCCCTGCTTCACCGGTTCATCTGCCTGGCGAAGCGCATTAATTAATGTGTCGCCAGCCGTACCGCGATCAGTCGCACTAGTCGCACCTGCCCGATCAAATACGCCTGCAAGCCGTTGATTCTGATTCTGGAAACGTGCGGACAGCTCATTCTGGCCATCCATATTGATGCCGGAGAGATTCTTTTCCTTGGCGAACTGCATCGGATCTCGCGTTACTTGGCCGAGGGTCGGGGCTGCATCACCTGAAAGTCCTACAGCTTCAAATTCGGCACGGCGAATGATTGCGGCTGGATCAATGCGGGTGCGTGTACGGAACGCCTCGTCAATCTGGGAGCGCACCGAATTCCGGATGCTGTCATTGAGGTCTGCAGGATTGATGCCCTGCCGCGCAAACAGGTTATTCATAGCGACATCGATATCAGGTGCCACCCGGGATCCAGAAGCAGACTGTCCGCCTCGGACGACACGTTCTGCGACTTTTGATACTGCAGGAGTCAAGACACCGCCAGCAACCGCACCTATTCCCGCCTGTACAGCTTTCTTGGCCGCGAAGTCATCACCTGGATCAACAACGGGCTGCAATGCACCGCCCATTGCACCAGCGGCAGCGCCGCGTAATGCCAAACTACCCAATGTGTTTGCTCCACGCATAAGGGCCATGCCGGGAGCCATATTTACAGGATTGACGATATTTCCGGCAATACGCCCCACGTCTACGCCAGCATCGCCGCGCTGCTTGTCATATTGCTTGTTCACATCTGTGACAATCTGGTCGACGCCTTCAACGCCATTTGATCTCGCAACCGGCAGTCCTTTTTCAGACAGCCAGTTACCGAAATTATCGATTGCCTTGGCCACCCCTTCTGGTACCGCACGTCGCAGCATTTGAGCGCCAGCATCAACAGGATCCCGCAAGCCCATTACATAGCCGCTTGTCGGCGCTTTGGTTTCTGGATTTGACAAGGATGGTTTCGGTGTGGCCGGTTGACCGCCGGAAGCGCGCAGGTCTGCTACACGCTGCTTCAGTTCCGGTGCATCTGGCGCGATACCGTCCGGAATATTGTCGATCGTGATTCCGTCTTTGGTAGTGATTGAGTAGGCCATGTCAGTAATCCACGGTTACGTTGCGTGCTGCGCCTTGGCGAGGCTGAACAGAACCAGCGGCGGGACCGGCCATAGTGCGCAGTCCACTAATTGCCGTTTGGCGGTTACGCGCCTTCTGGGAGATAACGTCTTTAGAGTCACCGGGTTGCGGGAAGTACTGCTTCTTGGCATTCTGGAATTCGCTCTCAGCAATAGCTGCGCCGGATTCAAGACGCAAAATCGCATTGATGAAATCTCGCTGTGCTTGCTCCACCTTCTGTGAATTCTTGGATAGGAAAGTGTTTCCAGCCGCCGCCAATCCACCGCCAACTATTGGCACGCCTTCTGCGTAAGCTTTCGTGTTGATCGCGGCTGGCGAGTATTTATCTCCGACATCATTCAGGATTGCATCTGCCTCTGCTGCACGTGAGCCGAACAGCATTGCCTTTCCTTGTAGTTCCGTGAGCTTTGGAGGCGTACCACCTGTAGTTATGACGGTACCATCCGGAAGCGTGGTCGTCTGCCCTTGTCCAATCTTGCTGCGAGTGTAGTCGGTAGTGGCACGGTGTTGATCAGCACTGGCGTAGCTGTTAGCAGCAGATGCGCGTGAAGCACCAGTTTGAGCGTCCCGGTAAGTTCCGAAACGTTTAGCGACAGGATTGGTGTCGTCAACAGTGCCCGTGAAGTTATCGACCACGCCATATTCATTCCCTGTAACTAGTGGCTTACCTGCCGCTGCGGCCACAGCCTGGCCAAGCTTTGATGCAGCTAAATCGCCGGAGATAACTCGATCCTGCTTGTTGATGTTGTCATACACACCGTAGCTCTTTGCCACGTTTTCGCTGTTCTTATCGCCAAGCGTCACAGCATTCTGCGTGGCCGCAATCATCCGACCGAGATTGCCAAGTTTTCCAACCCATTCTGGCTGATCCATTGTCGGGCCAGCTGTGTTCGCAGGAAGTTGGTATTTACCGATATAGCCTGAGTTCTGGAAGTTCTCCACGTCTGGCACTGCATCCTGAGGGATACCGAGACCTGTCATGGCATTGCTGCGAATTGCTTCAGGGCGGCGACTATTGGCTGCTTCTATCTCGGCATCGGCTTCAGCATTTGCCTTGCGTGTCGAGGCCATAGCCTGTGCAATTTTGCTCTGGAAAGCGGCTTCGTTATTGAAAGCGTCCTGATAGGCGCTATTGCCTCCGCCAGATACTGCATAGGCAAGCTGGCTCAGGCCATTTACTGGGATTTTTACGGTCGCCATGTCTTTAACCCCACATCGAAGACGGTACTTTGAATCCGATACCCGTGCCACCACCGGCAGCAGCGCCCGCAGCCTTCGCTGCACCTCCTGCAGCCATGCCCATACCGATAGCACTTGCAATCTTCCCGAACGCGCCCAGATTGCCCTCCTGCACTGCCCCGGCGTCGTTACTCGCAGCGCGCGCATAATTCTGGTTGGTACCTGCGATGTTGCTCAGTTCGCTGGAAAGATTGCCGCGTGAATAGCCCTCATCTATTGCCAGCTGTCCAGGTGCGCGAGTCTTTGCCAGCTCCCGAGCGATTGAAGTTAGGCGATTGCCCTCTGTCACAGCACGATCTGCTTTCGCGCGCAAGAAATCGTCAGATACATTTCCCGCGCCACCAGCGGTCGTAATGGCACCGAGTTCACCACCGCCAGCACCAGACCGCAGATCCGCTTGCTGTTGGCCGAATAGCTTTTCTTCGTTTGCGATCATCGCCTCTTTGCGCACCTCTGGTGCGAACTTCTCGGATTCATTGAGAATCAAGGCATTTGATTTTTTGGCTGCAGCGTCATCACGATCGAGCTGCGCATTGAGGATAGACCGGCGCTTATCATTCGCGTCAGCGGTCGACTTCATCTGTGCCAATGTGCCTGCACCAGCGAGAAGGTATGGGAGAGCAGCTGCTGTCATGATCTTGGCCTTAGTATGTATTTGACGCAACGCCAGTGCGTGCGTTATTGCTGGCTCCGCTGCCGCCACTGCGGGTAAAGTTGTTCCACCAGTCGGTTGCCGCCTGCTTGCCCTTCGCGGCCTGGCTTTGGGTATACAGCGCACCAGAGGTCGAGAAAAGATCGCCCAGATTTGTGCTTTGCGCGTTTGCTGCGGCCATGTCGGAATTGTTTTTCATCTGGTTCATTGCAGAGCTAACTGCGCTGCTTTGATCCATGCCGGCGTCAATCGACTGGAGCAAGCCAAGCCGTGTAGTTTCGTCGTTCGTCTTGAATTGTGATTTCGCAGCATCGGCTTTTGAGCCAAGATCCAGTAGTCCCTGGTCATAGGTGCGCCGCATCAAGGCGTTCTGGTCAATATCCTCAGAACCTCCGTTCAAGCCTTGGGCAAACAATGCGAACTTGTTTTGGCGAGTAGCTTTCTCATTGGCTTCATCCAATGCCCGTTTTCCGGAGTTGAACGCATTCTCGCGCACACCGGTATAGAGCTCTTCACGCGCCAACTTGTTCGGATTGCTATCGTCACCCTCACCAAACAAATAATTAAGCTGCTGACGTGCAGCAGCCTTTTGAGCCTCTATCTCAGCTGTACGCGCTGCTGCGCCGCCATCACCGCCGCCACCGCCCATATTTCCCCCTGCTGTTTAAACCGATGCGCAGGAAATGCTCAGTTTTGCAACCGAACCATTTGCCGCAGATTGACCAAGAATTCCTGACAGGATGTTCGCGGTCGTGAATTTGTTGACTGTTACGGTCAGAGTCTTATTGCCATTGGAGAATGCCCAGCCGTATTGGAATGACGCAGCAGCATCGTTGACCGTGACCTGGACGCTATCTGTGAACACCTCACTGCAGAGCGCAGTGCCGCCGGACGAGCCATCCGTAGTCAAATGGAACACGGCAATACCGCTTGCTACTGTGGCCGATTTGAATATCTGGATAGCCTTGTTCTTCGCCGTGGTTTCAACGTAGGCATTGCTGGTAATGGTCGTCACCGACTGAGTTCCAGTGTGATTTGCACGTTGAACCGCATACGATTGAGCTACCGCAGCAGAACCAGCGGCTTCCTTTCCGGCCAAACCAGAGGCCAGTGCCGAACTTGTCGCATAGCTGCCGAGTGTTGTGCTCAGGGATGCCGAGGACACCAAACCAGACAATGCGGAGCTGGTAACGTAGCCAGGTCCGTTTGCAAAAGCTGATAAGTCGGTTGGCTTACCAGTCAATGACGACCAAGCGCCATCAAACAGTGTGGGTGTACCGGACAAGGAACTGTAGGCGCCGTCAAACAGAGTCGGTTTGTTCTGAATCGCTTCAACGCCGGATATCGCGTTCCAGTCGGCGTTGACTTGTGCTGCTGGGATAGTTGGCGTGTTGGTCAGGTCGAGATAGCTGCCACTGAAAGCAGCCGGAGACAACCCATCAGTACGCAGAGAACCGCTGATAATCGTCAAGCCGCTGCCGACCGTAACGAATTCTGGAAGGTTGGTTGTGCGGTTGTAGATCAAAATCCCATTGTTTGGCGCTAAAGGCGGCGCAACCATCCGGGTGCTCCAGCCAGTATCTGTTGGATTACGCTGCTGCAGTCCGAGGTAATAAGCGGTCTGGGCATTTGCAAAACAGGCGAACGACAGCGCCAACAACGAGAATATGATTTTTTTCATTCTATGGCTCCTATGATTGCGAAATCGAGAACGTTTTGACCTTCTCTGCCGACCCGCTCCCGAACGTTGACCTGCTTGAATCCGACTTTCTCCGCGTATCGTTTCGCTTGAGGCCAGGTTTCGAGAACGTAGGCGTCAATCCGCTGATACTTGCGGCTAGCGTTGCGAAACACATTACGTGAGAAGCGGATAATTTTTTTCCATGAATCTGCACTGACAGCGTCCGTGGAAACCATCCATGCGACGCCTAACCACGGCACGGAAGAAGTTATTCCCGCCATGACCACTGGTACACCGTCTTGATAGAAAGCCCACGCTGCGCCGTGAGTCTGATATCGATCAATAGCGAACGATTCCACGGAAATGTCTCCCATCACAGCCTGCAGACACGCAAGGTCAGTAGCACGCATGTTTTTGCAGATGTGGAGCGATGCCTCGAGTGAGAGCGTGTCGAACATCACAGCGTCCCTAGCGGGTTGTAGTAAAGCGTCAAAGCATCCAGTTCGAACGCTTCATCCAGCGCGTGACGAAATACCGGAGCAATGGCTGGACATTGGATTTCAACCGGCACGATGTCATCGGGTCTAGTATCGCCAGTGATTCGTTGCGGGATGCTTTCCTTGCCCAAGTCGCGCGGATCGTATTTGTAGGAAAGATCAGGCGAGCCAGCTACCACCAGATCAGCGCCATAAACCTGCTTGGCTACACCTGGGGATTTTGCGTCTTGGAATGCCATTTGAATCTCGACGTTCACTAGCGCGCCGTCGTCGCTGGTGCTGTCATCGACTACGTCATAAAGCACATCTTCTGAGCGCAAATAGACCTTGCCTGCCAGTGTGGTGATCGCTTCGATCTTGATTGGGAAGATGTATTCACTCCAGCATGCCAATTTCGACGACTTCGAATAGGTGTACACCCACGCCTTTGAGTAGGTTTCCATGTCGAAAACCGCCCAGTACTGGCCAAGCTGGTGAATCCAACCACCGAATATCTGGTTCCCATCAGTCAGATTTCCGGTGAAATCCACATCTGGTTGAACAAGTGTGTCAATAGGCACGCCTACATCGGCATCATCAATTCGGCTATTGACAGCCTGCACAGTCATTGATCGGAAGCCGTAAGGACTGAGGAACATCAGATCGTTGGCGAAGGATGCCAGCGACAAAGGCGCTTCACACCCTGCTCCGGCATTTCGCTTGCTAATGGTATTTGCCGATGGGTCAACCGCGACATTCCAGATTTGAGCGTTCTCACTGAAAAACACCACCAGTGAATCCTGAAAGGTTCCAACAGCCGTACAGCCGCTTTTCGTATCCTGCTGCAGTGCTACCGGCAAGAAACCTGCATCGCTGGCTGTTGTCCAGTCGCGCGGACCACCGGCAGCGCAGTATCTGACCACTTCACCGCCGATCGCGAAGACACGGCTTGCGGCCTTCGTCACGCTGATGCTGCGAGGATTATTCGGGTCCGTGATCGGCGTCCTGGTCGTTGAAGTGTGTACGCCAGACTGCGTGCCGGTTGTGTTGATCGCAGGACCGCCAGGCGTGGCACTTACTTGGAAGCTGCTGGCCGATGGCGTCGGAGTCAGCGGCAAAACGTAGTAGACGGTACCTGCAGTCAAACCGGTTGGCAGCGCACCGGTGGTAGAGAAAACAATCTCCTGCCCAGCTACATAACCGTGATCTGTGAGAGTCACTACCGCCGGACTGGCAACGGTGATCGTGAATGTCTTTGCGGTTACATCGACGTAATGGTGCGCGATGGCGCCGTTTTCATACTGCGCCACGATGTAAGGGAAACCGTTGAAGATATCGGCATAGTGGACATCACGCAAAGCAGTGCCGTTTGCCCATGACGGTGCACCCAATTCGATGCTATCGACCTCAATAGGTGGGAAGTATCCAGACGTAGCATCACAGAACACATTCAAGCGACCGTTTATTGCCTTGAGACCGAACGAACCGGTAAGGCCTTCAGCACGCTTACGCAGGCATGGGCGTTTCTTGAGTCGCTTGCCCAGCGTCACATAGGCATTGCGTAGCGTCCACAGTTTGTTAGCGTCTTGGACTGAGATAGGCAAACGGCGGTCGAGACCGCCGGAGAAATCCATATACGTTATCGCTGCCATTAGGTATCTCGCCCTTCAACATGAGGACGCTGCGCAGCCGGTGCGACCTGGTCACGGCGATATACGCCATTGAAGCTGAGCGATTGGCCGCGAATGGCACCAAGCATCGTATTGAGTTGTCCCTGGTATGTTTGAGCATCCGGATGGCGGTAATGCGCTTTGGCGTTCGCCAGCGCATGCAAGAACACCATTTCATCGTCCAGCGTGGCACGGTCACCATTCTCGGAGAAGCGCCCCAGATCCTTGACGTACCAAATACGGACTGTGTAGACCTGATCGGCTTTCGGGTAGATCAGGATTTGCGCATATCGCTCGTACCGATATGGAAACGATGGCGTATCCATCGTGTTCCAGTCTTCTGTGCGGATACCCTCGCTCAGTTCACGCCATTGGCCGTTGTAAACCGTTTCGATCTTCAGAATGCGGTTGTTGAGCTCGCAATCACGTGGGTAATCCAGTTGATTCTGGCCTACGCCGAGTGTCTTTTCTTCATACCAGACAAGTTTTTTCCAGTCCTGCATCCAATACAGCTGCGACTGGCCATTACTGAGGAAAGAGTCAAAAATCGCCTGATTTGCACCGCCTGACGCACCCATTCCGGCCATGCCGAGACGGGCAAGCAGTGTCGCGCGCAGGCTGTCCAGGGTGCGATAGGCCATGATCAGACCACCAGTTCAGCGTCAATCAACGCATTGCGCTCTGCGGCTGGCATCTTGTTCCATTTGGACTGGCTGAGGCCGCTTTTCTCGAAAGCCTTTGCAGTCGCTTCCTTACGGGCATCATCGTCCTGGCTTCCACCATCGGCTTGGCCAGCTTTCCAGTCGGCAAATGGTGTGTTGCTGCCGTCTTCATTGACCACCAGCACGGGAAAACTCGCGGCCAACGCTTCTGCTTCTGCAGGCTCCACTTCCTTCGGAATACGTGTAGCACTGTCTTTTTCAATCAGGATCAGCATTTTGAAACTCCTATTTTGTTGAGGGTGGTTGGCCGCTTACGTGCCGTTACAGTTCGACGCTGTATTCGCTTGCCAGCGCCAACATGTCTTTTTGAGTGGCGTTTTTGGGAATTTCGACGCCGAACGCTTGGAGAAGCCCTGCCAACTGAGCTACGGGCAGATCCGACAACTTTGGCTTTTTGAGCAGCTTCTGAAATCGGCCATCGCTGAAGCGCCCATAGCATTTTTCGACTATCAGCTGGTTGATCTCAGCGTGTTTTCCGTATGCCTCAGCCAGGCGCATGTATTCGGTTTCAGGGTCGCCAATAAACAGGTGCCCGAGACCTGACGATTCCGTCGGCGGCAAGATGGCATCTTGCGATTTGTTGTGTGGCAGCAGATCTGGCCGAATCTTGGTGCTGAAGCCTTCATCCATTGCTGAGGGATCGGTGTCAATGATGCGACCTTCACCAAATATTTCTTCCAGAATTGGCTTTTCGTGAGACCAGATGATTTTCGACGTCTTCGCGGTCATGTCGCGATCGATGACGACATAAATACGTTTTGAATAGGCGTTGCTTTCTTTCTGTGCTGCGGCGGCTTGAGACATGGTAGTTCTCCTTTTATATGGCGGTTTTTGCAAAAAAGGGCAGAGCTTCCTGCCCAAAAAGTCTCTGTCACCGCCAGGGACAGAACTTCAACTGCTCATTAACCACCCGGGCGTTAGCCCGAGTGTGCGGCTCTATGCAATCGCAAAAACGCCGTTTGCATTCGAACGATTCAGGGTCAGCGCGCCCTTCCATGTCAGACCCCAGTAATACTCGTAGCGGTCATAGGCACGCGGTGGCTTGCGTGTCTTCATGTCATGGCCTTGCAGTGGGCGCAGGGTGATCGTTTGCGTGTTCAGCATGTACAAACGTTTTTCCCATGGGGTAGCTGGTGCATAACGCGAATCCAGCTCCTGAAATTCAGGAGACCACTGAATGTCAGTTCCTTGGAACGTCATTACCTGGGTACCGGCTTCAACGCGTTTGAAACCGGCCGGGCCATAATCCATGCGACCGAATGTAGTCGTCAGGAAATTGCGATAGCCGTCGACGAAATTCGAACCACCGACCATCAGATCTGGACGACCACCATTGCGCATGCAATTGCGGTAACCAATTTCCATTTGGTTCAAGATGGTGCCGGTGTCTTTGGTTGTGGTCAGGCCGGTCGCGAAGTTATTGCGCCAGTACGCATTACCAGCTTGGCCGCGATCGATACCGCCGACAACGCCGGAGGTAGGTGTCAACGAGATCAATGCGTCCAGACCAGCGATCGCGTCTGGACTTTGAGTGCCGTCCAGATGCAACTGATAGCTGAATTGTTCCTGGAAGCCGAGGCGCAAGACTTCGGATTGTTCTTCGAACAGGTTGGTAAGCTGGATTTTCTCGGCTTGTGATGCATTCGATGGACCGGAGTCATCGGTGATCATGATGCCGTTCTGCGCGAGTTGGTCTTCGTTCAAAGCCAGACCGTCATGGCATGAGCGCCATTGATAGTTGGCTTGCTCCAGCGTTTGACGTTTGTTGTACGTCACGATGGCCGAACCGTTGTACCACTGGAAATTGGAGTTATACGATTTGCGCAGTTGCTCCACGATGTACTGCTTTGCACCAGGCGCGGACTTTTTCTTGGCTTGAAAAGCCTTGAGCAGCGGTCGTTCCAGTGCGATCTGATCTACCGGCTTATTAGCCAGGTAGAAGTCCAAACCGGCTTTACCGGCATTGATGATTTCATCACTTGTGAAAGGCATGATAATTCTCCAAAAAGGCAAACGTTTTATAAAAACTCGACTCCGGGGACGACACGGAAATACGTCACGCTTGCCTGTGGTGAATCAGGCTCACACCATTCAAAACTGGTAAAACAGTGGTTCTACTACTCCCGGCAGCGACTTCGGGTAACGCTGGTTTGTTCGATGCGGCTGGCGAGGCCCGCGTAACGCCTAGGTGCCGCCCCACATTGCTTCGTGCATTGTTTTGGGAGCGTTACCTGGTGAATCCAGACCATTGCCACGCAGTGGAGGCGTAGAAGGTGTTTGCTTACCTGCACCCGCCGATGCTTTGATCATTTTGTATGTCGATTCGACTACAGCAGCCCAGCGGCTTGGTGGAACGTCTTTCAACAAACCGCTTTGAATCTGTGGCAGCAGAATGGCTTCGACTTTTGCGTAGTCCAGGTCACTTTTCATCATCTGCTTGCAGAACGCGTCAACCGCCTGGGTGCCCTGTTGAGTGGCTTGCTGCTGTTGTAGATGAAACTGCTGTGTCTGCTGTTGTTCCTGCTGGCGCTGTTGCTGCATCTGTTGCTGACTGCGTTGGCGCGCAAGCTCCAGGGCATGTGGCTCGGTAATCTGAAAGGAATCGACCGCTTCACGCAAATCCGGATGGTCAGACAAAGCATCAACGCCTTCCAGCGGTTCGCCTATCATCAATGCGAGTTGCTGGCGTTCTTTGTCCATGATGGCCAAAGCGCCACGATAGTCGCCTTTGTTGATCAAGCCGATGTATCCCGTCGCCATTTCGAACTGCTCTTGGCGTACGCCGTTTTCCTGCAATGCCTGGCGAAACGGTTCTACTGCGGACTGCACTTCTTCGAGGCGCTGCTTCACTTCCTTATTGTCGTTGGCCAAGCGCTGGAAACGTTCCTGCGCGCCTTTCGACAGACCTTCAGGCATCTTGGTTATATCTTCGGCCGCGTCATCTTTCGGTGGCGCATTCGGATCAACTGGAGGCTTATCTACCGCTGCCACTTCCGGTTTTGCTCCTTCAGATGAGGCACCAGGTACCGCAGCCTCGATCGCTTCCAGCATCGATTTCGGCGCATTGTCATCGACCGGTGCTGTCTGCGCAGGTGCCGCAGTTGACCCTGCGGCGTCTGGCAAATTGGTTTCTGTTGCTGCTCCTGATGCTGGCAGGCCGGAATTGTCTGGTGCTTCTGTATTTTCGATTGTCATGGTCATTGCAGTTGAGAAGGTTCAGGGGAAACCATAGGGGCAGCTGGCGGCTGCATTTCCGATGGCGTGGCTGGTGCTATGTTTAAATCTGGGCCGGCAGGCTGAATGCCCTCTCCGGTGACTTGTTGCAAGGCGCTGGTAAATGCCGCCGCTGCAACCAAAGGGTCCGCGCTGGTTGCGATCTGGGTAGCAGCCTCGACATATCCCTTTTGAAGCTTGTCGTTCGCTTCCTTGGCAGCATCCATCGCCATCTTGAGTTGCTGCTGCATGGTGACAAGCTGCTGCTTGAGTACGGCTGGATCGTCGTCGCCGGTTGCTGGCGGCGGCAAGAACTGTTCAATGTCTATGCGTTCATCAAAGCGGCGTAGGGTTTCGCGGGTCAGCTCTATGACAACGTTTGCCATCTGATCCTGGCCAGCTTCACGCAGCTTTGCGACCTGCTCTACCGCTTCCTTGATCACCGGCAGCAGCTTTGTCCAGCGGTCCTGTTCCTGTAGGCGATCTGGCTTGCCCGTGGAGCCACCACGCACTTCGACTTTGACCAGGTTGAAAATTCCGTCTATCGACATGGACGGCCATTCGGCATCCTTACCGGCGATCAACCGGACTTCTTCAACACTCATCTTGCGCAAGCAGATTTCCAGCGCATACGGGCCCAGCTCATTGAGCATGTCCTCGATAACGTCCTGGCGCTCAGCAGAACGACCACGCAAGCCTTGAGATACGATTTCTGCCTCGGTGGCTGTCTTTGCCTTCAAGACAGAGCCGCGTGCCGCGTCACCGCCGCCCAGCATCTGCTCCATGTCCTGGCGGGATGGAGTCGTGTCGTAGTTTTGGGCTTGCAGATTGCCCAGTTGCCCGACGAATATTTCGTCTGAAAGCTTTGTGCCTGGCACGCCTTCGACCATGATCAGGTCGCTGCCTTCCCGATTCTTAATATTGTTCAGATCTTCGTCTTTTAACGAGCCGCCCTTGCGCGCGATATTGACCGGCAAGCAGCCTTTGCGATCGCGTACGAAGTCCTCTCGGTTCTTGTTGTATTCCTCAACCAGCTGCGCGGTAAGCTCAACGTCGGACATTGGGTAGAAAGCACCGTCAATCTCGTTAAAGGCGCACAAGAAGAACGGAAACCAGCGTTTACCAGTCCATTCTGGTGATTTCGGATTTTCGCAGAAGCCTTCTTCGCCGGTACAAAGGTAGTAGATGCGATTGTCATCCTGAGACCAGATCTCCCATACACACACAAGGGTGGCGTCAAGGTTTCCAGCAGCATCGCCCATGACGCCATTGGTCTCGCAGAATGATTTCGCTTTTTTGGGCTCGCAGCCAAAGCGCATTTTGTATTGGTCGACAGTCATCCAAACGCGGTGCGCAATGGCCGAGGCGCGAGGATAATCTGTAATTGAGCGCACTGATTCATCAATGATCACTACGTCCTCGGACATGAGGAAGTCCAGCGCCAAACCGCGCGCGATTGTCACTTCTTGCTGAGTTTCGAGCCCAGCCATGGTCTGTTTTAACTGCGCTACCTGCAGCTCGTGGGATGCCGCTGCACTCGGGTCATCTAGCTCCTTGAGAAGCATTTCCAAGCGATTAATGTTGTCTTGGGTATCCTTGATCTGGTTCAGAATCAGCGGATCCTTTTTACGGTCTTCCTGCCAGCTGCATTTCAACCAGCCGATGGACGTGGTGTACGTGGATCGGAGTTGCTTTTTAGCGTGTTTCTTGAGATTTGCTTCCTTGACCAGGCATTCCTTGAGAACGATTTCACTGGTCGCGGCGAATTTACGTGTCGCTTCCTGATTATCCGGCCCGACACCCAGAGTCGGCTGAACGGAGAACTCCGGATCCTTGGCATATACCTGCGGCAGCATGGATGCCATGTTTGCGTAGTGCAGGTTGGCGCGCATTTTCTTCTGCTCGTCAGTGCCCTGCTTACCGGCCATCAATTTCCGGTTTTCGGTGAATTTCTTGAACTCTTTTTCAACCCGCTTTAACGCCGCCTCGATCCGTTTGTTCCAATCGGCAACAAGCGCCTTCTCCTGCGCATCGACCACGCGGTCCGCCGGTTTGACAGGATCAGCACCTGGAACAGGATCGAGGACGGCTTCGCTCATTTAGGCTTCCAATGCCGCGATAACGGTGCCAGAGGTGTATGCGGTCACGACGGCGCGCATGTACTTGGCCAGCTTCACTTCGCAGCACAATGCAGCGTTGGTAGCTGCTGCTGTGATGGTGGTTTTAGCTGGTGCAGATCCAGAACCCGCCGAGTTTGTACCGATCGATGGCGACACGACCGGAGCAATGGCACCTGGCGAAGTGTTCACGCCGGCGGCGAAGTCCGCATAGGACGCATAGGACTCGATATCCAATGTGCCGACCAGGTTGCCCTGCAACACCAGTGCAGCGCTGTGATCTTTCATATGTGGTGTCACGTCGCAGATCACTGCTGCACGCGGAGTGCCGCCATAAGTGCCATTACCAGCGGAACCCAGCAAAGTAGCGGTGGTACCGGTCACGTTGGCGAGTGTGAATTCACCATTAGCTCCGGTGTTGCCGGTAATGCCAGCCACAGCCAGGCGGTCACCGTTTTTCAGGCCATGACCAGCAGCCAAAGTGAGGACGATCGGGGTTGCGTTTGTCGCACCCGAGATCAGAATGCCCTGCACTGCAGAACCAGCGGAACCCAAAGAAAGAATTTTTGACGACATGATTTACTCCAAGTTTTCCGCAGAGAACAGCCCTGCGATCCGGGTACTCAGCGACGGCCAGTACCGGCCGTTACAGCAAAACTTTGGTTCGCATAAACTGGCATTCCCTTGAAACTGCCAATCAACACCTTTTCTTGCGCCCGCTTTGAGCGCATTTCAGCCTTCAATTCACCAAGCAGCTTCTCGCCTTGCTCTGGCGTGTGACGTCCATTCAATACGTGATCGATGATTGCGCAGTGAGCCTTTAATTCGTCGAGGGTATATGGCATGACAGACCTCAATGGCCGGAGGCGACAATGATGTCGTCGCCTCGCAGCACGGTCAGTTTGTCCATGTCTTCCACGAACGCATCCGGCTTGTCCTTGCGATTGGCCAGATCCATACGATCGAGTGCGCCGATGGTGCCCAGACGCGCTTTTGCCGCCAGCGCGTCAAGCATCAGTTGATCTTCTTGATCAAGCGCATTGATGGTGTCGTACAGGCCAAGGCAGGCGATCGCGTCAGCGTTCTCGCGGGTGTCGGCGTGGATAGTGATGACGTCGCCGCCTACTGTTGCGCCGCCTTGTGCCGTGCAGATGTTTTTGCCGTCGAGGAAGCCTGCCACCGTATAGACGTAGAAACGTTCGCCATCGCTGTCGAGTCCTTCATATTCGAAAAGCACGACCGGTTCTTGCAAGCGACGAAGGTCTTGCGCGTCGATTTTGCGACGCGTCAGGAAGTTTGGAACTACGTTGGCGGTTTGAATTGACATGGCGCTATTTCAACGCATGCCGATAGAACTTTTTTCCCGATTTAGGGCTACCCGTTGGCGTTCACCCAGTCGAGCGACCAAGGCGCTGGGCCAGATTGAGTCCTCGGTTTCGGCACACGTGAGACTGGACGTGCCATGCAGGCATACCGTGTCTCGTCACCGGCATGATCCTCAAGTTTCGTGTCGACGTCTTCCATTCGCTTGTCATCGTGTAGCAAAGCGGGAACGGTGCGCCACCAGTCCTTACAGTCAGCAGTAACAAAAAGCATAGGATCTCCATCGTCCACATCTTCCCACGCCAGTCGTGAATACATCTGCTGCCAACCCTGAGGACGGGAATTGTCAGCAGACGCAAAACGTGGCCCCACCATCGCATTTGGATTTTTCGAGTCACACTTGATCATGCGCTCAATGAAGGATGGGCCACCGTCCTCTTTCCACATAGACGGATCGGCCCGGCTCAATTGTTCGTCAATCTTCTCGCCGCGTTCTCGTTCCATGATGCCGCGCCCTACCGCCTCAACGCTCAGGCGCAGACCGACGTTTGGCATAGGTCGGCCGTCTTCAGTACGCTTGCAGCCGTACCATTCTCGGTACCGGATAATCGCGCCCTGCGGCAGCATGCGCTCGGTGCCGTCGTTGAACTTAACCCACTCAGCCTCAGCAATACACCACCAGCCTACGGAGAACGGCTTTGCGCTGCCCCAGTCCATAGAACGGAATCGCGTCCAGTGCGCTGGCGGTGTGAAGCTCGGCAGCTTGTGCTTCATTTCGCTGATGTTGTCGAAGAAAGCGCCAGCAACGATGCTCCAGTCTCCGAAACGAAATGCTTTGACTAGTTCCTTGCTGCCTAAACCGTACAGTCGGTCTTCGTAACCTGGGTCATCAATCAAGAGCTGAGGATTGTCCTCCAGTCGAGCGGGGATGTATTGCCGCAGCATACCGCCCTCTTCCCTAGACATGCGCTTCACTTCCATTTCATCCAACATGTCGACAAACGAATTCTTTACCCACTGGTGGCCGATGCTGCCAGGATTGCTGCCACACAGGATCAGCGGGATTTTGGCGCGCAAATCAATGCCAAACATAGACATAAATTGTTCGCAGGCACTCGGCGGGAACACCAGTCCGGGTGCACGGACACGCTGGCGTAGATATCGGTACATCGATTCGGTAAAGTGGGTCAGCTCATCCATCAGCAAAACGTGAATCTCTGCACCTTGATACTTGCTCAGGTCAGATTCGTATTGGCAGTGACAAAGGTAGATCTTCGCGCCATTCCAGAATCGAATTTCGGACTCAACGATCTTTACCAAGCCGACAGCAACGAACGGTGCAAGTAACACATGGAACGATTTCGGCCCTTCCATATGGTTCTTGATCAAATCGCCAGATATCCGACGGAACAGATACACCTGCAGGCCGGGGATCAGTCCGCATAGAATACACGCCAGCGCGCGCATGAAAAAAGATTTGCCGCCACCGGCTGCGCCACCATAGAGTATTTCGGTAGCAGTCGAGCGCAGTGCTTTGCTCTGCTTGGCGGTGAATTTAACATCAAAGGACGGACCAGAACCGGCAGCACTTGGGGTGACCAAGTTGCATTGCAGCCAGTTGAACAGGAATGAAAACCCGAAGTACAGCATGTTATTCCTCGGTATCTGGCGTCAGCGTGAGATTGAAAACAGGATTGATCTGCGCTGACGGCAATGGCTTACCGTCCCCATCCGTGAGCGCCATCTTGTCGCCAAACTTCCGAGGCTTCATCTTCGACATCAGCCATTTGCGGTTGTCGGACTGCAGACGTGCTGCTTGCACATCCACGGCGGTCTTCAGTTCCTTGTCCGAGATTTCCAGCAGCTCTTCCCCCAGAAAGTCAGCCTGCTCCATCTTGGCCTCCTCGTACTGGGTGCGCAGTTCCTTGTCGCCACGCATCCAGCGGTGGAAGTTCGAATAATCGGGCAGCGGCCATGTCTTTTCGCCAGTCTGGTATCCAGCAGCGAGAATCTTCACCACCGATTTGTTGCTGCTCACCGTTTCATTGCAAACGTGGTCCATGACCTTCTGACGGTCAAATGCACTGCCGTCGACCATCAGCGGGTGCTGAGTCGCTTTCGGCCTCGGCGCAGCTCGTTTGACCGCTGGTTTCTTCGCTGCCACTTTCTTGCCCGGTGTTACTGGCTTCTTCATGTCTTCAGGCCTTGAAATAGTTCGTGTTGCATATCATTCGTTTGAGTCTTCGGCTGTTCGCGCTTCTTGACTGGCGGCGCGGGTGGCCGGGCAAATATGTGCTCTGGCGGCGTGTAGTTTGCGTCGTGAGATTTCATGTGTTCGACGTACTTCTGGGGGCAAAACTTCTGGTAAAGCGCTAGGACGACGCGGGCGTCACTGTCTTTCGGTTCGCCGTCTATGGTCCAGTGCTCGATCGTCTTCGGATCACGGCCGCAAGCGCTAGCCACCTTTGCCATCGACACACCGGCATTGATCAAGTCCACCCGGATGATCTTGAACCAGTCCCGGCGCTTCTGATTGGTGGTTAAAATTTCACTCATGGCGATTTCCTCCATACACGACAACAAAACAAGGGGAACAACCAGCGGCCTATCCTTTCGGAAGTGAGTGGGATCACTTATCAGCCACCGATACAGTCACGCGAATAAGGAACAGCATCGCGAAAGGCTCCGCGCCTGTACTGCTTCCGATATATCCCCTCGGTTTGCTTGGGTCATGAGAACGCTGTTTGTCCTTACTGGGGTACAACCAAGCCACCGTGGTATGGTTGCTGTCCCAACTTAAAAGGAGTGAAAATGGCATCGCAACAAGAATTCGACGCGTTGAGAATCGAGATAGACAAACTGCGCAATGCAGCATACGGAGCATCGTCCGGCGACTTAATTCTTATCAACGCGATACTGCTTAAGCAGGCAAAAGCGAGTGGCAATCCGCAAAAGTACCTGGACGACATCGATGACATCGCACGTGAACTGTCCAATGGCACGCTTGCGGACCCGACAGTCCCGGAACCCTTAAAGCAATCACTTGTTGAACGCTTACGGTCTGCCATTGCTTGGGCGAAAAGCCAAGCTAGTCGCTGATCCACACCTACAGGCCGGGTGATTGAATCGATCATCCGGTCACCTCATCAAACAACGGCGCTGCAGGCGGCTCCATCAAAGAGTGATCAGTTCTCGGCGCACGCCACTCAATACCCAGCGCATAAGCCAGCAGCGCAAGCGCATCTGCGTGGTTGTCATCTACCGGGTTGAAGCCGCGCGACTTGGCCATAGCGACCATAGCGACCTTGTCCGCATTGCCCTTACCCGTCCACGATTTCTTGATCACCGGCACGGGCACCGCCACCATTCGGACGCGGTTTGATTCACACCAGACCTGCAACATGGCCTCAAAACCACCATAGACGTGAGCAGCTTGCACAGCGGTGTGGCGCAGCACGCGTTCGTAGTACACGACGTGGATCTGGTCTACGCTGCGCTGCGTTTCGGCTAAGAATGCCCGGAACTTCAACCAGCGTGCGCCTGGGCCTTCCATCCGTGTTGGTGCAGTTTTGACGCTGCCACCGCGCACTTTTCCATCGCTAGTGGCCAAAGCCCAGCCAGTAGTCGTGCCGATATCGATCGAAAGGATATTCATGGCCGAGTCATCCCCACCACGAAGGCAGCAACGCCGATGATCGCCAGCAATATGGCCGTGCCAAATACCCAGGCCATGACCTCGCCGAATTGATCCTGCACGTCGAAAGACTCAAGTCCGTCGTCATCGTCCGGCAGCGCGCGGCCAATTGCGGCCAGGTATTCGGCGCGTTTCTGGGACTCGGCATCCATTGTGGTTTTGAATGTGGTCATGTTCTCTCCCTGCTTGCCCGAGCCGAAGCCCGGGCGGTCAATGCTTAGCGTTCTACCGAGCGTAAAACGTCCCATCCTGCATAGTTCGAAGCGGTATAGCCCTGCTCACCCTTGTAGCAAACGCGAGTCGCCAAACCGAGTTGCATCAAGTCGTCGCGCAGGCTCTTCGAAATGACATCGCCGTCGTACACCGGACCTTGTTTCACCAGTTGCGACAATGCTTCGCGATGCGCACCAGACAGAGCGTGATAGACCGCAAACGATGCGGTCGCGTAAGTTCCAGATCCCTGCTCCGATGCGTGCAATCCCTTCACCGCAGCGCGCAATACATCGCTGCTCATGCAACTGCGCTGTGGGCTAACTTCTTTGCTGTACGAAACAGCCTGTTCGCAATTTGTTGCCGCCTGCACTTTGTTCGGTTCTGCTCCGGTGTTCATCAAATTCTCCTGGTTGGTACTGCGTTGAAAAACTTCAAATGCGCGCACGCGCGCGTATATGTGGCGGCGTTAGGCGTGTTCCGGCACTGCCAATTGCACGCGCTTGAAATGGTCGGCCTCAGCGGTCGGTACCGTTTGCAAAGGCAGTTCAGGCTGTGGTTTATTGCCCTTGCAGACCTTTTCGAGTTCGGCATCCAGGCGGCTATACCAGGCAGATACGCTCTCACCCTCGACCAGCAACAGATCACCACGCTGGTTCAAACGCAATTCGTTCTGGATCTCGCGATAGACCTTTGTCCACTCGTAGCGGCTGCGGTAGGTATTGATCTTTTCCATTGCCAGGACGATGAACGAAAGGCGGTTCAATTCGTTGCTTATGCGTGCCCAAGAGATGGCATCGGTACCGGCGTGATAGCCGCAAAACCACTTGTCGCTACCGCCGGTGCTGTTGGTGGTGGTTCCGAGGCATGGACAGCCGTATGCAGCGCAACGGCTTGGGTCTACGGTGTGATCGTTCATGCTGGTGCACCTCCATCACGTTTTCGCTTGTCGATTTCCTTGCTGATGCGATCAGCAAAGCCCTTGTAATCCTCGTTCCGGGTGGCGAACAGGCCGAGCTCACGCCCTTTGCGCTCAATGCCTTCGTTGCTGCGCTTCCAGCTGTTGTCGTCGCGCTTTGGCTGCAGCAGTTCGGTGACGATGGGTGCCAGGTAGTTCGGATGGATATCGCCGGTTGGCTTGTACTGCCGTGCTGTCTCGACAGCAGCCGTCAGCACTTCATCGGTAATGCGCGGGTTCTCAGCCCATTCGATGCAGTTCGGATGCATGGAAGTCATGGGCTTGACGTCGAGCGATCGCAGCAGGATTGCCACAGCGACGTTGCGAGATTTTGGCTTTTCGCCGTTTTGATTTTGGCCGTCGTCGTCAGTTTTTTCGGTCGCGCTCGCGCCTACTGAGGTTGAGGCATGAGACGACCTTTCTTTTCCATTCCCTTCCCCATCCTTTCCTTTACCTATCCCTTCCATTCCCTTCCCTTCCGGGGGTGAGGAGTCGTCGAGGCCTCCGCTAGCTGGTTTCACAAGAGCGTCAGAAAAGCGGGGATATTTGTAGGTTGGCTTGTCAATTTTCTGGTGAACCCAGCCAGTCACATGCCAATAATCGTTACCCAGTGCGGTGTACAAGACGATTAAGGAATTCGACGATAACTCGTCGAGTAGTACCTGAACATCTGTCGAGGCAATATCGTCTGAAGGAAAGATTTGAGCCTTCAAACGCTTTGCACTTGCCGGATGGTTACCGTCGTCATCGCAGAAATTCCACATACCGATGAAAAGCAGTCGAGCCAGCGGCGAGCATTCCATGATCTGCTCACTGGTCCAGAATTCAGGTTTAATCGTGCGTATGCGTGCCATGAGTTCTACCCCCGCAGCCGGTCGAGTTCGATCTGCGTCTGCAGATACTTGTAGCCGAGGAGCTTCAACGCGGCGAGTTCGTTCTGACTCACCACCATCGAATCCGCGCCGGTAGTCTGGCAACCAATCGCAGCCATCAACAAAGCGATCTCGCTGATGCGTTCACGCATGCGACTCACCGTGCTGGGTGAAACGTCCATGAAAGCCGCTGCACGGTCCTGCGTTACCTCTGCAAGCCGACGCAATATGTCGCTTTCAATAGATGCAGCGATCTTGCGTGTGCTTGCGATCTGTTCGGGCGAAACTGTTTCTGTGCTCACGGCAGTACCTCTGAAAATTGGTGCGCATTCGCAGTCATGCCACAATCGAGAATCTGACCCCTATCAACTGTAGAAAAGAAAGGAATGCGCATGGAAAATGAAAAACCAAAACCAACCAAACCGCCGGTCGAATGGCAAATTGATGTTCTCTTCGGTCTCATGGAAGCTCACTATTGCGCACTGTCGGCGCTAATTCGGACGCACCCTGATCCGGAAGCTTTTGAAGCCCACTTTGATTTGCAGCTATCCGCCGCTCAAGCGCAGATGCTAGGTTCGGATAGGAGTGATCTCGCAACTGCTGCGCTGGTTGATCACTGCGCAGAGCTGAAAGGACACTTAAAGGGCCACCAGACACCGGATGGAGTTGCGCACCACGCTTGGCGCGATCTGATGAGCCGACTAAAGCCAGAATAAATTTTCGGATATTCATGACGCGACCTGCTCAGATTCAGGGGCCTTATACATATCGGCGCAGTCTTGGGGCGTCACTTTTTCATCAGTTACTGAATTGATCTGAAGTGCGTAGTCCAGAGTGATCCGAGTAATTCCTCGGATCCACTGGCTAACAAGTCCTTGCGAGGCGGTTGGCACCAGCTTTTTGCCGAAATCGCCTTGCGAGATACCTGTTTCCTTGAGGAACGGCTGTAAGTGCATGGGACACCTTTTTAATTAGCAATGCTCTTATTCTACATTAGAAGCAGTGCTTTTCAAGTAGTTTCAACATAAAATAGGCAAGCTAATAGAATTCGGTATGGCTACCAGACGACAATTAAGCAGGGAAGAAAAAGCAGAGGCTGAGCGTTTAAGCGCAGCTTGGCTTGCCTTCAAGGGTGAAAACAAAGGCGCAAATCAAACTTGGCTTGCTGCTGAAGCAGGGTTAGGTACTCAAGGCGCAGTTGGCCAGTATTTGAGGGCTGTAATACCGCTAAATCTTGATGCCCTTCTCGCAGTCTGTCGCGTCATTCAAGCCGATCCGAAAACCATAAGCCCAAGGTTGACCGAGAAAATTGATAGTGCGATGTCGTATGAGCCGAATGTGAAACCGGCGCCGATAGGACTCAAAGCAATTCCGGTTATTTCGGCTATCCAGGCCGGAGCATTAAAAGAGATCTCAGATCCATATCCACCAGGCGCAGGCACCGACATCATTTACTCTGACGACGATTTATCGAAATGGGCTTTTGCTCTTGAAATCAACGGCGATTCAATGCTGCCCGATTTCCGCCCCGGCGATCGTGTGATCATTGAGCCGGATTTGCGTCCTCAGCCAGGTGATTTTGTGGCCGCAAAGAATGGTGAACAAGAAGCGACATTTAAAAAGTACCGTCCGCGAGGAATAGATGCTGCTGGCAATGAAATATTTGAACTGGCTCCGCTTAACGAGGATTACCCAACTTTACGTAGTGACACACAGCCGCTATACATCATTGGGGTGATGGTTGAACACCGAAAAAAATACCGGAGGAAGTAAATTGAAAATTCTTGTTTCCGCGTTATTCACGTTGGCTCTTACTGGTTGCGCGGCACCTTATTCAGAATTCTATAGAGACAGCACTGGCGGAGTCGGCGTTGTCAATAATCCTCGATTTGTGCCGTACAACGGAGACCCAGTCGTCCAAAGAGGAGGCGTTCCTTTGGAAGATCTTGTCCGGATGAGAGAAAACGGCTTCGACAAGATTGGCGAATCCAGTTTCAACGCTGGAAAAGTGAATGAAAACGGTGCGGTAGTGCAAGCTAAGAAGGTGAATGCTGCGGTGGTGCTTCTCTATTCGCGCTACACAAATACTGTATCTGGCGCGATGCCCATGGTTACGCCGACCACGTCGACATCAAACACATATGTAAACGGAAACTCTTATGGCCGCCCTTTTAGCGGAGTTGCGCAGACCACGACTTACGGTACCCAGACGACATATGTCCCTTACTCGGTAGATCGTAGCGATCATTTGGCAGTTTATTATTCAAAGACGAAGCCACCACGGCTCGGAATATATGTAGACGAGATCAAAGGTGAAATGCGACGTGAAATCGGTACAAATAAAGGCGTGATGATTTCGGCGGTAGTCAAAGATTCACCGGCTTTCTATAGCGACATTTTCAAAGGCGATATTCTCACCGCAATAAACCAATCGCCGATCTATTCAGCACAACAATTCATGGATATAGCACGGGCCCAGACCGGCGAAAAGATATCAATGGAATTACTTCGCGAAGGCAAAATCATTACAAAAAACGTAGCACTCAAGTAAAAACCACTTGTCTGCAATTGGTGCCATCGCCGCTTCTTGATCCACAGAACAATCAATCTTTTTTGGGGAGAGTTAAATATGGGGTCTTTTTCAATTTGGCATTGGCTAGTATTAATCATCTATTTTGTGATTTTCGGCGTACCCACCTGGCGCATTTTGACGCGCACTGGGCATTCTGGATGGTGGTCTTTTTTATTGCTTGTCCCTCTTGTGAATATCATCGCGTTTTGGATATTCTCCTATAAGCGCTGGCCGAACGTGAAATAGCCGCTCTTTGCAGAAACAACCCGCTTCGGCGGGTTTTTTTTCGCCCTTTGAAATTATTTAGAATTTTTTATTAGCATTGCTCTTGACTTATTAAAAAGCGTAGCTAATAATTATGTTCATAGCATTGCTAATAAATAAGGGCAACCATGAGCGCACTAGCCACCGAACAAAGCAAGTACGACCGCCAGGAACCAGGCGACGCAGCGATCTTCTTCCGCAAGGACGAAATCGAATTCGACAAAGAAACGCACACCAGCCGTTTCCCTACTACTTACGCAGCGGATCAGCAGGTCGAGCGCTTCATCGCTGAACTGGTAGCAGCCCCTAATAAAGACATCTTCCTCGAAAACAATCTGGGTGCCCTGCCGCGCTCGGCTTCGACTGAATACGCGATGCACGTGGCTGTGGCGCAGCAATGGGTCAAGGACGTCGCATCGGTTGGCGACACCATTGGCCCAGTCTTCTGGCAGTGGGCGAAGAACGCGACGTACACCGCGATGCGCTTTGGCTGGTACCCGTCAGAACTGAAAGGCGGTACAGCATGAGCGCCGTCCTGAACATCCTGATGTCCCTGAAACACGGGAGCCTGACCCAGGCGCAGGCCGCTGCCGAGATCGAGGAACTGATCGAACTGGAGCGCGTGCAGCTGCGGGATACGTTTGCGCAGAGCGCGCTGCAAGGCTGGCTGGCTTCGTTCGTCGGTGGTGAAACGCCAAACGCCCAACTCACGGCAAAACTCTGCTTCGAGATCGCCGACGCCATGCTGGAAGCGCGCGCCGCAACTTGCGCAAAATCGCAAACTCTCGCGCATTACGGTGAGCAGGCGCGCATTGCCACGCTGGAAGACCAGATCGCAAACTTGGTCGAGCAGCACCGGCAAGCCGATATGTGTTTCGAAGCGGCGTATATCGAAGGACTTGTTGACGTACTTGCCGAGTCTCAGGACGAACGCCTCAAGGATCTGGTTCAACGCCGGATTCTCTGGGCACGTACTTACAGCCAAGCGGCACTTACCAATCATGGTGCCCAATGACCCGCCTAACCGCCCTGCTCGATCGTCACCAGTGGATTCCGCTCGCCGGCCTGCTGGTGCTGCTGCTCATTTCTTCTACCTTCTGAGGCCAGCATGAAAACCACCCGAACCATGTCCGAGATCAGCCGCAATCAATTCGGCTTCCCGCCGCTGAGTCCGCTCGAGCTTGCGCGTCAGACGGCATCGGCCGCACGGCTGCGTATCTCGCAAACGTGCAACTGCAAACACTGCCAGCAGCAGGAAAAGCTGGCTTCCGTTCAAAACATCGTCAACAACTGGAGCAAAAAGCAATGAGTCAACTTACTACCACCACTCAAGAAAACCCGATTGCCGTTGCTTCAGCGGCAATGATGATGAATCCAGAGCATATGCGCGCGCTGGTTTCGTTCTCGGAAATGATGGCTAAATCTGCCGTCACCGTCCCTAAGCACCTGCAAGGTAAGCCAGCCGACTGCCTGGCAATCTCGATGCAGGCCGCGCAATGGGGCATGAATCCTTTTGCCGTCGCGCAGAAAACGCACTTGGTTAATGGAGTGCTGGGCTACGAAGCGCAGCTGGTGAATGCGGTTATTCAATCCTCCGGCGCGATCAAAGGAGCCTTTCAGTACGAATACAAGGGCGAAGCCAATAACCTGGAATGCCGCGTCGGTGCCGTCCTTCACGGTAACACCGAAGTCACCTGGGGCGAATGGCTGAGAAAAATCGACGTTACAACCCAAAACTCACCGCTGTGGAAATCAAATCCTAAACAGCAGTTGGGTTATCTGCAGGTCAAGAACTGGGCGCGCCTGTACTGCCCTGGTGCAATCCTCGGGGTCTATACCGACGATGAGCTGGTCGACGCTGGCCCGGTCACGCGTGAAATGGGTACCGCTCAGGAAGTTAGCGCGGCACGCACGGAGCGGCCAGCCTATGCAGCCGACCAGTTTGCAAAGAATCTCCCGGCTTGGACGAAGCTGATCACCGATGGCAAGAAAACGCCCGACCAGATCATCGCAACCGTCCAGAGCAAAGCGACTCTGTCGGACGACCAAAAGCGGCAGATTCTCAACATCAAGCCAGCCACTGTCATTGAGAACGAAGCCGAGCAAACGCATGAAAAGCATCCACTGGAAGCCCAGATGGATAACGCGGAAAACGAAGATGACCTGCATGCGCTGGCTGACCAGATCCGCGGCATTAACGACCCTGACGACGTCAAATTTCTGACCGAAGTCTATAAAGCAAACCTCGAACGACTCACGAAAGGCTAAACCCATGATCACGCACGACCTCGTACAAGGCTCCCAAGAGTGGGACGAATTCCGACTGAATCACTTTGGTGCCAGTGAAGCCGCTGCCATGCTCGGCCTGTCGCCAAAGGTGAAACGTTCGGAACTGCTGCACATGAAGTGGACAGGCAATGCAAAGGAATTCAGCAAATTTGTTCAGGAAAGAATTCTGGACAAAGGCCACGAAGTCGAAGCCGCCGCACGTCCGCACGTTGAATCTTTGCTCGGTGAAGATCTGTTCCCAGTCACTTGCTCGGAAGGCATCTTATCGGCATCGTGTGACGGCCTGACGATGGGCGAAGACATCGCATTTGAGCACAAGTTATGGAATGAAGAACTGGGCGACTCTGTAACACGTGGAATCGTGCCAGACGAATACATGCCGCAGTGCCAGCAAATCATGATGGTCACCGGCTGCACAAAAGTGTTCTTTGTCGTGTCGGATGGCACACCAGATAAATGCGCTTTGACAGCAGTTGAGCCGTCGCCTGATTGGTTCGAACGAATCCGCACAGGCTGGGAGCAATTCGAAAAAGACCTTGAAACATACACGCCGCCAGATGTGAAAGCCGAATCTGTAGGCCGCACACCTGAATCGCTGCCGTCCCTGCGCATCGAAGTTACCGGCATGGTCACCGCCAGTAACCTGGCGCAGTTCAAGGAACACGCGCTGGAAGTGTTCGCCGGTATCAATCGCGACCTGAAAACAGATCAGGACTTTGCCGATGCTGAGAAAACCGTCAAATGGTGCGGCGATGTCGAAGACCGTCTGAAAGCTGCCAAGGCGCACGCACTGAGCCAAACGGAATCGATTGATGTGCTGTTCAAGGCGATCGACGACATCACCGCCGAAGCACGCAACACGCGTCTTGAACTGGACAAGCTGGTCAAAGCCCGTAAGGAACAGGTACGCACCGACATCTATAACGAAGGTGTGAATGCCTTGCGCGACCATATTGCGCACCTGAATGACCGCCTGGGTAAGCCTTACATGCCCACGGTACAGGCAGACTTTGCTGGCGCTATGCGCGGCAAGAAAACCGTCACCAGCCTGCGCGATGCCGTCAGCACCACACTTGCGACAGCCAAGATCGAAGCCAACGCCACTGCAGACAAGATCGAAATCAACCTGAAAGCGTTGCGCGACCAGGCCAAGGACTATGCATTCCTGTTTTCCGATACCGCCCAGCTGGTGCTGAAGGCTGCAGATGACTGCCAGGCGGTAATCACTGCCCGTATCAGCGAACACAAACAAGCCGAAGAAAAGCGCCTTGCTGCTGAACGTGAACGCATTGCGGAAGAAGAACGTGTCAAGGCAGAGGCCAAAGCAGCTGCGGCGCAACCAGAACCAGTGGCCACGCCGGTACCGGTTTCCGCTGCGGTCAAGTCGGAGCCTGTGAAACAGCCGACACAAGCCACAGCGATAGCCACCCCACCGACTCTGCGCCTCGGCCAGATCTGTGAACGCCTCGGCTTCACCGTCAATGCCGAATTTCTGGCCGGGCTGGGCTTTACAGCCACGATCGAGAAAGGCGCAAAGCTGTACCACGAAGACGACTTCGGCAGCATCTGCCTGGCGATCAGCAAACACATTTCAGCGGTTGCCAGCGAGTTCCGTTTCGAGATCGCCGCCTAATGAAGCGCATAAGCACATGGCTTGCCCTCCGCTGCAAGGAAGTTGCATTCCAACAGTTTCTGGGGGTATCTGACGAGCGCACTGCAGTTCGCGCCGTCAGAGCCATGTGCGACGTGCAATCCCGCCGAGAAATCGACACCAGCAAAGTAGCAGAACACCTGTTCCACCAAATGATTCGCCTGCCGTACACCAACTACCTGACCGATAAGGAAACCAAAGATGCAACCTTTTAAAATCAACCAGCAAGTAAAACTCGCGTCGGTCAATCCGCGCGCAGAGATTCACGGCGAGGAACGCAAAGCCGCATTTGACCTCAAGTTTGAAGCGCAATGTCCAGCTTCCGTGCTGGCCCACTTCGACCCGGATCTGGCCGCTCTGCTCTACAAAAAGCCGGACGACCCTGACCTGGCCGAGCAAGCGGATCCAGACGCAGCCACATCGCCACGCTTTCCGAAAATGTCCGGTTTCAAATGGGACTATGAAACCACCGGCAACAAGCTGGTGATTGATTACGGCCTCGGCGGTGAAAGCAACATCACCTTGTCCGATACCAAGCTGGACAAGTTCAGCTTCATGCCACAGAACGGCGGCACAGTCCTGGTCATGTTCCGTGCCATCGTCCATCCGGAAACCGCGCACGTCGGCCTGTTGTGTGATCGCATCCAGCAAAACATCGACCTGGTTATCGAACCACCGAAGCCGCAGGAACAAGACGACCTGTTGAAAGGTGCGAAGAGCAGCAAGAAAACCACCCGCGCCGAAGCTGAAGCGGAGTTCAGCGGAAAGCCTGCACCGGTCGAGTAACAAAATTCCCCACTGGACCGGGGTCTCTTCATATTCCGTGGCCGGGCGGTGATCCAGACGGCAAGAATACCCCAGAGGGCGTTGAACTGTTGGTAGGTCATCCATGCCAACAGGGAGCCAATGAGGATGGCTTAACCGGAGAGCTTTGCAGGGCTGGACATCCGGGGATTGGTGATAGCTAAACCCTGCACCGTCCGCGCTGGCGACGTTAAAGGCCAGCACCAAAACAGAAGCGCGTAGCAAGGTCTTGATGGGTGACGCGCACCTGCATGTCGAGACCGTTTCTGTGTTGGTGAATGCGCAGGCTGATGCGCGAATGCTTGTAACTGGATAGTCCAGCCGCCGCAAAGTGTAGCGGGTTCAAGAACTCAAGCATGTGTTACCAGCAGGCCGGAAGAAGTCAGTACCGGCCACCAACACGCGGGTAAGCATGGAGCAACACAGTTCCGCGTAAAAGCAAAGCCATGCATTGGAGTGCAACACGGCGGTGAAAGCCCGCGCCGGAGACGTAACCGGCAACCCTACAACAGCCGCTTGAGACAATGACAACCGAAGCCCGAAAAATTCGCCAGGCGTACGAAGAAGGCAAAGCCTTTAGACAGCCAGAGATAGACCGCCTGAAGGCCGAGATTGTGGAACTCAAGCGCCAATTGAGTGAGCAACAGCAGAAGGAATCAGCGTGAAACTACATTTTCTCAATCAAATCTTTATGCCGCTGATAAAGAGTCGGGGACAGTTTTTCAAGATACTCAGCAATCGCAATATTCTCTTTGCGCGCCCGGCGCTCGAGATCAGTGAGCTTTGTTCGATTATTCATATAGAACGAACCATCACGTTTTGTCACGCCTTTCCACAAGAGGCAACTCTCATTTGCGATCCGACGCAAGTGCATGCATCGGGGAATCTGCCCGTGTTTTGCCAGTATCTCCATAGGCAAATCAGACAGCATTTTTGCAATCTCAGCGAATTCTGCAGAAATGTCTGCATAGAGAGTCTCGTTCTCTTCCGAATCGGTCTGATAGCCAGCCAAAAAGCAGGCCCTAGTCAGTTCCTTCGACAGTTGCTGAAAGCCCAGCAAGATTGCCGCGTCGGCATCTACTTCTCTTTTGATCGTGTCGGCACTTTGTCGATTCGTAGTCCACAACGCCACAAAAACTGCGCCAGTGGTGGAAAGCGCAGCAACAGGCGACCACCAGTCGGTAGGAACTGGTGCGCGGAATATGTATGCGCAGACGACACCGGAAACAAAAAGGGCTGCTGCTATGCCAATACCGAACGCAGTTTCGTAAAACGACTTCTTCATTCTTCTCTCCCTATTTTGGGAGGGATCGTAGCATGAATGCCATTGACTTATTCGCAGGCGCAGGCGGTTTCAGCACCGGCGCGACAATGGCCGGATGCAAAGTCGTATGGGCTGCAAACCACTGGCAGGATGCGGTCAATACCCACGCTTTAAACCATCCGGGCGCGCAGCACGTTTGCCAGGACTTGCATCAAGCCCGATGGGAGCAAGTACCGGCGCACGACATTATGCTTGCCTCGCCGTGCTGCCAGGGACATAGCCGGGCGCGTGGCAAAGAAGACGGCAACCCGCAGCACGATGCAAGCCGGTCTACAGCTTGGTCGGTGGTTTCGTCGGCGGAATTTCATCGTCCGTACTTGTCTGTGGTTGAGAACGTGCCAGAGTTCATGCGCTGGACGCTATTTCCCGCGTGGCGCCAGGCAATGGAATCAATGGGCTACTGCCTCACCCCTACCATTGTCGATGCGGCCGACCAAGGCGCGCCACAGCATAGGGAACGGCTGTTTATTGTGATGGTTAGGGCTAAGCACCCGCTCGTCTTGAATTTGCAAAAGCGGGAACACGTTCCGGCAAGCAGCTTCGTGGATTTCAATGCTGGTAATTGGCAGCCAATCGAAAAGCCTGGGCGCGCTACGGCCACACTTTCACGCATTGCCGCCGGTCGTCGTGTACACGGTGACAGATTCATCAGCAGCTACTACGGGAATGAAAAAGGCGGCAGATCGCTCCACCGCCCTATCGGGACAATCACTACCCGCGACCGACACGCAATAGTCGATGGTGACCGTATGCGCATGCTGTCAGTGCAGGAAGCCCGTGCGGCAATGGGCTTCCCAACCGACTACAAGCTGCCAGAAAACAAGCGCACAGCCATGCACATGCTCGGCAACGCAGTCGTGCCGCTGGTGGCTCGGGACATCATTCAAGAGATTGCGAGGGTCGTATGAAGAGCTACTTTCCTACGCCTCTTGCTATCGATGCCAGTGACTGCTCCATCTGCGCAAGGCGAATGTTCATAAACTCGGTTTGCAGCTTGATCGCCTGTACGACCGCACTGGTATCGGGATTTGCCGACTTTGCGATCAACTCGTCGAATCTTGTCCAAATTTCGCGAATTTCATTTGACATTTCAGCCTCCAAAGTAGTGAGAAAGGCATCCTAACATGACCACCATACAGACCGACCAGGCAGCACGTCCAGACATCCTCGAAAAGCTGACCTATCACCGCCATGAGCGCGACGACATGACGCTGGACGATTGCCTTGAATACCTGGCGAACCGTTGGAAGAAGATACCAGGACGGCCAGAGCGCGCGCTGATCATGCAGATCACTGAACTGCTGGCCGCAACCCCTCAACAGGAGGTAGCCGCCAGTAGTGAGCCAGTCGAGCAGGTTCAGGTCTACATGAACCGTGGTCGTAAGTGCTGGGAAATATCTGGCACCGTGCCGGATGACACGTTACTGCGCCCGGGGCTGAATACCCTCTATTCAGTGCCGGTCGATCAGCCAGTACAAGCCAAGGCGCTGAAAGATTTGACGCCAGCGCAAGACGAATACGAAGCCTTTGCTGAGTGGTACGAAAAAGAAGCGCCAGTTGAAGGCGAGGTTTCTGAAATAGATATGGCGCGTCATGGGTGGCTTGCTGGTCGTCGCTACGCATCCACCAATCAGCCAGTACAAGCCAAGGCGCTGACGGATGAGCGCGCAGCGTTTGAACAATGGTGCGTTCGCAAAGGCTACAGCACCAATAAATGGCATGGCGATGGGTCTGTATATGTTGATGGCTACACTTTGAGCTGCTGGGAAGCATGGCAAGCCCGCGCCCTACTCGCCTCGCAACCATCGGCACAGGCTGATGTGGCGGCAGTGCGTGATGCTGCGCTGGAAGAAGGCATCGAGAAAGCTGCGAAGCTGATTGAGCAAAAGGTTCAAGACTATGTTGACGACCATGGAATTTATGATCGCGACACGGGGGCAGTGGAGTTCCCGGGCGATGGCGAAATTTATGTCGGGGAAATGACTGAACTTGCTGAAGACATCCGCGCCCTGAAGTCTGCCGCCCCTACCGCGCAACCGCAAGCCGATGGGGTGAAGCCATGAGCCAGACGAAACGAGGTTCTTTGATCGAGGCGATTATTAATGTACTGATCGGTTTCGCAATCAACTTTTCGGCGAATGCCCTGATTTTCCCTTTGTTCGGTTGGCAGCTATCTGCAGCCACAAACCTGAAACTCGGATTGATATACACGGCAATATCGATTGCCCGTTCGTACTGCATACGACGCTGGTTCAACAGCATGATCAAGAAAGCAGCACAGAGAATTGAAGCGTCCACGGAGGTATAACCATGCCGATCAAACCAGAAAACAAAGCGCGGTACCCGGCCAACTGGAAGGAGATTCGCGCTAGCATCCTTGAGCGTGCCGGTCACTGCTGCGAAAATTGTTTCGTCAAGAACGGCGAACGAATTGTGCGCGGCAAAGGTGATGACGCCGACACATACATGCTCGGAGATGGCAGAGTATTTTGTGCAGATACGGGCGAAGCGCTCGGCAGATGCCACATGACCGACTACGAAACAGACTGGAAAGGCGTGGACATCGTCCTCACGATTGCACACCTTGACCACACTCCAGAGAACTGCGAACCGGAAAACTTGCGCGCCTGGTGCCAGCGCTGCCATCTGCGTTACGACGCAGCACACCATGCTATGAACGCACGCGCTACAAGGCGAGAACGCAAGGCGATTGGCGATCTTTTCGAGGAAAAATCATGACAGACCTTGCCCTTTCAGACATCGAAATTCACGAAATTACCGGCTACGCGCGCCCTACCAAGCAGCTGGAAGTCTTGAAGAGTTTAGGCATACCGGCACGCCGCAGGCCAGATAACAGCGTCCTGGTGCTGCGTATGCACATGGTGCACCCTACTACAGTAGCGGCTGCAGACGAACCAAAACTCAAGCCAATACGCAAATGAACCGAGCCAGAAAGACCGGAAAAGGATTGCCGCGCCGCGTGTACATTAAGCACGGCGCGTATCACTTCGTCTCGCCTGAACCGATTCCCGACCCCAAAGACGGCACCCCGCGCAAGTGGATCAGGCTCGGGTCAGTTGCCGACGGTGAACCGGCAATGCTGCAGGTGCTGGGCCAGCTTCTGCAAGACAAGAAATCAATAGCGGGTAGCATGCCGGACGTGTGCAACCAGTTCAAACTGATCAAACTCGGGCGCTACAGCACAGAGACACAAGCGACATATCGTAACTACCTAGACACAATCGCCACGGCATTCGAGGATTTCAGCGCGGCCCAGGTGACAACTAAGTCATGGGCTGAATTCCTGCGCGACAATTTCGCGGACAAGCAGAACACCGCTCAAAAGTACACCGCACTGGCACGCCGATTATTCAAGTTCATCATTTCCGAGCTTGGTCTGCGTCAGGACAACCCGATAGATCAGATCGACCTTTCCGGCTATCAGACCACCAGACGCGAAGTGCTGCCCACTCATGACCAGGTGAAGCGTATTAGAGCCGCCGGCATGATGAGTATGCCAAACAAGAACACCGGCAAAAGCTTTGCCATTGCAAGCGGCCCTATGTTTGGCTGCCTGGTCGATATTGCTTACCTGCTGTGGCAACGTGCGATCGATGTCCGGACGCTGAAAGAACAACAGATTGACGGCGACTATATCCGCTTCAAGCCAAGCAAGACGATGAAGTCCAGCGGTAAGACGGTGGATATTTTCATTACGCCCCAGATCGCCGAGGTGCTTGATAGAGCGCGGGAAATTAAAAAGGAATACAAGGTCAAGGGGCAACCCCTGATTACGCCTTATCTGTTCCCTACGCGTGACGGCAAGCCATACACGAAAAGCGGCTTGTTCTCGATGTGGGACCGGGCACGCGATCGCATTGGAATCGACAAGGATTCATCTCCAGACGAACGGATCCAGTTCCGCGACCTGCGCGCATTGGGTGCAACCGATGCAGCCAAAGCTGGCGAAAATATGAAAGCCATTCAAACCAGGCTTGCTCACACGTCCGGCAAAACTTCCGAGATTTACATCAAAGAATCGGTACCAGAAAGGTCAGCAATTGACCTGCCATTACCCTGGCTGGATAGCAAAAAAACTGTCTAATATCGAAATATGCAACACGCTGCCATGCGGGTTGCAGCATCGTTTATAAACCACTGTATATTAGACAGTGAACAGAAAGAGCGTTGAAAACAAAGGCTCTTAGCGCGAAAAAGCCCTGCATGGGGTGCAAGGGGTCGTGTGTTCGAATCACACCGTCCCGACCAAAAAACAAAAAGGGTTGCAGCATTTCGCTGACAACCCTTTTTCATTTCCGGCTCAGTTATACACGAGCCGTTTTATTCTTCCATCCGCCTTATTTCAGCAGCGCCAGTATCTCAACCAGCTCATTACGAATAGCGCTGAGTTCATCCGCATCTACCGTAGGTCCGCTGTCCGGCACCACATCATCATCGCCACCTGCTTCCAGGATGCGGCTATCGAGTTTGTTACGTGCACCGCTGATGGTGAAACCTTGTTCGTACAAGAGTTCACGTATGCGACGTATCAACAGCACTTCATGATGCTGGTAATAGCGACGGTTACCACGACGCTTGACTGGTTTCAGTTGCGTGAATTCCTGCTCCCAATAGCGCAGGACGTGTGGCTTCACCCCGCACAATTCGCTGACTTCACCGATGGTGAAGTAACGCTTGGCGGGAATTGGCGGCAACGCAACCAATTCTGGTTTCTGGATCCGTTCGTTCATCTAATCAGGCTGTTTGCACGAGCGGCTGTTGGCTGGAATCTTCCACCATGCCCTTGAGCTTCTGGCTGGCGTGGAAAGTCACGACCCGGCGTGCGGTAATCGGGATTTCTTCCCCGGTCTTCGGATTGCGACCAGGACGCTGTGGCTTGTCACGCAACTGGAAATTGCCGAAACCGGACAATTTGACCGATTCGCCACGTTCCAGTGCGTTACGGATTTCGTCGAAGAAAGTCTCGACCATATCCTTGGCCTCGCGTTTGTTCAAACCGACTTGTTCAAACAGCAATTCCGCCAGCTCAGCCTTGGTCAATGTAGGGAGGTTTTTTTCCGCTTGTGAGCGTACTTGTGCCTCCAACATCGCACGGTTGAGATCAGCAGCTAATACGGATTGGAGTTCGGCTGAATTCACGTCATTCATATCGTTAGTCCCTGCCTGTTTATGCACGCAATTTGGCCCCATGCTTCGTAGTGGCGGCAGCAACAAATGCGGCCATTGCGGCATCAACCAAATCGTCTTGCAGGGTTAATTGAGTATCTTGTAAGGTGAAGCGGAAAGCAAGGCTTTTTTCATCCGACTCCAGACCTTTCCCGCGATATTCATCAAATAAAACAACCACTTGCAGAATATTGCAAACTGGATTGTATTTCTTTTCGGAAATAAAAGCATCCATCAGGTCTTGCATGGGGACCGCTTGTTTGACCACCAGCGCAAGGTCGCGTGTTACCGCAGGGAATTTCGAAATTTCCTTGTAGGAAGGTACGCCCACACTTTGCAATGCGCTGGCGTTAACTTCGAACAATACCGGCGCCAATGGCAGGTCATATTTTTGCTGCCAGCGCGGATGCAATTCACCGATAAAGCCAATTACTTCACCATTAAGCAAAATACTGGCAGAGCGTCCCGGATGCAATGCCGGATGCTCAACTTTGACAAATGTTAAGGTTTGCGGCGCAAACAAGGCTTCCAGATCCGCCTTCACATCGAAGTAGTCGACGTTGCGCGAGGCCATGCCCCACTGCTCTTCAGCCACCGAACCGTATGCAATCGCGGCCACACGTTTAGGCTGGTCGAAACCGGCCACCGACAATGGACCATCTTGCTCAACGTTGTTGCGCAGGTAGATCGCACCGATTTCAAACAGGCGGATGCGGCTGACTTTGCGATTCAGGTTGTAACGCACGTTGGCGATCAGGCTGCCTATCATCGAAGAGCGCATGACGCTCATCTGGCTGGCGATAGGATTCAGCAATTTGATCGGATTGGTATTGCCGGCGAAATCCGCTTCCCATTCCTGTTCGACGAAACTGAAGTTGACCACTTCCTGGTAATCCGCATCAGCCAGTTGACGACGGATCGTGAACAGCGAGCGGGTGTTTTCCGGCGGGATGCGCATGGCACTGGCCGCAACTGGTGGCAAGGCCGGAATGTTTTCAAAACCGTAGACGCGTGCGATCTCTTCAATCAGGTCTTCTTCGATTTCGATATCGAAGCGATATGACGGCGGCGTTACTGAGAACACGCCATCCTTGTGCGTGAAGCTGAGGCCGAGGCGTGTGAAGATGTCAGCGATCTGCTCATCTGTCAGCGGTACACCTATGACTTTGACTGCACGTGCAGTACGCACACTGACGGCCTCACGTTTAGGCAGGTTCACTACGTGGTCATCGATAGGACCGACTTGGGTCTGCTCTTTCTGACCGCAGATTTCGACGATCAGCGCGGTGATGCGCTCCATGTGCTCAACGATGGTCGCGAAGTCGACACCACGTTCAAAACGATGGGCTGCATCGGTAGAGAAGTTAAAGCGACGGCCACGGCCCTGGATTGCATTCGGGTACCAGAATGCAGCTTCGAGGTAGATGTCTTGCGTATCCAGCGATACGGCGGTGGCATCACCACCCATGATGCCGGCCAGCGATTCGATTTCTTTGTCGTCCGCGATGACGCCTATCCACTCATCGATGACAACCGTATTGCCATTCAACAGTTTCAGCGACTCACCTTTTTTGCCCCAGCGTACATCCAGTCCGCCGTGGATTTTGCTCAGGTCGAATACGTGCGTAGGACGGCCGAGTTCCAGCATGACATAGTTGGAGATATCTACCAGTGCCGAGATCGGACGCTGGCCGCTGCGCTCAAGGCGCTGCTTCATCCAGTCCGGGGTCTGCGCCTTGGCATTCAGGCCGCGTATGATTCGACCAGCAAAACGACCGCACAAATCAGGTGCCGATACTTTGACTGGCAATACATCGGTAATCGTCGCTGCAACCGGCTGGAAGGTCGGTACTTTCAACGCGGTACCGGTCAGGGCCGACACTTCACGTGCCACGCCCAAAACCGACAGACAGTCTGCCTTGTTCGGGGTCAGCTTGATGGTGAACTTGAGGTCGTTCAGTTGATAGTAATCACGGAAATTTTGTCCGACTGGTGCATCAGCAGGCAAGTCCATCAGGCCGCCCTGCTCGTCCGACAGTTTCAGTTCACGTGCCGAGCACAACATGCCCTGCGATTCAACGCCGCGCAATGCGCCGACCTTGATTTCGAATGGCTTGCCGTCTTCACCAGGCGGCAGGATAGCGCCAGCCATCGCACAGACCACCTTCATGCCAGCGCGCACATTAGGCGCACCGCAGACGATGTTGAGCATGGTGCCGGTACCGACATTGACCTGGCATACATTCAAGCGATCAGCATTCGGATGCTTGGCGACTTCCAATACTTCTGCCACTACCACATTCGAAAATGGCGGCGCGACTGGTTCGACTTCTTCGACCTCGAGGCCGGACATCGTCAACAAGTGTGCCAATTCGTCCGAAGTCATGTTCGGATCGACCATCGTACGGAGCCAGCTTTCGGAAAATTGCATGATTAAAACCTTTTGCCACAGACGTCACAAAAATACAGAAAGAATCAGAGCGCACATCCCATGCACGCTCCGGCTTGTCACTGCTTTTAGTTGAATTGTTTGAGAAACCGCAAATCGCCTTCGTAGAACAGGCGCAGATCATTGATGCCGTAACGCAGCATGGTCAGGCGTTCGAGGCCGGAGCCAAACGCGAAGCCAATGAATTGTTCCGGATCAAAACCCATATTGCGCAGCACGGTAGGATGAACCTGACCCGCACCAGATACTTCCAGCCAGCGACCTTTCAGCGGTCCGCTACCGAAAGCGATATCGATCTCAGCCGATGGTTCGGTGAACGGGAAGTACGATGGACGGAAACGTACTTGCAAATCGTCGGTTTCAAAGAATGCTTTGACGAAGTTGAGGTAGACGCCCTTGAGGTCAGCGAAGCTGATGTTTTCATCGATCCACAAGCCTTCGACCTGATGGAACATAGGCGAATGGGTAGCATCGCTATCGACACGGTAGGTACGACCCGGCGCGATGACTTTGATTGGTGGCTTGTTCATGCGCGCATAGCGCACTTGCATCGGGCTGGTATGCGTACGCAGCAGCAAAGGCTTGCCGAGCGTGTCTTTGCCTTCGATGTAGAAGGTGTCTTGCATCGAACGCGCAGGATGGTTTTCCGGGCTGTTCAATGCGGTGAAATTGGTCCAGTCATTTTCAATTTCCGGGCCGTCGGCAACGTCAAAGCCGATGGAACCGAAGATTTCTTCCACGCGCTGCCATGAGCGCATGACCGGGTGGATGCCGCCGGTGCCGCGACCGCGACCTGGCAGGGTGATGTCGATAGCTTCTGCGTTCAGACGCGCTTCCATCTGTGCATTCGATAATGCATCGCGGCGCGCAGTCAGTGCTGCTTCTATCTTTTCTTTGGCGGAATTAATGACAGCGCCCTGGGCCTTGCGCTCTTCCGGCGCGAGCTTGCCCAGGCTCTTCATTTGTTCGGTGATCTGTCCCGTTTTACCGAGGTACTTCGCTTTCGCGTTTTCCAGCGCGGCGGCATCTTCTGCGGCGGCGAAATCGGTCTGGGCTTGGGTGACTAATTGTTCGAGGTGATTCATGCGGTTTGTTCTCGTCCTTTGCAAGGAAGCCGAAAAGGAAAGCAAAAATAAAACGGGGCATAGGTATGGAACCCTGCCCCGCTCGGATATTGCTGCACCGTCCGCAGACGGTGCATACGATCACAACACTTAAGCAGCGATGTTTGCTTTCACCTGATTCACAATTGCAGCGAATGCCGGTTTGTCCATCACAGCCATGTCGGCCAGGACCTTACGGTCCAGTTCGATGGATGCGCGTTTCAGACCGTTCATGAACACGCTGTATGTAACGCCATGTTCACGTGCTGCTGCATTGATACGGGTGATCCACAGAGCGCGGAAAACGCGTTTTTTGTTACGACGATCGCGGTATGCATATTGGCCAGCGCGCATAACTGCTTGCTTGGCAATACGGTAAACCTTGCTGCGACGACCACGGTAGCCTTTGGCTTGGTCGAGGACTTTCTTATGACGGGCCCGTGCTGTGACCCCACGTTTTACTCTAGGCATGATTACTCCTTAATAATTGAGTGTGAGGTTAAGCGGTAGGCATCATTGCGCGTACGGAATTCATGTTGGTGTCATGGACACCGACAGCACCGCGCAATTGACGTTTGTTTTTGGTGGTTTTTTTGGTCAGGATGTGACGTTTGAACGCTTGACCGCGTTTAACGGTACCACCCGGACGTACACGAAAGCGCTTTTTGGCGCTGCTTTTCGTTTTCATTTTAGGCATGACACACTCTGTCCTTTTAAGGGACAGTTCCATTTTATATGATTGCAGGTGGCAACAATTTCGTTACGCTTGGATGCCTGCTTTCACTTGTTATGCAGCGGAATCAAGTCCACTGCTATTTTGTGTAAATCGTCCGTTGCCGGACGATTCGCACGAAATTCTTATTTCTTTTTCTTCGGCGACAGAACCATGATCATCTGACGACCTTCCATCTTCGGCCATTGTTCAACCTGGCCGTATGGTTCGAGATCTTGTTTCAGACGTTCCAGCATTCTTACGCCGATATCCTGATGCGCCATTTCACGACCGCGGAAACGCAGTGTGATTTTGGTTTTATCGCCGTCTTCCAGGAATTTGATCAGGTTGCGCAGCTTGATGTTGTAATCACCATCATCGGTACCAGGCCGGAATTTGACTTCCTTCACCAGAATAACCTTCTGTTTCAGCTTGGCTTCGTGCGCCTTCTTTTGTTCCTGGTACTTGAACTTGCCGTAGTCCATCAGGCGTGCGACTGGTGGTTGCGCAGTTGGCGCAATCTCAACCAGATCGACATTAGCCTCTTCCGCCAGGCGGAAGGCTTCTGCCAGAGTGACGATACCGAGCGGCTCGTTTTCTACACCAGTTAAACGTAGCTCAGGCGCTGTAATTTCACCGTTGATCCGATGCGACTTGTCAGTAGCTATTGCAATTTCCTTTTAAAATCAAATAATTAAGCCGTGCTCTTGCGCTATGGGTTGCCCCTTAGGCTTTGGTATCCATCTCGTTTTTGAGACGTTCCACCAATAAATCGACAGGCATTACACCCAGATCGACATTGCCTCGCGCTCGCACGGCCACTGTACCTGCGTCCCGTTCTTTATCGCCAATTACGATGATGTACGGCAGCTTCTGAACGGAATGCTCGCGTATTTTATAGGTAATTTTCTCATTACGCAAATCCAGGTGCACCCTAAACCCTTGTTTTTTCAGGTTTTGTGCAACAGCCTGTGCATATTCGGCCTGTGCGTCAGAGATGTTCAGCACGGCAATTTGCACCGGAGCTAGCCATAATGGCAATGCACCAGCGTAATGTTCGATCAAAATACCAATGAAACGCTCGAGCGAACCAACGATGGCCCGGTGCAACATAATCGGCGTTTTACGGCTGTTATCAACTGCGACATACTCGGCACCCAGGCGACCCGGCATCGACGGATCAATTTGCACCGTACCCACTTGCCATGCGCGACCCAGGCTGTCCTTCAGGTGATATTCGATTTTCGGACCGTAGAACGCGCCCTCGCCCGGCAACTCAGTCCAGGCAACACCACAGGCACGCAGCGCGGAACGCAGCGATTCCTCGGCGATATCCCAGCTTTCTTCAGTGCCGATACGACTATCCGGACGCAAAGCCAGTTTGACATCAATATTTTCAAAGCCGAAAGCTGCATACACCGCCATCGCCTGCGCGTGGAATGCTGTAACTTCTTCAGCAATTTGCTCTTCTGTACAGAAGATATGGCCGTCATCCTGCGTAAAGCCGCGCACGCGCATCATGCCGTGCAAGGCGCCGGATGGCTCATTACGATGGCACTGGCCGAATTCGCCGTAGCGCAAAGGCAGGTCGCGATAGCTGCGCATATCGCTATTGTAAATTTGTACATGACCCGGGCAGTTCATAGGCTTGAGCGCGTATGAACGGTTTTCCGACTCGGTCACGAACATGTTTTCGCGATAGTTATCCCAGTGACCGGTTTTTTCCCACAGGCCGCGATCCAGGATTTGCGGTGCTTTGACTTCCTGGTAATCGTTGTCCTGGTAGACCTTGCGCATGTATTGCTCAACCTGTTGCCAGATCGACCAGCCTTTTGGATGCCAAAAGATCAAGCCTGGCGCTTCTTCCTGGAAATGGAAGAAATCGAGCTGCTTGCCCAGCTTGCGGTGATCGCGCTTCTCGGCTTCTTCCAGCATGTGCAGGTAAGCTTCCTGCTCTTCCTTCTTGGCCCAGGCGGTACCGTAGATACGCTGCAGCATTTCATTCTTGGAATCACCACGCCAGTACGCACCGGCCAGTTTCATCAGCTTGAATACTTTCAGCTTGCCGGTCGACGGCACGTGCGGTCCGCGGCACAGGTCGGTGAACTTGCCTTCGGTGTAGAGCGAAACTTCCTGGTCTGCCGGGATGGATTCGATGATCTCAGCCTTGTACGCCTCACCTATCGATTTGAAATAGGCAACAGCTTCATCACGCGGCATGACTTTGCGCGTAACCGGCTCATCCTTCTTCGCAAGCTCGGTCATTTTCTTTTCGATCGCGACCAGGTCTTCCGGCGTAAACGGACGCTTGTACGAGAAATCGTAGTAAAAGCCGTTATCGATCACAGGGCCGATGGTGACTTGCGCATCAGGGAACAATTCCTTGACCGCGTATGCCAGCAAGTGGGCAGTCGAATGACGGATCACATCGATACCTTCGGCATCCTTGTCCGTGATGATAGCCAGGTCGCTATCTTTATCGATCAGATACGAGGTATCGACCACATCGCCGTTGACCTTGCCTGCCAATGCCGCTTTGGCAAGGCCAGTGCCAATATTGGCGGCAACTTGCGCTACGGTGACAGGCGCATCAAATTCACGTTGCGAACCATCGGGAAGTCGGACTGTAATCATTTTGCTCTCCGTTTCAGCGGGACCCTGCATGCTGACGCTAGACTGGATAAATTGAACAACAAAAAATGCGGACGAAAAAAAACGCGGGCTAGCCGCGCTTTTTCAATGGTAATGACGAAAAAGAACCCGACTTAGCGTCGCCTGGAAACCAATGTGGTTGCCGTTCGCGGTGTCATAACCGGGTTGCCTTTCTCGCTCTTACAGGTTTTACCAATTTTTCGTTGGTAGGCACGATTGGACTCGAACCAACGACCCCTACCATGTCAAGGTAGTGCTCTAACCAGCTGAGCTACGCGCCTAAAGAAGCGAAATTATAGCGGCAAATTATTTACTTAGCTAGTGCTTCCGTGAACTAAGTGCAAAAAATTCATCGCCATTTGATTTCGCCAGCGAAAAACAGCTCATCAATGCCGCTTGGCTTCCAGCACACCGCTGACTTCGCGGATCACGTTCAGCGCTTTCTGCAATTGCGCGGTCGAAGCAATTTCTGCAGTAAAGGCCATACGTGCCTGCCCTTTCACGCTTTGCGTGCTGACGCCGATCACATTGATTTTTTCACGCAGGAAAATATCCGAGATGTCGCGCAGCAAGCCTTGCCGGTCGCCGGCCAGCACGAAGATGTCGACCGGATACACAGTGGCCGACTCCGGCCTGCCCCAGGCAGTCTGGATCACACGCTCCGGTGCCTTGTTGCGCATCTCGACGAAATTCTTGCAATCGGCACGATGGATGGACACACCTTTGCCACGCGTAATGAAACCGACGATTTCATCCGGCGGTGCCGGTTTGCAGCACTTTGCCAATTGCGTCATCAAGCCATCGGTGCCGACCACCAGCACGCCGGACTTGGCGCCATGCACCACGCTGGACGCACGGCTCTTGCGCGGGATGACCGCATCTTCCGGTTCGGCAGCATTCGGATCTTCGCCGTGCAGGGCCTGCTCTACCGTACGCAGGCTGAACTCATCCTTGCCCACCGCCAGGAAGAGATCATCTACCTTGGAGAAGCCCAGCTTGTGCGCCAGTTCTTCAAGGTTGACAGCTGTTTTACCTTCGCGCTGCAAGGTTTTTTCCACCAGGCCACGACCATGCGACAAGGTCTCTTGCATATCGATCGCATTGAACCATGCGCGCACCTTGGCGCGGGTACGCGAGCTTGCCGCATAGCCAGGTGACAGCCAGTCACGCGACGGACCGACAGTACCGGTCACGGTGCTAACGCCCTTGGCGGTAATGATGTCTACGGTCTGGCCGTTCTTCAGCACAGTATTCAACGGTACCAATACGCCATCGACACGCGCACCACGGCAGCGATGTCCGACATCGCTGTGCAAGTGATAGGCAAAGTCGATAGGCGTCGCGCCATTTGGTAATTCGATCACGCGCGCCTGCGGCGTCAAGACATAGATGCGATCATCCAGCGTCGCCGACTTGAGTTTCTCGACCCAGTCGCGGTGCACTTCTTCCTGTCCGACGACGGTATCAACCACCTCGCTTTTCCACGCCAGCAACTGGCGCAACCAGGCAATCTTTTCGTCGTACTTTTGCCCGGAGAAGTTCGAACCGCCGGATTCCTTGTAACGCCAGTGTGCGGCTACGCCATACTCGGCGAAGTCGTGCATATCGTTGGTGCGCACCTGCACTTCGAGCGGACGTCCGTCCTCTGCAATGACGATGGTGTGCAGCGATTGATAGCCATTCGGTTTCGGGCGCGAAATGTAGTCGTCGAATTCTTCCGGTATTGGCGCCCAGATGTTGTGGATGATGCCCAGCACCGTGTAGCAGGTTTTCACATCGTCGACGATCACGCGGAATGCGCGTACGTCATACAGATCGGAAAACTCGATCGCCTTGCCGCGCAATTTGCTCCAGATACTGAAGATATGTTTGGGGCGACCAAAGACTTCCGCCTTGATACCGGCAGCGGCCATTTCCGATTGCAAACGTTTGATCGCGTTGGCGATGAAGGCTTCGCGCTCGACGCGCTTTTCTTCGAGTTGCGAGGCTATGCGTTTGTAGGCTTCCGGCTGCAGGAAACGGAAAGATAAATCTTCCAGCTCCCATTTCAGCTGCCACACGCCGAGACGGTTAGCCAGCGGTGCATAGAGATCGAAAGTCTCACGTGCATATTGTTTCGAACGTTCGTTCTGTACCTTGTTATCAGCGAAATAGCGCAGCGTGGTCACGCGGGTGCCGAGACGCACCAGCACCACGCGCATATCGGATGCCATCGCCAGCAACATCTTGCGTACGACTTCGAGTTGCGCTGCTGCTTCCTGCGCCGCATTCTTGCTGCGGGCAGCTTCATGCTGGACGAAGGTGACTTCGTGCAGACGCATCAATTGCCGCACACCCTGCACCAGATTATTTACTTCCGTACCGAAGCGCTCTTCTATCTTCTCGGCCGCGGCCGGGTCAACGGTTGCCAACTCGAACAACAAGGCTGCAATCCGGGTATCGGCATCAGTTTCCAATTGAGAGAGAACAGTGGCGACGCCTTGCGCAAACTCGAAGGTATCCTGTTCACTTTCAAATGCATCCTGTCCGGCCGAGACATTTTTACCGCTATAAATCGGTTTGACGAAGGCGAGCGCATCCATCACGCGCGCACTGTCGTGTTCGGTCAAACCAGAGCGAAGTAGCTCTTGCGTATCGCTCTGTGATGAAGCTAAGGAAACCATTTAAAACCTAAGAAGATGCTGCAACTACAATTATCTCTACCAGGCGCTTAGGATCAGGAAACTGCGCACCCACTGTGGCGCGCGGCGGCGTGTGGCCTTCCGGCACCCACTCGTTCCACGCTTCATTCATCCCGTCAAAATCCTTGACGTCGGCAACAAAAATCTGACACGACAAAATACGCGTCTTGTCGCTGCCCGCTTCCGCCAGCAGACGGTCAATATGACCCAGCACTTCGCGGGTCTGCCCCTGGATGTTTTGTGTCGTGTCTTCGGCGATTTGTCCCGCCAAGTATACCGTGCCGTTGTGTATCGCCACTTCGGACAGCGTATCGCCTATGTGCAAGCGTGTAATGTTCATCATGTATCCAATATAAAAACCGACCTGGAAATATCAAGCCAGCAAAAAATTCTTCGCGATTGCAATCTGGTCTGCATGCAGGAAAGTCGGCGCGTGGCCTACCCCTGGCAACTCGACAATTTGTGCTTTCGGCCCGCGTTGTGACATCGCCTGCACTGTTTGGTTCGACAACAAATCCGACTCGGCACCACGTATCACCAGCGTCGGACAGGTAATGGCATCGTAGGCAGCCCACAGACGCTGGGTGTCTGCCTGCACGCTATGCACGGTAGTTGCCTTGAATGGCACAGCAATCCCGGGATCGTATGTAAACACCCATTGCCCGTCGGCATCCTGATGCATCACGTCCGCCGCCAGCTTGCGCCACTGCGGATCACTATGCTGACCAAAGGACAGCGAAATTGCCCGCACATAATTCCATGCCTCATCAAAAGTTGCGAAGCGTACATCCTTGCCAACGTATTCACCTATCCGTGCCAGGGCCACCGCATCCATTTCCGGACCGATATCATTCAGTATCAGTCGGCGTATCGGATTCGCAGGCAGTGATGCAAGTGCCATGCCTATTACGCCACCCAGCGATGTTCCCAGCCAGTGCAGCTCACTTACACCGAGGCGCGCGATCAATGTCACCATATCGCTGACGTATTGTGGAATCTGGTAGTACTGCGGATCCAGCAGGCGACCGGAGCGACCACGTCCGACCACATCCGGACAGATCACGCGATAATCACGGGCCAGCTCTTGCGCCAGCATGTCGAAATCGTCGGAAACACGGCTCAGGCCATGCACGCAAACCAGTGTTTTGGGATTGTTACTATCGCCCCATTCCTTGTATGCCATTTGATGCAAGCCAGTCGGGGAAAGGCATTGCACGGACTTGATTTGTAGCTGGGTCATATGTCTCGCCATCAGGTAGTCGGCGCGTGGTGCGCGACAATTGCGGTTTTCTCTTGTTGATTTCTTGTCTCTTTATTGCTTCTTTTTTTGCGCTTACGCGTAGAATCTTACCAAAGATCGCTACGCAGAAACTTTCAGATTGAAAGGCAGACCATGCAAAAAGCTCCTCTACACGGCAAGACCGCGCTGGTAACCGGCTCGACTTCGGGCATAGGATTGGGAATTGCGCAGGCACTGGCGCAGCAAGGTGCCGATATCGTGCTCAACGGTTTCGGTGATGCGAATGAGATCAAGACACTGCAAGCAGCATTGATGCGCAAGCATGGCGTCAAGTGTGTGCATCATCCGGCAGACATGTCGAAACCGGCAGAAATCGCCGCCATGATGGCCTTTGCTGCCGAGCAGTTTGGGGCTGTTGACATCCTCGTCAACAATGCAGGTATCCAGCATACCGAAACCATAGAAGACTTTCCGGTTGAAAAATGGGATGCCATCATCGCCATCAACCTGTCCTCCGCTTTCCACACTACCCGCCTCGCACTGCCTATGATGCAGGCGAAGAACTGGGGCCGCATCATCAACATCGCATCCGTACATGGACTGGTCGGCTCGGTACAGAAATCAGCTTATGTCGCAGCCAAGCACGGCATCGTCGGCCTGACCAAAGTAACAGCACTGGAGATGGCGCATACTGGCATTACCTGCAATGCGATATGTCCGGGCTGGGTTTTGACGCCGCTGGTGCAGAAGCAAGTGGATGCGCGCGCCACCCGTGAAGGTTTGTCGGACGAGGCAGCGAAGAAGGATCTGGTTTCAGAGAAGCAGCCGTCCGGCGAATTTGTCACGCCGCAGCAATTGGGTGCGCTCGCTGTATTCCTCTGCAGTGAGGCTGCAGTACAGGTGCGTGGTGCTGCGTGGAATATGGATGGCGGCTGGACTGCACAATAAGTCCAGCGCCCTGCTCTCAGCGTTATTGCAGCTTGCTGCTATCCAGCGGTACGCCGGTGCCGGCCTGGATTTCTTCCAGCGTGACACCTGTCGCCAATTCGACTAACTGCAAACCTTGCGGTGTCACATCCATCACACCCAGATCAGTGATGATGCGATCGACCACCGCAACACCCGTCAACGGCAGGCTGCATTGCGGCAATATCTTGTGCGATACCGTACCGTCCTTAGCACGCGCCACATGCTCCATCAATACCACGATACGTTTGACACCTGCAACCAGGTCCATCGCACCGCCCATGCCCTTTACCATTTTGCCGGGGATCATCCAGTTCGCAAGGTCGCCTTGTGCGGATACCTGCATCGCTCCCAGCAAGGCGATATCGATTTTGCCGCCCCGTATCATGCCGAAGGAATCGGCCGAACTGAAATAAGATGAACCAGGCAAGGAAGTGACCGTCTGCTTGCCGGCATTGATCAGGTCGGGATCGATTTCATCTTCAGTCGGGAACGGTCCAATGCCGAGCAAGCCATTCTCCGATTGCAACCAGACATGGATATCGTCCGGCACGTAATTCGCCACCAGCGTCGGCAAGCCTATGCCGAGGTTGACGTAAGCACCGTCCTGTAATTCCTGCGCTGCACGCGCTGCCATTTCTTCCCGGGTCCAGGCCATGTGATGTCTCCGTGTTGATTAGCTTGCACGCAGGGTGCGTTGCTCTATCCGCTTCTGCGGATGTGCATTCAGCACGATGCGGTGTATGAAGATGCCCGGTGTGTGCACGTGATCCGGATCGATTTCGCCGATCTCGACCAGCTTTTCGACTTCGACCACGGTGATTTTCCCGGCCATCGCCACATTCGGATTGAAGTTGCGCGCGGTACGGCGATAAACGAGGTTACCGGCCTTGTCTGCCATATACGCTTTGACTATCGACACATCCGCAACCAGCGATCGTTCCATCACGTATTTTTCGCCATCAAATTCGCGCACATCCTTACCTTCAGAAACCACGGTACCGACACCGGTTTTAGTAAAAAAAGCAGGTATGCCTGCACCACCAGCGCGCAATTTTTCGGCCAGTGTTCCTTGCGGCGTGAATTCCAATTCCAGTTCGCCGGCCAGGTACTGGCGTTCGAATTCCTTGTTTTCACCTACATAGGAGGCAATCATTTTCTTGATCTGGCGTGTTTGCAGTAACTGGCCCAGACCGGCATCGTCCACCCCGGCATTATTGGAAATAGCGGTCAGGTTTTGCACACCGGAGTCGCGTAAGGCGGCAATCAGGGCTTCCGGGATACCGCACAGTCCAAAACCGCCGACCGCGATGGTTTGTCCGTCCCGGACTATATCCGCCAGTGCGGAAGCCGCATCAGGATAAACTTTGTTCATAGGCACCCTTCTTTGTGTAGAGTAAACCGCAACGGAACAACAAAAGTGCATCTGCCAGCATACGGCGGCGCTGTCATAGTCACAATACCGTAGAACTACGAGGAATGAAGGCTGAATCCGGCATGAATGAACGCGCAGACATCGATTATGAAAGCATATTCCGGCATGCGCCTATCGGCATGTGCATATCGCAACATCGCGTCATGCATGACTGCAATCACGCGCTGGCGGTGATGTTTGGCTATGAGCATGGCGCGCTGAACGGACTCTCATTCGCGCAGCTCTACCCAAGTTATGTGGAATTTGAGCGGACCGGCGCCCGCATCGTTCCCATCATGAATGCCAAGGGTTGTTATTCGGACGAGCGCATCATGAAGCGTGCAGACGGGCAATTATTCTGGTGCCATGTGAGCGGACGGGCGCTGCATAGCGAAGACCCGCATGCTGCCGGCATCTGGACTTTTGAAGATTTGAGTGAGAAACGTCCGGTCACGGCCGAACTGACACCACGTGAGCGTGAAATTGCCGCGCTGCTAGTAGACGGCAAAACCAGCAAACTGATCGCCAAGCAAATCGGCCTCAGTCCGCGCACGGTGGAAATGCACCGGGCCAAGCTGATGCGGAAATTCACCGCAACCACATCCAGTGAATTGGTGAACCGCTTGCTCGGCGTGGCGCGTCAAATATAAAATTAAACGCTAGTAGAGATCATCCTTTTGCTACTGCGTTCTTGTATCCTGCCCTTCTCCTTTGCCCAAAGACTGGAGCCGATAAATGCACACGAATCCTGGTTCTCTTCGCCTTGTTGCGATATTCACCCTCGCTTTCCCCCTCCTCGCCATGGCGCAACAAAAAGCTTGCCTGATGGAAGGCAGCTTCACCGTCGCAGGCGAAAAAACAGAGATCAAGGATTGTTTGCAAAACAATGGCATCCCACATGGGCAATTCGTCGAAACCTGCAATAGCCTGTCGCAAGCGACGGCAGCATTCGGCGGGCCACCTGCCAAGACGACCTATATGGCAGCTTGCCCGGCCCAGGCACAAGGCGTCTGCGTGGGATTCTTTGGGCAACCTTTAAGCAGCCACTATTACAAACGCGACCCCAAGACTTTAGCCTCTACCAAATCGGGATGCCAGGCTCAAGGCGGGAAGTGGCAGTAAGCGTCTGATCGTCACCGAGCGCTTCATCGTGAAACCCTTTGCGCATCATCAGGTCCAGGCCAAATTTGACGCATACCCAGCCAAGGCACGTCGGCGCTTGCTAGACCTGCGTGAACTGATTTTTCAGACGGCGGAAAATACGGACGGGGTCGGTGAACTGGAAGAATCGCTGAAATGGGGCGAGCCGGCCTACATCGGAAAAAACAAGGCGGGCACGACGATACGTATGGACTGGAAAGCAAAGGATCCACTGAACTACGCAATGTACTTTCATTGCCAGACCAGTTTGGTCGCAATGTTCCGGACCATGTTTCCACATGACTTCGCATTCCAGGGTAACCGTGCCCTGATCCTCAAACTGGAAGACGAGCCGCCGCAAGATGCAGTGGCTATCTGTATAGCCGCAGCCCTGACCTACCACTTGAAGAAATGAAACGAACACTGATTTCCATCTGAAGCCGGTCAGATGGAAATCTTTGACATCAGAATTACTGCACGCTCATGCCATCGTCAGCAGTCATGATGGCACCGTTGATAAAGTGCGATTCCTCAGCCGCCAGCAACAGCAACAAACCATCCAGATCCTCGGGTTTTCCTATGCGTTTGCGTGGCAACATTTCCAGTACTTGTTGGCCTTGTTCACTCTTAAAATAGTCAGCATTTATTTCGGTGCCGATATAGCCGGGACAAATGGCATTAACGTTAATACCAAACTTGCCCCACTCCAGCGCCATCGCTTTGGTCATGTGCACCACGGCAGCCTTGCTGATGCAATACAGACCCAGTTCCGGTACCACGCGCAAACCTGCAACCGAACCGATGTTGATAATGCGGTGCTGCTTTTTGGGATCGCCTTTGTAGCGGGTTATCATGCGTTTCGCGACTTCCTGCGCGACGAAAAATGCGCCACGCTGGTTGGTGTCCATCATGTGGGCATAATCTTCCGGCGTCACATCAACCAGGCGCTGGCTGGCCGAGACGCCGGAGTTGTTAACCAGGATATCAATCGCGCCAGTTTCAGTTTCGGCATGCGCGATTGCGGACTTGATGCTGGCGTAATCAGTGACATCCAGGCTGACGACCTGGGCGGCTCCGCCTTCAGCTTCGATCTCGGCGCGCAATTCTTTCAGGCGATCGACCCGACGTGCGGCCAAGATGACCTGCGCACCCGCCATCGCCAATACTTTTGCAAAACGTGCACCCAGACCACTGGAAGCACCGGTAACAAGGGCTACCTTGCCCTCAAAATTGACTTCTATACCCACTGAATTCCCCTGATTGTTGACGCACTGCAAATAAAAATGCATGACTTACGCGTTATGATTACACGAAAGCGCAGTAATGCGTGTTTTTGCCCTTCGTATTGCCGCTAAAACAAGGGACAATATCGGCTTCCGCGTGAAAGATATTTAGACTGCAATAAACAATGACCAATACCCAAACTTCCGATTCCAGCCTGCTCGAACAATACGGCCCGCGTGAAGCGATGGAATACGACGTCGTGATCGTCGGCGGCGGCCCTGCAGGCCTTGCTGCGGCGATACGCCTCAAACAACTAGCCGCTGAAAAAAATACTGAAGTATCCGTCTGCATCCTGGAAAAAGGCGGCGAACTGGGTGCGCATATCCTGTCCGGCGCCGTGATGGATCCGCAAGCGATCACCGAACTGTTTCCCGACTGGAAGGAACTCGGCGCACCTTTGAATACAGCTGTAAGCGAAGACCGCTTCCTGTTCCTGAGCGAGAAAAAAGCCTACAAGACACCCAACTTCCTGTTACCAGCCTGCTTCCAGAACCACGGCAATTACGTGGTCTCACTGGCCAACGTAGTGCGCTGGCTGGGGCAGCAAGCCGAAGCACTGGGCGTGGAAGTATTCCCAGGCTTCCCGGCTGCTGAAATCCTGTACAACGACGATGGCTCGGTCAAAGGCGTAGCGACCGGCAATATGGGCGTGAATCGCGCTGGTGAGCCTACCGCATCGTTCCAGTTGGGGATGGAGTTGCATGCCAAGTACACCTTGTTTGCCGAAGGCTCGCGTGGCCACCTCGGCAAGCAGTTGATGGAAAAATTCAATTTGAATGAAGGCAAGGCACCACAAACCTATGCCATCGGCATCAAGGAATTGTGGGAAATCGATCCGGCCCTGCATCAACCTGGCCTGGTGATCCACACCGCAGGCTGGCCACTCGCCAGCGATACCTATGGCGGCTCCTTCCTCTACCATCTGGAAGACAATCAGGTCGCAGTCGGTTATGTGGTCGGTCTCGGCTATGACAATCCTTACCTATCGCCATTTGAAGAATTCCAGCGCTACAAAACGCATCCGGAAATCAGCCGCTTCTTCGTCGGTGGCAAACGTATCTCCTACGGTGCGCGCGCCATCACTGCGGGCGGCTTGCAATCGCTGCCCAAGCTGGTGTTTGCCGGTGGGGCACTGATCGGTTGCGACGCCGGCTTCCTCAACGCCAGCCGCATCAAGGGCAGCCACGCGGCGATGAAAAGCGGCATGATGGCGGCCGACGCGGCTTTCGTTGCCCTGGGTGAAGGTCGTCAGGCTGATGAGTTGAGCGACTACCCTATCGCCTTCAAACAATCCTGGTTGCATGAAGAGCTGCACGTCGCACGCAACTTCAAACCGTTTATGAGCAAAGGCTTGTACACCGGATCTCTAATGGTAGGCATAGACCAGCTCATCTTCCGCGGCAAGGCACCGTGGACCCTGCGTAACACACACGCTGACCACACTTGTTTGCGTCCAGCCTCCGAGTTCCAGCCTATTGCTTATCCTAAGCCGGATAACAAGCTGACCTTCGACAGACTGTCATCGGTATTTATCTCGAATACCAACCACAGCGAAGACCAGCCTATCCACTTGACACTGAAAGATCCGAATGTACCGGTACAGGTTAACCTGGCAGAGTATGCGGGTCCTGAAGCACGCTACTGCCCGGCCGGAGTGTATGAATTCGTCAAAACAGATGCCGGTGACGACCGTTTGCAAATCAATGCGCAAAACTGCGTGCATTGCAAAACCTGCGACATCAAGGACCCGACGCAAAACATCGTGTGGGTCACACCTGAAGGTGGCGGCGGTCCCAACTATTCGAATATGTAAAAACAAAAAGCCGCTTTTCAGCGGCTTTTTTATTTTGCATCACATAGTGATCAACTCAAAGCTTCCATTCCCCGCTGATGATCTTCTCCAGCCAGAATGCCCCGATCACGGTTTTCACGTCGGTGATCTTTCCTTCGCGTATCAAGCCAGGTAATTCATCTGCACCCAGCGTAAAGATATCGAGGAATTCCTCGTCATCCAGCTTGCGCTCACCAGCCGTCAGGCCGCGCGCCAGATATAAATCCAGATGCTCGTCGGCATAAGCGATTGCATTGTGTATGGTGCAGACGAACTGCCAGTCAGTCGCGGTATAACCGGTCTCTTCCAGTAATTCACGTTTTGCACAGGCCAGCGGCTCCTCCCCCGCATCTATCTTACCGGCCGGGAATTCGATGAAGACGCGATCGATAGGATAGCGGAACTGCCGTTCCATCAGCACTTTGCCGTCATCAAACAAAGGCAGGACCACTACCGCACCTGGATGCTTGATGTACTCACGCGTAGTCGGCTGGCCATTCGGCAGACGCACGGTATCGCGTTGTACTTTCAGGAAATGACCGTCGTAGGCAAGCGTGCTGTCGATGCGAATTTCTTTAAGGTGATTATCCATCTGCAGCTCCGGTAGGCACTCGGCGGCCGGGAGGAAGCCGATGTGGGAAAGATGTCAGTAAAGTCTGTCAGTGATGACGCTTGCGCATATAGCGCATGACAAAGCCTGGATAGGCCAGCACAATAAATAGACAGCTGGTCACAGCGAAAAATTCCCAGCCTTGTGGGAACACACTGCCGATGCGGGATTCCAGTCCGCGTGCGACCAAACCGACGACCAGATACAGGACGAACAGTTCGATCAGACGCAGCCAGACCGGCTTACTGGAAGAAGACAAGGGGAGAACGGCGAACAGCCGTTCATTGAAGAATGGAAGGTTGGCGCTGAATAGCGCCAACAAAATCACAAACCAGCTGGCAAGCGAGACATCCACTCAGTGACAGATCAGGACGCGAGCGTCTTGACGATAGCAGCAGCACAAGCTGTCATCAAAGGACCCGGCACCAGGCCGAGCACCAGCAAGGATGCGCCGTTGATGCTCAGTGCAACACTAACGTCCTTGCTGACCACGATCTTGGAGTTATCCAGTGGCTCGTCGAAGTACATGACTTTGACCACACGCAGGTAGTAGTAAGCACCGATCAGCGAGAACAATACCGCTACGATCGCCAGCCAGATTTGGCCTGTGCTCAATACAGCTTGCAATACCGACAGCTTGGCGTAGAAGCCGACGACTGGAGGCACACCTGCCAACGAGAACATCAGCATCAGTGTAACCAGCGCGAACCATGGGCTGCGTTGGTTCAGGCCTTTGAAGTCGTCGATGTTTTCAGCTTCGAAACCGGCACGCGACAACAACATGATGACGCCGAAGATGCCCAGGGTAGTCAGCACGTAGGTGATCGAGTAGAACATCGCTGCGCTGTAACCGTTGGTAGTGGTGCCATCAGCACCAACCACCACGCCGGACAACAAACCGAGCAGGATGAAGCCCATTTGCGAAATCGTCGAATACGCCAGCATGCGCTTGATATTCGTTTGCACGATCGCAGTAACGTTACCGATCGCCATCGACAGTACAGCCAGGATGGTCAGCATTTGCTGCCAGTCGATCGCCAGTGCTGGCAAGCCTTCCACCAGCAAACGGATGGTAATTGCGAATGCAGCCAGTTTAGGCGCACCACCCAGCAACAGGGTCACCGATGTAGGTGCACCTTGATAAACGTCAGGTACCCACATGTGGAACGGTACCACGCCCAGTTTGAACGCCAGACCAGAGACCAGGAATACCAGGCCGAAGATCAGGATAGGTTTGTTCACAGTACCAGCCGCAGTAGCACGTGCCACTTCGGTCAGGTCGAGCGAACCGGTCGCGCCGTACAACATCGAGATACCGTACAACAGGAAACCGGAAGCCAGCGCACCCAGGATGAAGTACTTCATCGCCGCTTCTGTCGAGACCGCGTGGTCACGACGCATAGCAACCAGTGCGTACAGCGACAAGGACATCAGTTCCAGACCCAGGTAGATGATCAGGAAGTTGTTGGCCGAGATCATGACCATCTGACCCAGCAGCGAGAACAGCGCAAGCAGGTAGAACTCACCGCCGAGGCGGCCGTTTACCATTTCACGGTCCAGACCGTATTGGCGCGAGTAAATCAGTGTCAGGCCAACTGCAACATACGAACAGATCTTCAACAAGCTCGACATCGGATCCGAGACGAACATATTGTTGAAGGTGTAGACAGTCGCACCTGTATTGAAGTCAGACAGGCTAAGCACACCGCAAACCAGCAATGCAATAATCGACAGCACGTAAGTGATGTGGCGTTTCTCGTCCTTCAGAAACAAGTCAATCAGCAAAATTGCGCAAATCGCAATTGCCAGGAATATTTCAGGAAGGACGGGTATCAGATTCAAATTATTCATTTTGTCGCAGTTCTTGTGCGTTTACTTTCGCGGTCGCGGCGTTTATTAATTCAGTTTCGAGATCGAGACGTGCTTCAGCAGGTCAGTAACCGAAGTTTGCATCGCATCGGTGAATGGAGCTGGGTACAGACCCATCGCCAATACAGCGATAGCCAACAGGCCCAACATCAGGAATTCACGTTTGTTCAGATCTTTCATCTCAGACACGTGGTGATTGGTGATAGCACCAAAGATCACGCGTTTAGCCAGCCACAGCGAGTACGCTGCACCCAGGATCAGAGCGGTTGCTGCCAGCAGGCCTATCCAGAAATTGAATTTGACTGCACCCAGGATAACCATGAATTCGCCGACGAAACCGGAGGTTGCTGGCAAGCCTGCATTACCCATCGAGAACAGTACGAAGAATGCAGCGAACTTAGGCATGACATTCACAACGCCACCGTAGTCAGCGATGTTACGGGTATGCATGCGGTCGTACAGGACACCGATACACAGGAACATTGCGCCGGATACGAAACCGTGCGAAATCATTTGTACGATACCGCCCTGCACTGCCATGTCGTTAAACATGAAGAAGCCGAGGGTAACGAAGCCCATGTGTGCAATCGACGAATAAGCAACCAGCTTTTTCATGTCGGTTTGTACCAGAGCGACCAGACCGATGTAGATAACAGCGATCAGCGACAAAGTAATCATGAAGCCCGACAGGTAGTGGCTGGCGTCTGGTGTGATCGGCAACGAGAAACGCAGGAAGCCGTATGCACCGAGTTTCAGCATGATCGCTGCCAGTACGACGGAACCACCGGTAGGTGCTTCCACGTGGGCATCAGGCAACCATGTATGTACTGGCCACATCGGAACCTTGACCGCAAACGCCATCAGGAATGCCAGGAAGATCAGGATCTGTGCATCCATAGGCAACGGCAATGTGTGCCATGCCAGGATGTCAAAGCTGTGGCCGGACTTGAAGTACAGGTACAGCAATGCCACCAGCATCAACAACGAACCGAAGAAAGTGTAGAGGAAAAACTTGATCGAAGCGTAAACACGGTTCGCACCACCCCATACACCGATGATGATGAACATCGGGATCAGTGTCGATTCAAAGAATACATAGAACAGTACGCCATCCAATGCGCTGAACACGCCGATCATCAGACCGGACAGGATCAGGAAGGCACCCATGTACTGAGCCACGCGCTTTTCAATCACTTCCCATGCTGCGATCACGACGAAAATCGTAATGAAGGCAGTCAGGATGACGAACCACATCGACAGGCCGTCTACGCCCAGCGAGTAGTTAATGTTGAAAATGTCGATCCATTTCAGCTTCTCGACGAACTGCATGCCGTGAGCGGCATTGTCGAACTTTGCCACGATAGGCAAAGTCACGAGGAAGCTGACGATAGAACCAAACAGCGACAGGACGCGCACCGCGTTTGGATTGGTATCACGGCCTACGGCCAGGATGAACACACCGAACGCGATTGGTAGCCAGATCGCGAGACTCAAGAGGGGAAAAGTTGACTGCATCATGTTTTTATTTACTTTATTTCGCTAACTTATTTGGCGAACAACGGGAATATCACGAAATAACTCAGTAAACCCAGCATGCCGAGAATCATGACAAATGCGTAGTGATAAATGTAGCCACTTTGGAATACACGGATCACGCGGGAGGACCAAGCTACTACTTTGGCACTACCGTTAACAATCAGGCCATCAATCAATGTCTTATCACCGACCTTGGACAAGCCACCACCCAGCAGACGTGCACCGCCAGCGATGACAACTTCATTGAATTTGTCCATGTAGTACTTGTTCTCAAGCAGCGTGTGCAGAGCATGGAAGTGCTTATAGAACCATGCTGGTACACGCGGATTGATCATGTAGCAATAGTAGGCAGTCACAACACCAGCCAGTGCCAGCCAGAACGGCGCGGTCGACACACCGTGGATCGCCATTGCTACTGCGCCATGGAAGTGTTCTTTCAACTCAGCCATCGCACCGTGTGTATCGCTGACGGTGATCACGCCCTTGAAGAAGTCGCCGTGCAACATAGGCTGGATCGCGAAGAAACCGATCAATACCGATGGTATCGCCAACAAGATCAGCGGCAAGGTAACAACCCAAGGCGACTCGTGCGGCTTCTGACCTGGGGCCAGACCGTGGTGTTCGTCATGGCCATGGTCATCATGCGCGTCATGTGCATGATCATCGTGACCGTGGTCAGCGTGAGCAGCTTTAGCATGTGCATGGTCGTCATGGTGTGCGTGTTCTTTACCGAAACGCTCTTCACCGTGGAATACCAGGAAGTACATACGGAACGAGTAGAACGCCGTAACGAATACACCAGCCAATACAGCGAAGTTAGCAAAACCGGAACCAAACAGAGTGGTTGCGTGCACTGCTTCGATGATGCTGTCCTTCGAGTAGAAACCCGAGAAGAACGGTGTACCGATCAATGCCAGCGAACCCAGCAAGGAAGTGATCCAGGTAATCGGCATGTATTTACGCAAGCCACCCATGTTGCGGATGTCCTGATCGTGGTGCATACCAATGATGACAGAACCCGCGGCAAGGAACAGCAAAGCCTTGAAGAACGCGTGGGTCATCAGGTGGAATACAGCAACCGAGTAAGCAGACGCGCCCAGTGCAACAGTCATGTAACCCAGTTGCGACAGGGTCGAGTAAGCAACCACGCGCTTGATATCGTTCTGGATAATGCCCAGGAAGCCCATGAACAGCGCAGTGATCGAACCGATGATCAATACGAAGGACAAGGCGGTATCCGACAATTCAAACAGTGGCGACATGCGAGCCACCATGAAGATACCTGCGGTAACCATGGTCGCCGCGTGGATCAGTGCGGAAATCGGGGTCGGGCCTTCCATCGAGTCAGGCAGCCAGACGTGCAGCGGGAACTGCGCCGATTTACCCATCGCGCCGATGAACAGGCAGATACAGGCAACGGTCAACAGCATCCAGTCGGTACCAGGCAGGGTCAGGGTCGCGAGTTGTTCTTTCTTCGCGAAGACTTCTGCGTAGTCCATCGAACCAGCGTACGCCAGCAACAGGCCGATACCGAGGATGAAGCCAAAGTCACCGACACGGTTGACCAGGAAAGCCTTCATGTTCGCCACGATAGCAGTTGGCTTGGTGTACCAGAAGCCGATCAGCAGGTAAGAAACCAGACCCACTGCTTCCCAACCGAAGAACAGTTGCAGGAAGTTGTTGCTCATGACCAGCATCAACATCGCAAACGTAAACAGCGAGATGTACGAGAAGAAGCGGTTGTAGCCTTCGTCTTCTTCCATATAGCCGATCGTGTAGATGTGCACCATCAGCGACACGAAGGTCACGACGCACATCATCATCGCGGTCAGGCTATCGACCAGGAAACCGACTTCAAGCTTGAGCCCGACGACCGTCATCCATGTGTACAGGTTGCCATTGAAAGTCGCACCATCCAACACCAGCGACATCGTGTGCAATGACAAGATGAAAGAAATCAGAACGCCCAGGATCGTCACAGTATGCGACGTCTTGCGACCGATCAAGTTACCGAAAAATTTTGTACCGAACAATCCAGCAATCATAGAGCCGGCAAGTGGTGCCAGCGGTACGACTAGAAGGAGGTGTGGGTTAAGTTGCCCCGCCATGAGTGAACCTTATCGTTATTTTTTGGGATTAGCCTTTGAGGCCGTCAAGATCTTCGACATTGATGGTATCCAGAGTACGGAACATGGAAACCAAAATGGCAAGACCAATCGCAGCTTCAGCAGCAGCCACCGTCAAGATGAAGAAAACAAAAATCTGACCGGCTGCATCACCCAGGAAATAGGAGAAAGCGACGAAATTCATATTCACCGCCAACAGCATCAATTCGATAGCCATCAACAAGATGATGATGTTCTTACGATTCAGAAAAATACCAACGATCGAGATCGCGAACAAAATCGCGCCAAGAATCAGGTAATGTACGAGCGATAACTCCACAACACTCCCCTTACTTTTGTTCTGCTGCAGGAGCAGCTGGTGAATCGCCATTGGCGCGAGCGGAATCCGCCTTCATTTTTACGACACGCAAACGATCGCTGGCTTTAACTCGAACTGCGTCGCCAGGAGCGAAGTACTTGCTGTCTTTACGTTTGCGCATGGTCAACGCCACTGCCGCGATCATACCGACCAACAACAGCACCGCTGCAATCTCAAACGCATACAGATAGTCGGTGTAGATCAGTTTGCCCAATTCCTTGGCGTTGCCGATGGTCGACGACACTTCAGGGACTTGGGTATGCGAGCGCCAGAAGCCGCGGAACAATACCGCTGCCATTTCCAGCACGATCACGACACCGATGGTTGCTGCCAATGGCAGGTAACCCCAGAAACCTTCACGCAGTTTGGTGAGCTTGATGTCAACCATCATGACCACAAACAGGAACAGCACCATAACCGCACCGACATAGACCAGGATCAGTACGATGGACAGGAACTCAGCTTTGAGCAACATCCACAGTGCAGCAGCCGAACAGAATGAGAGCACGAGGAACAGCGCCGCGTGAACCGGATTCGATTCGGTGATAACGCGTATAGCAGCGAGTACGAGTATCGCTGAAAACACGTAGAACAAGACAGTTGTAAATTCCATAAGCAGTCTAAAAATCAGCAAAAAGTCAGCAAGAGGTCAGCCAGTAACAGCGACCCATACTATTAAATCAACGATAGGCCGCGTCGGCGGTGCGTGCTGCTGCGATTTCTGGTTCGTAGCGATCACCTACTGCCAGCAACATTTCCTTGGTGTAGTACAAGTCGCCGCGCTTCTCGCCGTGGTATTCCAGAATATGTGTTTCCACGATCGAATCGACCGGGCACGACTCTTCGCAGAAGCCGCAGAAAATACATTTGGTCAGATCGATGTCGTAACGGGTGGTACGGCGGGTGCCGTCTTCACGCTGGTCCGATTCGATCGTGATTGCCATTGCAGGACACACTGCTTCGCACAACTTACATGCGATGCAACGCTCTTCCCCGTTCGGATAACGACGCAGCGCATGCAAACCACGGAAACGTGGCGACTGCGGAGTCTTCTCTTCCGGGAACTGCACGGTAATTTTGCGTGCAAACATGTAGCGACCTGTCAGCGCCAGCCCTTTGAAGAGCTCGCGCAGCATCAAGCTACCGAAAAAATCCTTAATTGCTTCCATCTTGGCTTCCCTTTTTGCTCAGCCCTGCTGCATTAATTCCAGATATTCCACGGAGTCTTCATCCAGATCGCGACGATCAACAGATAAACGAGTGTCAGTGGGATAAACACTTTCCAACCCAAACGCATGATTTGATCGTAGCGATAGCGTGGGAACGATGCACGGAACCAGATAAACATGGTTACGACCATCAAGGTCTTCAGACCCAACCAGATCCAGCCTGGTACCCAGGTGAACGGCGCCATATCGATCGGCGATGTCCAGCCGCCCAGGAACATCAGGGTAGCCATGATCGAGATCAACCACATGTTGGCGTATTCAGCCAGGAAGAACATCGCGAACGACATACCTGAGTATTCAACCATGTGACCGGCAACGATTTCCGATTCGCCCTCAACCACGTCAAACGGATGGCGGTTCAGTTCAGCCGTACCCGAGATAATGTAGATGAAGAACATAGGCAGCAATGGCAACCAGTTCCACGACAGGAAAGTCAGGCCCATCTCGGCAAAGCGACCAGTGTTTTGCGAGTTCACGATAGTCGTCAGGTTCATGCTGCCGGTAACCATCAGGATGATCACCAACACGAAGCCCATCGCGATTTCATACGAAATCATTTGTGCCGATGCACGCATCGCACCGAGGAAAGCGTACTTGGAGTTCGATGCCCAGCCTGCGACGATCACGCCATATACTTCCAGCGAAGTAATCGCCATCACGAACAGCAAACCTGCATTGACGTCGGCCAATACGGTTTCTGGTCCGAACGGAATCACAGCCCATGCGGCCAGTGCCGGCATGATAGTCATGATAGGAGCAATGACGAACAAAGCTTTGCTCGACTTGGCCGGAACAACAATCTCTTTCAGCAAGAGTTTGACGCCGTCGGCGATCGGTTGCAGCAAACCTGCAGGACCGGTACGGTTGGGGCCATGACGCACGTGCATCCAGCCGATGACCTTACGTTCCCACAAAGTCAAATAAGCTACGGCACCCATCAATGGCGCGACAACTGCAATAATTTTGACCAGATTCCAAACTAACGGCCAATAGTATCCAAGGAAAGATTGACCCGTCGCGTGGATGGATGCAAACAATTGATCCATTACGCTTTCTCCACGCTGATAGAACCAAACATCGCGCCCAGACCGGCTGTGGACTGATGTCCTGCCGCTACGCGCACCACATTAACCGGCAACTTCGCATCGATGGCGGCAACCAGCACTGCACTACCCGCACCTTGCGTTACCTTGACCTGATCACCAGCCGCGACGCCGAGCTTGCCTGCCAGATCAGCCGACAACCATGCCTTAGGTGCAGCACCGTCGTTGGTCTGTTGCAGAGGCAGCGAGCGACGTACGATCGCGTCAGTTGCGTAAATCGATACATCAGCAACGCGTTCCAGTTGCAAGCCAGCTGCAGCGACTTCTGCCTGCGGCGCTGCTTTGCCGAGGTTGTTCAGACGTGGTACCAGGTTTGCATCTGCAGGAGCGTTCGCACCGATGATTTCATTGCGGATAGCTTCCGATGTTTCGTAGTCGAAACCGCTCAGTTCCAGCAGGTTACCGAGTACGCGCAATACTTTCCATGCCGGACGTGTGTCGCCCAGAGGCTTGACGGTACCGTTGAAGCTTTGTGCACGACCTTCGCAGTTGACGAAAGTACCCGAGGTTTCGGAGAACGGTGCGATCGGCAACAAGACGTCAGCAAAATCATTGCCGTGCTTGTATGCAGACATCACAACAACCATTTCAGCCTGGTTCAACGCAGCACGTGCTACTTGCGGGTTGAAGCTGTCGAGTTCTGGTTCTGCGTTCAGCAAAACGTATGCTTTACGTGGCTGCGCAAATGCTTGCGCTGCGTTAGCACCGTTGGCACCTGGAACTGCATTGACCAGATAGCCACCAACGCTGTTGGCTGCTTCGGTCAGGAAGCCGAACTTGGCTTCGGTGTTTTGTGCAATCCATTGTGCTGCTGCGTGCAATTTCGCTGCCTGTGGGTGCTGCAATACTGCATTACCCAACAAGACTGCCTTAGGCTCACCGGACAACAGGCTGGCTGCGATTTGTTTCGCTTCAGCCGAAGGCTGGATCGCGTCGAAACCGGCTGGTGCCGAGATGCCTTTGGCTTGTGCCACGGCAGCAACGACTTCGCTCAGGGCCGACAACCAATCCGACGGTGCCTTGATCATTTTGTTTGCAACTGGCATCAACAGGTCGTCGTCGCTTGCGTGCAAGATGCTGACGCTGGCGCCCTGCTTCACTGCCTGGCGCAGACGCGCTGCCAGCAATGGGTGATCTTTGCGCAGGAAGGAACCGATGACGAATGCACGTTTCAATGCACCGAACTCTGCGATCGACATGCCGAGCCAAGGAGTAACACCAGCATCCAGCGAGAAGTCGGATTGGCGCAGGCGGAAGTCGATGTTTTCCGAACCGATGCCACGCACCAGTTTTTGCAACAGCGACATTTCTTCCAGTGTCGAGTACGGCGTAGCCAACGCAGCGATGGAGTCAGCACCGTGTTCGTGCTTGATGTTACGCAGACCGTGCGCAACGTATTCCAGGGCGGTTTGCCAGTCAGTTTCCTGCCATTTGCCGTCTTGCTTGATCATCGGGCTGGTCAGACGGTCTTCGCTGTTCAAGCCTTCATAGGCGAAGCGATCCTTATCCGAAATCCAGCATTCATTGACGTCGTCGTTTTCCAACGGCAGCACGCGCATGACTTTGCCAGCTTTAACTTGCACGATCAGGTTTGCACCGAGGCTATCGTGTGGGCTGACTGATTTGCGACGCGACAATTCCCAGGTACGGGCGCTGTAGCGGAACGGCTTCGATGTCAACGCGCCGACCGGGCACAGATCGATCATGTTGCCCGACAATTCGGAGTCTACAGTTTTGCCAACGAAGGAAGTGATTTCTGCGTGCTCACCGCGATTCAACATACCGAATTCCATCACGCCTGCAACTTCCTGGCCGAAACGGACGCAGCGTGTGCAGTGGATGCAACGGCTCATCTCTTTCATCGAGATCAGCGGGCCGACATCTTTCGGCGCTACTACGCGTTTTTCTTCTTCGTAACGCGAAGAAGAGTCGCCGTAGCCGACTGCCAGATCCTGCAATTGGCATTCGCCACCTTGATCGCAGATAGGGCAATCGAGCGGGTGATTAATCAGGAGGAATTCCATCACGCCTTTTTGCGCTTTGACGGCCTTCTCGCTATTGGAGCGGACGATCATGCCTTGGGCGACAGGAGTCGCACAGGCTGGCAATGGCTTAGGTGCTTTTTCAACCTCTACCAGGCACATACGGCAGTTCGCCGCGATGGACAATTTTTTGTGGTAACAAAAGTGTGGGATGTAAGTGCCAAGCTTATTGGCAGCGTCCATCACCATGCTGCCTTCTTTCACTTCGACTTTTTTACCGTCTATTTCGATTTCAACCATGGCTTTGCTTTTGTTGACTTCAGTGTTCTCACTAGGTTTGTGCTGCTAAACGAAGTGATCGGCTAAATGTAAGCGGGCACCAAGCAATGTTTATGCTCAATGTGATATACAAATTCTTCACGGAACTGCTGAATCATTGCGCGTACAGGCATCGCAGCTGCATCACCAAGTGCGCAGATGGTACGACCCTGAATATTGTCGGCGACCGAATTCAGCATATCGATATCTTCCGGACGGCCTTGACCGTTCTCGATACGATGCACCATGCGATACAACCAACCAGTACCTTCGCGGCAAGGTGTGCACTGACCGCAGGACTCTTCAAAGTAGAAGTAAGACAGTCGCAACAGCGCTTTGACCATGCAACGTGTTTCATCCATCACGATGACAGCACCCGAACCCAGCATCGAACCTGCTTTCGCGACCGAATCATAATCCATATCGGTAGCCATCATCAGGTCGCCCTTCACTACCGGCACCGACGAACCACCAGGGATCACAGCCTTGAGCTTTTTACCGCCGCGCACGCCACCGGCGAGCTCCAGCAATTCAGCAAACGGTGTACCCAATGGGATTTCGTAGTTGCCTGGACGCTCGACGTCGCCGGATACCGAGAAAATCTTGGTGCCGCCGTTGTTCGGTTTGCCCAATGCTGCATATGCTTCAGCGCCCACCTGGAAGATGAACGGTACTGCAGCAAATGTTTCAGTGTTGTTGATCGTGGTTGGCTTGCCGTACAGACCGTAGCTTGCAGGGAAAGGCGGCTTGAAGCGTGGCTGGCCTTTTTTGCCTTCCAGCGATTCCAGCAAGGCAGTTTCTTCACCGCAGATGTACGCACCAAAGCCATGGAATGCATGGAGTTGGAAGCTGTGTGTCGAACCCAGAATGTTATCGCCCAGGAAGCCAGCTGCGCGTGCTTGCTCCAGCGCTTCTTCGAAACGATCGTACTCAGCGAAAATTTCGCCGTGGATGTAGTTGTAACCAACGCTGACACCCATCGCATAAGCAGCAATGGTCATGCCTTCGATCACGGAATGCGGATTGTAACGAAGAATGTCACGATCCTTGAAAGTACCTGGTTCGCCCTCATCTGAATTACAGACCAGATATTTTTGGCCCGCGAAATTCTTAGGCATGAAGCTCCACTTCAGGCCGCTAGGGAAGCCCGCACCACCGCGACCACGCAGGGTCGATGCTTTGACTTCAGCGATGACCTGGTCAGGGGTCATGCCTTCGCTCAGGATGCGCTTCAACGAAGCGTAGCCACCGCGCTTGACATACTCTTCCAGGCCCCAGTTATCACCGGTGAGGCCAGCGAAAATCAATGGCTTGATATGACGATTATGCAGACTGGTCATTTCTTCAATTCCTCTACCAGGGCGTCGATTTTGTCATCCGACATAAAGCTGCACATACGCTTGTTATTGACCAGCATCACAGGCGCATCACCGCACGCGCCCATGCATTCGCCTTCAACCAGGGTGAACAGGTCATCATCCGTGGTTTCGCGATAATCGATACCGAGTTTATGTTTCAGGTAATGCGCAGCCTTCTCGCCGCCAGACAATTGGCATGGCAGATTTGTACACACCGAGATCTTGTACTTGCCGACCGGCTTGGTGTTGTACATGTTGTAGAAGGTCGCAACTTCTTGCACCGCGATCGCAGGCATGCCCAGGTAGTCTGCAATATCTTGCATGACTTCAGGCGGCAGCCAACGGGTTTCATCCTGGGCGATCTGCAGCGCAGCCATCACGGCGGACTGCTTCTGGTCCGGAGGGAACTTGGCGACCTCGCGGTCGATTTTTTTATACGTTTGCTCTGATAACAGCATGTCTATGCCTCAAATATTGAGCCGCGATTAGCGGTCAATCTCACCAAACACAATATCTTGTGTGCCGATGATGGTTACTGCATCGGCAATCATGTGGCCCTTGGCCATTTCATCCAGGCCTTGCAAATGCGGGAAGCCCGGTGCGCGGATTTTCATGCGATATGGCTTGTTCGCGCCATCCGAAATCAGATACACGCCAAACTCACCCTTCGGATGTTCCACCGCTGCATATGCCTCACCTGTCGGCACGTGAAAGCCTTCAGTGAACAGTTTGAAGTGGTGAATCAAATCTTCCATGTTCGACTTCATGCCGACGCGCGATGGCGGCGCAACCTTGTGGTTGTTCGTCATCACAGGACCCGGGTTGTTACGCAGCCATTCCACGCATTGCTTGATGATGCGGTTCGACTGACGCATTTCTTCAACGCGTACCAGATAACGATCATAGCAATCGCCGTTGGTGCCGACTGGAACGTCGAAGTCCATCAGGTCATACACTTCGTATGGTTGTTTCTTGCGCAGATCCCACTCAACGCCCGAACCACGCAGCATCGCGCCGGTGAAGCCCATGGCCATTGCACGCTCTGGCGACACAACACCGATACCGACCAGACGCTGTTTCCAGATACGGTTATCGGTCAACAGTGTTTCGTATTCGTCGACATAGGTCGGGAAACGATTGGTGAAGTCTTCGATGAAGTCGAGCAAGGAACCTTGACGGTTTTCGTTCAACTGGCTGATCGCTTTTGCATTGCGGATGATCGACGCCTTATGTTGCGGCATGGCATCCGGCAGATCGCGATATACGCCACCTGGACGGTAGTAAGCAGCATGCATACGTGCACCCGACACTGCTTCGTAGCAGTCCATCAGGTCTTCACGTTCGCGGAATGCGTACAGGAACACGCCCATCGCACCAACGTCCAGCGCATGCGCGCCGAGCCACATCAGGTGATTCAGGATACGGGTGATTTCATCGAACATCACGCGGATGTACTGTGCACGCAGCGGCACTTCGATGTTCAGCATCTTTTCGATAGCCATCACATACGCGTGCTCGTTACACATCATCGAGACGTAATCGAGGCGATCCATGTAAGGCACGGATTGCAGATAGGTTTTTTGCTCAGCCAGCTTTTCTGTCGCACGGTGCAACAGGCCGATATGCGGATCAGCACGCTGGATAACTTCGCCGTCGAGCTCCAGAACCAGACGCAACACACCGTGCGCGGCAGGATGCTGAGGACCAAAGTTGAGGGTGTAGTTCTTAATTTCGGCCATTATTTCGCCCCGTATTGTTCTTCACGAATGACGCGCGGCACATTTTCGCGCGGGTCTATCGTTACAGGTTGATAAATGACGCGTTTTTGTTCCGGATCGTAACGCATTTCAACATAGCCAGAGACTGGGAAATCTTTGCGGAATGGGTGACCGATGAAACCGTAGTCAGTCAGGATACGACGCAAATCGTTGTGGCCTTCAAACAGGATGCCGTAGAAGTCGAAAGCTTCACGTTCATACCAGTTAGCCGAAGGCCAGATATCGATCATTGATGCGACTACCGGCATTTCGTCGTCAGCGGCGAATACACGTACGCGAACACGCCAGTTATGCTTGATCGACAGCAAGTGCGAAACCACAGCGAAGCGCGGGCCTTCCCACAAACCATCACCATATGTCGAGTAATCGACACCGCACAAATCAATCATTTCTTCAAAGCGCAGGTCAGCGTGGTCACGCAGTACACGCATTGCAGACGCATAGTCATGCGACTTAACAACAATGGTGACTTCGCCCAATGCCTGAGTCAGGCTTTGAAGTTGGTCGCCGAGCGCATTGCGCAGAGCGGCTTCAAGGAGTTCAAGTTTGATCGTCATTTAAAAACCAGCCTTAGCGAGCAATCGTGTTGGTACGACGGATCTTGTTTTGCAACTGCATGATCCCGTACAACAACGCTTCAGCGGTTGGAGGACAACCAGGAACATAGACATCGACTGGAACGATACGATCACAGCCGCGCACAACAGAATACGAATAATGGTAGTAACCGCCACCATTGGCACAGGAACCCATCGAGATAACCCAACGCGGCTCAGCCATCTGGTCATACACCTTGCGCAATGCAGGTGCCATCTTGTTGCACAGTGTGCCTGCCACGATCATCACGTCGGATTGACGTGGGGATGGACGGAACACAACACCGAAACGATCCAGATCGTAACGCGAAGCACCTGCGTGCATCATTTCAACTGCGCAGCATGCCAAACCGAATGTCATAGGCCACATCGAGCCTGTGCGTGTCCAGTTGATCAGCTTGTCAGCTGTGGTGGTTACGAAACCTTCGTTCAATACGCCTTCAATTGCCATGACTTACTCCCAATCCAGCGCGCCTTTTTTCCATTCGAACACCAGACCGATGGTCAGCACTCCAAGGAAAATCATCATTGACCAAAATCCCAGCATCCCTACTTCGCGCATTGCTACTGCCCAAGGCACCAGGAACGCAACTTCGAGATCGAACAGAATGAACAGAATCGCGACGAGGTAGTAGCGCACGTCGAACTTCATACGTGCATCTTCAAACGCTTCAAAACCGCATTCGTAAGGGGACAGTTTTTGTGCATCCGGATTATGCGGAGCCAGAACACGACCCAACACTTGTGGTACGACACCAACGCCGATACCGACCAGAATAAAAAGCAATACGGGGAAATAGTTTTCGAGGTTCACGATTAGCGCAGTATGTTGAACGATTAATTGGCTTGCAAAATAATCCGTTAAATCAAACGACAGTTTTGTCGATAAAAAGCCAGCTTAGGTATGCCCCCTTGCTGGCTTAGAATTTTTGTTGGTGCCGACGGCGAGACTCGAACTCGCACAGCTTTCGCCACTACCCCCTCAAGATAGCGTGTCTACCAATTTCACCACGTCGGCAAGACTTCTATTCTAACCCGCCTTGACACATTTGTTCAATGCGCAATTGCATTAAAACAAGAACAAACAGCGAATAAAACACGCTTATTTTGGAATCTGATTTGATTGACCAGTTCCACTCGGCGCAACTGGTGTTTCAGGTGCAGCAGCAGGCGCATTTTGTGCAGGTGCAGCAGCGCCAGGAACAGCTGAAGCTGGCAGGTTTTCCATCACACCAGCGCTTGGTGTAGATGGCTTGTTACCGATGAATGCCAGACCCAATGTTGCAGAGAAAAATATGATCGCGGCAACACCGGTAAATTTGGAAAGGAAGTTGGACGATCCGGTCGCACCAAACAAGCTGCCCGAAGCACCCGAACCAAACGATGCGCCCATGTCAGCGCCTTTACCATGCTGCAATAATACGAGGCCGATAATCGTCAACGCAGACAAAACCTGAACAACGACGATGATGGTGTGAAAGCTATTCATTTAAGTTCCAGTATTGAGGTAATTCGTAATAAATCTGTTGCAACTCAAGCCGCTTGGATGATGGCGAGAAAGTCTACCGACTTCAATGCTGCCCCACCGATCAAACCGCCATCGATATCTGACATGGCAAGCAATTCTTTCGCGTTGTCCGGCTTCATGCTGCCGCCGTACAGAATTCTGACTTGTGCTGCGGCTTCGGCATTCTTGACCTGCAGCTGCTTGCGCAACATCGCATGCACTTCCTGCGCCATCGCTGGCGTTGCTGTCTTACCGGTACCTATTGCCCAAACCGGCTCGTATGCTACAACAATCTTTGCCAGATCGCTTACAGCAATCGCTGCCAACACGACATTCAGTTGTTCTGCAACCACGCTATCGGTCTGCCCTGCTTCGCGTTGCGCCAGCGTTTCACCAACGCAGACGATAGGAGTCAAACCTGCTTGCAGTGCACGCACAGTTTTTTGTGCGATCAATTCATTTGATTCGGCGAAATAGGCACGACGTTCCGAGTGGCCAACGATTACATAACGGCACTCGAATTCCTGCAGCATGCTGGTCGATACTTCACCGGTATATGCACCTGCTTCGTGGGCGGAGACATCCTGCGCACCGAGGGTGATCGCAGAGCCATTTAACAAGCCTTGGCACTGCGCAAAATAAGGAGCTGGGACACAGACAGCAACATCACAAGTTGCGCTGCTCATATTGCTTTTTAATCCGCTTTCAATCTCCGTCAGCAATAGCGCATTGGCAGCCAGGCTGCCATTCATTTTCCAATTGCCAGCGACGAGTTTGCGGCGCATATAAGACCCATAATTTCAATAACCCGCTATTCTATCCCCTTGCAGCGAGCATGGTCAAACGTCATACCACTCTGACAGAATGAAAAACCGCCCACAGCTTGCGCGGTGGGCGGTTTTTAACCATCTGGTATGTCAGGAGTCGATTACTCTTGTGTTGCCGCTGGTTCCGGATTCTCTTCCGCAACCGCTGCTTTCATCGACAGCTTCAGGCGACCACGGTCGTCTGTTTCCAGAACTTTAACGCGTACTTGCTGACCTTCTTGCAAGTAATCAGCAACTGCATTGACGCGCTCGTTGGCAATCTGGCTGATGTGCAACAGACCATCTTTACCTGGGATTACTTGCACGATGGCACCGAAATCCAGCAATTTCAGAACTGTACCTTCGTAGATCTTGCCGACTTCAACCGAAGCGGTCAGCTCTTCGATACGACGTTTGGCTTCCTGACCAGCAGCTGCATCTACCGATGCAATGGTGACCACGCCTTCATCGCTGATATCGATTTGGGTACCGGTTTCTTCGGTCAATGCACGAATAACTGCACCGCCCTTGCCGATGACGTCACGGATTTTTTCTGGATTGATCTTGATGGTGATCAGGCGTGGCGCGAAATCGGACAACTCGCCAGCAACACCGCTAGGTACCGCTTTTTCCATTTCGCCGAGGATGTGCACGCGGCCTTCTTTAGCTTGCGCCAAAGCGACTTGCATGATTTCCTTGGTGATGCCCTGGATCTTGATATCCATTTGCAAAGCGGTGATGCCGTTAGCGGTACCAGCCACTTTGAAGTCCATATCTCCGAGGTGATCTTCATCACCCAGGATGTCGGACAGAACAGCAAATTTGCTGCCTTCCTTGATCAGGCCCATAGCGATACCGGCAACGTGCGATTGCATAGGCACGCCAGCGTCTATCAGCGCCAGGCAGCCGCCGCAGACCGAAGCCATCGACGACGAACCGTTGGATTCGGTGATTTCCGATACCAGACGTACCGAGTAGCTAAACTCTTCCGGCGCTGGCAAGGCAGCAACCAGTGCACGCTTGGCCAGACGACCATGGCCGATTTCACGGCGCTTAGGTGTACCGACACGGCCGGTTTCGCCAGTTGCGAACGGAGGCATGTTGTAGTGCAGCATGAAGCGATCCGAGTACTCACCCATCAATGCATCGATCTTTTGCTCGTCACGTGCGGTACCCAGGGTTGCGATAACCAGAGCCTGTGTTTCACCGCGGGTGAACAATGCCGAACCGTGGGTACGTGGCAATACGCCAGTACGGATGCTGATAGGACGTACGGTACGGGTATCACGACCGTCGATGCGTGGTTCGCCTTCGAGGATCTGCGAACGTACAATTTTTGCTTCCAGATCAAACAGAATGTTGCCGACTTCAGCTGCGTCAGGTGCCGCAGCGCCGATGGAAGCAGCTTCTGCCGCCAACTCGTTGTTCACTTCAGCAAATGCATCTTTCAGCTTGGTGGTACGTGCTTGCTTGTCTTTGGTTTGGTATGCAGCGCGCAGTTTCGCTTCTGCGAAATGAGTTACGCGTGCGATCAGCGCTTCGTTCTTTGCCGGAGGCGCCCATTGCACTTCTGGCTTGCCGCCATCACGCACCAAATCGTGAATCGCGTCGATGACTGCTTTCATTTGATCGTGGCCATAAACAACCGCGCCCAACATGACTTCTTCCGACAATTGCTGCGCTTCGGACTCAACCATCAACACTGCTGTTTCAGTGCCGGCAACAACCAGATCCATCTGCGATGTTTTCAGTTGTGTTGCAGTCGGATTCAGGATGTATTGACCATCGATGTAACCAACGCGAGCCGCACCCAGAGGACCTGCAAACGGGATACCAGCTACGCACAATGCAGCCGAAGCGCCGATCATGGAAGCGATGTCCGGATCAATCTCAGGATTGACCGACAGTACGTGAATGATGATCTGAACTTCGTTCAAATAACCTTCCGGGAACAGCGGACGAATCGGACGATCGATCAGGCGCGATGTCAGTGTTTCTTTTTCGGAAGGACGGCCTTCACGCTTGAAGAAACCGCCCGGGATACGGCCAGCAGCGTAGGCTTTTTCTACGTAGTCAACGGTCAACGGGAAGAAGTCCTGACCTGGCTTGGCATCTTTTTTTGCCACTACAGTAGCCAGTACAACGGTGTCTTCAATCGAGACGAGTACGGCGCCAGATGCTTGACGGGCGATTTCGCCGGTTTCAAGCGTGACCTGATGTTGGCCATACTGGAAGGTTTTAGTGACTTTATTAAACACGGTGTTCCTTTCTAATTTTACCGACAGATTTTCAGGCGCTGTCGTACACCTCACCACAAACAATCGAGCAGTATGAACGATTGTTTTTATTACTAACTACATTACAAACAAGTACAAACCACCAAAAGACAAAATGCCCGCATCAGAGAACTGACGCAGGCATTTTTATCTATGAAAGCCGGATAAAATAGCGCAACGAAATTACTTGCGCAGACCGAGCTTTACAATCAGATCGCGGTAACGAGTAGCGTCTTTACCTTTGAGGTAGGACAACAGGCTCTTACGACGATTAACCATCATGATCAAACCACGACGGGAATGATGATCTTTAGTGTGTGCTTTGAAGTGGCTGTTGAGTTCGTTGATACGAGCTGTCAACAATGCGACTTGAACTTCCGGCGATCCGGTGTCGTTTTGACCGCGGGCGTTATCGGCAACAATAGCTGCCTTGCTTGCTTTTTCGAGAGACATAAAAACTACCTTTCACATGCGATGCATAGAGTCTGAACCCCACACACCGTGAACAACGATTAAAAAAACTGGTCGAATTAACCAGCCCCGCAGTATAACGGAAAGACCTAGCCGATTCAAACACTTAGCGTATTTATTTGAGGAAAACAGCATGAAATATGGTCAAAAAGCAATCTTGGGGGGATTACTCCTGATGCTGGGCGCTTGCGCCAGCTTCATGCCACCACCTATCAACATCGGCGAACCCGAGGCTTCAGTCATCTCCAAGCTGGGACAACCCACCTCCCGGATCGAGGATAAAAACGGGTATTTGCTGGAGTATACGCGCAACCCGTGGGGCCAGGCCACCAATATGGCGCGCTTTGACCGCAGCGGCAGGCTGGTTTCCTATGAACAAGTGTTAACAGTAGAAAAATTCGCCACCATCAAACCCGGCATCGCGATCAAGAATGATGTGCTGCGTACCATAGGCCACCCCTCGGAAACTTCCTACCTCTCCAGGTTGCAACTTGAAGTCTGGAGCTATCCATACAAGGAAGCTGGCGTCTGGAACTCCGTGATGCATGTGCATTTCGACAATAACGGCGTAGTCAAGATGATGCAAAACGCGCAGGATATGCGTTTTGAGCGGGATGGCATGTTTGGCTTCGGGCGCATGTAAAACAACGGCAAATTTGCAATAAACGTCCGTAAACACAAAAAGGCTGATGCTTATGGCATCAGCCTTTTTTATCGCCCTCCTCACAGGGAGCGCTGCTTCAGGAGCCTGGCGCCACGATCATGGCGGCGCGCAAGCCCTGAGAATTCACTACCAGCCGATTAAGCTGTAACGCGCTTGTCTTCCGACGAAGCTTGCAATGCTGCTTCTTTAGCCTGCATGTTTTTACGCATAGGGCTCAGGATCAGTTTTGCCGACAAGCCAGCGAAGATTGTGATGATTGCTGCAACCACGAATACGCGGCTCCAGCCACCACCAGCAGCCAGTACCGATGCCAGTGGCACCAACAAAGCAGCGGTACCTTTAGCGGTGTACAGGGTACCCGAGTTACCAGCAGCAAATTTGCTACCGAAGATGTCAGCGCAGATTGCTGGGAAAATCGAGAAGATTTCACCCCAGAACAGGAAGATCAAAGCTGCGAAGAACATGAACGCGTACATATTGTGGCCCCAGGTCATCAAGCCCAACAGTGCCAGGCCTTCGCCGATGAAGACGATGAACATGGTGTTTTCACGACCGATTTTGTCGGAGATGAAACCACACAGTGGACGGGTGATGCCGTTGGCAACGTTGTCGATCGACAAGGTCATGGTCAACAGTGGCAAGGTAACGCCGAACAGGGTAACTGGCAGCGAAGCAAGGCCGTAGTCGTTAGCGATAGGACCCAATTGCGCAGTTGCCATCAAGCCACCGGAAGCAACCAGTACGAACATCAGGTACAGAACCCAGAATACTGGCGATTTCAGCATTTGCTTGGTGGTGTAATCAACCTTGGTAGCGGAACCGGCTTTAGCCAATGCGGCTTTAGGTGCAACTGGTTTTACCAGCAACATCGACAGGATGAAGATACTTACGCCTTGGATGATACCGAAGGTGAAAAAGGTTTTTTCGTAGCCAGCCGATTGGATCATGTTAGCGATAGGAATCACTGTGATCGCAGCACCAGCACCGAAACCGGCAGCGGTCAAACCAGCTGCCAGACCACGACGGTCCGGGAACCATTTCAACGCATTACCAACGCAAGTACCGTAGACGCAACCAGCGCCGATACCCGACACAACTGCACCTGCGTACAGCATAGGCAGCGACGAAGCGAAGCTGTAGATGATCCAGCCCAGGCCAGCACAGATTGCACCACCGGCAACAACAGGACGAGGACCGAATTTATCGACCAGGTAACCTTCGATAGGTACCAGCCATGTTTCGGTCACGATAAAGATCGAGAATGCGAGTTGAATCGCAGCCTTGCCCCAGTGATGGGCATTGTCCATCGGTGTTACGAACAAGGTCCAGCCATACTGCAAGTTCGCCACGAAACCCATACATACGATACCGATGACGAGTTGCATCCAGCGATTTTTGTAACCTGTGCCGGCTTGTACAGCCGTGCTTGTTTGATTGTTGCTCATTTCTAACCACCTCTCAAGAAGTCATAAACGTTGAAACAGAGTCGGTCTGGCCATAACGGGCCACCAGCTTGTTTCGAATGAATTGTTTGACGGCAGGCATCCGAATAAGGAAACGTAAGGTTTCCGATGTGGGTCAAGACCATCGACGATCTGTGACTTATTCGTGTGATTGATGACGTTGACCAACACGGCCAGATGTGCGCGCATGGATAGAAACAGCGCACGCCATTACGTCAAATGCCTGCTATACGACTGGAGGTGCGCGGGAGCGATATGGTAGCGCGGCTACCGAGAGGAATTGCTCGAAAGTGACTTCGAGCTTGGCCACGATCATCTGTGGCACAAACGGTTGGATCGACAGCGACGATGCGCCATCATCGAATTCGTCTAATGCTAGGTGTTTGGAGAGATTACCATCAGCGGAGTCGCCCTCTTCGAGCGTACATTGATGGTCGAAAGCCGTTTGTTGTACATATGTCAGCGCACCAGCGAACGCAACATGCTGCGAAAACAGCAGCAGGAAGGCGAACCAGATATAGACAAAGGATGAACGGGATTTCATGTTTGAGGTGACCTCGCTAGTGACAGGTGAAACCAGTTACAAGCAAAATCCATTCGACTCATTTATTTCATCAATGAAGCAATTATAGATCTTTTCGGCGTTTGCTGCCCGACAGATATTCGATCGCCGACTGACAGATATTCGATCCGCCCATAATGGCACAGTTTGGGATGCTCGACCAACGCTAGTTGATGAGGGATAACACGTAGAAAAAAAAACGCTTCCGTTAAGGAAGCGTTCAGATTGATGCCAGGAAGCAAAGTATTAAGCAAATAGTACTACTTAATAAACGCCCTGCGCCAGGATCGCGTCTGCCAGCTTGACGAAGCCAGCGATGTTCGCGCCATCAACATAGTTGATAGAACCATCAGCACGTTTGCCGTGGTGTGCGCAGTTGGCGTGGATTTCTTTCATGATGCTATGCAAACGCTCGTCAACTTCAGCGTGGTGCCAGGACAGGCGCAAGGCATTCTGCGACATTTCCAGACCGGAAGTAGCAACACCACCTGCATTGCTGGCTTTGCCAGGTGCGTACAGGATACGTGCATTGATGAAAGCATCAACCGCTTCCAGCGTCGAAGGCATGTTGGCGCCTTCGGCTACGCATACAACACCGTTCTTGATCAGGGTTGCCGCATCGTTACCGTCCAGCTCATTCTGCGTTGCGCAAGGCAAGGCGATCTGTACCGGGATATGCCAAGGACGCTTGCCCTCTTCGTATTGCAACTTGAATTGTTTGGCGAACTCTTCAACACGACCGCGTTTGACGTTCTTCAATTCTTTCATGGCTTCCAGCTTCTCTTCGTTGAAGCCGTCCTTATCGTAAACGGTACCGCCGGAGTCGGACATCGCCACGACTTTCGCATTCAGCTCCATCGCTTTTTCAACTGCAAACTGCGCGACGTTACCGGAGCCGGAAACCGAAACTGTCATGCCGTCGAATGACTTGCCGCTATGACGCAGCATTTCTTCAGCAAAATAGACTGTGCCGTAACCGGTCGCTTCAGGACGCATCAGGCTGCCACCGTAGGCCAGGCTCTTACCTGTGAAAACGGCCGAAGTATCATTCGACAGCTTCTTCATCATGCCAGCCATGTAACCAACTTCACGCGCGCCAACGCCAATGTCGCCAGCCGGAATATCGGTATCCGAACCAAGGTGACGATACAGTTCAAACATCAAAGCCTGGCAGAAACGCATCACTTCGCCATCGCTCTTGCCCTTAGGATCGAAATCGGAACCGCCCTTGCCGCCGCCCATAGGCAGGGTCGTCAATGCATTCTTAAAGCTTTGCTCGAATGCGAGGAACTTCAGGATGGACAGATTGACCGATGGGTGGAAACGCATACCGCCCTTGAACGGACCAATCGCCGAGCTGTGCTGGATACGGAAAGCACGATTGACCTGCACCTGGCCACGATCATCTACCCATGACACACGAAACTGAATGACGCGTTCTGCCTCAACCAGGCGTTCCAGCAAACCATCCTTTGCATACTTCGGATTTTTTTCAATAAAAGGCCACAAGCTGAGCATGACCTCTTTAACAGCTTGCAAAAATTCTGGTTGATGAGGGTCGCGCTTGGCGACCATGGCAAGAAAGCCGTCCACGGTGGCGTGAGTCAAAATTGCTCCTAACAATAAATGGGGGAAGTGCGCATCCGGTTCAGTACCGGATCACAGTCTGCGATCGCAATTGATGTATAGCGTCGCTTTACTACGTGAAGGAATAGGCTGAATCTGCATCTTTCACAGAGCGCACTATTTTAGTGCAATTCGACAAGATAAGCAGCTAAAAGCTATCTGCCATGTTACAAATATGTTGAAAAATATCGACGTCTAACAGGCGCTTGCAATTATTCCGGGTGCTGCCAAGTCTGAAAACGACCGGCTGTGACCTACACAGGGCACATACAATCAACCCGAAAATTTGTGCTGCGGCGGAAAACTAACGACCAGCATGCACAATCAGAAACCGCTCGCGCCTGACCACAAGGAGCCGCCTGCACCCTAGTTAGCAGTCCGCCTCAATCCCGAACAAAGATGAGAACAGCATGTGCCTGCGGCTAAAAAGTTCGATCCATCCATTCGGGACCATGCCGGGACGCATTCCAATTACCGCAACGCCCATCGCATGACGATGCGACAAGCACTTCTATGCAAGCGACGAGATCAAGCCAACCACCTGATGCAGGACGCCATCCGCTATTACTTAGGATATGGATACAAATTTGGAGAATAGAAAGAATTGGGAGCTCTACACCGCCCACCAATGAGGTGCGGACTTAGCAAACCGTTCGCTTTTTAGCTTTGCAAAACAGGACAGGAGGAAGCCTTTGTTTAGCCGTATCGCACACGAGGCAAATCGAATCCAGAAAAGAAAAAAGGGTCCATCTTGCGATGGACCCTTTATATCTGGTGCGGCTGGCAGGAATCGAACCCACGACCCCTTGGTTCGTAGCCAAGTACTCTATCCAGCTGAGCTACAGCCGCGAAAGAAAAAATTATAGCATGACTATATTTCAGATTGGAAGCCTTGATTGCAATTTTTTATCTAAATAATTCTACAAAGGCATTTTTCCTCATTCCACGCAAAGTAGCACCCCTCATTCGACAGTTCTCCAATCTGCCGTCTTTCTCAAGACGGGCCGATATAGGGCCATCAATAAATTGCCGCAGACATCAACGCCCGCCCCTACAACTGTAAATAACTACGAGCATGAATACGAATAACTTATGCTAAAGTCGTCGCAGTTGTTTTCAGTTGAAATAACATCCAACATTTAGCTTGCAGGAGACGAGATGCCTGGTCACCGCGCTACAAGCAAAAGACATATTGAACAAAAGGGAATTGTCATTAACACGATGCATGCTGAGTGGTTGCCAACGATCTTGCAAGGATCGTCCAGCGAAATCTACGTTTTAAACTACAACACATTACGCTTTGAGTACGTCAATCCAAGTGCATGCAAAAACCTGCAATACAACCACGATGAATTAAGTGCGATGTCGCCCACCTGCATCGCCAGGGATGTCACGCAAGAAGCGTACGCGCAGTTTATCCGAGATCTGCAAAACGACAGCAATACCTCCGTCTCCATCAGTACCCAGCACACACGCAAGGATGGCAGCAGCTATCCGATCGAATTCCAGTTGTTCTACCTGGCATCCGACACGACACCGGCCATCATCGCTATCGGCAATGATGTCAGTTCGCGCTACAAATCAGACAAGGCATTGCGCGCCAGCGAAGCGCGCCTGAGTACGATGGTGTCCAATACACCGGGCCTGGTTTATCAGTTCCGCCTCCGCAAGGATGGAAGGTTCTCCTTCCCTTATGTCAGCGATGGCTGCGAAGCCTTGCTGGGCATCAGTTCAGAAAAACTATGCGACAACCCGACCCTGTTTACCGGTTTGATTTTGCATCAGGACATGTCTTCATTCCGCGACACCATGCGTATCTCTGCCGAGCAGATGAGCAACTGGAACTGGGAAGGCCGGATCTGGGTCGAGGAATGGAAAGACATCAAGTGGATTAATCTGCGCGCCACCCCGCGTGCACTGGATGATGACAGTGTGCAGTGGGAAGGCATCATGACAAATATCACCGCCAGCAAACTCGAGCAGGAAGAAATCATCCGTTCCCGCGCGCAGCTCGCTGAGCTGTCGGCACACGTCAATACCGTTAAAGAACAAGAACGCACCCGTATCGCCCGCGAGATACATGACGATCTCGGCGGCAACCTGACCGCGATCAAAATGGCTTTGGCGCTATTAACACGACGCTTGCCGACCAAATCTCCGGAGCTATATGAGAAAGCCGCCTACGTTGAGTCACTGGTAGACCGCACGATAGAAACCGTGCACCGCATCGCTGGTGACCTGCGTCCCGGCATACTCGATTTCGGCCTGGTCGCTGCGATCGACTGGCAAAGCAAGGAATTCGAGAAGCAAATGGGCATGCCATGTGAATTTGTTTCAAACAAGGCGGAAATAGATCTGGATATGGATCAGGCGACAGCGTTGTTCCGCATCTTCCAGGAAGCGCTGACCAATATTGCCAAACATGCGCAAGCCAGCCTGGTAACGGTACAGCTCATGCATACGCCGCAGTATGTACGGCTGGAGATTATCGATAACGGACGCGGCATAGAGCTGGCGGATCGCGCAAAACCAAAATCATTTGGTATACGTGGCATGGTCGAGCGTTCGGTGGCATTAGGCGGCAGCCTTTCTGTCAGCACCGCGCCGAAAGGTGGCACAGTCGTTGCTATTAACCTGCCTTTGCCCACTAGGCCGGTATCTGACAATATCCAGACGAATAATATTGGGCATTAAGCGACAGAATTTGGCGGTCAGGAACCTTGTTGCGCCAAAATTTGTCACATATAGACAAATAGTTAACTCGAATCTGGCACTGCTATCCAGACAGCCATAAAGCATAACAATGACAACGAAGAACGTAATTAAAGTCTTGATTGCCGACGATCATGCGATCGTACGTGAGGGTTTAAAGCAAATTCTTGCTGACACGAAAGATATCGTTGTAGCGGGTCATGCCGAAAACGGCATCGAAGCGATCAAGCTTACCCGTGAAGGTACTTGTCAGGTGCTGTTGCTGGATATTTCGATGCCGGATCGTAGCGGGATAGAAGTACTAAAGCAGGTCAAGAAGGAATCCCCAAAGACCGCCGTTCTCATGCTCTCCATGCATCGCGAAGATCAATACGCGATACGCTCACTCAAGGCCGGCGCCTCCGGCTACCTGAATAAACAAAGCGCACCAGCCGAACTGGTAAATGCAATCCGCCAGGTTGCCGCTGGCCGTAAATACATTAGCGCCGCGCTCGCACAAGAGCTGGCCAACCAGATCAGCGACGACCACGAAACACCGCTGCATGAAACCCTGTCTGATCGCGAATACCAGACCCTGACCATGATTGCTTCCGGCAAAACCGTCAGTGACATCGCCACCGAACTGGTGCTGTCAGTCAAAACCATCAGCATGTATCGCTCACGCTTATTGCAGAAAATGAAACTTCGCCATAATGCGGAGCTGACGCATTACGCGATCAAAAATCATTTGGTCGATTGATTTACGCAACTGATCAGTTGCCACCTCGCCTGCTCTGCCTGCGCTCACAATCTTTAGCTTTAAGACAAGGAAAGCCGTGCCATTTGGCGGTTTTTGTTGCATTTTGGATAAAGCGTCAAAGTGGTCAGCATTTGCCTGCTTAATCCCCTTATCAGACTTGTCTGCATAGTTATATTATTGCGAAACAGGCCGATATCCGGTCCATCAACAATAAAGAAACGCGCGTGCATTCATGCAAGACAAGCGAGACACCCCGCCACAAAACCCTGCTGAAATCGCACGAGAAGCCTTTCGCCAATTGGCCGTCCGCAAAATAGCCCCGACCCCGGACGCTTATCGCGCCATTTACGACGAGATCGCTGGTTATACGCCGCAACCCACTCCGGAAGAAATCCTGAGCGAGTTTGCCGCGTCCTTATCGACGGCACCAGACGGTGTCGCCATCATAGGCAAAACCCTGGAAGAAGCCGCCTCCACCTCGTACTGGCCAGACTTCAGCAAGGGACTGACGCAACTGGTCAAGCATTACCAGACACAGCTGGCGATACAAACCAATAGTGCCGCCAATACCGCGGCAGCCCCGGTTGCTGCCAGCAGCGCCGGTTTGTCCCTGGTTGACGATCCACAACCTGCCCTCCTGCGCGATTTGCTTACACGCACACTGACGTTGGCAGTGGCTTCCCTCTTGCAGGGTGCCCCTGAGCTAGCCGCGGAGGCAGAGGCACTCGGCCGCTCGATCAAGGATGCGAAAACCGAAGCCAGCCTGAATGAAGTCTCCGGCAAGCTCAAGCAACTCTGCTTCAAGATCGAACTCAAGAGCGGCGACATGGCGCAGCAGCAGGAAATGCTGTTGCGATTGTTCCGCCTGCTGCTGGAAAACATAGGCGGCCTGCTGGAGCAGGACTCATGGATGCACGGACAGATTGAAGCAGTACGCGATTTGATTTCGGCGCCTATCAATGACGTTGCGCTCAATGAAGTGATGCGCAGTCTGAAAGAAGTTATCTACAAACAAGGCACGTTGAAGAACAGCATCAACGACGCCAAGGTTTCCGTCAAAAACATGGTCAACACATTTATCGATCGTCTGGCAGACATAGCCAATAGCACCGGCAACTACCACCAGCAAATTGACCGGTATTCAAAAGAACTCACACAAACTGCGGATATCAACAAGCTGAGCAAAATCCTCGACGAGGTCAAACGCGAAACACGTATCGCGCAAACCGAAGCGCTGCGCTCGCGTGACATCGTACTGGCAGCACGCAAGGATGTCGAAGATGCAGAAGCACGCATACATAATCTGGAACAGCAACTTGAACAGATGAGCGAACTGGTGCGTGAAGATCAGCTCACCGGCAGTCTCAACCGCCGCGGCCTGGATGATGTGCTGGAACGCGAGATAGCACGTGCCGACAGACGTGCAACGCCACTGTGCATCGCTATGCTGGATCTGGACGATTTCAAACAGATCAACGACAAGTATGGCCACATCGCTGGTGATGAAGCATTGATCCATTTGGTCCGCGTCATCAAGGAAACGCTGCGCACTATGGATGTCATCGCCCGTTTCGGTGGCGAAGAGTTCCTCATCGTCCTGCCGGATACCCCAATGGAGGAGGCTATCATGACCATCACGCGCCTACAACGTGAGCTGACCAAACAGATTTTCATGCACAACCACACACGCCTGCTGATGACTTTCAGTGCCGGCGTTGCCCTGCGCAAAGAGCTGGAAGACCAGGCCGCGATGATCAAACGTGCAGACATCGCCCTCTACGAAGCGAAAAAAGCCGGCAAAAATCGCGTCATCCCGGCGCAATAAGCTTAAACAGAGGCGGTAAAAACGGCCTTTAATGACGAATTAAGCAATAAAAGCCCTGCAGAGATGCGGGGCTTTTTATTGATTCTTCGGCACGCCGTCACTTTTTCACAATATTTTGCAATTATTTTTTGCTGCGACTGACTGCTCAAACAAGCCAGATAGTGTGCTTTTTGGCAACTTCCCATTCGACAGGAATTCGGAAAAATTAAGGGCGATTTCTCTTTTTATTTGTTTTAAATCTCACATTATTTTCTTAAAGATTTTCCAGATAGCGACCGACAAAGGACATATCTGGCTGCAGTTCGGGCGAGACCGGGAAAAAATTAGTTTCAGTCTTTCACTAAACTTTTCCCGGAACCGTCCGATAAAACTTACAACGACGCTGCATATGCAATAAATCGCACAGCAGACGTTGAAGTGCTTCAGTCGGACTTCCATCGGACTACAACAGGAGAATTAACATGGCCGCAGTCATTAATACCAACATCTCGTCGCTGAATTCACAACGCAACCTGACCGCATCGCAATCTTCCCTCGCTACTTCGCTGCAACGCCTGTCCTCAGGTCTGCGTATTAACAGCGCAAAAGATGATGCTGCAGGCTTGGCAATTTCTGATCGTATGACCAGCCAGATCAACGGCTTGAACCAGGCAGCGCGTAACGCCAACGACGGCATCTCGATGACGCAAACAGCTGAGGGTGGTCTGGCAACAGCAACCGACCTGCTGCAACGTATGCGTACCCTGGCAGTTCAATCTGCCAACGGCACCAACTCCGCATCTGACCGTGCTTCGCTGCAAGAAGAAGTCGGCCAACTGCAACAAGAGTTGAACCGTGTTGCTAACACAACCCAGTTCAACGGCCAAAACGTTCTGGACGGCTCGCTGAGCAACGCTCAATTCCAAGTCGGCGCAAATGCTAACCAAACGATCAACTTCTCGATCGGCAACACCCAAGCGTCCGCTATCGGTAACAATGCGATCAAAAGCAATGGCACAAGCACCGCTGCTACTGCAGGTACAGTCGCTGGTACCATTGGTGCGAATAGCACAGCAGTACAAACATTCACCGTTCAAGGTAACGGTACAACCTCAACCTACGCTGCTGCTGTTGGCGCAAGCGCTTATGCTATCGCTAAAGGTGTCAATGCAGCTTCGGGTTCGACCGGTGTAACTGCAACAGCAACAACTACTGCTACCCTGTCGGCCTTCACTGCAGGCAGCCAATCGTTCACGATCCAAGGCGCACCAAAAGCTGACGGTTCAGCTAACCCAGTTACTGTTACGGCAACAATGGCAACCGCAACTGACGTCGGCGGCCTGGCTGCTGCGATCAATGCCCAATCCGGCGTAACCGGCATCAACGCAATTGCCGATACATCTACGGGTAAAATCTCGCTGACACAAGCGCAAGGCTATGACATCGGTGTAACCAACAACCTTACCGCAAACAACACGACCACATTGACCGGTGCTAGCGGTGCAGGCGTTGCTCTGGTTCGTGGTGCAGCAAATGCTGCAGCAGCAGGTGACTCGGCAACTGTCGGTGGTTCGCTGGCATTCAACTCATCGGGTTCGTTCACAGTCGGCACATCGGCTGCAGGTACCGTGCTCGCCGCAGCTGCTAACTCGAGCGCACTGTCGTCGGTTGCTAGCATCGACATCACCACGCTGACCAACGGTATCCCAAGCGGCGCTAACGATGCATTGCAAGTCATTGACTCCGCTCTGGCAAACATCAGCTCCTCCCGCGCTTCGCTGGGTGCGTTGCAAAACCGCTTCACATCAGTTGTTTCTTCGCTCAGCACCACCAGCGAAAACTTGAGCGCAGCTCGCAGCCGTATCCTGGATGCTGACTTCGCTTCGGAAACAGCTAACCTGACACGCGGTCAAATCTTGCAACAAGCTGGTACCGCAATGTTGGCACAAGCGAACTCGCTGCCTAACGGCGTGCTCGCTCTGCTCCGTGGCTAATCCTAGCCCGTCAGCAGCGTAGTAAGAAATGAATCCCCGGCTGCATTTTGGTAGCCGGGGATTCGTTACAACAGGAGTCAATTATGGATATCGGACAAATTGCTAGTAGCGCCAAGGCAGGTACACGTATCGATCCGCAACCGTCGCCAGTCAGCAGCGCGGTAAATCCCGCAGCCAAAGCAGTCTCTTCCCCTGTGCTCACCACCGGAGCTGTCCAGCAACCGGATGCCGCCAGCGCGCAAAGCCAGGTCGGCCAGGCACTACAAAGCATCAACAAAGCACTGCAAGGTTTATCTTCCAACCTGGAATTTACAGTCGACTCAGACAGCAATCGCACCATCGTCAAGGTAGTTGATCAACAGACGAAGGAAGTCATACGCCAGATGCCGTCGCTCGAAGCGATCGAAATTTCCAAAGCCTTGGATAAGTTGCAAGGTTTGTTGGTGAAGCAAAAAGCATAAATTGCATCAAACAGACGGGTAAATCACCCTCTTACCTTGGGCTTACCCTCGTCTGCCTTCCTATATATTGTGGTTTTTCTCTAGCAGGAGAAGCAAATGGCCGTTTCATCAATCGGCGTTGGCTCCGGTTTACCCCTCGACACCTTATTGACCAATCTCATGACGGCTGAAAGCCAGCCTCTGACATTGATGGCGCAAAAGGAAGCGAGCTATCAAGCCAAGTTAACAGCATACGGCACCCTCAGTGGCGCACTCAGCGCATTTCAGACAGCGATGTCATCGCTGGGGAAAAGCTCGACCTTTGAAAACCTGCAAACCACGGTTGCGGACAAAACTATCCTGAGCGGTACTGCAAGCACCAAGGCAGCAACCGGCAACTATCAGATCAATGTCACACAACTGGCGCAGGCGCACAGCCTGTCCACCGCGGGACAAACCAGCAAAACCGCGCTGATCGGCACGGGCGCAACGACGACGCTGACCTTCCAGTTCGGCACCATTAGCGGCGGCACCCTGACCGACGGTGTATATAGCGGCGCGACCTTCACGCAAGACGCCAAACAGGCGACCGGCACCGTCACCATCAAGAATGGCGACAACTCACTGCAAGGCATACGCGATGCAGTCAATGCTGCCAATATCGGCGTAACCGCCACCCTGGTTTCCAACGGTAGCGCGGCACCTGATCACCTGGTTTTCACATCGAATAAAACCGGTGCGGTTTCCAGCATGAAGATCGATGTCGATGGTGACCCGGCTTTGCAAAGTCTGCTCGGATACGATCCGGCCGGCACCCAATCGCTGAAACAAAACAGCGCAGGACAAAACACCCAATTGACGGTCAATGGCTTCTTCGTCGACAGCCCGACGAATGAAGTCAAGGAAGCGATACAAGGTGTGACCTTGAATGTTTCCAAAATCGGCAACACCACGATGAGCATCGCCAAGGATACGGCTGCGGTGGAGACCAGCGTCAAGGCCTTTATCAAAGCGTACAACGATCTCACCGGCACCATCAAAAAACTGACCGCATACGATGCCACCACCAAGACCGGTGGCCTGCTGGTTGGTGACTCGACGGCTCGTACCATCCAGGAACAGCTCAGCAAGACATTGTCGGCGTCGCTGGAAGGATTGAGCAATACAAATATGTCCTTGCCGCAGCTCGGCGTGACGGTACAACGCGACGGCACACTTGCGCTTGATTCCGCCAAGCTCAGCAAAGTAATGGAGAGCAATTACAACGACATCGCTGGCCTGTTTGCCACGGTCGGTAAGGCTACCGACAGCCTGATCAATTTCAATGCTTCAAGTTCGGCCACCAAGGCTGGCAGCTACGACATCACGGTCACCAAACTGGCCACTCGCGCCGAGATGACCGGCACGGTCAATCTGAATGCCGGCAGCACCACCATTGCGCCCAACACGAAGATGAACATCACGCTCGATGGCGTCAGCGCAAAGATCAATTTGACTGAAGGTACCTACACCGCGAAAGAACTCGCGGCGATGGTGCAGTCTGCCATCAACGGCGCCTCCGAAATTTCGAAGGCAGGTTCCAAAGTAACCGCAACCATAGACAGCAATGGCTTCCTGAATTTGCAATCGGATCGTTACGGCTCCGCTTCCAAAATCAGCATTAACTCTGAAACCGGGACACCAGTCTCAACCTTGCTTGGTTCGGTATCTAGCGGTACCAATGGTGTCGACGTAGAAGGCACCATAGGCGGCATGCTGGCCACCGGCTCCGGCCAGATCCTGACGGCAGCCAAAGGCTCGGATGCAGCTGGGCTAAAGATAGAAGTTATCGGCGGCACCCTGGGTAGCCGCGGCAAAATCGACTTCTCGCAAGGTTATGCGGATCGCCTGAGCAAACTCACCGATAGCTTCATCGGTAGTGACGGCCTGATCGCCGGCAATACCAACAGTCTCAACAGCAACATCAAACGCCTGACGGATGATGCGGATGCATTCAAGGTCCGCCTCGCGGCAATTGAGGCGCGTTATCGCAAACAATTCACTGCTTTGGATACCCTGGTTTCCAGCATGCAGGCTACGCAAACTTATCTGACACAACAGCTCGCCGCGATTGCTGCGAATACCAGCTCGAGTAGCTAAGTAGAACTCCGGGAGACATCAATGTTTGGATCATCGCAAAGCGGAGCAAACGCCTATGCCAAGGTTGGCATGGAAACTGGCGTGATAGCTGCCAATCCGCACAAACTCATCATCATGCTGTTTGAAGGTGCGCAAATCGCACTCAACAATGCATTACAGCAAATGCAGGCGGGGAACATCCCGGAAAAAGGCAAGGCCATTTCCAAAGCCATCATGATTATCGAAAACGGCCTGCGTGCCAGCCTCGACAAATCAGTAGGCGGCGAAATCGCTATCAACCTTGATGCGCTGTATGAATACATGGGCGGACGTCTGTTACTCGCAAACCTGAATAACGACCCGGCCATCATCCAGGAAGTACAAACCCTGCTCAACGATATTAAAAGTGCATGGGAAGAAATCGCTCCACAATCCGCCGCACCGGCACCGGTGAACGGATTGCCAGGACAAATACAAGCATCCTCCTACGATGCACTCGCGCCTAACATGTCCCGTTTAATGAAAGCCTGATCGATGATGAACGAACAAGAAATCATTTGTCTGTACGAAAACGTTGCGACCATAACCGATCAGATGCTGGCTGCTGCACGCAGCGGTGATTGGGAAGAATTGACGGCACTCGAACAACGCTGTGCGGCGCAGGTAAGCATCCTGAAAAACGGTGAGGCACCGGTTGCATTGACAGGTGCAGAGCGTGAACGCAAGGTAGAGATCATTAAAAAGATCCTGGCTGATGACCGTGAAATCCGTAACATCACCGAACCATGGATGGCCAAACTATCCATGCTCATCAATAGTACCGGGACTGAGCGCAAACTCAATCACGCCTATGGTGCCGGTGGCCGTTCGAATTAATCCGGACTAACTTATGCTGCCACGGGCCGATATCACAGGTACCCGGCCCGTAATCTTGATCGAGGCAACCACGCCGGCAACGGCGTTGGGACAAGCCAAACAGGAATCACTAGACCGGCTCATCCAGCTTACGCTTGGCAAGGAATACCAGGCGCAAGTGTTGTCACGCCTGGCTGACGGCAATTTCCTCGTCAAGATCAATAATGCGCCTGCCAACATGGTGCTGCCGCCCGGCACCAAAGCGGGCGACACCTTGGATCTGACACTGCTGGCGGTCCAGCCACGCCCTACTTTCCTGCTCGGCAAACCTGATCCCGGTGCGACTATCTCACTGAGTAACGCCGGACGTCTGATCGGTAATATGCTGCAGCAGACGCAAGAAGGCAGCATGCCAACTACCCTGGTCGGAAAAGCTCCGGTGCTGAGTACTCCTGGCGCACCCGCTCCGCAAATCGCCGCAGCCCTACAGAACACGATAGCCTTCAGCGGTCTGTTCTATGAGTCGCACGTGGCGCAATGGGCACTCGGCGCACGTCCGACGGCAGACTTGCTGCGTGAGCCACCAGCCAAGCGCGTTGCTACCTCGATCCTCGGTACGCCACAACCGACACCGGCATCGGAACCAGAAACCGGTAACGGGCTGAATCACCTCGTCAATAATCTGCGTGGCCTGGTGACAGGTGAGCGTGCCCAACCCGCAGATGTACAAAAAACAGCAGTACTGGCACGCAGCGCCGACCTGCAGGAAGCGATAGCACCTGTTAGCAACAAACAGCCTGAAGTAGCGGGCACCGAAGCGGTCAAGCTGATCAGCCTGCAACTCGATGCACTGGAGCAGCGCCGCATCATGTGGCAAGGCGAACTATTCCCCGGGCAACCGCTGGAATGGGAAATCAAGGACGAAACGCCGCAAAAGGGCAAAGATCAGGCCGAACCGGAGCCGGTCTGGAACAGCACAGTAAAGTTTTCCCTGCCGACGCTGGGTGCAGTATCCGCATCCATCAGACTGGTAGGAGACCGGGTACAAATACAGGTTAATACGCCCAGTGCAGAAACCGCCAGCGCCTTGCGTACGCATGGCGAGTTACTGGCCGATGCACTGGGTGCAGCAGGATCGCCGCTGGAATCATTCCTGGTGAAGCAAGGGGGATAACAGGATGGACAAACCCACCCCGCCCCAGCAAGCCGTTGCGCTTGCCTACCAGAGTAATGACTCGGCGCCACGTGTCGTGGCGAAAGGGCGCGGTGCAATTGCCGAACAAATCATAGAACGCGCCAGAGAACATGGCGTTGCCATCCATGAGTCGAAAGAGTTGGTGGCACTTCTATTGCAAGTTGAGCTGGATGAGCATATCCCGCCTGCCCTGTACCGGGCGGTGGCGGAACTCCTGGCGTGGTTATATCGCGTTGAGGCTGCCCAACAAGGCGGCGGCAATGTATCATGACCAGTTGCAATTTTTAGTGCCGGTGAATTACCTACGGTTTTAAAGAAATAATAATGACACTTGTAAGCGACTACGAAAATGACGACATGAACCCGTTCCGGGTTCGCTCACGCCGGGAAGTTATTGCCTTGCTGCGCAGCATAGGCGAGCGCAACCAGCTGGTCCGTATGGTCATCAATCACGGTGCCGACACAATTGTCACATCCATTCTCAACATAGACGAAACAAATGACACGGTCCTGCTGGATTGTGCACCGACCGCGATCATGAACCAGCGGGTGCTGGACAGTAAACGTCTGTCATTTGAAACCGTGCTGGAAAATATCCGCATCCTGTTCACCGCACCATCGGCCGAAAGCTGCGTCTACGAAAACCTGCCAGCTTTCGTGATCGATTTGCCGACCAGCGTCATACGCTTGCAGCGTCGTGAGTTTTATCGCGTACCGACACCACTGACTTCTCCGGTGTCCTGCATCGTTCCTTACACCCGGGAAGGCGTCACGACCGAAATCCCCACTACCCTGCACAACATCAGCGGCGGCGGGATCTCCATCGTCGACGAAAAGAAACTGCTGGGTACGGCCATAGGCCAGACTTATGATAATTGCAAGATTGATTTACCCGGCAGCGGTGTCATCACCGTTACACTGCAAGTCCGCAATGTGCTGGAACTGACGCTGACCAATGGCAAAAGCATCAATCGCCTCGGCTGTGAATTCATACGTCCATCGAACGGCACCCTCGCCGTGGTGCAAAAATACATCACCAAAATAGAACGCGAGCAAAACGCCAAAGCGACCGGACTCGGCTAAATCCGGGTCGGTTCAAGGTTCAGATAAGTACTGAGCTGGATACTGCGGGAAGACGATGCCGCGCAATGCGGCATCTGAAGATAATCTGAAGTGGGTGCTGCAGGAAAAATACCGGGGCTGAACAGCCCCGTTTTCTTATTTGTTTCTTGCTTACACCTGCATATTCATCATTTCCTGATAGGCCGATACCAGCTTGTTGCGTACTTGCACCGTTGCCTGGAATGAAATACTCGCCTTTTGCATCGAAATCATTACATCTGACAGATTGACGCTGTCATCCCCCATCGAAAATTTCTCGCCCATCTGATTGGCGGTGCTCTGCGCACTGGCCACATTATCGAGCGACGCTTTCAGGGCCTGTGAAAAGTCGGCGCGGGTCGCCGTCTTTTCCGGTTGCGCCATCCCGCCCAGCGGATTCACCGCAGGCTGGGAGCGCGCTGCGGCGGCTCTGAGCTGTGCCACCATCGCGTCTATCGCGCTTGAATCAATTCCACCGACTTTCATCATTCTCTCCATCTTGTTGCTTGCAAGCACTATAATTGCCTAAGCTGATCTTGATCTGTTGCCCACAAGGGTGTTCAAACTACCTCGACAAGTTATCACGCACCCTGATTTGGATCGGGCTGATAAGCCATAGAAATATTGCTCTATTCCAAAGATTGAAATTCCCCGCAAGCCCGACAATTCAAGCTACGGAAAAAAGCTTGAATAGCGAGAACAGCGATGAATACACCAATCCGATTTGACGATAGCCACGCAGGAGCACAATCATGGCAGTAGTCGTAGCAGGCGAAGGCGGTCTGCCACCTGGCGTTCCGGCCGAGGCAAACGCCACCCCTAATATGCAGAACTCCTTCATGGATATGGCGAAGTCGCCGAACGGACGCAAGGTATTGCTGATGTTGGGTAGCGCAGCCGTAATCGCCGTCATGATCGCACTGGTGCTGTGGAGCCAAAAGCCGGAATACAAGGTGCTTTTCTCCAATTTTTCAGATCGCGACGGCGGTGCCATCATGTCGTCACTGCAGGCATCCAACGTTCCTTACAAATTCGCTGAAGGCGGCGGTGCCATCTTGGTTCCGGCCGATAAAGTCCACGAAATCCGTTTGAAACTGGCGGCTGAAGGCTTGCCTAAAGGTGGCGGCGTCGGCTTCGAGCTGATGGAAAACCAAAAGCTCGGCGTTTCCCAATTCCTCGAACAGGTCAACTTCCAGCGTGCACTCGAAGGCGAACTGGCGCGCTCGATTCAATCAGTAGGCGCAGTGCAGGCCGCACGTGTCCATCTGGCGATGCCAAAAGCGTCGGTCTTCGTACGTGACCAGCAAAAACCAACCGCTTCCGTTTTGCTCAACCTGCGTCAGGGTCGCGCGCTCGATCAACAGCAAGTCAGCGCCATCGTCCATCTGGTCGCCAGCAGCGTACCTGAGCTGTCGCCGAAAAACGTCACCATCGTTGATCAATCCGGCAATCTGCTGTCAGAAACCAACAAACCTGCCGGTTCCAATACGCTGGATCCGTCACAACTGAAATATGTACAGGAACTGCAGCAAAGCATCACCAAACGTATTGAATCCATCATCACCCCTATCGTCGGTGTGAATAATATCCGTGCGGAAGCAACCGCTGATGTGGACTTCTCTACCAGCGAACAGGCTGCAGAAATTTACAAACCGAATCAGGTGCCTAACAGCGCTACCGTACGCAGCCTGCAAACCAGCGAATCGCGCGGTAACGGCAATGGCGCGTCAGGTGTACCAGGCGCATTGACCAACCAGCCTGCACCGAATGCGACTGCACCGTTAACAGCACCACCACTGGCAGCGGACGGCACACCATCGACTGCAACCAATCCACCCGCTCCTGGTACCCCTGCCGCCGCAGCTGCTGCTGCAGCAGCCAGCGCAGCTGCGAATGCGCAGCCGACACAAAAAGACACGACTACCAACTTCGAAGTGGATAAAACGATCCGCTACGTACAACAACCTATGGGTGGTTTGAAACGCCTGTCGGTCGCGGTCGTCGTCAACTACAAACGTGTGGTCGCGAAAGACGGCAAAGTCACCATCGTCCCTCTGAGCGAAACAGAGAAAAACCAGATCAGTGACCTCGTCAAGGAAGCGATGGGGTACAACAAGGATAGGGGCGATACGCTGAACGTCGTGAATAGTCCTTTCGCCGGCGTGGAAAAAGATGAGATCGTGCAGCCACCACTGTGGGAACGTCCAGAAGTGATTGAGATGGCGATCCAGGCAGCCAAGTACCTGGCGCTCGGCATCATCCTCTTCATGCTCTATCGCAAAATGTTGAAGCCTATGCTCAACAAACTGAACCCACCGCCGCCAGAACCGCTGTCGCTGGAAGATGAAACCGCTGCAGCAGTAGAGAAAATGCATCTGGAAGAAGATGGCAAACCGATGGGCATACAGAATACGTATCAACAGAATCTGGAAGCTGCCAAAGAGCTGGCAAGGAAAGATCCTAAAGTCGTCGCTAACATTGTGAAATCGTGGGTGGGAAATGATTGATAACGGCGTACATAAAGGTGCCATCCTGATGCTCGCACTCGGTGCTGACGAAGCAGCCGAAGTGATGAAGTACCTGGGTCCGCGCGAAGTGCAAAAACTGGGCGCAGCCATGTCCACGATGAAAGCCATCCAGAGCGAAGAACTGGTTGCCGTCCTCAGTGAGTTCCGTGCTGAAACCGAGAAGAACACTTCGCTCGGCCTGGACTCCGATGACTACATCCGCGACGTACTGACCAAGGCGCTGGGCGACGACAAAGCCGCTTCCCTGCTTAACCGCATCCTCGGTGCGCGCGATGCCAGCGGTATTGAAAGCCTGAAATGGATGGATGGCCAATCAGTCGCCGATCTGGTGCGTAACGAACATCCGCAAATCATTGCAACCATCCTGGTTCACCTTGAACGTGACCAGGCATGCGAAGTACTGGAACGCTTTACCGAGCGCCTGCGCAACGACGTGGTATTGCGTATCGCGACACTGGATGGCGTGCAGCCAGCCGCCCTGCGCGAACTCAATGAAGTACTGACCAAGCTGCTGACTGGTAATGAAAACCTGAAGAAAAAACCGATGGGCGGCGTACGTGCTGCCGCGGAGATACTCAACTTCTTCAGCGGTGAAAATGAAATCTCGGTCATGGCGAATCTGAAAAGCTATGACAACGACATGGCGCAAAAAATCATGGACGAGATGTTTGTCTTCGACAACATCATGGATATCGAAGATCGTGGCATCCAGTTGTTGTTACGCGAAGTCCAGTCCGAGTCGCTGATCATTGCACTCAAAGGTGCAACCCCAGAACTACGCGAAAAATTCTTCAAGAATATGTCGCAACGTGCCGGTGAAATGATGCGCGAAGATCTGGAATCCAAAGGTCCGGTGCGTCTGTCCGAAGTCGAAACCAATCAAAAAGAAATACTGCAAATCATCCGCCGCCTGGCAGATGAAGGTCAGCTGACATTGGGCGGCAAAGCGGAAGATGCTTATGTCTAACGTCATCCCGAAAGAGCGCCAGTCCGCTTATCAACGTTGGGAAATGACTTCGTTCAACGAAGTAAAACCCAGCGCCAAAGTCGAACCGGTCAAAGACCATGCCGCCGAACTGGCAGCCGCGAATGCAGCCGCTGCCGCCCACACTGCAAACATTGCAGCCATGGCCGAGCAAATCGAAAACGCGCGTACGGAAGCGCATGCCGAAGGCTATGCCGCTGGCATGGAGGAAGGTCGTGCTGCCGGTCTGGCCGAAGGCCGCGCGCAAGCCGAGCAGGAAAAGCAAACCTTGCTGGATATCGCCGATACCTTCGGCACCGAAGTTGCACAAGCCAACGAACTGATCGCCAGCGATATGCTGGACCTGGCACTCGACCTCGCCAAAGCAATGCTGAAAACCGCGCTCAACGTGCGCCCGGAACTCATCATTCCACTGGTACGCGAAGCCATCCACTACCTGCCTACGCTGCAACAACCTGCGATGCTGCATTTGCATCCGGATGACGCCGCCATCATCGCCACCCACCTCGGCGATGAACTGAGCAGTGCTGCCTGGCGTGTAGTCGAAGATCCGCACATGGATAGAGGCAGCTGCCGTGTCGAAACCGTCACCAACCAAATCGACGCCACTACCACCACCCGCTGGCAACGCATCGCCGCGGCCCTCGGCAAAGAATCTGACTGGCTGATCTGATGCTGACCGACCATCCCAACAGCGGCCGCTGGCAAGCCTATCTGCGCGATTGCCGGATGTTGCTGGACATCGCCGAACCGATGCAGGTATCTGGCCGCATTACGCGTGTCGCTGGCCTGGTCATGGAAGCAGTCGGACTCAAACTCGCGGTCGGCAGCGCCTGTACCGTGCCGCTGGCGAACGGTGCACGCATCGAAGCTGAAGTCGTCGGCTTTGAAAATGACCGTTTATTCCTGATGCCGCAAAGCGATGTCGAAGGCATCATCCCTGGCACCCGCGTGTATCCGGTCGAAGTCGTGCAATCGCTACCGCGTCCCGGTGCCGTTACCCACCCGCGCCGTCGTCCTAGCGACCGCGGTCGTCACCTGCCGGTCGGCATAGAGCTATTGGGTCGGGTACTCGATGGCGCTGGTCGCCCGCTCGACAATCTCGGACCACTCAATGCGGCTCATGCTGCGCCGCTGAACGTACGCGCTGCCAATCCATTGTCACGTGCTCCGATTACCGATGTACTGGACGTCGGTGTGCGTGCCATCAACAGCATGCTGACCGTTGGTCGTGGCCAGCGCATGGGGCTGTTCGCAGGCTCCGGCGTCGGTAAGAGTGTCTTGCTCGGCATGATGGCGCGCTACACCACCGCCGATGTGATCGTGGTTGGTCTGATCGGCGAACGGGGTCGTGAGGTCAAGGAATTCATCGAACAAATCCTGGGCGCGGAAGGCCTGGCTCGTTCGGTCGTGGTCGCCGCCCCGGCTGACACACCGCCGCTCATGCGTCTGCAAGGTGCCGCTTACGCCACCGCGATCGCCGAACACTTCCGTGATGAAGGCAAGGATGTCTTGCTGATTATGGATTCGCTGACCCGTTACGCAATGGCGCAACGTGAAATTGCGCTGGCCATCGGTGAGCCACCAGCGACCAAAGGTTATCCGCCATCGGTTTTTGCCAAATTGCCAGCATTGGTCGAACGCGCCGGTAATGGTAAAGAAGGCGGCGGCTCGATTACGGCCTTTTATACCGTGCTGACCGAGGGTGACGATCAACAGGATCCGATTGCCGACTCCGCCCGCGCCATCCTGGACGGCCATATCGTGCTGAACCGCTCGCTGGCTGAAGCCGGTCACTATCCTGCGATCGATATCGAACAATCGATCAGCCGTGCGATGCATAACATCACCACGCCTGAGCACCAGAAGCAGACACGCAAGCTGAAACAGCTGACTTCGCGCTACCAACGCAATCGTGACTTGATCAGCGTGGGCGCTTATAGTGCAGGTTCCGACCCTGTGCTGGATGAGGCGATCGCCCTGAACTCGAAAATAGAGTCATTTTTACAACAGGATATTACCGAACGGTGCGGCATAAACGAGAGCTTGGGGCAACTTGCCTCGCTATTCGACTGATTGCCGCTGCCCTGCAAAAAATATAATTAGTCACGATGGCTACATCTACTGCATTAGACACATTGATCGAACTGGCGACCAAGGAAACTGACGAGGCCGCCAAACGCCTGGGTAAATGCATGAAAACCGCCGAAGAAAGCGAGCAAAAACTGGCCCTGCTGGTGCAATACCGCGATGACTACGCGGCCCGCTTCCAGCAAAACCTGAGCACCGGCTTAAGCGCGCTCGGCTACCAGAATTACCAGCTCTTCCTCGGCAAACTGGAACAGGCTATCAGCAGTCAACAATTGGTAGTACGCGACGCCCACCTGCGTGTAGAGCGCGAACGTTCAGCCTGGCAAGCCAGCGAACGCAAACGCATGTCCTACGGCACACTGGCCAATCGCGCGGAGAAAACCAGGCAGTTGCAAGAGAATAAACGCGACCAGAAGCAAACTGACGAACACGCGGCAAGAGCCCTGCTCTACAAACGATAAACGATCTAGACGGACGCACAACGATGAACACTACAGCAGTCAACAGCCCTCTCGCCGTATTGCAGGCACCGGTACCCGGCAGCAAACCGGATAGCGCACCCAACGCCGATGTCGGCTCTTTCAATCAAGTGTTGTCACGTGAAATGTCTAACCGTGGCAATACCACCAATAACGCCAGCGAAGCCAGCAAGAATCCGGGCAAGGATACGCCTGCCAATCAGGGCGACAAGACCAAAACCGAAACTGGCCCGACTGCTGAAGCTGCCAAACCGACAGAAGATGGCAAAGTCGCCGCACCGGAAGCCAAAACCGAAGACAGCGATAGCGAACCAGTCACCGTATCGGCAGAATTGCTGGCCTTTGTCGCGGCCCTGACGCAAGCCAATACCGCCGCAGTCGCGACCACCGCACCCGCGGCCAGCGCCGACGCCGAAATCGGCGTCTCGGGCCAAGGCGACGCTGAACTGGATACCGCAGTCGATACCAAATTAAATGGCAACCTGCTGACCGCCGCTGCCGATAGCGAAAAAGAAGCAGTCGGCAAGAAATCCGACTTTGTCGCGGCGCTGGATAAGGCCACCAAAGGCGGTGCAGATGCCAAGAACACACCTGCTGCTGCCACAGCCACCCCGACGACTAAAACTGAAATCGACATCGCCACTGCCATCGCCCAAGGTGCCAAGGCACTGGAGCCTGCCACAGTCAGCAATCCGCAAAACGTTGCGGCTGTCACCGCAGCCGCTCTGCAGCAGTTAAACGATGCACAAGGCCCGCAGTCCAACAAGATCGCGCCGCAAGTCGGCAATCCCGGCTGGGATCAGGCGATCGGCCAGAAAGTCTTGTGGATGGTGCAAGGCGCGCAACAAAGCGCCACCCTGACACTGAATCCGCCCGACCTCGGTCCTATGCAGGTCACGGTACACGTCAATAACAACCAGGCCACCGCCAACTTCACCGCGCACCAGCCTGAAGTACGCCATGCGCTGGAAGCTGCGATGCCACGCCTGCGCGAGATGCTTAATGATGCGGGCATCCAGCTGGGCCAATCCAACGTCAGCGCCGGCACACCTAACCAGCAAGGCGGCTTTGCCGAACAACGTCAAAGCAGCGGCGCACGCCAGTCGAATCAAATTGATATCGCCGACTCCGCAGTCCACGTCAGTCATGTCCCGACCCCAGCCAGCGGCAATGGCCTGGTCGACACCTTTGCCTGATCACTGAGCGCGAAGGGGGCGCGGCACGCATCCCCTTCTCCCCCCCGAAATAAGCACAACCGGCCATCAGCGCAGTCGCCGAACTGCAACGTCAGCAGGATCATCTGAAAAATTCGTACAGTTTTCGTCTGTCACGGGTGTTTGCCGCAATTAATAATGGTTTAATAGCGACTGCAGCCTTGCTTCGGTAGTGCAGTACCAAACCGGGGCAAGCAAGAAGAATCGACCCAGGCCCGGAAAAGGCGAATACGTCGATATGCGTCGTGTTCCCCTCTCTTTTCAATGCATCCTGTGTGTCGTTTTTTTTTAATAATGGCATGTGACTTTAAAAAACTCATGTCGTACTTGAGGAAAACAGATGGCAACAGCAGCAAAAGGCGCTAAAGCAGCCGCAGACACAGCGGATAAACCGAAGAAGTCCCGCTTATTGATCATCATCCTGGCCGCATTGCTCGTGCTCGGTGGTGGCGGGGGCGCGGCTGCCTGGTATTTTCTCGGGCAAAAAGCGGAAACGCACGCACCCAAAGCGGCTGATGCAGTCGATCTGAGCAAACCACCGGTGTTCCTGCCGATGGAGGCTTTCACGGTCAATCTGCAACCTGAGAATGGCGAACAATTCTTGCAAACCAGTTTCACGCTGCAAGTATCGAATCAGGCGCAATTGGATTTGATCAAGTTATACATGCCGCATGTGCGTAGCCGCCTGCTGCTTTTGTTGTCCGGCAAAAAAGCGTCGGAAATCCTGACCGTCGATGGCAAAAACAAATTATCCGAAGAAATCATCGCTGTCTTCAGGCAGCCATTCACGCCTCAAGGCCCTACCGTGAACGTTACCAACGTTTTGTTTACTTCATTCGTCGTGCAATAAGACCATGGCTGATAATTTCCTCTCACAAGAAGAAGTTGATGCGCTATTAAAAGGCGTCAACGGCGATCAGGATGAGACCGGCAAGCCGGAAGACTCAGCGGGCGTGCGCCCGTACAATCTGGCGACCCAGGAGCGTATCGTCCGTGGCCGGATGCCTACGCTGGAAATTATCAATGAACGTTTCTCGCGCCTGCTGCGCATAGGTCTGTTCAACTTCCTGCATCGCAGTGCTGAAGTATCTATCGGTCCGGTCCGTGTTTCCAAGTACAGCGAATTCATCCGCAACCTGGTGGTGCCGACCAATCTCAACCTGATCCACATGAAGCCGCTGCGCGGTACCGGTCTGATCGTGCTCGATCCGAATCTGGTATTCCTGCTGGTCGACAACCTGTTCGGCGGCGATGGCCGCTTCCATACCCGGGTTGAAGGCCGCGACTTTACGCAAACCGAACAACGCATCATCCAGCGCATACTCGGCATCATTTTTGAAACCTACGCCAAATCGTGGGAACCGGTGTATCCGGTCGAATTCGAATACATCCGTTCAGAAATGAATACCCAGTTTGCCAATATCGCGACGCCGAACGAAGTCGTGGTTGCGACCACCTTCACGATCGAGCTCGGCCCGGTCAGTGGCGACATGCACTTCTGCACACCGTACGCGATGATAGAACCTATCCGCGACCTGCTCACCAGCAGCATGCAGGGTGAAACACTGGAAATGGATAAACGCTGGATACGCCTGATGACACAGCAGATCCAGACCGCCGAAGTAGAAATCCTGGCGAACATGGGTTCGGCCAAAGTCACACTGGGCGACATCCTGAATATGCAAAAAGGCGACATCATCCCTATCGCCGTGCCGGAAACAATTACCGCCGAAGTCGACAGCGTGCCAGTGATGGAATGCTCGTACGGAAAACTGAATGGACAATACGCATTGCGCGTGGAAAAACTGATCTACAGCGCAAGTGATACAACGCAAGGAGAAGATCATGGCTGATGAAAACGAACCGCAAACCGCAGTAGAAGACGATTGGGGTGCAGCGATGGCGGAACAAGAGCAGAGCGAAGCTGCTGCCCTTGACGCCAAACCTGCATCGGCAACCGTATTCAAAGACTTTGCTGGTGGTGACCTGAAAACAGGTACGCACAACGATATCGATTTCATCCTCGACATCCCGGTACAGCTGACGGTAGAACTCGGCCGCACCAAGATCGCGATCAAGAACCTGCTGCAACTGGCACAAGGTTCCGTCGTCGAACTCGACGGCCTGGCTGGTGAGCCTATGGACGTGCTGGTCAACGGCTGCCTGATCGCACAAGGTGAAGTCGTGGTCGTCAACGATAAGTTTGGTATCCGCCTGACCGATATCATCACCCCTGCGGAACGTATCCGAAAACTGAACCGATGATTTGTTCCCGTCCTGCCTTCCTGACGACGGGCTTATCAGCGTCGTCTTTGCTTGCATCGTCTTTGTTCACGGCCAGTGCTTATGCTGAAACCGCAGCCGGCACTGCCGTTCCGTCAACTGCAGGTAATCTGTTCCAGGTATTGCTCGGCCTGATAGTCGTATTGGCCCTGATGGCGGGCGCAGCCTGGCTCTTGCGCCGCTTCAACACCGCCAAGGGCATCAGCAATACCAGCATCAAAGTCGTCGGTGCTGCCAGCGTCGGCACACGTGAACGCGTGGTCGTGGTTGAAATCGCTGATCAATGGATAGTCGTCGGCGTTGCGCCCGGCCGCGTTAATGCGCTCGCTACCATGCAAAAGCAGGAAACCACTCTGACACCCGAAGCACCGTCTTCCGGTAATTTCTCGACCTGGCTCGCGCAAACCATAGAAAAACGCAATGGCCAATAATATTTCCCCACTGCTGCGTCGCGCTCTGCCGCTGGTACTGCTCGCCCTGCCTATGGCAGCGATGGCGCAACAGGCTGGCTTGCCAGCATTTACCAGCTCACCTGCACCAGGCGGTGGCCAGACCTATTCGCTCAGCCTGCAAACACTGCTGCTGTTGACCGGCCTTTCCTTCCTGCCAGCCGTCTTGCTGATGATGACCAGCTTTACCCGCATCATCATCGTGCTGTCGCTGCTGCGTCAGGCCCTCGGCACCCAGAGCTCACCACCGAACCAGGTCATCATCGGCTTGTCCCTGTTCCTGACCTTGTTCGTCATGAGTCCGGTAATCGACAAAATTTACGTCGACGCTTATCAGCCTTTCTCGCAAAACAAGATACAGATGCAGGAAGCGCTGGAGAAAGCGGTCGCACCGTTGAAGACATTTATGGTCAAGCAGACCCGCGAATCCGACCTGGCGCTCTACGTCAAGCTGTCGAAGGGACCCGAGCTGCAAGGGCCGGAAGATATTCCACTGCGCGTACTGGTTCCTGCTTTCGTGACCAGCGAACTGAAGACGGCATTCCAGATCAGCTTTGCCATCTTCATTCCCTTCCTCATTATCGACATGGTGGTCGCCAGCGTCCTGATGTCGATGGGTATGATGATGGTGTCACCGGCGATTGTGGCGCTGCCGTTCAAGCTGATGCTCTTCGTTCTGGTCGATGGCTGGCAATTGCTGATCGGCTCGCTCGCACAAAGTTTCTACTGAGGACGCTATGACACCAGAAACCGTCATGACCATGGGCCGTCACGCGATCGAAGTGACCTTGATGGTGGCCGCGCCGATGTTGCTGGTTGCCCTCGGCATCGGCCTGATCGTCAGTATTTTCCAGGCAGCGACGCAGATCAATGAAACCACCCTCTCCTTCATCCCGAAGCTGATCGGTATCTTTGTAGCGCTCGTCATCGCCGGACCGTGGATGCTGACGGTCTTGCTCGATTACATGCGCGAGATGTTTACCAACATACCGCTCTACGTCAGCTAGTGCCGTATTCCGGCACTGCTGTCCCCGCATGATTTCCATTACCAGCGCTGAACTCAATACCTGGATCGCTGCCTTCCTGTGGCCGCTCACGCGCATCATAGGCATGATCTCGGTAGCGCCGCTGTTCGGCAATGTCAGCGTACCGGCACGTGTGAAAATCGGCCTCGGCATCATGCTGGCGCTGATCATTTCGCCGACCGTGCCTGCGATACCCTCACTCGATCCACTGTCACTCCCCGGCTTCCTGATCCTGGCACAGCAGCTCATCATCGGCCTGGCGATAGGCTTCGCCATGCGCATCACTTTTGCAGGCGTTGAGATGGCGGGTGAGATCATCGGCATGACCATGGGTCTGGGCTTTGCCAGCTTCTTTGATCCACAGACACGTGCACGCTCGTCCGCTATCAGCCAGTTCCTGGCCTTGCTGACCCTGATGATTTACCTGGCGACCAATCTGCATCTGGTGGTGCTGTCGACGCTGGCACAGACTTTTGACATGCTGCCCATCAGCAGCAGCTTCGTATCGGCTGGCGGCATGCTGGAAGTAGTGAAATGGGGTGGTCGTATTTTCAGCGCCGGGGTCCAGCTTTCGCTACCGGTGGTTGCTGCTTTGCTGATTACCAATATCGCCCTGGGTATCCTGACTCGCGCGGCGCCACAGCTGAACATCTTCGGTATCGGTTTCCCGATTACCATCGGCGTCGGCTTCATCATGATAGGCATCGTCCTGCCCTACCTGATGAATCCCATCATCAACCTGATACAGGAAGGCATAGATGCAATGGGGTGGATTACGATGGCAATGACACCCCTGAGCTAAAGAAATATCGCTACCGCAAAAACAAAAAAGGCTTGCCCTGATCGGCAAGCCTTTTTTATTAAGCGTGGCAGTAATCAGTTCAACATATTGAACAGAGACAAACCGGCAATCTTGATAAAGGTTTTTTGCGCAGCGTCCAAAGTGAATTGTTGCTGTGTGAAGCGCGAATAAGCCTCGACCGGATCGATTTCCTGCAATTGTTTCAGCGTCGCCGTGTATTGCAGGCTGAGACTGGAGCCGACGTTGTCGAGGTTTTCGATTTCCTGCAAACGCGTACCTATGGTTGTGCGGACCAGGGAGATATTGTTCAAGGCATTATCGATATTCGTATTCGCAGTGTTCAAACCATTGGTCAGACGGGTCTTGCCGCCGTCACCGGTGGTCGAAGTCGACAGCACATTCAGCAAATCCGTGATGGTCGTGAAGATACTCTGACTCTTGCTCGGCTCTATGCTGAAGGTATCGCCATTGGCAGGCACACCTTTGATGTCGAAAGTCATGCCGTCGAAAGTAATCGCCTGTCCACTGACATAAGGCTGCGGTGTCGCCGGTGTCGCTGGCGGCGGGGTCTGGGTCACCAGATAAGTGGTTGCGCCAGCCGCATCGATCGAGAAGGTAATGTCGTACTTGGCACCCGTCAGCTGCGTCAGATCCTTGACCGAACCCGTACTGATAATGCCGTTACCGGTATTTGCCGTGCTGGCAGAAGTAGCAAAACGTCCGTTACCGGTCACACCACCTTCAAATACTGCCGCGCCGGAATCGCTGGACGACAATTGGCGCGCAGCCCCTACCTGCAGCATGCGCTGACCCTGGTCGCCGTTATACGCCGCGCCGGTCGCGGTTTCCGTAAATGGCTTGGATGACACCTGATAACCACCGAAGATATAGTCGCCAGTCGCGCCACGGGTATTGGCCAGGCCCATCAATTCTTCAAAGTTATTACGCAATTGTGTGACAAAAGCCTGACGCTGCGAGTCATCCAGCGACGAATTACCGGCTGCCACAATCGAAGTTTTGATCGATTGCAGCATGGTGGTCACACTTTGCAGCACACTTTCTTCTTCCGACAATGCACTCTTCGCGTTCGCACGATTGGTCGCAAACTGTGCATTGATCGATATCGCCTGGTTTACACCCAAAGCCGATGCGGCCGCGACCGGGTCATCGGCTGGCGACAAAATGCGCATACCGGTAGAAATTTGCTGCTGGGTCTTGAACATAGCGGTTTGCAGATCGCTAATCTTGCCCGAACCCATTTCAAATATCGTATTGGTGCTAATGCGCATGATCTTTAATCCTTATACACCCAGAGAAATCAACACCTTGAACATATCGCTGATGGTCTGCATCACTTTGCCGGATGCCTGGTAAGCCTGTTGATAACGCAACAGATTCGTCGCTTCCTCGTCAAGGTTGACGCCTGAATCGGATTGCTGTGCGGTTTGCAGCTGCTTGAGCAGAGTACCTTCGGCTGCGCTATTGGTTTGCAGCTCACGGGTTTTATTACCGACCAGGCTCACCAGCTGGCTGTAAGCGCCGTTGTAGCTGGCTGTGCCGCCGAGCAGGACATTCTTGGTTTGCAGTTCGCCCAGGGCCAGCATATTACGGTTGTCACCATCCCCATTGGTGTTGGCGCTGATGGTAAATTTGTCGCCATTGGCAGGCGTACCGCTGATCTTGACTTCAGCACCACCGAACGCAATGACGGAGCCAGCGGTATAAGTCACCGGCGTACCTGCCGGGAATGTGGTCGTGACACCATTGGTGGTCACGGTCACTGGCATACCTGCCGGGAAACCGCTCAGGGTTCCGGTTGCGGAATCAAAAGTCAGCGTGACTGGCGACGCCACTGTCGCACCAGTGAAGCTGGAATTGATGTTACCCGCGCTGATGGCACCGGTACCGGTATTGGTACCCGGTGCGTCGGTGCGGATCGGGGTCGCGGCAGCGATGTTTTTCACATCCTTGATCAGCACGCTGAGACCAGATGCACCATTGATAGTCGGTTTGATGACAAACTCATCACCGGACGCCATGGTGCCGCTAGGCATAGAGAAATTCACACCATCGATGGCACCCGCCGGGAATGTCGTGTTCGAATACATCGACACATTGTCTGACATGCGGGTCACCGTGTAATTGGTGCCGTCATAGGTCAGGCGATAATCGCTGGTCGTGAGCGCATCCACATTACTGATGCTGGCAGCAACACTTGCATTACCGGTATTGTTGTCGCTCGGATTGACGACCGGCGATGCCAGGTTGAAGAAGTCACCACCAAGATTGCCGTTCTGGTCTTGACCAAGACGGTGTTGTGCATTGAAGGTTGCCGCCAGGCCAAGCGCAATGCGGCCAAGGGAATTCTGGATCGGATCCAGCGTCTTGTTGCGGTACTCAAACAAGCCCCCCAGATTGCCGCCGACCAGTGAGTTTTCCGGCATGCTGATGATAGTGCCGGTCGCGGTCTTATAACCAACACCCAGACGTCCCGGGTCGGTCGGCGAGGACAGCGTCATCAGTTCATAACTGAGATTGCTGACGACCAATGGCTGACCATTACCGATAAAGACGTTATAGCCATCGCCCTGCTGCACCACCGATACTTTGGTTTGTTTGGCGAGTTCTGAAACCAGCAAATCGCGCTGATCAAGCAAATCATTCGGCGGTTGTCCGGTACCGTTTTGCGCTTTCGTGATCGCATCATTCAGTTGTGCGATCTGCTTGGCATAGGCATTGATATTGGTTACCGCACCGGCAATTTCGTTATTCACACCGTTGCGCATGCTGGTTAGCTGCGCATCCATGCTCTGGAAGCGCGAAGCCAGCGCTTCTGCGCCCGACAACATGGCTTGACGCGATGACGCCGAGCCCGGGTTGGCTACCAGATCCTGCACACCCTTGAAGAAGTCCTGGATCGCAGGTGACAGACCAACCGAAGAATCGGCCAGCATATTGTTGACCTTGCTGATCTGGCTGTAATACGTGTCCAGCTGGCTTTTGCTCGATTGCGCACCGACTACTTGCGCGGCAAGGAAGTCATTAAAGATGCGCTTGACGGTTTCCACATTGGTACCACTACCGATGTAACCGCCGCCATCCAGGTTTTGCCCGCCCAGCGACGACTGGACCACAACCTGGCGGCTATAACCGGGAGTCGCCTGGTTAGCGATATTGTGTCCGGTGGTAGCGATACCTGCTTGTGCTGCAGCTAGTCCGGATTGAGCAATGCTGAATAAACTGGACATAATTTGGCTTTTCTAACTCTATGTTGGTGTGTACGGCACGTTGATGGAAAACTTGAGCCGGAAGATCAGACTATTAACCCCAAATCTTGCGTTTCATGCAAACAAATGTAATCAGGCCGACAAGTTGCGATTGATGATGTTGGTCAGTTTGGTCGCGTAATTCGGGTCAGTCGCATACCCGGCGCGCTGTAAGCCCTGGGCGAAGCCTTTGACGTCACTGGCATTGGCCAGCACTTTTTCGTAACGCGGATTGTTGCGCATCAGTTGCGCGTAATCGCGGAAGGAATCCGCATAGCTATCATAGGCGCGGAATTTCTCGACCCGCTTCTGCGCAACACCGTCCACGTATTCAGTTGTCACCGCGTCTACTGTTTTGCCTTTCCAGTTGGCACCAGCCTTGATGCCAAACAGGTTGTGGCTGCTGCCACCATCGGCGGTACGTATCACACGCTTGCCCCAGCCACTCTCCAGTGCCGCCTGCCCCAACATGAATTTGGCCGGGATGCCGGTGGTACGGCTGGCCTCTTCCGCATGCGCGGCGACTTTGTCCTGGAAGGCTTGTACGTGAGCTGGTTTGCTGACAGCACTGGCCGCGGTGGTGGTGTTATTCACACCGCCACGTGCCTGCATGGCATGGGCTTCACTCGAACGCTGGTGCGCGAGTGCATTACGTTCCGCCATATTGCGCAGGATTTCAGCACGCAGATCACTCGTGTCCGATACTGCTTTCGTCGCATCAGCACCATCCGGCGTGACCGCCGTTGCCATCTGCGTGCTGGAGAGCTGGCGTATCAGCACGTCAGCCAGGCCTATGCCACGGCTGGCCATATTCTGACTCAGTTGCTGATCCAGCATGGAGGTGTACATCTTGGTTTGCTGGTTGTCGAACAGTCCATCCTGCGGCGTTGCTTCACGCATGCTCTTCATGATCATATTCACGAAGAGTGCTTCAAACTGCGTGGCCGCCGCCTTCAGCGAGTCAGGCGAATTCTGCCGCGCAGATTGCTTGAGCGATTCCAGTCCTTTGGAATCTATCGCCAGGGCGGTATTCGAATTGTCTGCAGGCGTAATCATATTCAGCTTAGATAATTTCCAATTCTGCGCGCAAAGAGCCCGACGCTTTCATCGCTTGCAGGATGGCCAGCAAGTCTTGCGGTGTTGCGCCTATCGAGTTCAGGGCTTTAACCACGTCTGCCAATGAAGCGGAATTTTTCAGCAAGATGACCTTGCCCGGATCTTTGTTGATTTCGATTTGCGACTGCTGCGCCACCACGGTCTGACCACCGGAGAACGGTGCAGGCTGGCTGATGACTGGCTGGGTATTAATCACTACCGACAGGTTGCCGTGCGATACCGCACAGGTATCCAGTGTCACGGCCTGGTTCATGACGACCGAGCCGGTACGTGCATTCAGGATCACCTTGGCGCTGACTTGAGCTGGCGTCACGCTAATGCTTTCCAATGCACCGAGGAAGCTCACGCGCTCATCGTTGCTCATCGGTGCGCGCACACGGATCACGCGGCCATCCTGTGCTGCTGCGGTATCAGGACCGAAACGTTTGTTGACGGCATCCACTACCCGGCTGGCAGTAGAGAAATCACTGTCTTTTAACTCGAGGAAAATCTGGTCGCCCTGCCCCAGGCTGCTCGGCACCGCACGCTCCACTGTTGCACCAGCCGAGATACGCCCTACGCCCAAGTGATTGATCTGCGCCTTGCTGCCATTCGCTGCAGCACCGGCACCGCCGACCACGACGTTACCCTGCGCCATACCGTAGATCTGTCCATCCGCACCTTTCAGTGGTGTCATCAACAAGGTACCGCCGCGCAAGCTCTTCGCATTACCCATGGAAGAAACAGTGATGTCCAGCGTCTGGCCAGGTTGCGCAAAGGCAGGCAGCGAAGTCGTCACCATCACCGCAGCGACGTTCTTCAATTGCATGTTCACGCCTTGCGGCAGGTTGACACCCATCTGCTGCATCATGCTAACGATACTTTGGATGGTGAATGGTGTTTGTGTAGTTTGATCGCCGCTGCCGTCCAGGCCAACAACCAGACCATAGCCGATCAATTGGTTTTGCCGGACGCCTTGCACGGTAGCCAGGTCTTTCAGGCGCTCTGCATGCGCTGCAAATGGCAGCAACAGGCAAACTGAACACGCGATGACGCGCAGTGATTTTTTAAACGATGGTAGAGAAACGGTATGCATGGAAATTCCTATCAGCCTCAAGATTAAAGAGGCATGACGCTCAGGAAGAAACGCGCCAGCATGGACATCACTTCGGCTGCATCTATACGAGCGTTGGTACGATATTCAATCCGCGCATCTGCGACGCGGGTCGAGGAAACGATATTGCCCTTCTCAACTGTGGCCGGATCGACGACGCCAGAGAAACGAATGAACTCACCACCTTTATCGAGCGCGACTTGCTTCTCACCGGCGACGACCAGGTTGCCGTTCGAAAGTACATCGATGACAGTCACTGTCAGCGTACTCACGAAGTTGTTACCCGAAGTAATCACACCCTTGTCTTCGTACTTGGAAGCACTTGAAGCGCTCGCACTGAACCTATCCGTGGTATTTCCGAATATGCCAAAAATATTCGGTGCTGCTGCGACCACCGAGCCAGTCTTGCTGCCAGAGCTGCCAGCCTGTTTACCCGCCGAGCTACGCTCGTTGATGGTAATGGTGATGGTGTCGCCTATCAGGCGTGCGCGACGGTCTTCAAACATCGGGCGATACGATGCAGTTTGAAAAATCGCGCCATTCATAGGTGGCGTCACCGCACTTGCCGCCTGTGGCCGCGCGGTCAATGGTGTCTGCACCACGGTTTCCGGCATGCCACCGCAACCTGCCAATAGTGTGGCAAACATCACCAGCGCTGACAGCTTGAGCTTAGACATCGTCATCTTCATCATCATTCCTTTACTCTTACCACTGCGGCTTATCACTGCTGTTTACAACTGTGTCAGGCGTTGCAGCATTTGATCCGACGTTGTAATCGCCTTGCTGTTGATTTCGTAAGCGCGTTGGGTCTGGATCATATTGACCATCTCTTCGACCACGTTCACGTTCGAGGTTTCAACATAGTTTTGTTTGACGTAACCAGCGCCGTTGGTGCCTGGATTATTGGTGGTCGGATTGCCCGATGCGGTGGTTTCCACATACAGGTTCTCACCCTTGCTTTCCAGACCGGCCGGATTGATGAAGGTCGCCAGTTGCAAGGAACCAACTTCGGTTTGGCCGGTGGTACCAGGAACAGTCACGCTGACGATACCGTCACGGCTGATCGAGATCGCCGTCGCATTGGCCGGGATCACAATTGCTGGCTGGATAGGAAAACCACTGGAGGTCACCATCTGGCCCTGGTTATCGGTCTGGAACGAGCCGTCACGGGTGTAAGCAGTGGTACCGTCCGGCATCATCACCTGGAAGAAGCCATCACCGAGGATAGCCATATCCTTGCTATTGCTGGTCAGTTGCAGATTGCCCTGGCTGTGGATACGCTCAGTTGCGACCGGACGCACACCAGTACCAATTTGCAGACCGGATGGCAGTTGCGTCTGCTGCGACGAAGCGGCACCCGGCTGGCGTATGTTTTGATACAGCAGATCTTCAAACACTGCGCGCGAACGCTTGAAGCCGCTGGTGCTGACGTTGGCCAAGTTATTGGAAATGACGTCCATCTGCGTTTGTTGCGCATCCAGACCTGTTTTAGCAATAAATAGTGAACGTATCATTCTTTTCTCCAATATTTCGGCAAACGCGTGGCATATATCGCCACCTTCATTGTGCCTGTACCTGCATTAACTCAAAGCGAGGAATTGATCGGCTTTAGCAGCGTTACTATCCGCATCCTTCAGCAACTTCATGTTTAATTCGAACTGGCGTGCGAGGCTGATCATGTTCACCATCGCATCTACCACGTTGACGTTACTGCCTTCAACCGCACCGCTGATCACGCCTACGTTGGCATCGGCATCAGCTGGCTGGCGGTCTTTGGTGACGAACATGCCGTCACTGCTGCGTTCCAGATTGCCTATTTCAGGATTCACCAGTTTCAGGCGGGCGATTTCTATGGTTGCACCTGGCACGTTGCCGGAATCTACCGATGAAATCGTGCCATCCTTGGCGAACGAAATTCTGACGTTGGGCGGAATCGTGATCGGGCCACCGTCAGACAGTACATTCAAACCACCTTCGGTTTGCAATACGCCGTTTTCATTGATCTTCAGGCTGCCGCTGCGGGTGTAGCCTTCGGTGCCGTCGGCACGCTCAACTGCGAGCCAGCCTGGCCCCTGCACTGCCAGATCCAGTGTACGTCCGGTTTGCTGGATCGGACCGGCACGAAAATCGGTACCTATGGTCGAATCAACCACGAAGGTGCGTGTCGGCAAACCATTGCTGACGACAGGTATCGCCCTGAAAGTATCGAGCTGGGCACGAAAACCCGTGGTCGAGACGTTCGCCAGATTATGTGCAGTCGTGGATTGCTGCTCCATGATCTGCTTGGCGCCCGACATTGCGGTGTATATCAGCCTATCCATTTCATTCCTCCTGTGACTACGCCCGGCTGTCGCTAAACAGCCAGGCGGTCATGACTTGCTTCATGCATTAACGCAGGTTCACCAGTGTCTGCATGATCTGATCTTGCGTTTTGATGGTTTGCGCATTCGCCTGGTAGTAACGTTGCGCAGTGATCATGTTGACCAGCTCGGCTGTCAGGTCGACGTTCGATTCCTCGACACGTGCCGACTGCACTGCACCGAGCCCGCTGCTACCCGGCGTACTGGTCAGTGGCACGCCAGATTCAGCGGTTTCCACCCATTGGTTGTCGCCGATGTTTTGCAAGCCGTTAGGATTGGCAAAACGCGACAGGATGACCTGGCCCAGCACATTCACCTGGCCATTGCTGTAACGGCCGACGATAGAACCGTCGTTGGCAACGTCAAAACCAGTCAGGGTACCTGCCTTATAACCATCCGGCAGCTGACGCGCCACACCAAAAGCTTGTGCAAACTGCTGGGTGCCTGCGTGATCGATAGAGATATTGAAAGGTGTCACCGCACCTGTCGTGACTGCCATTGCAGCTACCAGCGGCGAAGGTGTGGTGCCGGTCAATACACCACCGGTACCGAATTGCATCGTGCCCAGAGGTACTGGCGGGTTGGTTGCACTGGTAGGCAGGGTGTAACCGATAGGCACGCCGTCATTGGTAGCGAATACGCTCCATTGACCACCCGCTGTTTTGACATAGAAAGTACGCAGCACGTGCGAGTTACCCAGGCTGTCATAGACAGGTACCGAGGTCGAATCGCTGAAGGTAGTTGGATCGTCCGGATTGAAGTTATTCGCGACCAATGGATCTTTACGCGAATCCAGTGTCAGCTTGAGTTCGTATTTGGTGGTTGCCTTAGGCGCGAGGTCAGCCTTGTTGATGATAATTTCAGTCGGTGCGCCGATCGCAACCACGCCATTCGCATCCGCCATGTAACCAGTCAGGCGTCCACCGGCAGCATTCTCGATATAGCCTTCCTTGGTCAATTCGAACTGGCCGTTACGGGCATAAGTAATCGTGCCGCCGCTGCTCATGCGGAAGAAACCGTCACCATTGATCGCCATATCCAGCGGATTGTTGGAAGCGGTGATATTGCCCTGGCTGAACAGTTGCGCGACGCGCGCGATCTGGGTACCGATACCGATTTGTGCTGCGCCGGAACCAGACAATGTGCTGGCGTAGATATCCGAAAACTGCATTTGCGATTGTTTGAAACCGACTGTATTCGCATTGGCAACGTTGTTGCCGATGGTTTCGAGACTTTTGCTTGCGGCATTCAATCCGCTCAAACCTTGTTGGAAACTCATGCTCTTTCTCCTGGTTGATGTGCCGCTGTATTAAAGAATTTGACGGATGTCTGCGAGGGTCAATCCACCCAGGCCTGGAACGTTGATCTGTATGCCGCTGGCAGAAGTGGAAACCGTGGTCACTATGCCGAATTGCAATGGATTCGATGTGACGGCCTTGCCAGCCAGGCTGGATGTCACTTCAAACTTGTATGTGCCATCCGCTGCCTTGGTACCGTCAGCCTTGGTACCGTCCCACAACAGAGGCACGGTGCCAGATTTTTGCGGACCAAGTTCGATGGTCTGGATGACGTTGCCGGAAGAGTCCTTGACCAGGATTTGCGCGGTGTCCACATCCTGCGGAAATTCAACGCCCATCAAGCCTTTGCCTTCGGCCAGGCCGATCTCGGAGCCCGGCGCCAATACACCGTGACCTATCATGTTCGCAGCCTGCAATGCCTGATTCGACTGATAGCTGCCCATCATCGATTCCAGTGTGCCGTTCAGTTTGTCGATACCGGTGACGGTCGACAACTGTGCCAGCTGACTGGTGACTTGCGCGTTATCCAGTGGATTCAAAGGATCCTGGTTCTTCATCTGGGTCACGAGCAGGGTCAGGAAACGATCCTGCGCTTCTTCTGCAGTGCTCTTCTTGGCCGCGCCGGAACCATTCATCTGGTCCAGTAAAGCCTGTGGCAGGACGGTGGCATTGCTATTGACTGTGGTCATGATTAATCCTGATTGTTTTACTGACCGATCGTCAGTGTTTTGAGTAGCATGGTCTTGGCCGTGTTCATGGTTTCGACGTTGGTTTGGTAGGAACGCGAAGCGGAAATCATATTCACCATTTCCTCCACCACATTCACGTTAGGCATGGCGACGTGGCCGGTTTCATCTGCGTTCGGATGCTTGGGATCGAACACCATCTTCAGTGGCGACGTATCTTCCACCACGCGATTGACACGTACACCAGTCGAAGTCGCACCGCCCTTCATTTGCTGCGCCTGAAATTCCACTTGTTTGGCGCGATAGGTCTTGCCATCGGCGCTGGTGGTACTTTCAGCATTCGCGATATTGCTGGAGACGACGTTGAGGCGCTGAGCTTGTGCGCTCATCGCCGAACCGGAGACATTGAATATATTAAATAGCGACATGATTATTGCCCCTGGATAGCGGTGAACATGCCCTTGATCTTCGAAGAGACCAGGGTCAGGCCGACTTCGTAACGCAAGGCGTTATCGGTAAACTGATTGCGTTGCACATCCATATCCACGGTATTGCCGTCGATATTGCCCTGTGCCGTATTGGCGTATAACAAAGGTGCGCCACCCAAAGTCGGCAAGACCTTGGAAGACAGATGCGCGCTGGAAGTCTTGGCCATTTCACTCGGCGCGGCAGCACTGGTCTTGCTGCGTGCTAGCGCACCTTGCAGGGCCTTGTTAAAATCAACGTCACGCGCCTTGAAGTTGGGCGTATCCGCATTCGCTATATTGGACGCCAGTATTTGCTGACGCTGACCGCGCAAACTCAGCGCGGTTTCCTGAAAGCGCATCATGTCATCAAGTTTTCCCATCATTCCGTTCTCCGAAGTGTGCGTTCAAGGAATGGCTACCCTGCACTAATCATGGATTTCTATAGCGTCGATCATACGGAGCGACCGTATGCTTCGATCAAACGATAAGAAGACAAAAATCCATGCTATTCCCCGCTTTAGCTGAACCTCGAATCGGTACCATGATCGTGCAATTAGCTCACCACCACTTCATTGGCTGCCATGAAACACTCTATCCACATCGCTATCGCCGCTTTCTCCGCCGCACTCTCGCTGACTACTCAGCTGGCGTGGGCGCAAGCCGTCGCCGAACCGCGTCAGGATCTGGCGCTGCTGAAACAAACCGCTGAACAGTTTTTGCTGACGCAAGCCAAGGGCTTGCCGGGTGAAGTAAAAGTGACGGTCGGCGCCATCGATCCGCGTTTGAAATTGCCGGTCTGTCCGGTACCGGAAGCGTTCCTGCCACCTTCCAGCAAAGCCTGGGGCAAAACCACGGTAGGTGTGCGCTGCAATGTGCCGACCAACTGGACTATCTATATATCCGCACAAGTGCGTGTACACGGTGAATACATCGCCGCCGCCGCACCACTGGCGCAAGGACAAAATATCGGCCCGGGCGATATCGCCACGGTCAAGGGCGACCTGACCAATCTGCCATCCGGTGTAATCACCGACGCCTCGCAGGCGATAGGTCGTACCGCAGCCAGCACAATTGCACTGGGCGCACCATTAAGACAGGATGCCTTGCGCAACCAGCAGGCGATCCAGCAAGGCCAGGCAGTACGCGTCATTTTGAATGGCGACGGCTTCAGCGTATCCAGCGAAGCACGCGCTTTGAATAATGCTAACGAGGGTCAACTGACTCAGGTAAGAACCGCTGCAGGCCAGGTCATCAGCGGGATTGCCAAGCTGGGCGGCATCGTCGAGTTAGCATACTGACAATATAAATTAGTACACAATATTTTACGTTTGCCCCATTTAGGACTAAAGTTTGCTGTGATAACGCCGATAGACCAAGCAGAGATAGGCGTTTTGCCGCAAACCAAACGGGGTGAAGTCGTGAAAATTAATGACGCAAGCAAGAAAATCGCGGGAGTCGGCGTAGCAGCTACGCAGACTCGCGCAGGCAAGGCACCGGAAAAGGCCGATACCGGCTCGGTGTCTTCGAATGTAACGTTATCGTCGCAAGTGCAGGCCTTGACCAGCCAGGTCGCCAGCGCGAGCGTTTTTGATGCTAAAAAAGTAGATGAGATCAAGGCAGCTATTGCCGGTGGTCAATTCCAGGTCAATGCAGAACGCGTTGCCGACGGATTGATGGATACGGTGAAAGACCTGATCTCCACACGTAAAGGTTAAATATTCATGAAATCGTTCGGTACCAGCCCTGCAGATAGTTTGATTGAAGAACACAAAGCCATCCGTGCTCTGACCGAATTATTGAAGCTGGAACAGGAACATCTGATTTCTGCGAATGTTGAAGGCATCGCTGCCCTCACTGAAGAAAAAGCAAAAGCTGCAACTCAAATGGCAGAGCTGGCTAACTGGCGTCACAACGCGTTGGCTGCTGCCGGTTTTGAGCCAGCCGAAGCGAGCATGCAAGCCTGGCTGGAAAGCTCACCAAAGGCGCAATCAGCAAAGAAAAGCTGGCAAGAATTGATCGAACTGGCGCAAGTCGCCAACGAACTCAATCGCGTCAACGGCACCCTGATCAACAAGCAGATGGTGCGCAATCAAAACGTGCTCAACATACTGCAACACGGCAACGTACAAGACAGCAATGTCTATGGCCCGAATGGCCAGACCGCGAGCAAAAGCGTCGGTCGTCACTTCGTTGCAGGCTAATGCCACTATCTATCTCAGATAAGTAATCACACTCAGCACCCAAAGAAAAAGCCACCAGATACTGGTGGCTTTTTTATTGCACGCTAGCAAGCGTATGCAGGCTTAGCGACGCGGCGCATAAATATCGCGCCCTGCTTCATCGATCTGGCGACGCAATGCGCGACGCTCATCCGGCGACAGGCGTGCATCGCGGCGCGATTGCTCCTGCTGCTGCCGTTCCATATTGCGATTGTTGTCGTAGGCACGATCATTCGACTGACGTCTGGAATCATAGTGTCCCTGATCCTGGTTGCCACGATAGCGATTATCGCTTTGCACATAAGAACCGAATGAATTATTCTGAAATCGCGATTGCGCAAGCGCCATCGTCGTACTTGCAAAGGTACTGACCAGTAGCAACACCAATCCCATTCTTTTCAATGTTATATTCATCATCATCTTCCGCAGCGCTTTGAACAGTTACCAGGTCCTTCGCACTTCTTATTTACCATGTTCAAAGTTTATGCTGCTTTGCTCTTAGTCCTAAGTCCAATTCCGTAAAGGTTGTAACACTTTGTAATGCCACACCTCCTCGCTATGTCGAGAAGACCTTCTGAAGTTACCATAGCCATATGAATACGACAAATGCATCCATGAAGGACACGGCTCACTCGACCAATTCCCACCAGACCAAAGTCCTGGTGGTAGACGACGATCTGCGCTTGCGCGATCTGCTGCGCCGTTACCTGTCCGAACAAGGTTTTAATGTAGTCACCGCGGAAAACGCGCAAGCCATGAATAAGCTCTGGCTGCGCGAACGCTATGACTTGCTGGTACTCGATTTGATGTTGCCGGGTGAAGACGGCTTGTCCATCTGCCGCCGTCTGCGCGGTGCTGGCGACAAAACCCCGATCATCATGCTCACCGCCAAGGGCGAAGACGTCGATCGTATCGTCGGCCTCGAAATGGGCGCCGACGATTATCTCGCAAAACCTTTCAATCCGCGCGAATTAGTGGCACGTATCAGCGCAGTCCTGCGTCGTGTCGGCCCCGAAGAAATTCCAGGCGCACCATCCGAAACACCGCAATCATTTACCTTCGGTGAATTCGTACTCGACCTCGGTACGCGCACATTGAAAAAGAATGATGAAACCGTCCCGCTGACGACCGGCGAATTCTCAGTCCTGAAAGTATTCGCACGTCACGCGCGTCAACCACTGTCCCGAGAAAAATTAATGGAACTGGCACGCGGCCGCGAATACGAAGTATTTGATCGCAGCCTGGACGTCCAGATTTCACGCCTGCGCAAACTGATAGAGCCAGATCCTTCGACCCCGTTGTACATCCAGACGGTATGGGGTCTGGGTTATGTCTTCATCCCTGAAGGCAAGCCACGCTAAACACACAGCCGCAGCCGAAAAAAACAAGGATGCCCACCACTACCAATCGCCTGAACTGGATCAAAAGCGGCCTGTTCTGGCGCACTTTTTTCCTGCTCGCCTTCCTGATTGCAGCCAGCATGGCGGCCTGGGTCGCCAGCTATCGCATCATCGAACAAACACCGCGCGCGAACCAGATCGCAGCGCAGGTGATTTCAGTCGTCACCATCACACGCGCTGCGCTGACCCACTCCGCACCGGACCTGCGGCGTGAATTGCTGTTCGACCTCGCCAGCAATGAAGGCATACGCGTCTACCCGCTGGAAGAAAACGATCGTATCGAGCCGCCTATCCAGAACAGCATGATGCGTACCATACAGGAGCATGTACGCTCCGGATTGGGACAGGACACCCGCTTTGCGCGCGCTGTCAATGACGTTGCCGGCTTCTGGGTCAGCTTCACCATCTCGGATGATGAATACTGGCTGATGCTGGACCGCGACCGCATCGAAGGCAGTTCGGGTGTGCAATGGCTGGGCTGGGGTGCGATGACATTGTTGCTGTCATTACTCGGCGCACTGATGATCTCCGGCCTCATCAATCAACCGCTGGCACGCCTGACGGCCGCGACCCGCGCTATCGCCAATGGCCAGCGCCCTGCTCCACTGCCTGAACGTGGCCCGACCGAAATCCGCGAAGCCAATCACAGTTTCAATCAAATGGTCGACGACCTGAATCGCGTAGAGTCGGATCGCGCCGTCGTGCTGGCCGGTATTTCGCATGACTTGCGCACGCCACTGGCACGCATGCAACTGGAAGTCGAGCTGGCTGGCCTGCCACCGGAAGCGCGCGTCGGCATGCAGTCTGATCTCGAGCAAATGGACGCCATCATCGGCCAGTTCCTCGACTATGCGAAACCGAGCGACAGCAGCCACTTCCAGCCTATAGACATGAGCACGCTGATGAATAGCGCGGCACAGGAAGCCTTGCGCATGCAGGATGTGCGCATCAATAGCAAAGTCGATGACAAGCTGGTCGTACTCGGCAATGCGATCGACATCAAACGCGTCATCAACAATATCATCGAGAATGCACGACGCTACGGCAAACTGCCGGGCAATGATTATGTAGAAATCGATCTGCGCTGCCAGTTGGAAGGCGACAAAGTCATCATCGAAGTCAGCGACCACGGAGCCGGTGTACCGGAAGCAGAGATAGACCGCCTGTTACGGCCGTTTACACGGATGGATAGCGCACGCGGGCAAGCGAATGGTGCAGGACTCGGCCTCGCTATCGTAGACCGCATCGTCAAGCGGCATAGCGGCAAACTGCAATTATTGAATCGTGAAGGTGGTGGCCTGACGATACACATCGCACTCAATCAGGCGAAGAAACGTCATGGCGTATTAGCTGGTTAAAATGCGCATCTAATATGACCCGCACAAAACAAAACGCACATGCTCAATGAGGATGTGCGTTTTTTATTTGGATCCGCATAGCATGAAGGCTATGCGTATAGCGCGAAATACTTAAGCGCGCTCGTCTTTCACTTCAGTGATACCACCTTCAATGATGATATCGCTACGTCCTTGCGATTGCTGGTAGGCGTAACGCTCAGCGGCAAAACGCGCTTTCGCTGCCTTGCGTTTCTTGAACAGCAGCACAGGGATCAGCAACCAGCTCAGCAACAGCACGGTCACCACGACCAGCAATCCTACGGCAAGCACCAGACCCAATACCAGCCACGCGATCAGACGCGAAAAAAATCCACCCGATTGATGACGGCGGAAGACTTGTTGCCAATTCTGAGCCTGCTGGCTGAAAAAGAAAGATGCCATAGTTGTAATCACTCCTGTCTCTGTAGTATACGCCAATTCAGCGCAAACGATATTTTCCTGATCCGGATGCTGCCAATGTAGCCATGCCGGGTGCGCTATGCGTATGCAATGATAGATAGCGCTTTTACCTAAAAATTCAATACGAGCAGAGATTAATTCTTAAAAATCGTCGCTAAAACCGTGAAAAACACCGCTATCCCGACACAAAATTATTCTTTTCACACCGATTTTCGCTGTAATCCCTGTAGTTGTTATCAGGCGTTACGATAAATCAGCGCCACTGCTTCAGCCGCGATACCCTCTTCACGCCCCAGGTAACCGAGTTTTTCATTGGTTTTCGCCTTGATATTCACCTGATCGATGGCGACGCCCAGATCGGCAGCGATATGCGCCACCATGGACGGGATATGCGGTGCCATCTTCGGCTTCTGCGCAATGATAGTCGCGTCCACATTACCTATGCTGTAACCTGCCGCCGCCACACGCTTGACCGCCTCCCGCAACAAGACCCGCGAATCAGCACCTGCAAACTCCACGGCAGTATCCGGGAAATGACGGCCGATATCACCCAGTGCCGCCGCACCAAACAAGGCATCGGTAATCGCGTGCAACAGCACATCCGCATCAGAATGGCCAAGCAAACCGGTACTGTGCGGTATCGTCACGCCACCTATGATCAGCTTGCGGCCTGCGACCAGTGCGTGACAATCGTAGCCCTGGCCGATACGGAAAGGCAGGCCCGCGTTCTGGGAAACACTCATACAAATCCTTTTAAATATAGTTCTGCCAATGCCACATCGTGCGGCAAAGTCACTTTGAAATTCCTGGCGTCGCCTTCGACCAGCCTGGGCTGCAAGCCCAACGCCTCAATCGCGCTCGCCTCATCCGTCACCGCCGTTGCCTGCTCCAGCGCACGCAATAGCAAACCGTAACGAAACATTTGCGGCGTCTGTGCCGCCCACAGGCGATCACGCGTGACGGTCTGATCCACCCGCCCTTCCGCACCCGCACGCTTCAGGGTATCGACCACCGGTACCGCCAGTAAGCCGCCGACCTCATCATCTTGCAGGATATTGATCAGCTTATCGATCAGACCTATGCTCAGGCCCGGACGTGCGGCATCGTGTACCAGCACCCAATCATCGTCATTGATCTCACTACGCATGGCGTGCAGACCATTCAGTACAGACTGATGGCGCGTCGCGCCGCCGACATGCAATACGGTGGCGTAGGAATCATCATGCAAAGCGGCCATGGTCGCGTCGATATAGCCATCCTCGGCGCTGACGACGACAAAGGTATGCGTTATCGCATCGGCCCGGCAAAAAGTGTCCAGCACATGGCGCAGCATCGGTTTCCCGGCTATCTGCACATATTGTTTGGGTATCTTTTCGCCCATGCGCGCACCGACGCCGGCGGCAGGAATCAGGGCGAAATAACGGGGTGAGCTCATGTTTTGGTCTTGGGAAGATGCGTGGGTGCGCTCATTATTATGGGGCTATCCCTTATGGATTGCGCACGCGCCCGACGGGAGGGAGGGCTTGGTTTATAATCTCATCATAATTTTTCACTGTCAAATGAAGTGCCTGCAGGCAAGTTAGCCGGTGCTTTTTGACCACCCTGACATTTTTAATGTCACTATTTGATGTCATTCGACCTAAAAAAATCACTTCCCAAGCCCGCTACGCGTTTTGTCCTGCCCCCGGTACACGGTTCGGCGGATGCCTATGTATTGGCGCAAGCCGCAGCTGAACTCAAGTCGCAGAAACGCATGTTGACAGTCGTCGTGGCGAACGCCAGCGACGCGCAACGCCTGTTGGCAGAAATCCCGTGGTTCGGCAAAGAACCAAACGATCTGCGCTGCCATTTGCTGCCGGATTGGGAAACCTTGCCTTACGACGCCTTTTCACCACACCAGGACCTGGTTTCCGAGCGTCTGGCAACGCTGTACGAAGTCTTGAACGGTCACTGCGACGTCCTGATCGTACCGGCCACCACGGCGCTGGTGCGCATGGCACCGCCTGCTTTCCTTGCGTCCTATACCTTTTTCTTCAAACAAGGCGAAACGCTGGACGAAGCCAAGCTGAAGGCGCAATTGCAACTGGCTGGTTACAGCCCGGTCAAGCAAGTCATGTCGCCCGGCGAGTACTCGGTGCGCGGTGGCCTGATCGATATCTATCCTATGGGTTCGGTACTGCCTTACCGTATCGACTTGTTTGGCGACACCATAGACAGCATACGCACCTTTGACGCCGATACGCAGCGCTCGCTGTATCCGGTCAAGGAAGTGCGCCTGTTACCGGCGCGCGAATTCCCGATGGACGAAGAAGCGCGCACCGCTTTCCGTGGTCGCTGGCGTGAAGTGTTCGAGGGTGATCCTAGCCGTTCGGTGATTTACAAAGACATAGGCAGCGGCATTGCATCTGCCGGCATCGAATACTATCTGCCGCTGTTCTTCGAACAAACGAATACCCTGTTCGATTATTTGCCCGGCGATGCGACCTTCGCACTGGTAGGCGATATAGAAGCTGCAATCAAACGCTTCTGGGACGATACGCAATCGCGCTACCGCTTCCTCAAGTCGGATCGTGAGCGCCCTATCCTCGCGCCGGAACAAATCTTCCTCAGCGATGAAAACTTTTTCACGCTGGCCAAACCATTTGGCCGCTGGGTGATACAGAACCAGGACGTCGCGTCCGAATTATCAGCACCATTGCCGAATATCGCAGTCAATCGTCGTGCCGACGACCCGCTAGTCAACCTCCGCGCCTACCTGCTGCAAACCGACAAGCGCGTCATGATTTGCGCGGAAAGCAATGGCCGGCGCGAAACCTTGCAGCAGTATTTCAATGAATATGATTTAGCGCTGACCCCGACTGAAGGCTTTGCCGACTTCAGCACAGCGTCTGCCAAACTGATGCTGGGCGTCGCGCCCATGCACGCCGGTTTCGAGCTGGGTAATGCACTGGGTGGCCTCGCCTTCATTACCGAAACCGAGTTGTACGCAGGCTCCGGCCGTCGTGTCGGCAGCAAGAAGCAGGAGGGAGCAACCCAGGTCGAATCCATGGTGCGCGACCTGTCCGAACTCAAAATCGGCGATCCGGTCGTGCACGTCAATCACGGTATAGGCCGCTACATGGGCCTGGCCAGCATGGATCTGGGTGAAGGCGAAACCGAATTCCTGCACCTCGAATATGCGAAGGACACCAAGCTATATGTGCCGGTTTCGCAACTGCACGTGATCTCGCGCTACTCCGGTGCCTCACCGGAAGATGCGCCACTGCACGCACTCGGCTCCGGCCAATGGGAAAAAGCCAAACGCCGCGCTGCCGAAAAAATCCGTGACACTGCTGCCGAACTGCTGAACCTGTATGCCCGCCGCGCACTGCGCGAAGGCCACAGCTTCGAATATTCGGCGCATGACTACCAAGCCTTTGCCGAAAGCTTCGGCTTTGAAGAAACCGCCGACCAAGCTGCCGCCATCAAGTCTGTGATCGAGGACATGACCAGCGGCAAACCGATGGACAGGCTGATTTGCGGCGATGTCGGCTTCGGCAAAACCGAAGTTGCATTGCGCGCCGCTTTCGTTGCGGTACTCGGCGGCAAACAGGTCGCTATCCTGGCACCAACCACGCTGCTGGCGGAACAACATGCGCAAACCTTCGCCGATCGCTTTGCCGACTGGCCGGTACGCATCGCCGAATTGTCACGCTTCCGTACCGCTAAGGAAGTAACGCAAGCGATCAAAGGCATGGCCGATGGCACCATCGATATCGTGATCGGCACGCACAAGCTGCTGTCCGGTGACATCAAATTCTCGCGTCTAGGTCTGGTCATCATCGACGAAGAGCACAGGTTTGGCGTGCGTCAGAAAGAAGCACTGAAAGCCTTGCGTGCCGAGGTCGACGTATTGACGCTGACTGCCACCCCTATCCCGCGTACGCTGGGTATGGCACTGGAAGGTTTGCGTGATTTCTCCATCATCGCCACAGCACCACAAAAACGTCTGGCGATCAAAACCTTCGTCCGTAGTGAAAACGACTCAGTCATACGCGAAGCATGCTTGCGTGAATTGAAGCGTGGTGGCCAGGTTTACTTCCTGCACAATGAAGTCGAGACCATACAAAACCGCAAAGCCATGCTGGAAGAGCTGATGCCGGAAGCGCGCATAGGCGTCGCGCATGGCCAGCTGCACGAGCGCGACCTGGAACGTATCATGCGCGACTTCGTGGCGCAGCGTTTCAACATCCTGCTGTGTACAACGATTATCGAAACAGGTATCGACGTCCCGACTGCCAACACCATCATCATGCACAGAGCCGATAAATTCGGCCTGGCACAACTACATCAACTGCGCGGTCGTGTCGGTCGTTCGCATCACCAGGCTTATGCTTATCTGCTGGTGCACGATGTACAAGGCTTGAGCAAGCTGGCGCAACGTCGCCTCGACGCCATCCAGCAAATGGAAGAACTGGGCAGCGGCTTTTATCTGGCCATGCACGATCTGGAAATCCGTGGCGCAGGTGAAGTACTGGGTGACAATCAGTCCGGCGAGATGAGTGAGATCGGGTTCCAGCTCTATTCGGACATGCTGAATGAGGCTGTACGTTCGCTCAAGAATGGCAAGGAGCCGGATCTGGCAGCACCTCTGGCCAGCACCACCGAAATCAATCTGCACGTACCTGCACTCTTGCCGAACACCTATTGCGGCGATGTGCATGAGCGTTTGTCGATCTACAAACGCCTGGCCAACTGCAAAACGGCAGACGCCATCAACGACTTGCAGGAAGAATTGATAGACCGTTTTGGTAAATTACCGGATGCGGCACAGGCATTGGTAGAAACACACCGTTTGCGGGTCGCAGCGATTCCGGTTGGTATTATCAAGATCGATGCACACGCAGAATCGGCAACGCTGCAGTTCGAACCTAACCCTCCTATCGATGCGATGCGTATCATAGAGTTGATCCAAAAAAATCGTCATATAAAATTGAACGGCCAGGACAAATTGCGTATCACTGCAAATATGCCGGATCTGGCTGCACGCGTAGGGCAGATTAAAAACACCATACGTGCCCTGCTTAACTAAACTGACTGACTTATGAATCTGATCCTGCAAGGCCTCAGCACTCAACGCCACATCGTCGAACAAATCGCCGAGTTGGCACGCCCGCGCTCTATCGTTGCGATCGGCGAGCACGCTTACCGCTGCCTGGACTGCAGCTATAACGATGAAGTGAAGTCACAAATCGATATCGCAGCCTGGGCCGCCAAACTGGATTACGCCTTCATCGAACGCAGCCGCTCGCTATCCGATTTCAAGCTGGTCGCGATGGATATGGATTCCACGTTGATCACCATCGAGTGCATCGATGAAATCGCGGATATGCAAGGCCTGAAGCCGCAAGTCGCAGAAATCACCGAAGCTGCGATGCGTGGTGAACTGGAATTCAAGGAAAGCCTGACACGCCGCGTCGCCCTGCTCCAAGGGCTGGACGCCAGCGCCTTGCAACGTGTCTATGACGAGCGTTTGCAGCTATCGCCTGGTGCAGAAAAGATGTTGCAGGGCTTGCAGGCGCTCGGCATGAAAAGCCTGCTGGTGTCCGGTGGCTTCACCTACTTCACCGACCGTATGAAGCAACGCTTGCAACTCGATTACACACATTCGAACCAACTGGAAATCGTCGACGGCAAGCTGACCGGTAAAGTCATAGGCGGCATCGTCGATGGCGAAGAAAAGAAACGGACAGTAGAACGCGTGTGCCAGGAAACGGGTATCTCACCGGAACAGACTATCGTCATGGGCGATGGCGCGAACGACCTGAAGATGATGAGCATTGCAGGTCTGTCAGTCGCCTTCCGTGCCAAACCGGTGGTCCGCGCACAGGCAGACATCGCGTTGAACTTCGTCGGACTGGACGGCATCCTCAACCTGTTTCACAAGTAAGTACGTAAGTAAATGCGTATCAGCTCGCAAAAGTTGATACAAGGAACTTTGTAGTCAGCAAGCCATCTTATTGCAGTGCATATTAATAAGGACTCGCCATGAACCAAAATCTCGTTTTAGACAGTTCATTGCGATCCGCAAAGAACCTTGCCTGGTGGCTATATCTGGGCCACGCAGCCAGCCTGGTGTTTTCGCTGGGCTTATTTTCCTTCATCCCACTCATCATCAACTACGTCAAACGGGCAGACTCCGCCAATACCTTTGTCTACAGCCATCATGGCTGGCAAATCCGCTCCTTTTGGTGGTATCTCGTATGGATGACAGTAGGTTGCCTGCTTTACGTCACCATCATAGGCATACCGGCTGCCTTCCTCTTGTGGACCGTAGCGTGGATATGGAAACTGTATCGCCTGATCAAGGGCATAGTCGACCTGAACGACAACAAGCCCATGCCATGAAGGCATAGCCCATAAAAAAAGCGTCCGTATGGACGCTTTTTTTTTACCGGCCCTGCTTATGCAGTGGCTAGTTCAGTCTCCTCCTTCAGCAAAGGTAATACCGGGTTCCAGCAAGCCAGACGTTCGCCATTGACTGACATCACTTGCGGTTTCTCGCTAGCGCATTGTTGCCGTGCATTGCTGCAACGTGGCGCGAAGCTGCAGCCCGGCGGCAAGGCCGACAAATCCGGCGGTGAGCCCGGCACCGCGAGCAAAGGCTTGCCGCGATTCTCGGTACTCACTGTGGATGCCAGCAAACCCGCCGTGTATGGATGACGCGGACTATGCACGATGCCAGCCACCGTATTCTCTTCGACGATACGACCACCGTACATCACGGCTATTTTGTCTGCGACTTCAACCGCTGCGCCTATATCGTGCGTAACAAAAATCACCGACATCCCGGTTTCCTTTTGTAGCTCACGCAATAGCAACAGGATCTGAATTTGCACGGTCGCATCCAGCGCCGTGGTCGGCTCATCCGCCAGCAAAAGCTTGGGCTTGCATGCGAGTGCCAGCGCGATCATGGCGCGTTGACGCATGCCACCAGACAGCTCATGCGGATACGCATCGTAGCGGCGACGCGCTTGAGGTATCTGCACCCGTTCCAGCATTTGCAAGGCGCGTTGCATCGCGCCACGATGATCCAGCGCTTCATGTGCACGTATCGCTTCAGTGATCTGCTGCCCTATGGTGTAGACCGGATCGAACGCCAGACCCGGCTCCTGAAATACCATCGAAGTTGTACCACCGCGATACGCATCCAGCTCACGGCCTTTCAATGCCAGCACATCCATGCCATCCACTTCCATGCTGCCGCTGATACGGGTAGTACGCAGCGGATGCAGACGCAGCAGCGTGCGCAGGGTCACACTCTTGCCGGAACCGGATTCGCCCAGCAAACCCAGCACTTCCCCAGCCTGCAAATCAAAGCTGATCTTATCCAAAGCATGCGCGCGACGATTACCGACAAACTCCACCGTCAAGTCACGTACCGATACCAAAGGCTTGCTCATGCTGCCACCTCCATCAAGGTTTGCTTGTGACCAGACTCCGGATCATTCATATGGCAGGCCACGGTATGCGCCGCATTGCCATCTGCCGCTATCAACGCAGGTACCTGCGCCGCGCATATTGCTTCTGCATGCGGGCAACGTTCACGGAATCGGCAACCGCTGGGCGGATTGATCGGGTTGGGCGGATCGCCACTGAGCGGCGTATGTTGCGTGCGGTTGGCCGGGTCCATAGATGGCACCGCAGACAACAGGGCACGCGTATAAGGATGACGCGAGTTGCCGTAGATATCTTCGACCGGACCCATCTCTACCACCTGCCCCATATACATCACCATCACTTCATCGCTGATGTAATGCACTACGTGCAAGTCATGCGAGATGAAGAGATAAGTCAGGTCATGCTCCGCCTTCAATTCCTGCAGCAGGTTCAATACCTGCGCCTGTACCGATTTATCCAGTGCTGCGACCGCTTCATCCAGGATCACCAGACGCGGCTCGAAAGCCAGTGCGCGCGCGATGTTGACGCGCTGACGTTGGCCTCCGGACAACTCATGCGGATAACGTGAGGCGAATAACTCAGGCCTGAGCCCTACACGTGCCAGCAAGGCATGCGCACGTTCGGTAGCCTGAGTTTTCGAAACACCGTGTGCCTGCGGACCGTAAGCGACCGTCTCGCTAATTGTCAGGCGCGGATTGAGTGAAGCAAAAGAATCCTGAAACACCATTTGCAGGTTGCGCCGGAATTCCTTGAATTCGAGGCCACCGAATTCAGCTACGCCTTCACCGTCGAAAATCATGTTGCCGCTATCAGGTGTAAGCAGGCGTGCGATCAGGCGTGCCGTGGTCGACTTGCCACAGCCGGATTCACCGACGATGCCCAGGGTCTTGCCCTTGGCGACCGAGAAGCTGACACCATCGACTGCGTGCACGAATTTGCGTTCGCGCTGGAACAGTTCGCCGCGCACCGGGAAGTACTTTTTCAAATCCTTGATCATCAACAGTGGCTGCGCAGGGCCGCCTTTATCTGTTGAAGCCAGGCTTACAGTTTCTTGTTTCATCGGCGTATATCCATAGCAGAGCGCACGCCATCAGCCAACAGGTTAAAGCCGATGGACGTGATAAAAATCAGCAAGCCCGGCAAAGCCGCGACCCACGGATTACGGAAGATGGCCGAACGCAAGGTGTTCAGCATCAGTCCCCATTCAGGCTCTGGCGGTTTGACGCCCAGGCCGAGGAAGGACAAACCTGCCGCCAGAATCATGCTGACGCTGAGCAAACCGGTCGCATACACAAACACCGGCCCCAGCACATTGCCCAGCACGTGCACGCGGATAATCGAGAACGCACTCGCGCCGCTCATGCGTGCCGCTTCGATGTAATCGAGCTTGCGTACTTGTGTGGTGACACTCTCCGCTACGCGCACTACCTGTGGCACGAAGACCAGCGTCAGCGCGAGTATGCTGTTCGTCATGCCTGGTCCCAGCGCGCCGGAGATGGCGACTGCCAGCAACACCGACGGGAAGGCATAGAACACGTCCAGCACGCGCATGATGACCATGTTCACGCGTCCACCGACATAGCCCGCCAGCAAACCGATAGATGTACCGATACCGAAGGCTGCCAGCACCGGCGTCACGCCCATCAGCAAGGACAGACGACCACCGTACATCAGGCGACTCAACATATCGCGCCCCAATTCATCGGTACCGAGCAGATAGCCTTCGCTACCTATCGGCAGCAAGCGTCGTATCATGCTGCCCTTGTACGGGTCCATCGGTGCCAGCCACGGCGCAAACACCGCCGCACATACAATCAGGAACACCACCAGCGCTGCCGTCATCGCGACCGGATCGCGCATCAGCTGGCGCAAGACCTTGCTCCAGTAACCGCGTGCCGGTGTCGGTAAAACGGGAACCGCGACCTGCGGTGCAAAATTCAAAGAGTAAGCCATAGTCAACGTCCCATACGTGGATCAAGCAGCGGTTGCAGGATATCGACGATCAGATTCAAGCCGACAAAGAACATGCACAGCACCAGGATCGTGCCTTGCAGCAGCGGCATGTCGCGCTGAAAGATGGCAGTGTTCAGCAGGAAGCCGGTACCCGGCCACGCGAATACAGTTTCGACCAGGATGGAACCGCCCATCAGGTAACCGATCTGCAAGCCAGCCACTGCAAGCACGGTTGGTGCCGTGTTCTTTGCGATGTGACGGAAGATGGCGCGATTGCTCAGGCCGCGTGCACGCAGGGCAATCACGAATTCCTGTTCCAGCATATCGGCTACCAGTGCCCGCACGGTACGCGTGATGATGCCCATAGGAATCACCGCCAGCGTGACCGCAGGCAATATCAAATGCCGTATATGTTCGTAATCCCACAGCCACTCGGACGAGCCGCCGGGCCCTGCACCCATCGCCGGGAACCAGCCCAGCCAGATGGAAAAAATAATCGTTAATACCAAACCCAGCCAATAGTGCGGCACACTCACGCCTATGACTGACAGAAAGGTCGCAATGCGGTCTATCCAGCCACCATGCCAATAGCCGGCCAGCGCACCCAGCACACAACCGAACAACACACCGATGAAGCCGGCAATCCCGGCCAGCAACAAGGTATTACTAACCGCGCTCATGACTTCGGTCACCACCTGGCGACCAGATGCAATCGAGGTACCCAGATCACCCTGCACCGCACGTGCCAGCCACATGCCGTACTGCACCGGTACCGGCTTATCCAGGCCATAAGCACTCTTCAGTGCGGCGATCACATCCGCAGGCGCATCGGCCGGAGCGATCGCATTCAGGGGATCGCCAGGTGCCAGATACACCAGCATGAAAGACAAGATCGTCACGCTCAGCGCAATCGGAATTGCATACAGCAAACGCTTCAAAATATAGGAAAACATGGACAACTCTCAGTGATACAGAAAGGGTGGACGAGGCGCGAGCGCCCCGCCCTTCACGCTTGTTACATACGGATCGTGGTCAGATCCTGGAACCAGTGTTGAGCCTGGATAAAGCCCTTCACTTTTGGCGAAATCACGTGCGGATTGACGTCATGTACTACCCACAGCATCAGGGCATCATCAACCATCGCCTGGTGCACTTGCGCCAGCAATTTGTCCTGCACCTTGACGTCGAAGGTGGTGCGGATCTGATCCAGTTCAGCATCTACTTTCGGATTCGACCAGCCACCCCAGTTCACGCCGTTCGGTGCGACATAACGGCTGTCAGCAAAACGGGTGAGCGCATAGAACGGGTCAGCCGTTACGTAACCAAGGTTGATCGCAGTGATGCCTTTGCCTGCGTTGATATCGCCCTTGGCGCCACTACGCCAGTGCAGGTACAGGGTTTCCAGCTCCACTACTTCAAACTGCACCTGGATGCCGATTTCCGCGAGACTTTGCTGGATGTATTCATTCATAGGCAAGGACAACATCTGACCTGTACCACCTTGTGCAATCACGATCTTCGCTTTCAGTGGCTTGCTTGGGCTGTAACCGGCTTGTGCCATCAGGGCACGTGCCGCAGCGAGGTCATACTTGATTTTGAATGTCGGTTTGCCGAACCATGGGCTGGTCGGATCGAGCTGGCCATAAGCAGGCACTGCCAGGCCATTCATCAATGCCACAATGCCGCTGCGATCGACTGCCAGGTTGGCTGCTTTACGCACACGGATATCGGTCCATGGCGAACCAGGCTGGGTGCTGAAGTGGTAAGGCCAGACGTGTGGTGTCACGTTGGTCACCAGTTTGAAGCCCGAGCTTTTCAGTTGCGGCAGGACATCTGGTGGTGGCGTTTCGATGATGTCGACCTGGCCATTCAGCAAGGCATTGGCGCGGGTCAGTGCATCAGGGATAGGCAACAGGATCACGCGATCGGTTTGTGCCAGGCGCGACTTGTCCCAGTAACCTGCATTCTTGACCAGTTCAGCACGCTCACGCGGTACCAGTTTGTCCAGTTTGAATGGGCCGGTACCGGATGCTTGCGACGCAAACTTATTCCAGTCGCGACCGACCTTTTCCCATTGCGCCGGGCTGGAGATCAGGAACCATGGCAATTGGTAAGGGAACAGTGCATCGACTTCCTTGGTCGTGATTTCTACCGTGTTGTCATTCACCTTGCGATACGAAACGATGGAAGGAATACGCGGACGTACTTGCGCACTTTGCTTGGCATCGAACTGCGGTGCCTTGTCGTTCAGCACCTTGTCCAGATTCCACACTACGGCGTCTGCCTTGAAGTCGGAACCGTCATGGAATTTCACGCCCTTGCGCAGCGTGAACAACCATTTCTTTTGATCTTTGGGATCAACCTTCCATTCAGTTGCCAGACCCGGAATCAGCTTGCCCGGACGTGTGCCGATATTCGCTTCCCATGCGATCAGCGGATCATAAATTGTGTGACCTGTGAATTGATAAGCACCAGCTCCGCGATCCGGCTGGCCTGTAGTCAGCGGAATATCCGCCATCGAGATCCCGTAACGTGCCACTGTTTCGGCATGTGCCCCCGAATGCAGTGCCAGCGCGACCGGAACCACCATCAACCATCGTGCAATCCATTTATCCAACGCCATAAAAATCTCCCAGTAAATACGCCACCAAAACTATGTGACATGCCAGAGATAAGCACGTGGCATGCCAACCCTTGTTTACGCGGGAGATTGCACTCTGATCAGTGTGCTAAGCCCTTCATTACACTGAGCAATTTCCGTACTCGCCGGAAATCGGCCATTCAGCCGTCAGCGCGCAATCCTGATGCGCCGCTTTGAGCAGGCGATCACAAAATTGCTCTATCTTGGGGGCGTGCTTTGGTGCAAGAATGCACAGGGGATTAAATGGATGCGCACAATAAAAAAGCACCCGTTTGGGTGCTCGTTGTACTGCCGTAGTTCGTAGGCCTGGCTATGCCTGCATCGCCTTGAACGCCTGCTCGATATCGGCGATCAAGTCTTGCGGATCTTCCAGCCCTATATTCAGGCGCACCAGTTGTCCCTGGTGCGGCCAGTTCTGCCGCATATGCTGCATGCGATACGGTACCGCCAGGCTGTGTACCCCGCCCCAGCTAAAACCGATTTTGAAAAGTTGCAGGCTATCGACAAAGCGATCAGTCTGCGCTTCGCTGTAGCACGCATCGAAGACAACCGAGAACAAACCACCGGCCCCGCTGAAGTCACGCTGCCACAGCGCGTGTCCCGGACAATCCGGCAAGGCCGGATGCAGGACCGCAGCGATCTCAGGACGTGCCTGCAACCAGGCAGCCACGGTACGCGCTGCCGCATCATGCGCTTCGAAGCGTAGCTTCATGGTTGGCAAGCTGCGCAAGACCAGATACACGTCATCCGCCGCCACGCCGAAGCCGAGGCGCATATGCGCGGTTTCCAGCTTCTGGTTCAGCGCCTTGTCTTGTGTAATCACCGCACCCATCAACACATCCGAGCCACCGGACTGATATTTGGTCAGGGCTTGCATGATGATGTCCACACCCAGCTCGAAGCCGCGCAAAGCGAGACCGGCAGACCAGGTATTGTCCAGCGCGACCAGTACGCCCTTGGCGTGCGCAGCGCGGCAGATCGCAGGCAGGTCCGGCACTTCCATCGACACCGAACCCGGCGCTTCAGTCCAGATCAGGCGTGTATTCGACTGGATCAGGTCAGCGATGTCGCCACCTATCAGCGGATCGTAATAACGTGCCGTGATACCGAAATCCTGCTGCAGCCAGTTGGCCAGTTCGCGGTTCGGGTTATAGACGTTATCCGGTATCAGTACATCGTCACCGCTTTTGAGAAAAGCAAAATCCACGAGGGCAATTGCTGCCAGGCCACTCGGCGCGAGCACACAGTGCTTGCCGTCTTCTATCGCTGCGAGTCGTGCTTCCAGCGTAAAGGTGGTCGGCGTGCCGTGCAACCCGTAGGTGTAGGCGTTCTTATCCTGCCAGTTGCGCGAGCGCATGCTGGCGACATCCTTGAACAGGACCGTCGATGCATGATGGATGGCTTGCGGTAGTGCGGAGAATCCGTCCGGAGCGCGATAGTCATTGTGGATCAATGCCGTCTGTAACGTAGGTCGGTCAGTCACGCGCGCTCCCGGAGGTGAATTATGGTTTGGCAGTATTGCTTGCGGCTTTCTTGGCAGCGTGCGCTGGTGCAGCAGGCTTTTGCACGACGGCTTTCAGCGTAAATGGTTTGGTGATCGTGCCATCGGCGGACATCCAGCTACCCACCAGACTATCGCCTTCCAGCTTGCCATCCCATTGACCGGAAATGTTGGTGCCGTTTTCCGACTCTTCCATGAAGAGCTGGTCACCTTCGATTTCACCAGCCAACAGAATCTTGTGCGAGTTACCAAAGATGAAGTATTCACCTTCTATGCCTTCATCGATATCTGCTTTCAGACGGATATTGACTTGCACATTGATGTCGCCGACCACGCCACGAAAAAATACCGGTTTGTGGAACAGCGCTGGCACGTTGGTGCCTGGTGCAGGTGCTGTTTGCGACGCTGGTGCATTACCTTGTGCAGCGATTTGTGCAGATACGCCAGTGCTGACAGCAGCCAGCGCAATCAGGGTACTCAGTAAAACTTTTTTCATCATGCTTCGGCCCACAGGTCATGTGCATCGGCGCCGGTGATTTTGACGTCGATGAATTCACCTACTTTCAATTTCAGATGCGGTTCATACGGCGGCTTGACGTAGACCACGCCGTCGATTTCCGGTGCATCAGCAGCCGAACGTGCAACGCCGCCATTGCGATTGACTTCATCCACCAGTACACGCATGGTCTTGCCGACTTTGGCTTGCAGACGCTTCTTGGAAATTTCTTCCTGCAGCAACATGACACGGCCACGACGCTCTTCGCGCACTTCTTCCGGCACTGCATTCGGCAGGTCATTCGCGGTCGCGCCCTCTACCGGCGAATAGGCAAAACAACCGAGGCGGTCAATTTCGGCTTCTTTCAGGAAGTCGAGCAAGTATTCGAATTCGGCATCAGTCTCGCCAGGGAAACCAGCGATAAAGGTGGAACGTATCGTCAGGTCCGGGCACATCGCGCGCCAGGCCTGGATGCGTTCGATATTCTTTTCGCCACTGGCGGGACGCTTCATACGCTTCAGGACATCCGGATGCGCGTGCTGCAGCGGCACGTCGAGGTAAGGCAGGATCTTGCCTTCGGCCATCATAGGAATGATGGCATCCACGTGCGGGTATGGATAAACGTAGTGCAGGCGGACCCATGCACCGTATTGCTTGGCCAGTTCGCCCAGCGCTTCGACCAGTTGCGTCATATGAGTTTTGACCGGCTTGCCGTTCCAGAAACCCATGCGGAATTTCACATCCACGCCATACGCGCTGGTGTCTTGTGAAATCACCAGCAATTCCTTGACGCCTGCCTTGAACAGGTTCTCGGCTTCCAGCATGACATCAGCGATAGGACGCGATACCAGGTCACCGCGCATAGACGGGATGATGCAAAAACTGCAACGATGGTTGCAACCTTCGGAGATTTTCAGATAGGCAAAATGCTTGGGCGTCAGCTTGATACCCTGCGCCGGCACCAGATCGATGAACGGTGCATGCGGCTTGGGCATGTGTTTATGTACCGCATCCATGACTTCGCCCAGTGCGTGCGGGCCGGTGACGGCCAGTACTTTCGGGTGGACTTTCTGGATGATGTCGTCGCCGTCAGCGTCTTTCTTTGCACCGAGGCAACCTGTGACGATGACTTTGCCGTTTTCATTCAACGCTTCGCCGATGGCGTCCAGCGATTCCTGCACGGCGGCATCAATGAAGCCGCAGGTATTGACGATCACCAGATCTGCGCCGTCATAAGACTTGGCAGTGTCATAACCTTCAGCGCGCAGCTGGGTAAGGATTTGTTCTGAGTCGACCAGGGCTTTCGGACATCCGAGGGAAACGAAGCCGATTTTGGGAGTTACTTGTGTAGCGTTGGTCATGGCTGAGGCGGGCAAAAAGCTGGCATTAAAAGCGAAGCCGCTATTGTACCCTTTTGCCCGCCACGCCCGCCACTCGGCATGATGCGAGCGGCAGTAAGGTCTTACTTGTTGTTTTTATCGCCAGGCGGAGGTGCTGGCGGTGCAAACGGGAAAGCGCCGAACATGTTTTTCGACTGGGTCTGCATTTGTTCCTGCATTTGTACGAACAGGCTTTTGCTTTGCTCGATGTAGTTGCTCATCATGCCTTGCATGATAGGGCCTTGCACATTCATGAACTGTGTCCACATCTCCGGACTGAAAGGCTTGCCTTCGTACAGGTCCTTGGAGTTTTCGGTCAGCTTGTTCTGGATGTCGATGAAAGCCTGGATGTTTTTTTCCAGATAGGAGCCCATCATGCCCTGCATCGCATGGCCGTAGTAACGAATGATTTGCGATAAGGCAGCGCTGGAGAACATAGGAGAGCCGTTAGCTTCCTCTTCCAGGATGATCTGCAACAGGATGCTACGCGTCAAATCTTCATCAGTCTTAGCATCGAGCACGGAGAACTGCTCGCTATCCAGCACCAACTGTTTGACATCGGCGAGCGTAATGTAAGAACTCGTTTGCGTGTCATACAGACGACGGTTTGGATATTTCTTAATCAAGCGCTCGGAGATTTTTTTTGTACTCGTCATCAGTCATCCCAACTTATTGCGTCACGACGCGTTTATATCAATCGACCCAAAAAGAGCCAACGGAGTCTACCTCGACATTTCATTATAGTGCGAAAAAACAAAGGTTTACGCAACATTACGCGACACCTTGACCTACCTCAAGAAGTACGATTTTCCATTGCGGCTACGCTGCGGCGGCTATTTACGCAGCTTTTGCCTTCACATAACGGCCTGGCGCGGCCTCTATCGGTTTGAATTTGGCATTGCCCAGTTTGCTCCTGGCCTTCACCTGCTTGCCGGAATGACCAGCCAGGAATTCGGTCCACGCAGGCCACCAGCTACCCGCCACTTCTTGCGCGCCCGCCAGCCATGACAAGGCGTCCAGCCCGTCCTGCACATCATTGACCCAGTACTGGCGACGACTTTTGCCCGGCGGATTGATGACGCCTGCAATATGCCCGGCCGCGCCGAGTACGAAACGATTCTGCTGCGGTTTTTTGCAGTTCAGGATGTTGACTGATTCATATGCACTGGTCCACGGCACGATGTGGTCTTCGCGCGAACCGTAGATAAAACTCGGTGCATCGATTTCGCGCAAATCGATGGGCTTGCCACCCAACATGAATTTGCCGAATTGCTTGAGGTTGTTTTCCAGATAGGTATTGCGTACGTACCAGCAATACATGGGGCCAGGCAAATTGGTGCTGTCGGCATTCCAGTACAGCATGTCGAACGGCGCTGGATTTTCACCTTTCAGGTAATTCGACGCGACATAATTCCAGATCAGTTCATTCGAGCGCAGGCTGGCGAAAGCGGCATTGAAGTCCAGCCCTTTCATCAAACCACCGCTGCCTATCTCTTGCTCGATTTCCTTAATCTTGCCCTCATCGATATACACATCAAGGATGCCGGTATCGGAGAAGTCGAGGAAGGTAGTCAATAAGGTCAGGCTGGCCGCTGGTTCTTCGCCCCGCGCACTCGCCAGCGCCAGTGCATTGGTCAGCATGGTGCCACCTACACAAAAGCCCAGCACATTGATTTTTTTCTGGCGTGTGATGGCTTGCGCCACATGCATGGCCTGCAGCACGCCTTCTTCTATGTAGTCGTTCCAGGTCGCATGCGCGATCGAGGCATCGGCATTGCGCCATGAAATCAGGAATACCGTATGTCCCTGCTCGACTGCATAACGTACGAAGGAGTTATGTGCCTGCAAGTCGAGTATGTAGAATTTATTGATACATGGCGGAACCAGCAACAAAGGGCGCTCGTAAACGGTATCGGTCAGTGGCTTGTATTGCAGCAACTGAAACAAGTCATTTTCAAACACCACCGCGCCTTCGGTGATCGCCACGTTGCGCCCTACTTCAAACGCAGTTTCATCGCTCTGCGAGATGCGCCCTTTTTGCATATCCTCGAACAAATGCTTGAGACCATTGGTCAGGCTCGCGCCTTTGGTCTCTATCAGCTTTTGTTGCGCTTCGGGATTGGAAAAGAGGAAGTTGGCCGGCGACATCGCGTTCACCATTTGCTCCACGGCGAAACGGACTTTTTGTTTGGCTTTGGGTGGCATCTGTACTGCATCTGCCATCGCCGCCAGGAATTTGGCATTCAGCAGATAGGCCGCTGCATTGAAGGCATGCATGGTGCTGGACTGCCAGGCCGGATCCGCAAAGCGCTTATCACGTAACGGCGGCACCTCTGAATTCAGCATCTGCTGCCATAAGGTCATGAACTGCTGCGCATAATCACTTTGCAATTGCGCTGCCACTGCCGGATCTATCCCCATGCCAGGCATGGCGTTCGGGGAAGATTGCTGCTGATTCATGCTCGCTCCTCGCTTTTCCGTCACTTTTTCAAGTATCTTTGCGGTTTCGAACCGTCGCCGCAGATATCTATGTACATCGTCGCCATCGCCTGGATCTACGTCGTCTTTATGATGGCGATTACAGAAACATCGGTCGTAGCCGGAATTATGACTTTTTTACTCTACGGTGTCTTGCCGGTAACGATTATTGTATACGTGATGGGTAGCGGACGACGCAAGCGCAAGCGTTATGCGCAGGAAATGCAACGCCGCGAGGAACTGCAAAAATCACAGGAAGTAGCGGCGAGTACGGAACGCCCGCCGGAAGCTTGAAAGAATAGGATTTAGCGCAACCAGATCAGGGCCGCCATGCGCCCTGTCACACCATCGCGCCGATAAGAGTAAAAACGCTGCGCATCACTGACCGTGCAGGCATTCCCCCCCGTGACCTTGTGCACACCCAGCCGTGCCAGCCGCTGGCGTGCCAATTGATAGATATCCGCCAGGTATTTTCCCGGTTTATCAGCGATAGGTTGGAACGCCTGCTCTGCTGCAGCGTCCTGCGCCACAAAAGCCTGCAACACATCCGCACCGACTTCAAATTGCTGCGGCCCGATCGCCGGCCCCAGCCATGCATGCAAAGTCTCGGCACCCGCCGCGCGCATCTGCGCCACCGTGTTATCCAGCACGCCTGCAGCCAGGCCACGCCAACCTGCATGGGCAGCACCGACCGCACGACCACCGGCATCGGCAAACAGCACCGGCAGGCAATCTGCCGTCATGATGGCGCACACCACACCAGCTTGTGTGGTGTAGCTGGCGTCGGCTTCCGGCGCACCGGATACCTGTGCTGCATCAACCACAGTCGTGCCGTGCACTTGTGTCAGCCAAGCCGGTTCGGCTGGTAGCTGGCGCCGGATTTGCGCACGGTTGTGTTCCACATGCGCCAGCACATCACCGACATGCAGGCCCAGGTTCAAACCACCACCGCCCTGCCCGTCATCGTAAGGCGCAGTACTGATCCCACATGGCCGTGTGGTTGCCAGTGCGCCTGTGTGCGGCAGCGAGGTGCCCCATTGCGGGAGTATCAATTCCATAGTCGGCGTGCTTTCAATTACGTTTGATGATGCGAAGTACTGATCGAAGTGCGTATTTTACGCAATGTCGCAACTTCACTACGAGCGAGTATGTGTAGCCGCATTCGAGAGCTTTCCTGTTGGTTCAGCAATAGCCACGCCAGACAATCCCACTCACCCGCACCAGGCACTTATTCCCAGCGTTAACGATTGCAAATAATGGAAACACTTGAAGCACTGCGTCTGCGCATACAAGCATGCCGGCGCGACTCCAGATGGAAGAGCAACACCTTATCTGACATAGCCTTTTCCCTGGACAACCTGACCTTGGCTATCCCCGTCATTCCCAATGAAATATTCCTGATTTATAGCGAAATACTGAGCGACGCCGTACTGGGAGAAAAACCACATACCGCCAGCTTCATCCCTGCGCTGTTCAGTGACTTTGACAAACTGTCCGACGCGCAACAGGACGCCTTACTGGATATCTTGATCCAACACGCATCACTTTATCGTAGCCAGATAATGCAATTCTCTGTGGGCGACATCATTGCCAGAAAGTACCCTTGCGATATCGCTATCCAGGCATTCAAAAAGATGTGGGAATCCCACAATCTGCACGCCCGGAATATCGCACATTTTGGTGCGAATGTACTCTCGCTGACCCTGCCCAGGGAAGGCAGCGAACGCAACGCGCTGCGCCGTCTGGATCACATAATGAAAATGGGCTCACCATCGTAAATAGTGAGCCCATCCTTGATCACGACATGCGTCGATCAATACGTTTTAATGCCGGCCCGCTCTACCAGTTCAGCAAAGTCCTGCGGCAACTCTGTTTCCCATTCCAGCTGCTCGCCACTGACCGGATGGATCAGGCCGAGACGACGTGCATGCAGTGCCTGGCGTGGAAATGCTGTCATCAAATGCTGCTTGCCATACAAGGCGTCACCGACCAGTGCAAAACCTATCGATTGCATGTGCACGCGAATCTGATGCGTACGGCCGGTTTCAAGGCGACATTGCATCAGGCTGACCGGACGGCCATCCAGCATGCCAGTCGCCAGTCGCTGGTAATGCGTGATCGCCGGTTTGGCGGTCAGGTTTTCCGATACCGCCATCTTGATGCGGTCACGTGCATGGCGACCGATGGAAGCATCTACCTTGCCGGTAATATTTGGCGTACCCCAAACCAGCGCCAAGTACTCCCGCTTCACAGTGCGTGCCTGCAGTTGGCGCACCAGGTCGGTATGCGCGATCAGGGTTTTGGCGACCACCATCAGACCGCTGGTGTCTTTGTCCAGGCGATGCACGATACCGGCACGTGGCACACCGGAAATTGATGGCAAATAATGCAACAAGCCATTCAGCAAGGTGCCAGACCAGTTACCGGCAGCCGGATGTACTACCAGGCCGTACGGTTTGTTGATCACCAGAATTTCACTGTCTTCGTGCACGATGGCCAGATCCATCGCTTCCGGCTTGAAAGCCTGCTCTTCAGGCGCAGGTTGCGGGTAGATGACGACCTTTTCATCGCCATACACCGTCATTTTCGCGCGGGCAACTTCGCCATCCACGCTGACATGGCCGCCATCTATCCATTGCTGCATGCGGCTGCGGGAATACTGCGGAACCAGGGTGGAAAGCACCTTGTCCAAACGGACGCCACATACTTCAGGACCTAATTCCAAGGCGATCGGCGGCAGTTCCAGCGCCAGATCGTCGCCATCATCCACGCCCTCCAGATCACTTTCAGGCATGGTTTTATTCAAAATCGGTGTTTCGGTTGGTATCACTACAAGTCCCATCGGCTATAATCATTCATTGTCTAGCGGCATTCTCGCGAAATCTCATGCAAAAACCAATGCTAAAAATTACCATCGTCGCTCTCGCCTTCCTACTGTCCGCATGTAGCCTCACACCTGACAAATTCGACGAGACCAAAAACTGGTCTCCGTCCAAATTATACTCGGAGGCTCGTGAAGAGATGACAGTAGGTGACTACACCAAGGCCATCTCGCACTTCGAAAAGCTGGAATCCCGTTATCCATTCGGCACCTACGCCCAGCAAGCACAGATGGAAATCGCCTACGCCTACTATCGCCAGGGCGACCAGCCGCAGGCTTTGGCTGCTGTGGAGCGCTTCATCAAACTGCACCCGGATCATCCTAACGTCGACTACATGTACTACCTGCGTGGTCTGATCAACTTCAACGATAAAGTCAGCATTTTTGACTTTGTATCGCGCCAGGACCCGACCGAACGTGATCCGAAAGCAGCGCGTGAAGCATTTGATTCGTTCAAATTGCTGACCGAACGTTTCCCTGACAGCAAATACACGCCGGATGCAACCGCACGCCTGGCCTACCTGATCAATACCATGGCGCAATACGATGTACACGTAGCCAATTACTACTACCGTCGTGGTGCGTACCTGGCAGCAGCCAACCGTGCACAAGCCGCAGTGAAGAACTATCAGGGTGCACCAGCAGTAGAAGGCGCACTGTATGTAATGATCAAATCCTACGATGCGCTCAACCTGCCAGAACTGCGCGACGATGCCGAGCGTGTGATGAAGAACAACTTCCCTGACAGCGTCTACTTCCGCGGTGGTCCCCAAAAAGATAATCCTTGGTGGAAAGTCTGGTAATCAGTTCAATACTCAAATAAAAAAGCCTCGCATTGCGAGGCTTTTTTGTTGCGCAAGGAAAGTATCTTAAGCGTACAGGAAATTAATACGCGCCACTTCCGTGGTATTGCTCGCGTCGTAAAAAGCAAAGTAACCATTACCTGCTACGGCATTACCTGATACTTTCAACGTGTCGCCTCCATCCATTCGAACGGTAAGCTGGTTATTCACGCCCATATTAATGACATCCTGCGCAGTAAACGTCAGGGTCGTAGATACACTATCCCGCACGTCCAGCGTGGTAATGCCACTTGCCTTATAGGTATTTTGTGAGGGACCGGCCAGGAAGGTAGTCATATTCAGGTTTGCCAGCAAGCCATCTATCCTCAAGGTATCCGCGCCATCACCGCCGGTAATATGATCCACATTGGCAATCGTGGAGCCGTCTGCACCAACCTTGACCCAGAAGAGATCATCGCCGGCACCACCGATCAGCGTATTGTGGCCGCCTAAACGTCCGTCTAGTGTGTCGTTGCCGGCACCACCATCGAGAATATTGGTAGTGTTGATACCAAGCGCTGTCAAAATATTGGCAAAACCATCACCGGTCAGATTGCTATCAACAAATGCACTACCGGTTAAATTGTCGATGGATATATAACGATCACCATTCGCATCACCGCCGGTACCCTGGCCGGTGAGCAGGTTGGCCACGATAGGCTGGCCGGTCGAAAACTGATAACTTACCGTATCGTTACCGCCAGTGCCTCCATTAAAATTATTGGCAGCCGCACTTGCATAAAACAGATCGTTGCCGGCGGTTCCGATGACGTTTTCTATACTCACATAGCTATCACCTTGCGCATAGCCACCTGTACCAGTGCCATTAAACAAGTTAACCGTCACCCCCACTTGTCCAGAAGCAGAATAATCAACTGTATCACTGCCGGCACTGCCACCGTTAAAGACACTGGCAATATTGTTAGCGACAAAAGTATCGTTATGTGCACTGCCCACCACATTCTGGATACCCACATACTCATCACCGGCAGCGAATCCAAATGAACCGAATCCAGTATTCAGATTAACCGTCACGCCTGCATCTGAATATTGATAATTAACGGTATCAACACCTCCATTCCCGGTAAATTTATTCGCTTCACTACTTGCGTAAAATATATCGTTGGACGTACTGCCGATGACATTCTGAATGCCTGAGAAAGTATCGCCATAGGCTTCGCTACCGATAGCCGAACCAATCGCATTACCGTTGAATAAATCGATAGTCACGCCGAAACTGGAACCAGCATAGTTAATCGTATTATTTGTCCCCAGGCCATACATTTTGTCGGCCCCCAAACCACCGGTCAGTATCGAACCGCCCGCCGCTAAACCAGTCAGGGTATCGTCGTAATCAGAGCCCGTCAGGTTTTCAATGCGAATGTAGACGTCGCCTGTGGCATTTCCTGATGAACCCACCGTGGTATTCAGATTCGCAATGACGGCACCGTTAGAGCCGGCATAACTGACCGTATCGTTACCACCCAAGTTATCTGTACCGCCAGTACCACCGTCAAAAATATTGACCTTGGAATTGCCGATAAAGGTATCGTTGAGGGAACTGCCAATCACATTATCGATATTGGTCAAGGTATCGCCTGCCGCATGGCCATTAGCGCCGACACCTGTCAATAGATTGACCGTCACACCCACGTCGGAGCCGGCATAGCTTGCATAGGTATTGGCACTGTTGGCCGCAATACCAATCAGCGTATCGTTACCCAGTCCACCTGTCAGTACGGTCCTGCCGGTTGAGGCACCAATCAATGTGTCATCGCCTTTACCACCGATCGCATTCTGGATATTGGTATAGGTATCGCCCGCTGCGAAGCCGCCACTGCCGGTATTTGCAGCAACGCCACTCACTGATTGTGAAGACAGATTGACCTTCACAGCAACACTCTGTCCAGCATAGCTGACTGTATTCGAGCCGCCACCGCCGTCGAAATTATTCGCTACAGCACTGGCAATGAAGGTATCGTCACCGCTACCACCAGTCGCATCCTGGATGCTGATATATTTATCGCCCTCCGCATTGCCGCCCAGGCCGGTACCTGCTATCAGGTCAATCGTCAGATTGGCCGTATCGCCAGCATAGCTGACGCGGTTATGCAGCGTACCACCACCACCATCGAATATATTTGCAACACTGCTGCCATAGAATAAATCGTCGAACAGGCTACCCGTGACATTCTGGATGTTCGTATAAGCATCGTTATTCGCATAACCACCGCTACCACGCAAACTCGCCACACCGTTTTGCGTCACCGCACTCAGGTTGACAATCACACCCACATCCGAAGCGCCGTAGTTCACCGTGTTGACGCCACCACCACCATCAAAAATATTCTCCGCTGCGCTTGCTATAAACGTGTCATTCCCCGAAGTACCGGTGACGTCCTGGATATTGATATAGGTATCGCCAGCAGCCTCGCCCAGCGAACCGCGACCTGCGTTCACACCCAATATCGCCTTGTCGGAGAGATTGACAATAATGCCGGTACCCGATGCCGCATAGCTGACACGGTTATGCAGTGTTCCACCGCCGCCATCAAAGGTATTGACCGAGTTATTGGCAAAGAACACGTCATCAAACAAAGTACCGGTCACATTGCTGATGGCAACATACCTGTCATTATCTGCATCACCACCCACGCCACGACCTATACCGACGCCTTCCAGTACTGCATTCGACAAATTGACTTTAACGCCGGCCGTCGATGCCGCATAGCTGACCGTATCGATACCACCATTACCGGTGAAGGTATTGACTGCGGCACCGCCAATAAAAGTATCGTTACCCGTACTGCCGATAACGTTCTGGATATTGGTGTAGGTATCGCCAGCTGCGTAGTTACCACTACCGGTATTCGACGCCACACCACCCACTGTTTGCGATGACAGGTTGACTGTTACGCCGCCAACAGACGATGCATAGCTCACCGTATTGGAACCGCCACCGCCATCGAAATTATTTTCTGCCAGGCTCGCTACGAAGGTGTCGTTGCCGCTACCGCCAGTCGCATCCTGGATATTGATGTAGGTGTCGCCGGCTGCATTACCGTTTAAACCTTTCCCAGCATTCGCGCCTGAAGCTGTCTTATCCGACAAATTGATAACCAGGTCAACGGTATCGTTGGCATAGCTGACGCGGTTATGCAGCGTACCACCACCACCATCGAATATATTTTCGACACTGCTGCCATAGAATAAATCGTCGAACAAACTACCCGTGACATTCTGGATGTTCGTGTAGGCATCGTTATTCGCATAACCACCGCTACCACGCAAACTCGCCACACCGTTTTGTGTCACCGCACTCAGGTTGACAATCACACCCACATCCGAAGCGCCGTAGTTCATCGTGTTGACGCCACCACCGCCATCAAAAACATTCTCCGCTGCGCTTGCTATAAACGTGTCATTCCCCGAAGTACCGGTGACGTCCTGGATATTGATATAGGTATCGCCAGCAGCCTCGCCCAGCGAACCGCGACCTGCGTTCACACCCAATATCGCCTTGTCGGAGAGATTGACAATAATGCCGGTACCCGATGCCGCATAGCTGACACGGTTATGCAGTGTTCCACCGCCGCCATCAAAGGTATTGACCGAGTTATTGGCAAAGAACACGTCATCAAACAAAGTACCGGTCACATTGCTGATGGCAACATACCTGTCATTATCTGCATCACCACCCACGCCACGACCTATACCGACGCCTTCCAGTACTGCATTCGACAAATTGACTTTAACGCCGGCCGTCGATGCCGCATAGCTGACCGTATCGATACCACCATTACCGGTGAAGGTATTGACTGCGGCACCGCCAATAAAAGTATCGTTACCCGTACTGCCGATAACGTTCTGGATATTGGTGTAGGTATCGCCAGCTGCGTAGTTACCACTACCGGTATTCGACGCCACACCACCCACTGTTTGCGATGACAGGTTGACTGTTACGCCGCCAACAGACGATGCATAGCTCACCGTATTGGAACCGCCACCGCCATCGAAATTATTTTCTGCCAGGCTCGCTACGAAAGTATCGTTACCGCTACCACCAGTCGCATCCTGGATGTTGGTGTAGGTGTCACCGGCCGCCATGCCGCCAGAACCACTACCTGCCGCCACACCCGATGCTGTCTTGTCAGACAAGTTAACAATAAGATCAGCGCTGTCGTTCGTATAGCTGACGCGATTATGTGTGCCACCACCGCCATCAAAGGCATTCGCTGCCGCGTTGGCGATGAAGGTGTCATTACCCAAACCGCCAGTGATGTCCTGGATATTGGTGTAGGTATCACCTTGTGCATTACCGCCCTGGCCAATCGCTCCGGCATTAAATAAATCAATCGTCAGATTTGCCGTATCGGTCGCATAGCTGACACGGTTGTGTGTACCGCCACCGCCATCGAAATTATTCGCAGCTGCGCTGGCAATAAAAGTGTCATTGCCGAGACCACCGGTAACGTCCTGGATATTGACGTAAGTGTCGCCTTCTGCATTTCCACCTATGCCTGCCACACCTGCATTCAACAAATCAATCGTCAAATCAGCCGTGTCGGTGGCATAACTAACGCGATTGTGCGAAGTGGCAGTGCTCACGCCACCATCGAAACGATTGACTGCGCCATTTGCAATAAACAAATCATCGCTGGCACTACCAACCACGTTTTGGATTGAAATGTAGCGATCATCTTGCGCATAACCGCCGGTACCCATACCCGTTAACAAGTTGACCGTCACACCACTATCCGAAGCAGCATAACTGACCGTGTTCGAGCCCAGTCCGCCATCAAAGGTGTTCGCCAGATTGCTGGCAACGAAGGTATCGTCGTAGCTGGTACCCGTTGCATTACGGATGCCGTCATAACGGTCACCTTCTGCATAACCACCGGTACCTACGCCTGCATTCAAATCTACCGTGACGCCATTACCGTCAGTCGCCTTGATATAGCTGACGGTATCCACACCACCGTTGCCGACAAAGGAGTTGGCAACATTATTAGCGATGAACAAATCATCGCTGGTGCTGCCTTTGACATTTTGGATATTGCTTAAGATATCGCCATCGGCATAGCCGCCAGTACCCGTACCGGTCACCAGATCTACCGTCACACCGACGTCCGAATACTCATAGCTGACCGTATTCGTACCCAGCCCGCCATTGAAGGCATTGGCTACATTGCTGGCGATAAAAGTGTCGTTGCCGCTACCACCGGTCGCATCCTGGATATTGAAGAATTTATCGCCATCAGCCAGGCTGCCTGCACCGGAACCCTGGCCATTCACCAGATCTACAGTCACGCCCACCGTATCGTTGGCATAGCTGACGCGGTTATGTGTACCACCGCCACCATCAAAAGTATTCGCAGCCGCGCTGGCGACAAACGTATCGTCAAAGCCGCTGCCGATAACGTTTTGGATGTTGATGAACTTATCGCCCTGCGCAAAACCACCGCTGGTACCGACGCCATTCGCATGGAACAGATCGACGGTAACAGCACCAGTGGTCGATGCACTGTAATCGACAGTATTGGAACCTGCGCCGCCATCGAATACATTGGCGGAATCATTGGCAACAAAGGTATCGTTGCCGCTACCACCGGTTACATTTTCAATATTCGCCAGCGTATCGCCTTCGGCCAGGCTGCCTGCGCCAGAACCTTGTCCTGTCACGAGATTGACAACGACACCTACGGTATCGGCTGCATAACTGACCGTGTCCACGCCGCCCAGGCCGTCAAAATTATCAGCACGATTGCTGGCGATGAATGTATCAGCGTAAGCACTGCCTATGAACTTATCTATATTCGTGTAACTGTTGGAGTAAGTCGGCAAGCTACCCGGAGTCGACGGATCTGCGGGTGCAGTTTCAATGCCGCCAACATTACGCGATGCGTCAACGATGATGCCGGACAAGGAGCGATCGTAGCTGACGGTGTCAAAGCCGCCAGCACCACCGTCAAATTTCACACTATTCGGGTCAGCAGTAAAGATGTCATCAAAAGAACTGCCGATGACACTTTGGATATTTTTATAAGTATCACCATCCGCAGTGCCACCGGTGCCTTCACCCCTATAAAAATCCACTTTCACGCCAGTTGCTGAACCCGCGTAGCTAACCGTATTTGTACCACCGCCGCCATCGAAGTTGTTTGCGGCGAGACTGGCGACAAAGGTGTCATTACCGGAACCACCGGTGACGTCCTGGATGTTGACATAGGTATCACCCGCCGCACTGCCACCAATACCTGCCGCACCCGGAGTGAGTAAATCTATCGTCAGATCAGCTGTATCGCCGGAGTAATTCACCAGATTATGTGCGCCACCTCCGCCATCGAACTTATTTGCAACATTGCTACCGACGAAAGTATCGTTGTAGTTGCTACCGACAACATTCTCAATGTTCGTGAAGGTCACATTCTGTGCATAACCACCGGTACCAGTACCGGTGGTCAGGTTTACCGTAACGGCTGCATTCGATGCGGAAAAATCTATCGTATCGTTGCCGGCAGTGCCACCATCCACGCCCTTGGTATTGGCACCAACAATAAAAGTATCATCATGTGTACTGCCGATTACCTTCTGGATATTATGCAGTGTATCGGTCCCGCCAAATCCATCCTGAGCGATTCCTGTATTCAGATCAACCCGCACACCCGAAGTCGAATTCGTATAGCCGACGGTATTGATATTTGGAACGACACCACCGTTCACACCGCCGACTATAGTATCGTTACCGGCGCCACCCTCGAAATAGGTATTGCCCTTGCCGCCGTATAACGTATCGTTACCGGTGCCGCCATACAGAGAATCGTTTGCATTACTGCCGTAGATCGTCGTACCTGCATTGTCACCGGCACGCACGACGTGCGCGACACCCTGCGCCGGCAATACCAATGCGCTTTCACCTGTTACCGGATTGGCATAGTTCAGATCGTCTGCAGTCGTTGCATCCTTAATCACAACCTGCCGCACGCTATTGAGTACTTGTATGCCCTCGGTCGTGATAACCGTCAGTTCAAAATTAAGTTTGAAATCCGCATGAATCGGCGCATTAGGATTAGGGGGGACCGTGTCATAACGCAACTCGATTCGATAATCCTTTGTATCTGGTGAAACCGGGATTTGATAAACGTTATTACCCAAAGACGTTGCGCCCACAATCGACACGCCGGGAGGCAGTATTGCCGTTATGGTCAGGCTTTGTACCTTGCCATCGCCGGTAATTTGCACATTGAGTATTTTGCTGAAAGTATTATCAGGCGTAGTTGGGTTCAATGGTGCCTGACCATTCGCCCAGATCTCATTAACGTCATTGCCGGCATTAATAATCTGCGGAGCAATCTGCGCGATATTCGAGGTATTTGTATCTGAATTGAACGCACTGCTGCCGCCGCTACCCTTCAGGATATTGCCATCTTGCGTAGTACCTATCGTGTTCACCAGATGCACGGAAAGCGCCGGCGCATTCGGTCCGATCACAAACTCCTGCGGTGTAACACCCGGACGTTCCGGCAATACCTGGGCGACAGGTTTGATCAATGGCTGCTGTTGCGAAGCCTGCCCTTCATAATTCGACTTGAAGTTATTAACCGGTGTTGCATTGCTTTGCACCACGTTCGCCAATTGCACCATCGCCTTGCTGATAGCGGAAATCGCCGCATTCGCCGCTTGCGCCTGTGCGGCCAGATCTTGTGCACCTTCCGTCTGGCGGTAGGATGCATCTTCCTGCATATTGCCGCGACCATCCGATTCTCGCGGCTCAGTACTCAAGACACGTGGCTGATCAAGTTTTTGCAAAGGAATGATGCCGACCTGATCCATCATATGGGCGGCACTGTCACGCCCATTGCTGAAGTCGACCATGACGCTATCATCCATCGCGCCTATCGCACCGCCCGCCAACACCAGTTTGGTCCCGTCGTTCAGATAGAGCACCATATCAACGTCGACGATGTGCACCTTGGCGATATCGCCCTTGCTGATTTTCAGTTGGAAATTGCCCTGCTGATCCGGTGTAACCACACGGATAGGCGCACCATTTTTATCCAGCGCTGGCTGGTTATTAGCAGATTTGGAAACAGGAGCGGTAGCCATCTGAGTGTCCCTTCATAGTGAGAGCCGGATTTCAACGGCCCGTCAAACTTGTTTACAGCAATATTTGAGCCCGTGGGCCATCGGCAACAATTTTGCCGTCATGAATTACGATGATGCGATCCATCTGCTTCAACAGCACCGGACTATGTGTTGCCACCACCAACGTACGCTTGGCTGCAAACGCGACCAGTCTTTCGATAATCTTGTTTTCCGTTCCCTGGTCGATACCAGTCGTCGGCTCATCCAGCAGCAATACATTCGGTACCGTCGCAATCGCACGCGCCAGTGCCACCATCTGGCGCTGGCCTCCCGACAGATTTCCCGGCGCCACCAGCAACTGGTCCAGCCGCAACTGACCGCCGGCCAATAGCTCATCCATGCACGATACATGCAATGCAGTCTGGTAAATCGATGTACTGATGGTGTTATCCACAAAAATATTGGAAGCCAGCGTGCCATCGAACAGGAAGGGATCTTGCGGTTTGTAGGCAATCGAACGCATGCGCACCTCTTGCGGATAAGCCGCAACCGAGATGCCATCCATCAAGACTTGCCCGGTATCCGGCGCATGCACTCCTGCGAGACAGCGCAGCAAGGTCGATTTGCCTGAACCGGAACGACCAACCAGACCTACCTTTTCACCAGGATTAATAACAAAGGAAATTTGTTTCAACATTGCTGGCTCACCCGGTTTGATACTAAAACCCAGGTTGGCTACCTGTATCTTTCCTTCTATTTGCTGCCGATCGACTTCATTCGTCGGATTTGTATTCGGTGCTTCTACAAATAATTCCTCAAACGAGGTACGTGCCTGTTTAAATGCATCGATACGTCCCAACACCATCGCGACTGAAGACAACATGGAAGCGGCACGACCGACCAGCATTGAAGAGGCAATCAATGCACCTACGGTAAGTGCATTGGCTTCCACCATATACACACCGACCACCAGGGTAGCCACGGTCATCAAGGTATAACCACTGGATGAAATCGTAAATCCGACGGAAGACCAGAAACGACTTTTTGCCTGCGTCACACCCGAATCTTCCGCATCCTTTGTGAAGAGTTCAAATACGCGCTTTTGCAAGGCCGAGGTCTTCAGCGTTTCTATGCCGTATACCAATCCAGCCAGTTTGTCGGTCTTCGTCGCGCCTACCATCATCGCGGTCCGTGCGTAGTCATTCGCTGGAATTTTGCACAGCAATTGCGCCGACACCAACAAAGCGCCGCCGACCAATACCACCCACACAATAGGCCCGCCTATCAAACCGATCGCCAGCAAATACAGCAACAGGAAAGGAAAATCGATGATGACCAGCATATAGTTTGACGACAATAAATCGCGTGCACCGGTGATATCGCGGTACTTTGCCAACACCACGCCGACCGGCCAGCTCACGCGTGCAGCGAGCAATTTCTTGACCACTGCCTGATCGAAATCGATATCGAACTTGCCAGCCAGTTGCTCGACATAGAAAGTACGTATCACGCGCAAAACAAATTCCAGCGCGAGGAAGAGCAACATGCCCAACGTCAGTGCCCACAAGGTATCCGGTATGTGATTACCGATTACCTTGTCGTACACCAGGCGCGAATACACCGGCAGCAACAGACCAAACAGATTGATCAGGAAACCGGCGACCACGATCTCTACCAGGCGCTTACCGTATGCCCGCAACATCGTGATGTACATCGGATCACGCGTGATCTCACTTAACGCCTCGCGCAACACGCCGACATCGCCCTGCGCCGGGGCGATGTTGTTGGCGGCCGGAATGGCTGCGTCAGGAAGATCGGGCAACTTGCTCATAAACCTGCTGGTCCTTGTTACTTGCTATCGCGATTCGACAATTCACGCATCGCTTCACGCAACTCAAGACGCAAATCCTTGATCATGGTCTGACGACCATTGCGCATTTCTTCGATGATGGTTTGCGACATCACGTTTTGACGTACCAATGCTTCATTGATATTGGCCAGTGCCTGCGGAATCGCATCCAGCCCCTTGATGCGTTCATTTTGCATAGCCATATGTTTGGCCAGGTCGATCTGCAATTGACGTGCGGCCAGCGCATCGCGGGTGATGTTGCCGGAGTTTTCACCAATGACGGTACCGAGCTGACCCAGGCGGGTCGCCACGTTCGAATGGATTTCTGCCTGATGCTGAATCGCATTCAACTCGTCACCCAGACGTATCGAAACCTGTGACAACAGACCTGGCAATTGCGCAATATGCTGTGCAGTTTTTTCATGCACGTTAGCCAGATCAGCCTGCTGTGCGTGCAAGGACGACAAGGCCGACGATACAGCGGTCTGGCCGCTTTGCATCGCACCGACAATTTGCGGCAACACATCAAAGCTGCGCAACGCAATATCGCCGTTCACACTGAGGCGTTCATTCAACAACGACAAGCTTTGTGTAATGTCCTGTGTCGATTCCAGTTTTTGATTGATCAATTGGCCCAGGCCGCGAATTTCTTCCAGCGTCTGCTGCCCTACTTCATGCATGCGCGGGCCAAAGCTGACCAGTTGGCGCACGTTTTTCGATTCATCTATGCTTTCCTGGAACAGACGCGCCACAGTAGCCAGGCGTTCGTTCATCGCTTCCAGCTTCATGCCAGCCTGCAGCGACGCATCCGAACTATTGCGCGAGGTCAGTACCGATTCACGTTGCAAGACCATCAGGTCATGCAGGAATTCAGTCAGGAAGGATTCGGAAATACCCTGGCGTTGCGAAGCACCCGGGCCGGACATTTCATGCACCACGTGCTCGACCATGACGCTGATGCATTCACGTGCTGCAACCACCAGGCGTTTGCCCGCACCGCGCAGGCAGACCAGGGTCAGGCCCAATGTCAGCGAACCGATCAAACCAAACATCGATGCACTGAAAGCGGTACCCATACTCGCCAACGGCTTGTTCAGGTCAGTCACCAGGGTGGCAAACGATGCATCCATATCGCTACCCTGGGTCGCCTGGCCGAAACCGTTAATCAGGTCGGCGGTACTCACCAGGGTTTCCAGCAAACCGATAAAGGTACCAAGCAAACCCAAGGCAATCATGAAACCGGTCAGGTATTGCGGGAACTCCATACGCGCTTCCAGATGCGCGTGCAATTCAGCCAGCGAGCGCTCGATGGTTTCCTGTTCGATACGGGTCGTCAGACGACCTTTGGTGTTGGCGACGCTGACCAGGACCTTGGCAATCTCGGTACCTTCAAAGGTCGGATCCTTGACCAGGTCTTCCAGCGCTTCACCCGCCTGCGAACGTGCATAAAACACTTTCAGCTTGTTGTATTCCCAGCTGACCTTGTAGATGTCGTACATGATCAGTGCCACACCGAATACCGCAACGCCGATGATGAACAGGTTCAGCACCGGATTGATATGGATCGCGTGGAGTACGAACTCCCTGAACATGATTCCGCCTGTCAGCAGGACCAGGGAGGGAATCAGCGCAAGAAGGTAGTATTTGCGGAGCGTTTTCATGGTGCTGGATATTCCGATCGGGTAATTGAAATTAAATTTTTGTTATCAGGATCATCGCGGCTCACGCAAAGCACTTTGCGTGAAACGATTAATCGGGGACATCAGGTATTGCCATACGGTGCGGCGGCCAACCACAATATCTGCAGTGGCTGTCATACCCGGCATCAAAGGCAAACCATCGCTGGCGCTCTTGAGTTGTGCCGGGTCACGACTGACTTCTATCTTTACGCGGTAGTGACGCTCGCCGCGTTCTTCCGGCACTGTATCGGCACTGATCTCCGTCACCCTGCCTGCCATCGAACCAAACACGCCATAGTCATATGCGGTCACCTTGACGCGCGCCGGTTTGCCGATGGCAAGCTCAGCACGGTCAGTAGGACTGATATTCGCTTCGACCACCACCTTGTCATCGATAGGCGTCATCTCCAGGATAGGATCACCCGGCTTGACCACACCACCGACGGTATTGACGAAGATGCGGTTGACCACGCCATCCATAGGTGCCTTGACTTCAGAACGCAGCACCCGGTCGTTACGCGATTTCATTTCTTCCGACAAACGCGCCAGTTCGGTTTCAGCGGTCGTCAGGTCGGCGCGTGCTTCAGCGCGGAAACGTGAGACACCATCAGTCACCTTGGCTTGTGCTTCCGAAATCGCTGCGCGCAAACGCGGGATCATGGAACTGGCCGCATTCAGACGGCTGCGTACATCCTGCGCACGTGCTTGCGACTGGATATCTTCCAGCTGCGACGCGGCGCTTTTCAAAAACATCGCATGTACCAATTGGTATTGCTGTTGCGCGAGATTAAATTCATCGGTCAGGCTTTTTTGACGGCTGATGGTTTCATTCAGCTCAGCCTGGCGCTGCGTGGTTTGTTCACGCAATATGCTCAGCTCGCCACTCAACTTGGCCTGGCGTGCAATAAATGCAGCCTGTTCATTCTGCGCCGATGCATCGTTCGCGATATCGGCTGGCAAGGTCAACTGGCTGGCACCATTTGCTTCAGCAGTCAGGCGCGCCACGCGCGCGCGCAAACCGGCCAGCTTGACCTGGCCTTCGCCCTGATCCGACGCTGCACGTACATCGCGTATCGTGATCAAAACCTGATCCTTGCGCACGGCCGCACCTTCACGCACTGCCAAAGTCGAGACGATGCCGCCTTCCAGATGCTGGATGATCTGGTTATGGTCAGATGGCACGATACGTCCCTGTCCGCGCACCACCATATCGATAGGCGCGAAGTATGCCCAGATCACCAGCAGCAACAAACCGAACGTCAAAGCCAGGACAAATACTTTAGGCCCTGGCATTTCGCGATACGACTCTATCCCGCGATCCAGCGCAGGCACGGCCTTGCGTGTCGCACTTTCGACACGTTTGAGGCGCTGCGCTATAAAGCTGGATAGACGGGTGAATTTCATTTGGCCGACGCTGAGTATTGGATCACGACGCTGGAATCGGTTTCTACATTTTCATTGCCCGGTACCACGCGGCTGATGACGCTGCTAGGCGCTACGCCCTGGTCGATCAGGTAGTTACGCACAGCGATCGTGCGGTAGTAGGCACGACGACGACCTTCGGTATACGCCAGCGTACCGACCACACCGGTCACCACCAGCTTGCCCTGACTACTTTTGATTTTCTGGGTCCAGCCTTTGAGATTGGCTTCCAGCGCCGCCACTGCTTTCTTGTCGAGCTCGACGCCGTCTGTATCAAAATGCAAAGTGACCGCATCGCTGCGGCCATCGAGCTTGATACCGGCCAGCGTATCGCTGGCAGTCGAAGTACGCGATTTTTCTATCTGGATCGCTTTGGTCGGTGCGCCTTCATCACTGCGCAAGCTGCCTTGCAAGGACGTACTGCTGTTATTCAGCTTGGCTTGCAGCAGCGCGACCTGCCCTTTCAATGCGGCGATTTCCTTGATCTGCTCCTGACTCTCTGCTTTCAGGCGTGCCGCATCCGGATTCTGTCCATCATCCAGGCGACTGATATTCGGCTGGTCCTTGGATGGAGTATGCACCTGCTCCTGCAGCTCTTTCTTCTCGATGAACTTCACTGCCTTGAATGCAGCCAGTTTTTGCGAATAGTAGAACAGCGTGACGACGAAAACGACGACGACAAAGATCATCACCAACACAACGTTGGATAGCGCGTCTACGAAGCCCGGCCAGAAATTCTGTTCCTTACCACCTTCCATCTTTCCCCCTGGATTACTGCATTAAGGCTGCTGCATGCCTTCCACGAAGGAAGAAGCGCGCCCGGTGTTACGCAAAATTTGATAGCTGATATCGGCCTGCAGGAACAGCAACTGTGACAACTCGACACGCGACAGATAAGCCTGTTGGTAGGCATCGAGTACATCCAGCAATTGCTTGTTGCCGGTTGCCAGTTGCTCCAGGAAGACGTCCGCCACATCGGCATTGGTCTGATAAGCCTGGCGCGCGATGGTGATGCGTTTTTTTACCGCGTCCAGCGTGCGGTAGTTGATCTCGATTTGTTCTTTCAGCTTGCGTTCGAGGTCCGATGCCGTATTCGCTTTCTCAACGTATTTGCTGCCGATTTGCTTTTGGTAGTAGTAGTCGGAACCACCGTTGAGCAAGTTCATATTCATCACGAACATGTAGCGACGATCTGTGGTCAGACGACCATCGCCACCTGCATTATCAGTACGAGCCTGCGATACTTCGATCGAAAAGTTAGGAGAGAAACGTGAACGTGCTGATTTCAATTCTTCGCTTGCCGCTGCGGTGTCCTGACGCGCCGCACGCACTGCCGGATTGTTTTCGTAAATCTGTTCCAGCGCCAGGCGCGAAGTGTTTGGTACCAGCGGCATCATCTTGGTCGGCACACCCAATTGCTGAGTGCGTACACCTGTCAATTGCGCCAATGTAACCATCGCACTTTCGAGCACGCCTTCCGCTTCGATCATGGTCGAGCGCGCATTCAATGCACGACCACGCACACGTTCGAAATCAACCTTGCTCGCGCCGCCGCCCTGCAAGCGCTTGTTCATGTAATCCTGCAGCGTATCCATGCGCTCGGTATAGCTACGCGCAAACGTCAGCGCGACATAGCTACGCAAGAGATCGTAATAAGCCTTGATAGTGGTGTAGTACAGCGCTTCGCGTGCATCTTCCTTGCGCAGGTCTGCGGCATTCGCCAGTGACGCCTGCTTGCGGTACTCGAAATAGGAAGCTGGTGCAAACAGCGGCTGACGCAGGATCACGCTGTTATCCCAGCGGATATGCGTATCGCTGCTCAACGCACGGCCAGTATTTGGATTAATGATGGAAGCTGGCGCCGAGTACTCACGACCACGTTGTGCGCGTACATCCAGGGTCGGGCCCAATTGTCCCAACGCTGCTTTTTTGCCGTACAACGCACCTTCTGCCTGCGCACTTGCAGCAGCGTAGCTGTAACTGTTTTGCAGGGTACGTGCCAGCGCCTCCTCCAGCGACAACATGTTTTGCAGCGGGCCATCGCTTAAGGCCGTGATCCCATCCGGCAAAGGCACGGCAGGATTGGTAAATGCCTTGTCTGACTGGCGCAGCAATTGCAGGATTTCATCGTCACGCGAACCATCTGCCTGCATGGTTTCGGAAGCCTTGGCAGCATTAGTACTCTCACCTTTGCTGCGCTTGGGCACATCAGACGGCAGACGCAGCGCTGGTGGCGCGACAGGTGCTACCGCCTCGTCGCCAGAGGTCGGCTTTTGCCGTTGTATATCTTGTGTAAAAGGCTGCTCGCCTGAACCAGGACGGGAACGAAACAGATTTGATTGAGCAACTGTGTCCGGAGTCGATGGGGCCGCAAATGCCAATTGTGAGGCAATCAGCAAAGGGATACTCGAAAGTAATCTGTATTTCAATGTACTAATCATCTAACAACTGGCCGATCAATATCTCTAACCGGCAACTGTGTGTGCCGCAAAAACGCGCATGCAATGCATTACTGCACCTTGCCCCAACACCAAAAAACAGAATTTTTTCTTATTGTTTATATGCAGAAAGCATTATATGGGAACTTGCATGCACCCCGAGCGGCCAACTTACAATAAGTTGTAGCTTCACAACTGTAAATTTGTACGATAAGCCATTGATTTAACAATTGTTTTCAATATGGCTGTTGTAACAATTTTGAAATTTTCTCGGCAGAAAGCGCTTGCCAGCAGGGAATTCATTGCATTGCAGCAATATTGCTGTAAAAAATGATATAAAGCCTAGACAATTATTTAACAAATACTTGTCATTAAAAAATTTCTGACGAAACCTGAGAATATTTCCACGAGGCAAGTAATTGATTTCTATGTGGAAATATTATTTCCCCGCGGAAATTAAATCCCAACCTTGCGTCGGAACATCCAGGTTTTTTCATTTGACGCATCTGCATCAAATGCATAACCGTCAACGTCGAAAGATTTAAGGTCATTTGGACGCGTTATACCCTCGGTTGCGGCATACCTTGCCATCAGCCCACGCGCTCTTTTTGCATAAAAAGAAATGATCTTGTATTGCCCGTTTTTCCAGTCCTGGAACACAGGTGTAATGACTGGAGCCTTAAGCAAAGTCGGCTTCACTACTTTGAAGTATTCTTCCGATGCCAGATTGACCAACGCCTCCGACTGCTGCTCGGCGATACGCTGATTCAGCGTCTCTGTCACCCTGCTGCCCCAGAATGCATACAGATCCTTGCCAGCGGGATTCGCCAGACGGGTACCCATTTCCAGCCGATACGGTTGCATCAGGTCGAGCGGACGCAAGACACCGTACAAGCCGGATAAAATACGGATATGCGACTGCGCATAAGCCAGTTGCTGCTCGCTCAGGCTGGCAGCATCCAGTCCTTCATAAACGTCGCCATTGAATGCCAGCATCGCCTGCTTGGAATTTTTCTGCGTAAATTTGGGCGACCAGGCCGCAAAACGATTAGCATTCAGGCTCGCCAACGGATCAGAGATACGCATCAGGCTCGCAATCTGTGCCGGTGATGACAAGCGCAGGATATCAATCAACTCAGCGGATTGTTTGATGAAGTCAGGTTTGCTGCTGATCTCGGTATGGGCGGGCGTGTCGTAATCCAGGGTTTTGGCAGGCGATAAAACAATAAGCATTTCTACATCCGGACAAGAATAATTTTGCCTATGATACCGAAGCTGATTCCTCAGCGCATCGTGCTCGACACAAATGTCTGCCTCGATCTGTTCGTCTTTCGCGATCCGCGTTGGACACTGCTGCTCAACGCCATGCAAAACGGTGAGGTAGAAGCGTTGACACGCGATGACTGCCGCAAGGAGTGGAGCATCGTGCTCGGCTACCCACATCTCAAACTGGATGACGCTGCGCGCGTACAAGTGACGACGGAATTCGATGCGCTGATACGCTGCCTGCCGATACCGGAGCCGGACGAAGCACCGCTTAAACTGCCGGTCTGCAAGGACAAGGATGATCAAAAATTCCTGGAGCTGTCACGCGACATCAAAGCCGACGTCCTGATTACCAAGGACAAGGCCTTGTTAAAACTCGCACGCAAGACACGACGTGATGGCCTGTTTTCCATCATGACACCCGAGGCCTGGACCCTGGAAGCAAGCCAGGCGCGGCAAGCGCTAGAATAGGCAGCTTCAGCCCTACACACATTCAGACATGTCCAACAACTCAGCACCTGATTTCGCCACGCCGGCCATACAGAGCAAGCTGCCACAAGTCGGCACTACCATCTTTACCCTGATGTCAGCGCTCGCGGCTGAGAAGAAAGCCGTCAACCTGGGGCAAGGCTTTCCTGATTTCTCCTGTGATCCGGCCTTGATCACTGCTGTCAGCGATGCGATGCAAAGTGGTTTGAATCAATATCCGCTGATGACGGGCGCACCTGTCCTACGTGTAGCCATCGCGAAAAAAATCGCCATGTTGTATGGGCATCACTACGATGCGCAGAATGAAATCACAGTCACCGCAGGCGCAACACAGGCACTGCTGACCGCCATCCACTGCTGCGTAGGCCCCGGCGATGAAGTCATCGTGATCGAACCAGCCTTCGATAGCTACTTGCCAGCGATTGCATTGGCGGGTGGCAAAGCCGTCTGCGTCCAGATGGAACTGGGTAATGCTGGTTATCTGGTGCCATGGGAAAAAGTCGCGGCTGCCGTCAGCAGCAGAACCCGCCTCATCATGATCAACTCGCCGCATAACCCGACCGGCTCCGTGCTGCATCCGCGCGATCTGCAAGCATTGGCCGACATCGTACGCGGCACCGACATCCTGCTGCTGTCGGATGAAGTGTATGAACACATGGTATATGACGGCATGCAGCATGAATCCGTATGCCGCCATCCCGAGCTGACAGCGCGTGCCTTTGTGGTATCAAGCTTTGGCAAAACCTATCACGTCACCGGCTGGAAGATAGGCTACGTCGCCGCACCTGCTGCCCTTAGCGCAGAGTTCCGCAAAGTGCATCAATACAATGTGTTCTCAGTCAACACACCTATGCAACATGCAATCGCACACTATATGGGCGATCCGCAACCCTATCTGGAACTACCGAGGTTTTACCAGCGCAAACGTGATCTGTTCCGTGCCGGTTTGCAAAACACGCGTTTCAAACTTCTGCCAGCAGACGGTACTTATTTCCAGTGCGTCGACTATCGCGCCATTTCCGATTTGCCGGAAAGCGAATTCGCGCAATGGCTGACGACAGAGATAGGCGTAGCAGCGATTCCGGTATCAGCTTTCTATGCAGACGGCAAAGATGCTGGCGTGATCCGCTTCTGCTTTGCCAAACAGGATCAGACGCTGCAAACCGCACTGGAACGACTCAATAAAGTTTAAGCAGGCACAGGTACCCAGCTCAAATACGCGCCGCAGCGACGCTTCCTGTATATTCTTAATCCATCTATCCACTTCATACGGCCATCATGTCTGCAGAAATCCAAGCATCCCGCCACGAAGCTACGCTGATCCTCACCATCTCCAATCCTGGCGCCAAGAACGCCTTGCATCCGGACATGTTTGCAGCGGCCGTTGAAGTGCTGTCTACCGCGGAGCGCGATGACACCATACGCGCCGTGATCCTGACAGGTGCCGACAATTTCTTTTGCGCGGGCGGCAATCTCAATAAATTGCTGGAACATCGCGCCATCGATAAGAATGAACAAGGCGCGGCAGTCGATAGCTTGCGCAGCTGGATCGAAGCCATACGTGATTGCCCTAAACCCGTCATCGCTGCTATCGAAGGTGCGGCCGCTGGCGCTGGATTTTCGCTGGCACTGGCATGCGATCTGATCGTTGCAGGCAGCAATAGCAAATTCGCGATGTCTTATTCCAAGGTCGGCCTGACGCCAGACGGCGGTGCCTCCTGGTTTCTGACCCAGGCCTTGCCGCGCCAACTGGCGACTGAGATCCTGCTCGAAGGTAAAGCGGTCGAAGCGACACGCCTGCATGAACTGGGTCTGATCAATCGCCTGGTGCCTGACGGCACTACCCTCACGGTAGCGCAACAATGGGCCGACGATCTGGCGGCCCTGTCCGGCCACGCGCTCGAACGCATCAAATCACTGGTACGCGAAGGCAGCAGCAATACACTGGCACAACATTTCGAATCCGAAAAATTTCACTTCGTTGAAAGCCTCAACCATCGCGATGCGCTGGAAGGCATCAACGCATTCCTCGAAAAAAGAAAACCGCACTACAAATGACGACTGAAAAAAGACGACGCATTTATCTGATGCGTCACGGCAACGTCACCTACTTCGATGCTGATGGCACAGCCTATCCGCCGGACGAAGTCCCGTTGAATGAAAAAGGCCGTATCCAGACCACGGCAGCGGGCAAAGAATTTGCCGCGCAAGGCATACAGTTCGACCGTGTGATCACTTCCAATCTGCCACGCACGATAGAGTCAGCAACCCGGGTGCTGGCAGAAACCGGACAGCAAATCGAACTGGAGCAATGGCCGGAGTTTCAGGAAGTGCGCGGCGGTATACTCGAAGTCATCCATGACGACGACCTCGAAGCAGCTTTCACGCATGCCTTCGCCAGCATGGCGGCCGAACACAAAAAATTCCTCGATGGTGAAAGCGTAGGTGAATTACTCGATCGCATCCATCCTGCCATAGACAAGCTGCGCGCCGACCCGGACTGGGATACCGTGCTGCTGGTATTGCACGGTGGAGTGAACCGCGCCTTCCTGTCGTATGCGATCACTAGCCAGCGCATCTTCCTGGGCAATATCGAGCAGGCTCCTGGTTGCATCAATGTGCTGGACGTCGGCGAACGTAGCAATGACTGGGTCATACAAAGCATCAACTACTCGCCGCTGCTGCCACTGCAAACCGAATCACGCCTGAGCACGATGGAAGAAATGCTTCATCAATACCGCAAGTCACGCGCGCGTTGATCGTAAGCTAAGCGTCGTACGTTCAGCCATACCCATTCCGTCGCTGCGGTTTTTCATGCGACTCGCAGCAAGGAATGCCGAATTTCTGCATAATCTGGTTCGACATATTCCGAGTTGCGCACTGCCCTGCGCTTAGCCTTCGTATCTTCCCTGGAGAAAAAATTGATCGACCTTTATTCCACCGCCACGCCGAACGGCCACAAAGTCCACATCATGCTGGAAGAATGCGGCCTCGCGTACCGCAGCCACCACATCGATATCGGCAAGGGTGACCAGTTCACTCCTGCATTCCTGAAGATTTCACCAAACAACAAAATCCCGGCCATCATCGATAGCGACGGCCCGGACGGCAAGGAAATGTCCTTGTTTGAATCCGGCGCGATCCTGGTTTACCTCGCCAGCAAGGTCGGCAAATTCCTCGGCGATACCGACCGTGAAAAATTCACTACGCTGCAATAGCTGATGTTCCAGATGGGTGGCGTCGGCCCTATGCTGGGACAGGCGCATCATTTCCGCATCTATGCGCCGGAAAAAATTGACTATGCCGTCAATCGCTACACCAATGAAGCCAAGCGTTTGTACGGTGTGATAGATCGTCGCCTGGCGGAAAGCAAATACCTGGCAGGCGACAGCTACACCATCGCCGATATCGCGACCTTCCCATGGCTGCGTTCGTGGGAAAAGCAAGGCATCGTATTGACTGACTACCCGCACCTGAAACGCTGGTTTGATGAAATCAACGCTCGCCCTGCGGTCCAGAAAGGCACCACCATGTTTGTCGACGTGCGCCAGCCGGTCGCCGATGACAAAGCCAAGGAAATCCTGTTTGGCGCGACACAGTACGCAAAGCGTTAAATAAAAAAGGCGATGATCACTGCCAGGTTATAGCAGAGATCATCGCCCTCATCGTGGCGGGTAAATTCAGTTAACCGTAATGCCGTAGTAGCAGTTCCGCCACACACACTGGTTTGTCGCCGCTCTCGGCTTCCACCGTTACCTCCCACACCATCTGCACGCCACCGTCTATCTCTTCCAGCGCCTGCAATAACATGCGCCCGCGGATCTGCTGACCGACCAATACCGGCGCCGGAAACCTGACCCGATTCAAACCATAATTCACGGCCAGCTTGCACGGCGGGAAAGCAACGGCTGTCGACAGCAACATCGGCAACAGGGATAAAGTCAGGAAACCATGTGCGACCGGCATGCCGTACGGCGACTCACGTCGACAGCGCTCCGCATCAATATGTATCCATTGATGATCGCTGCTGGCTTGCGCGAATTGATTGATGCGCTCCTGCGTGATCTGTAACCAGTCGGATACCGCAAGCTCTTGCCCGACCAGGTCCTTGAGCCCGGCCAGCGATGCAATTTGACGCATATCATTTCCGATCGTTTATTGAAGTGTTTGTTTGACGGGAACCGGAAGTGGCAATGCCATCACATCGATGCCCTCTTCCGCCAGCTCGGCACATTCTTCTGCCGTCGCCACGCCCCGTATCGCCTGCTCGGGTACTTCCTTGTAGTGGATGCGACGCGCTTCCTCGGCAAACTGCTTGCCTACATCCACAGTATTAGCCACCACTTTACGTGCGTATTCCAGCAACTGTTCCTGCAAACGTGCGGCAGCACCATTGTCGCTCACGCGCGTGGTCGCACCGGATAAATTTAAACGAGGGGAAGATGGCAAGCGCTTGATCTGATGCGTGCCGCACATCGGGCATGCGATCAAATCTTGCGAGGATTGCGTGAGGAAATCATCTTCGGAAGCAAACCAACCTTCGAAGCGATGTTCCAGCTCACAGCAGAGGTCATAGACTTTCATGAGTATGGTGCCCGGGACCGGAATCGAACCGGTACACCGTTACCGGCGAGAGATTTTAAGTCTCTTGTGTCTACCTATTTCACCACCCGGGCATGTCACGATTCTAAAACAAGATCAAAAAATAAAAGCGCCCGCGGCGCTTTAGGAAAAACTGGAGGCGGGGGTCGGGATCGAACCGGCGTAAACGGCTTTGCAGGCCGCTGCATAACCACTTTGCTACCCCGCCATGGGGCCGTATTGTACCTTGCAAGCAACATTTCCGCATGCCTGGAACAAAACGTATACAAAATAAGAAACTATCAGCGAATAAAAAAGGAAGCTGGGCTACGAGCTTCCTTTTGGAAATCCGGTGTCGGAAAGGTTTTCCGACAGCGCGTATTATGCCCTAGTATGGCGCGTCTTTGCAAGACGTTCTGCTACGCCCCTGCCCGCGCCATATTGATGGCCAGATACATGGCCGCGAGCAACCGCACACACTAGTTGTAAGTAATATTAAATGTCGCTTTGGCATGGGCCGGACCCTGCGTAACTTTGGCTCCTGTTTGTACATAAACACGTATTTATGCGCGAAATTATGAACAATAGTACAAAATGATGAGGGCTAAACCTTGAGTAATGACTGTTCAGGCATATGCCGGCAGGCAGAATTACAAAGAAACAGAAAAATATTTCCCCTTTTGTATTTGCGCAGACATAGCAAACAGCCGTCGACAACGATCAGCGCGGGCGCGATACAACGGAAGTACCGTAAGGCTGACAAACGGACCATCGCCGATGCAGCGCACGAAGAATTACACTCGTCAACGAGTGGAACCGAAGATAAAAACAAGATTGGATTTTGAAGCAGAGACACATCGATTGAAGTGCATGGGATACGGCGCCAAGTCTGAACTGATCCAGGCTCAGCACGTATAAAGAATAAAAGCCCACTGTGAGCGCACAGCAAAAGCTACAGACGTAAAAAAAGGGCGTAAGCCCCTTTTTATTTGCTACAGCTCGCCATGTTTTGGCTTTGAAACTGGAGCGGGAGAAGAGTCTCGAACTCTCGACCTCAACCTTGGCAAGGTTGCGCTCTACCAACTGAGCTACTCCCGCATATCTGTTACTACCACCACTAATTGAATGATTGCTCACTCAATAAAAAAAGAAGCCAGTGCGGCTCCTTTTGAAAACCTTTGGAGCGGGAGAAGAGTCTCGAACTCTCGACCTCAACCTTGGCAAGGTTGCGCTCTACCAACTGAGCTACTCCCGCATCAACAACAGGTGCACATTATAGAGGAATGCCTTTGCATGTCAAGCGTTCCTCGCAGCAAAATTACAATAAATGCCCTGCACTTTCCTTAATCAGCGGCCAGGCCTTACGCAAGTAATAGAACATGGACCACACCGTCAACACAGCAGCCACCCATAACAGGATATCCCCCCAGTATTGAAGATTGATACCGAAAATACTTTCATAGTAAAGAAGCATCGGTATCGCCACCATTTGCGCGATGGTTTTGATCTTGCCTAGCGAGCTCACCGCTACCGATTTTGATGCGCCAATTTGCGCCATCCACTCACGCAATGCAGAAATCGTAATCTCACGTCCGATAATGATGAATGCGATGACCGCGTTCACGCGATTCAGCTCTATCAGTACCAGCAAGGCACCGGCCACCATCAGCTTATCCGCGACCGGATCAAGGAAGGCACCAAAGGCCGAAGTCTGATTCCAGCGACGCGCGAGAAAACCATCGATCCAGTCGGTCAGCGCAGCAACGATAAAAATCAAAGTGGCAGCCAGACCCTGGGTCTTGTTGAACGAGCCCAACCACGAATCCGGTATGTATAGCACACCGACCATCAGCGGGATCAGCGCGACACGCAACCATGTAAGGAGAATAGGAATATTGAAAGGCATATCAAACTTTACATTTTCATGAATGTGCACAGGCATTTGCATGCGCACCCGTAATCTAATGCAATTGCTTGTAAATGTCTTCAGCCAATTGCCTTGAAATGCCCTCGACCGAGGCTAAATCCTCAATACTTGCATCCACCACACCCCGCAAGCCACCAAAACGCGCCAACAGCTTCTGTCGACGCTTGGCTCCAATCCCTTCGATCTCTTCCAGACGCGAGGTCTGGCGTGCCTTGGCACGCTTGGCACGCATGCCGGTGATCGCAAAGCGGTGTGCTTCATCGCGTATCTGTGCAATCAGCATCAGGGCACCCGATTCTTTGCCCAGCTCCTGCTCGGCACGACCGTCAACAAAGACCAGGGTTTCAAGGCCGACCTTGCGTCCTTCGCCTTTGGCGACACCAACGATCAGGCTGATATCGAGTCCCAGCTCGACAAACACCTGACGCGCCATTTCAACCTGGCCTTTACCGCCGTCGATCAGCACCACGTCCGGCATCACGCCATCACCATTCGCGACCTTCTCATAGCGGCGCAACAGCACCTGGCGCATCGCAGCATAATCATCGCCCGGCGTAATGTCGTTGATGTTGTAACGTCTGTATTCGCCATTCTGCATCGCGTGATGATGGAACACCACGCAAGACGCCTGTGTTGCTTCGCCCTGAGTATGACTGATATCGAAGCACTCGACACGAAAGCTTTCCAGATCCGGCACATCTATGCCCAGCGCATCCACCAGCATACGCGTACGAGCCTGTTGCGAGCCCTGCTCCGATAACAGACGCGCCAATGATATTTCCGCCCCCTTATGCGCCATCTCCAGCCACTGGCGACGCTGGCCTTGCGGCTGAAACACCAGGTTGATGCGATGGCCGCATTGCTCCATCAGTGCCAGCATCAGTTCCGGTTCATCCAGTTCAGTATTCAGAATCAGGGTGCCGGGTATGAATTTGTCGATGTAATGTTGCGCCAGGAAAGCCTTGATCACTTCGCTGGCAATCGACTCTTCCGGACTCGTCAACGCGTTGTCTACATGTGTCGGAAAGTAGGCGCGGTCACCCAGGTGACGACCACCGCGCACCATCGCCAGGTTGACGCAGGCACGACCGCCCTGCACCACCACCGCAATGATGTCGATGTCGGCATCACTGCCAGTCTCCATGCTTTGCTGATGCAGCACGCGTGACAAGGCATTGATCTGGTTACGCACGACTGCCGCCTGTTCGAACTTCAGCTCTTCCGCATAGGCCAGCATCTTGCCTTGCAAGGTTTCCAGCACTTCGCTCTGGCGACCGCGCAGAAACTTGGCAGCATTCTCCACATCCAGCGCGTAGTCTTCCTTGCTGATGTAGTTGACGCAGGGGCCGCTGCAGCGATGGATTTGATGCAGCAGGCAAGGTCGTGTGCGATTGGCAAAGACCGAATCTTCACAGGTGCGCAGCAAGAAAACCTTCTGCAGTATCTGCATCGATTCCTTCACTGCCCAGCCGCTGGGGAATGGCCCGAAGTATTGATTCTTTTTATCGACCGCGCCTCGGTAGTAAGCCATGCGCGGATATTCCTGCCCGGTGATTTTCAGGTAGGGGTAAGACTTATCATCGCGGAACAAAATGTTGTAACGCGGCTGCAGAGTCTTGATGAGATTATTTTCCAGCAGCAAGGCTTCGGCCTCACTGCGGGTCACGGTCGTCTCCAGGCGCGCGATGCGCTCCACCATCAGCGCAGTGCGCGGGCTGGCCAGGTTCTTCAGGAAATAACTGGAGACACGCTTCTTCAGGTCGCGTGCCTTACCGACGTAGAGCAGATTGTCTTCTGCATCGAAATAGCGATACACGCCGGGCAAATTCGGCAGCTTCGCAACCGTTTCCAGCACGATTGCCCGCGGATCTGGCGCGTCGGTTTCAGACATGTTGGTTTACGTATTTACTCACGGTGGCACAAGTATGCACTCAAGATGCAGCGAGTGCTTTTGCAGCCTTCTTCGCCGCGAGATAACGCGCGTCCTGTTGCAAGGCATCCCAGCTCAATGCTGGTGACTGCGGGGTCAGCGCCGCAATACGGGCAGCCGACTCTTGCGTTGCCTTGTTATCCTTGACCTGCAAGCCTGCCAGCAGTTGATCTGCCTTGTCCGGGGAATTACAGATCAGCACCATATCGCAACCCGCGTTCAATGCCGCATGCGCACCATCGATCACGGTACCGGCGACACTCGCGCCTTCCATGCTGAGGTCATCGCTGAAGATCAAACCTTCAAAGCCGAAATCCTTGCGCAGCATGGTCAGCCATTTGCGTGAGAAACCGGCTGGATGCTTGTCGACTTTCGGATAGATCACGTGCGCTGGCATCACACCCGCCAGGCTCAGGCCGAGCCAGTCGTATGGTGCTGCATCTTCCGCCAGAATCTGCTTCAGTTCGCGTTCGTCAACCGGGATTTCCAGATGCGAATCCGCTTTGACAAAACCGTGGCCGGGGAAATGTTTGCCGCAGTTGAGCATGCCAGCCAGCATCAGGCCATGGTTCAGGCTCTTCGCCAGCATGGTAACCACACGTGCATCGCGATGGAAGGCGCGATCACCGATCACACCCGATTCACCATAGTCCAGATCCAGCACCGGTGTGAACGACAAATCAACGCCGCAGGCACGCAATTCAGCTGCCAGCACATAGCCGACATCGGTCGCAGCCTTGGTCGCTGCCAGTACATCCTTGTCCCACAGCGCACCCAGTTTGCGCATCGCTGGCAAATGCGTGAAGCCATCCGTTTTGAAACGTTGGACGCGGCCGCCTTCATGGTCGACTGCAATCACAATGCCCGGACGCGCTGCATGGATAGCAGCCGTCAACGCTGTCAGTTGCGCGCGATCCGTATAGTTGCGCGCAAACAGGATCACGCCACCGGTCAGCGGATGCTGGATGCGACGGATATCGTCAGCACTCAGTGTGGTGCCGACCACGTCCAGCATTACCGGACCGAATTTTTCTGTAGCATTTCTAGCTGCTGTACTTAACACTGCTGCGTTCATTTTTTCTCCACAATCACAAAAGCGACCGCATACTCGACTTCATCCGTTATCGAAACCTGTGCGGTCAGTCCATTTTCCTGCATGAATTCTTCCAGCTTGCCGCTGGCGACGATGATAGGTTTACCACTGGGCGCATTCAGTATTTGCGCAGCACGCCAGGTCATGGGCATGTGTATGCCCAGCCCTATCGCTTTTGAAAATGCTTCCTTCGCCGCGAAGCGTGTCGCCAGGAAGCGCAAACCGCGTGCCTCTACCTTGGCCTTGCGACGATAGTACTTCTCCAGCTCTTCCTTGCCCAGGATGCGCTCGGCAAAGCGATCACCATGGCGCCCCAGCGCCGCTTCTATGCGATCGATTTTAAGGATGTCAGTGCCTATGCCGTATATCATTTTCTCATTCCAGCCAGGCGTGCCGCGATCATGATGGCTTTCATTTCGCGCACGGCGTTTTGCCAGCCTACGAAGACCGCATGTGCAACGATGGCGTGGCCGATATTGAGTTCGGAGATATCCGGAATGGCCGCGACGGCCTGCACATTGGTGTAGTGCAAGCCATGGCCTGCATTGACCTTCAGGCCGCGCGCAATCCCTTCCGCTACACCGCGTTGCACGCGCTCCAGTTCGGCCTGCTGTTGTGCAGCGTCATGTGCATCAGCATAGCGTCCGGTGTGCAACTCTATGACGGGCGCACCTGCTTCAGCTGCTGCCTGGATTTGCTCTGCATCGGCATCGATGAAGAGACTCACGCGTATGCCTTCGGCTTGCAATTGGCGGATCGCTGCAGCAACCACATCGAAATACTTAACGATATCCAGCCCACCTTCGGTGGTCACTTCTTCGCGTCGCTCCGGTACCAGGCAAACATCTTGCGGCTTGATACGACAGGCGAAGTCAACCATTTCGGTCGTCACTGCCGATTCCAGGTTCATGCGTGTCAACAGCTTGGGACGGATCACCTCGACGTCCGCATCCTTGATGTGGCGACGGTCTTCGCGCAAGTGCAGCGTGATCGCATCAGCGCCGGCCTCTTCCGCCAGCAAGGCAGCTTGCAATGGGTCCGGATAGACAGTGCCGCGCGCATTGCGCAAGGTGGCAACGTGGTCGATATTGATGCCGAGATCGATGATGGTGGAAGCTGGTTGAAGATAGCTCATGTATGGGGTTCCGTTAAAGCTGCAGCAAGTCGATCAATATTTGACGGGTGTTAAGAGGCGCACCATTGAGATGATGAGCGAGCAGGAAACGCATCAGGAATTTACTTTGCGTTTGCGTTTGCGCATCGCTGTAATCTTCGTTTTCCATATCCAGCAAGGTCTTGCCGGAGACGCGTGGCCAGACATCGGATGGACGCGCAGGACGCGGACCACGTTCTGGATCCAGCACATAAATTTGTTCGAGGGTGATCGCCTTGCCACTGCCAGCGCAGACACGCCAGTCGCTGGCGACACCGGTTTCCTGCAACAAGGCGCGCTCGAATTTGCGCAATACTATCGCTGCCGGTTCGTCATGCGCCAACTGATTCAGGGCACTGATGTAGTGATCAAACAAAGCCGGATGCGGATCATCACGCGCCAGCAATTTCACCAGTAATTCGTTCAGGTAAAAGCCGCATAGCAGAGCCGATTTCTCCAGCGGCAACAGCCCACCAACCCACTCTGCCGCAGTCAGCGTACGCACTTCAGCCTTACCGCTCCAGCCGACTGATAAAGGCTGGAAGGTTTGCAGCACGCCACGTAACTGGGAATGCGGACGCTTGGCACCTTTGGCGACCAGCGCTATGCGACCATGATCGCGTGTAAATACATCGACGATCAGGCTGGTTTCTTTGTAGGGATAGCTGTGCAGCACAAAGCCGGGTTGTCCGGCGATGCGGAATTCTTTTTCCGGGGTACGGGCACGGCGTGGTGCCGCTTTGATGGATTTTGCAGGTTTCGCAGCAGATGTTTCCGCAACACTTTCTGCGGGCACCGACGGCTGTTCTTCGGCTGAAGAGTCGTTGAAAGAACTGACGTCGGCGATAGATGCAGCCATCTTTAGCTAGGGCTATTCGTATCCGTATGCACGCAGACCGGCTTCGTTATCAGCCCAGCCTGATTTGACCTTGACCCAGATTTCCAGATACACCGGGCCACCGAACAGGCGCTCCATATCGAGACGCGCCTGGGTAGAGATATCTTTAAGACGGGCACCCTTGTTACCGATGACCATCGATTTATGGGTGTCGCGCTCAACCAGGATCGCAGCGAATACGCGACGCAGATTGCCTTCGACTTCAAATTTCTCGATCAGCACAGTGCTGGTGTACGGCAATTCATCGCCCACGAAACGGAATACTTTTTCGCGCACGATTTCAGCAGCGAGGAATTTTTCGCTGCGGTCAGTGATGTCATCTTCGCCGAAGATAGGCGGGTTTTCCGGCAGGTATTTTTTGATTTCGCCTTGCAAACCATCGAGCTGGAAACGCAGCTTGGCCGACACCGGCACCACGGCTGCGAAGTCATGCTTGGCGGCGATTTGCTGTGCGAACGGCAGCAAAACTGCCTTGTCCTTGGTGCGATCAGACTTGTTAATCACGAGTATGCAAGGAACATTTTTCGGGATCAGGTCCAGCACTTGTTGATCGGCCTGGCCGAAAGTACCCGCTTCAATTACATACAGGATGACGTCCGCGGCAGTCAGCGTATTCGTCACCGTACGGTTCAGTGTCTTGTTCAAGGCATTCGCATGACGCGTCTGGAAACCAGGCGTGTCGACATACACAAACTGCGCATCTTCCACAGTCTGGATGCCGGTGATGCGATGGCGCGTGGTTTGTGCCTTGCGCGATGTGATGCTGACCTTGGCGCCGATCAACTCATTCATCAAAGTCGATTTACCGACGTTAGGGCGACCGACGATCGCGATATAACCGCATCGAAAGTGAGACAGTGCGGCGGATTCAGTCATGCAATTTTAGAATGTGTAGTGGTAGAAGATTTTGTTGCGCCGTCATCAGATGCGGCAGATGTCGTTTTCGCGGCATCATGCTCGGTGATCAGACTCTTTTGCCCATCGTTGGTCGGCGCTTCAGTTGATTCAGTAACAGGCTTGATTTCAGCCTTGGTGTTTTTAGCTTCGGTCTTTGCCGGTGCCTTGGCTGCCTTGTCAGCTTCATCCAGTTGCACCGTCGCGATACCTGCCAGCTTCAGTTGCGCGGTACGCGGTTTGGCTTTGCGGCTGGCAGCAGGTGCTTTGACGAATGCGGCCTGCACTGCTTCCAGTGCCAGCTTGGCTGCAGCCTGCTCACCGGCGCGGCGACTGCCGCCAGTGCCAAATACCTGGATGTCCAGCTTGGGGACCAGGCATTCGATTTCGAATTCCTGATTGTGGGCGGCACCATGGGTAGCGACCACATTGTATTGCGGCAAAGCGATTTTTTTACCCTGCAGGTATTCCTGCAATAAAGTCTTGGCGTCTTTGCCCAGCGTCTTGGGATCGACGCTATCGAGTATCGGAATGTAGAGCGCGCGGATAACATCGCGTGCGATATCGAAACCGGCATCGAGATAGATCGCACCAAACAACGCTTCCAGCGTATCAGCCAGGATAGACGGACGACGGAAACCACCCGATTTTAATTCACCCTCACCGAGGCGCAGGAAGTGCGACAACTCGAGGCGCTGTGCGATTTCGTACAGCGATTGTTGCTTGACCAGATTGGCGCGCAAACGTGACAAGTCACCTTCATCTATCTTGCTGTAACGATCAAACAACAGCGAGGCAACCACGCAATTCAAAATGGAATCGCCGAGGAATTCAAGGCGCTCGTTATGTACGCTACCGTGGCTACGATGTGTCAAAGCCTGCTGCAACAAGACAGCATCCTTGAAAGTGTGGCCCAGCCGGTTTTGCAATAACGTTAAATCCATTTTTCTATCGCTTATTTCTATCGCTTCATCGCCTTAAGGTAGAGCTTTCTTTGCTACGCCGTTACCGGTCGAACCAGCGTAATCGATCAGCAGGCTGACCGGTCCGCCTAGCGGTATCGTTTTTTGATAAGCAAAGCTGATTTCAGTGTCGTCGCCATTCTTGACGATGTCCAGATCCTTGCCATCGATTGCATCGATATAACCGACTTCAGCCTGACGGTTAAACGCTGCACGCATTTCCGGCACCGAACCGCCCGCAGCCTTGACGCTGGCGATCGCCTTCTTGATCGAGAAATACTCAGTCACGGTAGGCGTTACTTTCATTGCCAATACTGCAATTGCCCCTATCACAGCCAACACCACGATCAGGCCTACCAAACTAATGCCTTGTTGATAACGCTTGTTCTGCAACGGGTATCCCATGTACGCGCTCCTGATATTGATTACTGGAAATTACCGATACGACCGAGGTTGCTCGGGAAGTTGTTCAGATTCAACCAGATAAAAAATGCTTTTCCGACAATGTTTTTATCCGGCACGAAACCCCAGTAACGGCTATCCAGGCTGTTATCCCGATTATCACCCATCATGAAATATTGTCCAGCAGGGACCTTGCAGGTAAATCCTTCTACATCGTAATTACACAATTCCCGGTTCGGGAAGTCGTGCGGATTAGCCACATAGGACGGTGCACGTGGATTATTCAGGATTTGGTGAGCCACACCGTTCAAATCTTCGCTCAGGTGCTTGGAGTAGCTCAGTGTCTCTTCATCCAGATAGTCTGGCAAAGGCTTGTAGGACACCGGCTGGCCGTTCACGATCAAGCGCTTGTTGCGATAAGTGACGGTATCACCAGGTACCCCCACCACGCGCTTGATGTAGTCCAGCGCCATGTTTTCCGGGTATTTGAAGACCATAACGTCACCGCGTTGCGGTGTGCCGACATCGATGATTTTCTTGTTGATGATAGGCAAGCGAATGCCGTACTGGTATTTGTTAACCAGGATCAGGTCACCGACTTGCAGCGTCGGCACCATCGAGGTCGATGGAATCTTGAACGGCTCGTACAGGAAGGAGCGCAGGAAGAACACCAACGCAATCACCGGGAAGAAGCTACCCGAATACTCTATCCAGGCCGGTTGGCGCAACAGGCTGGCTTCCAGTGCAGAACGGCCGGTCGTGTCAGGCTTGATACCCTCGCCTGCCAGCTTCGCATTGCGTGCATCATATTCAGCCAGCACTGCGTCTGCCTTGGCACGTCGTTGCTTCTTCAGGTACAGCACATCGAGGAACCAGACGATGCCGGTTCCCACCATCAGGATGAAAAGAATCAGCGAAAAATTACCTAAGATGTCTTGAAACGTCATTTCTCATCCACTTGTAGAATTGCCAGGAACGCTTCCTGTGGAATCTCTACCGAGCCCACTTGCTTCATGCGTTTCTTACCGGCTTTTTGTTTTTCCAGCAGCTTGCGTTTACGGCTGATATCGCCGCCATAACATTTCGCCAAAACGTTTTTACGCAGCGCTTTCACGTTTTCACGCGAAATAATGTTGGCACCGATAGCGGCCTGAATCGCAACGTCAAACATTTGACGCGGAATCAGCTCGCGCATCTTGGCAGCTACTGCACGTCCACGATACTGGCTGTTGGCTCGATGCACGATGATCGCCAGCGCATCAACCTTCTCGCTATTGATCAGCATATCGACCTTGACCACATCGGATGAACGGTACTCCTTGAACTCGTAATCCATGGACGCGTAACCGCGCGAGGTCGACTTCAGCTTATCGAAGAAGTCGAGCACGATTTCTGCCATCGGCATTTCATAGATCAGTTTGACCTGTTTGCCGTGGTAGCTCATGTCCATCTGGATGCCGCGTTTTTGCGTACACAGCGTAATCACCGAGCCGACGTACTCCTGCGGCATGTAGAGATTGACGGTGACGATAGGTTCGCGGATTTCTTCGATTTTCGAAGGATCAGGCATCTTGGACGGGTTATCCACCATCAGGATGGAGCCGTCACGCAAGACCACTTCGTAAATAACGGTAGGTGCAGTCGTGATGAGGTCCATGTCGAACTCGCGTTCGAGACGTTCCTGCACGATTTCCATATGCAGCAAACCAAGGAAACCGCAGCGGAAGCCGAAGCCCAGCGCCTGCGACACTTCCGGTTCGTACATCAGGGCGGCATCGTTCAGCTTCAGTTTTTCCAGCGAATCACGCAAAGCGTCGTACTGGTTGGCCTCAACCGGGAACAGACCGGCAAACACTTGTGGCTGCACTTCCTTGAAACCAGGCAAAGGCTCGGCTGCCGGACGGCTGACCAGGGTCACGGTATCACCGACCTTGGCTGCTTTCAGCTCTTTGATACCGGCGATGATGAAACCCACCTGCCCGGCTGTCAGCGCATCGCGCGAAATCGATTTAGGAGTGAACACGCCGACGCTTTCGACCAGATGCTGCGAGTCGCTGGCCATCAACAGAATTTTGTCTTTCGGACGCAAAGTACCGTTCACCACACGTACCAGCATCACCACGCCGACGTAGTTATCGAACCAGGAATCGACGATCAATGCCTGCAGCGGTGCACTCGCATCACCCTTAGGCGGCGGCACCTTGGCAATCAGCGATTCCAGTACGTCTTGCACACCGAGGCCGGTTTTGGCCGAGCAATGCACAGCGTCGCTGGCATCAATCCCGATCACTTCTTCGATTTCTGCACAGGCATTGGCCGGATCAGCAGATGGCAAGTCGATCTTGTTCAGTACCGGCACCACTTCCACGCCCAGATCCAGCGCGGTATAGCAGTTCGCTACGGTTTGCGCTTCCACGCCTTGTGACGCGTCGACTACCAGCAAAGCACCTTCGCAGGCAGACAGCGAACGGCTGACTTCGTAGCTGAAATCGACGTGACCCGGTGTATCAATCAGGTTCAGGTTATAGACCTCGCCGTCACGCGCCTTGTACGTCAGGGCTGCGGTCTGCGCCTTGATGGTAATCCCGCGCTCACGCTCAATGTCCATGGAATCAAGGACTTGCGCCTCCATTTCGCGATCGGACAAGCCGCCGCACAATTGGATAATGCGGTCGGCAAGAGTCGATTTACCGTGGTCGATATGGGCGATGATGGAAAAATTGCGAATGTTGTTCATTAACCAAGTGACAATTACAAAAAAAGCGCTCTATGCTGGGATGCTTCCCCAAGCGAGCGCCTTGTTACAGAGGGATGACGGCCACGGCATTTTACCGGATTTCAGAGGGGAAATCCCGGAAATTCCCGGCTTCTGCGTTTGGTGTGACAATTTCATACGAAATCACATTAGCCCTATCATTTCCGCTGATACGCGCCGCCGAAGCTGACGATACCGTTTATGAATGTGCAACAAAGGCCCGTACCGCGGCCTCATCCAGAAAATAGTGGCACAGCTGTTGCACCGCTTGCCCCTCCTTATGACCGAGCAGCACTGGTACCAGTTCATCATATTGCGCGACCAGGGCCGGATCAGCATCGACATCCAGCACATGGATCGGATAAGTATCCGGCCCGAGCAAGGTTTGCAATGCCTGCAGCATGTCATCGCACAGATGACAGTAGATACGCGAATAAAGTGTGAATTGCATCAAGGATGACCTTCGCAGGCAAAAGAAAAGGCTGCGAGCTTTTCAGCAGGCAGCCTCATCTTCGTTAGTCGGCTTACTGCGCCAGAGGTTTGATCGTCACGAATTGTGAGGAATCACCGCGACGCACCAGCAGCAAAGTGGTTTTCTTGGTATCCAGCTTGGCTACCAGACCGTTGAATTGACGCGCATCCTTGATGTCTGTGTTATTCAGACGCAGGATGATGTCACCGGCACGCAAACCGGCACGCGCTGCAGCACCTTCAGTCGCTTCCAGCAGAACACCGCCATCTATCTTCAGTTCCTTGAGCTGTGCTGCACTCAAGTCACTGACGATCATACCGAGCGCATTCGCAACCTGCTCAGCCTTCGGCTTCTTCTCTTCTTTCTTCACGACCTTGTCGGCTTCCAGCTCGGCTACCGTCAGGTTCAGGTCGCGCATTGCGCCCTTGCGCCATACCGAGATCACGGAACGGGTACCTGGCTTGGTACCACCAACCAGACGTGGCAAATCGCTGGAGCGCTCGATGCTGACGCCATTGAATTTCAGGATCACGTCGCCAGCTTCCAGGCCACCTTTTTCAGCCGGGCCACCTGGTTCCACGCGTTGTACCTGCGCACCTTGCGGACGCGGCAAACCGAGGGACTCGGCGACGTCTTTCGTCACTTCACCGATCTGTACGCCGATACGACCGCGCGTCACTTTACCGGTAGTGCGCAATTGATCTGCCACACGCATAGCTTCGTCGATAGGCACTGCGAACGAGATGCCCATGTAGCCACCGGAGCGGCTGTAGATTTGCGAGTTGATACCGATCACTTCACCGCGCATATTGATCAGCGGACCACCCGAGTTACCCGGGTTGACAGCCACGTCAGTCTGGATCAGAGGCAGGTAATCACCGGTATCACGTGCTTTCGCCGACACGATACCCGCCGTCACAGAGTTATCCAGGCCGAACGGCGAACCGATCGCGATCACCCATTCACCTACACGTATCTTGTTGGAGTCGCCCATCGCCAGACGCGGCAGGTTGCTGCCCTCAATCTTGACGACTGCGACGTCAGTGCGTATATCCGCACCGATGATTTTTGCTTTGTATTCGCGCTTGTCAGTCAGGGTGACATAGACCTCGTCCGCACCATTGACGACGTGCGCATTGGTCATGACGTAACCGTCAGCAGAAATGATGAAGCCAGAGCCCACACCACGCGGCACTTCTTCTTCCGCTTCAGGTGCGGCTTTGCCACGTCCACGTGGCGCAGGCTGTTGCTGACGCGGCGGAATTGGCGCACCGAAGAAACGACGGAAAAATTCCTGCATTTCTTCATCGTCGGTCGCTGCATTGCCTTGCTGGCTGACTTTGGCTTTTTCCGTAGTACGGATATTCACCACCGCCGGGCCGGTTTTTTCAACCAGATCGGTGAAGTCAGGCAAACCGGCAACGGATGGTGCAGCGACAGCAGGTGCGACACCTGCAAGCGCAGGAATAAAGAATGCACTCGCAACACCGAATAAAACTACGGAGAGCTTTTTGTGCACGAGAGGAATTGTTTTCATAAATTCAAAAATTCTTATTTAGACTTGAACTCTATCGAATTGGAAACCTGCTTGATCGCTGCCGCAGGCACCTCGCCCACTACCGTCAACCAATAATCACCCTGCCGCTTGCCGACGATGTTCATCGCGCCTTGCTGCATCGAGCCTTCGGTCCGGCTTTGCGTACCTGATTCAATAAAGACCGAGATCGCTGCCAATCCGTCCGAATAAACAATTTGCGACACTTCACGTTGCGTAGGCGCGGCGTTGTCCGCTGCATTCGCAGGTGCGGTATCGGTCACCAGGCGCTTCATCTCACGTATTTTTTTGAAGCCGGGCGGAATATCCTTCACCGACCAGCCGGACAAATTGGTTTCACTCATGACGGCATTTTCTACGCGCCAGCCCTGGGTATTCGGGAAACTCGATTTCACACGACTAGGATCGATATGACCGATGGACAGCTGGGTAAATGCAATCTGTTCGACCACATCATTTTTCTCGTTCAGCGTCTGTGCCTTGAGCAAGAGACCAGTCGATTTGTCAGCCCACAGCTTGTAGCCATAACGCAGCTTGTCTTTCGGCTCCAGGATAATGGCCTGGCAATCAAAACCAGCTATGCGGCCAGTCTCGCCTTTTTTGAAATGGTAGTGCTCAGCCAGGTCTGCCGGATTGGCACCCAGGATGGCCGGGAAGACGTCTTTCGTCACGCGCTTTTCTACACGTATCGATTTCACTTCCGGGATGTAGCAGGCAACCTCTTCATTGTTGCGGATGTACTCACGCGGCTTGCCATCGAGTATCTCGAGTTTCTCAAGCTCGTTCTTGCCATTGAAGATATGCGTGATACGCGAGGTGCGTACGTGATTGCCCTGCTGATAGACGAAGGTGCCCGAGTAATTCAGCTTCTGTGCAGATGACTGGATTTTCTTCAGCCATACCTGCGTATCTTGCTGTTCGTGACCAGCGCCGGCATCCTCCGCATAAGCGGTGAACGCCATGACGCTGGAAAAAAGCACTACGAATTTAAAAAAACCTAATGTTTGCCGCATATTTATTACTTGTCTGAGTCAACAGCGAAGGTAGCTGCGCGGGCGTACTGCGCACTGCTGTACACAGAAGGTGAAAAACGTTGGTGTGCCAACAGATAGTCGTCTATACGCGGATCACGCAGGACTTCACCATCCTTGCTGGCGACAGTAATCGTTTCAGGCGCTGCGGCAGCCGTTACTACCGGCGCATTCGGCGTCATCATTTGCGGCACGGTCAGGAAAGCGGCGACCGCGACAGCAGCAGCCATACCGGCTGGCATGGCGAAGCGGCGGAACGCTGCATCCTTTTTGGCCACGGCTACGCGTTTCTCTGCAGGCACCATGATGGTCGGCTCTGCATCCAGCATGGCAAACATGCGCGTATTGAAATCTGCACTCAACTGAGTATTCAAATCGTCGGAGCGCAGGGCGTCGCCGATTTGATGATACATATTCCACGTATCGCGTCCTTCTTGCTGGCGCAATGCAGCCAAAGCGATATCGACATGTCCATCAGACAATTCGTTATCGGCAAAAGCTGATATCTGTTCCCGCGTCATATTCATCGTATTCATCACTACCTCGAAAAAATTAAGGCTACCCCTATATTTGCAGCAAAAAGCGTTTCTTTATTTATTTTTCACCAACGTTTATCGAGTGCCGTATCCAGCAACGGCCTTAATTTTTCCGAGATGGCTTCGCGCGCCCGGAAGATCCGGCTGCGTACTGTACCGATAGGGCAACCCATCGATTCAGCTATCTCGTCGTAACTCAGTCCTTCGATCTCTCGCAAAGTAATCGCCATTCGTAACTCTTCTGGCAACTCCTCCATCGCCACATTCAAAGTCTGCGCGATTTGCTTGGTTGCCAACAACGATTCCGGTGTATTGATATCTCTTAGGTGGTCTCCGTCGTCAAAAGTTTCTGCTTCTTCGACATCTGCTTCAGTTGATGTCGGAGCACGACGGCCCTGGGTGACCAAATAGTTCTTCGCGGTGTTGATGCCGATACGATATAACCAGGTATAAAACGCCGAATCACCGCGAAACTGCGGTAATGCGCGATACGCCTTGATGAATGCTTCCTGCACTACGTCTTCAGCCTCAGCCTGGTCGCGGACTAGCCGCGACACCAGTCGCATCAATTTCCGTTGGTACTTGATCACTAATAGCTCGAAAGCTTTTTTGTCGCCACGTTGTACACGCTCGACAAGTTGCTGATCAATATCGCGTTCTGTCGTCAATCCATTCCCTTGTTATTCTGCAACACGCACGCGGCTCGCCTAATTGACTGGACGAAACTTGTTTGGTTCAAAAAAATCGTAACTAAATCCCGCTGATACGCTGCTTATCAGCGTCTGCATGCCGCATAACTATCCAGCGACAAGCGACTAATAAGGCCCGATAACTATCTGGTGTTACTGAATCCGGCAAGATCACTACATTATGCGTTTGCCGGACGGCATTTTGTAGACGTAAGAGTAACAAACCTGGCCATAAAGTCGAGTCCGGCAGCAATTCCACCAACTCGCCCTCACCCGGTTCCGCCCTCTCACCTGCAGGCAGTCCAGCCAGACGAATCTGACCATTACCCGATATTTGTATCTTATATATTTTTCCATTCCTTAGAGTCCGGAAAAATATATAAGATCCACATGCTACGCATAGGACGGCAAGCAAGCTCCGTACTGTCAAACTCAAATCCCCAACCAGCCCGAACAACAGCACTGCGGCAATCAAAAACAAGGTTGCGCACATCAGCACCAGCAGCCCGGCTAAGCATCTGGACTGCTGCACTACGGCTGATACCGCAATAGACATGGGAGGAATAAGTAAAAAATCCGATTACCCTTACGGAATAATCGGATTTTGATCAGACTTTACCAAAAATCAAGGTACCGTTCGTACCGCCAAAACCGAAGTTATTTTTCATGGCGTACTGAATAGGAATCTCGCGCGCGGTATTAGCGCAGTAGTCGAGATCACATTCCGGATCCTGATTGAAGATATTGATCGTAGGCGGCGAAATTTGATGATGCAAGGCGAGCACGGTAAATACCGACTCAAGTCCACCGGCACCACCGAGCAAGTGACCTGTCATCGATTTTGTCGAGTTGACTGTCAGCTTCTTCGCATGTGCGCCAAATGTGGCTTTCACTGCATCCGTTTCATTTTTATCGCCCAATGGGGTCGACGTGCCATGTGCATTCAGGTACTGCACTTGATCGGCAGCGATTTCCGCGCTCTTCAGTGCATTCGTCATGCTGCGACGTGGGCCATCCATGTTAGGAGCAGTGATGTGATAAGCATCGCCACTCATGCCGAAACCACACAGTTCCGCATAGATTTTTGCACCGCGTGCTTTCGCATGCTCGTACTCTTCCAGCACCATCACGCCAGCACCCTCGCCCAGGACGAAACCGTCACGGTCTTTATCCCATGGACGGGAAGCCGTAGCAGGATCATCGTTGCGCGACGACAAGGCGCGTGCAGAAGCGAAACCACCCAGACCCAGCGGTGAAATCGTCGATTCGGCACCACCTGCAATCATGACGTCCGCATCACCGTATTCGATCATACGACCAGCAGCGCCGATCGAATGCAAACCAGTGGTACATGCAGTCACAATCGCCAGATTCGGACCTTTCAGACCACAAATGATCGACAGGTGACCTGAAATCATGTTGATGATGGACGCAGGCACAAAGAACGGGCTGATGCGACGCGGGCCACGATTGGTCAGCTCAGCGTGGGTTTCTTCGATCAGCGGCAAGCCACCGATACCGGAACCGACGATGACGCCAATACGTTCGGCATTCTCTTCCGTCACAACCAAACCGCTGTCTCGCATTGCCTGCATGCCAGCTGCCACGCCGTAGTGGATGAATGTATCCATGTGGCGCGCTTCTTTACCGGGAATGTAGTCCTCGATATTGAAGTTTTTTACTTCTCCAGCAAAATGTGTGCTGAAGGGTGTCGCATCAAACTTGGTGATGGTTGCAATGCCAGATTGCCCTGCAAGAAGCGAATTCCATGCGTCTGCGACAGTGTTGCCGACGGGAGAAATACAACCAAGACCAGTGACGACGACACGACGTTTACTAGAGCGGCTCAAGCAATTCTCCTAGAGTCGTTCAAAACAACTTACGCTTTTACGTGTGCCTTGGCGTAATCGATCGCCTGCTGCACTGTAGTGATTTTTTCGGCTTGTTCGTCAGGGATTTCCATTTCGAATTCGTCTTCGAGCGCCATCACGAGTTCAACGGTGTCGAGCGAGTCAGCGCCCAGATCGTCAACGAAAGACGATTCGATTTTGATGTCTGCTTCGGCGACGCCCAGTTGTTCAGCGACGATTTTCTTAACGCGTTGTTCGATATCCGACATGTTTTAACTCCAATGGGTGGTTACAGAAAGTGCGCGCATTTTAGCAGGTTTGCGCACCGAAAATTCATTTTTAGCTTTTGTCATCAAGAAACCTGAAACTTCGGCTAAAAGTGACTAATTACAAATTTAGTTCATATACATACCGCCGTTGACGTGCAACGTGGTACCAGTAATGTAACTCGCCTGAGGCGATGCAAGGAAACTCACTGCAGCAGCAACGTCTTCCGCCGCGCCCAAACGTCCTAACGGAACCTGTTGCAGCAAGGCAGCAATTTGCTGCTCGCTCAGGGTTTTCGTCATATCCGTATCAATAAAACCAGGTGCAATGCAATTGACGGTAATGTTGCGGCTACCGATCTCACGTGCCAGAGCACGACTCATGCCAGCCACACCAGCCTTGGCTGCAGCGTAATTCATCTGGCCAGCATTGCCGGACGAGCCGACAACTGATGTTATGTTGATAATACGACCAGCTTTAGCCTTCATCATGCCGCGCAAAACCGCACGCGACAAGCGTCCGACCGCAGTCAGGTTGGTCGCAATGACGCTGTCCCACTCTTCGTCCTTCATGCGCATCGCCAGTTGATCCTGGGTGATGCCTGCATTATTGACGAGGATGCTGACAGCACCGAATTCTTTCTGGATCTCATCGATCAGCTCGACCGAGCGCGCGGCGTCATTAACGTCCAGCACGACGCCCTTGCCGCCGTTACCGAGATACTCGGAAATCGCGTTGGCGCCGGATTCCGACGTTGCCGTGCCGATTACCTTGGCGCCCTGCTTAGCCAATTCCTGTGCGATCGCACGACCGATACCGCGCGAAGCGCCGGTGACCAGGGCGACCTGGCCGCTCAAATCAACTGTAGTCATTATTTCAAAAGCTCCAAAACAGCGTCCAGCGACGCTTGATCGACAATTGCATGTCCGGTCAACTCGCCGTTGATACGCTTGGTCAAACCAGCCAATACCTTGCCAGGACCGCATTCAACGACGTCAGTGACGCCATCCGCAGCCATTTTTTGCACCGTCTCAACCCAGCGCACCGGATTGGCAGCCTGGCGCACCAGGGCGTCCTTGATACCATCAACATCGCTGACGATAGCGACATCGACGTTATTGATCAATGGAATTTGTGGCGCATTGAAAGTCAGCGTTGCCATGTATTCGCGCAAACGATCCGATGCAGGCTTCAGCAAAGACGAATGGAACGGCGCAGAAACCGGCAGCGACAACGCGCGTTTGGCGCCCTTCGCCTTGGCAGCTTCGCAGGCACGCTCGATCGCAGCCTTGTGACCAGCGATGACAACTTGCGCTGGAGCATTGAAGTTAACCGCTTCGACTACATCACCTTGCGCCGCTTCCGCACACACAGCCAGTACATCCGCGTCGGACAAACCGAGGATAGCAGCCATGCCACCCTGGCCGACAGGAACGGCTTCCTGCATCGCCTTGGCGCGGAAACGCACCAGCGGCACGGCATCCTTGAATGCGATCACGCCAGCCGCAACCAATGCGGAATATTCACCCAGGCTATGACCAGCGACCAGCGCCGGAGTCTTGCCGCCTGCAGCGATCCACGCGCGATACATCGCGACAGCGGCCGTCAGCATGACCGGTTGGGTGTTGGTAGTCAGGTCCAACTCTTCCTTCGGACCTTCGGAAATCAATTTGGCCAGATCGAACTGCAATGCGTCCGATGCCTCTGCCAGAGTTTGCTGCACGACTGCGTTGTCAGCGAAACCGTTGAGCATGCCGATCGCTTGCGACCCTTGCCCTGGAAAAACGAATGCGAATTTGCTCATGCTTGTTTTCTAGTTTTATTTAAAAAAACGATTTGCGTCCCTGTCCCCGGGATCACATCCGTGCCAGCACCGCGCCCCAGGTGAAGCCGCCGCCTACGCCTTCCATCATGACATTCTGGCCTGGCTTGATACGACCATCACGCACACCAACGTCGAGCGCCATAGGAATCGAAGCAGCTGAAGTATTACCGTGCTGATCGACAGTCACGATCATTTTGTCCATGCCCAGGCCCAGTTTTTTGGCTGTGCTTTGCATGATACGGATATTGGCCTGATGCGGGATAATCCAGTCAACTTCCGACGACTCCATACCGGCCAATTCCAGCGCTTCGTGCGCCACTTTATCCAGTACCGAAACGGCCATCTTGAACACTGCAGGGCCATCCATATACAGGAAGGCGCTACCTTCAACCACACCCTTGTTGACCTTGCCAGGCAAGCACAGGATATCGCCGTAGTTACCATTTGCATGCAGCTTGGTTGCCAGCACGCCAGGCTCTTGCGAAGCCGTCATCAGGACAGCGCCGGCACCGTCACCAAACAAGACGCAGGTAGTGCGATCTTCGAAATCGATGATGCGCGAGAACACTTCCGCGCCGATGACCAACACGTTTTTATGCGTCCCGGCCTTGATGAAGTTGTCCGCGATCGATACCGCGTAGACGAAGCCGCTGCATACCGCTTGTACGTCGACAGCGGCGCAATCATTCGTGATGCCCAGTTTGCGCTGCACCACGCAGGCAGTGCTTGGGAAGCCACCGAAGAAATCCGGGGTCGAGGTCGCAAGGATAATCAGGTCGACATCATTGACGCCGAGCTTGGCCATATCCAGCGCACGCTTCGCAGCCTCTACTGCGAGGTCACTGGATTGCACGTCTGCATCTGCATAATGACGTGCTGAAATACCGCTGCGCGAAACGATCCATTCGTCGGAAGTTTCGATGCCATTGCTGGCCAATTGCGCAGCCAGTTCTTGATTGGTAACGCGGTTAGGTGGCAGGTAGCTGCCTGTACCGATAATCTTGCTGTAAATAGTCATGCGCTTTTCTATTTTTCTATTGATGTTGCATTAGATATTGCCACAGCGGAATCTTCTGGTGAGGCGTCAGATTGCGGCATCAAATCGGCAATCTTGGTCGAAATACGCGTCAACACATCGTACTTGGCGGCGTCAAACGCACGCTTGATCGCCCATTGATAACCATAAGCATCCGCACCACCATGACTCTTGAATACCAGGCCACGCAGACCCAGCAGACTGCCGCCATTGTAGCGAGAAGGATTCATTCGTTGTGAAATTGCTTTCAGGGCTCCACGTGCGATCAATGCGCCCAGCAAATTCAGCGGGCTGCTTTTAAATTCAGTGGTGAGTACGCTCTTGACGAAACGTCCCAGTCCCTCGGAAGCCTTGAGAGTGACATTACCGACGAAACCGTCACATACGACGATGTCGGTCGTACCTTTGAAAATATCATTGCCCTCTACGTTGCCGTAGAAATTCAGCCTGCCCTGCTCGTGATCTGCACGCAGCAAAACTGCGGTTTGCTTGACCACCTCATTGCCCTTGATATCTTCTTCGCCGACATTCAGCAAACCGACGGTAGGACGCGGATTGCCTTCCATCGCGGAGACCAGCGCAGAACCCATCAACGCAAACTGATGCAAATGCTGCGGCTCGCAATCGACGTTCGCGCCGAGGTCGAGCATATAGGTAGGGCCGTCTTTTTGATTCGGGAGGATGCTGCAAATGGCGGGACGATTCACACCCGGCAAGGTCTTCAGCACGTAACGCGAGATCGCCATCAAGGCACCCGTATTACCGGCCGAGACGCAAGCATCGGCATCGCCCTGTTTGACCAGGTTGATCGCGACACGCATGGAAGAATCCTTCTTGCGGCGCAAAGCGATTTCGAGGGGGTCGTCCATCGTCACGACCTCGGTCGCATTCACGATCGATAAACGTGGATGCTCACTGGCCTTGTGTTTTTTCAGTTCGGCCAATAGCGATGCTTCCAGCCCGACCAAAATAAGCTCGGCATCTGGCTCGCTTTGAACAAACGAAATAGCGGCAGGAATGGTGACTGAGGGGCCGTGATCGCCACCCATACAGTCGATAGATATTTTAATTGTCATTGGATTGACTCAGGGCGTCACTCTAACCGCATTATGGGCCAGATTCAGCTTGATTCAAAATGACGGAATGTGCTGTTTTAGCATATTAAAAAACGGCGCAAAGTTATGAACTTACCGCGCCGCTTTCTTTGCCTGAAAGACGAATGATTATTCGTCGTTTTTGGTTTTCAGGACTTTACGGCCACGATAAAAGCCGTTAGGGCTGATATGGTGACGCATGTGTGTTTCACCGGTGGTTGGCTCAACGCTCAGTTGCGGAGCAACCAGGAAGTCGTGCGAACGGTGCATACCGCGTTTCGACGGTGTCTTTTTGTTTTGTTGAACAGCCATGATAACTCCTAAACCTTAAGTTCTAAAATTCTAACACATCCGTTTTGCAAACTCACGGCAAAACCGATAATCCTTACTACAAAATCTCAATATGCCCGCTTAAGGCTTCACAGCTGCAGCGAATCTATTGCTTCATACCTTTCAGCACGTCGAACGGCGATGGTTTTCTTGCATTCATCGCACTCTCAACTGCTGCATTGTCTGGACACACATCATGCTTAGGCGCCTGAGGAAGCGACAATAAAGCCTCGTCCTCAATCAGATCAGTAACATTCAATGTCTTGGATCCGACTATCACATCTATGGTGTCGTCTGCCAGCAACGCGTCTATTTCATCAGCGTGCTCATCGTTTTTTGCAAGAACCAGCACGGATTCCGATGCAATATCGAATTTCAGTGGCGTCATGCAACGCTGGCACATCAAATGAACTGAGCCGGATACCGACATAGTCAGTTGCGGGTGGCCCAAACCATCAGTACCACCATGCAAAGACCAATGCAGCGATGCAGGCATATTTACGGATTCTGCAGCAAGCCGCGGCAAATCAGCGATTGCAACGTCGCCTTCACGCTGCTCTCTATGCCGACTGAACTCGAAGGCGTCAATTACAAAAGCATTCATAGGCTTAGCCGAACCCGGAAAACCTGCGATAATAACAGGCTTTTCCTTTATTCGTCAAAGCGTTAGCGCAGTTTTTTTGAGCGCTCATTCAAATAAACGTCAAATAAATGCCTTCTTCCGCCCCGCCAGCACGTCTGATCCTCGGTTCCAGCTCGGTTTACCGTAAAGAATTGCTCTCCCGGCTGGGCCTGCCATTTGAAGTCATGACGCCGGATATAGACGAAACCGCCCTGGCCGGGGAAACCCCGTCCGCCACAGCGTTGCGATTAGCACAACAAAAAGCGACCGCCATCGCCACTAGAGCGCCGAATTCGCTGATCATAGGCTCGGATCAGGTGGCGACACTGGACGACGAACAGATAGGCAAACCAGGCAACCATGCCAACGCCATGCTGCAATTGCAGAAAATGCGTGGCCGCGAAGTCGTTTTCCACACCGCACTTTGCCTGTTCGATGGTCGCAGCGACATTTCATCACCGCAGATCCAGCTGGAAAATATCCAAACCTTCGTGACTTTCCGCGATTTGCCGGATGCAGAACTCGATGCCTACCTGCACATAGAGCAACCTTACGACTGCGCGGGCAGCGCAAAAAACGAAGGCCTGGGCATCACCATCCTGGAAAAAATCACCAGCAACGATCCGACTGCCCTCACCGGCCTGCCTTTGATCGCCTTGACCGGCATGCTGCGTCGCGCCAACATCGCATTTTTCAACACTTAATAAGCAGCGCATTACAAACAACATGCCAGGCATTCTCTACCTCATACCAAACACACTGGGCCAGACCGAGGTCGCCGACACCGATCCGCTGGCCCACATCATCCCGCAAGAAGTACAAAGCATCACCGCAAAACTTGACTACTTCGTCGCCGAAAATGCCAAGACCACGCGCGCCTTTCTCAAGCTGATAAGCAGCCGCAATACCCTAGCCAAGCCGATACAGGAAATACGGATCGCTGAACTCAACGTCAATACCGAAACCAAGGCATTGCCTGCATTACTTGAGCCCTTGCTGGCCGGACAGGATGCTGGCCTGATTTCAGAAGCAGGCGTTCCTGCTGTCGCAGATCCGGGTGCCAACCTGGTGCGTCTCGCACATGCGCGCGGCATACAGGTACGCCCACTGGTCGGCCCTTCTTCCCTGTTGCTCGCAGTCATGGCCAGTGGTTTGAGCGGACAGAATTTTGCTTTCAACGGTTACTTGCCTATCGATGCCGCAGCACGCAGCAAACGCATCAAGCAATTGGAAGATCGCTCGCGCCAGGAAAAGCAAACGCAATTCTTTATTGAAACGCCATATCGCAATGCCGGTTTGCTCGAAACCCTCGTCAACACCTGCAATCCGAATACGCTGATCAGCGTCGCTACCGATCTCACGCTGCCATCCGAAGCAATCAAGACGCAAACCGCGGCGCGCTGGAAAGCAGATTTGACGTCCGGCAAAACGCCCGACTTCCACAAAAAACCTACCGTGTTTTTATTGCTCGCAGATAGCTGAGCACAAATGCAAAACGGCGATGTTTCATCGCCGTTTTGCCTGTCTCCGTAGGAGACATTAGGAGAGGTCGAAGACCTTCATTTTTCCAGCATAGACACGCTACCGAAATGCGAGCGGATGCCCCTTAGCAGTTGCAGACGTTGTTGCATTCACATCTCCAGATGCTGATAGCGCACTACCAATATAGACAAGCGCAAACAGATTTCAAGCTCGGTTACATTCTTGCGTCGCCGCATTAATGCAACACCGCAATGTGGCTTTTCGAGCGAATTACTTCAGCGTAGGAACTGCTTGTTCGGTAATGGCTTTCATAGCAGATGCACCTGCTGCCGCACCAAACTTGCGCAATACACGATCAGACAAACCTTCACGCTGCGTGTAATCAACAATATTCGTCGACTTGAATTCATCGCGCGCGACGCTTTCAACCGTACCAAAGCCATCGGCCAAACCTAGTTCCACCGATTTGGCACCAGTCCAGACCAGGCCAGAGAAAATTTCAGGCGTATCTTTCAGGCGCTTGCCGCGTCCTTTACGCACCACGTCTATGAACTGCTCGTGGATTTCATTCAGCATCTCTTGCGCGTAATGCTTTTGCGTTTCGGTTTGCGGGCTGAACGGATCCATAAAGCCTTTGTTATTACCAGCGGTCAGCATGCGTCGTTCAACGCCCAGCTTTTCCATCGTGCCGGTAAAGCCAAAGCCATCCATCAACACACCGATAGAACCGACGATGCTCGCCTTGTTAACATAGATGCGATCAGCTGCAGCCGCGATGTAATAACCACCGGACGCACACATTTCATTGACGACGACATACAAAGGTTTTTGCGGATACTTTTTGCGCAGGCGCGTGATTTCATCATTGATGATGCCCGCCTGTACCGGGCTGCCACCCGGGCTATTGATTTGCAAAATCAAACCAACCGAACCCGGATCTGCGTAGGCTTTGGTCAAAGCGGAAATCACGGTATCTGCATCGCCCGCGCCCTTCGCTTCTATCGTGCCTTCGATCTTGATCAGCGCAGTATGCGGACCTACGTTTTCCATATCGCCGACCGATGGACCGAAGCTCATCCACAGCGCGAACGCAATCAGCGCCACCGTGACAAATTTAAAGAAGATGCCCCAACGTCGACGCGCCCTCTGCTCCTTGAGCGTGGCGAAGGCCAGTTTTTCCAGCACTTCACGTTCCCAGCCTTCCTTCTTCGGCGCAGGGGCCGCGGATGACTGCCATGCAGACGGCTGATTCAGGTTGTCGTTATCGTTGCTCATGATGTCGTGTGTTTTGTTCCGCGCCGCTTATGCGCGCGCGGGTCTTACGTATTCGTCTGCCTGCCAGAATACCTGATTATCCTTTTCGATGACGACAATTGCGCGCAAGCGCCCGCCGCGGCATGGACCACCAGCACAACGCCCGGTTTCAGGCAGATAAACCGCGCCATGGGTGGAACAGATCAGGTAACGTCGTTCCGACTCGAAAAATTCGCCGTTATTCCAGTCCAGCTCAATCGGAATATGCGCGCAACGATTCAGGTAACCATAAGCGACGCCGTTGTAGCGAATTACAAAAGCACCCGCATCTTCACCACCCGCCGTCACCGGGAAACGCACGCCCTTGCCGCCGTCTTCCAACGCAGCCGAGTCACAAACCGGAATCAGGATCTCAGTAGTCAATCTTGCTTATCCGTTTTCATTCAGCCAGGTGTGTAGCTCTGCCACCGAAGTTGCTGCATACATTGGATTGAGCGCTGTCAGCTCAGCCGGAGTATGCGCGCCGTAATGCACGGCCACGCCAGCGGCACCTGCATTCTGTGCCAGCAACAAATCGTGCGTGGTGTCGCCGATCATCACCGTACGCTTCATATCCTGCCCCAGCTCACGCGTCAGCTCCTGCAACATCGCAGGATGCGGTTTGGAGAAAGTTTCGTCAGCGCAGCGTGTCGCATCAAACAAAGACAGCAACTTGGTACCATCCAGCGCCCGGTTCAAACCAACCCGGCTCTTGCCGGTCGCCACTGCCAGGAAGTAACCCTGCTGCGACAAATCTTCCAGCATCTCGCGCACACCTTTAAACAAGGTCAGACCACCATCCTGATTCAGGTAGTGATAACGGTAGCGCTCGACCATGCGTGGGTAGTATTTAGGATCGATGCCCGGCAATGCTGTTTCCATCGCTTTTTGCAAACTCAGTCCGATTACATGCGCAGCGGCCTGATCTGCCGGAATCGGCAATCCCAGGTCTTTGGCTGCTGCTTGTATACAGTTAATGATAACTGCCGTGCTATCCATCAAAGTGCCATCCCAATCGAAAACGATGAGATCAAATTGCTTTCTTGCCATGTAACCCGGCAGCGCGCTGCCAGCTCCTTTAACTATATAAATAGATATGACGCGCTGACCGACTCGCGACCAGCACGCATCAATTAATTAGCGGACTTCTTCAAACTCTTCAGGAAGCGCTCGCACTCCGGCGGCAAAGGCGCATTCAGCGTCACTGACTTGCCGGTTTCCGGATGGATGAATGTAATTTGATGTGCGTGCAAAAACATGCGTTTCAAGGGCACGCGTTCGCCATCAGCTTTCTGCAAATCACGATTCAGCGCGAAATCACCATATTTATCATCACCAGCGATCGCAAAGCCGCTGGATGCCAGATGCACGCGGATCTGGTGCGTACGACCGGTTTTCAATTCTGCTTCCAGCAAGGCAAACGGGCCGTAACGCTGAATCAGGTTGAACACCGTATGCGATTCCATACCATCGGCTTGTACGCGTACCCGACGCTCACCTTCCGGCGTCGTATATTTATGCAGCGGCAAGCGCACATGCTGGCGCGCATTCTTCCAGTCGCCATGCACCAGCACCAGATAACGCTTGTCAGGTTCGCCACCACGGATTTGCTCATGCAAATTTGTCAACGCCGAGCGTTTCTTGGCCAAGACCAGTACGCCGGAAGTATCCCTATCCAGACGGTGCACCAATTCCAGGAATTTGGCATCTGGACGTGCTGCCCGCAATTGCTCGATCACGCCATAGCTGACACCCGAACCACCGTGCACGGCAACACCGGCCGGTTTATCGATCACCAGCAAATGATTGTCTTCAAGCAAGATTTTGAATTCTGCACCGGGCGCGGTCGATGGCGCTTTTTCGGCGATCCGGATCGGTGGGATGCGGACGATATCGCCTTCAGCCAAACGATAGGTTTGATCTATGCGACCTTTGTTAACGCGCACCTCTCCGGAGCGCAAAACGCGATAGATGTGGCTTTTCGGCACGCCTTTACAAATACGCAACAAAAAGTTGTCTATGCGTTGTCCGGCGTCTTCATCATTGATCGTAACAAGCTGAACTTGAGCCGGAACGGATGATTGGACCTGTGATGACCGGGAGGGCGAGCGGGTTTGAGCCTCTTTCCCAGAAAATATCGCTAAGTCCTTCATTTTGAATATATAATCAATTCGCAATGGTTAGTAGCCATTGCAGGTGTAAGAATAAAAAGCACATTCTACACAGGGGCGTCTCCATCGGCCTCGCCAATTTGCAAATTCGATGGAAAAGATGTGTATGCAGCGCCCCTGTGCGAGTCAAGGTTGCACCGTTGTTGTAATCGGATAACGCGTAAGGGTGTTGGTCAAGAATGTTTGGATTGTTAGGATAAGTCCGGCAAGCTCGCCGTTTAATGGCAAGCTTGCTGGTTGATAAAGTTGAAACTGTTTGCCGATTCTGCCCATGCTCTGTATGGCTCAACCAATTTGCTCACCACTCGCGATTGTGTTTGTAGCGCTCGATTCAATCGACGCGCACGATGCAGATCAAGTGCGCATTCGGCATCCGCTTCACTTTATCCGCGCCCCGTTGTGACTACAGCGCATTAGCGCTAAGTATCACACACCAAGGCAATTCCCTCCCCAAACCTTCCTGCCCCGCGTACATCCCTGTACTGTTGCTGTAGATGGCGCATATCGCCGTTGATGCCACATAGAAACGCACTGTAGAACTGCAGCTTGCTGCGAATTTTCCCGATAGCCATAGCTGTCGCCACTATTCGCTTCACGCAGGACACATGCTTGCGATTCACTTGTGCCTCGACGGTTATATGTAGTGCTACTGCACATAAAAAAACGGCCTTAGAGCCACGGAGCACTTACATGAAACGCATGTTATTTAATGCAACGCAGCAAGAAGAATTGCGTGTTGCTATTGTCAATGGGCAAAAACTCATAGACATCGATATCGAAACAACCGGACGCGAACAACGCAAGTCCAACATATATAAAGGCGTCATCACCCGTATCGAGCCTTCGCTCGAAGCCTGCTTTGTCAGCTACGGTGAAGATCGTCACGGCTTCCTGCCATTCAAGGAAGTTGCCCGCACCTACTTCAAGGAAGGCGTCGATGTCCGTAACGCCTCGATTAAAGATGCGTTGCGCGAAGGCCAGGAAATCATGGTCCAGGTCGAAAAGGAAGAACGCGGCAATAAAGGCGCTGCACTCACCTCCTTCATCTCGCTGGCCGGCCGCTACCTGGTCCTGATGCCGAACAACCCACGTGGTGGCGGTGTATCGCGTCGCGTCGAAGGGGAAGATCGCCAGGAACTGCGCGAAACCATGGACAAACTGGACTTGCCGCAAGGCATGTCGGTGATTGCCCGTACCGCTGGTATCGGCCGCAATGTCGATGAGTTGCAATGGGATTTGAACTACCTGATGCAATTGTGGCGTGCGATTGAAGGCGCCGGTCAATCCGGTGGCGGCGCATTCCTGATTTACCAGGAATCCTCGCTGGTCATCCGCGCTATCCGCGACTACTTCCAGCCTGATATCGGTGAAATCCTCATCGATACCGACGAAATCTACGAACAAGCTCAGCAGTTCATGAGCCACGTGATGCCAGACATGGTGCACCGTGTGAAGCGCTATCGCGACGACGTGCCACTGTTCTCCCGCTTCCAGATCGAACACCAGATCGAAACCGCGTACTCGCGTACCGTGCCGCTGCCATCCGGCGGCGCCATCGTCATCGATCACACCGAAGCGCTGGTATCGGTCGACGTCAACTCGGCGCGCGCTACCCGCGGCAGCGACATCGAAACCACTGCATTCCATACCAACTGTGAAGCGGCCGAAGAAGTTGCCCGTCAATTGCGCTTGCGCGATCTGGGTGGCCTTATCGTCATCGACTTCATCGACATGGAAAACGCCAAGAACCAGCGTGAAGTCGAAACCCGTCTGAAAGACGCACTGCACTACGATCGTGCACGCGTGCAAATGGGCAAGATCTCGCGTTTCGGCCTGATGGAATTGTCGCGTCAGCGTCTGCGTCCATCGCTGTCCGAAGGCAGCCATGTTACCTGCCCGCGTTGCAACGGCACCGGCCACATCCGCGATACCGAATCGTCCGCATTGCAAGTCCTGCGCATCATCCAGGAAGAAGCAATGAAAGAAAATTCAGCTTCGATCCATGTTCAGGCACCAGTCGACGTTGCAGCCTTCCTGCTCAACGAAAAACGCGGCGAAATCCTGAAGATCGAAACACGTCACCGCGTTTCCGTCATCCTGATCCCGAACAAGCATCTGGAAACACCACACTACAAGCTGGAACGCATCAAGCACGACGATCCACGCCTGGAAGAAACACAAGCCAGCTACGCGATGACGGAAGAAGCAGACACCGACATCAGCTACGGCAAACGTCAAAAAGAAGAAAGCAAGCCACGCCAGGAAGCCATGGTAAAAGGCATTACGCCGGATCAACCAGCCCCTATCGTGGAACGCAAACCAGCAGAAGCCGCCAAAGCAGCGCCTGTTGAATCCAAAGGTTTCTTCCAAAAACTGTTCGCCTTCCTCGGCGGCGGTGCTGAACAGCCAAAAGCGGCAGCAGCCCAGCCAGTAGCAGAAGACAAACAGCAACGTAACCGCGAACGTGGCGAACGCAATGCCAACGGTGGCCGTAACCAACGCAACCGCAGCCGCGGTGGTCGTGGTCGCGATCGTGAAGAACGCGAAGAAACAGCTAAACCAGCAGCACCAGCAGCAGAAACCCAACAAGCCCGTCCGCCACGCCCACCGCGTGAACCACGCGAGCCACGTGAACCACGTGAAGGCAATGCTGAAGGTCAACAAGGCCGCCGTGAACGCACACCGCGTCCACCACGCGAAGAACGCAAGGAAGTCGCTGAGGATTCGGCATTGTTGCAAGGCGCGGCAGTTGCTGCCAGCGTTGCACCTACCCGCAACCCGGCTCCAGCCGGCGAAGCAACTGAAGCAGTCGTGGTACTGGATGCAAACGGCATCCCTGTTCCAGCCGCTGAAGGCGAAGAACAACCACGTCGCCGTCGCCGCCGCGGTGGTCGCAACCGTAATCGTCGCGATCGTGACAACACCGAAGCAGGTGCTGAAAACGAAGGTAGCGAAGAAGACGTAAGCGCATCGCAAGACGAAACTGCACCGCAAGTTCAGGTACAGCAAGCCGCGTCAGCAGTAGTCAACGAAGCTGTCGCAACCGAAGCACCAGTCAGCGCTCTCACCGCAGCTATCGCAGCTCCGGTGGTACCGCAGGAAGTGGCCAAAGTTGAAGGTGAAGTTGTTGTTCCGGCAGTCGTATTTGCCCCTGCTCCAGCACCGGCACCAGTCGTTGAAGCTGCTCCGGCAGTGGTAGCGGCACCAGTAACAGAAACAGTGGCCGCAGAAGTTGTTGCGCAAGCTGCACCGGTTGCACCAGCAGTTGAAGTTGCGCCAGTCGTAATCGAACCTGCTCCGGCACCAGTTGCTGCGGCTCCAGTCGTTGCACCTGCACCAGTAGAGGCACCTGCTACTCCAGCTCCAGTAGCAGCACCAGCCGCACTGTCGACCGACAACCTGGCAGCAGTCCTGCAAGCTGCAGGCCTGGTACTGGCTTCCACCAACCCTGAAAAGCTGCGTGCAGCTCAGGAAGAAGCCGCCAAATACGTAGCGCCACCACGTGTACCACGTGAACGCAAACCGGTTCCACCGCAATCAACTGAACCGTTGATCCAGATGGAAACCAAACGGTAATAAGTAAAAAGGGAGCTTCGGCTCCCTTTTTTATTGTTGGTCTGGTTTGCGTGTTGATGTTGCTGAGTCTTTTCTCTCTACGAAGAGCAAACAGAATCAGCAACAAGCGAACGAAAACCAACCCACCAATAAAAAATGCCGCTTAGTAAATCCAAGCGGCATTCCCATTTCCAACTCCCCAAACTACTCGGGGAGCAAAACCTGCATCAGGCAGCAATCCGCTCCTGCGTCAGCGCTTCTATCTTCTGCAAACGCGCAATCGTGTCCGCACAAGCATGCGCCGCTTCCTTACCCTTCACCAGGAAGTGCTGGAAGAAGAAGTTTTGATGCTCATCGTGCGAGTGGAAGTGATGCGGTGTCAACACTGCGGAGATAACCGGCACTTCTGTTTCCAGTTGCACCTGCATCAAACCGCTAATGACAGCCTGCGACACGAACTCGTGACGATAAACACCACCATCGACCACCAGGCCAGTACCAACCACGGCCGCGTAACGGCCAGTCTTGGCCAATACCTTGGCGTGCAGAGGAATTTCAAATGCGCCAGCGACTTCAAAGAAATCGATGCTGTCTTCGGTATAGCCGCGCTCGGCCATTTCAGCGATGAATGCGATACGGCATTGATCAACGATTTCCTTGTGCCAGCTGGCTTGTATGAAAGCGACACGACGTACTGCGGATTTAGATTTGATATCTATAGCTTGTTGCGTTTGTGGCATGTGAAGCTCCTGTTTGCAAATAAAATGCAGGGCGTACAGGAATGGCAAAGCGCACGTTACCGTGCGTGTAAAGTCATTCCGTTCTCTATCATCCGGACTATGACCGTCGGCCTCGGGATCACACCGAGTCTGCTGACCTTGTTGAAGTTGTCTGCAGAAAGCAGACCGGAAACTCCAGCAAGCGCTCGCGGGCTATACGCCTAAACGTAATTACCGCCGGTGGGGAATCGCACCCCGCCCCGAGAACGTTAAACTGATGCGAGGTATGCGCGAATACGTCAGCACACACATCGCATCAGATGTCGACAATTTATCATGATTTAAAAAAGGCTGCAGGCGAGCAACGAATTTGCAATTCCACTGCTACTCTTACTCGTCCAGCAGATCACCCAAAGGCAGGTCTACACCGAGCAATTGCTGCGCGGCCTCACTCGGCAACGCTTCAACTGATTTGAGTTTGCGCGTCATTTGACGGCTGCGTGTTTCAGCTTGTTCGATATTCTTCGCCGCACGTTCCAGGGTAGTCTTGGTCGCTGCCAGCACGTCGCCAAATTTGCCGAATTCAGTTTTGACTGCACCCAGCACTTGCCACACTTCGGACGAACGCTTTTCCAGCGCCAGAGTACGGAAGCCCATTTGCAGGCTATTCAACAAAGCCGACAAGGTCGATGGGCCAGCGATGCTGATGCGATGCGTGCGTTGCAAATCATCAGCCAGACCAGGACGACGCATGACTTCTGCGTACAAACCTTCAGTCGGCAAGAACAGGATCGCAAAGTCTGTGGTTAATGGCGGCGACAAATACTTCTCGGCAATTTTCTTCGCCTCAAAGCGCACTACCCGCTCCAGCTCACGCCCGGCCAGCAACACGCCATCTGCATCGGCGCGATCAGCAGCTTCCGCCAGGCGTTCATATTGTTCTTTCGGGAATTTGGCATCGATAGGCATCCAGATCGGTGTCTGTCCATCGTCAGTACCTGGCAACTTGATCGCGAACTCGACACGCTCACCGGAACGCGGAACGGTTTCCACATTCTTCGCGTACTGATCCGGTGTTAACACCTGTTCCAGCAACATCTCCAGCTGTACTTCACCCCAGGTACCGCGGGTTTTGACATTCGTCAGCACGCGTTTGAGATCGCCGACACCGATCGCCAGTTGCTGCATCTCGCCGAGGCCCTGATGCACTTTCTCCAGGCGATCCGAAACCAGCTTGAAGGATTCGCCAAGGCGCTGCTCCAGCGTCGCATGCAGCTTCTCATCGACGGTCTTGCGCATCTCTTCCAGGCGCGTGCCGTTATCGGTTTGCAAGTCCTTGATCTTGGCTTCCAGCGTCGCACGCACCTCAGCCATGCGTTGCGCATTCGATTCAGTCAGCGTACTCAAGGTTTGATTCAGCGTATCACCGAAATTTTTCAATGCTGTTGCCTGTTCTTCGCGTCCGGCTTGCGCTTGCGCACCTATTGCCAGGCGCATCGCCTCCAGCTGCTGGGCATTGGCTTCGTTCAGCTTGGCCAGTTGCTGGGCAAAGGAATCGATCTGATTGTTTTGCAGTGTGGCGACGCTGGTCAGCTGGGTCGCCAGCGCTTGCTGAAATTGCGTAAAGTTATTGCCCAATTCCTGCCGGGTCGATTGTGCGGTCGACTGCACTTGCTCGCGCAGTTCGCGCTCTATGCGCTCAGCACCTTGCTGTTGATGCGCTTTAATCTCATTCTGCAATTGCGTTAGCTGCGGTGTGATATCGGTGCTGCGTGCGCGCAGCAAGACCACCACCTGCAACACGATGATGACTGCAGCCAGCACTGCCAGGATGATGAAATGCAGTTGAGTCATGATTGGACTTTATTCGGGTGTAACGGGGAAAACTGCCGGATGCTTAACCGTGCGTATTACGCATCCAGTCAGCGGTGTCATAGAACGCTTGCTGCAAACGTTTTTGAATACGCTCTTCGATGCCGACATCCTGCATCGCGGTTTCCATGCAACGCAACCATTGGTCACGCTCATCGGTCGCGATCGCATAAGGCAGATGGCGTGCACGCAAACGTGGATGACCAAAACGTTCAACAAACATATTCGGACCGCCGGTCCAGCCGGACAGGAACCAGTAAAGTTTGTCGCGCGAACCTTCCAGTGTGGTCGGATGCATCTTGCGTATACCGGCATACGCAGGTTCGAGGTCCATCAAGTCATAAAACCGGTCTACCAGTTCACGTACTTTGGCGTCGCCGCCTATCATTTCATAGATAGTTGCAGGCTGGGTTTCTTGTTCAGTAGTCATAGCCTGCATGATACCGCATCGCTATTCGATACGGCATCATGCCCCGCCAAAATCAGGCTTCGCGCAGGGTCTGCAAAGGTGGTTGCTTGAGGACATGACGCAAGCCCACCCAGCCACCGATAAACGCGCAGGCAGCGCCTATGCCCAGTCCTGCCAGCCACACCACCGGGCTGAACATCCATTCGAAATCAAAGACAAAATGCGCCAGGCTCCAGCCCACTGCGGTCGCGCCCGTTGCCGCCAGCAAACCAGCCAGGCCACCCACCAGTGCAAACTCGATCCATTGTGATTGCGACAACTGCTTGCGCGTTGCACCCAAAGCGCGCAACAAGCCAGCCTCACGTGTGCGCTGATCCTGGGAACTGGCCAGCGCCGCATACAGGACCAGCATGCCCGATGCCAGTGTGAAGAGGAACAGGAATTCAACTGCCGTCACCACCTGGTCTATCACCTCCTGCACCTGCTTCAGCATGCTGCCGATATCGACTACCGTCAGGTTGGGGAAATCGCGCGTCAACTGGTTTTCCAGTCCGGTATTCGTCTGCGGCAAATGGAAGGCCGTGATCCATGTTTGCGGCATATCTTTCATCGCAGCAGGATTGATGATGACAAAGAAATTCACCCGCATCGAACCCCACTCCAGCTTGCGCAAGCTAGTGATAGGAACGTCGACAGTTTCACCTGCGACATCGAACTTCAAATGATCGCCCAGCTTCAGGTTCAGGGTCTTGGCCAGGCCGACTTCGACCGAAGCTTCCGGTTTGCTGTTATCAAACCAGCGTCCGGCGGTGATTTCATTTTGCTCGGGAATCTTCATCATGGTCGACAGATTAAACTCGCGGTCGACCAGACGCTTGGCGCGATCTTCGATAAAGGTTTCACCGGTGATTTCCTTGCCGTTAATCGCCAGCAAGCGGCCACGTATCATCGGATACAGATCATTACCGGCGATATTGTTTTGTGCCAGGCGTGCTTCTATCTGCGCCTTCTGCTCAGGCTGGATATTGATCACGAAACGATTCGGCGCATCTGGTGGTGTCGCGTTGCGCCAGGCTGAAACCAGGTCGCCACGTATCACCGTCAGCAAGAGCAAGGCCATCAAGCCCAAAGCCAGTGCCACCACCTGCACCACCGTCGCACCCGGACGGCGCTGCAATGCGGTGACGGCAAAACGCCAGCTCGGGTGATTGATCAAGCCGCGCAGCGATTGCAAAGACTTCAGCGCAAACCAGCTAATCACCGCAAAGCCAGCTAGGCCTCCGAGGAAGCCCGCTGCCGTCAGCAAACCCAGCTTCACATTACCCGCCTGCCACAACAGCAAGCCGACAAAGGTCAGCAAACCCAATACATAGGTCGCGATCGTCATCGGCTGCGGCATATCCTGCTCACGGCGTATCACACGGTTGTGCGGCACATTGCGCAACTGCAGGATAGGTGGCACGGCAAAGCCAATCAGCAACAGCAATCCGGTTACGATGCCCTGCGCCGCCGGCAAGAAGGAAGCCGCAGGCAAACCATTCGTCACCAATTTGCCCAGCCATTCGATCAGCACAAAGTGCGCAGCAAAGCCAATCGCGGCACCTACTGCACTGCCCAGCAAACCGACAATCAGGAATTCAATCAGGTACAGGCTGGTTACCTGATTCTGCGTCATGCCCAGGCAGCGCAGCATCGCACAGGCATCAACATGGCGCAGCATGAAGCGACGTGCCGCCATCGCCACTGCGACTGCGGCCAGCATTGCCGACAACAAGCCAACCAATGACAGGAATTGCTCGGCGCGCTCCAGCGTGGCGCGCATTTCCGGTCGTCCGGATTCCAGCGATTCGGTGCGTACGCCCTTGAGGTTTTGCTTCTCTATCTGTTCCTGCACCTGCTTATCAAACGCAGCAACGTCCGCTTGCTTGCCAGCGACCAGCATGCGATAACTGACACGTGAGCCGTTCTGCACCAGGTTGGTGGCGGCCAGATCAGTTTGCGCCAGCATTACCCGTGGCGCGAAGTTCATAAAACCTGCGCCGCGATCCGGCTCAAAGTTAAGTACCTTGGCAATCGTGAAGGTTTTATCACCCAGCTTCAGCGGACTGCCGACTGCGACATTCAGGCTTTCCAGGATGCCCGGATCGACCCATACCGTACCAGCGGCGGGAATGACATCTGTCACTTCGCCCTCACCTGCTACCGTCTCCGCCACTTTCAGCTTGCCGCGCAACGGGTATCCGGTCGTCACAGCCTTGATCGAAGCGAGCTTGGATACCGCTTGCTCGCCCTCACCGGCTATCGCCATACTCGGAAACACGGTGGTATCTGCCAGTTGCAAACCGCGTTGCTGTGCTTCCTTGCGCATGGCTGCAGCGATCGGCTCATCTGCCCGTATCACCAGATCAGCACCCAGCAATTGATGTGCATCGCGATTCAAACCGGCACGCATGCGATCAACAAAGAAACCGACAGAAGATAAAGCAGCTACCGCAACAATCAGCGACACCAGCAGGAAACGCAGTTCACCGGCACGCCAGTCGCGTTGCGTCATACGTAGGGATTGCACAAACATGAGTTCAGGCACTTTCTAAAAAACAGCAACGACAGCCGCAGCGAGCATGCAAAACGGCAAACCCGCGACGTTAAGGAATTCTGATGGGAAAGACATTAGCAGAGCCAGTCTGCTTGCTTAGCCTTATCCAGGCCAAGTTGCATAAGACTAACTTAAAAATGCCTATCTGGTGGCACGGAGCCGAAACCAAAATGTTGGTCATCGGCAAATGGAATTTTTGCCAGTCAGCAGAGTCGGTACTATATTGAGGGTAGCGTATTCAAAATAGCGTCAACACGCATGCTTATACCTCTGGCCGCAAGCGGCAGAACACATCTGCCGCCGTCCGTAGAGAAAAGGATGATCGCATGACTGTTACCAGGAATAAATTCGGGGTGCCGCAATATCCGCTGGATGATGCGCGCAGATTGTTTGTATTGGCATCTGCGATCGACTTACTGGAGCGCCCCACTCCCACCGCGATCGATGACCTGACAGGTATCGACAAAAGCTCGATAGATGAACAAGTCGACAAACTGCGCGAACAATACGGCATGGTCATCCACAAATTTGGCGACATCTACCGCATCGAGTCATGGGGCGACGTGCTGAACAAGGACAGCGTGGCAAAGGCGATGCAACAGGGCGCCTGATCTCCAGAACCACCTATTTACGTACCGCCTTCACCTTGGGTTCAGGTGTACCCGACCATGTCAGTTCATACACCTGCCCACGCCGCACATTCCCAACCAGTGCCGGACGGAAGCATGCCAGATTGGTACCGCCCGCATGCCGCACGCTGGGATAAATAATCCCCAGCGCTCCTGCTTCCAATAACTGTACTGCCAGCTTTTGCGACGCAAGATAGCTATCAGGTGCCAGGCATTTGGCATAACGCGTCGCGCCGCGCAGGTCATGAAACTCGCTATTAAAATCCGCCAATAAGACTTGATAACGCACACTATCGTCAAAACGGTCTATCTCGTAGTACTCGACCGTCTTGTGAAAGATGATCTCGGCCAGCGCTGTCTGCAACTCGAAAGCGCAATACCAGGCACCGCGTTCATCGGTATTGAAGCGACTACCTTCCGGCCGTGCATAGGTATATGCAGCGTTAATCATGCGAAAGTTAGGTACGCCAAACACCAGCTCGTCGACACCGATGCCGGTAGCCCTGCCATGCTCGGCGATCAGGCGCGCATTGGTTGCATTATCCAGCTCAAAGATGTCGGCCAGATGCTTCTCGTCTTCGGACAGCGCAACCAGTACTGAATCTTCTTTATCGACAAAACGCGAAGGGATTAAGCGGCAGGTATCAAACTGCCGCAACTGCACTAACGGAGGTGACGCCATCACAAGCCTCCGCGTCGTGCATCCAGTAATTTGCGTACGGTCTGCATCGCCAGCAAGCCACCAGCCTGCATATAAGCCAGCGGCGACACGCCGGAGAAAATCACGTTTTTATTCGGCAGACTGACCCACTCATCCGCCAGCTTCTCACCGTACAAAATGTGCAGCGCCTTGTAGATACCGATCAGATAGGAAATGCGCGTGATGCGATCGACCTCAAGCAGACGATCAGGATTCTTTTTCCACTCATAGAAAGCACTGCTGGACAAACCGCCCAGCAACTCGCGCGCATCTTCATCGCGCAGCTTCCACGCCGCGGCCAGCAAGAAAAAACCTTTCAGCGCGGAGCGCGACAAGCGCTCTCTTTCTGACTTCGCGTTCAGGTCTACCAGCGTTGCTGGTTCAAATCGGCTCTTCGGATAAGCGTAAGCTGCACTCATGATTACCTCCATATATGGATATAATATACTCCAAATACGGAGTTTCAAGTTTACTACCAGCACTCCTGATCAGCGCCGGACATGCAGAAAAACACGATATATGCATGAATGGTTTAAAACTATGCACAAATGATTGTTTCTTTGATCGTGATTATGCGCATATGTATAGTCTTTGCATGACTATAGGAAACCGACTGGACCAGGCCATGAAGGCCGCGCGCATCAAATCGCAAAGTGAACTCGCCCGTATTTCGGGCGTGCCGCAAGCGACGATTAGCCGCATCCTGAAAGGTGTCGGCAGCAAAGGGCCGGAAACTGAAACCGTCAAGAGATTGGCCAAAGCCTGCCGGGTTAGCTTCTCATGGCTGAATGAAGGCGTGGCGGAGCATTCCGACTCGGAGGAAGGTGCGACAGACAGCTATCCTGCTATGGACAAACGCATCGCACATGCGGTGAAAACCATGCAGCAGATGTCGGATTATCAGCTCAATCAAATGGTCAAAATCATCGATACGATAGCAGAACCATTACCCGGCAACAGTCCTGACAAGTCAGTCTCGGACAATTAAATTTCCGCCCAGCAGCGCACTTTTCTTCCGCAGTATCACATTGCCATTTCAGCGATCGCCAGCAGTCTGGCGACGCTCCCACCCCACCCTTCCAGACTAATCCCGCGTCATTTCCGTATAAAAAGACGCATCATTCTATTCATTTGAGTATAGATCAACGACCAGCGCAAATACTTACCAGATCAGAACCCGAGTATCCGAAAAAAGCAGCTAAACCGCCCTGGCCATATCTGAAACCAATGCCATGAAAAAACCACCTTCTCGATATTCTCCTCGTCCAGGCAGCAAGGTCGCAGAAGCCATCGATGCACTCGGCAATGGCCCTATGACACCGAAAGAACTGGCCCATGTGCTGCAACGCGATAGTTCTGCGATCAATACCTTGTTGTTACGCGCCCTGACGCATGCAGCCATCATCAGAGTCAAAGACCGGCGTGGTCGCCTCTATTTCGCTACGCCAGACACAATACTGGATGAACAATTTGTCCCTACTCCTCAAGGCGAATCAGGAATAGCAGATAGCGATACATCATCGAAACCAAACATCCTGCAGTTGCAGAGAGCCTCCGCCGAAAAAACACCCGCACTTATCTCTTCCAATGTGTACTCAATGAGCGGTCACGAAAATGGCACACCATCTTCGATCGAACACATCGAATTCCCATCACTCAGCTTCGAATCCAAGTCTCCTCCCGTCATTGCAGGCTTGTTCTCTGATGGTGAATTGACTATCTCGATAGGGGGCGAATGCCTGCAGCTCGACACCGCGCAACGCCAGCAACTTTATGCCTATCTGCACAAGATCAGGTACCTCGAATAAGCCCGCAAAAACAGCGCAACTGACACGTCAGCACGTGTCAATTTGGTGCACATCTTGTTAAGCGCATATTAAAAATAGTTGGGCTTAGTTTCATTTGACGTTTTTTAGCAAAAACCGTCGCAAATCCGCATCAAATCTCATATTTATGGGAGCGTTTATTTCCATACAGCATGGTAGCGTCATGAAAATTTCCTCATGGCATCACGCTTTTTTCTGGCCTCTGGACCTCTTTTTTTCACAAACGCGTTTCGGACTAATCATCACTCAGCGAAGAACTTCAATGACGTACATTGGGAGATAACGATGTTTGCAAATATGAAGGTAGGAACCAAGCTAGCCCTCGGATTCGGCATCACCGCCCTGCTTACATTGCTGATCGCAATATTCGCCCTGATGCGAATAAATCAGATCGACGGTGTCATCGCGGCACAAAACGAAATCCGCACCCAGCAACTGGAGCGCCTCTACACCGCGCGTGAAGCGCTCGGCCAGACCGGCCTTGCGGCGCGTAATGCGTACATCTTCACCAACAAAGCAGATGCGGTGAAAGAACTGGACATCCTGGATGAGCAAAAAGCCATCTATCTGGAAGCCCTGGCGCAGATGACGCCCCACTTCAAAGGCGATGCCAACTTTGAAAAAGTCAGCAAAGGTTTGCTGACCATGGCGGAAGAACTCAAACGCCCGCGTCAGTTCCGCGATGCGGATCAAATGGAAGCCTTCGGCAAATTCCTCGTCAATGAATGCAGTCCGCTGCGTCGACAAATCGTTGCAGACATCGGTGTAGTCGTCACTGCTATGCAGAAAGTAGTTGATGCGAAAAGCGCTGAAGCCGACCTCGCAGCGCGACAATCGATCACCATCATCGTCGCGATCTCTGCCATTGCCCTGCTCCTCAGCATAGGCCTGGGCATCTTCATCAGCCGCTCGATTACGCGCCCACTGAACGAAGCAGTACTGGTTGCACAAACTGTGGCCAGCGGCGACCTGACCAGCAAAATCGATGTCAAATCCAAAGATGAAACCGGTCAGTTGTTGCAAGCACTGAAAGACATGAACCAAAGCCTGATCGGTATCGTCGACGAAGTGCGCAGCGGTACCTCGACTATGGCGACCGCCTCCAACCAGATCGCCAGCGGCAATATGGATCTCTCTTCCCGCACCGAAGAACAAGCCAGCTCACTGGAAGAAACTGCCTCGTCAATGGAAGAACTCACCTCTACCGTCAGACAGAATGCAGACAACGCCCGTCAGGCCAACAGCCTGTCCATGTCCGCTTCCGAAATCGCAATCAAAGGCGGTGACGTCGTCAACGAAGTTGTCGTCACCATGAACGGCATCAACGACTCCGCGAAAAAAATCACCGACATCATCGGCGTCATCGACGGCATCGCCTTCCAGACCAACATCCTGGCCCTTAATGCTGCAGTCGAAGCGGCACGTGCCGGTGAACAAGGCCGCGGCTTTGCCGTCGTCGCCAGCGAAGTACGCAACCTGGCACAACGCTCCGCTGCCGCCGCCAAGGAAATCAAGGCACTTATCGACGACTCAGTCGGTCGTGTCGACACCGGCAGCAAACTGGTGGCGCAAGCCGGCTCGACCATGACAGAAGTTGTAGACAGCGTGAAACGCGTAACCGACATCATGGCTGAAATCATGGCTGCCAGCGAAGAGCAAAGCGCAGGCATAGAACAGGTCAACCAAGCCATCTCGCAAATGGATAACGTCACGCAGCAGAACGCGGCACTGGTAGAAGAAGCAGCGGCTGCCGCGGCCTCGCTCAAGGATCAGGCAGTCAAGCTGGAACAAACCGTCAGCGTCTTCAAGATCGACGCCAGCGCAATCCAGGCCGAGCAGCAACAGCAGGAAGCAGCGCGCTCGACACCGGTACGGCCTGCCCTGACTTCCAAACTATCCAGCATCAAACGCGCGGTCACGCCACCACGCCATCGACTTGCCGTTGTCGCGACGGCAACCGGTATCGATTGAACACAATTCAAATCGGTTTCGGATTAACAAGAGCGGCCAGGGTCACTACCTGACTGGGTCGTAAAAATAGCAGTAAAGCATTTCCCGCCCTGAGCGATCTCGGCGGGATTTTTTTCTGCTGGATGGGAATGGCAGGAACACTCACCTACTGCGTTTGCAGTATTTACATTCATTTTGAAATGAATAGACTCGTGTGCCTTATCAAAAATCGGCCTGATCAGCAATCAGCAGCCCGTTTTGTTGTTAAAAAATAGATGAGGCTAATTGTATTTTTATTAGAAAGTTAGCTAGTAAAATATTGCAGCGAGGAAAATCTGGAAAGTCAGAAAATTGCCAAATAGTTAACGACTGTAGTCGCGCCAGATAAATCGAATAACCAAAAAAATCAATCTATGTACAAAACCCTTAAGCATCCCTTCGTTCGTTTATCTGGTGTAAAGATGGGCGCGATTGCCGTCACCAGCGTGCTGGTTTTAAGCGGCTGCTCTACCTTCAATGTCGATAATGCCCGGCTTTCGACACCGGAAATCCGCGACACGCTGCTGCAAGACAAAGCCGCCTTACAAAAAGATATAGAACCACTGGCAGGACCGCTGACCCTGGACGGCGCGATTGCCCGTGCCATCAAGTACAACGCAGACCGTCGTTATCGTGCGCTGGAAGAAGCTGTCGCGATGGGCACTTTTGAAGCTGGCAAGTTCGACATGCTGCCCAAGCTGATGGCATCGGCCGGATACCGTGATCGCGACAAGGACCTGATCACCCGTAGCGTCGACTCAGTTACCGGTCAGCCTTCACTGGCCAATCCATACATCTCGTCCAGCCGTGAGGCAACCACGACCGAAATCGGTATTTCGTGGAGCTTGCTCGACTTCGGACAGAGCTATTACGCGGCACGTCAAAATGCTGACCGCGTGATGATCGCTGGTGAGCGCCGCCGCAAGGCCTTGCATAACCTGATCCTGGATGTACGCACCGCTTACTGGCGCGTCGTCGCAGCACAAAAATTATTGCCTTTGCTGCGCACTACCATTGCAGATTCGGAAAAAGCCTTGCAGGACGCACGCAAAGCAGAAGACGACCGCATCCGTTCACCACTGGAACCACTGCGTTATCAACGTCAATTGCTGGAAAACCTGCGCTTGCTGGAAACCATAGAACAAGAGTTGTCGACCGCACGAATCGAGTTGGCCAACCTGACTGCGCTGCCGTTGAACACTGACTATACGGTGGTCGAACCAGCAAGTGATATCAATACCGCCTGGTTGAATCAGCCGCTGGACAAGATGGAAGAAGTCGCCTTGCTGCGCAATCCTGATCTGCGTGAGGGCATCTATAACTCGCGTATCGCGCAACAAGAAACGCGTCGCGCGATGCTCAAGCTGTTCCCTGGCCTGTCTTTCAACTACGGTGCCAAGCATAGTGATGACAGCTATCTGATCAATCAAAGCTGGAACGAAGCTGGCATACAGTTATCGTTCAACTTACTGGGACTGCTGGCAGCACCGGCACAAATGCGCCTGGCCGATGCCGGTGTTGCACTGGCTGATCAAAAGCGGATGGCAATGCAAATGGCCGTGCTGAGCCAATTACATATCGCGCGCCTGCAATACGCAAACACTGCACGTCAATACGAACGCTCCGATGCGATCGCGCAGGTAGATAACCGTATTACCCAGCATGTATCCAATCAGGCGGATGCGCAAAAACAATCTGCGCTTGATCGTATTTCGCAACAAAGCGCAGCCGCACTATCGCAACTGCGTCGCTATCAGGCTTTGTCGAATGCACAGGCCGCCGCATCGCGCCTGCAAGCCACACTGGGCATGGAACCGACTATAGACGCTGCATCAGACATGCCTTTGGCCTCATTGACCGATGCAGTGTCCAAATCGCTGCAGACATGGAACAAGGGCCAGTTACCGGAAATTGAAAGCGCTCCATGAAGCAAGTTTTAATCGGTACCAACCTGCGTCGCTCACTGGCCTGCACGCTGCTGGTACTGACCCCGCTCATACAAGCCGCCCCGCCGCAAGCAGTCGTTGGTTCAACGCTGGAAACACGTGAAATCCGTGCGCAATTGTCACCACGTCGTTACACCACGCTGGCGGCCGAGATAGGTGCCAAGATCAATCGTTTGCCACTGACCGAAGGCGCAGCATTCAAGTAGGGGCAAACCCTGGTGCAATTTGACTGCGCGCTGCAGCAAACCCAGCTGGCCAAAGCGGAGGCTGCATTGATGGCGGCCGATACGGCATGGCGCGGCAATCAAAAACTGGCCGAGCTTAATTCGGTCGGCAAAGTTGAACTCGATATTTCGAAGGCTGATGTACTCAAGGCCCAGGCCGAAGTCTCAGCCAACCGCGCGTTAATCGGCAAGTGTCAGATTACCGCCCCGTTCAGCGGTCGTATCGCCGAACAAAAAGCGCGCGAGCAGCAATACGTACAACCAGGTCAGGCCCTACTGGAAATCCTCGACGACAGTCAATTGGAACTGGAATTCATCGTCCCGTCGCGCTGGCTCGCCTGGGTGCGCAATGGCGCCGCCTTCCAGGTCAATATAGACGAGACCGGCAAAACCTATCCGGCCAAAGTACAACGCATCGGCGCCCGTGTCGACCCTATCAGTCAGTCGGTCAAGTTGACTGCCGTCATTGACGGTCGCTTCAGCGAACTGGTTGCTGGCATGAGCGGCAAAGTCCTGATGGCACCGCCGCAGCGTTAGTTCTCTACACACTATTTAGTTGCACCACCCGCGCCCTTCGAGGAGCCTGCCATGAATCAAATGATCACTCCACTGAACCTTACCGCAGCGGCCCTCAGCACGCGTCGCCCGTTACGCCGTGCTTCGCAGTTGATGTCGCTGGAGCAGCGCTTCATGTTTGATGGTGCAGTCGTCGACGCAGCCCATGCCGCCACACCTGACAGCGCCCCGCCGCCGGTGCCACCGGCAGTCACGATACGCGCGGCAGATCCCGCGAAAGACGATGGCAAGAAGGAAGTGGTGCTGGTTGATACTTCGCTGGCAAATTACAAAACACTGGAAGCAGGCATACGCGAGGGCGTGGGTATTGTCGAATTCGACGGCAACAAAAATGGGCTGGCGCAAATTGCCCTATGGGCTGCCAATGAAGGCGGCTATGACGCCATCCACATCATGTCTCACGGTTCGGAAGGTGCCGTCATCCTCGGCACCGCGCAGTTGACCGAAGCGTCGCTTTCGAACGCAACAACCCAAGCCGAACTCGCGCAGCTGGGCCAGGCGCTGAGCGCCGACGGCGATTTACTCTTATACGGTTGCGACATAGCGGCTGGTACTAATGGCGCGCAATTGATTAACGGCATCGCAAGGGCCACCGGTGCCGATGTGGCTGCCTCGACTGATCTGACCGGTGCCGCCAGCCTCGGCGGCGACTGGACGCTGGAAGCGCATGCCGGCACCATCGACACCCAGGCACTGGCACCATCGCAGTACGATGGCACCTTGCAGGTGGTGAGCTTCACCTACGGCGTCGACGGCGATGAAAACGGCACCGACATCGACGGTAACGGCCAGGTGGGCTCGATCATGAAAACCGTCGGCGGCAAGTCCATCACCTTCGCCGGCGGCGGCCCCGAACTGTATGTCTACAACGATGGCAACGGCCTGTACTCCATGGCGGCGAACCGCAGCGACTCGCTGGTGACGATCACCGTCCAGAACGGCTACACCTTCGACTTGAACTCGCTAGACCTGTCGTCCTTCGGCTCCAGCCTGACCATCAATTACACCAAGGCAGACGGCACCGCCGGTACCCCCATCAATAGAACTATCGACGACAGCGGCATGTTGTCGCCGCTCACCCTGTCGCTGCAGGACGTCAGAAGCGTGACTCTTAGTTCCACCATGTTTACGACGTTCCAGAATTTCGACATCACCGACGTCAAGGCACTTCCTCCGCCGACCATCGTGGTCAACAATGATGCCCACCTGTCGGCCGACACCGGTACCAGCAATACCGATTTCATAACCAAGACCGCCGCGCAAACCATCACCGGCACACTTTCTGGCAACCTGGGCAGCGGTGAGCGGATCGAGGTTTCCTACGACAACGGCAGCACGTGGAACAACGCCACCAGCTACGCGGTCGGCAGCAGCACCTGGAGCACCACCACCACGCTGTCCGGCAGCAACACCTTCATGGCGCGCGTGACGAACGGCGGTTCCACCAGTACCGCGTTTTCGCACACCTACACCCTGGACACTACTGCACCGACCATCACCTTCAGTGGCCAGTCACTGTCGAGCGACACAGGCACCTTGGGGACTGACTTCATCACGCAGGACAGTAGCCAGACCATCACTGCTACACTCAGCAGCCCACTAGCCGGCACAGATATCGTTTGGGGCTCGATCGACAATGGCGCCCACTGGACCGACATCACCAACAAAGTCAGCGGTACTACCTTGACCTGGGACAACGTCACCCTCACCGGCAGCAACACGCTACAGCTCAAAGTCACTGACGCCGCCGGTAATGACGGCACGGTGCGCAGCCAAAGCTACACAGTCGACAGCACCCCGCCGACGACCACCTTCGGCAGCATTGCCTTGTCAAGCGACACCGGCGTCAGCAACACCGACTTCATCACTAACAGCGCGTCGCAGACCATCAGTGCCACGCTTAGCGGTGCACCAGCCGGTGGCGATGTCGTCTGGGGTTCAGTCGACGGTGGCGCGCACTGGACCAATATCACCAGCAAGGTTAGCGGCACCTCACTGAACTGGAATGGTGCCACGCTCGGTACGGGCGCCAACTCCATCATGTTCAAGGTCACCGACGAGGCTGGTAACGACAGCGCGCTGAGCTTCCGCAACTACACGCTCGACACAAGTGTACCGACCACCACTGTAGCCACTGCGTCCTTTTCCGGCGACACCGGGACTTCGCCAACGGACTTCATCACCAACCAAGCGGCACAGACCATCAGCGGTACGTTATCGGCCAACCTGGCCAGCGGCGAAACAGTCTATGTGTCGCTCAACAATGGCAGCACCTGGACCGCCGCCACCGCCGCCGTCGGCCAGAACACCTGGTCACTGCCCCGCACACTGACGGGTAACGGTACCCTGTTGGTCAGGGTTAGCGACACTGCCGGTAACGTTAGCACCGCGCTGTCGCAGGCCTACCAGTACGACACCACCTCACCGACCACTACCTTCAGCGGCCTGTCGCTGTCAGCCGATACAGGTAGCAGCAACAGTGATTTCATCACCAAGACCGCTAGTCAGACCATAGGAGCCACGCTGAGCGGACCACTCGCTGCTGGCGATATCCTGTACGGCTCGCTGGATAACGGCGCGACCTGGACCGACATCACCAGTAAAGTTAGCAGCACCAGCCTGAGCTGGGACGGCGCCACCCTCATTGGCAGCAACACGCTACAACTGAAGGTGGTCGATGCTGCCGGCAACCAAAGCACACCGCAAAGCAAAGCTTATACGCTGGACACCAGCGCCCCGGCCACGCCCGGCACGCCGGATCTGGCAACGTCCAGTGATACAGGTCCGCTCAACAATGACAACATCACGCTCGATACCACGCCTACGCTGAGCGGTACGGCAGAAAATGGCAGCACAGTCACGCTGTACGATGGCGCTACAATGCTCGGCACTGTTGTCGCTGGTGCCGGTGGCTGGACCTACACTACTGGCGTCTTAACCCAGGGCAGCCACACTATCACTGCCGTCGCCACTGATACCGCCGGTAACGTCTCAGCCGCCTCCAGCGGACTGACCATCACCATCGACACCACCGCGCCTACCGTAACCTCAGTCGCAGTCCCGGCCAACGGTACCTATAGCGCTGGCGGCACATTGGAGTTCACCGTTAACTTCAGTGAGGCAGTCATCGTCGACACCTTCGGCGGCACGCCGCGGATCGCCCTCGTTGTCGGTTCCACTACTCGCTATGCTGACTATGTATCAGGTTCGGGCAGTAGCGCGCTGCTGTTCCGCTACATCGTACCTAGTGGTGACATCGACGCCAATGGCATTACGATAGGCGCCTTATCAACCGGCGGAGCCCTAATGCAGGATGCCGCTGGCAACGACATCGTGACTACCCTCAACAGCGTAGGCAGCACGGCCGCCATCAATGTTGACGGCACCAACCCCGCCATCACCAGCGTCGGCTCCAGCACATCCGACGGTGCCTATGGCGCCGGCTCGACCATCACGATCACGGTCGATTTTTCCACTGCGATCAATGTCGACACCACCTTCGGCACGCCGACCCTTGCGCTTGCCAGTGGTGGCACTGCCACCTATACCGGCGGCAGTGGTACCGGCACGCTGACCTTTAGCTACACCGTCGGGGCTGGCGAGAACAGTGCCGACCTCGACTACAGCTCGGCCTTCGCGCTGGCGCTCAACGGTGCCTCGATTATCGATGCAGGGGGTTCCCAGCAATCCGCCAATATCATTCTGGCGACGCCGGGCACGGCCGGATCGCTGGGTGCAAACAAAGATATCGTTATCGATACCTCGGCACCGACCAATACCGTCGCCAGTGCCGCCTTCTCGGATGACACCGGAACCTCAGGCAGCGACTTCATCACCAAGACGGCAGCGCAAACCATCAGCGGCACATTAACTTCCAATCTGGCCGCTGGTGAACGCGTCTACGTCTCGCTCGACAATGGCGCTACCTGGACCCTCGCCACCGCCACGGTCGGCGCCAACACTTGGTCACTCGCCAATCAAACCTTAAACGGCAGCGGCACGCTGAAGGTGCGCATCAGCGACGACGCTGGTAATAATGGCACGCCTTACTCGCAAGCCTATGTACTCGACACTACGGCACCGAGCATCAGTTTCAGCGACATCGCGCTATCAGCCGACACCGGCAGCAGCGCAACCGACTTGATCACCAACACCGCGGCGCAAACCATCAGTGCTACGCTTAGCGCGGCACCAGCGGCCGGTGATGTTGTCTACGGCTCACTCGACAACGGTGCGACGTGGACCGACATCACCAGCAAGGTATCCGGCACGACACTGACCTGGAACGGCGTCACGCTGGCCGCCAGCGACACCCTGCAATTGCGCGTCACTGATGCAGCAGGCAACAACGGTACCGCCACCAGCCGTGCTTATGTACTCGATACGACTGGGCCGATGACCAGCGTGGCTAGCATCTCCTTCTCGGCTGACAGCGGCGCTTCGTCCACCGACTTCATTACCAACGTCGCCGCACAAACTATCAGCGGTACTTTGTCAGCCAATCTGGCCAGCGGTGAGACTGTCCAGGTCTCGCTGGATAATGGCGCTACCTGGATCGTTGCTACCGCCACCGTCGGTACTGACACCTGGTCGCTGAGCGGCCAGACGCTGAGCGGCAGTAACACCTTGCTGGTCAAGGTAGTCGACACTGCCGGTAATGATGGCACCGTGACAGCCCAGGCTTATGTCTACGATACCGCGGCCAGCGTGCCTACCGTCGATACACAGTCGACCACCAGCCTCACACCGGTATTGACCGGTAGCGCCACACTGGCGGCCGGTGAGACCATGACCGTCACAGTCGGCGGCGCTACCTATAACGTTACGCCAGTGGCCGGTAGCTGGACCCTGGATCTGGCAACAGCGGTACCGGTTAGCGGCAGCTTGACCCTGGTCATGAACCATCAATACAGTGTGGTCGCTACCGTCACCGATCTGGCTGGCAATACTGCCAGCGACAGCAACGTGAATGAATTGACAGTCGGTGTACTGCCATCAACAGCACCGCCACCATTACCTGTGGAGACGCAAACCCCGCCGCCGCAGGTAATCCATCAGCCGAGCATAGAACCACCGGCGCCAAGCGGCCCTGGCTCAGTTCCCGCGCCCGTTTTCGCGCCGTCGCCATCCGGCACTTGGTCCAGTGTTTTAAATCCGAGCGTGTCCACACTCGATAGCAATAGCTTGTCTTCGCCTTTCGATTCCACTGTGCGTGCGGAATCGACGGTCAACAGTGACGTATTGTTAATCAATAGTCCAATTGCAGACTTGAGTGTGGGCAGCGGCAGTCGCATTGCAGTACAAATACCAGGCGATGCCTTTATCTCATCCAGCACCATAGAGTTGAGCGCAACGCAAGCCAATGGCATGCCATTGCCAGGCTGGCTCCAATTCAATTCCCGCACCGGACGTTTTGAAGGTACTCCACCTCCCGCCTTCGAAGGCACAATTAGCTTCAAGGTGGTGGCACGGGATGCGCAGGGACGGATCGCAGTACAGACCTTCAAAATCGTTGTGACCAAAGATGGACAAGGTAACAAAGGCGCTCATTTAGAGCGCGGCATCGCCGAACCTATCGGTCGCGCCAGCCTGACTGAACAAATGCGTACCACGCGCGAAGCTGGTGCCGAACGCCTGGCCGTATTGGCGCGTAGTACGACAGGAGCGAGACCGGGGGCATGAGCGACGGCGCAGCAGGTAATCCGCTACTGAAGTTAATCGAACTGGCTCAGCGCGCACGCGCTGCTGCCAGTGCCATTGAACTTGCCTTCCTCGCAGTCAACGACACGCGCGTTTTGCTGCCTTACCGCCAGGCTGCATTATGGTTAGGCACAAGTGGTGTACACACACTGTCCGGCGTGGTGGCGGTCGAAGCCAATGCGCCATATGCACAATGGCTGAACCAGTTGTGCCGCACGCTCGCGACCCAGCATACAAGCGGTGGAGCGCTAACGGTCGATGCGACACAGCTACCCGCCTCGATAACTACTGCGTGGGACGAATGGTTGCCTGCAGCAGTAACATGGATACCGCTGCGCGGACTGCGCCATCCCGAAAACAATCACCCAACTGCTGATCAGGCTGGCTTGCTGCTGGCAGGCGATCATCCATTACGCCCGGACGAATTGGCGCTGCTAGAAGAATGGATGGATATCTGGCAGCACGCGTGGCGCGCCATGCATCGCCCTGCACGCTGGTCGCTTGCCGCTATTCCGGCGCGCTTACGGGCCTGGTGGCATGGTGGTGCAGCAGACAAACGCTGGCGTCGCCGTCTCGCAGCAGGTGTCGGATTACTGGTCGTTCTATTGTTTCCAGTGCGCCTCACGGTGCTGGCGCCCGGTGAGCTGGTACCAGCCAATCCGGCCACCATACGTGCGCCATTGGATGGCGTCATTGCAGATTTCGCCGTCACGCCCAACCAGACCGTCGCCGCCGGTCAGCTACTATTTTCTTTCGATCAGGCACCTATCGGCAGCCGCCTGGAAGTAGCACGCGAAGCCTTGGGTACGGCTCAAGCCGAGTACCGGCAAGCCGCACAACTCATGTTGAACGACCCGCGTGCAAAAACGCAATTAGCTACGCTCCTGGGCCGGATCGCCGAGAAACAGGCGCAGGCCAGCTTCCTCGAAAGTCAGGCACAACGTTCGCGCGTGGTGGCACCGCAAGCGGGTACCGTATTGTTCGATGATCCATCCGAATGGGTAGGTCGTCCGGTACAAACCGGAGAGCGCATCATGCAGGTAGCCGCAGCTAACGATATTGAAATCGAAGCGTGGGTACCGATAGGTGATGCCGTCCCGGTCAGCGAGCAAGCGCCACTGTCTTTGTACCTGGCAGCCGCTCCCTTGTCGTCGGTATCCGGCACCCTGCGTTACATGAGCCATCGTGCCACAGCGCGTCCCGATGGCAGCTACGCCTACCGGGTACGCGCCAAACTGAATGCCAGCACCGACCAGCGCGTGGGCCTCAAAGGAACGGCTAAATTGGGTGGTAGCTATGTACCGTTGGTCTATTGGGTACTACGACGACCGCTGGCCAGCATCCGTCAATTCCTGGCGATTTGAGTACGCATGCCTTCTAGCCTACCTGCTCTGCGCCAGGAACTGTCCATCAGCGTCGGCCCGCGCTTGCCCGACGGACAACCGAGCTGGACGCTGCATGATCCTGTGCGCAATATGTTTTTTCAGCTCGACTGGCCTAGTTTTGAAATGCTCAGTCGCTGGAATATGGGCGATGCAGAAGCCATCCTCGCCGAGATCAACAGCGTGACGGCGCTCCAGCTTGATAGCGCAGCATTCAATGGACTATTGACGTTTCTGGGAGAGCAGCAATTGCTGCAAGCAGAAAAAGGTTCGGCCCCTGCACTGGCCGCTATGCGCGCCAGGCAACGTGGCAACTGGCATCAGTGGCTGCTGCATAACTATCTGTTTTTCCGTGTTCCGTTATTGCGACCCGACCGCTGGCTAACCTGGCTGGAACCGCGACTGGCGTTCCTGTTCAGCCCCACTTTCCGTCATCTGACGATTCTTGCCGGTGTGCTTGGATTGATCGGTGCCTACCGCGAGTGGGATCGATTCTCCGCCACGCTGATGGACACACTCAGCTGGGATGGTGCGGTGCTATACGGTGCAGCCATTTTTTTCGCCAAGACCTGCCATGAGCTGGGCCATGCGCTGACCACCAAACGCTACGGTTGCCGGGTACCAACCATGGGGCTGGCGTTTCTGGTGATGTGGCCGGTCGCTTATACCGATACCAATGAAGTCTGGAAACTCGCCGACAGAAAGAAACGATTAACCGTAGCCAGTGCCGGGATCATCACTGAACTCGGCATCGCCGCCTGGGCGACTCTGGCGTGGGCGTGGTTACCGGAAGGCGGCCCCAAACAAGTCGCCTTCTTGCTCTCGACCACCACCTGGATCAGCACCCTGCTCATCAACGCCAGCCCCTTCATGCGCTTTGATGGCTACTACATTCTGTCGGACTACCTGGGCTTGCCTAACTTGCACAACCGCGCATTCGCACTCGCGCGCTGGGATTTGCGTGAGCGCCTGTTTGCATTGGGTGAACCAGCGCCGGAAGCATTTTCGCCACGCATGAATACCGGTCTGATCCTGTTTGCATGGGCAATCTGGATCTATCGCCTCATACTCTTTCTCGGCATCGCTGTACTGGTCTACCACTTCTTCATCAAAGCGGTCGGGATTCTGCTATTTATCGTGGAGATATGCTGGTTTGTTGCGTTGCCGGTATGGCGCGAAATTCAGGTATGGCGTACACGCTGGCCGGACATAAGACACAGCAAACGTGCCCGACGCAGTGCAGCACTGGCAGCACTGTTTATTTTTATCTTCCTGCTGCCGTGGCCGGATCGGGTACGCAGCTCAGGCCTGTTACAGCCGCAAACCAGGCTGGCACTCTATGCGCCGCCCCACGCCACATTGGACGCGCTGCCGGTCGCCAGTGGTCAGACGGTGTCAGCCGGGCAAACACTGATGCAGCTGTCATCACCGGAGCTGGATCTGCGCGCCACCGAGTCCGACGCCAAATATGAATCTCTGGCGTGGCAATCAGCTGCGGCCGGACTCGACGTAAACAGCCGTAAAGACTGGCAAGTACTCAACGATCAACTGGCCTATGCCAACGCGGAACGAGTCGCCGTCAGTACCGATCTCCAACGCTATCAACCTGTTGCCCCCTACGCTGGCGTGCTGGTCGACATCGATCCCGATTTGCGTCCCGGCGAAGCACTCAAGAGCCAGGAATATCTCGGCTCACTGGTCGCTGCAGATCGCTGGCAAGTGGTGACTTACGTTGACGAAGAAGCGGTACGTCGTATTTCAAAAGGCGACCGTGCACTGTTCATCGCTGATGGCATGGCAGGACCGGCCCGGCGCCTGAACGTCGTCAGCATAGACCGCGATGCCAGCCGCACCCTGAATGAGCCAGAACTGGCCTCACTATTCGGCGGTGATGTATTGGTGCGCGAAAAGAACGGCAGCTTGTATCCGGAGCATGCCGTCTATCGCGTGGTGCTGGATACCGATGAGGCGCTCCCAGCCACCAGTCCGGCATGGCGTGGACGTGTCACGATAGCCGGAAACTGGGAAATACCAGCGCTACGATTCCTGCGTGTTGCTGCCTCGGTGGCTTGGCGTGAAACGGGTTTCTAAGTACTTGCGGGAATCAGTCCGAGTAAGACAAAAAATAGCGGTAAAGCACCTCTCGCCCCAAGCAATCTCGGTGAAATTTCTTATCCTTAGTGGGGGGAGTAGTAGAACGGAATAATGGCGGAAGCGGTGAGATTCGAACTCACGAACGGGATAAACCGTCGCCAGTTTTCAAGACTGGTGCCTTCAACCACTCGGCCACACTTCCGTTTTGAGATGTTGACGAAGAAACCACATCCGTCCGATTTACTACGCATTGCACGAGCGTGCAATTAACCGGCGAAGCAGTCCATCAACTTCCAAGAGGTCGCATTATACCTAACTCCCCTGGAATTGCCGACTGTCCGACGATTATTTGTTTCAATCCGCCAGAAACATTTCCTGCAAATCATTCAGGAAGCGCTGGCCCAGCACTGTCGGCTTGATGGTTTTATGGTCGCGGTAGAGCAAACCCTTCGCTTCGGCCTCGTTCAGCGCCCGCTCCACTGCATTGAGCGGCATGCCGGTGCGTTCGGCGAACATGTTGACCTCCACGCCTTCCACCAGACGCATCGCGTTGAGCATGAATTCAAAGCCGAGTTCGTCGCGCGTGATTTCCTTTTCTTCCTGGATAGGATTGCCGAGGCGCATTTGCTCCATATAACTTTTTGGCTGTTTGTAACGCGCCTGACGGATCACGCGATGCGGGAAGGAAAGTTTGGTGTGCGCCCCGGCACCTATGCCGAGGTAATCACCGAACTGCCAGTAGTTGAGGTTATGCCGCGCCTGGCGCTTGGGTTGCGCATAGGCCGAGACTTCGTAGTGCTGGTAACCGGCAGCGCTGGTTTCCTGCTCTAGCATGTCCTGCATGTCGGCACTGGTGTCGTCATCCGGCACGGTGGGCGGATATTTGGCGAAGACCGTATTCGGCTCCATCGTCAGGTGATACAGCGACAAATGCGGTGGCGCATAGCTGATCGCTGTTTGCACGTCCTGCCGCGCTTCGTCCAAAGTCTGCGCAGGCAAGGCATACATCAGGTCGAGATTGAAGTTGTCGAAGTTGTTGGCGGCAATGTCCACAGCGCGACGTGCTTCGTCACCGTCATGAATACGGCCCAATGCCTGCAGATGTCGTGGATTGAAGCTCTGTATGCCTATCGACAGGCGATTGATGCCGCTGGCACGGTAGGACTTGAATTTCTCCGCTTCAAAGGTACCCGGGTTGGCCTCCATCGTGATTTCCACCGCGCCGTCCAGCGGCAGCAAGGTACGGATGTCGGAGAGCAGGCGATCCAGTCCGGCGGCGGACAACAGGCTAGGCGTACCGCCACCGATGAAGATCGTATAAATCTTGCGACCCCAGATCAGTGGCAAAGCCATCTCGAGGTCGGCACGCAAGGCGGAAAGGTATTCATCTTCCGGGAAACCGCCGTTCGCTTCATGCGAGTTGAAATCGCAGTACGGACATTTCTTCACGCACCACGGAAAATGCACATACAGCGACAGCGGCGGTAATGCAGTCAGGCTTAACGCACCTGGCTTCAGATAGGTCGTAGCGACGCGTGCCGGTCCCGAATGATCGAGCGCAGCAGCGACATCGGCGCTGATCGGTTTAATCGGGATCATCGCAATTTTTCGATCAGTGCACGCAAGGCCTGGCCGCGATGCGACAGGCGATTTTTTTCTTCAGCTGTTAATTCTGCCGCTGTTTTTTGCTGCTCGGGCAGCCAGAAGTAGGCATCGTAACCAAAGCCGCCCTGCCCGCGTGGTTCTGCCAGCATTTCGCCATTCCAGCGTCCTTCTGCGATCACAGGTTGCGGGTCGTCCGCGTGACGCACGAAGACCAGCACGCAATAGTAGTAAGCGGATTTGTCGGCGTGTGCGGCGAGATCAGCGATGAGTTTTTCATTGTTGCGCTGGTCTGATTTGGGCTCACCGGCATAGCGTGCCGAATACACACCCGGTGCACCGCCCAGTGCATTGACGCAGACGCCAGAGTCGTCGGCCAGTGCCGGTTTGCCGGTCAAGCGTGCTGCGTGGCGCGCCTTGGCGATCGCGTTTTCCACGAAGGTGACGTGCGGTTCTTCCGCTTCCGGTACGTTGAATTCGCCCTGCGCATGCACATCAAAATTGATGGACGACAGCAAGGCACTGAATTCTTTCAATTTGCCTTGGTTATTGGAGGCGAGGATAAGGGTACGCGACATGATAATCCGAAAATAAAAACGATAAAAAACCCGGCCTCAAATACAGCCGGGTGATTTGACACTACCGCTGGGGCCAGGCGCTGCGACATTTACATAAAAGCAAGTCCGCGCAGCGCAGGCTCTATTTTACGCAGCTATTGCCAAGGCCTGTTTTTGCAGCACGATCAGGTCGCTGATGCCGTCTTGCGCCAAGTCCAGCAATTTGTCCATGGTCGCGCGGTCGAACGCGGCGCCTTCTGCCGTACCCTGCACTTCGATGAAGTGGCCAGCGTCGGTCATAACGATGTTCATGTCAGTATCGCAATCCGAATCTTCCGCGTAGTCCAGGTCCAGCACTGGCTGGCCTTTATAAACGCCGACCGAGATCGCAGCCACAAAGTGCTTGAGCGGGATAGCTGGAATGACGTTTTGCGCGACCAGTTTGCTGAAGGCATCGTAAGCGGCAACCATGGTGCCGGTAATCGCTGCGGTACGTGTACCACCGTCGGCCTGGATGACGTCGCAATCCAGGTGCAAGGTACGCTCGCCAAATCCCTGCAGGTCAAACGCGGCGCGCAGTGAGCGACCGATCAGGCGCTGGATTTCCTGGGTGCGACCGGATTGCTTGCCACGTGCGGCTTCGCGATCCATGCGTGTGTGTGTCGAGCGTGGCAGCATGCCGTATTCAGCCGTCAACCAGCCCTGGCCTTTACCCTTGAGGAAACCTGGCACGCGATCTTCGATGCTGGCGGTGCAGATGACTTTGGTGTCACCGCACTCGATCAGGACCGAGCCTTCGGCATGCTTGGTGTAGTTACGGGTCAGTTTGATGGCGCGCAAGGCATCAGCGGCGCGTCCGCTGGGACGATTTTCATACGACATGTGGCTTTAATTCCTGGAAGTGATACGTGATGATTTATCGATAGCGTTGCGGATTTCCTCAATCGCTTTTTCGATTTCTGAATCGTTATAGGTGTCTGCATTTTCCAGATCGAGGTGCCGTGGCGCCTGGATCGTGGTGGTGACACTGCCTATCGGCAAGGTGTGCGTGGTGATGGTGCTGTTGCCATGCAGGTTTTCGCTGCTTTCCCACATCATCGCCAAAGCGGTGACATTATCCCCTGTTTTACCGGCGATGCCAGTAGCAGTCGTGAGTAATTCAGGAACCGCACGCACGATGGTGTTGTTATGCAGGCGCTGCGCCAGTTCGTGATCCGGCAAGACCGACCACAGACCGTCCGAGCACAGCAACATGATATCGCCCGCCTGCAGGCTGGCACGGCGCGAAATTTCAACGATGGGCATGTTCGGCGCACCGAGGCAGTTGAATAGCTTGTTGCGCTCCGGATGCGTATCGCGTTCCGACGGATCAACCTTGCCTTGTGCAATCAGGGTTTCTATCCGCGAGTGGTCGCGTGTGCGCGCCAGGATCTGGCCGTTACGCATCCAGTACAGGCGCGAATCACCGCAATGCGCCCACATCGCACTATTGTGCTGGATCAGGCAGGCGACGATGGTGGTACGTGGTGTTTCCGGCAGATTATTGATGGCGCGGTAGCGATGGATTTCGCGATGCGCGGCAAAGAAGCTGTCTTCGAGGAAGCGCTCCGGCTTCTTGACGTAAGGCGTGGCATTTTCCTGGAACAGCGAAGCGATGGTTTGCATCGCAATCTGCGCCGCCATTTCACCCATGATGTGACCACCCATGCCGTCAGCTACCAGCAAGAGCAAGGCATCACGCGTGAAGCTATAACCCATGCGGTCCTGGTTGTTCTTGCGACCGCCTATATGGCTTTCTTGGTAGACGGAGAATCGCATGGCTGGGTCGGGTCGGAATAAGTTAGGGTAAGTTTAACGCGTATGTTCTTGTATCGTAGTCGATACGTTGGACGAGCGTTTACCCATATTGTTGAATATGTTTTTAATCTTGCGCGCCACTTGCTGCAGCTTGGCGTCGCCCTGCTGTTCCGGCACTGGCTCGCGCAAGGCTTTTTGCAATGCAAATACGCTTTGCGGACGCTCCAGCGGATCGACCATCAGGCTCCAGCGGATGACCTTGATCAGGTCGGATGAATAGACGCCTTCCAGCTTATTGAAGTGGCCATCCATCTTGTCATTCAGTTTGCGCTGGTCTGCCGGTTGCGGCGGGGCGCCTACCATGCAGGCGAACATCGATGCGCCTATGCTGTAAATATCTGTCCAAGGTCCGAGACTACCGTTCTTCACGTAGAGCTCAGGTGCTGCAAAACCCGGTGTGTACATCGGATACAGCTTGGGCATATCGGATTGCAAGGTCTGGCGCGCTGCGCCGAAGTCCAGCAGGATGGGCGTACCGTCTACGCGCAGATAGATATTCGCTGGCTTCAGGTCCAGATGCAGCAGTTTATTCGTATGAACTTCGCGCAAGCCATTCATCACATGGCTGAACATCTTGCGGATGAAACGTTCCGAGACGAGTGGTTTCTCGCCCTTGTCACGGCGACGCAGGATGTGGTCCTGCAAGGAACGACCGGACTCGTAGCCCATCACCATATACACGGTTTCGTTAGCGCGGAAGAAGTTGGTCACGCTCACCACGTTCGGATGGGCGATACGTGCCAGCGCACGACCTTCTTCGAAGAAGCATTTCAGGCCGATACGGAAGACCGGCAGGTTTTCCGGTGAAATCGCCGGAACCAGTTCGCCCGGCTGGCGCAGCGCCAGCGAGCTCGGCAGGTATTCCTTGATGGCGACTGCATTGCCATCTTCATCGTAGGCCAGATAGACAATACTGAACCCGCCAGACGCAATCTTCTTTACAATGCGATATCCAGCGATTTCCAAACCATCCGGCAACGGGGCATTGTTTTGCGCAGCCATGTCGTCCTATAAATAATGTCTAGCGAGCCTGGGAAATACAGCACGGCGAAAGCGCGCCAGCAAACAGGCTCATCCCTTTTCCGGCTACCGCTATCCGGCAACCTTGTTCGTTGTGGATTGTGTGGACAAATCGCCGCTTTGTAAAGAAAAACGAGGAACTCATTTTGACCATTTGCAGCATGACCGGCTATGCCGTCACCACCCATGAGACCAGCAGTGGCACCTTGACCATAGAGGTCAAAAGCGTCAACTCGCGCTTCCTTGATTTGCAATTCCGTATTAACGATGATTTACGCGCACTGGAACCGGTGTTGCGTGAAGCCATCATGGCTCGCCTCACCCGTGGCAAAGTCGAATGCCGCCTGAGCTTTGGCCGTAAAGTCGCCAACGGTGCGACGCAGGCGCTGAACCAGGGCGCACTGGACGCAGTCGCCAAGCTGCAAGCTGAAGTACGCAGCCGCTTCGCCGATGCCGCCCCACTCTCGGTCAATGAATTATTGCGCTGGCCCGGCGTGATCGAAGAAGCCGAGATGAGCCAGGAAACCCTGCAGGCGGATGTCGCCGCAGCGATGCAAACCACAATGAATGCCTTCGTCGAAAGTCGCGAACGTGAAGGTACTGCGCTGCAAACCATGTTGTTATCACGTGTGGACGACATGGAAGCCATTGTGCAAAAAATCACACCGCTGATGCCGCAAGTCGTCGCCCAGTTCCAGCAAAAAGCCACCGAACGCATGATGGAAGCACTGGGCCTGGCCGCTGGCAATGGCAACGCGCAAGCCAGCGTCACGCGCGAAGAAGCACTGGATCGTATTCGCCAGGAAGTCACGCTGTACGGTATACGCGTCGACGTGGCGGAAGAACTGACCCGCCTCGCTGCCCACCTCAGCGAAACCCGCGCCATCCTGAAAAAAGGTGGCCAGGTCGGCAAACGCCTGGATTTCATGATGCAAGAGCTGAACCGCGAAGCCAACACGGTCGGCTCCAAGGCGGCAGTCAAGGAACTGTCCGACGCATCGATGGCGATGAAACTGCTGATCGAACAAATGCGTGAACAGGTACAAAATCTGGAGTAAATCCGCAGACAGCGGCGCTACAATCGCATATCAGCGATAGTCATTGCGAACTATCGCTTCCATATTCAACCATTCATCAAGGACACCGATGTCTGAGCAAGTTCATTCTTCCGGCAGCCTGTTTTTAGTCGTTGCCCCGTCTGGCGCGGGCAAATCCAGCCTGGTTAATGCCCTGCTGCAACAGGAACCGGCCATCAAACTGTCGATTTCCTACACTACGCGCCAGCCGCGCCCGGGTGAACAGCACGGCCGCGAATATTTCTTTACGACACCAGATGACTTTCTGGCACGCCGCCAGGCCAATGAATTTCTCGAATCTGCTGAGGTTTTTGGCAACTATTACGGTACTTCCCGCATACAAATTGCTGATCAGATCGCTGCTGGCACCGACGTGCTGCTGGAAATTGACTGGCAAGGCGCGCAGCAGGTCAAAAAGCAATTCCCGCATGCGCTCGGCATTTTTATCCTGCCACCGTCGATCGCCGCCCTGGAAGAACGCCTGAAAAAACGCGGCCAGGACGAAGATCACGTGATTACCCGTCGTATCCTCGCTGCGGGCGGCGAAATCGCGCACGCTTCCGAGTTCGAATATGTTATTATCAATCAAGACTTTACCGTTGCTTTAGCTGAGTTGAGCGCGATCGTAAAAGCCGCTCGTTGTCGCTTTGCACAACAGTCAACTCGCAACGCATCCCTGTTCGCCCAATTGGGCATTCATGCCAATTTAAGCTGATATCGAATTTTTAGGAGTACGTATGGCCCGCATTACTATCGAAGACTGCCTCAAACAAGTTCCCAACCGTTTCCAACTGACCCTCGCAGCGACTTATCGCGCACGTCAGTTGTTGCAAGGCCACACGCCTAAAGTCGACGCAAAAGACAAACCAACCGTGATCGCCCTGCGCGAAATCGCTGCTGGCCATGTCGGCCTTGAAATGTTGAAAAAAGTCCCTAGCTAATAATCTCTGGCTAACCGCGATGCGGCTGATAGACTATCAGTATGAACCTGACACCTACAGATTCAACAGCATCCATCGCTTCAACTAACCGAGCGGTTCCTGACCGCTCGGCCAAAATGCCTCAAAAGAAAACCGCATCCACCGCCACCACACCAGCACCTGTCGCTGGTGTAGCTTCGGTCACGCAGCTCACGACCAAACTATCCGAGTACCTGACGCCTTCCGAACTGAAGAAGGTCAAGGAAGCCTATCGCTTCTCGGATGAAGCACATCTGGGCCAGATGCGGATGTCGGGCGAACCCTATATCTCGCACCCTATCGCTGTCGCGGAAATCTGCGCCGACTGGAAGCTGGATGCACAAGCCATCATGGCGGCGCTGCTGCATGATGTGATGGAAGACCAGGATGTCCGCAAAGATGAGTTGATCGAACGCTTCGGCGCGCCGGTCGCGAATCTGGTCGATGGTCTGTCCAAACTGGAAAAAATCGAATTCCAAAGCCAGGTAGAAGCACAGGCGGAAAACTTCCGCAAAATGCTGCTGGCGATGGCGCGCGATGTGCGCGTCATACTCGTCAAACTGGCCGACCGCCTGCACAATATGCGCACGCTCGGTTCGATGGCACCGGTCAAGAAACGTCGTATCGCACGCGAAACGATGGAAGTCTATGTACCGATTGCACATAGGCTCGGCCTCAATAATATTTATCGCGAATTGCAAGACCTCGCCTTCTCGCACTTGTACCCTATGCGTTATAAAACGCTGGCCAAGGCAGTCAAGGCGGCGCGCGGCAATCGTCGCGAAGTGGTCAGCAAGATCCTCGAATCGGTCAATAACACGCTGGACGCAACCGGCATCCCGGCACAAGTCTACGGCCGCGAAAAAACCCTGTACGGCATCTACACCAAGATGCTGAACAAGCGTCTGTCTTTCTCGCAAGTGCTGGATATCTACGGCTTCCGTGTGGTGGTCGACAGCTTTGCGAATTGCTATGTCGCGCTCGGCACCCTGCATGCGCTGTTCAAGCCTATGCCGGGCAAGTTCAAAGACTACATCGCCATTCCGAAACTGAATGGCTACCAGTCGCTGCACACCACATTGATCGGCCCGTACGGTACGCCGATAGAATTCCAGATCCGTACCCAGGACATGCATCGCGTTGCCGAATCCGGTGTCGCTGCGCACTGGCTGTACAAGGACGATGAAGGCAGCCTGTCCGACCTTCAGCAACGCACACACGCCTGGTTGCAATCCTTGCTCGATATCCAGAAACAGACTGGCGACTCCGCCGAGTTCCTGGAACACGTCAAGGTCGACCTGTTCCCTGACTCTGTCTACGTCTTCACGCCGAAGTCAAAAATCATCGCGCTGCCACGCGGTGCGACGGCACTGGACTTCGCCTACACGATCCACACCGACATCGGCGACCAGACCATTGCAGTCAAAATCAATCTGGAACAGGTACCGCTGCGCACCGAATTACGCAACGGTGACATCGTCGAGATCATTACTTCACCGACCTCGCGCCCGAATCCGAACTGGCTGGGCTTCGTACGTACCGGCAAGGCACGCTCGGCGATCCGGCATCACCTGCGCACCATTAACCTGACCGAATCAATAGAACTGGGGCGCCGCCTGCTATCGCAAGCACTGGTGACCCTGAATCTCGATCCTGAACTGCCAGCCCCGGTAGCTGAACGTCTGCTGAATGAGTCGAGCGCGAAATCGCTGGACGATTTGTATGCCGACATCGGTGTTGGCAAACGCATGGCCGCATTGGTGGCACGTCACATCCTCGGCATGGTCGAGAACGATCAATTGGTACCGCGTCCGCAGATCGATGCCGATGGCGAAGTCTTGCCGAAGAAAATCGATCCTGTCGTCATCTACGGTAGCGAAGGCGTATCGGTACAACTGGCCTCCTGTTGCCAGCCTATCCCGGGTGACACCATCATCGGCCAGATGAAGCGCGACCAGGGCCTGACTATCCATACGCATGATTGTGACGTCGGCAGAAGACAACGCATGAAAGAACCGGATCGCTGGATCGATGTGGTCTGGGGCTCGGATATTGATCGTCGTTTCGACTGCAGCATCACGCTGCTGGCTCGTAATGAAAAAGGCATACTTGCACGCGTCGCAGCAGAGATCGGTGAGTCCGACTCGAACATCACGCATGTGGGTATGGATGAAGACAAGGACCACATGATCACTTACCTGCACTTCACGGTACAGGTCGAAGATCGCGTGCATCTGGCGCGCCTGATGCGCAATCTGCGCAGCATCCCGGGCGTCACCCGCTTGTTGCGCGACAAAGGCTAAGCGCTCTTAACCTTTTGCCTCACTTCTGATCTGGCCTCATTGCGGGGCCGGATAGCTCACTTCCAGTATCAATAATTCTTCCAGACCGCCTGGTGTTTTCAGGATCACGGTATCACCTTCGCGTGCCTTGGTCAGTGCACGCGCAACCGGCGATATCCAGCTGATCTTGCCATTCAACGGATCCAGTTCATCGATGCCGAGTATGGTAACCGTCTGCTCTTCGCCGGACTGCGTTTCATAGCGTACGGTCGCACCGAAGAATATCTGGTCACTGCCGTGATGGATGCTCGGGTCCACCACTTCGGCCAGATCCAGGCGCTTGGTGAGAAAGCGGATACGGCCGTCTATCTGGCGCAGGCGGCGTTTGCCGTAGATGTAGTCACCGTTTTCAGAGCGATCGCCATTCGACGCTGCCCAGGAAACGATTTGCACCACTTCCGGCCGCTCTACATCGATCAGTTTCAGCAGTTCGGTTTTCATACGCAGATGCCCCTGCGGCGTCATGTAATTCTTGGAGCCAGCAGGAATCGGCGGCGCGCTGTTGTCGCCGTCGTCATCATCGTTGTCGTTGGTATTAGCTTGATTCGTCATGCCGCTATTTTAACGTCATGCGTGCCCGCAAGTCGCAGGCAGCATCAGGAAAGGCGAGGAATTACCAGGGAAGAATCAGACGCAAGCAGACACGTTGTTGCTCCATTCAAACGCAGTCAGTTGCAAGGCGTACAGATCCTCTATCGATAGTTCCAATTTCTGCAAGGTAGGAATCAACAAGGCACCGGTCTTTTCTATTTGCTCTATGTATTCCGCCAGTTTCAGCAAATCGCCATAAAAGCCCTTGCGATACAGCAAGGCGTCAGTGACTTCGTCTACTACCGAAACCTGATCCAGGATTTCTTCCATGGACTGGCCAAACAGCGTATCCATCAGCGACATGATGCCGACGGTGAAAGCCGTGTCTGCCATCGAACGATTGTCAGGACGCAGTTGTTCGGTGATCAGTTCCAGTAGTTTGCCGCGCGTCGTCGCCAGTTGCAGCAAAGGTGAAGTGAAGTGGCTGCCTTTGTTATGTTCAGCGTACAGGATGATCTGCAACCAGCGCTGCAATTGGCGGCGCCCCAGCACGGTCAGCGCTTGTCCCAATGAATCTATCCGCTGCGTGACGCCGACACCAGGCGTGTTGGCCAGGCGCAGCAAGGTCAGTACCAGTGATGCATCTTTCTTGATATTGCGTTCGATTTCAGCAGTCTCAGCGTCAGCCATGATGAGCGTCATCAGTTGCATGATCGCGAGTTGTGACGGCGCGAGCTTTTTACCGGAAAGGATGACAGGACGCGCGAAGTAGTAGCCCTGGAAGTAATGGAAACCGAGTTCCATGCAAGCCTCGAATTGCTCGACTGTTTCGACTTTCTCTGCCAGCAAGAGCTTGCCTTCGTTACGGAAATGCGCGGCCAGTTTGCTCAGCTCGGCGTGACTCATGCCGGTGATATCGATCTTGATGATCTTGATCAGCGGCAGCAAATTCCTCAGCTCGTCTGAATGCGAGATCACGTCATCCAGCGCAAATGTAAAACCTTGCCTCACCAATTCTGTAACACGTTCGACCAACTCATGCGTAATCTCTACCGTCTCCAGGATTTCCAGCACGACCTTGTCGCTAGGCAGGAAATTCACGAAGTCGCACATCAGCACTGCTGCATCGACGTTGAAGAAGCCCAATGAATTACCGATGACATTACCTATCCCAAGCTCGGACGCATGCGCGATCACAGAAGCGGTAGCAGCCAGGTCATCCACCACATTGGCGGGACCGGACGAGGCGCGACGGAACAATAATTCATACGCGACCAGATCCTGGTCGGTGTTCAATATAGGTTGTCGCGCCAGGAAGAACTCCTTTACGCGGGGATGGTCATCAGGCAAATGCTGATTGAGGTTGGTGATCATCAAGATTGTGGTCTCTGTTTATTAAGCAGAACGCATAGATCAACCAAGGCACGTCCCTGTCAAATCTTGAAAAATGCCTGCCATGCACGGGCATCGCAGCATTCACAAACGATCAAACATTCTGTACATCCGGACGATATCTTCATTTTTATTCTTTAGACGATACCGCATGGATGGATGGTGTCTCACCACAGACTACGAGTCATAAAACGGACTGGCAATTTGTAGCTGCTGCTGCAAATCTATTCAGGCCATTATTCCGTTAATATTTCCTCGACGCAAGCCCTCCGTTTCCCTTGTGTTTTCTATACGTAGAAAACAGAAATGTCTGTGGTTTTTCGGTACAACAATTGTTACGAGCTTCCTCCAGCCCCTATACTCGCCGCGTTCCGGTATTCGTCGCGACAGTTTGCCCCGATTCCAACGTAAAACCGGCACCCTCATCACCACCCAGAGTTTTAACCAGATACGGCATCAACTCGCGTAGCATGGGTTCCAGCGTCCACGGCGGGTTGTGCACAAACATACCACTGCTGTGCAAACCAAAACCGTCCGGCGATGGCGTCGTCACCGATAATGTGACATTTAGCCAGCCATTTGCAGGCAGGCGTTTTAACTTATCCGGCATCTGGCGCGATTCGAGACGATTGAGTACCGGATACCAGACTGCGTACGTACCCGTAGCAAAGCGTGTCAACGCATCGGAAACCGTTTGCACCACGGTGCGGTAATCAGTCTTGTCTTCATACGGCGGATCAATCAGCACCAGGCCACGACGCGATGGCGGTGGCAGCAATGCTTTCAAGCCCTGGAAGCCGTTCGCACGTTCTATCATGACGCGCTTGCCGCGCACGGTCGGACGCTTGCCCTGCTCGGCTGCGTGCGCTTCCAGCTTGCGGAAATTATCTGCCAGCAGCTTGCTGTCAGCCGGATGCAATTCAAACAAACGCAATCGATCCTGTTCACGCATGATGGCATCTGCACAGTAGGGCGAGCCCGGGTAATAGCGCAGCTTGCCGCTAGGATTCAGCGCCTTGATGACCTGCACATAATCGGCCAGCGGTTCCGGCAAATCCTTGCGATCCCAAAGTTTGGAAATACCGGTTTCGAACTCGGCATTTTTTGCGGCGTAGTTGCCATCGAGTGCATACACACCGGCACCTGAATGGGTATCGATGTACATGTAAGGCGTATCTTTTTGATTCAGGTATTTCAGCAACTGAATCTGGACCAGATGCTTGAGTACATCGGCGTGATTGCCTGCATGAAAGGCATGACGGTAACTCAACATAGGGAATGTCTATCTTGGCAAGAATGATGGGTGGAAAGCCGCGCAATACAGACGGTGCGGCCCCGTAATGCGTCATTCTAACAATTACCGGCTTGAATACATACGATTACGCGCATCCAGCCCCGCCAAGACTGCCATCACCATGAAAAAACGGGTACAGCGCCCAGCCCTGTACCCGTTTTGCTTAGAATTGCTCAGCAGCTCAGGCTGCCTGCTCCTGTCGCGCCACTTCCGCCCGCAAAGTGCGCGCTGCCAGCACCATATTCTCCAAAGCTGCGGTAGTTTCCGGCCAGCCACGGGTTTTCAGGCCGCAATCCGGATTCACCCACAAGCGCTGGTCAGGAATCACGCCACGCGCCTTGCGTAACAGGCGCTGCATTTCCTCCACTTTGGGTACGCGTGGCGAATGGATATCGTAGACACCAGGACCGATGTCGTTCGGATAGGCAAACTCGCCGAAGCCATCCAGCAATTCCATATCGGAACGCGAAGTTTCGATGGTGATCACATCCGCATCCATCGCAGCGATCCACGGCAGGATATCGTTGAACTCGGAATAGCACATGTGCGTATGAATCTGCGTATCGTCCTGCACACCGGAAGCAGTAATGCGGAAAGCCTGCACCGCCCAATCCAGATAGTGCGGCCAGTCCGCAGCCTTCAACGGCAAGCCTTCGCGGAATGCAGGTTCATCAATCTGTATCATGCCAATACCGGCTTTTTCCAGGTCGACCACTTCATCACGCAATGCCAATGCGATCTGTAAAGCTGTCTGCTCACGCGGCTGATCGTCACGCACGAAAGACCATTGCAACATGGTGACCGGCCCCGTCAGCATGCCCTTCATCGGCTTGCTGGTCAGGCTCTGCGCGTACTCGCTCCAGCCCACGGTCATCGCTTCCGGTCTGTACACATCACCGTAGATGAACGGTGGTTTGACACAGCGCGAACCATAGCTCTGTACCCAACCGTTCGCAGTGAAAGCATAGCCCCACAATTGTTCGCCAAAGTACTCGACCATATCGTTGCGTTCCGGCTCACCATGCACCAGCACATCGAGGCCTATATCTTCCTGCTTCTGCACTACCAGACGCACTTCTTCGCGCATGCGGTTCAGGTAATCCAGATGCCCCATCTCGCCACGCTTGTACTGTGCACGCGCCTGACGGATATCCGTTGTTTGCGGGAAGGAACCAATATTCGTGGTCGGGAAAGCAGGCAAATTGAAACGCGCTTGCTGCTTGACGATGCGGTCGGCAAATACATTGTTGCGCGTCGCTGGAATGTCGTCGATCTGACGCAGGCGCTTCTGCACCAAAGGATTATGTATGCGCGGTGCAACCTTGCGTGCTGCGACCGCCAAAGCAGCCGCAGTGAACTGCGCTTGCACTGCTTGCTCTTCGCCATTCAACGCGCGTTTGAGTGCCGTGATTTCGGCAACCTTTTGTGTTGCAAACGCCAGCCAGCCTTTGAGTTCGGCATCCAGTTTATTTTCATGTGCCAGATCCACCGGTACGTGCAGCAAGGAGCAACTTGCACTGACCCACAAGCATTCACCCAACACTGCATGCAAGGGTTGTAGCAAGGCCAGCGCGCTATCCAGATCAGCACGCCAGATATTACGACCATCGATTACGCCTGCTGACAACACACGATCCTGCGGCCAGTCTTGCAGGAATGCTGGCAACTGCCCGATACCACGCACCAGATCCAGATGCACACCGGCTACCGGCAGGTTGCGCAGCAAGGCGTTGTGCTCCCGCACCTGATCGAAGTAAGTGGCCAACAGCAGCTTGGGCGCGACCGGCGACAAGGCCTGGTAAGTCGGCGCAAACGCAGCACGCCATGTGGCGTCCAGGTCCAGCGCCAGGATAGGTTCATCAATCTGCACCCACTCTACGCCTGCCTCCTGCAAGCGCTGCAGCACGCGCTGATAGCCTGCGATCACCTTGGGCAACAGATCAAGTTTATGCGTGACGCCGGATTTGATCTTGCCAAGATACAGCAGGCTCAATGGACCGACCAGCGTGACCTTGGTCGCATGACCCAGGGCGACCGCTTCGGCGTTTTCTTCAAACAGCCAATCCACACCGCCGTCGAAACTGATATCAGCCGTGAACTCAGGTACCAGGTAGTGGTAGTTGGTATCAAACCATTTAGTCATTTCCATCGCAAAGTGCTCGGGATTACCGCGTGCCAGCGTGAAGTAGTCCGCAAGCGTCAACTTCTTCGGGGCGAATTTAAAACGGGTAGGCACCGCGCCGAGCAAAGCCAGCGTATTCAAAACCTGGTCATACCAGGCGAAATCGCCCACTGACACATAATCCAGCCCGGCTGCTGCCTGTATCGCCCAATGACGCTGGCGCAGTGCTCTGCCGGTTTCCTGCAAGGCTGTGAGTCCTGTATCGCCGCGCCAGTACGATTCGACGGCAAATTTCAATTCGCGCTGAGCCCCGATGCGAGGGAAACCCAAAATATGCGCCTTAGCCATGCCCAACTCCGATATAGATTTTTGAAGCTTGCCATGGTGTGCGCAGATGAACTATGATTCAAACGATAAATTTTAAGATTCATCATGAGAAAAATTCATAGTGCAATCCATCCTTGAATTACGCCACCTGAAAACCCTGCTGGCCCTGCGCGAAGCAGGCAACCTGCTCCGTGCGGCTTCACTGCTGAATGTCACCCAATCTGCTTTATCGCATCAAATCAAGCAGTTAGAGGATCATCACGGCACGACGCTGTTTGAACGCAAGACCACACCGGTGCGCTTCACCCCGGCCGGTGAACGCTTGCTGAAGCTGGCCGATACCGTCTTGCCGCAAGTCGCCGAGACCGAGCGCGACCTGGTGCGGCTGGCGCAAGGCGTCGCCGGACAATTACGCATCGCAGTCGAATGCCATACCTGCTTCGACTGGCTGATGCCGGCGATGGATGTATTCCGCGGCCGCTGGCCGGAAGTCGAGCTAGACATCGTCTCCGGCTTCCAGGCCGATCCGGTCGGTCTGCTATATGAACACCGTGCCGACGTCGCCATCGTCGCCGAAATCGATCCTGATGAAAAAGTCGATTACCACGCACTGTTCCGTTTTGAAATCGTCGCCCTGGTAGCGCACGACCATCCACTGGCCGACAAGGAATTCCTCACTGCCGAGGACTTCATCGGCGACACACTGATCACTTACCCGGTACCGGACGATATGCTGGACGTGGTACGCCAGGTGCTCAAGCCGGCCGGTGTGCAAGTCGCACGCCGCACGACCGAACTGACCGTCGCCATGCTGCAACTGGTTGCCAGCCGACGCGGCATCGCAACCTTGCCGGTGTGGGCGGCACAAAACTATCTGAACCGTGATTACGTCAAAGCCAAGCGCATCACCCGTGAAGGCCTGACGGGGCGACTGTATGCCGCCTGCCTGCCCGAGGTATCGGAACAGCCTTATCTGGCGGACTTTGTGAGCACCACGCGCGAAAGCTGTTACCTGAATCTGGATAGTGTGGAATTGCTTTAATATCGGGTTATTGCTTACCTGACAAAAAGTTTGCAACGTCATAGTAGGCAACAACAAACCGTCTCAAAGCCGAATCAAATCTGCGTAAGAAGGAGAATTGATATGCCTACAGGTACAGTAAAACTACATCGCGTGCTTCGTGCGCCACCAGAGCGTGTTTATCGTGCATTTCTGGATGCTGGCGCACTGGCAAAGTGGCTACCACCTTACGGTTTTACATGTAAGGTTCATCATCTGGAAGCCAAGGTCGGCGGGATTTTCAAGATGTCGTTTTCGAATTTCAACACAGGAAGCGGGCATTCTTTCGGTGGCGAATATCTGGAACTTGTACCGGATGAAAAAATTCGCTACACAGATAAATTCGATAATCCAAACTTATCCGGTGAAATACAGGTGACGGTGACTTTAAGCAAAGTCTTGTGCGGAACCGAAATCAATATTGTGCAAGCAGGAATACCTGAAGCTATCCCCGTCGAGATGTGCTACCTCGGATGGCAGGAGTCTTTGCTTCAACTCGCGACACTCGTCGAGCCTGAAATTCCTGGTTAGCTATCCAGTTAGTTGAAGAATCAAAAAACTAGAGTGAGGTAAATCCAGGCAACACAGATTCTTAGCCAACGCCATTGCGACATTTGCACGACTTGCATGTAAGATGGAATCGGATGATTCACTCAAACACGGTGCATCAATGTCCTCACTCTCCTATTCCTCGCCATTCTCGGCTTTTGCTGAAGAAACCATCAGCACGCCATCGCCATTACGTGACACCATCAGCCGCGCTTATCGGCTGGATGAAATCACCGCCGTACAAAATTTGCTGAAGCAGGTCACAAACAATCCGGCGTTGCAAAGCGCCAGTCAGGCGCTTGCACGGCAACTGGTGACAAGTGTACGCGCCAAACGCAGCCGCGCATCTGGTGTCGACGCTTTGATGCATGAATTCTCGCTGTCGTCAGAAGAAGGCATCGCCCTGATGTGCCTGGCCGAAGCGCTGCTGCGCATACCCGACCACCAGACTGCGGATCGCCTGATTGCAGACAAGATCAGCAAAGGTGACTGGCAACGCCATCTCGGCACCTCGCCCTCACTCTTCGTCAACGCCGCCAGTTGGGGCTTGCTCATTACCGGCAAATTGCTGCACAGCGCCAGCGAAGATGGCCTGGGTGCCGCCCTGACCCGTCTCATCAGCAAAGGCGGCGAACCGCTGATACGCAAAGGCGTCGATCTCGCCATGCGTATGCTGGGCAGCCAGTTTGTCGCTGGACAAACGATAGATGAAGCGCTGTCAAACAGTCGTGAACATGAAAAACACGGCTATCGCTACTCCTACGATATGCTGGGCGAAGCGGCGATGACAGTAGCCGATGCGGAGGCTTACTATCTATCTTATACCGCCGCGATACACGCAATCGGCAAAGCCAGCGAACAACGCGGCATACGCAACGGTCCCGGTATCTCCGTCAAGTTGTCGGCGCTGCACCCGCGCTATACGCGCGCGCAAGGTACACGTGTCATGCAGGAACTACTGCCACGCCTGAAACAACTGTTACTGCTGGCAAAGCAGTACGACATCGGTCTCAACATTGATGCGGAAGAAGCCGACCGACTGGAACTGTCACTGGATTTGATGGAAGCGCTGGCGGCTGATCCTGAGCTGGCAAGTTACGATGGCTTGGGTTTCGTCGTACAGGCCTATCAAAAACGCTGCCCTTACGTCATCAATTACCTAATAGATCTGGCTCATCGCAGCGGCCGGAAATTCATGGTTCGACTGGTCAAAGGTGCGTACTGGGATACCGAAATCAAGCGGGCGCAAGTCGATGGTTTGTCCGGCTATCCGGTTTATACGCGTAAAGCCTATACCGACCTCTCCTATCTGGTCTGTGCGCAAAAACTGCTCGCTGCCAACAACGTCATCTATCCGCAATTCGCCACCCACAACGCGCTGACCTTCGCCGCCATCTATCAACAGGCGCAAGCATTGCAGGTAACGGACTATGAGTTCCAGTGCCTGCACGGCATGGGCGAAACCTTGTACGACCAGATCGTCGGCCCGGAACATTTGCATGTGCCCTGCCGCATCTATGCACCGGTCGGTACCCACGAAACCTTGCTCGCCTATCTGGTGCGACGACTGCTGGAGAATGGAGCCAACTCGTCATTCGTCAATCAAATCGTCGATGAGCACATCAGCATAGACCAGCTGCTGCAAGACCCGGTTGCACTCGCTGCACAGTACGCAGGTCAGCCACATCCGGCGCTGCCCTTACCGGTCGACCTATATGGCGCGGAAAGGCAAAATTCCAGCGGCATAGACCTGAGCGATGAACATGCCTTGCGTGCACTCAGCGCAAGCTTAAGCGCCTACGGCAAACAACAATGGCATGCGCTGCCTTTGACGGGTGCAGCAATATATGGCGCAGCCATCGCGATACGTAATCCGGCCGATCATAACGATGTGGTCGGCACGGTAGCGCACGCGAACCAGCTTGATGCCGAGCAGGCAATCGCTCATGCAGTGACAGGCATGAGTACATGGCAAGCGCACACCGCGGAGCAGCGAGCCGCCATCTTGCTGCGTGCCGCAGATTTGTTCCAGCAACATGCAAACGAGTTCATTGCACTGGCCGTACGCGAAGCGGGCAAAACCTTGCCGAATGCAATCGGCGAACTGCGCGAGGCTATCGACTTCCTGCGCTACTACAGCGCACAGTCCATTGCATCGAATGCAACCCCGCCGCTAGGACTGGTCGCTTGTATCAGTCCATGGAATTTCCCCTTAGCCATATTTACCGGCCAACTCAGCGCAGCACTGGCAGCAGGCAATGTCGTCATTGCGAAGCCAGCCGAACAAACACCGCTGATCGCTCTCCGCGCAGTACAGCTATTGCACCAGGCCGGTGTACCGGAAAATGTTTTGCTCTATCTGCCCGGCAATGGCGAGACTATCGGTGCGCAGTTGGTCACGGACGAACGTGTTTCAGCCGTGGTCTTCACCGGCTCGACGCAAGTCGCACGCAGCATTAATCGCAAGCTCGCACAACGCAGCATCGCGGAAGCCAGGGACATACCGTTGATTGCAGAAACCGGTGGTCAAAATGCGATGATCGTCGACTCGTCGGCCCTATGCGAACAGGTGGTACGTGACGTCATCAGCTCTGCTTACGACAGTGCAGGCCAACGTTGTTCGGCGCTGCGTGTCTTGTGCCTGCAAAGCGACATCGCCGAGCCAACCCTGCATATGCTGCAAGGTGCAATGCAGGAACTGCACATCAACAATCCTGATCGCCTGCTGACAGATATAGGGCCAGTGATAGACGCAGAAGCCCAAGGACATCTGCGGGACTACATCGCGCAAAACGCAGATAAAAAAATGTATGAATTGACGTTACCGGCAACAGCTGAAAACGGCACCTTTGTCGCACCTTGCGTCCTGGAGATAGACAGCATCGCCGAATTGAAACGCGAAGTGTTTGGCCCGGTACTACACGTGCTGCGCTATCAACGCGACGACTTGCCGCAATTGATCAGGGATATCAATGCCACCGGCTTTGGCCTGACCCTGGGCATACACACGCGCATAGACGAAACCACGGCTTACGTCACGCATCACGCCCACGTCGGTAATATCTATGTGAACCGCAACATCGTCGGCGCGGTAGTCGGCGTACAGCCTTTCGGTGGCGAGGGCCTATCCGGTACCGGCCCCAAGGCAGGCGGCCCGTTCTATCTGAAACGCCTGCAACATAGCGGCACCGTAAGCATAGAGAAAACGGACGACGAGGACAGAGAAGAAGCACGGCACATAGAAACTGCGCTGGCAGAACTGCTGACCTGGAGTATTCCGCGCCAAGAGCAAACACTTAGCCAGCTCATCGTCGAATATGTGCGCACCAGTCCATCAGGAAAAATCATCCGCTTACACGGCGTCACTGGCGAGATCAATACCTTAGGTTTTGCTGCACGCGGTGCCGTGCTGTGCGTCGCTGAAACAACGCCAGCATTGCTGAATCAAATGTTCGCAGTCTATGCGACCGGCAACCAGGTCGTATTATTACAAAGCACTGCATTGCTGGTACCACCAGACTTCCCGGCACACTTGCGCGCCAGCATCACCACTATAGAGCATCAGCATGCATGCAAGGAGCTGCGTCTCGCCTTGCTGGAACGCGACCAGCACCAAGCTGATCTGCGCATCGCACTGGCAGCGCGCGAAGGCGCCATCGTGCTTGTCGTGACGACAGAATTCCCGCATCCGGTTCCGTTATGGCGTCTCGTCAACGAGCGTGCCCTGTGTATCAATACGACAGCAGCTGGCGGCAATGCGAGCCTAATGACCATAAAACACTAAGTAAGATAAAAGCGTCATCAGACAACTTGAAAGACAACTAGATTCGATAACTGAGTCACTATTCCGATAGCGCTATATTTTTACATGCATGTGTTTAGAACATGATTCTAGGCGAACATCAGATTAGTATGTTGTAAGAATTTTTTCGTATCTACAATTTTTATCATGGATAAATTTATGCTTGAATATGTATTAGAAAAATTAATAAATTTGCTCGGACCAATAGCAACTCTATCAAAAGACAAGAGGGAGCTTAAAGACAACGCACTGAGTGCCATTTCGATCGCACTTACTGAAACGAAGTTGTACTATCGTGATAGAGAACGCGGCAAACCGAGAAATCCTAAAACTGAAGCGAAACTTGCTAAAGTTTGGGCGGCGGCAGCAATTCCTCTAAGGCATATCGATGAAGAACTAGCGATGGCATGCCAACACAAAGCTGAGTTCTGGATAGCCCCCGAAAACTGGAACGCTGAAGAGCTATCTCGTCTAGGGATTAGACTTTCAGATGTAAGTAGCGCCTATCATCGCCTTGCAATGCCCAGATATGCAAATCTAGCATCTCATCAAAAGCCCTTTAGCAAACCATCCCTTTAAGAATATTACTAACTGAATAGGACCTTATGAAAACTTTAATCGCAGTACGTGGTGTCTCCAACAGGGGAAAAAGCACAAGCATAAAACTCGCATATCAATTACTACGCAAAGAATATCCAGAAGCTATTTTCGATAAATTGTTCATCGGTGTGAAAGACATATCCTTGATTGTCAAAATCAATGGCGTAAAAATTGGAATTGAAAGTCAAGGAGACCCAGGTAGTCGAATCTTTGAAAGCCTAAAACTATTCCAAGAACGAAACTGTCGCATCATCGTCTGTGCAACTCGCTCGAGAGGAAAAACTACTCAGGCAGTGAGTAATCTCGCAAAAAAATATCGGATCACGTGGATAGAAAAAGATGTTGAATCTGAATCTAAAAAACAGAATGTCCGCAATAAAGAAACAGCAGACTTCATTATGTCCATAATTAGAAAGGAGCTTCAGTGATAATTTTTAGTTGGGAATTACTTCACTTCAAGCAAACCAGCGTTAAAGATTCTTAAACGTCGAATATAAAAGATGCCACGCCTTCTCACTCAATCACAATTTCAGCGTTGGAAAAAACCTGACTTTTGTTATCTATGTGGAACTACGTTAAAAGATGGTTCACTCCTAAATGACGATCATTGTCCGCCACAGAGTTTCTTTTCCAAACCAGACCGAACAAACTATCCAATCAAGCTGCAAGTTCATGAACGTTGCAATCACAAATGGCACCTAGCTGACGAAACAATGTCAATATTTCTTGATGCTTTACATGGAACCGAGAAGTCATCCAATCCAAAACATCTTGCAAAACTAAATTTCATAGATATCAAAAGCGAACAGGGCATATATCAAGGAATAACAAAACTCCCAATACGTCCACTTGCTTATCGCATTATTCGATGCATGCACGCACTACTCTACAAGTCATTTCTGAAGGTCGAGACAGTTCACGATATCCACTACCCAATTCCTGAAGCAGACACGGCGAACAATAACAAACCATTTTCACAAAAAATACAAACTTATCAATTCTCAAATGAGTTATGCACTGCGCAACGTACTGAAACTCACGATGCAATTTACGCCTACAACGGGCGGTTTAAGTACATTTGCACTTGGCACAAACTAGACAATGGACAATCAATTTGCTTATTCACTTTCGACATTTACAAACTCCATAATTTAGCCGTCAAGATAGCTGACTATCCAAGATCTGTGATTGGCTTTTATGCTGCAGAAAAACCGCAAAATGCAACTCTTTGCAGTTTATTGAAGCTAGAGCACCCAGATGAAGACATCCTGTATCCAATACTATCGCAATAGTTTTTTACCTCGTTCACCCAAAAACCAAAGAACGCGCTATCCTTCGCAAATAGCGATTCGTCATTCTTCACATCAAACAAAATCACATATTGAGAGCCGTGCTTCCCTTCAAAAATAGCCTTACATGAAGGATTTTCGACTCCTTCTAGATCGCACGCTTCATAGCGCGCGCACTATACACAGGGGCGGACCCGGCTTCAGTGACATCCACGAACATGTATCAATAAGGCAGAAGTCGACGACAATGCCAGCCTGATGAGCATAAGTACCTGAACGCAGCGCATAAAAAAGCCCGCCATGTTCATCACATGGCGGGCTTAGTACTACTGCATGCAGTTAGCGATGCATTTACATCTTTTTGGTGAACACCAGATCGCCATCCCGCACATCCACCGCAATCACATCCTTAGGCCCAAACTTCCCTTCCAGAATAGCCTTGGACAAAGGATTCTCGATCTGCTGCTGGATTGCACGTTTCAGAGGACGTGCACCATACACAGGATCGAATCCGGCTTCTGCGATTTTTTGCAGCGCGTCTTCGGTGACATCCATGGACATATCCATGCGTGCCAGGCGTTGCTCCAATACTTGCAACTGGATCTTCGCGATCGAACCGATGTTCTTCTCATCCAGTGCATGGAAGACCACGATTTCATCGATACGGTTGATGAACTCAGGACGGAAATGACCTTGCACTTCCGCCATGACGGCCATCTTGATCAGCGCAGGTTCATTGCCTTCCATCGACTGGATTTTGTGCGAACCCAGATTGGAAGTCATGACGATCACTGTATTCTTGAAGTCCACCGTACGTCCCTGTCCGTCCGTCATACGACCATCATCCAGCACCTGCAGCAAGACGTTGAAGACATCCGGATGCGCCTTCTCGATTTCATCGAGCAGGATCACCGAGTATGGCTTGCGACGTACTGCCTCGGTCAGGTAACCGCCTTCTTCGTAACCGACATAACCTGGTGGTGCACCGATCAGGCGTGCGACCGAGTGCTTCTCCATGAATTCACTCATGTCGATACGGATCAGCGATTCCTCGGTATCGAACATAAACGAAGCCAATGCTTTACATAGCTCGGTTTTACCAACGCCGGTAGGCCCGAGGAACATGAAGGAACCATATGGCCGATCCGGATCACCCAGACCTGCACGCGAACGACGGATAGCATCGGAGACCGCAACGATGGCTTCATGCTGACCGACCACGCGTTTATGCAGCGCATCTTCCATCTGCAATAGCTTCTCGCGTTCGCCCGTCATCATGCGTGAAACCGGGATACCAGTGGCGCGCGAAACGACTTCTGCAATTTCTTCCGCACCTACCTGCGTACGTACCAGTTGCGGCTTGCCGCCCGATACCTCGCCTTTGACAGCATTCTTCAGCTGCGCTTCCAGCTGCGGCAAGGTGCTGTACTGCAGCTCAGAGACACGCTGCCAATCACTCTTGCGCGTAGCCTCTTCCATCTGCAGACGGACTTTTTCAATTTCTTCCTTGATTTGCTGGCTACCCTGGGCCGACGATTTTTCAGCTTTCCAGATTTCTTCCAGATCAGCGTACTCACGTCCCAGGCGATCGATTTCTTCCTCGATCAAAGCCAGGCGTTTTTGCGACGCTTCATCTTTTTCTTTCTTGATCGCTTCACGCTCGATCTTCAACTGGATGACGCGACGGTCCAGCTTGTCCATCACTTCCGGCTTGGAATCGAGTTCGATCTTGATCTTGGACGCAGCTTCATCGATCAGATCAATCGCCTTATCCGGCAGGAAGCGGTCAGTAATGTAGCGATGCGACAATTCAGCCGCTGCGACGATAGCCGGATCGGTGATATCAACGCCGTGATGCAGCTCATACTTCTCCTGCAAGCCGCGCAGGATAGCGATGGTTGCTTCCACCGTAGGCTCAGCCACGATGATTTTCTGGAAGCGACGTTCCAGTGCTGCATCTTTTTCGATGTATTTGCGGTATTCATCCAGCGTGGTCGCGCCTACGCAGTGCAGCTCACCGCGTGCCAAAGCCGGTTTGAGCATATTGCCCGCGTCCATCGCGCCTTCGGCCTTGCCTGCACCGACCAGCGTATGCATTTCATCGATGAAGACGATGGTCTGGCCTTCATCTTCGGCCAGCTCGGTCAGGACTGCTTTCAGCCGCTCTTCGAATTCACCACGGTACTTGGCACCCGCCAGCAGCGACGCCATATCCAGCGACAGTACGCGTTTGCCTTTCAGGCTGTCCGGTACTTCGCCATTGACGATACGTTGTGCCAGGCCTTCGACGATGGCGGTTTTACCAACGCCAGGCTCACCGATCAGGACAGGATTGTTTTTCGAGCGACGTTGCAATACCTGGATCGCGCGACGGATCTCATCGTCACGACCGATGACAGGGTCCAGCTTGCCGATACGGGCGCGCTCGGTCAGGTCCAGCGTGTATTTTTTCAGGGCTTCGCGCTGGCCTTCGCCATCCGCCGAATCCACTTTCGAACTGCCGCGCACGGCCTTGATCGCGGCTTCCAGCGCTTTGCGCGTCAGGCCGTTTTCACGTGCAATCTTGCCTGCTTCCGATTTGTCTTCGGTCAGGGCCAGCAAGACCATTTCGGTGGCGATGAACTGGTCGCCATGCAGCTGCGATTCTTTGTCGGCCAGGTTCAGCAGGGAGCTGAGGTCGCGCCCTATCTGCACTTCGCCGCCATTGCCCGAAACCTTGGGCAGGCGATCCAGTGCACTGCGCAGCGCAGTGGTCATACCATTGATGTTGGCACCGGCACGTTGCAGCAGTGAACGCGTGCTGCTGTCGTCCTGGCTTAACAGGGCGACCAGTACGTGTACCGGTTCTATATATTGATTGTCGTTACCGACTGCATGGCTTTGCGCATCAGCGAGCGCTTCCTGCAGCTTGGTAGTTAGTTTATCGAGACGCATTGCATACTCTCCAAAGAAGAATTCATTAATGGAAAGAAAATTGGGTCAAGCAACTACTTTTCAAGCGGGAGATGGCGGAATAGCAGTAATAAGCCCGCAGTATGGCCCCAAATGGGCAGAAATCGTGGAAAAAGACGGGATGCTGGTGATACAGGTGTTATCAAACGCCTGGCCAGCCCGAATGCGGCTGGCTGCGTCCATAGTAGTCTATGCAGCGAATGCGCGATAGGTGGCAAAACCGGCAATACAGCAGGCGATCGAGCCGACCAGGTGCAGCACGGTATGCGTCAGCGCCCACATATAGTCGCCACGCTGTAGCAGCAACACGGCTTCAGCCGAGAAAGTGGAGAAAGTGGTGAGGCCACCAAGAAAGCCTGTAATGGCGAATAAGCGCCATTCCGGCGGTACGCCCGGATGACCGCTGAAGAAGGCAACCGCCAGCCCGACCAGATAACCACCGATCAGATTGGCTGCCAGCGTACCGACGGGTACAAAATTATTGACCGCATTGAACCAGAGGCCCAGCCCCCATCGCAGCCAGGCACCCAGTGCTGCACCGAGGCCGACTGCGAGCCAGCTCACTTGCCGACTCCCGATTCAGAGACTGGCAGCTTCCACTTGGCCAGTGCGGTATCGTCAGTAGTACGGGCATCCACCCAGCGCGCACCTTGCGGTGTTTGTTCTTTCTTCCAGAACGGCGCGTCTGTTTTCAGGTAATCGATGATGAATTCGCAGGCAGAAAAAGCTTCGCCGCGATGTGCCGAGGTCACCGCCACCAGCACGATTTGCTCGAGTGGCAACAAAGGTCCGATGCGATGGATCACCAGCGCATCAAAAATAGGCCAGCGTGCCTTAGCCTGCTCCACGATGTTTTGCAGGGCTTTTTCGGTCATGCCGGGATAGTGTTCCAGCTCCATCTCGGCCACGCTGGAGCCGTCATTCATGTCGCGCACGGTACCAATAAAGGTTACGACTGCGCCGACCTGCGGACTATTTGCACGCAAGGCAGCGACTTCCTGGCTGACATCAAAATCTTCGGTTTGTACACGTACTGGCATGTGCTCTGCTCCGTCTGATCAGCCGCCGGTTACCGGAGGGAAGAAAGCGACTTCACTGCCCTCTTCGATTGCGGTGTCAGCACTTGTCATTTCCTGATTGTAAGCCATGCGCAAAGGACGGCTGTCCGCCAGTGCTTCAGCCCAGACGCCACCGCGCTCACGCAGGAAAGCGCGCACGTCGCCCACGGTTTTGACAGTGGCAGGGACGGTGACCGACTCCTGGGCTACCTTCAGCGCTTCACGTACGCTGGCAAAAAAACGAAGTTCTATATTCATATCACTATCAGTACATCAAATCGCTGAATGAAATAAAGCGCACGGTATCTCCGGCCGCTATGGTCTTGCCCGACGGATGATCAATCAAGCCATCGCCCCACACAGTTGAGGTCAGCACACCCGAACTCTGGTTAGGAAATAAATCGAGGCCATCCTGCTCATTGATCTTTGCGCGCAGGAATTCGTTGCGCTTGTCGGCCTTGTTCAGATTGAAGTCAGCACGCATAGGATAGGCCTTGGGTGCCACATTTTCGACACCTTGCAGACGCAGGATGAATGGGCGCACAAACAGCATGAAGGTGACGAAACTAGACACCGGATTACCCGGCAAACCGAGGAAGTAAGCAGTACCACCTTTGGCGCTGCGGTTCACTTCACCGAACGCCAGCGGCTTGCCCGGCTTGACCGCGATCTGCCACATATTCAGATGGCCTTCGGCTTCGACCGCAGGTTTGATGTGATCCTCTTCACCGACAGAAACGCCGCCAGAAGTGATGATCAGGTCGTTTTCAGCGGCAGCGCGGCGCAAGGTGTCGCGGGTTGCGGCCAGGGTGTCCGGCACGATGCCGAAATCGCTGATTTCGCAGCCGAGGTTTTCCAGCAGGCCACGCAATGTGAAGCGATTCGAATTGTAGATAGCGCCTGGTTTCAGCACTTCTCCCGGCATCGCCAGTTCGTCACCGGTAAAGAAGACCGCAACGCGCAATTTGCGCACCACTGGCAATTGCGCCAGACCGACCGAAGCGGCCAGACCGAGTTCCTGCGCACGCAAGCGCTGACCTGCAGTCAGTATGGTGCTGCCGGCACGGATATCTTCACCAGCACGGCGTATCCATTCGCCGGAGACCGGGGCGTGTTTGACCGTGACCAGGTCGCCGTCCGCACCTTTGGATGCGACACAGACTTCCTGCATAACGACGGCATCCGCACCCTGCGGGATCATGGCACCGGTAAAAATACGCGCTGCGCAACCAGCCTCTAGTGGCTGGCCGACATGTCCGGCCGGGATGCGCTGGCTGACACGCAAGACCGCCTCACCGCTGGCGCAATCAGCAGCACGCACCGCATAGCCATCCATGGATGTGTTATCGACTGGCGGTACATTCAGTTGCGACTCCTGTGCAACGGCCAGGACGCGACCGTTCGCATCCAGCGTAGCCAGGGTTTCAGTCTCGGTAATTTTCTTGGCGGAAGTAAGCAGGAAGTCGAGGGCTTCGGCCACACTCAACATCGGTTTAGGTTCACTCATGCTGGGCTCGATAATGGATCATGGAACGATAGTAAGCGGAAACATGGTATTCCGCTTGCCCTTTCAATTGCCGCGCGCAGGCGGCAATTCCGGTATTACAGACCTGTATGCTTGGCGATGAAACTCTTCATCTTGTTAACATCTGCTGGCATCACTTCAAAGCGCTGCGGCAAGTCTTCAATATTTTCAAAACCAGCCGGACGATCGGCATCACGCCCCAGCGCTTCGCGTATGGTTTCGTTGAACTTGGCTGGCAATGCTGTTTCCAGCACGATCATGGTGACACCCGGTGTCAGGTGCTCACGTGCGACTTTCACGCCATCTGCGGTATGGGTGTCTATCATCAAGTCATACTTGTTTTGCAGGTCACGGATGGTAGCGACGCGATCGCTGTGTGTCGATTTGCCGGAAGCAAAACCGAACTTCGCAATATTCTTGAACTCGTCACCGTCGCTGCCCGGCTTGCCGGACAGATCGAAGCCGCCATCTGTTTCCACTTTCTGGAACAAGGCACGTACACGATCACCATCACGATTCAGCAAGTCATAGACAAAGCGTTCGAAGTTCGACGCCTTGCTGATATCCATACTCGGGCTGGTGGTGTGGTAAGTCTCGGCTGATTTACGTACGCGATACACACCGGTGCGGAAGAACTCATCCAGCACATCGTTTTCATTGGTTGCTGCAACCAGCTTATCGATAGGCAAGCCCATCATGCGCGCGATATGACCTGCACAAATGTTGCCAAAGTTACCGGAGGGTACGGTGAACGATACTTTTTGTTCGTTGCTGGTGGTCGCGCTGAGGTAACCACGGAAGTAGTAGATCACTTGCGCCACGACGCGCGCCCAGTTAATCGAATTCACGGTACCAATTTTTTGCTGTTGCTTGAAGCTGTGATCGTTCGAGACGGCCTTGACCATATCCTGACAATCATCAAACACGCCTTCCACCGCGATGTTGAAAATGTTCGGGTCTTGCAGGCTGAACATTTGCGCAGTCTGGAATGCGCTCATTTTTTTGTGCGGCGACAGCATGAAGACACGTATGCCCTTTTTACCGCGCATCGCGTACTCGGCCGCGCTGCCGGTATCGCCCGAGGTCGCGCCAAAGATATTCAATTCCGCGTGTTGCTTGGCCAGTGTGTATTCGAACAGATTGCCCAGCAACTGCATCGCCATGTCCTTGAAGGCCAGCGTCGGGCCGTTCGACAAGGCTTGCAATACCAGCTTGCTGCCATTCTTTTCTTCTACCGTACGCAACGGTGTGATGCGCGCAGCTTCTTCGCCATGGCGCACATTGCGATACACATCGGCGGTATAGGTTTTATGTACCAGTGCCTTGAGGTCGGCATCCGGAATGTCGGTCGCAAACTTGCGCAGCACTTCGTAAGCCAGGTCGGCATACGACAGCGTGCGCCAGGCATCCAGCTCAGCATCGCTGACCTGCGGGTAAGTCTCAGGCAGATACAAACCACCGTCAGGCGCCAGACCGCCCAGCAAAATTTCAGAAAACGACTGTGCCGGCGCCAGGCCGCGAGTGGAAATGTATTGCATAGAGTAATTGACTTGGTTGGTGGCCGACTTGCTCAGGAAACAGGATGATACCGGCAAGGCAGCACATTACATACAGAGCACTATTATAGCGTCCGGAGCAGGCCTGGGGAGCAGAACAGGGATAGTCGCCGGGGATGAAGAGCCAATTTCGGTGAAATCAGCAAAATAAGCGATGAAGAGACGCGGTGAAGCCGGATTTAACCAACTTCACCGGTGTTGGCTGCCAGATTAGCTCAAGTGTTCCAGGCGGATCTTGGTCACTTTGCCGATAACGGTAGGCAAGGCTTCGATTTTCTTGATCGCAGCTTCGACGTTCTTCTCTTGCGTCTGGTGCGTCAGCATGATGATGTCGGTCTGGGTTTCGCCCAAGGCTGGTTCCTTTTGCAACATGGCGTCTATCGAGATCGTCGAATCCGCCAGGATGCTGGTGACATTTGCCAACACACCCAGTTTGTCCGCTACATGCATGCGCAGGTAGTAGCTGGTGGTGACTTCCGAAATCGGCAGGATAGGCGTATCGGCCATTGCATTTGGCTGGAACGCCAGATGCGGCACACGATGCGCTGGTTCTGCATCCGCCAGACGCGCGATATCTACCAGGTCGGCAATCACGGCCGATGCGGTAGGCTCAGCGCCTGCACCCTTGCCGTAATACAAAGTTGCGCCGACGGCGTCGCCCTGCACCAGTACCGCATTCATCGCACCTTCGACATTCGCGATCAGGCGTTTGGCAGGGATCAGGGTCGGATGCACGCGCAGCTCGATACCTTGCGGTGTGCGCTTGGCGATGCCGAGCAATTTGATGCGATAGCCGAGTTGTTCTGCATAACGGATGTCAACCGCTTCCAGCTTGGTGATGCCTTCCACGTGCGCCTTGTCAAACTGCACCGGGATACCGAATGCAATCGCCGACATCAGGGTCGCCTTGTGCGCAGCATCCACGCCTTCGATATCGAAGGTAGGATCAGCCTCGGCATAACCCAGGCGTTGCGCTTCTTTCAAAACGGTATCGAAATCCAGGCCCTTGTCACGCATTTCGGACAGGATGAAGTTGGTGGTGCCGTTGATGATGCCGGCGATCCATTCGATGCGGTTGGCGGTCAGGCCTTCACGCAAAGCCTTGATGATAGGAATGCCACCAGCTACTGCGGCTTCATACGCAACCATCACGCCTTTGTCTTGTGCAGCTTTGAAAATCTCATCGCCGTGGGTCGCCAGCAAAGCCTTGTTCGCGGTCACGACGTGCTTGCCGTTGGCGATCGCTTTCAGTACCAGGTCTTTCGCAATGCCGTAGCCACCAATCAATTCGACTACGATGTCGATGTCAGGATTGGAAACAACCAGATTGCCGTCGCTCACCACTTCGCAGTGCGAGCCAACCAATTCCTTGGCGCGTTCCACATTCAGGTCAGCCACCATCACGATTTCAATACCATGACCGGCGCGGCGGGAAATTTCTTCCTGGTTACGCTTCAGAACATTGAATGTACCCGCACCGACGGTGCCGATTCCTAACAAGCCAACTTTGATGGATTTCATAATCTCTGTATAAATAATGTCACATGAAAAACAGCGCTCTCCAAGACGAAGAGCGTGGTGACTGAAATAGAGTCCGGGGCTTAGCCCAGGCGCTTGCGATAGCCTTCAAGGAAATGCGCGATTCGACCGATCGCGACCGTCAGGTCATCTGAATTCGGCAAGAATACTACCCTGAAATGGTCTGTAGTCGGGCAATTGAAGCCCGTACCCTGCACGATCAATACACTTTCTTCTGCCAGCAATTGATGTGCGAAGTCCTGGTCGTCCTTGATCGGATACATCTTGGGATCCAGACGCGGGAACATGTACAAGGCCGACTTAGGCTTGACGCAGGTCACACCCGGGATCTCGGTCAGCAACTTATGCGCAAGGTCACGCTGGCGCAGCAAGCGACCACCCGGCCCGACCAGGTCATTGATGCTCTGGTGGCCGCCCAATGCGGTCTGGATTGCATACTGCCCCGGCACGTTGGCGCACAGGCGCATCGACGCCAGCATGTTCAGGCCTTCGATGTAATCACGCGCATGACGCTTCTCACCGGAAACCACCATCCAGCCTGCGCGATAGCCGCAGGAACGGTAGTTTTTCGACAAGCCATTGAAGGTGATGAACAAGACGTCGTCCGCCAGCGAAGCCAGCGAGGTGTGCGTGTTGCCGTCGTACAGTACCTTGTCGTAGATTTCATCTGCAAACACGATCAATTGATGCTGACGAGCCAGCTCAACGATCTGTTCCAGCAGCTCTACCGGATACAGGGCACCCGTCGGATTGTTCGGGTTGATGACGACAATCGCCTTGGTATTCGAATTAATCTTGCTCTTGATATCTTCGATGTCCGGAAACCAGTCTGCCTGCTCGTCGCAGACATAGTGCACCGGCTTGCCGCCGGACAAGCTGACCGCGGCGGTCCACAACGGATAATCAGGCGAAGGCACCAGTACTTCGTCGCCGGTATTGAGCAAGGCATTCATGCTCATCACGATCAGCTCGGACGCACCGTTGCCGAGGTAGATATCATCTATGGTCACGCCGGTGATTTTCTTTTCCTGCGTGTAATGCATGATCGCCTTGCGCGGCGCAAACAAACCTTTGGAATCTGTGTAGCCGGAGGCGTTCGACATATTGCGGATCATGTCTTGCACGATCTCGTCCGGCGCGTCGAAACCGAATACGGCGAGGTTGCCGATATTCAGCTTGATAATCTTGTGACCGTCTTCTTCCATTTGCCGCGCTTTTTCGAGCACGGGGCCGCGAATGTCGTAGCAAACATCATCCAGTTTTTTCGATTTTTGAATCGGTCGCACAGCTACTGTTCCTTGTGAATTTCAGAACTTGTCTTTACTAAGCTCTAATTGAAACGCCTGCTCCCTACAATCTGTGGCCGCAGAGTAAAGCGCCCGGGAGGCAAGCGAAAAATGACGGTGGCAATGGTGCACCGCGAAAGAGATCCATTTTGCCGAAAGGAAGCGATTTTATCAATCGATAAAGGCTGCTTTAAAGCTGAAAACGTTACAATAAGCCTTCTTTACCATCCAATTATTCGGAAACAGGCGGAAACCCGCTCCGACTCCCGACTGCCCAGCCATGAAGTTACACAGCACCGCTACCCAGCAATACCAGACTGTCACCTCGTATGATGAAAATGGCATTGAAATCAATTTAATTCCATACAACTACAGCCTGGTCGTATTACCTGAAATCAAACCGGTTGCATGGCCAGTGACCTCGTTCGACGCGCTGACAGCCGAAAATTTCGAGCAAATCAATGCGATCACCCCCGATGTCGTCATCCTCGGCACCGGCGCCACCCAGCGCTTCGTCCATCCACGTCTGACCGCCTCGCTTACCTCGCGCCGCATCGGCGTCGAATGCATGGATAACCAGGCTGCCTGCCGCACCTACAACATCCTCATGGCTGAAGGCCGTAAGGTCGCCCTCGCACTAATCCTGTAAGGCTGGGGCAAGCTGCACGGACTACACTCGAGTGCAGTCCGCACAGAACCAAGTCGGGAAATTATTGTCTTTTGTATAGTGTCCGACAGGTATTAACGAATATTTCACGCATGAAATTAAATTAATTTCATTGCTTGAAGGATAAAAACTCGCCCCCATCTGTGTGCTCGGCCGTATAGCTTATTGCGTATTGCTCCTCGCGTTTTTCACGCATACGCCGAACTGGTAGCAAATCGATCGACCATCATGCCGCTGCGCCTGCAGCGCTGCACTATCGGCAGAGAAAGTGAGATAAATGGATCAAGCCACTCCCGTAGCAGAACGCCCTTCTGCCCTGAACAAAATCGTACCGGATTTTTCCGCGCCCATGACTGGTGAGCAAACCTTTCAACTCGCTGATTACAAAGGGAAAAAAATCGTCCTGTATTTCTACCCCAAGGACAACACGCCGGGCTGCACCACCGAAGGCATACACTTCCGCGACCTGCATGAGCAATTCCGCGCCGCTAATGCCGAAGTATTCGGCGTCAGCCGCGACAGCCTGCGTTCGCATGAAGGCTTCAAGGCCAAACTGGCACTGCCCTTCGAACTGATCTCTGACCCGGACGAAACACTGTGCACCATGTTCGATGTCATGAAGATGAAAAATATGTATGGCAAAAAAGTACGCGGTATCGAACGCTCCACTTTTATTATTGACGAGTCAGGCAAATTGGTGAAAGAATGGCGTGGAGTGAAAGTGCCTGGACACATCGATGACGTACTGGAGTTTGTGAAGGCTCTTGCTTAGGTTTGCAAAACCCATTGAATTCAAAAGAATTTTTCTCTAAGAAAGCCGTTTGCGGATTAGGCCATGAGCCTTCCCAAACGGCTTTTTTACTTTTTGATTTGTACACCCTCCTCCGGCCGGCATTTTCTTTTGCCATTTTTTCTCCTCCACCGCGCTTTTTCGCGTCTGCATCACCGTTAGTGCCTGTTGTAAATGTTCTCAAACTTTCTAGATCGAGGTCCTGATGCCCCTGCCTAAACTACCGACCAAGCCTGCTGCATTGCTGTCACCGCGAGACTATCCGAAGGCGGATAAGGACAAGATTGTCAAATCGCTGACTCTGATTGAACCGGTAGCACGCAAAACTGAAGCAGCCCCAGCCCCGGCACCTGTCCGCGCAAAAATCGCAGACAAAGCCCCCGCTACTAAACCGCGCGCCGCATCCTCGGCACAAACCGTCGCGCTGGCACCAAAATCCGGCACCCGTCGCCCGACTGATAAATCCGGCGTCACCAAATTATTTGTACTCGACACCAATGTCCTGATGCACGATCCGACTTCGCTGTTCCGCTTCGAGGAACACGACGTCTATCTGCCTATGATGACGCTGGAAGAACTCGACGATCACAAGAAAGGCATGTCCGAAGTCGCGCGCAGCGCACGCCAGGTATCCCGTTCACTGGATGCTCTGGTCAGCGGTGTGGAAGAAAATGCGATCGACGAAGGTATCCCGCTGTCCAAACTGGGCAACAAGGATGCCAAAGGCCGTTTGTTCTTCCAGACCAAGCTGCAAAACGTCACGCTGCCTGAAGGCCTGCCTATGGGCAAAGCCGACAACCAGATCCTCGGCGTGGTACGTGCACTGGAAGCCCAGTATCCGGGTCGTGCCATCGTGCTGGTATCGAAAGATATCAACATGCGCATCAAGGCGCGCGCGATGGGCCTGCCAGCGGAAGAGTACCTGAACGACCACGTACTGGAAGATACCGACCTGCTCTACTCCGGCATCATGCAATTGCCGGACGACTTCTGGATCAAGCATGCGAAAGGCATGGAGTCCTGGCAGGAAAACAAACACGGTACCGGCTACACCTTCTATCGCCTGAGCGGTCCGGTCGTGCCTTCGATGCTGGTCAATCAGTTTGTCTTCATGGAACCGCAAAACGGCGAAGCGTCGTTCTACGGCCAGGTGCGACAAATCAATGGCAAAACCGCAGTCATCCAGACCTTGCGTGACTATGCACACACCAAGAACAGCGTCTGGGGCGTCACAGCTCGCAACCGCGAACAAAACTTCGCCCTGAACCTGTTGATGGACCCTGAGTGCGACTTCGTCACCTTGCTGGGTCAGGCGGGTACCGGTAAAACCTTGCTGGCACTCGCTGCAGGTCTGGCACAGGTACTGGAAACCAAGCTCTACAGCGAAATCATCGTGACCCGCGTCACGGTGCCGGTCGGTGAAGACATTGGCTTCCTGCCTGGTACCGAGGAAGAAAAAATGTCGCCATGGATGGGCGCGTTCGACGACAACCTGGAAGTGCTGAACAAGTCCGACAATGATGCAGGTGAATGGGGCCGCGCCGCAACGCAAGACCTCATCCGCTCACGCATCAAAATCAAGTCGCTCAACTTCATGCGCGGCCGTACCTTCGTCAACAAATTCCTCATCATCGATGAAGCGCAAAACCTGACGCCGAAACAAATGAAAACCCTGGTCACCCGCGCAGGTCCAGGCACCAAAATCATCTGTCTCGGTAACATCGCGCAGATCGATACGCCTTACCTGACCGAAGGCTCGAGCGGCTTGACCTATGTGGTTGATCGCTTCAAGGGCTGGGGTCATAGTGGCCATGTCACTCTGGCACGCGGTGAGCGTTCGCGCCTGGCAGATCATGCCAGTGAGGTGCTGTAAGCTTAGTTTTAATTTGAGTAGTTGCAAAAAGGCCTGCTGTTTAGCAGGCCTTTTTTATTGGGTGCTTGGTTTGCGTATTGATTGTTGCTGATTCGGCGCTCTCTCCGTAGAGAGCGGGGTTGCCGGGGGTGGCCCGGCAGCCACTTAGGTTTATTTTATGTATGCACTAGCGTGAATCAGCGAAGCTGCTGCTTTTTCAGCTCCCGCTCTTTACCACCACGGCCACCCCATATCCAGGCCAGCTACGCTGACAAGAACATATGTAAAGCCTCCGAGAATCAGAAGCGACAGCATGAAGATAGCGACTACTTTACCGCTCGCGCGTAACACCGCGCCTCTCTCCGTCAGCTTGCCCTTTTTCCCTTGGTCGTAATGCCATTTGATGGCGTAGTACATGCCCGTGACAAGCACGAGGGCTTTGAACACAACGAAGACTATCGGGACCCAATCCATGATTTTTCAGTATTTCCAGGTTATTACTTGAAGCTATCTATCGTGAGGCGCGCTGCCTCAAAATCCTGCATCGCAGCGCCATAGCAGTGTATTTATTTTAAGTTATGCCAACCGTGTTCAACATTGGACATAAAGCCCTAGGACAGAATGTCCTTACCAGTGTGTCAAGCTTTACGCCTCGCGAACTTGCCAAGTTTGCAATGTGAATATGCACACAAACCAGACACGCAATAAAAAAAGCCGCATGAAGCGGCTTTTTTATTAAACGGAAATGATTACAAGATCATCGTTCCCAACCACCAGGCAATCGCAGCCATAAACGCTGCAGCCGGAATGGTGAAGATCCAGGCCCAGATGATATTACCCGCCACACCCCAACGCACAGCCGACATCTTGCGCGAAGCGCCGACACCGACAATCGCACCGGTAATCGTGTGCGTGGTCGAAACCGGCACACCCAGCGCAGTTGCCAGGAACAAGGTAATCGCGCCACCGGTTTCAGCACAGAAGCCGCCAACTGGTTTGAGCTTGGTGATTTTCTGCCCCATGGTTTTCACGATACGCCAGCCACCAAACAAGGTACCCAGGCTAATCGCGCTGTAGCAGCTGATGACTACCCACCATGGCAGCGGATCTTCAGCGGTAGTCGCACCTGCGGCGATCAACAGCATCCAGATGATACCCATGGTTTTTTGTGCATCGTTACCACCGTGGCCCAGGCTGTACATCGCCGCCGAAACCAGCTGCAGGCGACGGAACCAGCGATCCACATTGCGCGGCGTCGACCTGACAAAGAGCCAGGACACCAGCACCATCATCAGCGAACCAAAGAGGAAGCCAAGCAAAGGAGACAAGACGATGAAAGCGATGATTTTGATCAGACCCGAAGCGATCAGTGCATCAGTACCGGCTTTGGCTACTGCAGCACCAACCAGACCACCGATCAGCGCGTGCGACGAGGACGATGGCAGACCGAAGTACCAGGTCACTACGTTCCAGACGATGGCGCCAACCAGGGCGCCAAAGACGACGTAGTGGTCAATCACGATAGGATCGATGGTGCCCTTGCCTATCATCGATGCGACTTTCAGGTGGAATACACCAATCGCAATAAAGTTGAATGAGGCCGCCATCATGACCGCAGTTTGCGGTTTCAGTACGCCGGTAGAGACGACCGTTGCGATCGCATTAGCCGCGTCATGAAAGCCATTCATGAAATCGAAGACCAAAGCCAATATGATCAAAAAGGCCAGGACATAAAAGCTCATGTGAAGAGTTTGCATGGATATTTATTTCTTGTTGATTCTGCGTACGTCGCGGACAACGGTGTCAGCAACCGCGAAACTTTATGGCTCCGTCTTGCGCGATGTAATAGCAGCGCAAGACAGGCCGGGTTGCGCCGGACTTAAGCGTTCTCGACAATGATGCCTTCGATGATATTGGCTACGTCTTCGCAACGGTCGGTCACGGTTTCCAGCAATTCATAAATGGCTTTGAGTTTGATCAGGTTGCGCACGTCCGGCTCTTCGCGGAACAGTTTGGACATTGCAGCGCGCATGACGTGATCGGCATCCGATTCCAGGCGATCCACTTCCTGGCAGATAGTCAGGATTTCGCGCGAGTTGTCCATGTTGTGCAGGAGGCCGACCGCAGCTTTGACCTTTTCGGTACAAGCCAGGCATAACTCGGCCAGGCGTTTGGCTTCCGGTGTGATGGCCTTGATGTCGTACAGGGAGATGGTTTGTGCTGCATCTTCGAGCAGGTCGAGGATGTCGTCCATGCGGGTAATCAGTTGATGGATGTCATCGCGATCCAGCGGCGTGATGAAGGTTTTATGCAGCGCGTCCAGCGTCGCATGTGTCACCTTGTCTGCCTGCTTTTCGATGCCTTCGATAGCATGTACACGAATTTCCAGGTCATCGAAATTGGTCATCAATGCAACCATCTCACGTGCACCCTTCACGCAAAATTCAGCATGCTCATTGAAGAGATCGAAAAATTTACCTTCTTTCGGCAGAAGTCGTCCAAACATGATTACTCTCTTTGAATATTAAAATGTTGAAATACTGCGATGACCAGGGCACAGACCCCGACCAGAATTCCTAAAACTAACTGATACCCTAATTAATCACCTTGGTACAGGGCAGCGGTACCGGTGTAATTCTCAAACTTGGTGAACTGGCCGAGGAAGGTCAGGCGTACCGCACCAATCGGGCCGTTACGCTGCTTACCAATGATGATCTCGGCAGTACCTTTATCCGGCGAATCGGGGTTATAAACCTCGTCGCGATAAATAAACAGAATCACGTCAGCATCCTGTTCGATAGCGCCGGATTCGCGCAGATCGGACATGACGGGGCGTTTGTTAGGACGTTGCTCCAGCGAGCGGTTCAACTGCGAGAGCGCAATCACCGGGCAATTCAATTCTTTGGCCAGACCTTTCAGGCTACGCGAAATCTCGGAAATCTCGGTAGCGCGGTTTTCACCGGCGGAGTTGGCCGACATCAGTTGCAAGTAATCGATGATGATCAGGCCCAGCTTGCCGCATTGACGCGCCAGACGACGCGAACGGGCACGCAACTCGATCGAGTTCAAGGCCGGAGTTTCATCGATGTACAGCTGTGCATCGTTCATTTTCTGGATCGCGTGCGTCAGGCGTGGCCAGTCTTCGTCGGCCAGACGACCGGTACGCAGACGGTGCTGATCGAGACGACCAACCGAACCCAGCATACGCATTGCCAGCTGAGCGCCACCCATCTCCATCGAGAAGACGGCGACTGGCAAGCCACTATCGATCGCCACGTTTTCACCGATATTGACGGAGAATGCGGTCTTACCCATCGAAGGACGACCGGCGACGATAATCAGATCGCCTGGCTGCAAGCCGGAAGTCATGCGGTCGAGGTCGGCAAAACCGGTAGGTACACCGGTGATGTCATTCTGCATGTCACGGTTATACAGCTCGTCGATACGCTCTACCACCTGCGTCAGCAGGGGCTGAATTTCCTGAAAACCTTGTGCACCACGTGCGCCCTCTTCCGCAATCGCAAAGATCTTGGATTCGGCCTCGTCCAGCATCTGCTTTACTTCTTTACCTTGCGGATTGAAAGCGTTGCCGGAGATCTCGTCAGCAACTGTAATCAGTTTGCGCAGCACGCCGCGATCACGCACGATTTCGGCGTAGCGGCGGATATTGGCAGCGGATGGGGTGTTCTGGGCCAGCGCATTGAGGTAGGCGACGCCGCCGACTTCTTCTGCCTTGCCACTGTTGGTCAATGCTTCGAATACGGTGATGACGTCAGCTGGTTTGGAGCTGTTGATCAGCTTGACCATGTGCTGGAAGATAATCCGGTGATCGTAGCGATAGAAGTCGTCCTGATTGACGAAATCGGCAATACGATCCCAGGCAGCATTGTCCAGCAGCAGGCCGCCGAGAACAGATTGCTCGGCTTCTATCGAATGCGGGGGGACGCGTAGGGCTTCTAATTGCGGATCGGCACGGGTGTTCATGGCGCGAATTATACCTGTTAGGAGCCCACCCTTTCAGAAAATGGGCAATAAAAAAGCCGGGAAAACCCGGCTTTTTGTGGGCAGCAAGTGCCCGAGGTACTTTAAGACGACTTAAGCGTGGTCGCCGATTACAGTGATCGTTACGTCAACGACTACGTCGGTATGCAATGCAACTGCAACAACGTGATCGCCAGCAACTTTCAATGGGCCGGTAGGCAGACGAACTTGAGCTTTTTCAACTGCAAAGCCTTGTTTTGCCAACGCCTCAGCGATATCGGAGTTGGTAACGGAACCGAACAAACGGCCGTCAACACCCGATTTTTGCGTGATTTGAACGGTTTGACCGGTCAGTTTCTCGCCTTGAGCTTGCGAAGCTGCCAGTTTTTCTGCAGCGATTTTTTCCAGTTCTGCGCGCTTGACTTCGAATTCAGCGACTGCAGCAGCGGTAGCACGACGTGCTTTACGTTGTGGGATCAGGAAGTTACGTGCGTAACCGTCTTTGACTTTTACAACTTCACCGAGGTTGCCGAGATTAACGACTTTTTCCAACAGAATGACTTGCATGTTTTTCTCCTATTTCAAGTCGTTAATTACGCGTTGTGCAGATCGGTGTACGGCAACAGCGCGAGGTAACGTGCGCGTTTGATTGCTGTATCAACCTGACGTTGATAGATAGCCTTGGTACCGGTCAGGCGTGCTGGCATGATTTTGCCGTTTTCCTGAACGAAGTCTTTCAAGGTATCTACGTCTTTGTAATCAACTTGTTCTACGTGTGCAGCGGTGAAGCGGCAGAATTTTTTACGCTTGAACAATGGGTTTTGTTGTTTGCGTTTTTCTTTGAGTTTGTTCTTGTCGAATTTTTTACCGAATGCCATTTTGGGCTCCTGTATCTAAATGTGGTTCTCGAAATCTGTGAGATGGAAAACAAGGCTTTTGCTGTTACGGCTCTTGCGTGCCAGAAATCCAGTGAACTGATATGTCCCGCCTAATTCGGCTTGATTGAATCGACCTGAAATTTCACCCGCAGCTATCGCGGTCATTTCAAACTCAACCAATCGTGGGATACCTGCTTCCATCTGTTGCGAACTGTGCAGCAAAACTGCTGACACTATCGGGACACCGGCCGGTGTGTAGCGCAAAATTTCACGCTCGGCGATGGTCGCAATAAACTGAAGCTGATTCACTCTCCGTCTGGTAACGTCTAAGGGCTATTAGGCAGCGGGTGCCTCGGCGCGATGGCTCTTGGCAGCATCTTCCTTCTGCACAGCCTTCATCATTGGCGATGGTGCGGTTTCAGCCTTCTTCATTTTCACTGTCAGATGACGCAGAACGGCATCGTTGAATTTGAAGCCGGTTTCGATTTCAGCCAGTGTTTCGCCGTCACATTCGATGTTCAGGCAGACGTAGTGCGCTTTTGCCAATTTCTGGATCATGTACGCCATTTGACGACGGCCCCAGTCTTCGACACGGTGAATAACGCCGCCGCGTGCGGTGACGATACCTTTGTAGCGCTCGATCATTGCAGGCACTTGCTCGCTTTGATCCGGATGAACGATAAATACGATTTCATAATGACGCATGTAAGCTCCTTTTGGTCGGATTGAAAATCGCCCACCTCGGCGTCAAGACGAGTGTGGGAAGAGGAAAACCGGCAATCATACGCGCAAATGCAGGGAAACTCAATGCTTACGCAGGTTTATCGCCGCAATCCCGCATGAATACGTCGCAATTTGCACCGAAACCGCATAAATCAGCTTGCGTTTAGGCATGTACTGTATAAAAATACAGACTGTTCATACAAACAGTTTACGGGCGTCACAGCTACGCCCGTCACCAAACGGGCCTACGCAATGATCAAACTGACAGCACGCCAGGAACAAATCCTGAATTTGATACGCGATGCGATCGAAAATACCGGCTTTCCGCCGACCCGTGCCGAAATTGCAACAGAACTCGGTTTCCGCTCGGCCAATGCGGCCGAAGAACATTTGCAGGCCCTGGCGCGCAAAGGCGCCATCGAAATTTCCCCCGGTACCTCACGCGGTATCCGTCTGCGCGACATGGGCCACGGCGATGATCGCTCCTCTGCCCGCCAGATGGCCTTGCCACATCCAGCCCTGATGCAACTCAGCCTGCCGCTGGTCGGTCGCGTAGCCGCTGGCTCGCCTATCCTGGCGCAAGAACATATCGAAGCCACCTACGATGTAGATCGCTCGCTGTTCTCGGCCAAACCAGACTTCCTGCTGAAAGTACGCGGCATGTCCATGCGCGACGCCGGCATCCTCGACGGCGACCTGCTAGCAGTCAAGAAAATCGATACCGCGAAAAACGGCCAGATCGTGGTGGCACGTCTGGGTGAAGAAGTCACCGTCAAGCGTTACAAGAAATCCGGCTCATTGATTGAATTGCTGCCGGAGAACCCGGACTTTGAACCGATACTCGTGGACCTGGCGCACGACGAATTTGCACTGGAAGGCCTGGCGGTCGGCCTGATGCGTACCTGGAACTGAGGCAAACGCCTCAGTTTTTATCTCCGCCTTTATTCTTTTGCGCCAGTATCTGCTTGGCGATGCCACGCAGGATATTAACCTCTTCTGTCTCTAGCTGGGTACGGGAAAACAGGCGCTTCAGTCGTGGCATCAGCTTCTTCGGATTATTTGCATCAAGGAAGTCGATTGCTACCAGCGCCTGCTCCAGATGCGTATACATGCCATCGATCTGCGCCATGCTCGCGGCCTCACCCTGGAAGCCGATTTCTGTCGCAGTACGCGTCTCGCCTACTGCAGCCATACGTGCCTCATAAGCCAATACCTGCACCGCCTGCGCCAGGTTCAGCGATGAATAATCCGGGTTCGCCGGAATATTGATCAGTACATTGCACTTTTCCACGATTTCATTCGGCAAGCCGAAACGCTCATTGCCAAACACCACCGCTGCGCGCAAACCGCTCTCCTCAACCAGACGCGTCGCCAACGCACGCGGCGAAATCACCGGTGGCGAGAATTCGCGCAAGCGCGCCGTCACTGCGGCAGCAAAGTTGCAATCGACCAGTGCCTCTTCTATCGAACCAACGATGCGGGCAGACTGCAAGATATCCTGCGCACCACTGGCAAACGCAACCGCCTCTTCCTGTAACGCAGCATCCGGAAAACGCGGATTGACCAATACCAGATCGGTAAAACCCATGTTTTTGATAGCGCGCGCGGTCGCCCCGATATTGCCGGGACGGCTGGTTTCCACCAGGATAAAACGAAGTCGATTGAAAAGAGGCGTGTCGGTTTGTGGCTGCATCATTTAAAATAGCGGCATTGCGCGGTAAGAATCATGTCAGAAATGGCAACTCTATACCGCATCGCTCATTAATTTCAATTTAGGTGGTTCTGCTCGCCCTGAGGCGTAAGGACCGCCATTTTAACGGAAACTCTATGCATCCCATGCTTAATACGGCGGTCAAAGCTGCCCGCCGCGGCGCTGCCATCATCAATCGCGCGTCCTTCGATCTGGACCGTATCAAGGTCACCGAAAAAAAGCCTAACGACTTTGTGACCGAAGTGGACCAGGCCGCTGAGCAGGCGATCATAGAAGTCCTGAAATCCGCCTACCCCGACCACGCCATCCTCGCCGAAGAATCCGGCGCGTCGAGCAATCTGCACGACGAAAACGACAACGTCTGGATCATCGATCCTCTCGACGGCACCACCAACTTCATCCACGGCTTCCCGCAATACTGCGTATCGATCGCCCTGCAACAACGCGGCCAGATCACGCAAGCCGTGGTCTACGACCCGACCCGCAATGACTTGTTCACGGCGACCAAAGGCGCAGGCGCTTACCTGAATGAAAAACGCATCCGTGTCACCAAGCGCGACAAGATTGCTGACGCACTGATCGGCACCGGCTTCCCGTTCCGTGCAGGCGACGATATTGATGAATACCTGAAAGTCTTCAAGATCATGACGCAAAGCTGCGCTGGTTTGCGTCGTCCTGGCTCCGCTGCACTCGACCTGGCTTATGTCGCTTGCGGTCGTCTCGATGGCTTCTTTGAAAAAGGTTTGCAACCGTGGGATATGGCAGCAGGTTCTTTGCTGATCACTGAATCCGGCGGCATCATGGGCACCTTCGATGGTGAATCCGACTACTTGTACAAAGGTGATGTCATCGCTGGTACGCCTAAAGTATTTGCGCAAATGGTTTCCTTGTTGAGCCCATACGCCAAGTAAGTAGCTCTGCACAAGAAAGGGAAGTATCCGCTGACGGATTGAGCAGCTGGTACTTCCCTTTTTTCATTCCGGTATACGCATGTCAACCATGCATCAGCAAGTAATCCCCGGCTTCCAGCCCACTACTGCTATACTCGCGGCACACGGCATACCACCAGTCACCTTGCCGCTGTCCTGCGACTTCCGCACCCTAATCCCCGTTTGCCTGCGACTGGCGCCCACTGCGGCGACAGGCCGATAATTTTCTATTGAGTATTCATGTCTTTTTCTGACCTCGGCTTAGCCGAAGGAATTGTTCGCGCCGTTACTGAAAGCGGTTACACCAACCCTACCCCTATCCAGGCCCAGGCGATTCCCGCTGTACTGGCAGGTGGCGACTTGCTGGCAGGTGCACAAACCGGCACCGGCAAAACCGCAGGCTTCACGCTGCCGATACTGCATCGCCTCGCGACCAGCGGCACGCCGCATGCGTCTGCTACCGCACAACGTCCTATTCGTGCACTGGTGTTAACACCAACCCGCGAACTGGCGGCACAAGTCGAAGAAAGCGTACGCACCTACGGCAAATACCTGAACCTGAACTCTGCCGTGATCTTCGGCGGCGTCGGCATCAACCCGCAAATCAAAATGCTCAAGCATGGCGTCGATATCCTGGTGGCGACACCAGGCCGCCTGCTCGACCATATGCAACAAGGCACGGTCAATCTGAACCACATCCAGATCCTGGTGCTGGACGAAGCTGATCGCATGCTGGACATGGGCTTCATCAAAGACATACGCCGTGTCCTCGCAGCCTTGCCGAAGAATCGTCAAAACCTGCTGTTCTCCGCCACCTTCTCGAACGAGATCAAGGCACTGGCAGACGGCTTGTTGAATTCGCCTGCGACCATAGAAGTCGCACGTCGCAATTCGACAGTGGAAATCATCGAACAAAAAATCCATCCGGTCGATCGCGACAAGAAACACCCCATGCTGGCGCACCTGATCAAGAGCAATAACTGGTCGCAGGTATTGGTCTTTACCCGCACCAAGCATGGCGCGAACAAACTGGTAGAACAACTGGAAAAAGACGGCATCAGCGGCATGGCCATCCACGGCAACAAGAGTCAGTCGGCACGTACCCGCGCCCTCAGCGAGTTCAAGGACGGCAGCCTGCAAGTACTGGTTGCGACCGACATCGCTGCCCGTGGTATCGACATCGATCAATTGCCACACGTAGTCAACTATGACTTGCCTAACGTACCGGAAGACTATGTACACCGCATCGGTCGTACCGGTCGCGCTGGCGCCACTGGTGAAGCAGTCTCGCTGGTCTGCGTCGATGAACTGGAAATGTTGAAAGACATCGAAAAGCTGATCAAACGCAAACTGCCATCCGAAGTGATTCCTGGCTTTGAACCAGACCTGAATGCCAAGCCGCAACCTATCCAGCGTCGCAGCAACGATGCACCAGGTCGCCGTCCGCAAGGTCAGGGTCGTAACGCGCCAGCCAAATCCGGCAAGGCACCGGCAGGCAAGCCTAACGGACCGTCCCGCGGCGGCTTCGGCGGCAACTCGAATGCACGTCCGTCGGCACCACACCGCTCGGGTGGGCGCGGACGCTAATCCGACGCACGTACTTCAGCCGGGATCCATCTTCTGCATGGGTTCTGGCAGTTTCTTCCTGTCGTATCCTGAACTACATCCTTCTCTAAGCAGGCATATCGCGCTTGCCGCCTGCGGCAATTTGCAGGATATCCAAGGTTTCCCTGAATACCTGATCAAGTAACTGCCCTTCGGCAATATCTGGTGCGAGCGCAGCCCAATCGGCCTGCACGCCAGCCATCAAATCCGCAGTCTTCACCTGCAGGTTCGCGTCCAGTCGCTGGATCAGCATGATGAGCAAATAACGCATTGCTCCCAGCTTCGCTGCAACGTCTGCTTCACTACGACTGCTTGCATCCATACATACACTCCTGCGGGAAAGGAAAAGTGCATCATACCGAAAACGGAAACACGCTGGCATGGCGCGGCTTTGCCGCTCATTCAGTTGATTTTGACGCATTTAAAATTTATCATGTTCGCTCTTGCTCACGCCCTCCTTCCCTCCCGGGTGAACGCCACGCTGGTTCAGCGGATGCCCTGCAAGCAATCCCCCATTAAACATCAGGAACAAATACGATGGATTACGCAATTGATTTCCCGCCAATCACGACTTTACCCGTGAGCGGGAGTGACAAGCCGTTCCCGGTCGGACGCATCTACTGCGTCGGTCGCAACTACGCTGAGCATGCCCGTGAAATGGGCCACGATCCTGATCGCGAACCGCCATTTTTCTTCATGAAGCCTGCTGATGCTATCGCGGCCAACCATGCCACCATCCCATATCCGACACTGACTCAGGATTTACACCACGAAATCGAAATGATCGTGGCTATCGGACGTGGCGGTGCGAATATCCCAGTCGAACAGGCACTGGATCACGTATTTGGTTACGGCGTAGGGCTGGACATGACACGCCGCGACATACAAGGCATCGCCAAGAAAATGGGACGCCCATGGGAAATGGGCAAAGCCTTCGACAATTCAGCTCCCTGCACTGGCATCACGCCGGTCACGCAAATCGGTCATCCAAGCAAAGGCGCGGTCTGGCTCAAGATCAATGGTGAATTGAAACAAAAAGGTGACCTCGCTGACCTGATCTGGAACGTACCCGAAACAATCGCCTACCTGTCCAATATGATCACGCTGCGTCCAGGCGACCTGATCATGTCCGGCACTCCGGCTGGCGTCGGCCCGGTGCAGCGCGGAGACAAATTGGTAGGGCATGTAGACGGGCTGGAAGAACTGGTCGTCACTTACGCCTAAGCGACCAGTACGCGGCTTGCAGAGATGCGAGTCGCCGAAATCTCTGAATGTATCAAGGGAAGCGGCGATATAGCTCATGCGCAGCCTAGCATTCTCGTACAATGATCGGCTGTTTTCCTCGCCTTCCGCACACCGCATTTACATGACATCAAGCATATGAAAACCATCAAGCCTCAAACACCAGAGGTCAGCGAAAAACATACTCCGATGATGCAGCAGTATTTACGCATCAAGGCCGAGTACCCGACCACCCTGGTGTTTTACCGTATGGGCGATTTCTATGAACTGTTCTTCGACGATGCGGAAAAAGCGTCGCGTCTGCTCGGCATCACACTGACCCAGCGCGGCTCCTCCAACGGCAACCCGATCAAAATGGCGGGTGTGCCTTTCCATGCAGTTGATCAGTATTTATCCAAGCTGGTAAAACTGGGTGAGTCCATCGCCATCTGCGAACAGATAGGCGATCCGGCGACCAGCAAAGGTCCGGTAGAGCGCAAAGTCTTGCGCGTGATCACGCCGGGTACCCTGACCGATTCCGACCTGCTGCCGGAAAAATCAGAACAGCCCCTGCTCGCGCTATACAGCACCACACAACGCAAGACCACTACCATAGGGCTGGCTTGGCTGTCGATGGCGAGTGGCGCATTGAAGCTGATGGAATTCGCGACCGATGCGCAAAATGCAGATACACGCCTGAAACATGAACTCGAACGCATCGCACCGGCAGAAATCCTGGTCTCTGGAGCGGTCAATGATTTGTTCAATGAATACGCGTTTGCCAAGAACACGACTGTGCCTGACTGGCACTTCGATATCGCACACGGCACCAAGGCTTTATACGAACAACTGAATGTGGGCACACTAACCGGCTTCGGCGCGGAGAACCTGAGCGCCGCTATCGGTGCCGCCGGTGCCTTGCTGCGTTACGCGCAATCTACCCAAGGCAAAGGCTTGCAGCATGTACGTATGCTGACGGTAGAAACCGAGAATGAATTCATCGGCCTCGACGCCGCCACGCGTCGCAATCTGGAACTGACGGAAACCATACGCGGACAGGATACGAATGCTGCCACGCTGTTCTCCCTGCTCGATCACTGCCGTACCGCGATGGGTTCACGCCTGTTGCGACACTGGCTGCATCATGCACGTCGTGATCAAAGCGTGGCAATCGCACGTCATACCGCCATCAATGCGCTGATGCATGCCGATGCCTGCAGCGGCCTCGCCTCTACGCTGGCTTCAGTACCTGACGTTGAACGCATCACCACCCGCATCGCACTGATGTCGGCGCGTCCGCGCGACCTCGCTGGCATGCGCGGCGGCCTGCAGCAGCTACCGTCGCTGCGCGCTTATGTATCAATGTGCAATGCCGATGCCCCCTTGCTGAAGACCATACACGAGGCACTCGCAACACCCAGCGATTGCCTGGACCTGGTCGAACGCGCAATCGCGATGGAGCCAGCGGCCATGGTGCGCGATGGTGGCGTGATCGCACGTGGCTTTGACGCGGAGCTGGATGAATTGCGCGGCCTGTCGGAAAACGCCGGGCAATTCCTGATCGACCTAGAAACCCGCGAGCGTGCGCGCACCGGCATTAGCAATCTGCGCGTTGAGTACAACAAGGTGCATGGCTTCTACATCGAAGTCACACATGGCCAGACCGATAAAGTGCCGGACGACTATCGCCGTCGTCAGACCCTGAAAAATGCCGAGCGTTACATCACGCCTGAACTGAAAGCATTTGAAGACAAGGCGCTGTCGGCACAGGAACGTGCATTGGCACGTGAGAAGTATTTGTACGAACAGGTATTGCTGCAAATGACGCAGCATATCGCCACGCTGCAGAACATCGCGCATGCGCTGGCGCAACTGGATGCGCTGGTCGCCCTTACCGTACATGCATTGCGCCATAACTGGTGCGCACCGCAACTGGTCAGCGAGCCGACCATCACGATAGAACAAGGTCGCCACCCTGTCGTTGAAAACCATATAGAACGGTTCATCGCCAATGATTGCCTGCTCTCCAGCGAATGCAAGTTGCTGCTGATCACCGGCCCTAACATGGGCGGTAAATCGACTTATATGCGTCAGGTCGCCCTGATCACCCTGCTCGCTTATGTCGGCAGCTTCGTACCGGCTACCAGCGCTGTGATCGGCCCTATCGACCGTATCTTTACCCGTATCGGTGCTGCTGATGACCTGGCCGGCGGACGTTCCACCTTTATGGTTGAAATGACCGAGTCGGCCGCCATCCTGAATGGTGCGACAGAGAACTCACTGGTACTGATGGATGAGGTTGGTCGCGGCACCTCGACCTTTGACGGCCTGGCACTAGCCTGGGCTATTGCCAAACACCTGATCGACAATACGAAGAGCTTTACGCTGTTCGCCACCCACTATTTCGAACTGACACAGTTGCCGGAAGTCCACCCGACGGCGGCCAACGTCCATTTGTCGGCAGTGGAACATAAAGACAGTATTGTGTTCTTACATGCAGTACAAGCCGGACCTGCTTCGCAAAGCTATGGCTTGCAAGTGGCGCAACTGGCCGGTGTGCCGCAGCAAGTTATACGTGCTGCACGCAAACATCTGGCATCGCTGGAAGCGAACTCGATGCAGGCGACGCCACAATTTGACTTGTTCGCCAGCGGCGGCAGTACTGCAGGTGCCATAGAAAGCGAACCTGAGCCGCAAGCGCCTTCGGCTGTGGATGAAGCCATCGCTGCCATCAATCCGGATGCCTTGTCGCCACGTGAAGCACTGGATGCGCTGTATCGTCTGAAAGAACTGAGCAATCAGTAAATAACTGCATGAAACTCGTCGCCACACCATTGCTGCTCTGCATCGCACTCCTGCATCCGGTATGGGTGCATGCGAGCGACGCGACGCCATTCAGCTTCGGCGTGATCGCGAAACCGGTCAAGGCCAGTGATAGCGAAACCGTGCTGCGTGAAGCAATTACCGAGAGCGATGCCGACAACCTCGCCTTCGTGGTCGCCAGCGGCATCAAGGCAGCAGAAGAACCGTGTAGCGACAGTCTCTATCGCAACCGCAAGACACTGCTGGACAGCGCGAAGAATGGCGTAGTCGTCGCCGTCAGTGGCTATGACTGGACACGCTGCGTCAACAGCAAAAATCGTTTGATCGCAACAGACCGCATGAACCGTTTACGTGACCTGCTGTTCAGCGAGGATCTTTCACTCGGCGACAGCAAGATCCCATTGGTACGTCAGTCCACCATGCCGCAATTCCGCAGCTATGCCGAGAATATGCGCTGGCGTATCGGCGATGTAATGTTTGCCACCATCAATGTCCCGGCGAATAACAATAACTACCAGTATGCAGCCGGTCACAATACTGAATTCGAAGACCGCCAGACCGCGAATAGCGACTGGCTGAAACGACTGTTCATCACGGCAAAAATCGGCAAGGTCGATGGCGTGGTGATTTTTTGCGATGGCAATCCTTTGCTGCAGGCCGAACATTCATCGATGTTCTCTTCCGGCAAGCGTGAGGGTTTTGCTGATCTGAGACGCCAGATACTGGCTTTCGCCGACAAGTACCACGGCAAGATACTGATCGTGCACAGCGATTACAACACGCGCGCAACACCATCACCGAAAGGCATCAGCTGGCGCGGCAATATAGGCGCGTTGCGGGTAGAACCACCATGGCGCAAGATTCACGTCAATCCGGCGTCTGCTGACCTGTTCACACTAATCAATCCGATCACGGTACAAGCGGCGCGTCACTAAACGATATAGTGCGCGACCAATAAAAAACGGATGCCTCGGCATCCGTTTTTTATGCGCCCGTTTCACCGGACAGCAAATTCAGCTATTAGTGGATAGGATGGCTGCGGAAATGATCGCCGGCTTCGCCTTCGTCATCCTCGTCACCGTGGTGGTGACCATGTGCACCGTGTACATGCTCATGTGCAATTTCTTCTTCAGTCGCAGCGCGTACTTCGGTCACTTTCAGTGTGAAGCGCAGTGCCATGCCTGCCAACGGGTGATTGCCATCAAGCACAACCTTGTCGTCAGCGATGTCGGTCACGGTAAAGATCAGTGGTTGCTCATCTTCATCTTCCGCTTCCGGCGAACCTTCAAACTGCATGCCTACTTCCAGTGGTTCCGGCAGGCGGTTGCGTGGCTCGATCTTGACCAGGTTGGCATCGTATTCACCAAAAGCATCTTCCGGCTCAACCTGGATCGTGTCTTCAAAGCCAGCTTCCTTGCCTTCCAGCGCTTCTTCGATCTTAGGCAGGGTATTTTCATAGCCGCCGTGCAGGTACACCATAGGCTCACGGCCTTCTTCAATCAAATCGCCTTGCGCGTCTGACAATTTGTATTCCACGGTCACGACCGTATTCTTGGCAATCTTCATGATGATCCTTTCATTAAATATGGGCGCAATTATACTCGTGCACTTATTCTGTGACACGGCAACTCTGTATGCCGGGCAAATACTGCAGCCATATATAATGGCGCCATGAAAAAATTGACCTTACTAGGCGGACTGACCGCCGCAGAATTCCTCCGCGACTACTGGCACAAAAAGCCATTATTGATCCGCCAGGCCATCCCCGATTTCCAGCCGCTGCTGACACGCGACGAACTGTTCGAGCTGGTGCAAAGCGAAGATGTCGAATCGCGTCTGATTACACATGTCAAACGGGTATGGAATATGGACAACGGCCCGTTTGAGAAGATGCCGCCGTTGACGCAAAAAGACTGGACTTTGCTGGTACAAGGCGTCAATTTGCATGACGAAGCGGTCGATGCACTAATGCGCGAATTCAGTTTTATCCCAGATGCGCGCCTGGATGACCTCATGATCAGCTATGCCACCGAAACCGGTGGTGTCGGCGCGCATTTCGACTCCTACGACGTATTCCTGTTGCAGGCGCATGGCCACCGGCGCTGGCGCATAGGCGCACAAACCGACCTCACGCTGGTCGACGGCATGCCCTTGAAGATCCTGAAGAACTTCCAGCCCGAAGAAGAGTTCATCCTCGCTCCCGGCGACATGCTCTACCTGCCACCGCAGTATGCGCACGAAGGTGTGGCAATGGACGAATGCATGACCTACTCTATCGGTTTCCGCGCGCCGTCCTATCAAGAGCTGGGTGAAGCCTTCCTGGAGTCTATGATAGACACCATAGACCTGCCGGGTCGCTATGCCGACCCTGATCTGAAGCCAGCCAAGCAGCCCGCGGAAATCAGCAGCGCAATGCTGTCGCGTATCGCCGCCGAATTGAACAAGGTGCGCTTTACGCAGGAAGACATCGCACTCTTTGTCGGCGAGTATTTGTCCGAACCCAAAGCGCAGATCTACTTCGACGCACCGGAAGAAAACCTGACGCGTGCCCGCTTCCTGCAAAGTGCAAAGAAAAACGGCATCAAGCTTTCTCGGAAAAGTCTTATGCTGCATCGCAGCAATTATGTCTTCATTAACGGTACTTCGTTCGAAGTCGGAGACGAGGATTTGGCAGTTTTGAAAGAACTGGCGAATGTAAGATCGCTCAGTGGAACGCTTATCAGTTCGGCTTCTGCTGATGTCATCGATGCGCTGCACACATGGCACAAAGACGGCTGGTTACTGCTGGGATGATGACAAATCACGTCATAATCCATTCATATTTTGTTACAAACTAGCACTTACCAAAATGTAAAAGTGTTGTGTCACAAACAAAAAGAAGCGCTATAATTACCGGTTAGGAAGGTTTCGTTTCATCGCACCGCAACATTATGGTTCGAAATACTACGAAGCACCCTATAGAGCGATAATTACCGGTAATTATTCATCGCAAATTAATATCAACCTAGTTATTGAAAGATAATCATGACAAAATCCTTGCTGATCGCATCCCTGTTGGCTATTGCTTTGACCGCTTGCAGCAAAAAAGAAGAAGCTCCTGCAGCACCAGCAGCAACTGAAGCACCTGCAGCTGCTCCAGCAGCAGAAGCTCCAGCAGCACCAGCAGCTGCTCCAGCAGCAGAAGCTCCAGCTGCTCCAGCAACTGAAGCTCCAGCAGCTCCTGCAGCAGCTCCAGCTGAAGCACCAGCAGCTAAGTAATTAATCCAGTTTCTGGATGAGAAAGCCGACCCTCGGGTCGGTTTTTTTATGCCTGCAGCATTCGCGATTAAAGTCGCACTGAGGTGAGTTGCCGCATTTCCATCGCGGCACTCAGGGTAGCGTGACTTCCACCCAGCCAAAGCCCTCTTCCTGGCACGCAATCATTACTTCGGCGCTATCTGCCACCACCCCGGTCAAAGCCGCCCGCGCCAGTTCCGGCGTATTGTTTTTCAGGCTGAGATGCGCACCAACGATCCGCTGCAACCGTGACTTGTCCAGTGCTGCCAGAATCTCACCCGCCGCATGGTTCGACAGATGGCCGTACTCGCCGCCTATGCGCTGCTTGAGTGAAGGTGGGTAAGTGGAATTGATCAGCATTTGCCGGTCATGATTACATTCCAGCATCAGGGCATCACAGGCGTCCAGCGCAGCTATCATATGCGCGGTGCCATGTCCGGCATCAGTCAGCACTCCTAGCCTGCTTGCGCCGTCACTGGCGACATATTGCACCGGCTCACGGGCATCGTGCGGTACGGTATAAGGCGACAGCTCCAGGTCACCTATCGCAAAGCGCTCACTGTCACGACAGAAATGCAGCTGTACGCCGTCGCACTTATCGTGCACCGCCTGGTAAGTGCCATAAGTCAGCCAGACTGGCAGCTTGTGCCTGCGAGCAAACTTGAATACGCCGCCTACATGGTCCTGGTGTTCGTGGGTAACGATGATGCCGGAAAGATCCGTCGGGAGCATCTGCAATCTGGCCAGACGTCTTTCGGTTTCCTTGATACCGAAGCCGCAATCCAGCATCAGCGTAGTACGCGAGCTGCCGGATTGGGTAGAAATGAGTAAAGCGTTTCCTTCACTGCCACTGCCGAGGCTGGCAAATTTCATGCGCAGGCCTCGTCAGCAGGCATTACTACAAATTACTTCAGTTGCTCGTTCAACAGGCTCAGGATGCGTTCGCCTGTTTTCGACGATTCCAGCTTGCCTTCACTGTTCAGCACAGTGATCTGGCTGGTGTCGCCGGAGCTCTTGATGGCGACGCGATAGCGCGCTGCTGCTTTATCCTTCTCTGCCTTGGAAGAACCGAAGGTGAACAGATTGCCGAAGAAACCTTTTTTCTCGGTGTTTTTCGCATCGTCGCCCTGGTCGACATAGCGTACGAAGTACAGACCCTGGCTGCGATCACGGTCTTCGACTGTGAAGCCGACGCGATCCAGTGCCAGGCCGACACGACGCCATGCACGTTCAAAGCTTTCGTCTACCTGCACGTAATTGCCGCTAGGTGCTTTCACCAGCTTGGCGCGCGAAGATTGCGCTACCACGTTGGCAACAGCTGCCTTGGCACGCGTATCTTCAGCGCCCAGCGCAACCATCAGGCGCGACAGAAATTCTGCTTCCAGGTCAGGATCGGAAGCACGCGCAGTCCACACTGTGGTTTCCTTGTCGGTACCAGTCAGGACTTCTTCTGCGCCACGATGGCTGATGTAAATTTCGGTGGTGCCGTTCGCACCGCGTTCCAGACGGGTACGGAACTTGTCACGCTCACCGGTCGAGTACAGCGAATCAAATACTTTGCCCAGGGTCGAGCGGATGAAGTCTTGCGGGATCTTGGCGCGGTTTTCAGCCCAGTCGGTTTCCATCACGCCGGATTGTGGCGCCTCCAGATTGATCAGGAAGCCGTTGTCCTGCCAGAAATCCTTGACCTTAGGCCACAGGACTTCAGGTGCCTGGTTGACGACCAGCCAGCGTTGCGAACCATCGCGCTCTACGCGGATATCGTTGAAAGCCTTGGGCGCGACAGTCGCGGCCTGCTCAGCCGGACGTGTCGTCTGTTGCGCGTTGTACGAAGAAGCAGTGGCAGTACCACGGTTTGCATCCGGCAAGGCGTAACGGTTTTCACGTTGCAACTGGGTCAGATCAGGAGGAATTTCCAGCGTAGGTGTCTTTTTCACCTCGCTTTTGTAGTCGATGCGTCCTGGCTCGAGGATCGAATTGATGGAGCTGCATCCAGCCAGACCACCAGTGAGCGCGAGCAGGTAAATCATTCCACGTTTTGCGAAGCTACTTTGAGCCATGTAAGAAATCTTCCGAGTAATTATGTTGAATACTTAAAAAGCTGGTTCAGCTGGCAACTTCGGCTGCGAACGCCACATCAAGGCTTATTGAGCGGGCTTATTGTAATACGCCCGATTCACGCAGCGCGGCACGCACTGTTTCGTGAAACTCTGCAGCCAGCGGCACGATAGGCAAACGCATGCCGGATGGAATCAAACCCATCTCAGCCATCGCCCATTTGACAGGTACCGGATTCGGTTCGATGAACAGCTTGGTGTGCAAAGGAATCATTTTGTTGTTGATTTCGACCGCTTCAGCAACGCGCTGGTTCACCGCTGCATCGCATAATTGATGCATTGCGCGTGGTGCGACGTTGGCAGTGACCGAAATATTGCCTTTGGCACCACAGAACATCAGGGCCATAGCCGTTGCATCGTCACCCGAATACACCGCGAAATCCTTGCGCACCAGGCGCAGCAATTCAGTGCCGCGACCGATGTTGCCGGTCGCATCCTTGACGCCGATGATGCCTGGTACTTTGGACAAACGCAGGATAGTGTCGTTCGACATATCCGCTACGGTACGGCCAGGGACGTTGTACAGGATCACAGGCAGGTCAACCGCTTCCGCGATTTTCTTGAAGTGCTGATACATACCCTCTTGGGTAGGACGGTTGTAATAAGGTACAACTTGCAGCGACGCATCCGCGCCTACATCCTTGGCGAACTGGGTCAGTTCAATGGCTTCTGAGGTCGAGTTACCACCGGTACCGGCGATGACAGGAACGCGCTTGGCGGTATGTTCTACAGTGACGCGGACCAGCTCGCAATGTTCTTCAACTGAGACTGTTGGCGATTCGCCGGTAGTACCGACGATCACGATGCCGTCCGTACCTTCTGCGATATGCCAATCAATCAATTTACGCAGGCCCGGAATATCGAGTGTACCGTCGGCGTGCATGGGAGTAACGATTGCGACTAAGCTGCCCTGAATCATAATAGTGTGTGAGCGAAAAAATTGGAGAATATTAGATTGTAGCGGATCGCCCGCTTATGTGGTGTGCTCTTGCAAAGAATAGAAGCTCAATTTAAGCGCAAATTAGTGGCTTTCAGACCCTTATTGGCCTTAATTAGGCAAATTCTTTGTACCATCGCCGGTTTGGGCTCATCCAGATACCCATCCTCATAAGCCACCACTTGCAGGTCATATAGACGCGCAACTTCCAGCAATTCCCCATGCGCCAGCAGGAAGTCAGGATTGGACGGCTTGCCAAATTGCTCATTCCCCAGCGCGAAGGTTTCGTAAATCAGCACGCCCTGGTCCGCCAGGCTGGCGACCATGCTGCCCCAGAGTGGGCGATGCAGATAGTTGGTGACGACGATGCCAGCGAACCTGTCAGCGACAAACGGCCAGGTTTTGGCAGGCTCTGCGGTTTCCAGATCGACTTGCATGGTTTGAATGCCAGAACCGGCAGCCAAAGCCAACGCTTCCTCATTCCGGTCGACTGCCAGTACCGGATGTCCGTGCTGCGCCAGCAGCCGACTATGACGCCCTGCTCCGCAAGCCAGATCCAAGACCTCGCCAGCCGGAATCAGCGGCGCAAAGCGAGTGACCCAGGCCGAAGCCCTGTCCATTGCATTATGTGCGTTAGTGCCTGGCATCTGCATCATCGATGGTTGTGACACGCGAACTCAGTTCAGTAAAAAAGTAATCGGGGAAATCAACAGCAGCAAACCGGTCTCGGCAATCGTCATGACCGGCACCATCCAGAAATGCAGCACCTTCAAAAAGACCAGCGCCAGCACGATGAAGAAACCATAGGGCTCCAACTGCGCAAACTTGTACGCATATTTATTCGGCAGCAGGCTGGTCATGATGCGACCACCGTCCAGCGGTGGAATCGGGAACAGATTAAACGCGAAAATCACCAGGTTGGTCAGGATACCGGCCTGCGCCATGCGCATCAGGAATTCTTCAGTCGAGCCGAAGGCATGCAGGAACACCGCCAGCAACATCCACATCAGTGCCATCACCAGGTTAGCCGCCGGCCCCGCCAGCGCAACGAAAGCCATCTGCTTCTTCGGATTGCGCAAATTGCCGAAGTTGACCGGCACCGGTTTCGCGTAACCAAACAGGAAAGGACTACCAGCGAAATACAGCACGATAGGTATCAGCAAGGTACCGATAGGATCGATGTGCTTGATCGGGTTCATGCTCATGCGCCCTTGCGCGTAAGCAGTGGTGTCACCGAAGTATTTGGCAGCGTAGGCATGCGCAGCTTCATGCAAGGTAATCGCGAATACGATAGGCAATGCATAAACGGAAAAGGTTTGAATAAGATCGTTCATCGGCAGAATTTTATCAGAGGGGATGCCGTCGTTTATGACAACGGCGTAAGCAATCGGATATATACCCCCTCAGGACTAGCATGGCGGCATACAAGACGCGCCTGCCGGTCAGAGCCGACAAGCGCGAGGGGAAAGGTTAGAACTCATTTCACCAATATCCGTGAGATGCGTTCTCATTACAGACCAAACAGTGCAACATCGCCGCGCCCCTGGCGCTGCAATACAGGTTCACCGCTGGTCAGGTCGATCACGGTAGTCGGCTCAAAACTGCAGGCACCACCATCGATCACCAGGTCCACTACTTTGTTCAGGCGGTCACGTACCTCTTCCGGATCGGTCAGCGGCTCATCTTCACCCGGCAGGATCAGCGTGGTGCCCAGCAAAGGCTGCGCCAACTCTTCCAGCAAGGCATGCACGATACGGTTTTCCGGTACGCGCAAACCTATGGTTTTGCGCGATGGATGACTCAGGCGACGCGGCACTTCCTTGGTCGCTTCGAGGATGAAAGTATAAGCACCCGGCGTCGCCGCTTTCAGCAAACGGTACTGCTGATTATCCACTTTGGCGTACAGCGAAATCTCGCTCAGGTCGCGGCACAGCAGCGTCAGGTGATGCTTGTCATCGACATTACGTATGCGACGCAGGCGCGCCACGGCGTCCTTGTCGTCGAGATGACAAACCAGCGCGTAACAGGAATCAGTCGGCAAGGCGACAATGCCACCGTCCCGGATGATTTGCACCGCCTGGCTGATCAATCGCGCTTGCGGATTGTCAGGATGGATTTGAAAAAATTGGCTCATAAAATAATAAGGGCGGCGGCAGCTTTTTTAGCCACCGCCGCCGTGTCTTCCTTTGTTAAAGACTATCGCAGGTTACGCAACGCAGCAATACGATCTTCGATAGGCGGATGGCTGGAGAACAAGGCAGCGAATCCAGGCTTATCGTTGATACCCAGCGAAGCCAGACCTTCCGGCAAGCTGGTCGGCTCGATCCCGCCCAAACGTGCCAACGCTTTCATCATCGGTTGCGGGCTACCCAGCAATTTGGCAGCACCTGCATCCGCACGGTATTCACGATGACGCGAGAACCATGCAACGATCACCGAGGCAGCAATACCAAATACGATTTGCGACACAATGACGGTAATCGTATAACCGATGCCCTGGCTGTTATTGTTGTCGCGCGAAATCGCACGATCAACAAAGTAGCCAACCACACGCGACAGGAACACCACGAAAGTATTGACCACGCCTTGCACCAGCGTCATGGTCACCATGTCGCCATTGGCAACGTGAGCCACTTCATGTGCGAGCACAGCTTCCACTTCTTCCTTCGTCATGCTTTGCAGCAGACCGGTCGACACCGCAACCAGAGCGGAATCACGAAAAGCGCCAGTCGCGAATGCATTCGGTTCACCATCATAAACAGCGACCTCCGGCATGCGGATACCCGCACGCTGTGACAGCTTGCCGACGGTATCGACCAGCCACAATTCAGTGCTCGACGATGGCGCATCGATCACGCGCGCACCGGTCGACCACTTGGCCATCGGCTTGCTGATCAGCAGCGAGATGATGGAACCGGTAAAGCCAACCACCAGCGAGAACACCAGCAACATCGGCAGGTTCAGTCCAGCCTGCGAGATAAAGCGATCTACGCCCAGCAGCGACAGGACCACGGACATCACCGCGATAACTGCAATATTCGTCGCGATGAAGAGGAAAATACGTTTCATTCAATAGCCTCCAGAGGGGGTTAAGAGCGATTCCTAAATAAGACCGCAATCGAAAATTTCAATAGTGTAACTCACTGTTTTTAACGAAATCTTCACAAAATTTACCACCCCCAGTTATGCCACACCGGTTTTACACCTGTTGGCAGCGGCGGCAAGCCGCCCAGGTCAACGCGCGACTCGCCTGGACCATGAAAATCGGAACCACGCGAAGCGAGGAAATCATAGTCCCTGGCAACCTTCGCATAAAAATCATATTGATCGACAGTATGACTACCTGTCGTCACTTCGATTCCGACACCGCCGAAAGATTTAAATTCCTTAAACAAGGCGTCAAATGCGAGATCAGTAAATTTATAACGTCCCGGATGGGCGATCACGGCGATGCCTCCGGCGGCGCGTATCCAATCGACAGAATTCTGCAGGCTGGCCCAGCGATGCGGGACAAAACCCGGCTTGCCCTCGCCCAGGTAATTGGCAAAAACATCATGCAAGTTATCGCATAAACCCTGTTCGATGATGTAGCGCGCAAAGTGGGTACGCGAAATCAGGTCAGGATTATCAACGAATTTGAGTGCACCTTCATACGCACCTTTGATACCTATCTTTTCCAGTTGCGCGGCAATTTCACGCGCGCGTGGTTCACGCCCGCCACGGGTACTCGCCAGACCCTGCACCAGGGTTTCATTGGTTTCGTCGATTTGCAAACCGACGATATGCACGGTCTGTCCAGACCAGGTGATAGAGATTTCTACACCCGCGACAAACGGCAAATCGAGCGCAGCGGCAGCAGCACGTGCTTCTGCCAGGCCGCCGACTTCATCATGGTCTGTCATCGCCCATACATCGACGCCATTTGCCTTGGCACGTGCAGCCAGAGCCGTCGGCGTCAAGGTACCGTCAGAAAAGTTGGAGTGGCAATGTAGGTCAGCGTTTAACATGCAAATTCAATAGTTTTGCGCCAGCATGGGCGCATGTAAGGATTGTACGCGTGATAGCGGTGATTTGCTGCACAGCAAAAAGGAATAGGCGGCTTCAGACAAGGAATTGTTCCATTGCAGCAGCCAGCTGTTCCGGCTGATCATGCTGCAGCATATGCCCCGCATCATCGAGCAGGACGACAGTGGCATCGGCGATACAAGCAATCCGCTCATCGACCACCGCGCGCGGGTCAGCGCCAAAACGCGCCAGCAATTCACTCTGCTTGCCTTCCACCCATAAAACCGGGGCCGTAATCGCGCGCCAGCAAGCCTGCACTTCATCAATGCGATACAGATAAGGATTCGACAATCGATGCGCAGGATCAGCCTGCAACTCCCAACGTCCATCCTTATCCGGCGCTGCCCAATGGACAGATAAAAATGCCGCACGTTCATTATTCAGGCGCGGATTATTCTTCTGCAGGCGTCGCGCAACTTCTGCTGAACTGCCGTAGTCGCGTAACACGGGCGGTTCACGCAACTCATCCAGCCAGTTGGCAAAGCGTGCTGGCGCATCTTCGGCTCGCGTCGCCGGCATACCGAATCCTTCCAGCAAGATCAACCGCGCGATCCGTTCCGGCCGCACACCCGCATAAATACCAGCGACGTTCGCGCCCAGGCTATGCCCAACTAAATTGACGGACTGTTCCGGCGAATAATGCTGCAGGATGGCATCGAGGTCTGCCAGGTAATCGGGAAACCAGTAGTTACCGGCAGCATGATCGCTCAAACCAAAACCGCGCCAATCCGGTGCAATCACATGCCACTCGCCTTGCAGGCTATCGACCAGGAACTGGAACGAAGCCGACACATCCATCCAGCCGTGCAGCATGAACAGGACAGGCGCGTCAGGCTCGCCCCAATGCCGTATGTGGTATTGCAAACCGCGGATATTGATCCATTCCGAACGCGTAGACTTCATGCTGAATTCAATAAAAATTGTCGATAGAAATAGCTCTGTAAAACGAGCAACAAATACTGCAATTGATTACTAAGCATTTTACATTCCAGCCACTGTAAGGCTAAGCCCGCACGACTGCACGAGCGTAAACAAACAAAGCGCGCCGACAGCAGAACTGGCGGCGCGCTTGCTGGAAAAACTGCTTACTTGCTGGTGCTGTCTTTAGCGGAGTCTTGCATCTTCACGCCGACTTCTTCGACTTTTTTACCAGCCGCGTCTGTCATATTGGCAGCGCCCTGGCTAATGTCAGCCTTGGCTTTTTCTGCTTCGGCACTAACCTTCGCAGCTGCTTCATCTATTTTCTGCCCTGCCGCAGCTGCGGCCTGGTCTATCTTCTGGCCGGTGGTTTCCGCCGGGCCGCCACTGACTTCTTCTTTTTTCTGGCAGGCGGCCAATCCTGCGATCAACACACTAGCTGCGAGTAGCGAGATGAGAGTTTTGCTTGAATTCATGATTTTTCCCTTTTAGAAGTGATACGAAAAAGATGCCTCAAACCAAAATGCACTGGCAGAGAAACATCCCTACGCATTGCGATTATCGATACGACAATCTTTCCATCAGACTAAGAACGTTGAACCAAGTTTCCATTCATGCAGTAACAGGGTGTAACAAATGCAAACAACAGGTGAAGCGAAAATCTAGCGTGGCTCAGCTTGCAGCGCATCCAGCTCCGGCTCACTAAAACCGGCCGCCCGCCGTGCATCCAGATTGAATGGTCCGCGCAAAACAGGTGCTTTGTAGTGTACGGTCAAATCGGCATACGTTGTCACCGGATCAAGTCCACGCTCGTCACACAGCACTTTATACCAGTGATTGCCTATTGCCACGTGTCCTATCTCGTCGCGCAGGATGATATCCAGTATCTCTGCCGCAGCCTGGTCACCCGCCTGCGCCAGCTTGGCTCGGGTCAGCGGCGTGGCATCCAGCCCGCGCGCTTCCAGCGTACGCGGCACCAGCGCCATGCGCGCCAGGATATCGCTGCTGGTTTTGTCTGCCATTTCCCACATACTGTTGTGTGCGGGGAAATCACCATATTGATGACCCAATACCTGCAAATGTCCGGCCAGCAACGAGAAATGCAGCGCTTCCTCTCCTGCGACCTGCAGCCAGTCCGCATAATAAGCCGCCGGCATACCGACAAAGCGCCAGATTGCATCCAGCGCCAGGTTGATGGCATTGAACTCGATATGCGTCAGCGCATGGATTAACGCGGCGCGTCCCTCTGTCGTGCGCATGGAACGGTGTTTGACGAATTTGGGCGAGATCAGCTCGGGCAAGGCCGGGCGTCCCGGGATGCTCACTTGCGCCTGCAAAGAGGCGGCCGGACTCAGTCCGATTTGACCTGCCGCCCAGGATTTTGCCAATCCGATCACACCTGCGGCCTTGGCAGCGGCGTCGGTCTGCCCGGCCCAATACAGAGCCAGCGCGCGCAATTCATAGTTTGCGCCGGGCGTGGATTCGAGAATATGCATGTGAGTAACGTAAAATAGCGCTTTATTGGCGCAGCCAGGCTGGCTGCCATAATTCATTCGGCGCGGGACTTCCAATTCGGGAATACGACCCCAATTACGGAGATTGATCCGGCTACGGGACTTGTAGCCTGGTCAGGCACGATTAAAACCTTACTATTTTACTGACAACATGGCCATCTACCAATTAGGCGAGCACGTCCCTGACATAGCCACCAGCGCTTACGTGACGGATACCGCCACCGTAGTCGGACGCGTGACCATCAAGGACAACTCCAGCGTGTGGTTCCAGGTGGCCATACGTGGCGACAATGAAGACATCACCATCGGCCGTAACTGCAATCTGCAGGAAGGCGCGGTACTGCACGCAGACCCCGGCTTCCCGCTAACGCTGGCAGACAATGTCAGCGTCGGTCATCAGGCGATGATACATGGCTGCAGCATAGGTGAAGGCTCACTGGTTGGAATCCAGGCCATCATCCTCAACGGTGCCAAAATCGGCAAAAACTGCCTGGTCGGTGCCGGCGCACTGGTCACCGAAGGCAAGGAATTCCCGGATAACTCATTGATCATCGGCGCGCCTGCCCGCGCCATACGCACACTGAACGAGGCGGATGTCGCCAACTTGCAGCGCATCGCAAACAGCTATGTAGAGCGTGCGCGTGAATTTAAAGATAAATTGAAACGGATAGGATAAGCATGACCGATACACTACAAAAATTCATGTTCGAAAACACTGCGGTACGCGGTGAGCTGGTCGATGTTTCAGAGACATGGAAACATGTACAGGCCCGACGTGAATATCCTGCGGCGGTAAAAACCATACTCGGCGAAATGCTGTCGGCTGCTGCACTTTTGTCTGCCAACCTAAAATTCAATGGTGCCATCGTGATGCAAATCCACGGTGACGGCCCGCTGCGTTTGCTGGTAGTCGAATGCGACTCCGACCTGAATATGCGCGCCACCGCAAAGTTGGCTGACTCTGCAGTCATCGCCGACGACACCACCCTGACGCAGCTGGTCAACCAGAACGGCAGCGGTCGCTTTGTCATTACACTGGACCCGAAAGACAAACTGCCAGGCCAGCAGGCCTACCAGGGCATCGTGCCGCTGGATGGCGAGTCGGTTGCGACTGTCATCGAAAATTATATGATGCGTTCGGAACAGCTGGATACCCGCCTGTGGCTGGCAGCTGATGGCAATGTCTCACGTGGCTTGCTGCTGCAGAAATTGCCTGGCGAAGGCGGCATCAAATCGGCCAGCGGCGAAGAGATGGAACCATGGGATCGCTCTGTCATGCTGGCATCCACGCTGCGCACCGAGGAGCTGTTGTCGACTGATATCGAAACCGTGATGCGTCGCCTGTTCTGGGAAGAAGACATACGCATTTTCGATCCCAAGCATCCACACTTCCTGTGCAGCTGCACACGTGAAAAAGTCGGCTCCATGCTGAAAATGCTGGGCCAGGCGGAAGTGGAAACGGCGTTGGAAGAAATGGGAAAACTGGCGATAGACTGCGACTTCTGCGGTCAGCACTATGAGTTTGACCCGGTCGATTGCGCACAACTGTTCGTGAGCGAAGCACCGGTCGAAACACTGATCCCGGCCAGCCCGAGCAAGCACTAAAGCCAGCTATATGATGCGTGTCCTGCGACACGCATCATTCAACGTTTTTCTTTGGGTTCTACGACAGGCGGGGGAATCGAAACGAAGGTGGACTTCTTGTTAGGATCAAGAATCTGCACGAAGACTTCGTTTTCCTTGATCATGCCCAGCTCGTAACGGGCGCGTTCTTCAACGGCGCCGGTACCTTCCTTCAAATCCTGTACTTCGGAATTCAGTTTGGCGTTACGCGCCTTGAGCTCGTCATTCTTTTTCTGTGCTGCGACCACCTGGTGATCGAGGTCCCACACGCGCAGCCAACCGCCCTTCCCCAGCCACAGCGGGAATTGGATCAGCACTACCAGCGCTGCGAGGCAAAGAATAATGAGACGCATCAGACATCTACAAGGAAATTCCGGTCATACAGCAAGGCTGCATGACCGGATCATGCTTACTTCAAATTGTAGAATGCACCGCGGCCTGGATAGCTCGCGATATCACCCAGATCTTCTTCTATGCGCAACAATTGGTTGTACTTCGCCATACGATCCGAACGCGACATCGAGCCGGTTTTGATCTGCAGCGAATTGGTACCAACTGCGATATCTGCAATGGTCGAATCTTCGGTTTCGCCCGAGCGATGCGAGATCACAGCGGTGTAACCTGCACGTTTCGCCATTTCAATCGCAGCGAAAGTTTCGGTCAGGGTACCGATCTGGTTGATCTTGATCAGGATCGAGTTGGCGATGTTTTTCTGGATGCCTTCACGCAGGATCTTGGTGTTGGTCACGAACAAATCGTCGCCAACCAATTGCACTTTTTTACCCAATGCATTGGTCAGTGTTGCCCAGCCTTCCCAATCGTTTTCAGCCATGCCGTCTTCGATCGAGATGATAGGGTATTTGTCGCACCAGGTGCCCAGCAGGTTGGTGAAGTCCGCGCTCGACAAGGTCATGCCTTCGCCGGACAGATTGTATTTACCATCCTTGTAGAATTCGCTGGCTGCGCAATCCAGGCCCAACGCGATTTGCGTGCCTGGCTCGTAGCCGGCTTGTTCGATTGCTTGCAAGATCAGTTTGATCGCTGCTTCGTGGTTTTCCACCGAAGGAGCGAAACCACCTTCATCGCCTACCGAAGTTGGCAAGCCTTTGTCATTGATGATTTTTTTCAGGGTGTGGAACACTTCCGCACCGTAGCGGATCGCTTCGCGGAAGCTAGGCGCACCGACTGGAATAATCATGAATTCTTGCAAATCCAGATTGTTGTTTGCGTGGGCACCGCCGTTGATGACGTTCATCATAGGCACAGGCATTTGCATCGCGCCCGAACCACCGAAGTAGCGGTACAGTGGCAAGCCGGATTCTTCAGCGGCTGCCTTGGCAACTGCCATCGACACTGCCAGGGTCGCGTTTGCGCCCAGGCGTGATTTGCTTTCGGTACCGTCGAGGTCGATCAGGGTACGGTCGAGGAAAGCCTGTTCATTGGCATCCAGACCCATGATCGCTTCGGAGATTTCGGTGTTGATGTTCTCACATGCCTTCAACACGCCCTTGCCGAAATAACGGCTCTTGTCGCCATCGCGCAATTCGATTGCTTCGCGCGAACCGGTCGACGCGCCGGACGGTACGGCCGCACGGCCCATGACACCGGATTCCAGCAAGACATCGCATTCAACGGTCGGATTGCCGCGTGAATCAATTACTTCGCGACCAATGATGTCAACAATTGCACTCATCTAATTCTCCTAAATTACAAATTCTTTTAACGTTTGTATGAATATGGAAGCTGCTTCGATACTCTGCAGGGTTTAATCCCCTTTACTTCTTGGCCTGCCCTGCATGTTTGTGTGCCAGCGCCGCCTTGATGAACGAGATGAACAACGGATGTCCGTCACGCGGGGTTGACTTGAACTCAGGGTGATACTGCACGCCGACATACCAAGGATGCGCGGTACGTGGCAATTCCATGATTTCACACAGGGACTCGGTTGGGGTACGCGCCGAAACAATCAGGCCCGCATCTTCAACACGACCAAGATAATGGTTATTTGCTTCATAGCGATGACGGTGACGCTCGGTCACTTCATTGCCATAGATTTCTGCTGCCAGCGTACCCGGCTTGACTGCACAGGTTTGCGCGCCGAGGCGCATGGTGCCGCCGAGATCAGAATTGGCATCACGACGCTCTACTTTGCCGTCATGGTTTTGCCATTCATTGATCAGTGCGACCACTGGCTGTTCGGTATCCGGATCAAACTCGGTCGAGTTCGCCTTGGTCAGGCCTGCTACATCGCGTGCATATTCAATCAGCGCGACTTGCATGCCGAGGCAGATGCCGAGGTAAGGGATTTTGCTTTCGCGGGCAAAACGAGCGGACGCAATCTTGCCTTCCACACCGCGTTTGCCGAAGCCGCCAGGTACCAGGATCGCATCGTACTTGGCCAGGCATTGCGGGCCGGTCGCTTCGATTTCTTCCGAATCCAGGTATTCGATATTGACGCGGCTTTCGGTATGGATACCGGCGTGACGCAGCGCTTCGGTCAGCGATTTGTACGACTCGGTCAGGTCGACGTATTTGCCGACCATACCGATGGTGACGCTGTCCTTTGGATTTTCCAGTGCGTGCACCAGCTTGGTCCAGATCGACAGATCAGCTGGTTTCGGCGACAAGGCGAGTTTTTCGCAAACGATGCGATCCAGGCCCTGGTCGTGCAGCATTTGTGGAATCTTGTAAATCGTATCGGCATCCCAAACCGAGATAACCGCGTCTTCCTGCACGTTAGAGAACAGCGAAATCTTTGCACGCTCGTCGTCCGGAATCTGGCGATCCGCGCGGCACAGCAAGGCGTCTGGCGAAATACCGATTTCACGCAGTTTTTGCACGCTGTGCTGGGTCGGTTTGGTTTTCAGTTCACCGGCAGACGCCAGGTAAGGAACCAGGGTCAGGTGTACGAATGCAGCGGCATTACGGCCAGCACGCAAGCTCAACTGACGGGCAGCTTCAAGGAAAGGCAGCGATTCGATATCGCCGACCGTACCACCGATTTCCACCAGAGCAACATCAAAACCTTCAGCGCCACGATAGATGTAATCCTGGATCTCGTTGGTGATGTGCGGAATAACCTGTACTGTCTTGCCCAGATACTCACCGCGACGTTCCTTGCGGATTACGGATTCATAAATCTGGCCAGTCGTAAAGTTATTCACCTTGCGCATCTTGGCAGTGATGAAGCGTTCATAGTGACCGAGATCAAGATCGGTCTCAGCGCCGTCTTCAGTAACGAAGACTTCACCGTGCTGGAACGGACTCATCGTGCCTGGATCAACGTTGATATACGGATCGAGCTTGAGAAGAGTGACTTTGAGGCCGCGCGATTCGAGGATCGCAGCGAGAGAGGCGGCGGCTATCCCTTTACCCAGGGAAGACACAACGCCGCCAGTGACGAATACAAACTTGGTCATTACAGAAGGTGCCGAACGGCACATGCGGGAAATTCAAATTATACCGCAAACCCACCTGGTTCTTCGAGGTTTTCAGATGAATTTAAAGCCGGTGAAACAAATTCCCCGGTTTCCATCCGGCCGCATGCAAGCTCGCATCGGCAAAACCTTGTGGCATAAGGCTTTCCGTCAAAACCGCCAAAAGTACAAAAATCACAACGCCGCCGGAACGCCCTGTCAACGCCCGTACCAGTAGCGCGCATGTTCGCTGCGATAGTCACTTACCTGCATCTGCTGGGCAAAGCGCAGGCTGATCGCGCCGGTATCATCGCTGCGCAAACGCGAGATCCCCAGCGCTCCGTAGCGATCGTAGACTTCCTGCTTCGGATGGCGGTAACGGTTGCGATAGCCAACCTGGAATACCGCGTATTGCGGATCAACGGCACGCAAAAATGGCTCAGTCGAAGAAGTACCACTGCCATGGTGCGGTGCCAGCAATATATGGGCACGCAAATTATCGCCCTGGTTTGCGACCAGCTCAGCTTCCTGCCGCGCCTCTATATCACCCGGCAACAGGACTGCATACTCACCCACGCTGATCTTCAACGTACAACTGCGCGCATTCGGCTTCCACTTGCTGCTGTCATAGCTCTCTGGTGACGGGTGTAAAACTTCAAAGCGCGCCCCATCCCACTCCCAGGCCTGCCCGGCCGTACAACGCTGGTGCGATGGCGCGGCACTGACTATCGGATGGTCGAGCGGCAAGGAACTCGACAGCTGCGCAACTTCTATTTCCTTCAGGATGGATAAAGCGCCGCCTGAATGATCATTATCGCTATGCGAAATCATCACAGCGTCGAGCCGATTAATCCCGCGCGCGTGCAGATAAGGCAGGATCACGCGATTACCGCCATCCGATTCCGGCGAGTAAACGGGGCCGGTATCGTAGAGCAGGCGATGTTTTTCCGTTTCCACCAGTAAGGCCATACCCTGCCCCACATCAAAGGCCGTCACCCACATTTCACCAGCACGCGGATGAGTGGCAGTATTGAGCAGCAAAGGCAGCCAGGCGAACGCGCCCAGATAACGCACCGGCCAGCCGCGTGGCGCCAGCATCCACAGAGTGCCGAACAAGGCCAGCCCAAACATCCACCAGCCTGGAATCGGTACCGTCCAGACCGCCAGTTGCCAGCTACTCATCCAGCCCAGCAATTGCGCCAGCATCTCAACCAGGAAATGCGCTGACACTAAACACCAGGCAGACAAAGGCGCGGGCAATACACTGCCTGCAAGTGCCAGCGGCGTCACAAAGAAACTAACCAGTGGTATCGCCACTGCATTCGCAATCGGGCTGACCAGCGAAGCTTGGCCAAACAAGAGGACGGTGAATGGAACCAGCCCTAGCGTCACTGCGTATTGCGTCAAGCCGGCATTCTTCAAACCGACACGCCAGCGTGCGCCAGCGGACTGACTCGGTGGCCGCGCGCGTCCTACGCTGACGTAGAGGATCACCGCGACAGCACCAAACGATAACCAGAAGCCTGGCCCCAGCACCGCCCACGGATCAAGCAAGACCACCACGCCCAGCGCCACACACAATACATAAGAGACGTTGGTAATCCGACCGTGCCACAAGGCCAGTGCCACCACCGTCAGCATATACAGCGTACGCTGTGCAGGTACACCAGCACCGGCCAGCAAGACATACACCAGCGCCGCCAGGCCACCTGCCAATGCCGCGGCTTTTTGCGCAGGTAAAAACAAAGGCAGTCGTGCCGAGGTGAAAAAAGAACGCCGCCACAATGCAAAGACCAGACCGGCAAACATGGCCGCGATCATGGTGATGTGCAAACCAGAAATGGAAATCAGGTGCGAAACACCGGTTCGGTTAAATACGGCCCAATCCGATTGACTGATCGCACGCTGATCCCCCACCACCAACGCCACAATCACACCCGCGTAAGGCTTGCCCTCCAGCGTTCGTTCTATACGCGAGCGCAACCAGCCGCGACCGCGTTCAACCACATTGTTGAAGCTAAACACAAATGGAGAGAGTCGCTGATTCTTGAGCTCGGCTTTTTGATCCGGACGCACATAGCCGGTGGCACGGATATTTTGCTCCAGCAACCAACGCTCGTAATCAAAGCCATATGGATTCGCATTGCCATGCGGACGCTTCAGTCGCAGCGTCAGTTGCCAGCGCTCACCGGCATGTATCTCGCTGACCGGCGTCGCATCGGCCGGATTGAAGGAGGTGTACCAGGACAAAGCCAGCTTGCCGGGTATAGTCGGCACCACACCATCTACTGGCAACACGTCTTCCACCGCAAAATTAAAGCGCACGCCACGCTCAAAATAATTCGGCAGGCTGGCAACAGTACCTATCACGGTAATGTCCCGGCCTTCCAGCTCCTTCGGCAATTCATGCGATAAATAAAATTGCGCGAACAAGGCTGCCCAGACGAAACCCAGCGCCGTGCCGAATAGCACGAACAAGGGCATTTTGAATTTCTTCAGGATGGAGTACCGCGCCAGTGCAATCAATACACAGGCTGCAATCAGGAGCAGCAGGATGGTGAAGTATTGTGGCAGCGTAGCGCACGTTTGCAGCCAGGCCGCACCCAAGACAAAGCCAAGGATTGCACTACGCATGCCGACCAGGAATTAGATAAAGCTGCCCAGCCGCGGCATCACGGCAAGCGCATTGGCGGTCGTCTGGTGTGCGACCTCATTCAGTGGAAGTTCACGCAATTCAGCCAATACCTGGCCTATACGCGGCAATTGCCCAGGACTATTGCGTTCAGGGTGCAGCCAGGCCGGCGAAATATCGGGTGCATCGGTTTCCAGCACGATGGCTTCGATCGGCAAGGTCGCCGCCATGCGCCGGATTTGCAGCGCACGGGTAAATGTCATCGCGCCGCCAAAGCCGAGTTTGAAATTCAGTGAGATGAAGGTTTCAGCTTGCTGGAAGCTGCCATTGAATGCATGGGCAATGCCGCCGACCACTTTGATGCGACGCAAGTATTTCAGGATGCTGTCTTGCGAACGCCGCACATGCAGCAGTACTGGCAAGTCAAAGTCGCGCGCAATCTTGAGTTGCTCTGCATAAAAGAATTCCTGCTTCTCACGCATCTCCGGCGTGGTCAGCATAGGCACAAAGAAATCCAGGCCTATCTCGCCCAAAGCAACAAAACGGGGATCGTTCATGGCCGCAGCCACTGTCTCGCGCAAGAGAGCGAGATCACTTTCCTCGGCCTGCGGCACATAGATGGGATGGATGCCGAGGGCGTAACTGCAATTGGCATGCTTGCGTGCCAGCTCGGCCACCGTCACGAAGTTATCGCGCGCAACCGCCGGGATCACGATCATGCCGACCTCGCTTTGCGCCGCTTCGACTGCAATGGCGTCTTCAACACCTGCAAACTCGGCCGCATCCAGATGACAGTGTGTATCTACCCACATATCAACTATGCGCAATCAGATGATGGCAATGCAAATCATCCATAGCTATCCCGAAAATCAATCCGTATAAGGCTGCAGCCCCTCATCCGACAAACGCAGAATCCGGTCGCAGTGCGTCGCCAACTCAACATCATGCGTCACGATGATAAACGCCGTACCCAAGGTACGCGACAACTCGAGCATCAGATCGAATGTCTTTTGCGCAGTTGCACGGTCCAGGTTACCGGTAGGTTCATCTGCCAGTACACACGCCGGTTGTGTCACCAGCGCGCGCGCCAAAGCCACGCGTTGTCGTTCACCACCGGACAACTCACCCGGTACGTGTGTAACGCGATGCTCGAGCCCTACCCGTGCCAGTATCTTGCGCGCTGTTTCATGCGCTTCCGCACGCGGTACACGCCGTATCATCAGGGGCATCGCAACATTATCCAACGCAGAAAACTCTGGTAAGAGATGATGGAACTGATACACAAAGCCCAGCGACTGGTTACGCAAGTCACCACGTTTCTTTTCATCCAGCGTCGCGAAGTCCTGTCCCAACAAGGTTACTGAACCCGCACTAGGCGTATCCAGGCCACCCAGCAAATGCAGCAAGGTCGATTTGCCGGAACCGGAAGCGCCGACGATGGCCACACGCTCACCTTTGACGATATCCAGGTTGATGCCTTTCAGTACATTGACCGAATACTTCCCTTGCGTGAAAGTCTTAGCCAGATCGCGGCACGCCAATACTTGATCACTCATAACGCAATGCCTCCGCAGGTTTTACGCGGGCAGCCCACCAGCTTGGGTACAGCGTCGCAACAAAAGAAAGTACTACTGCCACACTGCCGATGGTCCAGACATCATTCCAGCGCAGATCAGATGGCAGTTCGCTAATTAGGTAAATATCCTTGGGCAGGAATTGCACGTGCAGCAAGCGTTCGATAAACGGCACGATCACATCGATATTCGACGCAATCAACACACCACCACCAACGCCCAGTGCCGTACCTATCAGGCCGACCAAAGCGCCCTGGATCATGAAGATCTTCATGATGGAGCGTGGCGATGCACCGAGGGTACGCAGGATCGCAATATCGGCCTGCTTGTCGGTCACTGTCATCACCAGCGTGGACACCAGGTTAAACGCGGCGACCGCAATGATCAGGGTCAGGATGATGAACATCATGCGTTTTTCTGTTTGTACCGCAGCGAACCAGTTACGGTTCTGGCGCGACCAGTCACGTATCAGCACATTGCCGCTGATGACTTGCGTCAAATCCATCGCGACTTGTGGCGCACGCTGCATGTCGGCGATTTTCAGGCGCAAACCGGATGGCGCTGGCAGTTTGAACATAGTCATCGCATCATTAATATGGATGAAAGCCAGCGTCGAATCGTATTCAAAGTGACCGGAATCGAAAATGCCAGCCACGGTAAATTGCTTGAGACGCGGAATCACACCTGCCGGCGTAACCTGCCCTTGCGGCGCAATCATCGTTACCTTGTCGCCCAGCTGCGCGCCCATGCTACGGGCCAGCTCATTGCCCAGCACGATATTGAACTCACCGGCACGCAAATTATTCAGGCTACCCTGGCGCACTTGCGACGCAACATCCGAAACCTTGGGTTCTTCCGCTGGCAACACACCACGCACCGCGACGCCACGCAAAGTGTCATCACGCGTCATCATGGCTTGGGCATCCACATAAGGTGCAGCGCCCAGCACTTCCTTATTCGTGAAGGCTTCACGCGCAGTCGCCTGCCAGTCCGGCAGCGCACCTTGCGGCTCGAAGATCTCTATATGCGAGAGCACCGACAGCATGCGGTCACGCACCTCCTTCTGGAAGCCGTTCATGACCGACAACACAATAATCAGTGCCGCCACGCCGAGCGCAATGCCCGCCATCGAAATCAGCGAGATGAATGAGATAAAGCTGTTACGACCACTGCGTCGCCCGGCACGCGTATAGCGTATGCCGACCAGCCATTCGAAAGATAAGTTTTTTATGATGCTCAAAGAGGGCTCCTGAATGCAGCACGCAGTTTGCCATACATTCCCCTTTGCCAGTACAGCCCGAGGGTGAAAAGCGGCAAGCGTACCAGCGATTGACTATGCCGTATCAACTTACGTTCCCGGCAGATACAAATCCGGATTAGCGATCCAGATAGCAGTGCATCACGCAATTGCCCTACAATCGCGGCATGACTCAACTTGCACTCCTTTTACCGTACGCCCTGCCACAGAAAGAAATGGCACGCGACCTCATGCGTGAGCTGAAAACGCCCGCACTCGCCACCCTGCTCGGACGCGGCGATTTGACCGAACACCTGGCATTTGACGGCTTTGCCCGCAGCCTGCCGCATGAAACATGGCTGGCGCGGCAATTCGGCCTGGGCAGCACAGGCGACACCAGCCCCGCCGCCGCACACAACGCGATGACCGCCTACGGCCTGCCAAGCGCAGATGGCACCTGGTTCATTCTGCAGCCTGTACATTTACACATCGCCCGCGATCACCTGGTCCTGACAGACACCCAGCAATTGCAGCTGGCGGAAGAAGATGCGCGCAGCCTGTTTGAGGTCATCCAACCTTTATTTGCCGAAACCGGCCAGACGCTGCTGTATGGCGATGCGCAAACCTGGTTCCTGCGCGCCGATGAATTATCCGCTTTGCAGACGTCAACTCCGGGCGCAGCCTGCGGCCACAACATCGACATCTGGATGCCCAAGGGCGAAAAAGCGCGTGACTGGCGTCGCCTGCAAAACGAAGTCCAAATGCATTGGCATGCCCATCCGACCAATGAAGCACGCGAAATGCGCGGCTTGAAACCGGTCAATTCGGTTTGGCTGTGGGGTGCCACAAGCAGTGGCAATGCGGCTCCGGCACAGAAATTTGAAGAAACATTCAGTTTATCCACCGGGCGCAATCCGCTGATCGGCGCAGAGCTCAGACAGCGTGCCGTGAGTTCCGCCGCCGAGCTGTTAGCCACTCATCCGCAACGCGGCCTGCTCACACTGGAAAGCCTCATCGCCCCGGCGATGGCTGGCGACTGGTCGGAATGGCTAATGCGCCTGCAGGCGATGGAAGGCATCTGGTTTGCGCCTTTGCTGGAAGCACTGAAAAACGGCCAACTAGACCAGCTCAGCCTCACCCTCAGCAATAACACCGCCTTGTCGACCATCACCAGCAGCAAATCGTCGCTGCGCAAATTCTGGCGTAAAGCATCCCTCACCCGACTGGCACCATGACCCGTATTACCACCCGTCCCTATCCATTCCGCGATGCTGAACGCATGGCACAAAGCGGCGTGCACCCGGTCATGGCGCGCCTGTATGCCGCGCGCGGCTTGCTCGACCTGAAGGAATTGAATAGCGAACTGACTGCACTGATTCCGCCGCCCGGCCTGCTGCAAATAGATGTGGCCGCCAGCTACCTGGCCGACGCGATCGCCGCTAAAAAGAAACTCATCATCGTCGCCGACTACGACTGCGATGGCGCGACCGCCTGTGCGGTTGCGCTGCGTGGTTTGCGCGCGATGGGTGCCATCGTCGACTTCATCGTGCCGAATCGCTTTGAATATGGCTATGGCCTGACACCGGAAATCGTCGCCCTCGCCGTCCGTGAAAAAACGCCCGACGTCATCGTCACCGTCGACAACGGCATCGCCAGCATAGATGGCGTGGCCGAAGCCAATCGTCGCGGCATCGATGTGGTCGTGACCGACCATCACTTGCCCGCTGACACGCTGCCGGCAGCACGCGTCATCGTGAATCCGAATCAGCCGGATTGCGGCTTCCCGAGCAAGAACCTGGCAGGTGTAGGCGTGATGTTTTACGTGCTGCTCGCCTTGCGCGCAGAAATGCGCAAGCGCGGCATCTTCGACGCACAGACCCAACCCAAGCTGGATAGCCTGCTCGACCTGGTCGCACTCGGCACTGTGGCCGACGTGGTCAAACTCGATGCCAATAACCGCATCCTGGTCGCCCAAGGTTTGAAGCGCATGCGCGCCGGACGCATGCACGCAGGCGTTGCCGCCCTGTTCCGCGCGGCCGGACGTGAAGCCCGTCGCGCCTCGCCGTTCGATCTTGGCTTTGCACTGGGGCCGCGCCTGAATGCCGCCGGTCGCCTGTCGGACATGTCGCTAGGCATAGAATGCCTGACCACCGACGACGAAGGCCGCGCCTGGGCTATCGCACAGCAACTCGATGAAATCAATCGCGAGCGTCGCAGCATAGAAGCGGATATGCAGGACACCGCGCTGCTCTTGCTGGAAAACTTCAATCCGCAAGACAAGACCACCATCAGCGTATTTGATCCGAGCTGGCATCAGGGCGTGATCGGTATCGTCGCCTCACGCCTGAAAGACAAGTTTTACCGCCCGACGATTACCTTTGCCGATGCCGGAGATGGCTGGATCAAGGGTTCGGGTCGCTCGATTGCAGGCTTCCATTTGCGCGACGCGCTGGATCTGGTATCCAAGCACGCTCCGACACTGATCGATAAATTTGGCGGTCACGCGATGGCGGCTGGTTTGACGATACGGGCAGATGCACTGGATGCGTTTACCGCAGCGTTTGAAGCAGTCGGCAAGGACTGGCTGGATCAGAATCAGCTGGAGCGCGTGGTAGAAACCGACGGCCCGCTGGAAACCGCTTACTTCACTACGCAATTCATAGAATTGATGGAAGCCCAGGTATGGGGCCAGGGCTTTGCGCCGCCAGTGTTTTGCGATGAGTTCCGCGTCGTCAACCAGCGCATCCTGAAAGAACGTCACCTCAAGCTGACATTGGAAAAAGACGGTGCCAGCTATGACGCTATCTGGTTCGGCCACATAGACTCGCTACCGAATCGTGCGCGCGTCGCTTTCCGTCTCGACGCGAATGAATTCAATGGCCGTACCCGCGTCCAGTTGCTGGTCGAGCATGCTGAGGCTGCAGACTAAAAATCAACGCACTGGCAGGAATTGCAGGAAGGAACCGCCGATCAGGTTTTGCACATAAGTGATACCGGCACGGCGGTACTTCTCAGTCAGGAACTCGGCCATCAGGTCGAGTCGACCGACCACCTTGCCGAATTCGCGCTCAAAGCTCAGGTTGCGTCCGTTTTCGCTGATATCGTCGGCCAGCAGCAAAACCCTGCCATTGCTGTCACGCCGGCTGCCCAGCAGCCACACCGCGATTTCGATATTGCGGGCGGCATTGTAGATATGCTGCGCATCCAGCCCGTCGATCAGGAAAAATTCGGTTTTGCCATCATGCGCGGCGACTATCATGTCGGCACTGCCATAAATCAGCGCCGCCACCCGGTCACCACTGAATTCAGGACTCAGCGCCAGGGACAGTGCCTTGATGTCGCGCTGGCCCTGCAGGCCCGGCCACGGCTGACGCTGCTCCACCGCAGCACGCACCCGCTTGATGCTTTCCTCACGGCTGGTGCCGGTTTTACGCCATTCGGCAGGATTGCGCTTGTATAGCTTATCCATCAGCAGATACAGGCTTTCCAGATTGTCACGCATGGCTATCGTGGCAATCCGGTTGGTATCCGACTGCGCCATCTCTTTACCGCTGGCTGACATCCCCTTGACTTCCCCGCGTGGCGCCGGGGTCGTGGAACAGCCTGTCAGTACCGCACATACGCAAAAAAACGCGCAAATGTGTCGCGACCGCTCCATATTTGTTACTCCCTGAATAATATTTATCAGTAGTCCTAATATTGAAAAAACGATATCCCAAGCCAGTTTGCCCTAGAAACTGGCTTAAAAGCAAACACTAGCTCAGGTATAATTCACGGTTTGATTGCTGAAGAAATATCATGGAAGCTGAACGCTTAAATTCCCTCGAATCCCTGCTCGCCGATCTCACGACTCGCGCGGCCGAACTCCGGAGGTATCTTTGACTTCGATGTGAAGTCAGAGAAACTCGACCAGGTCAACGGTGAACTCGAAGACCCGGATGTCTGGAACGACCAGAAACGCGCCCAGGACCTGGGCAAAGAAAAGAAATCGCTGGAAGCGATCGTCCATACGCTCATCAAAATTGATTCCGAGCTGAACGACGCGCGCGATCTGTTTGAAATGGCGCGTGAAGAAAAAGACGAAGACACCATCGTCGCCATCGAAAACGATGCACAGGAATTGCTGAAGCTGGTTGAAGGCATGGAATTCCGCCGCATGTTCAACAATCCTATGGATGCCAACAACTGCTTTATCGATATCCAGGCTGGTGCTGGTGGTACCGAGGCGCAGGACTGGGCATCGATGTTGTTGCGCCAATACCTGCGCTATTGCGAACGCAAAGGCTTCAAGGTCGAAATCCTCGAACAATCCGACGGCGAGGTTGCCGGTATCAAAACCGCGACCCTCAAGGTTGAAGGAGACTACGCCTACGGCTTCCTGCGTACTGAAACCGGCGTGCATCGCCTGGTGCGCAAATCGCCGTTCGATTCGGCCAATGGTCGTCACACCTCGTTCTCCAGCTTGTTCGTCTACCCTGAAGTCGACGACTCGATCGAGATCGATATCAATCCGGCCGACGTCCGCATCGACACCTATCGTGCGTCCGGCGCGGGTGGTCAGCACATCAATAAAACCGACTCCGCTGTGCGTCTGACGCACGCTCCGTCCGGCATCGTCGTGCAGTGCCAGAACGACCGTTCGCAGCATCGCAACAAAGCCGAAGCATGGGACATGCTGAAAGCCAAACTGTTTGAGCTGGAATTGCGCAATCGCATGAGCGAACAGCAAAAGCTGGAAGACTCCAAAACCGACGTCGGCTGGGGTCATCAGATCCGTTCCTACGTACTGGATCAGTCCCGCATCAAGGACTTGCGTACCAACTTTGAAACCGGCAATACCAAGGCGGTACTCGACGGCGACATCGACGATTTCATCGCCGCATCGCTGAAGCAAGGCGTATAAGCAGCACCGAGTACCTCCGTCAATAAAACACATTTACATACAGATTGTTGCCTCCCATGACTACGCACAACGACGACGCTGCAGCAGCGCTACCGCAAGACGAAAACAAAATCATCGCCGAGCGCCGCGCCAAGCTGAGCACCTTGCGTGAACAAGGTATCGCGTTCCCGAACGACTTCCGTCCACAACATAAAGCAGCCGACCTGCACGCGCAGTACGACAGCAAGACACGCGAAGAACTGGAAGCCGAGCCAGTCACCGTGACGCTGGCAGGCCGCATGATGTTGAAACGTGAAGCAGGCAAGAAAGCGGCATTTGCCACCTTGCAGGATGCGTCCGGACCGAAAGCCGATGGCCGTATCCAGATCTACGCAACGCTGGACCTGACCGGTGAAGCGGCGATGGCGGCACTGCATCACTACGACCTCGGCGACATCCTGGGCGTAGTCGGCACCCTGTTCAAAACCAAGACTGATGAATTGACCATCAAGGTTACCGAACTGCGCTTGCTGACCAAATCGCTGCGTCCATTGCCGGATAAATTCCACGGCCTGGCCGATCAGGAAACCAAGTATCGCCAGCGTTACGTCGACCTGATCATGAATGAAGATACACGCCGTACCTTCAAGGCACGTACTGCTGCGATCGCATCGATACGCCGCTTCATGGCAGAGAACGACTTCATGGAAGTCGAAACACCGATGTTGCACACGATCCCTGGCGGCGCTGCAGCCAAGCCTTTCGTGACGCATCACAATGCGCTCGACATGGAAATGTTCCTGCGTATCGCACCTGAGCTGTACCTGAAGCGCCTGGTTGTCGGCGGCTTCGATCGCGTCTTTGAAATCAACCGTAACTTCCGTAATGAAGGCGTCTCGATACGCCACAATCCGGAATTCACGATGATGGAATTCTATGCGGCGTACACCGATTACAAATGGCTGATGGACTTCACCGAAGCCGTCATCCGTCAGGCAGCGATCGATGCCCACGGCACCGCCACCCTGACATACGGCGGTCGCGAACTGGACCTGGCGAAGCCTTTCCATCGCCTGACCATCGTCGGTGCAATCAATAAATACGCGCCGCAATACAGCAACGAACAATTGCACGACGCCGAATTCATCAAGGCTGAACTGAAGAAATTCGGCGTCAAGCCACATGCCCACTCCGGCCTCGGCGCGTTGCAACTGGCACTGTTTGAAGAAACTGCGGAAGCGCAACTGTGGGAGCCGACATACATCATTGATTACCCGGTTGAAGTATCGCCACTGGCACGTGCTTCGGATACCGTCGAAGGCATCACCGAGCGCTTTGAGTTGTTCATGGTTGGTCGTGAAATCGCCAACGGCTTCTCCGAGCTGAATGATGCAGAAGACCAGGCAGCACGCTTCCAGGCACAGGTAGCCGCCAAGGACGCAGGCGATGAAGAAGCGATGTACTACGACGCTGATTACATCCGTGCGCTGGAATACGGCATGCCTCCGACCGGTGGCTGCGGTATCGGTATCGATCGCCTGATGATGATCATCACCGACTCGCCGAATATCCGTGACGTATTGCTGTTCCCGCACCTGCGTCGCGAAGACTAAGTTTCCATATGAAAACAAAAAAGGACTGCTTCGGCAGTCCTTTTTTTATTGTGAGAAACTAAATGTTGTTTTCAGGTGTGTATCGTTACATAGGCTTACATTTGACACAGGTTTCGGCTTTTTATTTAACTGGTAGCGCGCAATACTGCAGCTACTCGAACAATAACCACTAGCTGGGGGAACCATGGAAACCAATAACACTACTAGTCGCATACACCCACTCATCGCCGCTGCTGCTGTCGCAGTATTGCTGGTCTGTCTGGTTGGTATCGCCGCCATGACCGGTATGCTGCCTAACTCAAACAGCTCCGGTTCACAAAAAGAAGCCATCGCCGCGCTGGAAAAAGAAGCCGCTGATAAAGCAGCAGAAGCACAAGCTGCCGAAGAACGTGCCGATCAGGCACGTCGTGAAGCTGACGAACGCCAGGCCGCAGCCGCCAAGGCAGCGAAGCAGGCACAAGCCCGTGAAAACTCCAGCAACAAGCTGGCACAAGCAGCACCTCCAGCCCAGGTTTGCAGCAACTGCGGTCGCATCGAATCCATCCGCAGTGTACAAACCGCAGCCAAACCTAGCGGTGTCGGTATCGTCGGTGGTGCTGTAGTTGGTGGCTTGCTCGGTAACCAGATCGGTAACGGTAACGGCCGCAGCCTGGCAACAGTAGCTGGTGCAGTCGGTGGCGGTTATGCCGGTAACGAAATCGAGAAACACACCCGCACCACTACGACCTATGAAGTGCGTGTCCGTATGGACGATGGTCGCATCCGCACCTTCCCATACAACAACCCACCTAACTGGAGCAACGGCGACCAGGTTCGCGTAGTTGATGGTTACCTGCGCCCACGATAATCCTTGATGGCCATAAAAAAAGCGACCTGCGGGTCGCTTTTTTTTCGTCACAATGAAGTGATTATTTCGCTTCTTCTATCCATGCCATCTGGATCGCTTCGAGGATTTTTTCACCTGAGTGATCCGGTGCATCGTCAAAGCCATCCAGTTCACATACCCAGCGATGCAGGTCGGTAAAACGTATCGTCAAAGGATCGATGTTTGGGAATTTATCGTTCAATTCTTCCGCAATGCGGATGGTGTCTGTCCATTTCATATCAGCTCTCCCGGCAATAAGTTTTAGTGATTTTCGCTGGCATGATTAATTGTATAGCGTGGAATCTCAACCACCAGGTCTTCTTCCGCTACGATGGCCTGGCAGGACAGGCGCGATGAGGCTTCCAGGCCCCAGGCCTTGTCCAGCAAATCTTCTTCAGTTTCACCGGCTTCATTCAGCGAAGCAAAGCCCTCGCGCACGATCACGTGGCAAGTTGTGCAGGCGCAGGATTTCTCGCAAGCGTGTTCGATATCGATATCGTTTTCCAGCAAAACATCACATATCGATTTGCCTGCAGGCGCTTCGATTACGGCACCGTCCGGGCACAAAGCATGGTGGGGAAGAACAACGATTTGGGGCACTTGGTTTACCTCGAAAGTTTAAGTTTTAATGCACACTGCTTAGCCTGACTACCCTTCACCCACAGGATGAAGAGCGATGTATCAAATTTCGTCCAGTTTCTTGCCAGAAAGCGCAGTTCGTACGCTGCGATCCATGCGACGTGCGGCAAATTCTTCCGTCCCTTGCGCCAGGGCTTCGACTGCCGCCTTGATCGCATGATGGTCGTTACCGGTGCTGCTTTGCTGCACGGCAGCCAGCAAGCCGGTAACGGATGCACGCTCATCATCAGACAACAAGCCACCATCTTCCGCCAGCGCGGATTGCGTCGCCAGTACGATGCGCTCTGCTTCCACCTGCTCTTCGCGCAAGGCACGCAAAGCCATGTCGACATCTGCCGACTTGAATGAATCCTGCAGCATCTGCGCGATTTGGTCGTCTTCCAGACCATACGAAGGTTTGACGCTGATCGAAGCTTCGACGCCGGAACGCAGTTCACGGGCAGAAACAGAGAGCAAGCCATCCGCATCCACCTGATAGGTGACGCGTATGCGTGCTGCGCCCGCAGCCATCGGTGGAATGCCGCGCAATTCAAAGCGAGCCAGCGAACGGCAATCGCTCACCAGTTCACGTTCGCCCTGCACAATATGGATCGCCATCGCAGTCTGGCCATCTTTAAAAGTCGTGAATTCCTGCGCGCGTGCACATGGAATGGTCGAGTTACGTGGAATGACTTTTTCAACCAGGCCACCCATGGTTTCTATACCGAGCGACAAAGGAATCACATCCAGCAACAACCAGTCGTCGCCTGCGGCACGATTACCGGCCAACAGATTGGCTTGTACCGCCGCGCCGAGCGCCACGACTTTATCCGGATCAATATTCGCCAGCGGCGTAGCCTGGAAAAACTCACCGACCGCTTTACGTATATGCGGCATGCGCGTCGCACCACCCACCATCACAACGCCATCGACGTCATCCACGGTCAGGTCAGCATCGCGCAATGCTTTCTTGGTGGGCGTAATGGTTTTCGCCACCAGATGCTGCGTCATTTTGACAAACTCTTCAGCCGTCACTGTCAGGTGCACTTCTTCGCCCGAACCCAGTGCTGCATCTATGCGTGTTTCTGCCTTGGTCGACAGCAATTCTTTCGCTTCGCGCGACTTCACCATCAGGACGCTGAGGTCTTCATCGGACAAAGGCGACAGTTTGGCTTGTTCTATGATCCAGCACAGCAGGCGATGATCGAAGTCGTCACCACCCAGCGCGGAATCGCCACCGGTAGACAGCACTTCAAATACGCCCTTGGTCAGTTTGAGTATGGATACGTCGAAGGTGCCGCCACCCAGATCGTAGACTGCGAACACACCTTCAGAGCCGTTATCGAGACCGTAGGCAATCGCTGCAGCGGTCGGTTCGTTCAGCAGGCGCAAGACGTTCAAGCCAGCCAGCTTGGCTGCATCCTTGGTCGCCTGGCGCTGCGCATCATCAAAATACGCAGGCACGGTAATCACTGCACCGACCAACTCATCGCCCAGCGCATCTTCTGCCTGCTGACGCAAAGTGGCGAGGATCTCAGCGGAAATTTCTACCGGGCTTTTGACACCAGCCACGGTTTTCAGCTGCACCATGCCAGGTGTGTCGAGGAAATCGTAAGGCAGGTTTTCAACATAGGCGATGTCTTTCAAACCACGGCCCATGAAACGCTTGACCGACGCTACCGTATTTTTTGGATCAGTATTTTGTGCTGCCAGCGCCTTGTAACCGATTTGCGCGTGACCGTTCTTCATGTAGTGCACGACGGACGGCAGCAAGGCGCGCCCTTCTTCATCGGTCAATACTTCAGGAATACTGTTGCGTACTGTCGCGACCAGAGAATTGGTAGTACCGAGATCAATACCGACTGCCAGCCTGTGCTGATGCGGCGCGGTAGACATGCCGGGTTCGGCGATTTGAAGAAGAGCCATATTCGTTTGTAACTTATCTCAAGATGGGATGACGGTCATACTGCGGCCATCATCGTTAGCGCGTGATTGCTAGCTACGCGCATTAATCGGTTTTACTGCAATCGATGCCATGCCCTATCAATCCGGCAAGGCATCCAATGCATAAGAAACTTCTTCGGCAAATTTTTCCAGGAACATCAGCTGGCGCACTAGTCCGGCCGCTTGCGTAAAGTCGTTCGCATCCAGCAAGGTGCCGATCTCGGCTACCGTGGTTTTGCGTGCGGCGCGAATCGCGCTGTCCAGCTCATCCAGCTCTTCACTGCTTTTGTGTGCACGTGCGTCGTCCAGCGCTTCGCGCCACTCCATTTGTTGCATCAGGAATTCAACCGGCATCGCGGTATTGGACTCGACCTGCAGATCGACACCATTCAGTTCACACATGTAAGCCGCGCGCTTGAACGGGCTCTTCAGTGTCTGATAGGCCTCATTCGCACGGGTCGCCCATTGCATCGCCACGCGTTTCTCGGCATCCGACGCATGTGCAAACTTATCAGGGTGAACCTGGCCCTGCACGCTGTGATACGCGCCATCCAGTGCCTTCAGGTCGACGGCAAAGCGCTGCGGCAGGTGGAAGAGTTCGAAGTGGTTTTGCATGCTTGTGCGCTGGCTATGGGCTGGCTTTTAGTGCGATGCGACACATCGCATCAGTGAATACTCAGGGAATATCCGGTTTATTAAATAAAAAAGCCTGCGCACATTCGACAGGCTCTCTCTAAAGAAGGCATTCCTGCCGGAGCGCAAACGCCCCTGCAGCCAGCTATCAAATACGGAAGCTTTCGCCGCAACCGCATTCATCCTTGACGTTCGGATTGCGGAATTTAAAACCTTCGTTCAGACCTTCACGTGCAAAGTCCAGCTCGGTGCCGTCGATGTACGGCAAGCTCTTCGGATCGACAAAGACTTTGATGCCATGCGATTCAAACACGCTATCTTCATTGGCGCTTTCGTCCACATATTCCAGCTTGTAGGCCAGACCGGAACAACCGGTCGTGCGCACGCCGAAACGAAGGCCGATACCCTTGCCGCGCCGTTCCATATAGCGAGTAATGTGCTTCGCTGCTTTTTCAGTCAGTGTAATTGCCATGATCTTTGCTCTAAAAGATTGTCCGGACTGTGCCACGCGCATCCGCAAGGACACGCGCTGCACAGACGCTTAAACAAGCTTAAGCCGCTTCTTTCGATTCAGCTACGCCGTGCTTGGTTTTGTAGTCCAGCACTGCTGCCTTGATCGCATCTTCTGCCAGAATCGAGCAGTGAATCTTGACTGGCGGCAAAGCCAGTTCTTCCGCGATTTGCGTGTTCTTGATCGACATTGCTTGGTCCAGGGTTTTGCCTTTGACCCATTCGGTCACCAGCGACGACGAAGCAATCGCCGAGCCGCAGCCGTAGGTTTTGAACTTGGCATCCTGGATCACGCCGTCAGCGCCGACCTTGATTTGCAATTTCATCACGTCGCCGCAAGCCGGTGCACCGACCATGCCGGTACCGATGGTTTCATCACCTTTGTCGAAGGCACCCACGTTACGTGGATTTTCGTAGTGATCGAGAACTTTATCTGAGTAAGCCATTTTGATACTCCTTGTTAAGCCTTATTCCTGCCATTCAGCGACAGGAATGAGAACGATATTAGTGCGCTGCCCATTGGATCGTGCTGATATCGATCCCGTCTTTATACATATCCCACAGCGGCGACAATTCGCGCAGCTTGTTGACTTTTTCCTTGATCAGCTTGATCGTGAAATCCACGTCCTCTTCCGTCGTAAAGCGACCGAAAGTGAAACGAATCGAACTGTGCGCCAATTCATCGCTGCGACCGAGCGCTCTCAATACATAAGATGGTTCCAGACTGGCCGAAGTACAAGCCGAACCTGAAGAAACAGCCAGATCCTTGATTGCCATGATCAGCGACTCGCCTTCAACATAGTTGAAGCTGACGTTGAGGTTGTGCGGTACGCGGTGATCCATATCGCCGTTGATATAGACCTCTTCCATATCCATCAGGCCTTTGGCCAAACGGTCGCGCAAACCCTTGATACGGGTGATTTCTTCATCCATTTCTTCACGTGCGATACGGAAAGCTTCGCCCATGCCCACGATCTGGTGGGTTGCCAGCGTGCCCGAACGCAGGCCGCGCTCATGGCCACCGCCGTGCATTTGCGCTTCGATACGGACGCGTGGTTTGCGGCGTACGTACAAGGCACCGATACCTTTAGGACCGTAGGTTTTGTGTGCAGTAAATGTCATCAGGTCGACTTTGGATTTTTCCAGGTCGATCTTCACTTTGCCGGTTGCCTGTGCAGCGTCGCAATGGAAGATGATGCCCTTGCTGCGGCACAATTCGCCGATTTCATCGATAGGCTGGATCACGCCGATTTCATTGTTGACCAGCATCACCGATACCAGAATGGTGTCAGGACGAATCGCTTCCGCCAATTGCTCGATAGTGATCAGGCCATTGTCTTGCGGTTGCAGATAAGTTGCTTCAAAACCCTGGCGCTCCAGTTCACGCACGGTATCCAGCACAGCTTTGTGCTCGGTCTTTACCGTGATGATGTGCTTGCCCTTGGTTTTATAAAATTGTGCCGCGCCCTTGAGTGCGAGGTTGTTGCCTTCCGTTGCGCCCGAAGTCCAGATGATTTCACGTGGGTCAGCGTTGACCAGTGCAGCGACTTGCTCACGTGCGTCTTCCACTGCCTTCTCAGCCGTCCAGCCATACATATGGCTGCGCGAAGCCGGATTACCGAACTGCTCACGCAGGTACGGAATCATTTTGTCAGCGACCCGTGGATCGATAGGCGTAGTCGCCGAATAATCCATATAAATCGGGAAATGCGGCGCCTTGATCGTATCAATCAGGCTTTTGTCTAACGGGGCGTTCATCTTTTAAGCTCCAATAATCAAACGGCTGCGTGGTTGCGGTGCACAACCACCACGCATTGTTCAGAAATCTTTTGTTTTTGCTGGTCAACCAAATCTTTTAACGACACAGAATCGAGATAATCCACCATTTTTGCATTTAGCGTTGCCCACAGGTCATGCGTCATGCAACGACCACCGTGTTCATGCTCAGGGCTATGGCAATTTTCCTTGCCACCGCACTGCGTTGCGTCCAGAGGTTCATCGACGGCAATAATGATATCTGCCACCGTCACGTCTTCTGCACGACGCGCCAGGTTGTAACCACCACCTGGTCCGCGCACGGATTCAACGATTTCATGACGGCGCAACTTGCCAAACAACTGCTCCAGATACGACAGCGAAATCTCTTGTCGCTGGCTGATTCCGGCGAGCGTGACCGGACCATTGTCCTGGCGCAATGCCAAGTCAATCATTGCTGTTACAGCAAAACGTCCTTTAGTCGTCAAACGCATGAATCTTGCCTCCAGTGATCAACAGGAATGAATAAACCGAGTGGTTGATCGATTCACTCAAGTATAACAAACTTGACTGAATCTGTCAGGTACCCGCTTTTTCCGATTTGCCGGGATACAACAAGGCTTTTCCGCCAACATTTCCAAGTCGATATTTTATAAGCCACCCAGCCTGACAACATTGACCAGCGTCACTAAGCCAGATATTGCATCGCATAAAAATCAGGTTTTTATGCGCCAGCAAATTACCCTGCGATAGCCAGCAGGACGCACGCAAACCCAAGCCGCAACCGTCCCGAAGCACCGAATTCACCCCAAACACCATTAGCCAAAATAATTATTTGAATGATTATTCAATCAATTTAATTAAACTTTCCAGAGCAAAACCCAAAATAACAGCAATAGAAGAAAGCACATTTCACACTGATTTAGTACAAATATGACTTTGAACGAATATTCAATTTATAATTGACCCTTCGTTAATTGACTGAAACCTCGTTTCGATATCTGCAATGGCCACACGCATCTCCAAGACCCCGCAATCGCCTACCCAAAAAGCCGATAAAAAACGAATTGAAGTCCTCAAGGCAGCTGGCAAATGTTTCCGCAAAACCGGCTTCCACCAAACCTCCATGCAGCAAATCTGCGCTGAAACCGGCCTCGGCCCGGGTGCGGTCTATCGTTATTTCACCGGCAAGGAAGCCATCATTGAAGCTATGGTGGAAGATGAGCGCCGCCAGACCCGCGCGATGTTGCTGCAAATGCGCGATGCCGAATCACTACAGCAAGCACTGAACACCACCACCCGCCTGTTCGCAGAACGTTATCGCGCGGGTGGTGACGCCAGCCTGATGACGGAAGTCTATGCAGAAGGCATGCGCAGCAAACGCGTAGGCACGGTGCTGCGCAAGATAGAAGCGGAATGGATCATGGGCCTGACCAACCTGCTGCGGGTTGCGCAGGCGCGCGGACAGATGGACGCTTCACTGGATGCGGCGCAAACCGCCTTGTTCCTGACGGGGATGTGGGATGGGATGGTGATACGCCAGCATTTCCACGCGCATGATGATCAGCACGCGTTGCCTGCGTTCTTTGAAACCATGATTTCGCGGCTGCTTACACGTGAAAGCAAACCGGAAAAACCAGGCAAAGCTGCAGCGACACAAGCAAGTGCTGCCGCTCCGGCGAATGAAGCCAAAGAGCCAGCAGAAGCGACCGACCTGCGCCAGCTCAGCCTGATTTAAAACAACTCTATTTCTGCAATAAATGCATAGGGCCAAACAGGTCCTGCATCACCGCATTCGCGATAAAGCTCAGGTTATACGGGTGCTCGGAAGCCCTCTTCGGGAAGCGCCCGCTCTCAGGCAAAGCCTCCAATTGCACCGCTATCTTGCCCCATAAGACTAGCGTCGGCGCGGTCTGGCCTGCCCGTTGCGCATGATCAGCCAAAGCCGCCAGCACGGTTTGCAGGAACGGCAGCCAGGCTTTCGCATCCTTCACCGGCGCGACATGGGCGCGGAATACCAGCGAAGCATTCAACAAGAGGAAGCCATGCTGCGTCAGCTTGTCCTGCAACTCAGGCAAGGTCTGGATCACTTTAGCCGGCTCCGCCTGCGCCTTCTGCGATACGCCCGCCAAAGCATCGCCGGTGGTCTGCTCTACCGCCAGTTGACCATCCGCTACCAACAGCATTTTCATGAAATTGCGCAGTGACGTAGCGCGATTGACCTGCTTGGACAAACCCTTGTCTGACCATAGCGACGACACCGCACCGTCCATAAAGCAAACCCCGGTCGCACTATCCGGACGCGGATAAGGCCCCTCGCCCACCAATACATAGTGCACAGCGGCCAGCGGCTGCTTGAAGGCAGCAAACAGGCGACCACCATTTGGCAGGAAATCATCACCGGCCAGCGTAGGCAAATAATCGGGAGCGGCCTGATGTACTGCTTGCAGGCCAGCCAGCAGAATAGGACGCCAGGATGCGTCGGCGGCATCCAGCATGGCAATAAAGGTAGGTGGAATTGTGTGCGACATAGCTTGATAGCGAGCGGGCGAAGCAGCGATTGTAGCCGCTAGTTCGCCCGACACAAGCCTAAATCACTATTGATTACCCGCCAGCGGTGTGACGTTATCAGCGCCCGGCGCGCCAAACAGCTGCTCTTTGAGGATGCGCAACTGATCACGCATCTGCGCCGCCTTTTCAAACTCCAGGTTCTTCGCATGCACCAGCATTTGTTTTTCCAGGCGTTTGATTTCCTTGCTGACCTGCTTCTCGCTCATCGCCTCATATTTGGCGTGCTCCTGCGCAACCTGCAACTCGAGGCGCGCTTCCTGCGGACTGTAGACGCCATCGATCAACTCACGGATATTCTTTTTGATACCCATAGGCGTGATGTTATTCGCCGCATTGAAAGCAATCTGCTTGGCGCGACGACGCTCGGTTTCATCGATGGCGCGGCGCATGGAGTCGGTGACCTTGTCGCCATACAGTATCGCCATCCCGCTCAGGTTACGCGCGGCACGGCCTATGGTCTGGATCAGGCTGCGCTCGGAACGCAAAAAGCCTTCCTTGTCCGCATCCAGAATCGCCACCAAAGACACCTCAGGCAAATCCAGCCCTTCGCGCAATAAGTTAATCCCGACCAAAACGTCGAACGTACCCAGGCGCAAATCGCGGATGATCTCGACCCGTTCAACCGTATCGATATCGCTGTGCAGGTAACGCACCTTCACGCCGTTATCCGTCAGGAACTCTGTCAATTGCTCGGCCATACGCTTGGTCAGCGTGGTCACCAGTACGCGCTCATTCTTCTTCACGCGATCGGTAATCTCCGACATCAGGTCATCTACCTGAGTCGACGCCGGACGCACGCTGATAATCGGATCGACCAGGCCGGTAGGACGTACCACCTGCTCGACCACCTGGTCGGCATGTGTATTCTCGTAGTCAGCAGGTGTTGCCGAGACGAACACCATCTGCCGCATCTTGCCTTCGAACTCATCGAAGCGCAGCGGCCGGTTATCCAGTGCCGACGGCAAACGGAAGCCGTAATCGACCAGATTGGTTTTACGTGCCCTATCGCCGTTATACATACCGTTGAGCTGGCCCATCAGGACGTGCGACTCATCCATAAACATCAGCGCATCCTGCGGCAGGTAGTCCACCAACGTCGGCGGCGGATCGCCCGCCTTGGCGCCGCTCAGGTGGCGTGAATAGTTTTCGATGCCTTTGGTAAAGCCGATTTCCTGCATCATTTCCAGGTCGAAACGGGTACGCTGCTCTAGGCGCTGCTCTTCTACCAGCTTGCTTTCCTGGCGGAAGAACTCCAGACGCTCGCGCAATTCATCCTTAATCGTTTCGATCGCGCGCAGCACGGTGGCACGCGGCGTCACGTAATGCGAACCTGGGTATACGGTAAAGCGCGGGATCTTCTGTTTGACGCGGCCGGTCAGCGGGTCAAACAGCTGTAAACTTTCAATCTCGTCATCAAACATCTCCAGCCGGATCGCCAGCTCGGCATGCTCGGCCGGGAAGATATCTATAGTGTCGCCGCGTACGCGGAAGGTACCGCGACCAAAATCGACCTCGTTGCGCGTGTATTGCATCGCGATCAGGCGCGCAATCACATCACGCTGGCTAACCTTGTCCTTGGCACGCAAGGTCAGGATCATCTGGTGGTATTCGCTCGGGTTACCGATACCGTAAATCGCCGACACCGTCGCAATAATCACCACATCGCGCCGTTCCATCAGCGATTTGGTACAGGACAGGCGCATCTGCTCGATGTGCTCATTGATGGACGAATCTTTCTCAATGAACAAGTCGCGCTGCGGTACGTATGCTTCCGGCTGGTAATAATCGTAGTAACTGACGAAGTACTCGACCGCGTTTTCCGGGAAAAACTCGCGGAATTCACTATATAACTGTGCCGCCAGCGTCTTGTTAGGCGCAAACACGATGGCCGGACGCCCCATGCGGGCGATCACGTTAGCAACTGTATAAGTCTTGCCGGAACCGGTTACGCCCAGCAGCGTCTGGTAAAACAGACCATCTTCGATGCCTTCGGCCAATTTCGCAATCGCAGTCGGCTGATCCCCTGCCGGCGGGAACGGCTGATGCAGGCGAAACGGGGAGTTCGGGAAGGTAACGATTTTCGATTCGTCAACTGGATTGGAAACCTGGGATAAATCAGCCATTTAAATCCGACCTTTGGTAAAATAGTGAGTCGCATTTCCCGCAAGACTTTTGGCCTTGCGCTTCATACAACCCGTCTGCAACACCACCGTTTGCAGCTAACTTTTGATGTTATCACGATGAACGCACCTCTTCCTGCTTCGCTCCTCAACGCCATCGAAATGGCGCCCCGTGACCCGATTCTTGGTATTACCGAAGCATTCAATGCTGACAAGAATCCAAACAAAATCAATCTTGGTGTCGGCGTATACAACGACGACAACGGTAAGTTGCCACTGTTGGAATGCGTACGTAAAGCCGAAGTACTGCTGGCAGAAAAACTGTCGCCACGCGGTTACCTGCCTATCGACGGCCTGGCTGCTTACGACAAAGCAGTACAAGAACTCGTATTTGGTGCCGATAGCGCAGTAGTCAAGGAAAAACGTGCAGTGACCGCGCAAGCAATCGGCGGCACCGGCGCATTGAAACTGGGCGCTGACTTCCTGAAACGCTTCGCACCTAATGCACAAGTCTGGATCAGCGATCCAAGCTGGGAAAACCACCGCGCACTGTTTGAATCGGCTGGCTTCGTAGTTAACAACTACCCATACTACGACGCAGCAACCCGCGGCGTGAACTTCAGCGGCATGCTGGACACCCTGAACTCGATCCCAAGCGGCTCCATCGTTCTGTTGCACGCTTGCTGCCACAACCCAACCGGCGCAGACCTGACCGACGCACAATGGGCGCAAGTCATTGAAGTCGTATTGAAACGCGGCCTGATCCCATTCCTCGACATGGCTTACCAAGGCTTTGGCGACGGCATCGAATCCGACGGCAAAGTAGTTCGTCAATTCGCAGAAGCTGGCGGCCCGGTATTCGTTTCGAACTCCTTCTCCAAATCGTTCTCGCTGTACGGCGAACGTGTAGGCGCATTGAGCATCGTTGCAGTCAGCGCAGAAGAAGCAGCACGCGTCCTGTCGCAATTGAAACGCGTCATCCGCACCAACTACTCCAACCCACCTATCCACGGCGGCCAAGTCGTTGCAACCGCACTGGCAACACCTGAACTGCGTGCACTGTGGGAACAAGAGCTGGCTGACATGCGCGTACGTATCCGTGACATGCGTCAAGCATTCGTACAGAAGTTGAAAGAGCAAGCACCAGCGCACAACTTCGACTTCGTTATTCAGCAACGCGGCATGTTCTCGTACTCTGGCCTGACCAAAGAACAAGTCAATCGCCTGCGTGACGAATACTCGATCTACGCTATCGACACTGGCCGTATCTGCGTCGCAGCTTTGAACACACGCAACATCGATTACGTCGTTGGCGCAATCGCGAAGGTCATTTAATACGTAGTAGTAAAAGCGCGATAAATATTTTTGCAAAAAACAAAGAAATTTATCGCGAAAGCTTTGACAAGTGAGAGTTCTTGATACATAATCTCGCTTCTGTTCCCTGATAGCTCAGTCGGTAGAGCGACGGACTGTTAATCCGCAGGTCCCTGGTTCGAGTCCAGGTCGGGGAGCCACTTATTCTTACTATGAACCACGGATGTTTCGTGGTTCATTAGTTTCGAAGAGTCGTATTCAATAACGACTTTATCGGCTTCTAGTACTACCCTCTTCACAAACGAGCTGAAGAATGTGCGTAGTGTCACTGGATCCTCACAATTCAGCACCAATCCCCTTAATGTATCTGCAGCGTCAACGATATCCTTTTCGCTGATATCAAGCACTGGATCTGCTTCTGCTTCCAGCGCAATCAGGTTTATCTCCCAGTTTTCGATCTGCTGCTTCAATTCACGCATGCGCTCCGTCAAATCGCCAAGGTTAGGCGCATCTTTGCCATGCAGCTCAAGAATTTCAAAAAGCTTGCTGCGTTTCTTTTCACACATGCGGATCTCGGCGACGATGTTGGCGCGGCGCTTCTCCCGATCTGACCACCACTTGCTGGCCTCACTTTGAATTTCACGCACGATTGTCCGCACTCGATCACGTGTCAGGACCTCATCCAGCATGACCTGGATCAGATAATCGTCGACTTCGGTGGCATTTACTCTGCGTCCCTTGCAGCCTTGATGTTTTTTTGCATTCGCGCAAATGTAGTAGTGGTACACCTTGCCGCGGCCGGTGCCGCTAGCTATATGCATAGCGCAATCACATTGACCACAACGCATCATGCCGGTGAAAAAATGCTGACTATGCGGACTACCGGTGTCCACCAACGGTGCACGGTCGGAAATAGCATTCTGTATTTTCATAAAAGTACTTTCTTCGATAATCGCCGGATGACTTTTTGTCCGGATCCAGTTCTCTTCTGGCTCCAGGGCAAGGGCGTGATGCTTTCGGCGCCCAAAAACGGTATGCCCGGTGTAAGTCTGATTTTTCAATAGATATGTAACGTTGCTTTTGGCCCATTTTTTGCCGCGGTTCAGTCGCCCGTCTTTGTTCAAGCTAATTGCGATCGCACCAGAACCCATTCCTTTCTCGCACAGTCGAAAAATTTCACGGACAAGCATCGCTTCATCATCTTGAATCGCCATACGACGACGCTGGCCCACTTGCTCGACCCGATAGCCAAATGGCACACGGCCACCGTTGAAAAATCCCTCCTGGGCGTTTTTGATCATGCTGCGCTTGGTATCTTTGCTGATGCGACGTGAAGTACTCTCGTCCATCACCTCCAGCAGTGCCTCTACAAACCAGCCTTCGTCTGTTTTGCTGTCGATCGACATCGATACATAGACGACATCGGTACCAATCTTGCGCAAGTCCCGTTTATAGATCGCAGCATCGATCCTGTTGCGCGCAAAACGCGCCGTATCCCAGGCAATAAAATAGTCGGGTTTGTAGAGCTCGCAATATGCGATAGCGTCCTGGAAATCCTGCCGCTTATCAGTCCGTCCAGAGATTCCGTTATCGGTAAAAACACGGACTACAGTCGCGCCAAGCTCGATCGCCTTGGCGTGAGCATGTTGCAATTGACTTTCGATCGGTAACTGACTTTTTGCTTGCTGAGCAGAGCTGACGCGTAAATAAATAATTGCTGTCTTCTGGATCATCGCTTGATCTTATTCTTCTTGTTCAAACGGTATATGTGATTTATCGAGATCTTTTCACACAGCTGGGTTTGCACCCTTTTTTGTATCTCGCTTGGCGGCACTCCCTGCCGTGCGAGGTTTTCTACAAAGCGGTTTTTCTGAAATTTAAGGTAGTTTGAGTATGGTCTGAGCGTTGGCGACATTGAGGCGCCGCGGCCGCCGGCGTCCGGCATCGTGTCTCGGTGCGCGTCAAGAACGCGCCACATCCCCAGGAAGGCATCCACACCTAAAAACTCGGCCACATCCAGCCAGTATTGCTGCATGCCCATGGCATACAGCTCATCGAGCCGCGGATCGTCCGTTTTTTTTACCCCCGCCCGAATCTGAAAAACATCGCATTTATCTTGGTACCCGCCCCTCCCACCGGCCGGGGCCTTACTTCCTTGCCGACCCCCCACCCTCTTAGAACTTGGTGCCAGGGGTGATGCTGGGGAGGTCAACTGCTGCACCATCATTGCAATTCCGGTGGCTGAGTTTCGCTTTACATGCTGTTCAGGCGCGTCTGTAGCCTCTGCAGCAGGCGCATCAGTTTCGCTTTCTGACAGACCGCGAAGGTCAGGGAACAGGGAGCCTTGAGGGTTAGTTGTATGTCGCATGATCTGAGTTAGGCCGTTATTGGGTGAAGTTGGGAGGCACGCGGGAATGCTTCATTTCATCGATAGCTGTCACTCTGTAGATGCATGTATAAGGTTTTGGCACACGCCGCATATATGGTGAGTTGTGTGCGGCGTTTGGATGTCCGGATGCGGCCATGGCAATGTCTCGCTAAAAAATTAAGATCCCGTCAGGAAGGACGGCGAAGCTTTGAAATCAGATCGCCGACTGGCGTCCGGATCTTGGTAAATGGATTGGCCCGATCTGCCTCGGCCATTTTTTTGCGCATGGCCAGGTGGGTGTAGATCGCGGTCGACTTGGGATCCTCATGTCCCAGCAGCTCTTGCCTGATCAGCAGATCGACGTCCGACTCTGCCAGCTCGGTGCCGAATAGGTGACGCAATGCGTGCGGGTGCATTTGGCTTTCTGGAATACCTGCTTTGCGGCCGTACTTGCGCACCACCTCCCATATCGCGCGCGGCGCCATACGTCGCTCTTCGCCGATATAGGCATGCGCCGGCACTGTCATGTTGTTAAGCGACACAAACAGGACCTTGTCACCGTTAGGCAAGGTACGATCAATACGCTGCAGATCCTCATGCTCCAGATACAGTCGCAGAACCATATCGGCCTCACGTGGCACCGGCAGCGATCGTTCTTTATCGCCCTTTTCAATCACCTTCAGAATGTAGCGACGATCCCCCTTGTATTCGGACGTAATCAGGTTCGATTCATTCAGGCAGGAGACACCCTCACGGCGCAGGCCACAGCCAAGCAGCAGCGACAGGATTGCAGCATCACGGACACCGGCGAACGTTGAGAAGTCTGGCGCCCACATAATTTTTTCTGCGCTATCCAGCGACATCATGGATGGCAGCTTGCGCCCGGCCGTGGGATAGGTAATCGAAAGGGCCGGATTGGCTTCGATCAGCTTTTTGCTTGTCAGCCATTTATAGAATTCACGCACTGCAGCGACATACGGTCGACGGCCAACTGCCATCACACCCTGCTTATGTAGCCAGAGGCCGGTGTACAGATCCAGATCGTCAGTCGTCACTGCAGTCAGGGAACGGCCTTCCAGGAACACTTCCAGGCGCACCAGGGCAGCTGAATATGAATCGACCGTCCGCTTTGACTTGCCTTCGTTGTGCCGCTTCCAGTCGCTAAATTTTTGAATCAGGTCATTCATCAAATCGTCTCACTCTCACTAAATAATCGTCTGCACCAGGTAACCAGGCGCAGCGCAAGCTGTGGAACTGTGGACGCATCCCCAGGCACGCTTAACTCGTTGATTCCACAATAAAAGCTTGCTTTACGTCATCCACAGAATCGGCAGTTTCTGTAACTGAAATTCGTGGACGCTTTTTTGTGCATTCGGTTTACCTGTGGATTGCCATCGTTAACCTGTGGATACACTCCCTCGGTGTTTTTTGCGTTTCCTCTCCTCTTATTCTTCTTTCTATTCAATTATTTAGAGAGAGAAATAAAGAGATAAAGAACGAGCATTCAATTTTTGCCACCTATGGAAAATTGAATCTATTTCATGGAAAAACACACATGACCTGTGGGAGCAACCCTTTCTAAAAACAATGACTTAGCAAGTTATCCACTGAAATCCACAGCTTATTTGCGCTCTGCGTGGCTCCCATCGATAGAATTTGGCTATATCGCCCCCCTTCCCTTGAAGCTTGGCTCTTGTTCCCGCCCTGATTCTTTGCAGGGGGTACGGGGGAAGACTGCTCGGCAGTAGGCACGGCCGTCACTGTGTTGCAGAATCGTGGGCAACGGCCGGCGCTGAAGGCAGCGGGGCCGACGCATCGACCGCTGCCTTACGGCCTTTCGGATAGCGCCAGTCCTTGTAGCAGGCCTTATACCATTCACTCAGGCCGTCAGCGCTGCATTTCTCTGCAAAGAAGAATTCGGAATCAGCTGGCCAGTGGTCGCGACACTTGGAGCAGCGCTTCTGCAGCTGGTCGATGTCATAGTTGTAGATTCCACTCTTCAACCGGCGCTGCAGTACCTCCGGTGACGGTGTGGCGATCTTGAGCGCGTATGCAGCGCCATTGGGCGCGACGTAGTTATCATTCATGAGGGAATCTCCCTGATAGGTTCGGCACCGTAAAACACGAGGACGCTATATCGTTGAGCGATACCTGGAACGGCATGCCCCTGAACGTACGCCAGAGGCCGGGAAACGCGGTTTTCGGTATGGCTGGCACCTCAAAGAAGCCAAGTTGGCCGCGGTGGGGACTGAATGCAAAAGGCGCAACATCAGCCAGAACAAACCCATGCGGCCCGAAGAACCAGGAACTATCCGACTCTGTAACGCAGTCCACGACCGTCGCGATGCCTACAAAGCCACCGCGCTCGAAATCAGCCGGTGCCGGCATGACGTCGACCAGGTCAGGACGGCTGGCCACGACGCTGTCATAGCCGGCGCGATCGAACTTCAAACCTGCATGTATCAGGATCTGGTTACGTAATTTGGTTGACCAGGTGCGGTTCTCAATGCGCTTAGGATCCGGATACAGGTCTGCATTGACGATAAGCCAGGCCCAGGGCTGGCGAATGGATAGCGCCTTCATTGCGGCACCTCGTTCCATTCGCGGCCATCCAGAAGCCGGCCAGCGGCCACCTTGCCGACTTTCGCCACGTGGGTGATAGATCCCATTCGTGCAGTGCTGCCGGCTTGCTGAAGCGTCACACCATTCCGATCCATCATCGTCCAGCGACGAGCTGGAGCTCGAAATGCACTGTCGCCGCAGTACTCGCCCCATTGCTTGAACAAAAACGGCACCTCGGCCGCAACACATTGGTCGCGTAAGCTACGGATCCAGCTCGGGTGCATTGGGCGTGCGCCGGGTCCACTTTCGCCACCTGCAATCACCCAGTCGATACCCATTTCCGGGCCGATACCGGTGTAGTCACACTCGCTGCAGCACTCATGCGCGCCAGTCTCCGGATCCATTCCGATTCCGTCACGGCTCGTTTCACACGGCAGATATGCGGCGGTCAGATCAACGTGGCTTAACAGTGGTTCCATGCTCAAGAAGCGCTTTTCAGCTGGCACTGACAAGAGTTTTGGAATGTCTCGATCGGCTTCCTCTTGATTGACGATCGTCGCGCCGATCCATACGTTCGCTGGTGGCCGATACTCATCATTCGCTGTCAGCAGTGCACCACGGCACATGGCGACATCGTTGAGCATTTTCTTGGCGTTGCCGATACGCTTCGTCAGCAATAGCCAGTCCAAATTCGGTGTGTCGGTTATCAAATCGAACAAATCCTGACGCCAACGCTGTGGTACCTCGTTATCGAATACGTCTGCGAGGGACGCACAGAAGACGCGAGGGCGTGCCAATTTCAAGCGCATGTCGTCGCAGGAAGGACAAGAAGGCAACCCTTCAGTGAGTGTCCCACCAGCGAAATTCGCATCGTGACCGCGCCATGCACAGCCTTCGCACTGGAAAAAGGGTTTCTTGTTCCAAATGACTGGCTTGTTCCAGTTGCTGACGCTGGTACGACGGCGCGGCGCGCCAGGCCCCCAATTGATGGCTGTGCCAGCACCAAACCGAGCATTGCGCGACTCTGCATAGCAATGATCACAGCCAGGCCCCACTTTCTGGCAGCCTTCCCACGGGTTGAATGTGTGATCTGCCCATTCTATTTTTGTGTTTTCGCTCATATCTCTAAATTGCCATCCCGCATATGGTGAACACGGCAACCACTGACAGCGCCGCAAAAATGTAAAACCCGATCCAAAACCATCGGACCACGGTACTCAATATGGCTTTCATCAATCCTCCTTCACTGATGTAGGTGTAGCGAACAAGCCAAACTGCTCCAGCTTGGCCAACGGCATCGCCTGCAGGTTAGAAACACGCCTGTTATGGATCGTCCGCTCACACGGTTCGCCATCGATGACGCCGGCGTTGATCATTTGTTTTTTGAAAACGCGATCGCTTTTCACCGGCAAACCGTTCCACTTCTCACGCAGTGCTGACGAGCTGGATATGTGATCCATGATGTGGCTGGTCCGGACAAGCAGGCGCGGCTCCCCTACGGTTTCCCAGGCATGCGGATAACTGAAGCGGCCGGCAGCAATCTCAGACAGCGCTGTTTCCATGATCCATACCCACGGCTCACGGTCGGCGCTGGTTTCGCCGATATGGCGGTTCATCGTTTCGAACAGATCCCCGTCAAAGTCCCCCTGGTCAGGCGGGATGCCGGCGTATTCACACAGCAGCTGCCAAGAAAGGAAAACCGCGGCGTAATTGCCCGACATACGCAGGGCACCATCGTCATCACCACTTGCGCGGGATGCGCCAAGGCACATCTCGCGCACCTGGCGATATCGCTCCAGAACTTCAGCCTTGGACAGCTTGGCCAGGAACTCCAGCCAGCTACGGACCGGGAAGCGCGGCAGATCGTCCGGCATCATCGGCCCCTTCTTGCCCGTCAGATCGGTGCGGATGATCTTGCCCAGGAGCGAACGGACCGGCACATCCTCACCGGCCAGCAGCACGGGCGCTGCCAGCAAGTACTCGGTCATGTCGGTACCGCGCCTGGTCACGGTGTACTGATAATTCTCTTGCAGCATGCCGACGGCCTTGTCGATCACTTCCTGCCGGCGTGCGGACAGTTCTTCCCACCCGACCGGGTGGGAAGTATGGCTAATCGATGTCAGCAAGCGGAATTCTGTCTGCAGCGACTGGCCGGAGAACATAGTCATACCGATCGCACGCTCTAGGCGCTTGATCAGGGTCGACTTGCCGGACCCTTTGTCAGACTGGATCATCATGTGTGGCCAGAAGCCCAGGAGCGCCTTCAGGTGCCCTCCAAGCGACCAGACCAAGGGAAGTAACGCCGCATTCCGTTTAAACGTGCCCTGGAAGGCTGTGATGACCTGGCGCGCCTCGCGCTTGGTACCGGTCGGGAAGGTCAAATTGTGATACGGACATTGCTTGTCCGGCTCGGTAAAGTAGCAATCCGGCCCTTCGTTGACGATCAGCTCACCATCACGCCATGCCAGGCCGACAAAGTTGGCGGCGTGCCTGGCACCGAGATCCGCAGTCCGCTCCAGGATGTTGACCATGCGCGAGAACGTGCCAGGATTCCACACCGGTCCGAACTTCTTCCAGCCGTCGATGTTGTGCAGCTGCTCGTCCTGCATCACGCGGCGCTGCAGCACAGGCCCATGGCGAGGCGTCTGTACCGAGACAGAAAAGTAGACCGCCGGCTGGTTGTCCGGATCCCCGGTCATGGTCGACGTGGCGCTGGCCACCGACACCCGCGAAAGCGAAGCAACCCGGAACCCGGCCAGGTCCATGTAAATCGGTGTTTTGATTTTCTCGCCGTCCTCGCCGTCCTTCTCTTCAGTCTTTCCTATGTAGTTCGTGAAATCAGTCCGTACGCGAAACTTCCAGTACTGCGCAAAATCATGGCCAGGAAGGTAAACACGTTTCTTACCCTGTGTTCCTGCTTCAGCTGGCAGACCAGGTATCAGCCACGGTTCGAACTTATCCAGCGCAGCGCGCAGCTTCTCCGGACCAATGTCCTTCAGCATGTCATTGACATCATTGATCGGCTCGTCGTCCTCGTCCTTCCAGTCCACCTGGTCGACCAGCATGGCCCCGATGTTCAAGGACACCATCTTCTCGATGAGTTTCCAGGCAGCTTCCGGGCCCGGGCGATGGCCAGCCATTTTGTGGCCGTCGGCAAATGGTTGATCGTTATCCAGGCAAATGATCACGTGCTTGCCGCGAAGGAAGGACCAATCGCACAAATCCACATTACCCAGGCCGCGCAAGGCGATCACGACGGCTTTCGGGTCGGCCGTCTCGATCGACAATGCATTCGTAGCGGACTCGACGATATAAACGCGTGCAGCCCCTTTCAGGCGCTTCCAGTCGCTGCACCACAGCACGCCGAACTTTTCACCATGGGACTGAGTTTTAACGTCGCCGTTAATCGCTGGATCCAGAAAGCGCAGATCCACCGAAAGCACGGCATTAGTCGTCGGGTGGCGGACAATGAAAGCAGCTGCAGGACCACCGTGGCCGACCTCGCCTGATTTCACCTTCTTCGACGTATGCGAATTAAACCCGAGTGTCTTCGCCTTGATAGCGCGATCGATAACCAAGTCGCTGATGCCGCGGCCGTTCAAGTACTCGCGCACCTCCAGTGCCTGGCCAATACAGCGATCGGCTATAAATTCGGCAAGCGATTTCTCTGCAGGTGGATCATCCGGTTGCTGTTTCTTGTCACGTGGGATTGCGTACATATCGTGCAGCTCACTCATTGCTTCACCGATATCGGTGATGCCCTGCACCCACATGATCAGATCAATGCATGATCCTTTGCTGTGTGGCGAATCGCCACCGCTGTAATCCACAAAGGACCTGCCATCTTTCTTGATTCCGATCGAGGGGCTTTTATCAGGATGATGCGGACTGTGATAGTTCGCATTGGCGCCCTTTCCTCGCTTTAATCCGAGGCGATCAGCCAAATCATGAAGATCAATTCTGTTTTGTAATTCTTTTATGGAAGCCATTACGTCTCTTTTGAATTTGTGTGTGGCTTCAGATTGCGCGGCTGGCCAAGTAATCTGCGACTAACTTCTCGTTGATTGCATTTTGTTCTTTGTCATAACCGGTGAACGACGCAGTACACAAAGCGAGACGTAACTTCCGGCGATCAGGAACAAGCCAATCCCTGGCTAATTGCTCCCAAATCTCACCGCCATTTTCGAAATACATATGCACTTCCATCGCAGGTGTGCGATCCATTTTCAGCACAGCCATGCAGTCGTCAAATATCGACTTGTCTAAGCAACGAAAATCAGTAAGATCGAATTTGAATCGACTGCCGTTGTACAGACTGAGAAGGAACACCGCGACATGGCGGCACTGCCCCGAATCACCCCGTGCAATGTTCACCAATCTGACAAGCGCATCCCGGCCATCGCGGCGGATGTTAGGTAAAGCCTTCTGAGCTTGTTCGCGTTCTTCACGTGCGGCCTGAAAAATAGCAGCGGCTTGTTCTTTATCTTCCTGGCCAACAGCTGGCGCCCCCAAAATCTTCTTCGATGTTTTATCCATGATCGTTTCCTTAAAAATTAGAATTTAAAATCGATACGCAGCTGCCAGAACAACCAACTGACAATGACACCTTGCGGTCTCGATTCAATGCCGTTGCGATCCCTTGGTGTCAGCAACACGGCTGTATTGGGTTTCAAGCACACCGAGTGCTTTACCATCACCAGTTCACGCTTCGATACAGCGAACTTAAATAAGCGGGAGAGAGCCATTACGATCTGCTTTCAGTTGTAGTTTGGTTTGAACGGCGTCGATTGCGGCACGCGCGGCCGCCATGTATTCGATCGAAGGCTTTTTGTCATCGCACTGGCCGCGGCGATAGCACTTCCACACGTCACGTTTCAATGCTTCAGGAACCATGCGCCAGTGGACCAGGCACATGAGCAGTTCCGGTTTGACTGGTTTCGAACAATTGGGGATGTGACACGTGTGAGTCATGATCATCCCCGCAACACATGGCGCGTGATACCGGTGATGCCATTTGGAAGCGCACCATCTGGCACAGCCACCGGTGCGGACTCCAGGAAGCCGCTACCGACGCCACCGGTCGCTTTTGCATTGTCGACTTCGGCCTTGGCGGTATTGACCATGACCTGCGACAGTTCAGAAATAACCTTCGCCTTTTCTATCTCCAGCGTTCCATCTTTCACCGCCGCGATCGTTTCAAATAACATTGCCCGAAGGTCACTTATCGTTTTCTGTTCGCTCATTTTTCAACCTCTTATTGATATGTCTGGTTAGGCTTGCGCGTGCGTAAATTACTTCGTTAATTTCCGCTGGATAGTTATGCCTTGAGTTGCGTTTCATCATTTCTGCAACCGAAAGCAATTCGAGATTTTCAATAACGATGTTTTTCTTATTTCTGTCTTTAAAGCAAACACGATGACCCGAAGGAATCGGGCCGTTATGCTGAATCCAAAGCAGCCAATGCACTGGTACCCAGTCTTTCGGCGGGTAGCCGGTATCTGTCATCTTGCGTTGCAGGTAGCCTTCCTTCGAATACCGTTCACTACCGAGTGGAAGGTAATTGGGGGGCACATTTCCTTTGGCATACTGCGTCTCGGCCATTCGACCAGGTGCGAAGCCCGGCATTTTCTTGCCTTTGTTCGCCGGCTGGTGCCCTTTCGGAAATCGATACTGCGCACCAATCGATGTCAAATTTTTGATACGACCAGAATCTGCACTCTGCAGAAATTCCTCAGATTTTTTCAATTGCAGCTTGGTGGCCATTTTGTAAATGACATGCAATCCACACCCAATTTCAGCTGCAAGGAGCGCAGTTCGTTCGTTCGCATATCGGCTCTGTAGAATTGCAATCTGCTCGTCTGTCCAGTTATGGCGTGGTTTCAGTATTCCCTTAGACTTAGTCATCAATGCACCTTGTGGGCTGGAACGTCTGGCAATCCTGCTTCCCAGTCGGCAAGCAGATTTTTAATCTCGCGCACGCTGTCGACGCGTGGAACGTTGCTGATATAGCTAGCCCGTTCGTCAGTAAAAACCAACAAGGTGAACCCGATCCGCTCACCGGCAACGCCCTCGATAAATTTATCCAGGGCATCGGCGATCGCAGGCATAGCCATGCTGACTTTGATGGTCGAATCCTTCACAGGAAGCCCTCCAGAAAGTCAGGAGTGAGTGCCAGGCGAACGCCAGACTGTCCCATCAGTACCCGACAAGGCTGGCCGCCGGCGCTCAGTCGGATCTGCGTGTGACGCCACGCCTGGTCATATGCATGCACACCGTCATCGGCCAGGAAGGCATCAAGCAGCTGCCTCGCAAACGCATAGACACTGGAACCATGGTCCAGGCGACGCCAGCGGCTCGATGCAACGATGCAACCGATGTCGAGTACTTCCGCACCGGCATAGTCAGCGTCCAGAATTGCGGATGCCTCCAGGTGCGGTATCGGACATTGATCCACCAGGTCGTCAAGCTTGCCGGTCGACGCAGTCACCGGCACCATGAGGGTGACCCCGGCACGGGCGCCGATCAAATGATCCATAGCGCGGTAGATCACGGGAGATGGCTCGTTAAAATTGCGTACGAGCCCTGCAGGAAAATTATTCATCTTGTTACCCCTTGAATATTCGTCGGCAGTGACAGAAGACGCCGAACATGAAACTGCCGGTAAAAACGAAACAAGCAAGGAACTGTCCCCATTGGCCAGACTGCCAGCTGGTGTAGTACCAGGCTGGCTGGCCAATCAATCCAATCCAGCAGCCGTGGTGATGGAAGCGGCCGTTCGGCTTCACCATCAGTGCCACAGCCAAGCTGCTGGAGAACAGGATCCAGGCTTGAATGAAGTGATCAGGCGTCATTGCTTGGGCGCGATGCAGGTGGGATCAGCATGTCCATCAATGTGCGATGCGACTGAGGGGCGATCTTTTCAATGCCACCACAAAGCCGGGCAACAAAGACAGTCATGGCATCACTTGCAGGCTGATTCGACGCATACGCCGCAGCCTTGATAATTTCTGCAGTGAGCGATTCGTCGGTGAGCAGTAATTTCTTCATGCTGGCACCGCCGCTGTCGATGACACACGATTGACGCTATAGACCAGATTGAATCTATGGCCATTGCGTTTGAGGAACGATTCGAAATGCTGGCGCGACGGATCCGACGCATACAGGCGGGGGCTGCCGACTTCAAAGCGATGCGCAGCGATACGGGACCACAATTCGTCAGTCACCACAGGACCAACAGACATAGCGGTAAGACGCAAGGTGCCACAGTCGCTGACCTGCACGATCGGTAGCAGCGCCAGGTCTATGCACGCCTGATTCAATTCATTGACTGCAGTCATGTTCTGCGTCAGCGTGTGCAGGCGCAGGTGATATTCATCGGCAAGCGCTTTCACTGTCTGCCTAAAGAGTTTTGATGTGTTCATTTGTTTTCAAAGTATTCAAGTTCGTCGATCGGCAAACGACGCTCACTGTCGCCAGGGTTGTGCGGTTGAACGAATGCGTAGAGCCGGCCATTAGGGATGTTGTGTCGTACTTCAGTGACCAGACCGGCGCGCATTCCCTTGTGGGTGACTTCACGCCCTATCACCTCTTTGGTGTGTTTAAAACGGATCAACTTGCGCTCCGTTCAAAGTCGGCACGCAACTGCTTCAGGCTCACACGCTTGGATGGCACCGTATCCGTCTGCGTCAGCGCACTCTCCAGCTCTTCGCGTAGCACACCGGTATAGATACCAGTACTACTGATGGAGACATGGCCAAGCGCCTGTTGCGTCACGCCGCGCGGGTCCTTTGCCTGGCTATTGCGCATGATGTTCATTGCCCGGGTATGGCGCAGCCAGTGCGGTGACACATCCGACGTTAATCCGGCGACCTTGGCCCAGTACTTGATGCGGAGCTGATAAGAACGAACGCTCATCGGCTGGCCGCTTTGCCCTGACTGACGGCTGATGATCAGTGCGTGGTCGAGGTTCGACTTGCTATCGCCGACCATTTCAAAATGGATAGTGACTAGATCAGTGAGCGAAGAGCGCAGCTGCTCGGTAACGAAAACTTTGTGGTCGCGGAACTTACCCTTACGATCCTCACGCGGAATGAACAGATACTTGCCGCGCAGCGCGGTCAGAGCAGTGCCCAATTTAATCAGCGCAAATTCTTGTATACGCAGGCCTGAATACAGCAAGGCACGCATCCAGGCATGATCGCGGCGATCTAGTAATGCAGCCGACGTTCCGGCCGCATCGATGAGCTGCTTTTGCTCATCAGGTGGTAAATAGTGGTGAAGCATGTGGTTCTCCATGCGGTTAGTGAATGAACCCGACGCCCTTTCGTCGGGGGAAGTACTCGGTGATGCTTTAAAACGGTGGTGGATCCAGCGCGCTCATCAGTACCAAGGCGATCAAAGCAAAGGCCACGGCGATCACCCCATCGCAGAAATTCTTGAAGGTCATTTCCCACCTCGTCTGATAATTGCAGCTCTAGCCGTGTGTCTTAGTCCCAGGAAGATCGCCTTGATCGCTACGGCCTTTTCGAATGGCAGGCGGTTTGGGTCCAGCTGGCAAGCTGCGTACGCTTCGCGCAGATCCTCGTCGGTCGGTTCCCTGACCACTACTTTCAGAGGTAGGCTTTTTTGATATGGATGGCATGTTCTCGACACGGTTATCTCCCGGCACAAAACACTTCTTGATAATTTCCGTCTTGAAAAGACGGACGAACGCGGATTCAAATCCACCGACGCACATACCTGGCGGGATGTTGTCGACGACTTGAGTGATGCCGGCACGTACAAGCGTTGCCGGAATTGGGCGGTGGGACTTAGTCATCGACAAGTCCCTCAATACGTTTGGTGGCTTCCAGGATGGCCGTGACGTACTGCATGGCCTCGCTTTTGATCTTGGCGAATTCGTCTTTTGAAAATTTCTTGTCGCGCAGAGCCTTCTGCAGCTCTAAATGGAAGTGGCCATCTTCAATGCGGATCTGGCAGAGCATTTCCATCAGCGCAGCGTCAGATACGCCGTCGACCGTCGGGAGTTTCAGGAAGGTGCCGCCAAGGGTGAACGCCATTGCTTCGACGATGCGCGTATCACCAGATACCACCTGGACCAGGACCGCATCAGACAAGGATGGTTTGTGTGGGCTGGTTTCGTTCAGGTTGCACTTGTTATATAGCGTGCCCGTCGGCGTACCGATCTTTGCTGCCATTTCCGGCACGCCGTGATCGTAGACCGTGGCGCGGAACGCCTCCTGCACATCGGCCGGGGGACCGGCACGCAGACGCTTATTGCTTGTTGACATGTGAATCCTGACAAAAAATTAACACCTAAACTTTTTGCCGGTTTCGCTACACTAAACGTTGCATGTAGTAGTGGTAGCTCATCCGGCAGGATGGGGGAAAAACAAAGCCCGCTCGACCGTTGGCGCGGTCGACGGGCTTTTTCTATTTCTTCAGGAGGCGTAATTCGATGCCCTCTTTAATCAGCTCACGGGCGAATCCAGCCTCGCTTAAGTCTGTTTTTTTCCACAAGCGATCAAACTCTTTTTTCAGTTTTTCGCTACGCACGCCGAAGGTGACCATGACTTGCTTGGTCTTGACGGCACGTGGTTTAGTCGATGAAGCGGCTTTACGGAGTGGTTTTTTGGTCGTCATGGTCGTGGTTACGTTTGCTATACTTGGATTTAACTTTTATATAAAAACCCTAATACTTTTTATATATTCATCTTTTGGGGAATTGTAGTCACCTTTTGGTGAATTGCAAAGCTATTTTTGCTCGTCATGAAATTCGTCTATGAAAATTGCTTCAACCACTCTTCCGCAGCGCATAGAGCTACTCGCTGACGGCCGCACTCTTTACCCGTGGGCGAAGCGCATAGGTGTCAATAAAGGATCGATCGAAAAAGTAATGAAACTGGACGGGGGCTTAAGCGGTGAAACACTGGCCTGTTTTCACCGTACGGAGAATGTCCGGACGGACTGGTTACTGGAAGGTCACGGCGCACCCTTTTATGTCAGCGCCAGAACAAACGATGAAGATGCAGCCGAGCTGCTTGATGAGTATCTGGAAGAACACTGGACCATCACCCTGGTCACCGACGGGCGCCGGTTACTGATAGTGCTGTCACAGCCTGGATCATTTGATGTCAAGGACGGGAAAGATTCGGACGGACATCAAGTGATGCGCCGGGTGGAATACACCATCGTTGAGGTCATCGCAGCACCGATCGGTAAAGCCACCATCACCCGTCTAAAGAGAGGTCGGAAGACATTCAGAGTAGTGACCACCACACCCGAAAGATTCTCAGCAATTGAAAAAGGCAATGTCGGCACTTACAGACTCTTTGAAGCCCCTGACGCAATACTGAGTACCGACAGCATTGAAGAAGTAGACGAACAGTTTTTCTCCCGTTACCTGCAGCCCGAATTATTCCCAGCCACGCCGGACGAAAACGCCCTCCTCGGCAATTACCGCACCATGACGCCAGAGAATCGCCTAGCGGTGGCGCAGGTTGCAAATGCGATGGCCGACTACGCAACGACGACAAAGAAATAAATGGCTATATACCGATGATTCTTTACAAGTATGTGGATCTAGCAACTGGGAAAAAAATACTCGCTAGCGGGGCGCTGTCGTTCACCAAATGCCCTCATTTGAATGACCCATTTGAAACGAAAGCCGGTGATCACCCTGGTGATTCTTTCTGGGGTCCATACAACCGCTACCATGCGATAAGTACCAGCTACCCCATACTTTCGCTGACACGCAATCCATTGAATCCGATTATGTGGTCACACTACGGAGTGGGACACACTGGATTGGTATTTGGTATTGACTGTAATGATGCCGGCTTAAACGACGAGATGACCTGCGTTCTTCCTGCAAAGCACGGCAACATCATCTACACAAAGTCGAAGCCAACGGACTACTACAACGCTTCTGAAAGCGCACATATCTTTGCTGGCCAGTTAAGCAGATTTGATGAAAATTTCATTGAAGCCTTATCGCGAATTTTTCTTTATAAAAGCAGTGAATGGCACTATGAGGAAGAAGTGCGCGTGGTCAAATCAGCTCAGACATTGATTAACGCTGACGCCAAATTCCTTCCGAATGAAACGGCTGACGAATGCAGTCGCTTCCTGTTGCCGATCAGTCGATCTGCAATAAGGTCTGTTCACATTGGCTACCGTACGTATTGTGGGAACTATCACGACACATTCAAACTGATCTCGCTGATTCGAAAAAAACTCCCTGACGCGGCAATCCACACCTACGGATTAGAGTCCAAGTCCTGGACACTCCGCGACGACAAACTGGGCGACGATTGGCAGCGCGTGCTGGCCGAAGATCATGGCTTTACAACCCATGAGCAAGCGGATATCCGCACCATCATCCCGGATTAGTTTTCTGAGGTGACGCCATCTCTACCGGCGCAATCAAGATCTGCCACATCTCAATCCCATCTGTTGCAACAGACAGAATTTTCAAATCTCAATGAAACCATCCAATCGCCTTCGCCGTCCTTTCATCCCCACTCTCGCAGCAATCATCACCAGATACGTATCCGAAGTGTCCATTAGAAAAAAAGGGGCGGAAGCGGAGCGTTCCATTGCACGCGTGTGGCTTGGTACCAGGCTGGCTGGCAGGCCTATCGATCGGATCCGCAATACAGACTTGATTGAACTACGAGACGAATGGCTAAAGGACAAAGCGGCCGCCACGGTAGTGCGACGACTCGCCTTCCTGTCTCACGTCTTTACTGTGTTGCGCAAGGATTGGGGCTGGACCGAGCTGGCCAACCCTGCCCAGTTGGTTCGCCGACCGTCTGTAGCGGATTCACGGGATCGTCGGATCTTCGACCAAATCAAACTCCGTGGCGTATCAGAAGGCGAATGCCCGAGAAACGAGCTTCAGTGGATCATCCAATCATCGCGATCGCTTGAAATGCCAACCATCGCCGTTTTGGCGTCTGAGACCAGCATGCGCCGTAGTGAAATCTGTGGGATCTACAGAGAACACATTGACCTCGTTCACGGGGTAGTCAAGCTGTTCAATACAAAAAATGGCACTTCCCGCGAGGTACCGCTTTCGCCATTTGCAAAGGAAACACTTCGTGTCTATCTGACCGGCAAGCCGCTACGCGGAAAAGTATTCACTATGGCGCCAGGTTCGGTCACCAGGGCATTTATCCGAGCTCGGCAACGCGCACGGGAAAAATACGAATCGCTATGCAGTAAATATGGCCGACGTGCGAATCCCTCTTACTTCATTGATCTGCGCCTTCACGACCTGCGGCACGAATCGACATCCGTCCTTGCCACCATCTTTGATCCTCATGACATGGCCAAAATCAATGGGCAAAAGGACTTAAGGATGGTCATGCGCTATTACCACCCCCGAGGGAGAGAGCTTGCACAAAAGCTTGCCCGTAGCCCGCGTGGTCGACGACAGCTGGCGACATTGAAAGCGCAGCGCCTCGAGCAACGTCTATTGCGTCATCCAATGTTCGACATCCCGACCAATGACCATACGCACGCATTGAAGTAACGTCGATCCGGCTATTTCCCGCTGATGAGTTTCCGCGTCTTTTCCCAGCGAGTCTGGATTTCCGTCAGCTGCTCGGCGTTGGGGACGCAGACTTCGGCATAGTTTCGCTTGGCGATGTCGAGCTCGGCTGCGCATGCGGAATCAACTTCCTGGCTGGTTGTGCCAGGACTGGATCCAGTGCCGGCATCTGCATGCATCCGCTGGGCGTCGTTGAGCATCCCGCCAACAGCAGCAGGCACAGGGCAGTCATTGACAAGGGTAATTTTCGGTTTTGCACGTGCGGCCTCCAGTTGTTTCGCTATACGGTTGATGTAATCGGATGTCCAGCCATCGCTCACTGCACGCAATTCGCGCTCACCATCGAGGGCTTTTTCTACCGCCTTCTTTTCCTTTTCGACCCAGCCGGCGCGCTCTATTCGCATACCGGCCCACAGCAAGCCCAGGACGACCGCCAGGAATGCGATCGCTTTTAGTATTCCGATATATGGCTCGATGAATTTCATGGCCGCCTCAAGGATAAAAAACACGGTTGCCGGATCGTGGCGGCACGATCTGGAAATGTGCCCAGGTTTTGGTCGCTGAAGGATGCTCTTGCCATAGGCCGATTTTTGTCAGCACTTCGGGATGCTTCAGCGCCCAGGCGTCGATATCGCCATCAGGGTCGTACAAATCGCATGCCTGGCAGGTTAAATGCTTGCTGCGAGGCGCAGCGCCCTTGGTACCTGCATTGATCGCACCCGGCCGCCATCCGCTCGACACCGGCGATTTCGTGTCCGGACGGATCTCCTGCACCACCCCGTCGGCTGAAAAAGCAGCAATCAGTTTGTTGATGCGTTCGACCGTTAATGCAGCATTGGCCCGATACTCGGCCGTCAGCTCACTACCGTAAAGACGTTCACGGTTCATGAAGTACTGCGCCAGGGTGATTGATTCGACTACAGCAATTGAGCTCATAACGGCCTCCGATAAACAATGCGTTCGCGGCGTTCAGCCAGGATAAAAACGGCGATACCGACGACCAGGATCGTTTCCGGTATCGACGGATTTCGCGGGTAAAAAATGGGGATCAGCAGCTCGGCCATGCCACCGGCGGTGATCAGGATCCAGGCGAAGCGCATGCCACAAGGTGTAAAGCGATTCATGTTGTTGATCACGAAGAAAATTCCGTGAATCACGATGACCAAGGCGGCAAGCATTGATATGACCAGTTGGATCATGGCGGCGTCCCTTTCTTTGAGCGAAACCAATCGCGGACCCAGTCGATCGCTGCAGGCAACAAGGCCAGGGCCGCTGGAATCAAAACATGTGCGCATATGCCGAGCAGACCGGCCAGGGCAATCCGCAGGAAATCTCCCAGGTCGCGCATCCATGGCACGTAATAGAACGCCCCGAGTGCAAGAACTGGCGCGCAGAATCCGGCCAGTAGTGCTGAACCGGCCAGCCCTCCTATCACCCGCAGTGGCGAAAGGGATGCCGATTGATACGACAGCGAGATCAGACCGCCAGTAAAACCGGCCAGCAGGGTGTCGTATTGCACGCCCATCAGTGAGCCGGTCAATGTGATCGCCCCACCGGCGAACGCGATCGCAGCCGTGGAGCTTGTTGGTTCAGCCATGGCGTCTCCTTTGGTTTACGTGAGTTGTTCTGGAGCTGGAGCTGGAGCCGGTACCGGCGCGACATCCGTGAGCCAGTACGGGATCGGTCCACCGCCGTCATAGCTGACCTGCACACCATCGACCTCCACCAGCTGGTCCAGGTGGTACTGGGCGATCACGGCTGGCTTTTCTTCAGTCGCAGGCGCCACTACGTAGTACAGAACGTCATCACGGTGATCTTCGACCAGCACCCAGGCATCGTTGATCGGCAAGTTACGGCGATTCACCATGCCTGGCGGCGCTTCGTGGGGACGCTCGTCATAGGAAAGATATGGACGATTGAAAACGCCTGGCGCCAGCGCCAACTCGTTTGCGACGGTTTGAAACAAAAGAAAGCCTTTGTAATCGGCTTGGAAAACATCTATGCATTTCATGGGTAAATCTCCTTTTAAATAACGTTTGCACTGCAAATGCAAGGACTATGGGTAGCTTCAAGGCCGACACGCTGCAGGGGCACTGGCACGACCCTAATGGATCTTTGGGGACGGGCATCGGCGGCGGCGGCAGCTCGGGCAGTTGGCAGATCGGA
>NZ_JADOEL010000002.1 GCF_015645465.1 Herminiimonas contaminans | reverse complement strand
TGATTACATCGAGATGTTCTACAACGTCAAACGACGTCATAATCATGCTGACCGGCTTTCGCCCGTCAACTATGAAAAGCAGTACTTCGAGAGGCTTGCGAGTGTCTAAGAAACTCGGGGCGATTCAGGATATCCCATAATTCAATCGTTAGAGTCAATGCCATTCTCAAACATCATCCGCGCAGATAGCTCTAGGAAACGGGTAGCTGAGTCCAGTTTTGCATTTTTAGACCGATCTGCGCGACCAGAGATGGCTGCAGTCAGGGCGTGCCTCAGCAACGCGATACGCAACTATCCCCTTGACGACCAAGGGGATCTTATCGCCCGTATTACCTCTGGAAATGAAGTGAATTTCCGCTCCGCCTCATTTGAGCTGTTGCTGCACGAGACGCTGCATCGTTGCGGGTTCTCAATGTCTGTACATCCAGATCCGGGAACTGGAACTGCAAGACGACCGGATTTTTTAGTGACTTCGCCGGATGGGGGTAATTTTTTATTAGAGGCCGTTTTAGCGGGTACGCGTGATGGTAGTGACGCTGCAGCTGAGGCCATGAAAGATACAACCATCGATTTACTGGATGGTGCACCCCATGCTTTGTTCACCGTAGATGTTCAGCATGAAGGTAATCCTACAACCCAACCAAGTGCCCGCACACTCATTCGTGTTACGCATGAATGGTTGAATTCGTTAGACGCGAATGCCCTAGCAGATCGATTGTCGCAATTAGGTCTTGACGCTATGCCATCGATGACTTGGCGCCATGAGGCGTGGGAGGTCACCCTTAGAGCGCTTCCGGTGTCGCCCGAACGACGTGGAACAACAACGAGGTTAGTTGGAGCTATGCGCATGGGACTTCGATGGATTAATGCGTGGGAGCCACTTCGAGCTGCGGTTAGCTCTAAGGCTAATCGATATGGTGATATTACGATGCCATTAGTGATCGCCATAAATTCCGATTCATTCGACCTAGATCCGATCGACGAGGTACAAGCACTTTTCGGTGAAGAGCAATGGGTAGAGAACTTGGACTATCCAGAGCGGAGTGGCTCCCGTAGGGTTCCAAATGGAGCGTGGCAAGGGCCGCATGGCCCTCAAAATAAAAGATCTTCCGCAGTATGGATATTCAACGATCTTACGCCTTACTCTCTTGCTTCTCGTCGGTCGACAATATATCTAAATCCATCCGCTAACATACCTTTGCTAAATTGCTTTGACATGTTTCCTACCCGGTACATTGAGGGAACACGTTTAATCGATACGGATGGGAGGTCGTTACGCGAAATATTCGATTTGCCTGAAAATTGGCCGGAATAAAGATGATTAGGCAGCTATCACTTTAATTTGAGCCGAAAATTCGCAACATCGATGGCGGAAATATGAATTTCAGATGCACTGAACTCGATTACAGAAAGAGTTGTAATCAGAAATAATTTAACAAAAAAATGTGAGACACCCCTCGATAATCATGTGGGGAAGTATTCCCCCCGTGGGGTACCCCTTCCAGCCACCTATCGGTAGACCACCCCATTATCCCCAAGCCACCCGAAGGCTTCACTAAAGACACCTTCAGCAAGCATCAGGTCGTGGGCGTCTCGGACATCAAACGGTCTCCCGTAGTGCTTCTCGAATAGAGGAGGGAAGGTGGTCGCGAAGGTGTCTCGAGTACAGCCGTGAGCGACTAGTTCTGTGAGAATCAAGGAGGAATCGGCAAGAGGAACACTCACCTATTTACGCGCCTCAGCGCTAGTGACATCTGCCATTAAACCGGCAGTCGTCAGATCAATTCTGACTTCATAACTACGAGTAAGCTTCGCGTCCACCTCGACCTTTTTCTCGCCGTACTTCAGTTCGGATGGTCGGAACTGTTCAGAGCCTCGCGTCATCGTCGTCAAGCTAAATACATGCAAATCAGGACTCATCCAGAGTCGTACCGCCTCACCAGCATGAAGGCTAGCTAGGGGTTCTCCGTTTACCCACACGTTCAGCGACCCGAGTACGCCTTGGATTGCTGCATCTTCACGAATGAAGACAATTCCTACCGTCCCCGGTTTCTCTTGCAGCAACGCTGGCTTCATTACACGATTGTAAGGAACACCTTTCGCATCGTTGACTGCAAGTTGCTTTGAAGCGCATCCGGTCAATGCCAAGACTAGTGTGGCGATTAAGAATCTTTTCATTTGTCAGCCCGTATAAAAATCAAAATTGTAATGCTTTCCATTTGGAAATAATAATGAATAGTTAATACGGACAAGCAGCCGCTCATTTGTTTGCGACCTCAGTGCTCATCGTTCTTCTGATTCACCGCTTGAGCAGCCACACCAAGGTAAGCATTCCAATCCATGCCGTAAGTATGATTAGAAATGCTGCACCGATTGGATGTTGGTCTAAGGTGACCACTAGTTTGCCTATTACTTCAAAAATGTCAGTAAGATTGAGCGACATCACTTCTCCAATAAAGAACCCACCGGCACCTGCAAATGGATCAAGCAGATGCGCCCTCACACACTGGCAGTCTTCAACACGGCTACCCCGGTATGTGCACTTTTATATTTTGCGGGAACGCTTAGGTCGGTTTCCCGACTGTTTTCCGGTTTTGCACTCGTACTGCAAGAAGGTTACCGAAGTTGGAGTCCAATTTCTTTGTGAAGTATTTCATAAGTTCTTTTGGGTATAGCCTAAAAACATGCGTCTAGATTTTCTTGCTTTCACACTCATGTGTTCATGGCAATGAGTCGTTATTCCAAGGGAATTCTGGCTATATTCGTAGTCTTTTACTAATTATTAGTTTCCCGGCATACTACGACCAACTTTCTCAACGGCAATAAATTAATATGTCATCGCAAAATCTAGGAAATTCAAATTCAGCGAGTTCAGCAGACCTTGTTTACTCCATGTCTTGGACCGCATATATACGTCCAATTACTGTGCTGTTAATAGCGTTACTTATCGCTACAGCCCTATATTCGTATCAGCAGTATCTTGTCGCGGGCGTCATCGCAGTCTTTTTTTTGATACTTACGATTTATCAAATTTTTTCAATCAGAAGTGTGAGTCTTTACGCGGATGAAGAGGGCGTATGGGTATACAGCGGAATCTTGCCTTGGTCTAAAGGAACTTCCGGAGTGAAATGGCGGGATGTGGATGAAGCAGTATTCTTTACAGGTTTTTGGAGTTGGTTGTTACGCTCGTATACCATTCGCGTGGGGCATAGGTTTACGAAGGATAGCGAAATTGTACTTCCCCACATTGCACACGGAAAAGATGCGGTCCAACGTATTAATGAGCTTCATCGAACCGCTATCGCAAATGGGAACAATTTATAAGGGATGGCATTTAACGATATCCATGGCTCACTCAAATTGAATGGTGACGCTCTATACTTTTGAGTCACCAACTACCCCGAAACGATGCTAAGAATATTGCCATCCGGATCCCTGAACCAGGCGACCTTCATGTCGCCGCCCGCATGAATATCACCTTCAAGTGTCAGGCCGGGTAAATCGTAATGCTCAAAGATGACACCCTTGTCTTTCAATGTACGTGCAATGGTGTCAATCTCATCGCCGACATCCCACATCAGCGTCGTCGCCTTGTTGCTGCCGGCATACTGCGACCGGTATATATTGATTTTGGTACTGCCGCTACGATAGGTAATGACCTCACCGCCTTCAACTGATTCCTTCTGCAGGCCAAGCGTGGATTCGTAAAATTCCGCTGCGACCTGTATATCCTTGACTGCGATCATAGTGATCGCTTCCTTGCTTTTAAGCATGTCAGCCTCCATAAGTTTCGTTTGCCGACGAGAAATCAATATGGGCTTGGTCGGCAGAACGAATCATTCACAAACGAATGAGTATTCCCATCCATGCACTTGTGTGACGCATTTCGATGCGCAACTGCGGAGGACGAAGCGTCAACATTATTAACGACAGCCAGGGTTACAGTTGGTTCCGTATGCTTATATTGAGTCAATTAACGAGGTAGCTGCCATAGGCACGCAGGTCTCTTCGAAGCAAGGTAGCTTTAAGATAGCTCCCATTCCATCAATGCACATTAATGTGGCATACCACCTAATGTGCCTCCACTTCTTTCACCAGTTTTGTGAAAGATCCGCGTTTTAACCATGAATACCGGTTGGCACGGTAACTGCTATGTCAGTTCTGTAGGCGAGTACTCGCCTATTCTTTTTCTTATAAAGGTGGTGTACCACATTATATGAAGTGTGGATTCCGGATGCCTTACTAATAAAGGGTGCAAATGACTATAAGAGCCAACCAGAGTGTAGCAATCAGTTTGTCTATCTAAAAAGGAACTAACAATGAAACAAATAAAACATGCTGCCGTCGGCAGCGTGCTGGGCCTGCTCGCGTGTGCGTTTTCTGCACAGGCACTTGCGCAGACCAGCGTACAGGTCAGCGGCATGCTCGATGTATATGCGGGATCCATCAAACGCAGTGGTGATGCGGCCGCCACATCGGTGGTGAATAGTGGTGGCCTGCAAACTTCTTGGTGGGGCTTCAAGGGGACGGAAGAGCTGGGCAATGGGCTGAAGGCGCACTTTGCACTGACCGGCTTTATGCGTCCTGACGTCGGCGCGATGGGGCGCTTCGGCACGGACACCATGTTCTCCCGCGATGCCAACGTAGGACTGTCGGGTTCTTTCGGTACGGTGTCGCTGGGTCGCGATCTGGCGCCTAACTTCGTGCCGTCGCTGACATTCAACCCGTTCGGTTCTTCGTTCCAGTTTTCGCCTTTAGGTTTGCATACGCAAACATCGTCCAGCCGTTATGCCGGGCGGGCATGGTCTGCCACCGTTGCAGGTGACACGGCGTGGAGCAATGAGATCATGTACGTCACGCCTAAATTGGGTGGTTTTACGACCAGTCTGTTCCTGCAGCTAGGTGAGCAAGCCGGTGATTCGAGCAAGAATAACTATGGTGCCAATACCATGTATGCAAATGGCCCGCTTTCGTTCGGTGCTTACTTCCAGTCCGTGAAGTTGGGTAATCCGGTTGATACGACGGTGGGGCCTTCGCAAGTGTTTTCATTCACGCCGTATAACCGGGTAACCGGTGCGACTTATACCTTGGGCGCGTCGAAGAACGATACCTGGTTTGTCGGTGGTGCTTATGACATGCAGTTCATCAAGCTGTACGGTACTTTGAATTACTCAACTACCAATTTGTTGAATGCCGCAGACGCTGCGCGTTACGACCTGAAGTCAAACACAGTGCAACTCGGTGCCAGCATGCCGGTGGGACAGGGCTCTGTGTTGCTGTCGTGGGCCAGGACCAATGTCAAAGCAACGGGTGATTTCAGTGGAGTACTGGGCGGCACGGACGTGACCTCGTCGATAGTGCGTAATACTGTTTCGCTCGGTTATGACTACTTCTTCTCCAAGCGCACCGATGTGTATAGCATCGTCAGCTATGACAAGCTGAGCGAGCAATCGAGCGGTGTCAGTGCCGGTGTGGGTATCCGCCAGCGTTTTTGATGCTGCATGTGCGGGCATCCCGCACATGACGAGGTAAATAAAAAGAGGACTATTTACGTAGTCCTCTTTTTTTGTTTGCAGCTGTCGCGCATTAAAGTTTGCCGCGTATTTCCCATCTGCAATTTGCTATAAAAAATAAAAAAACACATTGAATGTCACTAGAATTCATGTAATATATCAGTTCAGTGCGACACGATACGTGCTTAGACACTACGCATAATAAATAGAACAGAACAATCGAATCGCCACGGCGGTTCAACAGGAGACAAAGATGGATGTACATACCGGGGTAACCCTCCGCGCCAACGTGGCTGCGCGTCTTGAGCGTTTGCCCATGACCCGTTACCAGCGTTCCCTATTCGGCATTATCGCCACCGCCTGGTTCTTTGATTCGATGGATCTGGGCATTATGACTTTTGTGCTCGGGTCTATCAAAGCTGAATTTGCGCTGACCACTACCCAGGCCGGTTTGCTGGCCAGTTCCAGTTTCCTCGGCATGTTCCTTGGTGCTGCTATTGCCGGGATGCTGGCAGATAAGTTTGGACGCAAGCCTGTTTTCCAGTGGAGCATGATTTTCTGGGGCGTCGGCAGCCTGGCTTGCGGCTTCGCTACGGATGTGACCTGGCTGATGATATTCCGCGTGATCCTGGGCTTCGGCATGGGGATGGAATTTCCGATCGGCTTATCGATGGTGTCGGAAATCGTACCTGCGAAGAGTCGCGGCAAATATGTCGCTATCCTGGAAGGCTTCTGGCCGCTCGGCTTTATCGCTGCCGGTATCCTCGCTTACCTGACACTGCCTTTGATAGGCTGGCGCGGTATTTTCATCGCCTTGTCTATACCTGCAGTCTTTGTATTCATCGTGCGTCGCTACGTGCCTGAATCGCCACGCTGGCTGGAAGAGGTCGGTCGTGATGCAGAAGCCGACATGGTAACGACCAAGATAGAAAAGAATGTGATCAAGGCCAATGGCGGCAAACCTTTGCCTACGCCTGCACCGGCCATCAATGAAGCACCACGCAAGCAGGACAAGCGCGCCTTGTTTGCCGAACTGTGGCATGGCGTGTATGCGAAACGTACGATGATGCTGTGGGCCTTGTGGTTCTTTGCCTTGCTCGGCTACTACGGCCTGACGACCTGGCTTGGTGCCTTGTTGCAGCAAGCTGGTTATGAAGTCACCAAGTCCGTGATGTACACCGTTTATATCTCGCTGGCAGGTATCCCCGGCTTTATCTTCTCTGCCTGGTTGCTGGAGAAGTGGGGACGCAAACCGACTTGCGTGTTGATGCTGATAGGTAGTGCATGTGCTGCTTATGTATATGGTCAGGTGGCGACCGCACAAGCACCGGTCGCGCAATTGATAGGTGCCGGTCTGTGCATGCAGTTCTTCCTGTTTGGTATGTGGTCGGTGCTGTATGCCTATACGCCGGAACTGTATCCGACTCGTTCACGTGCTACCGGTTCTGGCTTTGCTTCGTCGGTCGGACGCCTGGGTTCCTTGCTCGGCCCGTTCGCAGTGGGTGTGATCCTGCCTATGACCGGACATACAGGTGTGTTCACCCTGGGTGCGATTTCCTTCGGTATTGCCGCACTGGTGGTGATTGTGATGGGAACGGAAACCAAAGGTCGTTCGCTGGAGGAAGTGTCAGGTTGATGTTGTGATCGGATGGAGCCGTGTGGATCGGTTCCATCTGCTTGTTGTGTGCTCTTCGTGTGCAGTACCTTTGATGGTGTTCAGTGTGAACTGAACACCATTTTTTTATTTGGCAGGCGGATTAAACCAGGGCGCCATTTTTAGTATTGCTTTTCTCTTTTAATACTGCTTTTCATATCGCCATAGCTTTCCTGCACTTTGCCAGCGTGCTTTTCCAGCTTGCCTTTTTCTTCCAGGGTTTTATTGCCGATGATCTTGCCTGTCATTTCCTTGATAGCACCTTCGGCTTGTTTCAGATTGCCTTTAACTTGATCTTTGTTCATAGCAGTAACTCCTTGAGGTGAAGCGGGACGAGGGGATGCAGCTTGCCTGGCCCCTGGAATTGTCTAGCCGCCGTGGAAGCCTTTTAGTATGTCTTGCTTGGGCTTGTTCGGATCTATGGTTGAATCGTTAGTGCGCTCCGGGTTATCCAGCTTGTCGCTTTCCTCCGCGTTCTTGCGCAGCCGCACCTGTGCATCAGGTGGCGGAGTGGGTGTGGCATTGTTGAGATCGGATTGCTTCTCTTGCTCGAGCATGTCTGTCTTGGACATTCCATCCTCCTGTAGGAAACGGAGGTTTTATCTTAGGTAAGCATGGCTCGCGGGTTAATCAGACATACACTTAAACTCGTGTGGGAATTGCGGAATTGCGTGCGCGGAATATTTTTTCGTGTGCAACAATGCAGAATTGAAATCCGAAAATGTTCTGCTCAATTTTTTCTGGTGGATCTTATGCACAGGCGTGAATACTGGACTTACTGGAGTGATGGCGGCGTGAGCGCTGCCGAGTATGGCTTGTGGACAGGGGATGCGGCGCCGGCTTTGGGTACGCATTTTCATGATGAAGGGCAATTGACGCTGGTGCTGTCTGGTAGCCGGAAGTTTGAATTGCATGGAGAAGTCATGCATGTGAAAGCGGGGCAGTGTCTATACGTACCGGCGGGTGTGCCGCATCGCAGCTTGCCCCATGTCGCTGCAGGTACGCAGTGCCTGAATATTTATTACACGCCGGAATATGCACAGCAATTTCCGGCATTGATGCAGATAGCGTCGGTGCTGGCGACGCAACAAGGTGCGACACAAGTCGTACGTTCTGTTGCCTGCACGGAAGAGCTCCGCCACAGCATATTGTCTATCGCCGACATTGCCGCTTCCAGCGGTTTGAGCCGTGAAGCTTACAGCCGAAAATTCGTACGCGACGTCGGCATGTCGCCACATGCTTATCGCATCGTTGCGCGCCTGAATGCAGCGCGCAGGCGGTTGCGTGATGGTGCTGGCGTGGCGGAGACTGCGGCTGATTGCGGATTTGCAGACCAGAGTCATTTCGGTCGCCATTTCTTCCGCGCATTTGGCGTCACGCCTGCTGCTTACCGCAATCGCATGCGCTAGTCACAAACGTTCTAGATCATCCGTCCTACTATCGTTAGCCTGTCCTGATACAGGAAAGGTTGGCCATGGATGCGATGATTATTTTTCTTCTGTTTATCTCCGGTATTGCGGGCGGCATTATCAATGCATTGGCTGGTGGTGCCACACTGATTACTTTCCCGGTGATGCTGGCCGCCGGTCTCACACCTGTGATTGCGAATGCGTCGAATGCGGTGGCGGTTGCACCGGGACATTTGATCGCGGCGTTTGCTGATCGCGAGAAATTACCGACACCGGATAAATATCTGCTCATCTCTTTGTCGCTGTGTGTGACGGGCGGTGTGCTCGGCGCATTACTTTTGCTGATGCTGCCTGATCGTTGGTTTGTGTTGCCGGTGCCGGCGCTGATCGCATTTGCGACTTTATTGTTTGCGTTTGCACCCGCTATCAGTAGCTGGGCCAAGCGACGACGTGCTGGTACGGAAGCTGGCCAGCGGCGTGGACTGGCTGTGTTGGGCGCGGCTTCTATCTATGGCGGTTTCTTCGGTGCAGGCCTGGGCGTGATACTGACGGCAGTACTGTCTTTGCAAGAGCCTGACGATATACGCAAGGTCAAGGTATTGAAGAATTTGCTGGCCACTGCAGTGAGTCTGGCGGCCGTCACTATCTTCATCATGCAGGATGCAGTGCAATGGCCTGAGACTTTGGTCATGCTGACAGGTGCCTTGCTGGGAGGATATTTAGGCGGGTTATTGGTGCGAGTACTGCCTGCTTACATCGTGCGCTGGTTTGTGATTGTGGCCGGGATAGTGATGAGCATAGTGTACGCACAACGGTACTGGTTGTGATGGCATGGACAATCTGGCAAGGGGCCGCGGTTTGACCCTTGCTGGCAGATGGCCTAAACTTACGTCTATGTCTTTTCACCTTACTTCCGTGAGCAACGTTGCAACAGAACAGTCTTTGATGACCGTTCTGTTTTCGCACGCGCTCAGGTTCCTGGGCGCAGAGCACGTCCTCCAGCCGGCAGCAGATTCCTAAGCCCGGCGATATTTCCTTTTTCTCATTTGCGCATCATCTATCGCCGGGCTTAAGCCAGGCGCGATAGCGGCCGTCCCGTATCCGGGCGCAGGCCGCGCTTTGGGATCACCTCATGTCTTCAATTATTTGCGGCAAGCAGCGTCTTGCCGGGTTTCAGTACGACCACATTACGGATATGCATGCTTGCCAGCTTGCTGACACCGAACGCATTTCCTTTTCTACCGGGCGGGATATATGGACCTGACCAAAAATTTCGTCAAGAACAAGCGTCCGTGCGCGGATGGTTTTCGCTGGTTCCTGCGCAACCATGCCGACGGTAGTGATTACCAGCCACTGTTGAATGCACTGGTCGATGCAGGTCGGGTAGATGATGCGTGCTGGTTGCTGACGCAGTTCGGCCCTACCGATGAAGTGCTGAAGGTTGACGCTATTGATGCCGAAGCGATGGTGTTTGCTGGCACGCTGGAAGTGCAGGGCAATATAGAAGTCGCGTCCGTGTTGCGTGCTGGCCGTTCGATACGTGCAGGCGGTGGCATCCGTGCCGGCAAGGCCATCATTGCCGGCGAAGACGTGCAGGCCGGCGGCAGCATACGTTGCGACGGCACATTGGAAGCGGGCGGCGATATCAAGGTGGCGTGGGGCATAGAAGTCGAGGATGCGATCCGCAGCGGTGGTGATGTGCGCGCCGAATGGGAAGTGATCTGTGGTGCAAGCCTGACGCTGGATGGCAATTTGATGGTCGGCCAAGACCTGATTACCAAAGGCGTACTGCGTTGCCACAAGAATATACGGGTGGGTGGTGCGATGACTGCGCATGACAGCATCTGGGTGGGCAATGGCATTGCGGTTGGTGCCAGCATACTGTGCGACAGCCATCTGGAAGCAAACTGGGGCATCAAGGCAGGGCAGTCTATCGTGGCGCAGGGTTCGATCAAGGCTGGCGAGAGTTTGCAGGCGCAGGAAGAAATACGCGCCGGTGAAGGCTATGGCGTGTATGCCGGACTGGTGGTGCAGGTCGAAGCATGGGAAGCCAGTGCGCAAGTACATGCAAGCAGCAAGCCGCAACGGCTGATGAGCGGATGGTGGGGTGGGGCGTGCCTGGTTTGAGACCGGGACGGCATGTGTAAAAAAGTATCGCGTATAGAAATACCTGGGGGTGAGATTGAGCAGCTTGTTTGCTTCCTTTCCTTTATCGATGTGGGCCAGCGGTTTGCTGGAACTGCGCATCGATGTACAACTACCGCCATCCGAAGTCGAGAAAGAGCTGGATGCGATTAACCGTCGCCTGCATCGCCCCGGTGATGCCTTGTATGACTTGCCGACGCTGGATATCAATTTCCCGGGGCTGAAGTTTCGCTATCGGGTTGCTGACGGCGAACATTACATTTATGTCGAAGATGTGAAGCGCGTTTGTCTCGCCGGTTACACCATCTTCAATCGCCTGATAGAACTGAATCGGCGGCAGGATAAACATTTACGTGCCACGCATTCGAAGTACGCGCCGCCGTATCAGCGACGTGGCATCGCGACGGCAATTTATCGCTGGTGGCTGGATGGTGGCCATAGCCTGATCAGCGGTGCGCGACAGTCGTCCGGAGCGCATGCATTGTGGCGTTCGCTGGGCAAGCAATATGAGTTGGTCTATGTGGATTTGCGCGAGAAGAAGCTATGTTGCCTCGGATCTCGTGTCAGCAGTCGGGTGCGCGAAGATTTGCACACCCGTATGCTGTTGGTCGGTAGCGGGCAGGACTTGCACGATCTCGCAGAAAAAACCGGCATGACCATGCATGCCGATTAGTGGGCAGACTTAAGCGCGCTTGCCTATGTGCAGATTACGTCCGGCATATAGGCCGAACAAAGCCATCAGGAAAGCAGCGCTGGCGCTGATCAGTAGCGTTGAATGCCAGTTGCCTTGCGCATCATGGATACGGCCTATCAGTGTCGGCCCGATTGCTGCCAGTGTGTAGCCTATGCATTGCGCCATGCCGGACAGTGCCGCTGCCTGCAAGCTGCTGGTCGCACGCAGGCTGACGAAGGACAGGCCGAGGATCAGGGTCGCACCGGCACTGAAACCAAACACGCAAGTCCAGAGCACGGCCAGGCCGGGTGCAAACATCAGGCCGACGATGCTAATGACTGTCAACATGGACGCACCGAATGCAATCCCACGCTGATCCTTGAAGCGGCCGACCAGCGGCACGATCAGCAAGCCTGGTGTTGCCGCTGCGAGTTGCATCAGGCCGTGCAGGTTACCGGCCTCTGCTGCGGAATAACCGGCGTCAGTCAGCATGGCTGGCAACCAGGTCGTCATGATGTAGTAGACGAAGGAATTGAAGCCGAGGAAGAGACTGACCTGCCACGCCAGCGCCGAGTGCCATACTGGTGCTGACGGCGGTGGTGGTGTGGTGTTGCCGCTGACTTCAGTATGTCGCTTTAATTGCGGCAGCCAGATGACAGCACTGAGCAGGGGCAGGACGATTAACGCCACCATCGCAAAGCGCCAGCCATAGTCCGAGAGTCCTGCCAGAGGAATCGCAAAGACCGAACCGAGTGCCGAAGCCACACCCATGGTTAATACATAGATGGCGGTGAATTTGGTGATCTGGTCAGGGAAGCTGCGTTTTAGCAAACCGGGCAAGAGCACGTTGCCGATGGCGATACCGCTGCCTATGATCCATGTACCGAGATATAAAGCCCATGCCGTACCTGCCGAGCGCAACAGAATACCGGCCGCGATGGTCAGCAGGGCGGCAAGGAGTGAACGTTCAATACCGAATTTTTTCGCGACGGTAGAGCCGAACGGAGATACTGCTGCAAAAGCCAGCAGCGGCAAAGTAATCAGCAAACCAGCCGCACTTGAGCTCAGGCCGAGATCACTGCGTATGCCGTCGATCAGCGGCGCGACGCTGGTAAACGGCACGCGCAGGTTGGTGGCGATGAGCAGGATGCCAAACAGCAGCAGGGCCGGGCTGGCCAGTTGTGCTGTGGTGGGTGCTGAGGCTGTGGAATGCTGTTTCACGACGATATCTCGCTGAAAAATCACTGCCTCCAGCTTAATCTGCAACGGCTTTAAAGAATTTGTGGATAATGACAATTAATATCTAAAAACAGTCAAATTCCCGTATGGTCACTTTGCTGGGCTCCATAGATTACAACGCAGATCGCCTGTCACAGCCTGCGACCGCCTTGCGCATCGATACCGAAGGATCGGAATGTGAGTCGCCGGTTCATTTGCACCGCAAGGGACAATTGGTGGTGGCCTTGCATGGCGGCGTTACTTGCGAAGTGCCGGGTGGTTTGTGGATGGTGCCACCGCAATGCGGGGTCTGGATACCCGGTGGCATGCCGCACAGCAATCGCACCACGGCGAATGCGCGTTTATGTTTCCTGTTCGTCGAACCCGGTGCGGCGCAGTTGCCGACTGAGTGCGCGACACTGGCGTTGACGCCATTGATACGCGAAATGATTTTGCATCTGGCCGATACCTCGCAAGAGTATGCGCCGGACAGCCATACCGCGCGGCTAGTTGAAGTGCTGCTGAGTGAGCTGACCCTGATGCCGACCGAGCAATTGCATTTACCAGTTTCTGATCATGCGCGCCTGCGCCAGATTGCCAGTGCCCTGACCCAGCAGCCAGATGATCGCAGCACGGTGGCCGAGTGGGGTGAACGCTTCGCGATGAGCGAACGGACACTGGCGCGGCTGGTACTGCACGAAACAGGTATGACCTTTGGCCGCTGGCGGCGTCAATTACATTTGATCATTGCCCTGCAACGCCTGGCATCCGGCGCGACGGTGCAGCGTGTATCGGAAGACCTCGGCTATGACTCGGTCAGTGCATTCATCACGATGTTCAAGAAAGCATTAGGCAAGTCACCGGCGCGCTACTTCTCCGACAAATAAGCGTAGTTAGCACAGCATCCGTGCATAGCAAATCCGGAGTTGACGGGTGTATACCCCTTTGTTCAAAGATGATGGCGCTTTTATCCATAGTCACAATAGTGGCGCTGGCCACTGTGCATTCCACTGCCGGCTTATAACATCAGACAGGAGCACGGACGTGACGAGAATCAATCTGGATAATATAGCGGCACTACAAAACACCTTTACCCAGTATAGAAAAACACCGAGCACACAGTTCGCCGATGTCCTGGGTACAACGGCGAATAACAATGTGCAGATCGCGCAAAGCCTGTCGGCGGTAACACCGGTCGGCGCGACTAACTCTGCTAACTTCGCAACGGACTTGAGTAATGCATTGAAGGCATACGGTATCAATGTGCCGCCGGTCTTGCGTGTCACTGCAGGCGCGAATGGTTACGAGCTCAGCGGTGATCCGCGCAATACCCAGTTCAAAAAAATGCTGGCCGATCATCCATCACTCAGCAGTGGCTTTGATGGTGCGATCGGTTCCGCCACCATGGGGCGCGATGCCGCATTGAAGAGTGCAATGAATGCCTTCGCTGGCGATCACCCGTCCTCATCTGTGAAAAAATTCCTCAAGGATTTCGAAGATGCGCAGGATCCCAAAGCCCTCAGCGTCAAATTCGACGGCCAGGACCTCAAGGTCGAAGAATTGACGGACAAAGGCTGGGGGCCGGTCAAAACGGAAGAGTCCTTCATGGCGGCCTTGCTGGAAGCCTATGCCAAATATATGCTGACGCAGGGTGTCTCACTGGATAACGATAAAGATAAGAAGGAAGACGAACAGACTGTCGATAAGAAGGCGGAACAGCAGAGCGTAGCGACTAGCTAGCCAGCCTTTATCGGACTGAGCTTCGATCAAAAATGATATGCGTAAAGATTTACATGAAGCTAACCGACTCTCCTGGAATGCAGCAACGCGCGCGCACAATAGCCATAAGGGCGACCAGGCGCAGTTTTTCCGCAATGGTGGTTCTACCTTATTCCCTGAAGAGTTAGCACTGCTCGGCGAGGTGCACGGCCTCAAGGCCTTGCACCTGCAATGCAATGCCGGACAGGATACTTTGAGTATCGCCCGTCTGGGTGCGGATATCACCGGTGTAGACATCTCGGATGTAGCAATTGATTTCGCCACGCAGCTTGCTGCTGATGCCGGCATACCTGCACGCTTTGAGCGGGCTGATGTATTTGATTACCTGGCGCATGCCGCTGAATCAAGTGTCGACCTGGTCTTCAGTTCCTATGGCACCTTATGCTGGTTATCGGATTTAAATGCGTGGGCGCAGGGTATTGCACGCGTGTTGAAACCTGGAGGGCGCTTTGTGTTTATCGAATTCCATCCATATGCGATGGTCTTTGATCAAGACTGGACGATGTGCTACGACTACTTCAATACTGCGCCGCTGGCTGAGAGTGGGGTCAGTGATTATGTGGCGGAATCCGGTGATGGCCTGGCGGTGGGAGAGTATCAGGCAGGTGAGCAAGACTTTGTGAACCCGCATGCCAGCCATGAATTTACCTGGGGTGTGGGGCAGGTGACCACGGCCTTGAGCCAGGCTGGTTTATGCGTAGCACGGCTGGATGAGTACCCTTACGCCAATGGCTGGAAAGGTTTTGACGGCATGCAGGATAGTGGTGGACGGCGCATGGTGCCGCCAACCGGTATGCCGCGCATACCCTTGATGTATTCCATAGTCGCGCAGCGATAGCCCTGGTGCGCCTGGTCGACACCTGACAACAAGCATCTGTTATCCGAGTGCAGCGTAGCAAGAAAGTCATTATTTTGTGTAATGTAGTGTACATTACTGTTTAATCTGACTTTAGTACCCGCTGCCATCATGTCTGTTGTCGCATCCGAATCCAGCCGAGTTGCACCTACCCAGAAAGGGGAGGCACGTCGTCAGCGCCTGCTGGAAACGGCAGCGGATGCCTTCCTCGAATTCGGTTATGCCGATGTGTCGATGCAGGAGATCGTGCGTCAGGCCGGTGGTTCGGCTTCGACTGCCTACCAATTGTTTGGTAATAAGGAAGGCTTGCTGATTGCCGTCCTGCAGCGCGAGCTTGAGCAGTTGCGCAATCAGGTGTTCGCAGAAGAGGTGTTTGCATTACCGGTCGCGCAAGCGCTGGAAGCCATCGCGCAGCGCATGGTCGCGCATTCGGTGCAACAACGTTCGGTACAATTTTATCGACTGGTGATGGCCGAGTGCCATCGCCTGGAAAAGATGTCGGACTATCTCAGGCAGCAAGTCGCGATTCAGATCTATCATCCGCTGGAACGATGTTTGCGTGCTGCGTGTGCACGCGGCGAGTTGCAAATAGATGATCCTGAGCAGGCGGCGCGTATGCTGGGCAATCTGATTAATGGCATTGCACAGGAAGCGCGGCTGGAAGGCGGCTATGCCAACGGTCCGGCTGAACGCGACAGGCAGGCGTGCAGTTACAGCATCCATATGTTTTTACGGGCATACAGGTCTACATGAAAGAAGTGCGCGACATCATCGTGTGTGAAGGCTGCGACTCCGTGTACGCACGGGTGCCGCTGCGCGCACGCGAAGTCGCACGCTGCCCATGCTGTGGCACCGAGCTGGAGCGCGATACCGGCAGCCAGCAGCAACGCATCCTGCCGTTGACGGTCGCCAGCCTGATCATGTTCCTGATTGCGAATCTGTTTCCTATCGTGGAAATCGAACTGCGCGGCTTACGCAGCCAGACTACTTTGACTGGTGCCGTGATGGCATTGGCGGGTGAGGGTATGTCGCTGGTGGCGATGCTGGTGCTGGCGACGACTTTGTTATTCCCCTTGCTGCAATTGCTGATCCTGTTGTGGTTGCTCTTGCCTTTGCAAAAGCAGCATCGTGCCACCGGCTTCGCATGGCTGGTGCGCATCATGCAGTCACTGCGACCATGGGGCATGATCGAAGTCTTCTTGCTCGGCGTGCTGGTCGCGATCATCAAATTATCGAGCATGGCCACGGTCTTGCCGGGGCCAGCCTTGTGGGCCTTCATGGCGCTGACTGTTCTGCTGACGGTGGTCGTGTCCTTCGATCCGCGTGGCTTCTGGAATATGGTCGAAGGTGTGGAAGAGCGTGAGCAGAAGGAAGAGCAGAAGCAGGAACTCGGTGCGGGAGAGCTGCGATGAGCATGCAGACCCTGGATCTGGTTGTCCCTACCGATGGCAGTATTGCCAGTGGCGAGCAAGCGTGTGATCAAAAGCAGCGTGCTATCAATATGGGGCTGATCGCCTGCCACCATTGCGATACGGTGTGGGAGCAGGCAGAAGAAGGCGCGGCTTGCGGACGTTGTGGCGCCAAGCTGCGCACGCGCAAGGCTGACAGCCTGAACCGCACCTGGGCTTTCCTGATTGCGGCCTGCATGATGTATTTACCGGCGAACCTGCTGCCGGTCATGATTACCAAGACTTTATTCGGCTCGCAAAACGACACCATCATGAGTGGTGTGATTTATTTCTGGGTCAGCGGTGCCTATGGTCTGGCGGCGATCATCTTCGTGGCCAGTTTCCTGGTACCGCTATTCAAGCTGGCAGCCTTATTCATATTGGTGCTGATGGCACAGCGTCGCAGTAACTGGCGGCGCGGCGAACGGGCGCGGCTTTACCATGTGATCGAATTGATAGGGCGCTGGTCCATGCTGGACGTATTTGTCGTCGCCTTGCTGGCAGGGCTGGTGCGCATCCAGGGCTTTGCGGAAATTACCGCAGGCCTGGGCATCGCCGCCTTCGGTTCAGTTGTGGTGCTGACCATGCTGGCATCGCTCAGCTTTGATCCCAAGCTGACCTGGGACGGTGACGACGAGACACAAGAATCGTTGAATCAAGACCGGCTCGCTGAGTCGACAAGGAAAGCAGATCATGACAAACACTGAAGAACGAAAAGCACCCCCGGCTCCCCGCGTTGCGCGTCGCCGCGACTGGTTGCCCTCGCTGGTCTGGCTTATTCCCATCATTGCGGCACTGGTCGGCATCACGCTGGTGGTGCATATCCTGATGCAGCGTGGCCCTGAGATCGAGCTTAGTTTCAAGACGGCAGAAGGGCTGGAAGCGGGCAAGACGGCAGTGAAGTACAAGGATGTGCAGATAGGCATGGTCGAAAGTTTGCGCCTGTCGCGTGATCGCTCGCATGTGCGGGTGAAGGTGCAACTGAATAAGGATGCGTCAGCCTTCACCGCAAAAGATACGCGTTACTGGGTCGTGCGTCCGCGTCTCGATACTTCGGGGATTTCCGGACTTGGTACCTTGTTGTCAGGGGCTTACATCGGCGTCGACGCCGGTAGCGCAGAAGAAACCTCGGATGAATTTGTCGGCCTCGAAGCACCACCTATCGTCACGCGTGATGCATCGGGTCGTCAGTTCCTGCTGCATGCGAAGGATGTCGGTTCACTCGACGTGGGATCACCGGTTTACTTCCGTCGCGTGAAAGTAGGGCAGATTGCTGCCTATGAACTGGATGGTGATGGCAAGGGTGTCACCCTGCGTGTCTTCGTCAATGCACCGTATGAAAAATTCGTCGAAGCCAATACCCGCTTCTGGCATGCCAGCGGTATGGATATGCAAGTAAGCGCGAGTGGTCTGACGCTGCGCACACAGTCGCTGGCGACCATCCTGCTCGGTGGTATTGCCTTCGGTACGCCTGATCTGGGTACCGCTACCGAGAGCCCGCCAGCGCTGGAAAATACCGCTTTCGCGCTGGCCGACGATGAAGCTGCTGCGATGAAACAGAAAGACGGTTCGGCAGAAACCATGCTGCTGTTCTTCAATCAATCCTTGCGCGGTTTGTCACCGGGTGCACCAGTCGATTTCCGCGGTGTGGTGATCGGTGAGGTTAAATCGATAGGCGTTGAATTCGACCGTGACGAACGTGAATTCCGTATGCCTGTGTTGATCCAGATCTATCCGGATCGCTTGCGTCGTCCGGTACCGGGTGAAGGTAAGGAATCCTTGCAGGCGCAAAAGAAACGCCTGCAATTCCTGGTCAGCAAAGGTTTGCGCGCGCAACTACGTCCGGGCAATTTGCTGACCGGCCAGGTGTATGTGGCGCTGGACTTCTTCCCGAAAGTTCCGGCCGTCAAAGTTGATCCGAACAAGACGCCGTTTGAATTGCCGACTGTGCCGAACAGCCTGGATGAGTTGCAGGCGCAGATACAGGAAATCGCCAGCAAGCTGAACAAGGTACCGTTCGAGCAGATAGGCAAGGATTTGCGCACCTCGCTGGCAACACTGAACAAGACCCTGGTCAGTGCCGAAGAATTGACACGCACGTTGAATAACGACGTCTCGCCAGAGATCACAGCTGCGATGAAGGATGCGCGTAAAACGATCAATAGCGCAGAGCAGACATTGTCGCAGGACTCACCGCTGCAGCAGGATATGCGTGAAGCGATGCGTGAAATCACACGTGCGGCAGGTTCGGTGCGCGTGCTGACTGATTACCTGGAACGTCACCCTGAATCCTTGTTGCGCGGTAAACCGGAGGAGAAAAAATGAAGCAATTCCTGAAGCCATCGAGCTCGTTGGCAGTGATGAGCGTATTGGCGACAACCTTGCTGCTCAGTGCCTGCGGCAGCACATCGAATGCACGCTATTACACCCTGAGCGGACCAGCAGCAAATGCATTTGCACCTGTTGCGACAGCTCCGGTCTTCATCGAACTGGCACCGGTGGCGGTACCGGAACGACTGGCGCGGCCACAGATGGTGCTGACCAAGCCGGGTGGGCAGAGTGCAGAGCTGGAGTTGCTGGAACAGTACCGCTGGACCTCATCGTTTGAAAATGAAATGCGCGATGCACTCTCCGCCGGGATCACGAATCGCCTGGGTGCGGTCGATGTCAGCAAGAGCGGACGTAGCCAGGGGCAGGCCGTGTGGCGCGTCGCGGTACAGTTGCGCCAGTTCGATGCGATAGAAAATACGCGTGTAGACGCTGCTTTTAGCTGGACGGCTCGACGCAGCGATACCGGTGTGTATGCTGCTTGCCAGTGGTCGGGTAGCGAGCCAGTGGGAGCAGGTATGGATGCATTGGCGCAAGGTGCGCAACGCGTTACTGATAAGGCGGCGCAAATGATCGCGCGTCACCTGGCAGCACTGGCTGCTGATCCTGCCAGTCCTTGTCCGCGTTGATTCAGTCTGGCAGCGGCAGCGCTGCCAGCATGTCGATATGCTCAATCAGGAAGTCGATAAAGGCACGTGCCCGCGTGCTTTGATTGCGCCGGTTCGGGTAGTAGACAAACAAATCGGCTGACGGCAAGACGTAATCCGGCAGCACGATTTTCAGACGGCCACTCTTCACATATTTGGCCAGATCCCATTCCGAGCGGATCAGGATGCCATGTGCATCCAGCGCCCAGCCGAGCACGATGTCACCATCGTTGCTGGACAAGGCACTCTCTACCTTGATGACCTCATTGCGACCCTGGTGCGTGAAACGCCAGGTGGCGGCGGCTTCATCATTCTGCCTGTGCGTAATGCAGCGATGCTGGTGTAAATCAGCCAGCGTCTTTGGCGTGCCGTGGCGTTCCAGGTAAATCGGTGAGGCGCACAGGAAGCGCCGGTTCGACATTAGCTTGCGCGCGTTCAGGCGTGCATCGGGCAGGGTGCCGAAGCGTATCGCCAGGTCAAAACCGTTTTCGACCAGATCGATAGGCTTGTCGCTGACTTCAAACTGCACTTCCACTTGCGGATAACGCCGCACGAATTCGGATACCAGTGGCGCGATCGCGGTGCGACCAAATCCCAGCGTCGCATTCACACGCAACAAGCCGCGTGGTGTGCCGCCACCGGATGAGACGGCGTCTTCCATCTCTTTGATTTCAGTCAGTATTTTCGTCGCATAGCCGAGATAGATGTCGCCTTCACTGGTGAGGCTGATGCTGCGGGTAGTGCGATTCACCAGCCTGATGCCGAGCCGGGTTTCCAGTTGTGCCAGCCGCTTGGTCGCGGCCGGTGGCGTGATATCCAGCGCACGTGCGGCGGCCGACAGATTGCCGAGGCGGGCGATCAGGACAAAGAATTCCAGTTCAGACGTGATGTCAGTTTTCACTGTAAGTAAATAATTATGTGAATTTAAGTGAATTATAAACCGGTCTTCTGCGCATAAGCTAGGGCTCCCGTATTTGCTCGTATACACCTGCATACAGAGATATTTTTAGGAGCCGCCATGAAGATAGTTGAAATCCGCGAAAAGACCCTGCCCATCAGTTCGCCCATCCGTAATGCCTATATCGACTTCAGCAAGATGACGCTGAGTCTGGTGGCGGTGGTGACAGATGTCATCCGCGATGGCAAACCGGTCATCGGTTATGGCTTCAACTCCAACGGTCGTTATGGCCAGGGCATGCTGATGCGTGAACGTTTCATCCCGCGCCTGATGGAAGCCGATCCGGCGTCGCTGGTGAATGACGCTGGCGACAACCTCGATCCGCACAAGATCTGGAATACCCTATTCACCAATGAAAAACCGGGTGGCCATGGTGAGCGCTCGGTGGCGATCGGTACCATCGATATGGCGGTGTGGGATGCGGTAGCCAAAATCGAAGGCAAGCCTTTGTTCCAGTTGCTGGCGGATCGTTATGGCAATGGCCAGGCTGATCGCAAGATCTTCGTCTACGCTGCAGGTGGCTACTACTATCCGGGTCAGGATCACGGCAAGCTGAAGGACGAGATGCGCAGCTACATCGATCGTGGCTATACGGTGGTGAAGAAAAAGATAGGTGGCGCATCACTGGATGAAGACTTGCGTCGCATCGACTCTATCCTGAGCGTGCTGGGTGACGGCCAGAAGCTGGCGGTGGATGCGAATGGCCGCTTTGATCTGGATACCGCGATCAAATATGCGAAAGCACTCTCGCAATACGATTTGTTCTGGTACGAAGAAGCAGGTGATCCGCTGGACTTCGAGTTGCAGGCGACCTTGCGCAGCTACTACGATAAGCCGATGGCAACAGGTGAAAACCTGTTCTCGATGCAGGACGCACGCAACCTGATCCGTTACGGCGGCATGCGTCCGGATCGTGACTGGTTGCAGTTTGATTGTGCACTCAGCTATGGCCTGGTCGAATACCTGCGCACGCTGGACATGCTGCATGAGCATGGCTGGTCGCGCAAACGCTGCATTCCGCACGGTGGTCATCAGATGTCATTGAATATTGCTGCAGGCCTGGGTTTGGGCGGCAACGAATCGTATCCGGATTTGTTCCAGCCATACGGTGGTTTCCCGGATGGGGTGAAGGTGCAGAACGGTTACATCACCTTGCCGGATTTGCCGGGTATCGGTTTTGAAGGCAAGGCGGACCTGTATAGCGAAATGCAAAAGCTGACAGCGTAAGTATCGGGATGCTGGTTAGTGCTGGCGCCATCGGAGTATGATGGCGCATCGCAACCCCTTATCCGGAGCTGGATATCAAGCCCGACTTGCAAGACTTGCTGGCATCACTACAGGCGCACGGCCTGCTATGGGCATTGACCTTGATCGTCATGCTGGAAGAAGATGCGGCGATGCTGGCCTTTGTATTCAGCTAGTAGGAGATGGACGGCCATGTTGATGGCCGTTTTTTGTATGTCGGGTCAAGCCTGGCTTAATGCAGCTTGCTGCGCGCAACCTTGAGTTCCTGGAATTGCTTCACGGTTTCCAGTACCTGCGCCAGTTCATCTTCGGCATCTGACTGGATCAGCTCTATCTCATCGAAGTCCAGCGTATCGTCGATGACGACCATCTCGACCCGGAAGATATGCGGGTACTTATCGGTAATACCCTGCAGTAGCACATCCAGTTTTTTCTTTGGCCACACTTCGCGTATCCGTGCAGCGAGGAAGAGTCTGATGATAGTCAGGCCATTGTCTTCGCTTAGTTCCTGGATGGCGAGCGCCTCGCGTTGCAGCCATTCCGGGAACTGATCTGCCGTGACGAAATGCGGTACGGTTAAAACGGAGACATGAAAGTGTACGTTCAGCTTATCCATCATTTCCCCCTTGTCACATTACATCGGCGAGCCTGTGGCACGAGCGGCTAGTGCTTCCAGTTTATACGCGGGAAACAGATTTGTGGAGGGGATTTGCAACTGTTATTTTTTCAGGACAGCCAGCTTATCCATCACCAGCGTGACGTCTTCTTCAGTCGCCAGGCCTATGCGTGGCCAGTTCTGTAGTTTGTTGAGCTCGGTCGGGCGGCCGGTCAGCTTGCGGCACTCATCCAGCAAGGCGTTGAGTTTGGCAGGTGCGATGCCGTAGGACGACGAAATAGGCTGCACGTTGAAGGTAATTTCGGCCTGATTACCCGGTGCCAGTTCAGTGTGATAAATCGTGATCGTGCCGTTGCGTAAAAATCGTGCGCCGTTTTGGTTCTGCAGCGGGCGCGGCATGCCGAATTGCATCTTCAATGCGTTGAGTGCCTTGTTGTATACGGCGTTTTCCATCTTTATTCCAATTCTGTGTTTGTTGCAGTGATAGCGACATTGTATGCCTCGTGCCGGTATGGGTAGGTTTTTTCTGCATACGGGCTTTGTCGGAATCGCACTACATATGTGTATTGCAAGTTTCTGCCACTGACCTTGATTGCCCACTCTGGGCAGAATAATTCCAATGAAATTAATGCTTTATGGCAAATGCAAACATTTCAAAATTCGGCAGCAAACAGATATGTCAGCCTCACGCTTTGCTGTACCTTGGAAACATTTCCGATTTCTGATCGGTTTTCGTGTTTATGGAAGCGGATTTGTTAAACATTGTTTCTTGAATGGCTGCGCGGTACACGCATTTGTCGTTTTGAGTTGATAGGGGCCGGAGGGTGCATGAAGGATTTGCAGAAAATACATATTCTGTTGGCAGAGGATACGCATACGGATGCGGAAGCGACCTTGCACGCACTGAAAGAACTCGGCCTGATGGGCAATGTAACCTGGGTCAAAGACGGGCAGGAAGCACTGGATTATGTTTTTTGCACCGGTCCGTTTATTGATCGTAAAAGTGGTGATCCGACCTTGCTCATGCTGGATTTGAATATGCCCAAGGTCAACGGGCTGGATGTGCTGAAAATCCTCAAAACTACCGAGCAGACCAAGTACATTCCCATCATCATGCTGACTTCGAGTGCCGAAGAGCCTGATATTACTTACTGCTATGAGTATGGTGTGAATAGCTACATCGTTAAACCGGTCGCACCAAAGAAGTTTTCGGAAGAAGTGTCGCGCGCTGGTTTTTATTGGAATTTCCTGAACAGAAGTCCTGTGATGGCGACGTAGAGCGACCGCGCTGGCTACCTGAGCAGCGCGGAAACCGGATAGGTCGCATGACCTGGTCGTGGCAGGCATGCGGTGAGCAGTACCGGTTGCGTTATCCATCATATTTTGTCCATCAGCTTGACGGCTGCATTAATTGCAGAGACATTAAGCGATGGATTTTTTTTATATTCAATCAGACACAGGTTCCCGCCTGCTGCGCTATCTTTCCGTGCTTTTCACAGGCCTCTTGTTATCCGCTTGCGCGATGACGACGGGTGAGCGTTATCAACTGATAGCGCAAGAGGGCAAGGCTGCCGGATTTGCCCCAGTCAGCTTTGGTAGTGCACCGCAGCTGACCGGCTTGCTGCATACACAAACACCTGCGCCCACATCTGTTGCTTACCTGTGGGTCGTCATAGAAGGTGACGGCCGCGCCTGGCTGAATATGCGTGAACCGTCGATGGATCCGACACCGGTGGATCCGGTCGGCTGGCGACTCGCAAAAGACATCTCACAAAAAAACGTGCTGTACCTGGCACGTCCTTGCCAGTACCTGAGCAGCGACGAACTTGAAGCCTGCTCGGTAGCGGACTGGACCGATGGTCGCTTTGCCGAGAAATGGGTGCAACGCCTGAATGCGGCAGTGGAGCAAGCCAAACGCATGACCCATGCGAAACAAGTCGTGCTGGCAGGTTATTCGGGTGGAGGCGTGATGGCAGCGCTGGTGGCGGCGCGGCGTGATGATGTGGTGCTATTGATGACGGTGGCATCGCCGCTCGATCATGCCGCGTGGACCACGCATCACAAGGTGACGCCGTTAAATGCTTCTTTGAGTGTGGTGGCAGTGCAGCAGAAACTGGCGCATTTGCCGCAAGTACATGTAGTGGGAGCCGACGACCAGGTGGTGCCGTCGTTTTTACTGCAGGACTTCCTGCGTCGCTATCCGGCAACTACCCCGGCAGAGCTTGTGACCCTGCCGGGTGTCGATCATCGTATGCGTACGCCTATCGATTTGAACCGGATCAGAAGTTCCAGATCGCTTTTGCCGTCAATTGATGGCCCAGGTATTTATCCCTGACTTCCATATCGTAGCCAACTGCAACAGTGGTGCCGCTGGCTGTGACTTTGCGGTAACCGACGCCCAGTTGCAATGCTTCGCGTCCTGGTTGTACACCTGCGATTTTGAAGGCCGGACCACCGATCGCGAACGATGCTTCGATCGCCGGAGTATCAGCAAATTCATGCAGGTAACGGGCACGCAGCGTTGCGCTGGATGAGGCGCTCAGCTTGTTGCTGAACTCTACGCCCAATACGCTTTGTACCGAGTTGGCGCTGGTGCTGGCCACGGTTTGTGCCGAGGTGCCGCCGGTTTCGGTGTAGCTGCCATTGTCGAGGCGGCTGACACGTGCACCCAGCAACCAGCGACCACTCCATGTGGCATCCAGTACGAATGGCAGGCCGTATTCAAAGCGCGCGCCGATCTGGTTGCCGGAGAATTTGCCACGCAGGCTTTCATTGAAGCCAGGAATGCTGACCAGACGTTGCGTGGTGTAGCGGTTGGCAGATATCGCCAGGCTCGCATCCAGTGTGTAGCTGCTTTCGGTACGGCTGAAGTAGCCACCGACATGCAGCGATTTGACGTCATTGTCGTCGCCTGCGCCGCTATCGCGACCATCGCTGCCAGCCTGTGTGTAACCACCCGAAATACCGACCATATCGGTCTTGTTCAGATCGGTTTCATAACCGACTGCCAGACCTTGTGCATCGAGGTCAAAACCATTGGCCCCCTTGCGTGCTTTTTGTTTGGCGATCGAGGCCAGGCCTTGTACCCAGAAACGATTGCCAGCGGCATCACCACCAGCCAGACCGGTTTTGTTCAGCGCGACTTGTTCACCGCCACGTGCTGCATCCATGCGATTGTCAAAAGCAGAGAACACGCTGCCTTGTGCTGCTGTCGCTGCCGATTGTGCTGCTGCATTGGTTTCTGGTGCCAGTTGTGAAGTGGCGTCGGACAGGGCTTTGGCATTCGGCAGGGATTGCAGGCTGTTCAAGAGCTTGAGGCCTTGTTCCGAATTCGAGAAACCGCTCGAAGCCAGTTGGTTCAGCGAATTAGCCAAGTTGCCGAGGTTTTGCGGGACGACATTGGCCAGACCGTTTTGACGATGCGCGACCAGTTGCAGGTCATTGCCGCTGCCTTGCAGGGTGTAGGTGTAGAACGCGCCGCTGCCGTTATTGATTTGCAGGTTGGCAGCGCTGGCGTTCAGCGTACCTGCCGAGATCAGCGTGTAGTTGGAGCCGTCAGCTACCGAGCCTGTGATCAATGGGCGTATGGTTGCGCCGCTGGCGAGGTTGGCATTGCCGGTGACGGTGATGGTATCGCTGGCATTGTTTGCACCGATGCGTGCTTCCAGAACGCCGCTGGCACCTTGCTCGTAGTTACCGGCGACAGTCACGTTGCGGAAAGTATCGCCGCTTGGTGCTTGCAAGGTACCGTTGACAGTGAGGTTGCCGCTGGCATTGACATCACCGTTGATGCGCAGGTTGCCGCCTGCATCGACCTGCAGGTTGTTGACGTTGTTCAGTGCGTAGTTAAAGGTGGTATTGCCACCGAGGACGGTGATGTTCTGGAAGTTGCTCAACTGACCTGCATTGAAGTTTTGCGTGCCATTGGTTTCCAGTGCGTTGACGCCGGTACCGCCGTCTATGCTGCCGACCACGACGCCACCCAGCAGACGTAAGGTATCGTCACCACTACCCATATCGATCGCCAGGCCGTTTTTACCTTCGATGCGACCGTAGTTGACCAGCACGTCGTCGCCTGCGCCCATTTGTACTGCTGCGCCTGCTACGGTGCTATTGTTCTCGCCGAGACGGGTTGCGTCTGCGCCGCCTGTGATGACGCCTGTTGCGCCGTTGATGACGGTGTCGTTAAACGTGCCGACCAGGCCGATCGCGACTTTTTTGTCACCGATGATGTTGCCTTCGTTGACGATGCGTATCGCCGCGCCGGTTGCTGTTGCAGTGCCGCGACCTGCAGCGATCGCAGTGCCGTCAGAACCGTCATCTATCAATATGCCTTTGGACTGGCCGTAGATGGTCGCACCCGCATGGTTGATGATGGTGCCGCCGCCAGCTGCAATGCCGTCAGCGCCGTTCGGAGCACCGCCGGAATCAAAACCGCCTGCACCCAGGCCCTGGATGCGGCCATAGTTTTCTACATAAGCCACGCCGTCGATATCGACACCGTCGCCGTCACCGTTACTGGTAGTCAGGCCAAGGCCGCCGTGGTCATAGACATTGCCGGCACCTGCGTATTTACCTGTGATGGTGCCGTAGTTGATAACCACGCCATGGCCGTCCAGGCCCACACCGGAACCGTTGTTGCCGGTGATGTTGCCACCAGCCATATTGATGACGACCGGGTTGAGTATGCTGATGCCGGATGTGGTGACGCCATTCACGACTTTGTCGAATACCACGCCGTTAGGGGTGACAGATGTAACGATCAGGCGATCAACGCCGATCAGGTTCGCATCTGCTGCTGCGGCGATCGGATCACCGCCATCCACACCGTGGCGCGGGCCGGTGATGGTGCCATAGTTCAGGATGGCGACATTCTTCATGCCGTTTTCTATCGCGACGCCGTCGGCTGCCGAGAAAGCGCTGCTTGGGCAGCTGGTGGTGCCCAGGTAGTCAGGGCACTTGGTGTTGACGATGCCGGTCGAGAAAATCTGGCCGTAGTTGGTCAGCAGGGTATTCGAGCCGAGGCGCAGCGCGTCGTCGCCGGTGGAGCTGATAACGGCCAGTTTGTTGCTGGCCGAGCCGTTGATGATTTGATTGCCGGTGGTCGTGAAGTCGACGTCGACCTTGATCGCGCGCTTGCCGCCAGCATTCACACCTGTTTGCGAAATGGTACCCTGGTTATTGATGACGAAGCTGTCGGTGGCTTTGCCTACACGTATAGCTACGTCGCCCACGGCATTGATGACGCCGCCGAGGTAGTTGTTGATGGTGATGTTGGTTGCAGCGGCATTGGCATCTATGCCACGGCCACCAGTGGCCTGGCTGATGGTGCCGTAGTTGTTGATGACGGAGGTGCCGGCGTTGACGGTAATCGCGGCGTTGCTGTTTGGCGTGGAAACGATCAGGCTGGCACCTTGCTGTACTGTGGCAGTCGCAGCAGTCAGCGTTTTGGCGACGGTGTCATTTGTTCCAGTAGTGACAGTGAATTGGGCATAGGCAGGCAGGGCAAAAACGGCTTGTAGTGCTATTACCAGCGGGAGTGGCCGTAGCTGTTTGTCACTGAAACGCATGTTTAGTCTCCGAATAAATTGCCGGATTATGCGTAGGCCAAATGACAGCTTGATTACAGTTTTGTTACGGTTTGGTGAACAACAACAAATTTTTAACTAGTCCCTTGTTTGGGGCAAAAGCTTGGGTATACACCCGTAAATTCATATGGGCAGCTGTGCTTTAAGCGTTCTGGTTATAAGCAAATGACAATTCCATCATTATCAGAACGGTGCAGACCCTGTATCCTGACGAGCAATGTTGCCGAGTTATAAGGCATCCGTTATAATGAGAACGATTCTCAAGTAGTGTGTTCTGACCCATCTCCATCATGCAGCGTTTTGGCAATACTTACTGCTGGCCTGCTGATGTCTGCGGTAGTTCAGTCCCGACTGGTAAAATACCGGCTCCTTTTTCCCGGGAAACTCGGGAGCATCTGTCGGCACGCTCGCAATTTGTTTGCCCGTCTGCCTCGCTTGTTTGTACAAAAACAATTTGATATTTAGGATGTATTGATTTTATGGCTGCTTTTGACACTGTTCGTGTTCTCTCTGTCCACCACTGGAACGACACGCTGTTTTCTTTCACCACCACCCGTGAACCAAGCTTCCGCTTTGAAAGCGGCCATTTCGTCATGATCGGTTTGCCGATCGATGGCAAGAATGTGTTGCGTGCTTATAGTATTGCCAGCCCGTCGTGGGAAGAGCATCTGGAATTCCTGTCGATCAAGGTACAGGACGGTGCGTTGACCAAACATCTGCAAAACCTGAAAGTTGGTGATGAAGTACTGGTCGGCCGCAAGCCTACCGGTACGCTGGTTATTTCCGATCTGCTGCCAGCCAAACGTTTGTTCCTGTTCGGTAGCGGTACTGGCCTCGCTCCATTCATGAGCATCATCCGTGATCCGGATACCTACGAGCGCTTCGACCAGGTCGTCCTGGTACACGGTGTGCGTCTGGTGAGCGAGCTGGCTTACCGTGATTACGTCGCCAATGAATTGCTGCAAATTGAAGGCCTGGGTGAAGAGATTGCCGCCAAGTTGCTGTACTACCCAACCGTGACACGCGAACCTTTTGTCAATGAAGGTCGTATCACAACCGCAATCTCGACCGGCAAAATGTGCGAAGACCTGGGCATCGATCCTATGAGCCCATTGACCGACCGCGCGATGATTTGCGGTAGCCCTGAGATGTTGAAAGACACCGCTGGCGAACTCGACAAACTCGGCTTTGAAGTATCGCCAGGTATAGGTCAGCCAGGTGACTACGTGATCGAACGCGCTTTCGTCGATCGCGGCTAATATCCTCCCGGGAGCGGCAGCAGTTGTCTGCCGCAATCCAGAAAAAGGCGCTGAATGTTGAACGAACATTCAGCGCCTTTTTTATTGTCTGTCGCACTTCACAAATCTTTACCTTATGGATACGGGGATAGTCTTGATTATGCGTGGCAGACTCGTTATCTTTAGGTGCCGTTAAGCCGGTGCTGTTATTGCCCCGGATGCACGTCACACGCCAGCCACGCCATTACGTTTTGGAATAGCCAGCCAGTCCGGGCAGGACTTGTGCACTATCCGTAATTTCCTTGTCATGCCCATGCTTCAGGATAGCGCATTCATTCAGCGCCTGATCCGTGAACTTGCAGTCTGCGGCAGATTTACTTTCGTGCTGTATCAACCAATTTAATCGTTCATTTTTCGTATGCCTTTGTCCATGAAGCCCACTTCCTTTCTCACCGGCCTGCGCCAGCGTCTTTTCAGTCGTCGTGCATTGATCGCCTTATTGATCGTGCTAGTCGCGGCTACCAGCTATTGGGGTTGGAAGAAGTTCTATGGCAAAAAGGATCCGCGTGAAATGTATCAGGTCGCCGAAGTGCAGCGCGGCGATATCCAGGATCTGGTCACGGCAACCGGTACCGTGCAGCCGCTGGAGTATGTGGATGTCGGTGCACAGGTCTCCGGACAATTGAAGAAGCTGTACATAGAAGTTGGTTCGGTCGTGAAAGAGGGCGACTTGCTGGCCGAGATCGACCCTACCGTTTTCCTGGCACAAGTGGATGCGCGCCGTGCGGGGTTGCGTAATCAATTGGCGACGATGAAAGATCGCGAATCGCAACTGGCACTGGCAACGCTGCAATATAACCGGCAGAAAAACCTGATGGCAGCCGATGCCACCACTGCTGATTCCATGCAAACAGCAGAAGCTGCATTGCGTTCGGCCAAGGCGCAAATCGATGCCTTGCAGGCGCAGATCGAACAGACACAATCCACCTTGCGTGCCGACGAAGCCAATCTCAACTACGCAAAAATTTATGCGCCCATGGATGGCACAGTGGTTTCACTGACTGCACGCCAGGGCCAGACCTTGAATGCAAACCAGACCGCACCGACCATCTTGCGCATCGCTGATCTGTCGACGATGACAGTACAGACCCAGGTGTCGGAAGCGGAAGTTGGCAAGCTGCGCAAGGGTATGGAAGTCTACTTCACCACATTGGGTAGCCAGGGACGTCGCTGGTATGGTGCGCTGCGCAAGGTCGAGCCTACGCCTACTGTGACCAACAACGTGGTCTTGTATAACGCCTTGTTTGACGTACCGAATAAAAACCAGGCCTTGTTGCCAAGTATGACGACACAAGTTTTCTTTATCGCGGCAACCGCGAAAGATGCCTTGCTGGTGCCGACTGCGGCAGTCACTACCAGTCGTGGTACCGGTGGTCGTCGTGATCGTGGTGATGGTAGTGAGCGCAAGGCGGCCGAGCAAAAAGATAGTGCTGTTGGCGATAAGAAAACTGCAGACAAGAAAGCTGAGAAGCCGGAAGCTGGCAAACCTGCGGCGCCAGCTGCGACGGCAAATACCGACAAAGCGAAAGCTGGTAGCCATCCGTTTGCCAACATGACTTCGGAAGAACGTCGTGCTGCTCTGGAAAAAATGTCGCCAGAAGAACGTGACGCCATGCGTGAGCGCCGCCGTGCCTTGCGTGAAGCTGAGAAGGCGGCAGAGACACCTGCGACAGATACAGCAGTAGCCGCTGTTGCCGCTAAAAAGGAAGAAGCTAAATCTGCCAGGGGTGAAAAATCAGCGACGGATAATGCCAGGGACAATCCACCAGTGGAATCAACCAGCAGTGGCTTCGCTGAACAAGCTGTTACCCGTGCAGTCCGCACTGGCACCGTCAAAGTGATAGGCAAGGACGGCAATATCGAACAGCGTAAAGTCGAGCTGGGCGTGACCAATCGTGTACAGATGCAAGTACTGAGTGGCCTGGAAGAGGGCGATACCGTTATCCTCGGGCCCAAACTGCCGCCATCGACCAAACGTCCGGTATCGCCTGCTAACCAGCAAGGCGGCATGCCGCCAGGCATGGGCGGACCATCGGGCCGGGGTCGTTAATGGACGAGCAGATGGACATGGACGTCGTGAGTAACATCACGCGTCCGCATGATGAAACACCGCTGATAGAACTGCGCGGTGTCACCAAGACGTACCGCAATGGCGGGCTCGAAGTCGAGGTATTGCACGGCATAGACCTGAAGATTTATGAAGGCGAATTCGTCGCCATCATGGGCGCGTCGGGTTCCGGCAAGTCGACCTTGATGAACATCCTCGGGTGCCTGGATAGGCCGACCACCGGTAGTTATCACTTCATGGGACGCGACGTTTCCGGCTTTGAGCGTGATGAGCTGGCGATGTTGCGTCGTGACGATTTTGGCTTTGTGTTCCAGAGCTATAACCTGATTGCTTCAGCCAGCGCAGCAGAGAACGTCGAAGTACCTGCCATGTACTCCGGCTTGCCGCCCGCCGAGCGACATGCACGGGCACTGGCCTTGCTGACGGAACTAGGGCTGGAAGAACGTTCGCATCACAGACCTAATCAATTGTCCGGTGGTCAGCAGCAACGGGTATCCATCTCGCGTGCGCTGATGAATGGCGGCCGCATCATCCTGGCCGATGAGCCGACTGGTGCGCTGGATAGTAAAAGTGGGCAGGACGTGATGAAGCTGCTGGCTGACTTGTCGGCACGTGGTCATACAGTTCTCTTGATTACACATGCAAAGGAAGTTGCGGATCACGCGCAACGCCTGATCGAGATCAAGGATGGCCACATCCTGTCCGATCCGGGACCTGCGCAAAAAATGCCGACCCAGGCCGAGTTCGTACGTCCGTTGGTGACAGGTGTCGGTTCACGTCTGGGCGATATGCTGGAAGCCGCCAAGATGGCCTTGCGTTCCTTGCGTGCGAACTTCTTCCGTTCTGTACTGACGCTGCTGGGTATTGTGATTGGTGTGGCGTCGGTGATCGCGATGCTGGCGATCGGTGACGGTGCCAAGGCAGAAGTGGTCGAGCGTATCAGTGCGATGGGTTCCAACTTGCTGCTGGTGCGACCTGGCGTGCCTAACCAGCGTGGCTTCAATAGCACGGCGACGCTGGTAGTCGAAGACGTACGCGCGATCGATGAGTTGCCGAACGTGCTGGCCGCGGTGCCGGAGCAAAGCAGCAGCGTGACCTTGCGCTTTGGTACTTCGGATACTTCGACCAGCGTGACGGGTACCTCGGCCAAATTCCCGCTGGCGCGACAATGGCCAGTCGCGCAGGGTACTTTCTTCAGTGAAGAAGACGAATCGAATTACGCCGCCGTTGCGGTGCTCGGCAAAACGGTAGCAACTGCCTTGTTTGCGGATGAAAATCCTATCGGTGAATTTGTCCTGGTGAATAACCTGCTGTTCCAGGTCGTCGGTGTGATGTCGGAACGCGGGGCGTCGCCTATGGGTTCGGATCAGGATGATGTGGTGTTCGTGCCTTACTCCACCAGCAGCTTGCGTTTGTCGGGCCAGCGTTATCTGCGTAACGTCACGGTAGCGGTAGAGAATGTCGAGCACATAGACGATACGCAGGAAGAAGTCGACAAGCTATTGCTGGAGCGGCATGGCACGGTCGATTACCAGATCCGCAATATGGCCTCCATTATGGAAGCGATGGAGCAGACGCAGAATACGCTGACCATCCTGCTTGGTTCGATTGCGGCGATTTCGCTGCTGGTTGGTGGTATAGGCGTGATGAACATCATGCTGGTATCCGTCACCGAACGTACGCGGGAAATTGGGATCCGCATGGCAACTGGTGCACGTGAAGCCAACATCATGCAGCAGTTCCTGATTGAAGCCGTGGTGGTGTCGGCGATAGGTGGCGCGATCGGTGTAGTCGGTGGGCTGGCGACAGCCGCCGTGATCGATGCCTTCGGTACGCCTATCAAATACTCGCTGACCCCGGTGGTGCTGGCCTTTGGCTGTGCGTTCATGACGGGTCTGGTGTTTGGTTACCTGCCTGCGAAGAAAGCAGCGCAACTCGACCCTGTGGTCGCCTTGTCGGCAGAATGAAATGAAATCCATGAACACACGTATTACTTTCCGTCATACCCGCCTGGCACTGGCCGTCGCTGCCGTGCTGGCCCTGAGCGCCTGCGCCGGGCATATAGATGCGACCAAACCAAATGTTGAGTTGCCTGCCACCTGGGCAGAGTCCTCATCTGCTACCGCCGAATTGCAACGTGACTGGTGGCGCGGCTTTGGTTCGGATGAATTGTCTGGCCTGATCGATCAGGCGCTGGCCAACAATCCTGATTTGAATATTGCAGCAGAGCGCGTGACGCAGGCCGAGATCACGGCGCGTCTGGCCGATGCTTCCTTATTTCCTTTACTGACAGTCAGTGCGAATACCGGCGTCGGTTCCAACAAGCCGGGCGTAACGCCTACCGGCTGGACCAAAACGGAGAACACCGGTGTTGCACTCAGCGTCGCCTATGAAGTCGATGTGTGGGGCCGGGTAGCTGCAGTCGCCAGCGGTGCCAATGCCTCATTGAATGCCAGCCGCTATGATATGGAAACCGTGCGCCTGACGCTGACCACGGGTGTGGCGAATGCCTACTTCCAGACACTGGCCTTGCGCGTGCGCCTGAAGGTGGCGCAAGAGAATCTGGCGATTGCCGAGAAGGTGTATGCGATCGTCGAAGCGCGTTACCGCTATGGCTCGGCCTCGGCCCTCGATATGAGTCGTCAGCGCGGCACGGTGCTGGCGCAACGCAATATCCTGCTGCCTTTGCAGGTGCAGGAGCGGCAGACAGTCAGTGCACTGGCAATACTGCTCGGGCGTCAGCCGCAAGCCTTGCAGGTAGCGGCGCAGGATTTGAACGCATTGATGGTGCCGGAAGTCAGCCCGGGTTTGCCTTCGACACTGATCACGCGCAGGCCTGACCTGGCAAGTGTGGAAGCGCAACTGTATGCGGCCGATGCGAATGTGGCGGCAGCACGTGCGGCTTTGTTGCCGACGATTTCATTGACCGGTAGTGCAGGGAATTCCAGTGCTGCCTTGCTGGCGCTGGGCAATCCTGCATACGGCGTAGGGCTGACGGCTAGCTTTGTGCAGACCTTGTTTGACGGTAATCGCTTGCGTTTGCAAGTGCAGACCAGCGAATCAGTGCGTCGCCAGTTGGTCGAGAGTTACCGTCGCACCGTTTATGCATCGCTGAAAGAAGTCGATGATGCACTCAGCAACGCCAGCCGCAACCTGGCGCAGGAGCAGGCACAAATCGAAATCAGGAAAGAAGCGCGGCGTGCATTGCAATTATCTGAATTGCGCTATCGCGAAGGTGCGGATGATTTGAATACGCTGCTGGATGCGCAGCGTACCTTGTTCTCGGCTGATGACCAGTTGGCGCAGCTGCGTTTGTTGCGCCTGACTGGCACTACCGATGTCTTTAAATCACTGGGTGGTGGCTGGAGCAGGACGCCAGCGCAGTAAGCTGATATGCGAAATAAAAACGGCTGCCAGGGAAACCGGGCAGCCGTTTTTTGTTTTGTTTAATTTATGCAGATTGCAATGCGGGGCGGCGCGCGATGCGATAAATACTGCCCAGCAGCAGCGTAATCGCCAGTGCGGGCAAGGCCGAGCCGACTACCGGCCACATCATAGGGCATAGATGGAATGCGGCAATGCCGACCAGCCAGATCGCGACCGGCACTACGTTCACACCTTTATCCGTGGCTTCGCCCTTCAATGCCAATTGCGAAATCACCACGCCGAACAAAGGCACAAACACCGAGCTCAGGGTCAGCAGGAATGGTTCGAGGCCATGCATGGGCAGGAACAGCGCGCAGGCAGTTGCAACCAGTGCGAGCGTGATGCCCCAGAAACGTATCGTGAATTTGCCGTGCAGGAAGTTCAGCGAGACCGAGCCGGAATACACGTCACCGTAAGCATTATCCATTTCATCGATCAGGATCAGGCCGAGTGCAATCAGGCCGCCTTGTGCCAGCAGCAGGGTGGTCATCAGGTCGGCACCTGGATTGGAAGTGCTGACGATCAGTACGCCCAAAGCGTGGCACCAGATATTGGCCACCGCGAAGCCGAGCCAGGTGCCACGGAATGTTGTGGCACCCGCCTTGCCGTAGCGCGCGAAGTCAGCCACCAGCGGCAACCACGACACCGGCATCGCCATCACCAGGTCTATGCCTGCCAGCGTGCTCATCGAACCGTCACCAGCGCGATGCCAGATTGCGTCCAGGCCTTGTGCCTGTGCTTTCAGGACGAATTGGTAGGTCAGCCAGATCAGCGACAGGATCACCAGCGGCAAGCCGAAGCGACCGACGAACCAGCGCACCAGTCCTATCATCGAACCGGTCGCCAGGCCGACCAGCAGCAAGCCCCAGAACAAGGCAGTGACATACGGCAGCCAGATCGTATCGAGGCCGGTGATGTCCTTGATCAATGCCGTCGTGCCGTCGCGCATGACGACCAGCTCGAATGCGCTCCAGCCTATCAATTGCACTACGTTCAGGACCACCGGCAATTTGGCGAATGAAGTGCCCAGCGTCTGACACATCAGCACCGGGCTAGACAGGCCGCGTTCAAAACCGATATAGGCGACCAGCGCCAGCAAGGCAGCGCCGAGCACAGAGCCGACGATGATGGCGAACAGTGCGGTCTGTGTGCCAAGTGCAGTGCCAAGGAAAGCGCCGATTTGCATGACCAGCAGGCCGACACCGAGACTGAACCAGAGCGCGGCATGATCGCGGAAGGAAAACACGCGTTCGCTGGCAGGAATGGGAGTGAAAGCGGCATTGCTGCTGGCCGCAGGAGCGTTAGGTAAAGCCATCATGGTCTTTCAAAAAATAGATGGCAGGTCAGCGGATTCGATGCCGCGGCAGCGGCGATAGATTATGTGCTTTCCTGCGCGAGGATTACCTCAATCAGGTTCAACGGGTATCTCTCACCCACGCTATGCGCAGGACCCCGAGCCAAGTTTTCAGACAGGTCGCTACTTTGAGCCAAAAACCGTTTATAGGCAAGCCTCTGCGGGTAGCTGACCGGATTAGTGGCGGTCAGGACAAGTCCGACTTGTGCAACTTATAAGTGATTCCGGTGACCAAGCAGGCGAAAAAGCAGAAAAGACTCCAAAAAACTGAACGACCCGGACTCCATAATATTTTTTCACAAAACGGCAGAACTGCCGAAGTCAGGAGGTGACGATTTCATTTGAACAGGTTTCATTTTTTTATTCTTTAAAGAAAGGTTCTATTTCTATGTTTTTCCCGCGTACTGTAGTTGTATCTATGCTTGCTTTCGCTTTTGCTGGTCACGTTTATGCCAAGTCTGAAAAGTCTGAAGTGTGTCACGCCACTTCCGAAAAACAGATCGCTTCCTTGTTCGATCGCTGGAACGCCACGCTGCAAACCGGTGATCCGCAAAAAGTGGTCGCCAACTACGCCAGCAAATCCATACTGCTGCCGACTTTGTCGAACAAGCCGCGCCTGACGGCCGAAGAAAAAATTGATTACTTCAAACACTTCATGGAGCACAAGCCGGTTGGCACCATCAACAGCCGCACGATAGAGGTGAACTGCAATAGCGCCAGCGATTCCGGCTTGTATACCTTCAAGTTTGATGATGGCTCGGAAGTGAAGGCGCGTTATACCTACACGTACAAATGGGATGGCCGTGCATGGCTGATCTCCAGCCATCACTCATCTGCGATGCCGGAGAAAAACTAAAACGCTGTTGGAAAATGCCTGGCTTGGAGGTGCGGTGTTTGCGTACTTGGCTGCGCTTGATGCACAGCTATAAACCACAGGCCTAAAAAAGAAATGTCGGGTCGCACAATAAAACTTTGGAGGGGGAGCGACCCGACGAAAAAGGTTGATACTGTATAAAAACACAGTATAACATCGGCGTCGGCAAAAATCAAAAGCGCACATCAAGTCTGTTAAATATTTTCAGCCTTGTTGTACGAAAGATGAATAAAACTTGTCTCCATGATAAAGTTTGTGCGGTGCAATATTGCCCGTCTTCATTTTTATCCCTATGTCTGTTTCCCCGCATCAATTCCGCATCGGTTTAGCCACTAGTCGTACCCATCAGGATGCCCCGAATTCCGTCTTGGCCCGTTTGCTCAATGGCAGCCGTGTCGCGATCGAACAGCATTTGCAGCCGCAACTGATCGTCGTCGGACGCACATTGGATGCGATGGATCATCTGGGCCTGCTGAAGAATTACCCGCACATAGAACGCTTTCCATATGGTCGTCACGGCGGCTTGATGAAGCTGGTGTCACGCGTGGTGGATACCGATCCGACGCGTAGACTGGATGCCGTGATGTATTTGATGGACCCGGTGGATCCGTCCTCCATCTTTCCGGAAGCGGTCGCGCTGAAACGCCAATGCGTGATTCACGGCAAACCTTTCCTGTCGACGCTGGCTGGTGCGCAGGAATGGCTGGAGCTGGAATCCATCGCGACAGGCGCAGCACCGAATCCGGAGCTGGACGCGACCTTCGACCTGCAGCATGAAGGCATCGCGATGATTGCGCACGACGCGATGAAAGGCCGCATGCTGGAAATCGCCGAGCGTCATTTTGATTTGCTCGATCAGTTTGGTTTCCGCTGTGCGACCGGTACCACTGGCAGCCTGCTCAACAAGCTGGCGCAAAAGATCAAAGGCGAGGAAGCAGGGCGCAACTGGATCAAGCCTTACCTGAGCGGGCCTATGGGTGGCGATGCACAGATCGCTGAACTTATACTTGACCGGGATCAGTGTAGGCGCGTGCTATTCCTCGAAGATCCGCATGTGGCGCGCCAGCATGAAGCCGACATCCAGTTGCTGGAACGGGCGGCGCGCACGGTGACTGATTACGCGCTGTGTATCAGTAACGAGAATTGCGGTGAACGCTGGCTGGATTTGCTGCAGAAGCGCGTAGCTTTACGCGCAGTTTGAAAAGCTGACGGACTGCATGAGTATGCAGCCCGGTTTGGTTGTTAGAGGCCGAGACGTGCGGTCGCTTCATCCATCACTGCGGCATTCCACGGCACAAAGCCGCTCATGCCGATGCGGGACAGGGCAGTGCGACCAGCCTCACTGTCCGGCAAAGTCAGCAACAGGGTTTTGACTTTTTCGCGGTCAGATTCGCTCAGTTTCTTCGACGCCAGGAATTGCTTTATAGGGATGGGTTTGGTCTCCGCCAGGATGCGACCGCCTTTGGCAGTCCAGGCCTTGGCGACACCGGCCGAACCAGTAACACCGGCATCGACAAAGCCGTTATCGATCATGAACGGCACTGCGTCCTGATAGCGGGTCGGGGTGTAGGTTTTTTCCGGATTGGTGAAGCGCAATTCGTGCAGGTTGGCGGTGAACATCACGGTGGTGATCGATTCGACCGACGGTACGCCTATTTTTTTGCCGCGCAGGTCTTGCAGGGTTTTCAGAGGTGACGCTTGCGCTACCAGTACGCGTGCACGGTAGTCGGTAAAGCCTTTGGCGGTGACCAGGCCTTCATAGCCATTCTTTTTGACCGCCTGCAAACCGATGTGAGCCGGATGGATGAAGGCGAGGTCGTATTTTCCTTCGGCCAGGCCTTTTTCAAATACCGCGTATTTGTCCACATTTTGCAACTTTACGTTTTGCTTGAGCTCTTTGGAGAGTAACGCCAACAGTGGTTTGTAACGTTCGCTGGCTGGTCCGCCTTCCTGATATGTCACACCTTCATTGATGGCCAGCACCAGGTCTTGCGCCGCTGCGGAGTTGATTCCGGCCGCCAATAAAGTCATGGCCAGAAAAGATGCGAGTTTCATATACGGCGCTCCGTAAAAATTGTTTTTATTGAGTAACTAATTCCACCGTGAATGTTACATTAACAATGCGCGGCAAAAGAGTTTTTATTGCATCTGCGCATCAATGCACAACAGTTTATTTAATTTATATCAATACCCAGTAAGTGGCCGGGTGTCGCAGGACACGATGCAATAAAAAAGGGTTGATCGTAAATCGTATGCAGTATGTGCGTTAGCCCATAGTTATAGCCCGGTTGTTTGCTTAGTATTTAGCGATGTGCCAACAAAAGGAGCGTGACCACTATGCAGATTCGTACTCTGTTCTTCGTTATCATCCTCGGAGCTATCGTTGCACTGGCGGCCTTGAACTGGGAAGCCTTTAATACCCCGACCGCGCTGTGGCTGGGCGTGGCGACCGTGCAAGCGCCTTTGGGATTGGTAATGCTGGGTCTGACCGGTGCGCTGACGTTTTATTTCCTGGTCTGCATCCTCTACCTGCAATCTTCGGTGATGCTGGAAGCACGTCGTCATGCGAAGGAATTGCAAAACAGCCGGGAGCTGGAAGCGTCACGTTTCAGCGAGCTGCATCGTTTCATCGAAGAAGAAATCCAGTCGGTGGCCAAGCAGGATGCGGAAGCCCAGACCGCCTTGTTGCAGCGCCTCGATAAACTCGATACCGGTGTCGTGTCGGCGGTGGAGCAAAGTGGCAATACACTGGCGGCCTACATCGGTGAGCTGGAAGACCGGCTGGAGCGCGGTGGCACCACGGTTACACCGAATCGACCTGTGTAATCAGCCGTATACGCACTGTGCCAGGCAAGTAAGGGTGTTGTAAAACTTGCAAACAGGCAACAAAATTCTGCGGCACGGGGTACATCAGTTAAACTAGTACCCCTTCTCCCTCTCTACGAGCTTCAACATGTCACCTGCCCGGCAATCCGGCAATTCCTTACTTGCGATACTTGTCGGTATGCTGGCCATCATGATCGTGGTCGCCGCCGGTATTGCCTTTGCCTGGTATTACCTCGAATCCGGCAAGAAACATGTGCCGCCGATTGCCTACGCCAGCTTTGATCCTATCGTGGTGCGTTCATCCGAGTTCGCGATCAAGACCACCATCGTGTTACAAACTGCGCCTGAGGAAGCCGCCTGGGTGCAGGGCAATAAAGCCGCGCTGACAGTGGCTTTGCAGACCGCTTTGGCCAGTGCTGATATCGAGCGGGTGAAGACGCCGGAAGGCGTGGCCTATATCCAGGGCCTGCTGCGCGATGCCGCCAACAAAGCGCTGCAGACGCGCAGTGTGCAAGAGGTCTTGCTGACCGATTATGTGTTGCAACTGAACTGACCTAGTCAGCCCAAGCCAGCTCAAACTGCCAGCCTTAACCAGGTTTTCGCCACGCGGAGCCGCAGAACGGAAATATCGAATAAGATCAGATATTTGCCGTAAGAGTCATTTGTCGCATGAGTAAGCCTGATAATCCCGAAAAAGTCGTCAACGACGCTGTCCCTGCCAACCAGCCAGCTGACAAGCCACGCAATACCCTGCGTCCCGATTCACCTTGTGCCGGTTATTGCTCGACCTCGCATGGCGATGAAATCTGCAAGGGTTGCGGCCGTACCTTCGATGAAGTGATCAACTGGATCATTTACGACGATGAGGAAAAAGCCGCAGTATGGGCGCGCCTGGAAGCAGCGGGCTTGGTAAAACGTTAAGTGTTCCCCGATTGGGCGGGTTGTACCGCCGCCCGGTTATTCCCCGTCTGTCATAGACTTACAGGTCAAGAAACGGTAGACTTTAGCCCTTTTTCCAAGGGCTATTCCATGTCCGCCGCGCCCGAAACACCAACACCCGATTCCGCTGAAACAGAAGCGTTTGAACCGCGTACCGTTACCTCCGACCTGATCAATAGCGAAGTTGCGCGTCGTCGCACCTTTGGCATCATCTCTCACCCGGATGCAGGTAAAACCACCCTGACTGAAAAGCTGTTGCTGTTCTCGGGTGCGATTCAGCTCGCCGGTACCGTCAAGGGACGCAAGAGCGGTCGCCATGCGACTTCCGACTGGATGGACATCGAGAAGCAGCGCGGCATTTCGGTCGCCAGCTCGGTCATGCAGTTCGAGTACCGCGATCACGTCGTCAACCTGCTCGATACCCCGGGCCACCAGGACTTTTCGGAAGATACCTATCGGGTGCTGACAGCCGTCGATTCCGCGCTGATGGTGATCGATGCGGCCAAGGGTGTGGAAGAACAAACGATCAAACTGCTGAACGTTTGCCGCATGCGCAACACGCCCATCATTACCTTCATGAACAAGCTGGACCGTGAAACACGCGATCCGCTGGAATTGCTGGATGAGTTGGAATCGGTACTGAAGATAGAATGCGCGCCGGTCACCTGGCCGATCGGCATGGGTAAAAATTTCCGCGGCGTGTATCACTTGCTGCGCGATGAAATCATGCTGTTTGCAGCCGGTAACGAAAAAGCCGACCAGACTTTTGAAATCGTCAAAGGCATAGACAATCCGCGCCTGGCGGAAATGTTCCCGCAAGAAATCGAACAACTGAAAATGGAAGTCGAACTAGTACACGGTGCTTCGCATCCGTTTGAACTGGAAGCCTTCCTCAACGGTACGCGTACACCGGTCTTCTTCGGTTCCGCGATCAACAACTTCGGTGTGCGCGAAATCCTGAACGCCTTGCTGGATTGGGCACAGCCTCCGCGTGAGCGTGATGCCACCGTGCGTTCGGTCAAACCAACCGAGCTGCCATTCTCCGGCTTCGTCTTCAAGATCCAGGCGAATATGGATCCGGCGCACCGCGATCGTATCGCCTTCCTGCGCGTATGCTCGGGACGCTTTGAGCGCGGCATGAAAATCAAGCATTTACGCCTGAACCGTGAGATCAAGGTCTCCAGCGTGGTGACCTTCATGGCGTCTAGCCGTGAGCAAGTGGAAGAGGCGTACGCCGGCGACATCATAGGCTTGCCGAATCACGGCAATATGCAGATCGGTGACAGCTTCTCTGAAGGCGAATTGCTGCAGTTCACCGGCATTCCTTACTTTGCACCGGACTTCTTCCGCGCGGTGCGTATCCGCAATCCACTGAAGATCAAGCAATTGCACAAGGGTTTGCAGCAGTTGGGTGAAGAGGGTGCGATCCAGGTGTTCAAACCTATCAATAGCAGCGACCTCGTGCTGGGTGGTGTTGGTGTACTGCAGTTCGAGGTAGTCGCCAGCCGTTTGCTCAACGAATATGGCGTCGATGCCGTATTCGAAGGCACCAGCATCAGCAGCGCACGCTGGATCACTTGCGATGACAAAAAAATGCTGGCCGATTTTGAAAAATCATCGGCCGGTCATAACCTCGCACATGATGCCGCAGGCAACCTCGCTTACCTCGCCAGCTCGGGTGTGAACCTGCGACTTACACAGGAACGCTGGCCTGGCGTGACCTTCCACGAAACGCGTGAGCACGCAGTCAAACTGAGCTGATAGTGTTCACCTTATCCCGTTGCTGCCTTCGCCGTTGCAGTAGCGGGATCAAATTTCCCTCCCTGATTTGCCGCCACGCAAGAGCAACAACAATGCTTGCCTGATGCCTGCATTCTTGGCATCGTGTAGGCAATTGCCTGCAACAAGGACGCCATGCCTAAAATTTTCAAATTCACCCAGTTTTCCCTGCGCGATTTAATCGTCACGGCCGGACCGATGACGGTGCTCGTGATTGCACTTTGCTACGTCGCTTACAGGCTGGTTGATCCGTCACCACCGCGGCAGGTAACGCTGGCGACCGGGCAGGAAAACAGTGCGTACGAAGAATTCGGCAAAAAGTATGCGGCGGCACTCGCCAAGTTCGGCATCAAGGTAACGTTGGTACGCTCGCAGGGTTCGCAGGAAAACCTGCAGCGTTTGCTGGATCCGGATTCGGGTGTGGACATCGCCTTCGTACAAAGTGGGTCCATCGATCAGCAGGCAGCGAAAGATGCAGGCCTGGTTTCACTGGGTAGTTTATTCACCGAACCGGTGTGGTTGTTTTATCGCGAGAGCAAGAAGCTGACGCAACTGACACAGCTGAAGGGTATGCGCGTAAACGTCGGGCCGGAAGGCACAGGTGTGCCTAAGCTGTTCAAGAATATTTTGTCGGTCAACGGACTGGAGCCGAGTGACGTCAAAATCAAGCAACTGGAAAATACGCCAGCCACGGTTGAACTGCTGGAAGGGCGCATTGACGCATTGGTCTTCAGTTCTGCGCCAGATGCCTTGCTGATACAGATGCTGTTGCAGACGCCTGGTATCAAGCTGTTTGACTTCACACAGGCGGAAGCATACTCACGTCGTTTCCCATCACTCACGCACGTGGTGCTGCCGCGCGGCATCGTTGATCTCGGACGTGATTTGCCACCGAAAAATTACCATCTGATCGCACCGACTGCGACCCTGGTTGCACGTGAAGATTTGCATCCGGCCTTGATCGATTTATTCGTGCAGGCTGCGGGGACGATACATGGTGGTGCGGGCTGGTTCCGCAAACAGGGTGAATTCCCGAATGCGAGTTACACCGAAATTCCAGTCATACCTGAAGCAGAGAAATTCTACAAAGACGGGCCGCCATTCCTGCAACGTTATATGTCGTTCTGGCTGGCGAATTTCTTTGAACGCATGTGGGTCGTGATCGTCGCGCTCGGTGCCTTGATCCTGCCGTTGTCGCGTATCGTGCCGCCGCTGTATGTGTGGAAAGTGCGTTCACGCGTGTATCGCTGGTATGGGCAGTTACGTACGGTAGAGCAGGTGATAGAAGACGTGCCACCGGCGAAACGCAATACGGTTTATCCGGCGCAGCTGAAACGCCTGGCGGAAATCGAAGAGAAGGTGAACCAGATTTCGATACCGCTTTCATTTGCGGATGAGTTGTATCGCTTGCGCAGCAATATCAATCTGGTGCGCAAGCGTATCTTGTGGCTGTCGGAAGCAAAAGCGCCTGCGGAATCGCAGGACGCAGCGAAACCAGCTTAAGCGCCGACCCAGGGCAGGCCGGCCTTGCACCAGCCATTTACATTCTTGCGATGGCCGTCGGCATCTTTCTCACCTTCAAAACCTTCGAGGATATCGAAGGAATGTGCGTAGCCATTTTCAGTCGCCAGTTTGGCGGCATGACGTGAACGCACCGCACCACGGCACAGGAACAGCAGGGTGGTATTTTTATCTGCGGCCTGTGCCAGCTGCGACAGGAATTCAGGATTAGGCGCGCCGCCCGGATACAGCGTCCATTGCACCGCCAGGTGTTGCTCAGGTGCGATGCCGACACGGCCTATCCAGTCGCGTTCTGCGTTGGTACGCACATCGACCAGCTTCACATTCGGATCACTTTGCAATAGGGCATACGCTTCCTGCGGCGTCAGTGCGCCAGCATAAGGAAGAGCGTTGTCTTTGCCACGCTGCTGTGCGGTGGCGAGTATGTCTGCGGACTTCGTCATGTTGATCTGTTCTTTCGGTTTGGTATGTGAATACAGGCGCTAACTATATGCGGCCTTGTTTCGCAGTATAAAGTTCTCTTGCGCTCAAGTCACATCAGGCTGCTTGCGTCGGCCCTGGATAAAGCCCCACGCCAGTCCGATTACTGCAGCGCTCAATGAAGCAAGCAGGATACCTAATTTTGCCGCACCCAGCAGGTTGGGATCAGTGAAGGCCAGTGTCGCGATAAAGATAGACATGGTGAAGCCTATGCCTGCCAGCAAGCCGACCAGACAGACGCCGCTCCAGGTCACGCCCGGTGGCAATGCACACCAACCCATGCGTACCATCAACACGCTGGCAGCGATGATGCCTAGCGGCTTGCCGAGCACCAGCGCGATCAGCACGCCCAGCATCACAATCATCGAACCGTTGGCAGAGAGGTCTATGCCATCCAGCGAAACACCCGCGTTGGCCAGTGCAAACAACGGCATGATGCCGAAGGCGACATAAGGATGCAGCGCCATCTGTACGCGGCTGACAGGTGGCAACAAGGTGAGCTGTGCGTGCTTCAGTTGCTTCAGGGGCTGAGCCAGGTGATGCGGGTCAGGTTTATCGTCCGCAGTGTGGTGCAGCAAATCCTTAAGCGCCTTGCCCGCCACTTCCAGCGGATGTGCGCGGGTGCGTGGTGCAAAGACAGGCGTCATCAGGCCGAGTACCACACCGGCCAGTGTCGGATGCGCGCCGGTTTGCAATAAGCCCAGCCACAGTACGATGCCGGGCAGCACATAAGGGTAAGCGGAGACGACACCGATGCGCTGCATGCCCAGCACCATCAGGATGCCGAGTGCGGCAATGATGAAGCCACTGTAATCCATGCCGCCGGAATAAAAGATCGCGATGATGAGGACGGCGACGATGTCGTCGATGATGGCCAGCGCCAGCAGGAAGACACGGACGTTGGATGGGATAGAGCGTCCCAGCAAGGCCAGTACACCTACCGCAAAGGCGATATCAGTTGCAGTCGGTACCGCCCAGCCATGTGCTTGTTCACCACTGGGGTTGAACGCGAAGTAAATCAGCGCAGGTGCCACTACGCCGCCGACCGCAGCCGCCAGCGGCAATGCTGCCAGGCGCATGCTGGCAAGTGCTCCTTCATGGATTTCGCGGCGGATTTCCATGCCGACCACGAGGAAGAAGATGGTCATCAAGCCATCGTTGATCAGGAAGTGCAGCGATTCCGAGATGCTCCAGCTGCCAACCGAGAAGGCAACCGTCGTATGCCAGAAGTGGTGGTAGCCATCGGCATAAGGAGAATTGGCCCAGATCAGTGCGGCAGCCGCCGCGAGCAACAGAACCACGCCACTGAAGGCTTCGATATGCAGGAATTTTTCTAAAGTGGAGAAAGCGCGTTCGGCAAGAAGTTGCGCGCGCGGCAGGGTCGAGCCAGTTGACGTCGTTGGAGTCATGTTCGTAAGTATCCCCGCGTGGCGGCCCGACCGACGCGTTACCTGTCCGCTGCGATATGCAGCGCAAACACCCTGAGGCAGATTTTACACTAGCCGATGACGGCAGGCAATTTGAACCGGATCGAGAAAAGTCAGATTGACATCATTTCGCACCAACTTGGCGCGGAAATGAGGGTTAACTCCAAAAACGATTTATTTTGGTGCAAATTGCCTTGTTTGCACATGTTTGGTGCATCAAATTCGAGCTCCTTTGATGCAGAAAAATCGCCATGTGGCATCTATCCCCTAGGGCGCTCCGTTGCAGTGCGGTTGCGCGAATTTTTGAAAGGCGGTGGCATGGAATCTGCTATCATTTCGGGCGAGTTATGGACGCATGCTGTTTGTTGACGCAGGCCTCACAACCCATTCACTAATTCTGTATTACTTTGCTCAAATTTTAGGAGATTCGCATGGCAATGACGGCCGCAGAGGTCTTGAAGATGGCGAAAGACAACGAAGTTAAATTCGTTGATTTTCGTTTTGCTGACACAAGAGGCAAGGAACAGCACGTCACGGTGCCAGTTTCGCATTTCGACATGGATAAATTTGAATCCGGTCATGCGTTCGACGGTTCCTCCATCGCTGGCTGGAAAGGTATCGAATCGTCCGACATGTTGTTGATGCCGGATCCGAACACCGCAAATATCGATCCATTCTTCGAAGAAACCACTTTGTTCATGCAATGCGACGTGATCGAACCGTCGGATGGCAAAGGCTACGATCGTGACCCACGTTCGATCGCCAAGCGCGCAGAAGCTTATTTGAAATCCTCGGGCCTGGGCGACACCGCTTACTTCGGTCCAGAACCAGAATTCTTCATTTTCGACGGTATCCGTTGGAAAATCGGCATGGACGGTTGCTTCGTCAAGATTGATTCGGAAGAAGCAGCATGGAGCTCCGGCGAGAAGCTCGAAGGCGGCAACACCGGTCACCGTCCAGCAGTTAAAGGCGGCTACTTCCCAGTGCCACCAGTCGACAGCTTCCAGGACATGCGTTCGGAAATGTCCCTGATTCTCGAATCCCTGGGCATCCCTGTCGAAGTACATCACCACGAAGTTGCTGGTCCTGGCCAAAACGAACTGGGCACCAAATTCTCGACTCTGGTTGAGCGCGCTGACTGGACACAAAACCTGAAATACGTGGTCTGGAACGTTGCACACACCTACGGCAAAACCGCAACCTTCATGCCTAAACCTATCGTTGGCGACAACGGTTCGGGTATGCACGTGCACCAATCGGTATGGAAAGACGGTAAAAACCTGTTCGCTGGCGACGGCTATGCAGGCTTGTCGGATTTCGCGTTGTACTACATCGGCGGCATCATCAAACATGCTAAAGCACTGAACGCGATCACCAACCCAGGTACCAACTCGTACAAACGTCTGGTTCCAGGCTTTGAAGCACCGGTTAAACTGGCTTACTCGGCACGTAACCGTTCCGCTTCGATCCGTATTCCACACGTTGCGAACCCTAAAGGTCGCCGTGTTGAAGCACGTTTCCCGGATCCACTGGCTAACCCATACCTGTGCTTCTCGGCATTGCTGATGGCAGGTCTGGACGGCGTACAGAACAAGATCCACCCAGGCGAAGCAGCCTCGAAAGACTTGTACCACTTGCCACCAGAAGAAGACGCACTGATCCCAACCGTTTGCGTATCGTTGGAAGAAGCGCTGGATCACCTGAACAAAGACCGCGAGTTCCTGACCCGTGGCGGCGTATTCAGCGATTCGATGATCGATGCTTACATTGAATTGAAAATGCAAGAAGTTCAACGCTTCCGCATGACTGCTCACCCAGTCGAATACGATATGTACTACTCGCTGTAATCAATCTCTGATTGTTACCGCAAGATGAAAAGCGGGGAGAGCGTAAGCTTTCTCCGCTTTTTTTGTTGCTGGCAGGCAGAAAATAGAACATCAGTGTTTGTCAGACTATGATTGTTGCCATACACTAAGTATCCGATTTAACAGTTTCACCGAAACAAGTCCATGAAACGTCAACTCGCTATCCTGCTGCTGTCTACCCTCGCTATTTCCGCGTATGCGCAAAATGATGTCTATCTGTGCATAGACGCCAATGGCAACCGCGAATACAAGAATACCGGTCCTACCAATAAGTGCAAAAAGGTAGACCTGCCGGGCGTGACCACCGTGCCAGCCGTGAAGAAACCGGCGACGCCGACGGTGAGCGCCAAGGCTTCCTCACCCAGCGATTTCCCCAAGGTAGACAATACCGTGCAGAAGGCGCGCGACAGTGATCGCCGCCAGATCCTGATGGATGAAATGAAAACGGAAGAGCAAAAGCTCGCCGACATCCGGCGCGAATACAATAATGGTGAACCGGAACGCCGTGGTGACGAGCGTAACTATGCCAAATATCAGGAACGTACGGCGACGCTGAAGGATGATCTGGCGCGTTCCGAAAAGAATGTCGAAGCATTAAAACGCGAACTCAATAACTTGAAGTAACATCGGTATGATGTTTGCTTGAATCAGGCCGCGTATAGCGGCCTTTCTTTTTTGGATTCCTGTGAAAAAAAACATAATTGCTTTAGATGGTCTGGATTTGCTGGCTTCGGCAGTGCTGGTACTGCGTCCGGACGGCGATATCGCCTATGCCAATCCTGCCGCCGAAATTTTGCTGGAGAGTTCCAGCAAGGCACTGACCAACCATAAGCTCAATGAGCTTTTCATCAATTGCGAGGAGCTGGAACAGGTATTCCAGGAAGCACTCGAGCATCAGTTCGCCGACAAGCGGCTGGACCTGGTGCTGGAGCGCCTGGGTCGTGATCCTTTGCAGGTCCATGTGGTGGTATCGGCGCTGGATAGCGCAGATACGCCGGTCCTGATCGAGCTGCGCGAGAATGTGCAGCAACTGAAGCTGGACCGGGAAGAGCGCCTGATCGACCAAAGCCAGGCGAATAAGGAGTTGATCCGCAACCTGGCGCATGAAATCAAGAATCCACTGGGCGGCATACGTGGTGCGGCACAACTGCTGGAACTGGAGTTGCCGGAGCGGCATCTGAAAGAATTCCGCGAGTACACGCAGGTCATCATCAAGGAGGCTGATCGCCTGCAAACACTTGTTGACCGTCTGCTGGCACCGCATCGCAGCCCGCATATCGTCGGTGATGTGAACATCCATGAAGTATGTGAACGGGTGCGCAGCCTGATAGTCTCTGAGTTTCCGAATGGCCTGAAGATTAAACGCGATTATGATTTGTCCGTACCTGAGTTCCGTGGCGACAAGGAACAGCTGATACAGGCAGTATTGAATATTGCACACAATGCGGCCCAGGTGCTGTCCGCCCGTATGAAAACCGGCGATGCCGAGCTCACTTTGCGTACCCGTATCGCGCGTCAGGTGACGCTGGCCAAGGTGCGATACCGGCTGGCATTAGACTTGCATATCATCGATAACGGACCGGGCATCCCGCCTGACATCCGCGATCGTATTTTTTATCCTTTGGTCTCAGGTAGGGATGGCGGTAGTGGATTGGGCTTGACGCTGGCTCAGACATTCGTACAGCAACACATGGGTTTGATCGAATGCGAGAGTCGGCCGGGATGCACGGATTTCAGAATTTTGATTCCATTGCCATGAGCAGTTTGAGCCTGGCGACGAATCTATAAACCTAGCCACATGACGCGGGACACTATAAATATATGAAGCCAATCTGGATTGTTGATGACGACGAGTCTATCCGCTGGGTCCTTGAAAAAGCACTGGCGCGAGAAAATCTTGCCACCAAGAGTTTTTCCAATGCGCGGGATGCACTGGAGGCTTTAAAAACCGGTGCACCGCAAGTTCTGGTTTCCGATATCCGCATGCCGGGTGAATCCGGCCTTGAATTACTGCAGGCAGTCAAAGCCAAGCATCCGGGTTTGCCTGTCATCATCATCACCGCTTTCTCGGATCTGGATTCGGCTGTGGCGGCGTTCCAGGGCGGCGCGTTTGAATACCTGGCCAAACCTTTTGATATTGATCACGCAGTCGGCCTGATCCGTCGCGCGTTGGAAGAAAGCCTGCGCGAAACCAGCGTCGAACAAGTCTTGGCCGAAACCCCTGAAATCCTTGGCCAGGCGCCAGCGATGCAGGATGTATTCCGCGCGATCGGACGTTTGTCGCAATCGAACGTCACGGTGCTGATCACCGGTGAATCCGGTTCTGGTAAAGAGTTGGTCGCACGTGCCTTGCATAAACACAGCCCGCGCGCATCGCAACCTTTCATCGCATTGAATACAGCCGCGATCCCGAAAGACTTGCTGGAATCAGAATTGTTCGGTCATGAGCGCGGTGCCTTTACCGGTGCGCAAGCGACGCGTCGTGGTCGTTTCGAACAAGCGGAAAACGGCACGCTTTTCCTCGATGAAATCGGCGATATGCCATTCGACCTGCAAACACGTTTGTTGCGCGTGCTGTCCGATGGACACTTCTATCGCGTCGGTGGCCATCAGCCACTGAAAGCGAATGTGCGTGTGATCGCGGCGACCCATCAGAATTTGGAGCATCGTGTACGCGAAGGTTTGTTCCGCGAAGACTTGTACCATCGCCTGAACGTCATACGCCTGCGTTTGCCTAGCTTGCGTGAACGTCGTGAAGACATCCCTATTCTGACACGTCACTTTTTGCAGCAGAGCGCGAAGCAGCTCGGCGTTGAAGTGAAGCGGATGTCGGATAGTGCGATGCAATTCCTCAGCAGCCTCGAGTTGCCGGGTAACGTACGTCAACTGGAAAACCTGTGTAACTGGATCACCGTAATGGCGCCGGGCCAGACGGTGGAAGCCAAGGACTTGCCGCATGAGCTGACTGAAGGACAGGCGTTTGCGGGCGGTGCTGCCAATACCTTTGCAGGCACGCCACCAGCAGCACATAGCTATGCGACGACAGAGGACGCCGGTGGCTCCAATGGTGTGGCACCGGTCACCTCATATGCGGTCAGTGCACCGGCAGAAGCAGGTAACTGGATTAGCTTGCTGGAAGCGGAAGCGGCGGCATTGCTGGCTGCAGGCCAGCCGGAAGTGATGGATGCCCTGGGTCGTCAGTTTGAATCGACATTGATCAAGACTGCACTCAAGCATACGCATGGTCGCAAGAACGATGCCGCTGTGCGTCTGGGGATAGGACGCAATACCATCACACGTAAAATCCATGAGTTGGGTATCGATGGCGCGAAGGACGATTAACCGACTTGGCATCTAAGACGAAATGCGTATTGCGGCCGGATTTGAAGTCTGCTAACCGGGAGCAATATTCAGGCGATATAAGCTGGCGCATCAGGGAGAGACGGGCTACCGCACAGGTAGCCCGTTTTTTTTGTATGAAAGATGTGCGACATCAGTTTACAGGTGCAATTTACGTTCAGCTGGGCAATATGGTAGGCTTGCCAGAATTAATTCCTGATGTCCGCAGTATCTGGATGTATATAACGAGTGCATTCACATGTGAATACGCAAACAGTCGGTGAGTTTGCGCACCGTTAGCAGTGCAGTATTAAGTGCAGCTTTCTATTGATAAAGACAGGGCGCGAAAGAAGTAGCCGGATGGTTGGCTACTTTGTGTAAGCCCTGCGAATTTGAAAGAATTGGCTTATGCTCGGCTCGATCACTGATCTCTTGCGCCAGGTGCCGGAAATCGCCTTATTCCTTTCGCTCGCGATAGGCTATGCGATAGGACAAATCAAGCTTGGCCCGATACAGCTCGGCGGTGTCTGCGGTACATTGATTACGGCACTCTTCATCGGACAACTGGGCGTTACGCTGGATGCCAGTGTCAAAAATGTGTTCTTCATGTTGTTCATCTTCGCCCTTGGTTATGCCGGTGGCGCGCAATTTTTCTCCAATCTGAACCTCAAAGGCTTGCGCCTGGGTTTGCTATGCCTGATCGAAGTCGTCGTGGTACTGGCGCTGGTGATGGTCGCAACTAAAGTCATGAAGCTTGATGCAGGTACTGCGGCTGGCCTGATGGCAGGTGCGGCGACTGAGTCTGCGGTGGTTGGTACTGCGACCGATGCGATATCCAAACTTGCCTTGCCCGCGGCAGAAATACAGCAATTGCAGGCGAATGTGGTCACCGCGTATTCGATCACTTACATCTTCGGGCTGATCACCATCGTGATCGTGACCAGCCAGATTTTTCCTTTGTTATTGCGTGTCAATCTGCGCGAGGAAGCGGATAAATTGTGGGCGCAGATGGGCGGCAAGGAAGCCGCGCCGGACGAAGTTAATCCGATACGGGAAATGGCTGGACGGGTCTATCAGATAGATGTCGGTGCGGGTCGCAGCATAGAGTCGCTGCATGCATTGTTCTCCGGCCAGGCCAGTGTCGAGCGCGTGGTACGCGCTGGCAGCAAACTGGATGTCACACCCGGGCTCAAGCTGCGTCGTGGCGACCGCGTGCTGGTGATAGGACACAGGCGCGCATTGCTGACGGCGAGCAGCATACTGGGGCCGGAGTTTGCCGATACGGATCAACTGAATATGGTGGTGCAAACCGTCGAAGCCATGTTGAAGAATAAGGCACTGGCAGAACGCCAGCTCGGTGAAATCAGTTTGCCGCTGGGTGTCCATGTCTCCGGCATCAAACGCGGTGAGCATGCCTTGCCGCCGTTGCCGCATGTGCAATTGCTGCAAGGTGATGTGCTGCAGTTATACAGCTCGGCTGATGCCAAGGCGTCAGCGATGGCGGAAGCAATTGCCATGATAGGGACACGCATAGAGCGTACTGATCGCAGCAATATTGTGTATGCCGGACTCGGCATAGTGCTGGGCGTATTCATCGGCACCTTCAGCCTGAAGCTGGGCGGCATTCCGTTTTCGCTGGGCACCGGCGGCGGTGCCTTGCTGACCGGCCTGATCTTCGGCTGGTATCAATCCAAACGTCCTAGCCTGATGGGCATACACCCGGATGCCTTGTCCTTGCTCAAGGATATCGGCCTGGCTAGTTTTATTGCTTGTGTCGGGCTCGCTTCCGGTCCGCAGGCACTGACCCTGATTAAACAATATGGCATTGCGCTGCCTTTGATAGGTGTCGCCATCGCGGTGCTGCCAGCAACGATCTCGCTATTGGTCGGACACTTTATTCTGAAACTGGAAGCGCCGATTTTGCTCGGTGCCATCGCGGGCCAGCAGTGCAGCACGCCAGCCCTGAGTGCGATCCAGAACGCAGCAGGCAATTCCACGCCTTTGCTGGGCTACACGATTACCTATGCTATTTCGAATGTGGTGTTGCCACTGATGGGCCCGTTGATCGTCGGGCTGGTCGGCTATGTGCATCGCTGAGTGAGAGCTGTATGAGTAAACAATAAGTGCAAACAAGCCGACTTGATTTGGCCGAGACGAGTATCCGATACATAACGCAATTTAGGAAACGCAATTTAAATTTTCACAAAGGTGATTGCTATGGAATGGTTACACGAGTTATTTAAAAAATCTCCCGAGATAGCCCTGTTCCTGTCGTTGGCGCTGGGCTATTACATAGGCAAGATCAAGTTTGGCAAGTTTCAGCTGGGCGGCGTTGCCGGTTCGTTGCTGGTGGCGGTCGTCGTGAGCCAGGTGGGGGTGCAGGTTGATCCCGGCGTCAAGGCCGTACTGTTTGCCTTATTCATTTATGCGGTCGGCTATGAAAGCGGACCGCAGTTCTTCAATTCACTGGGCAAGCAATCGATACGTGAAATCATCCTGGCTGCAGTGCTGGCAATTACCGGCCTGATTACAGTTGTTGTCATGGCCAAGCTCTTCGGTCTGGACAAAGGACTGGCTGCAGGCGTGGCTGCGGGCGGGCTGACACAGTCGGCGATTATCGGCACTGCCGGTGATGCGATCGCCAAGCTGGGACTGGCGGCAGAAGAGGTCACGCGACTGCAGGGTAATGTCGCAGTCGGTTATGCGGTGACTTATGTGTTTGGTTCCTTCGGCGCGATTATCGTCTGCGTGAACATCCTGCCCAAGTTGATGGGACGCACCATCAAGGAAGATGCGGTAAAGGCAGAAGCAGCGATGCAAGCCGGTGTGCAAGTGCTAGGACCGGGACAACAGGCGGCTGCACCTGATCTGGTCGGACGGATTTATCAGATTGCGCAAGGTAACAAACAAACTGTGCGTGAAATAGAAACCGCCAATCCGCAAGTCTCCATCACCATCGAACGCATCAAGCGTCAGGGCCAGATCATAGAGGTCACACCGCAACTGGCACTGGAAACCGGCGACATCGTGCTGGTCGTCGGACGGCGTGAAGCGATGGTCGGCGTCGCCGCACAACTGGGCCGTGAACTGTATGCGGTCGAAGGCATGGAACTCACCATGCAGCGCAAGGAACTCGTACTCACCAATAAGGAATATCACAACAAGACCGTCGGTGAAATCCGTAGCCAGACTTCACACAGCGTCAGTCACGGTATCTATGTGCTGCAAATCACGCGCATGGGGCAGGTCTTGCCTATGCTGCCGGAAACCGTGGTGCAGCTCGGTGACGTGATCACGATCTATGGTTCCGAGCAGGATGTGAAACGCATCGCTGCGCTGGTTGGTTATGTGATCGTGCCTAGTGTGAAAACTGACTTCGTGTATATGGGTGCCGGTCTGGTCGTCGGTTTGCTGGTCGGCATGCTGACGGCGAAGATAGGTTCGATTCCATTGACGCTGGGCAGCGGTGGTGGTGCGTTGTTGTCGGGTCTGCTGTTCGGCTGGTACCGCGCCAAGCGTCAAACCTTTGGTGCGATGCCTAGCGGTGCGGTGCAGATCCTGAAAGACCTGGGTCTGGCCGGTTTTGTTGTGGTGGTCGGTTTGTCTTCCGGCCTGCAGGCGGTGCAGACCGTCAAGGAACATGGCTTCACTATCTTTGGCGTCGGTGTCGTGGTGACTATCCTGCCGTTGATCCTGACCATGCTGATCGGCAAGTATGTGCTGCGTTATGACAATACCGCTATCTTCGCTGGTGCACTGAGCGGTTCGCGCAGCGCCAACCCGGCCTTCGGTGAAGTGCTGGACAAGGCCGAAAACTCTATCCCTACCGTTCCTTTCGCTATCACTTATGCGCTGGCGAATGTATTCCTGACTTTGCTTGGGCCGCTGATCGTGGCTTTGGTTTGATCGTTTCTTTCACATTCGGACTGTTTCGAGGCCGCTAACAGAGGGCTTCTCATCTTTGATAAGGAGTAGCGCACATGGACTTCAGTAACCCGGACAAACTCGCATTGTTAAGCCCTTTCGAATTGAAGGATGCACTGATACAGACTGCGAAAAAGAGCAATCAGCACATGTTGAATGCCGGACGTGGCAATCCTAACTTCCTGGCAACCACACCACGTCACGGCTTCTTCCAGTTTGGCTTGTTTGCGATGACGGAAGCAGAACGTTCGTATATTTACATGAAAGATGTGGGCGGCTTTCCGCAACGTGAGGGCATAGAATCGCGCTTTGAAATTTTTGCCAAGCAGCATGCAAAGGTGCCGGGCATACGTTTCATCGAAGCAGCAGTCTCGTATGTGCGCGATCAGCTCGGCCTGTCGGCTGGTGATTTCATTTATGAGATGTGCGAAGCCATCCTCGGTTGTAATTATCCGGTGCCGGATCGCATGCTGACCCTGAGCGAAAAAATCGTCGGCCAGTACATCCACAAGGAAATGATAGGTACCCATCCGTTTGTCGGTAACTTCGACATGTATGCAGTGGAGGGCGGTACCGCGGCGATGACCTATCTGTTCGCCAGCCTGAAAGCGAATCACCTGATCAAGGAAGGCGATACGATTGCACTGGGTATGCCTATCTTCACGCCGTATATCGAGATTCCGCAGCTCAACGATTACAAGCTGGTGGAAATGACCATCGATGCGCCGCAATCGAATAACTGGCAATTTACCAAGAAGGAACTGGACAAGCTGCTGGATCCGAAAGTCAAAGCCTTCTTCCTCGTCAATCCGAGCAATCCGCCATCGGTCAAGATTGATGACAAGACGCTGGCCTACATCGTCGAGATCGTCAAAAAACGTCCGGACCTGATCATCCTCACCGATGATGTGTACGGCACCTTCGCAGATGACTTCGTGTCGCTGTTTGCCATGTGTCCTTACAACACCATCCTGGTGTATTCGTTCTCCAAGTACTTCGGTGCAACCGGCTGGCGCATGGGCGTGGTCGCAACGCATGAAAACAACATCCTGGATGCGAAGATTGCGAAACTGCCGGAGTCACTACGCAAGGAACTGGATGAGCGCTATCACTCGATCACGACCGAGCCACGCAAGCTGAAGTTCATCGACCGTTTGGTGGCCGATAGCCGTACTGTTGCACTGAACCATACCGCCGGTTTGTCGACCCCGGTACAGGCACAGATGAGTCTGTTCTCGCTGTTTGCATTGATGGATGAGGCGGATAGCTACAAAGCCGAGATGAAGCGCATTGTCCTGCGTCGTAAACAGGCGCTGTATCGTGAGCTGGGCCTGCCTATGCAACATGATCCTAACTCGGTGCGCTACTACCATCTGCTGGATCTGGAGTCGCTGTCCGAGCAAATGCACGGTAAGGAATTCTCGCAATGGTTGCTCAAGCGCCTGAAACCGAATGAAGCCTTGTTCCGCCTGGCCGAAGAAACCGGTGTGATCCTGCTACCGGGGCGTGGCTTCGGTACGACGCATCCGTCAGGCCGTGTCTCGCTGGCCAACCTGAATGAATACGACTACGCGAATATCGGTCGTGCCATCCGCAATATGGCGACCGAATTCCATGAAGTATTCCAGGCCGAGAAAGGCAAGGGCAAGCCCAAAGCTGCGGTGAAGGCAGTCAAGACCAGCAGCAAAGCGAAGGCAACGAAGAAGGGGCGTTAGGTCTTAACAGCGCGGCTTAAATAAAAAGGGATGCACATGTGCATCCCTTTTTTGCGTATCTACTTTGTATTTACTTTATTACGCAGCCAGTCGCGGTGTAGAGCGACAACCATCCAGCAGGAAGGAGAGGCCGACCACCAGCACCAGTTCGCCTTCCGCTGAACGCGCAGTACCGGCAATGCCAGGGACGGTAATCGCGGTCATCGGTTTGATGACCAGGTCAGCCGTACCTTCGACCATGCCTACCGATAGTATGTAGGGTTGCGGTGCGGCGATCACGATGCCGACTTTTTCCACACCGACTTCATAGGCGAGGGCACCAGCCAGCGAACGCACCGGCAATGGACGACCCTGGTCACGTAGCACTGGTGCGCCACCGACTTGTTCGAACTCTTCCGGTAATTCGACCACACGCTGTACCACCGCCATCGGCAGTGCCAGCGCCGCATCCGAACTACGGACCAGCATGGTAGGAACGATGGACAGTTCAATCGGCAGGCGGATCGAGAAGCGGGTGCCGGAGCCGAGTACCGAGTCAATCGTGATCGCACCGCGATGTTTCTCAACGGCGGTTTTCACCACGTCCATACCGACGCCACGACCGGACACGCTGTTCGCCACTTCCTTGGTCGAGAAACCCGGCAGGAAGACCAGTTGCAGCATCTCTTCCTGGGTCTGCGCGGCGTTATCCGAGATCAGGCCTTTGGAGATCGCCTTGGCGCGCAGTTGTTGGCCATCCATGCCTTTGCCATCGTCAGACAATTCAATCATGACGCTGCTGGCTTCCTGCCAAGCTTTCAGCAGGATGGTCGATTTCGCAGGCTTGCCGGATTTGGCACGGACTGCTGCTTCTTCGATGCCGTGGTCCAGCGAGTTGCGCAGCATGTGCACCAAAGGATCGTACAGGCTGTCGACCACGACACGGTCGACTTCTGTTTCTGCGCCTTCGATTTGCAACTCGACATCCTTGCCCAGGTCCTTCGCCAGTTCACGTACCAGGCGCGGGAATTTCTGGAACAGCTTGCCGACAGGCTGCATGCGTGTTGCCAACGTCGCGCGTTGCAATTCGGTGGAGTAACGCGACGCGCGGTTCAGGGTTTCGGCCAGCGCTGCCATCAGGGTGGCAGCATGTCCTTCAACCGGGAACTGCGCCAGTTTTTCCAGCAAGACGCTGGCTTGATTTGCTGCCTGTACCGATTCACCGGCCACTTCGAGCAGGGTATCCAGCTTGACGGCGTCAACACGGATGCTGTCTTCCTTCAGTGCGCCACCTTGTTTGTCGCCACCGCCACGACGGTCTACACCATCCCACGGTTTATTGGCTTCCGCAGGTTTGGCAGCAGCGGCTGCCGGGGCCGCTTCAGCTGTTACTGTCGGTGCAACGCTGGCTACTGTCAGTTCGGGCACAGTACCGGCAGGGACTACCGCGAGGTATAAGGCATTCCAGTCCAGGCCGTCGTCACCGACGGTGCTGACGGCTGTTACGGATGTGACCGCTGCGGCTGCAACTGCTGGAGCGGCAGCGGGGGCTTCGGTTTTGCCTTCAATCGCACTGGTCAGGATATCTTCCAGCGAGGCAGGCATTGCCGACAGGCTTTCCGGTTGTGCGCCATTGGCCAGTTCATCCAGCTGATCGGCGACAAAGCCGCTGGCTTGCAGCGCTGCTTCGATCGCGATAGGCGTCACTGGGACTTGTCCGGTACGTAGCGCATCGAACAGGTTTTCCGTCAGATGGCAGGCCGAGACCATGGCGGGCAGGTTCATGAAACCGGCACCACCCTTGATGGTGTGGAAGGAGCGGAAAACCGCGTTCAGTGTATTGAGGTCACCTGGATTACGCTCCAGTGTAAGCAGGTGCTCTTCTACATTCGTCGCCAGTTCCAGCGCCTCAACGACGAAATCCTTGAGCATGTCATCCATCAGAACCCCAGATCGGCAAGTAGGCTATCGACATCATCCTGCACCATTGCGATCGTCGGCGCAGATGGACCATTCATGAGTTCGGCCGGTTTGTTTTCCGGATGGGCGGCTTTGACTTCAGCGGGGGCGTTGTCGCGCAGCAGTTGCGCCAGTTCGCTCTCAGCCTTGTGCGTGATGGCGACGATTTTCTTGATCAGTTGGCCGGTTATGTCCTGGAAGTCTTGCGCCATCATGATTTCCAGCAGGCGGGCTTTTTCTGCTTCGGTCACTTCAGTGACCTTGCCTGCAAACTGGCGTGAATCATGGGCCAGTGTCTTGAATTCATCGACGCTGAGCTTGCCGTCAAATAGCTGCGCCCAGCGTGCATCCATATCCTTGGCGCTTTTGGACAGGGCATCCTGTTCTGGCATGCCGACGTCGATCGCGTTCAGGACTTTGTTGGCTGCTTGCTCTGTCAGTGTCGCGACGTATTCGAGGCGGCCTTGGGCGTCGGTGATCTGTGAGGCAACATCAGACAGCGAACGGTCGTAGCCGAGTTCACGCAATGAATCGTGCAGCAGGCGGACGATGCCACCCAGGCGTTCGTACATGGGCTTTTCGCTGCCGTCTTCATCGTTGGTCGCATCAGAAGTCGATGCGATGGCGGCGGCTGGCGCTGCGGCTGCAGGGGCAGAGCTTGGAGCAGGTGTGGCCGGAGCGGCAGGTGCTGCTGCAGCAGGCGCAGCTATCGTTTCCGCTCGTTGCGCAGAAATCTCTTCAAACAATGCATCAAACTCATCTAAATCGCCGCTCATGTAATACCTTTCCCTGTCTGTTATCCATTTATATCGATGCCGGTCGCGATGCGCTCGAATAAGGCGCAGCACCCGCTCGGGGTGCTAAAGACCCGGCAGACTATGGATTTCGGTACGCGCAATTTGCGCGTTGATCCAAGGCAATAATACCCAGATTTGAGAGGGGCGCATAGTAAATCACTCGAAGTTGGCGGCTGTTGGCAACACTTGCAAAATATTGTTACACGGCCCGGATTTACATTGTTTTTCTGTAACCGGCTGGTCATGGTCGTCTGTCATGCTAAACGGTCAGGCTGCCTGTCATAGGAAATGGCCGCGGGGCGCTTGCAGCGGATGTGGTTTGACGCAGCGTAAGCACACGCCTACACTGCAAGCACTTTTTACGCGCCCGGCAATTGCGGTATGACCAGCAGGCCTGGGTGCGAGCCAATTATGCTGCAGATTGTTGTCAAGCTATTAGCGTTTCGCGAGCTTGACGCGTTATTCACCCCTACGCACGCAGTCTGCTGGCACACCCGATTTGTACATCCGACATGACTACACTTGCTTCTACCGAGAACACCGCTTTATCCGCTGCATTGGCGGCGGCCATCAATAACAAAACCAAACCGCTGGGCAGCCTCGGCATGCTGGAGAAGCTGGCGCGCCAGATCGGCCTGATCCAGCAAACCACGCAGCCGCAGATCATAGCCCCGGCGCTGATCGTTTTTGCCGCTGACCACGGCATCGTGGCTGAGAACGTTTCGGCCTACCCGCAGAGCGTCACCTGGCAGATGGTGGAGAACTTCCTGGCAGGCGGCGCTGCGATTAACGTTTTTGCACGGCAGAATCACTGTGCGCTGCATATAGTGGATGCAGGCGTGAACCATGATTTTGGTGCGCGTGATGGTTTGCTCGATCGCAAAGTGGCTTACGGTACACGCAACTTTGCGCAGGAAGCAGCGATGAGCACGGAGCAATGTGCGCAAGCGCTACAGGCCGGGCGCGAGCTGGTGGCTGGAATCAAGGGCAATGTACTCGGCTTCGGTGAAATGGGCATAGGTAACACCACGTCGGCCGCTGCCATCATGCATGCGATGACTAAATTGCCTGCCGCGGAATGCGTAGGCGCGGGTACCGGTCTGGCGCACGAAGGCATATTGCATAAACAAAAGGTGGTGCAGGATGCGGTGGCGCATCATGCCGCCGTCGTTGCGCAAAATGCACCACTGGACATACTTGCTACTTTTGGCGGCTTTGAAATTGCCATGATAGTTGGCGCCATGCTGGCTGCGGCGGAGCGTCGCATGGTCTTGCTGATAGATGGTTTTATCATCACCAGTGCGCTGATGGTGGCTGCACGGATGGAGCCTGCGATCCTCGATTACTGCGTATTTGCGCATTGCTCGGATGAGCACGGACATCGGCAGATGATCAATCACCTCGGCGGTCGTCCGGTATTGCATATGGGTTTGCGCCTGGGTGAGGGCACTGGCAGCGTGCTGGCTTTGCCGATGTTGCATGCAGCCGTCAACTTCCTGCGCGAAATGGCAACTTTTGAATCTGCGGACGTCAGTCAACAAAACGCTTAAAGCTATAAAAATATCAGCACATTATGGAAACAGAGATCGTCCCGCACCGCAGTTTCTCCGCACGTTGCCTGCACCAGTTGAGGCTGTTCTTTGTTGCCTTGCAATTCTTTACGCGCATCCCGGTGCCGCGCTGGGTAGGGTTTGATGCGCAATGGCTGCAACACGCGTCGCGCTACTTTCCTGCCGTCGGCATCGTGGTGGCATTGGCGACTATCGTCGTCTATATCGTTGCGTCTTTGCTGTGGACGCAGTCTATCGCTGTGCTCTTGTCGACCATCGCCGGGATTTACCTGACCGGTGCATTTCATGAAGATGGTTTTGCTGACACCTGCGACGGCCTGGGTGGTGGCAGTACGCCGGAGCGTGCGCTGGAGATCATGAAGGATTCACGCATAGGCGCTTACGGTGCGATTGGTATCGGTTTAATGCTGGCACTGAAGTGGATGGCACTTTCCAGTTTGCCATCACCGGCGGTGGTGTCCGTCTTGCTGATTGCGCATCCGTTGTCGCGTCTGGCGGCGATCAGCCTAGTGTGGCGCATGGAATACGCAAAAGAAAACGGGAAAGCGAAACCAATTGCGCAAGAGATGTCTAACCAGGAGTTCGGCATCGCTGCCGGTACCACCTTGTTGCCGATTGCATTGCTCTGCCTCACCGGTTTACTCCCTGTATCTGGCGTTGCATGCGGGATATTGTTTGCCGCGCTCGCCGCATTCTGGCTGGCGCGCATGTTCCAGCGCCGTATTGCAGGTTATACCGGAGACACTCTTGGTGCCGTTCAGCAAGTAAGTGAAGTCGCATTTTATCTTGGAGTATTGACCGTCATTACCCATTGAGGAGTGCCATGCATCTCTATCTCGTCCGCCATCCACGCCCCATTGTTGCTGCCAATACTTGCTATGGCCGTACTGATCTGGCTGTTGCCGCGGAAGAGCTGGCCTCGGCACATGCCTCCTTGTTGCCGGTTTTGCCGAAGAATGCACAAGTGTTTTCCAGCCCTTTGCGCCGTTGCATGGATTTATCAGAAAGCCTGGCGCAAACGCTGGGCTGTGCCAAACCGACCTACGATGAGCGGCTGGCCGAAATGCATTTCGGTGATTGGGAAATGCGTACCTGGGACGACATTCCGCGTACCGCTATCGATGCGTGGAGCCAGGATATGGTTGAGTATCAGCCTGGTGGCGGTGAAAGTGTGATGCAAGTCGCGCACCGGGTACGCGCATTCCGTGACGAGCTGACTGAACTGCAAATCGAGCATGCAATTGTGATTTGCCACGCAGGCATCATCCGCTTGCTGGCGGCCTGTGAACATGGTTTGTCGGTGCCGGAAATGGCTTTATATGCGGCGCAGAAGCCACACAAGATACGCTACGGAGAATTACTGGTTGTCGATTGTTAGTCTGATTATTAGCGTGATTGCTGGCGCATCAGCTTCACGACGATATGCAGCACCTGTGCTGCCGCCTGCACCGAAACTACATCACGTCCCCATGGCTTGCGCTCTTTAGGCAGGATACGCAACCAGCTGAAAGCACTTGCTGCACGTCTCACTTCACGCTGTACAGCGACATCATCCTGCAATAAATAATCGAGGTAAGTCTGCGCGATCATTTGCCTGTCCATATGCAGGATGTAGGCGGTTGAATGCAGGTAGAGTAACCAGTCGCGCGCTTGTGCTGCCGCCAGCGGCATCACCTTGCTCGGATCATCTTCAAAATCGATAAAGCTGATCTTGCCTTCATGCGCAATCATATTGCGTGCAAAACATTGGCTGGCAGTCTGGCCGAGGCGATGCAACTCAAGGATAGCTTGCAAGCCGTTCTTCCAGTATTCCTCTGCTTTTTGTGGCTGCTGGCGCAGCAGCTGATCGACTGAATGTGCGCCGAGGAAAGACAGGGCAAACCATTCCGGTGTCACATGCAGCACTTCAGGCACAGACACGCCTGCCGCAGCCAATGCACGCAAACGGGCCACCTCGATTGCCTGTGCTTCACTGCCACCCGGTGCCGGTACTGCGCGCAACATGGGCTGGCCGAGCAGGCGCGCCAGCGTATTCAGTACCGGATAACCCCAGTGCTTGAGCGGTGCTTCCAGTCGCTTGACGATAACCGGAGTGCCATCCAGATCCACCAATTGCGTGCGGTCCTGCTTGCGCGCCAGTTGTGTGGTGATGATTTGCACTTGTTCGGGAGTAAACATGCGTAGGTGTGAGATTGCAGCGAAGCGTGGATTATAGACCAGAGCCCTTGCCGGGTGGCGTTCCGCGTGAGCTGGCCAAAAGTCGTTAATTTGTCGTTAAATTACTGCGAATTTGCTGATAAATGGCCCCAGCCGTACAATGGCGCAGTTTTGGTGCCCGCGGACATGTCCATGTCTGCAGTTAAACGGGAAACACGATGCTTGAGTTCGACGGCAAACGTGTGCTGCCCCCGCAACGGTAAAACAAGCGTCAGTCGAAGTACTTGTTCGGCTGACAGAGCGTCCCTCAAACCACTGTGCTTTGATGCATGGGAAGGCAGGACCTTCAGGCTTGTCAGCCCGGATACCGGCCAGGACAGGTGTAAGCATGCGGATGATCGCGTCCATGCTTGCGTTGAACTCGACCCGCGGGGAGGCAGGTCGGGTGCTATCCATTGAATAAAGTAAACATGAAATCCCTGCCATCACATCGCAGCACCGCTGCATGGAAACCACTCGCGCTGGTTTCTGCACTCGCCACCTTGAGTTTTCCTGCCCTTGCGCAGGTTGAGACCGGACAGAAGCTGACGCCTGTTACTGTTTCGGCTTCGCGCTTTGAAACGACAGAGGCACCTATTGGTGCGACGGTTATTACGGCTGAGCAGATACGTGAAGCTGGTATCAACAATGTCAATGAAGCGATACGCAAAATAGGCGGTGTATATGGTCGCCAGAACTTTAGCGGGACATCGGATTTCTCGTTGGATTTGAGCGGTTTCGGTACCACCAGCGACAACAATATGGTGGTCATGGTCGACGGTATCCGCATATCCGAGAATGAACAATCGCCTACCTTGATGTCTTCTGTTCCTATCGATTCTGTCGAGCGTATCGAGATTGTGCGCAACGGTAGCAGTGTGTTGTACGGCGAAGGTGCAACGGGCGGCACTATTCAGATCATCACCAAACGAGGCAAAACCAATGCTACGCGCGGCTCGGTTTTCGCGGAAGCCGGCAGCTATGGTTATCAAGAAGCAAGAGCTGCGTTATCGAAGGGATGGGATAACTTTGTGTTGGATGCCACTCTGGGCAGTATTCATGCCGACAACTATCGCGCTAATGGCGGCTTGCGGCAGGATACGTTCAGTGGCGGCTTGCAATGGGTGGGCAAGGATGCGCGTTTAGGTTTTCGCGTAGATTCCAGTCGCCAGGATAGTCGTTTTCCGGGGCCACTAACCGCGGCCCAGTATCAAAGCAATCCAAGACAGACGTTTTCCCCTAATGATTACGGTAGTTTTGACGTCGATCGCTATACCTTCTTCGGCGAGAAGAGTTTTGGAAATCTCAAGCTCGCAGCGGATCTTTCGCGCCAGACAAAAAATGTTGAGTTCTTTCAAGGGAGCCTAAACAAGGCGCGTACAGAAACGTCGCAATTTTCGCCAAGATTACGCTACTTAAGCAATGCAGGGTCGGTTTCCAATGAATTAGTTGCCGGTCTGGATTTCACGCATTGGAATCGCGTTTCCGAGGGTTATCCAACTACTGATTCGACACAGAAATCTACTGCGATTTACTTCCGCGATGAAATTAAGAGCGGTAAAGCACGTATAGCATTCGGTGTTCGTCATGAACGATTTGAAAAAAATTCGTTTGATACTGTGACACTGCTTAGCCAATATCAAAATAAAACCTCAGTAAATGCATGGTCGCTTGAAGGTGCATATCAAATACAGCCTTTAGTGAGCGTATTCGCAAAAGCCGGGCGCAGTTATCGCGTGGCGAATGCCGATGACAATAGCTTCACGTTAAATAATAAATTGCTTAAGCCTCAGACATCCAATGATCTGGAGTTAGGAGCTTCGTTTGGTGACGATGCAAAGAAAGTGACCGCACGAGTATTCCAACATAAATTGAAAAACGAAATAATGTTGGATCCGGTCATAGCGAATGCCGGGTCATTTTCTGGTTTCGGGGCGAACGTCAATCTGGATCCAACCAAACGCGAAGGTGTTGAGATTGAAGGTCGTGCTCGCTTGACGCAGGCATTCAGCGTTATTGGTATCTGGCAGTACGTCAATGCGAAGTTTACTGAAGGCCCGTATGCAGGTAATGAGGTGGTTTTGGTTCCTAAAAATACGGCAACCTTACGTCTGAATTGGTTGCCGGGTAACGGGCATACTGCGGATGTGGGCTTGCAATGGGTTGACTCCCAGCGCTATGGCGGTGACTTTTCCAATACGTGCAATTTGACGATTCCGTCGTTTGCCACATTGGATGCCCGTTACGCTGTGCGTGTCGGAGCATGGGAGTTTGCGGTTCGCGGAACAAATCTCACTGATAAAAACTATTTCACAAATGCATACGGCAAATGTGGGGGCGGTATTTATCCGGACACCGGTCGTTCAGTAAGATTCTCGGCACGGATGGATTTCTAAGTAATTTTTACCTCGTGACGTACCTATACCTGCAACCTTGAGAAATTCAGGGTGGCAGGTATTTTTTTGCTTGCGTTGATGTTGCACAAATAGAACGCCACACCAGCTAAATCACCTCCAAAGTTGCGGCTCACCCGCATGGGCCTTACAATGACGCCAGTTTTGGTGCTCGCGGACATGTTCATGTCTGCAGTTAAACGGGAAACACGAGGCCTCAGGCTAACGTGTGCTGCCCCCGCAACGGTAATCAAGCGTCACTTTCGATGACAGATCGTCTCTCACACCACTGTGCCATGTGCATGGGAAGGTGAGACGCTCGTGCTTGCTAGCCCGGATACCGGCCAGGACAGGTGGAAATGCCGCGAACGGGGATGTTCGCGACGCGATTCGTTCATGTGCGGCCTGGTGCTGCTTCCTGTCTGTTTCGGTCGTTAAGTCGGTTCCGGTATTTCTTTTCAATTCAGCCTGCGGGGAGGTGGGCTGGATGCTGTTTCTATGAAAAGTAATCATGAGCTCATCTGTTTTACGGCGCGCCACCGTGGCGTTCCCGCCGCTGGCTATTGCCTTGTCCGTTTCCGCTGCATTTTCTCCTTTGAGTTTTGCGCAAACTGCTTCCGATCATTCCTTGCAACCGGTTTTGGTGACTGCATCTCGTACCGCACAAAAGGTCGGCGATGTGCTGGCTGATAACCTTGTCATCACCGCAGAAGAAATTGCAGAATCGGGGCAAACATCACTGATCGAATTGTTGCAAACCAAGCGCAGCATAGAAGCAAAGAAAAACGGCGGTGCCGGTAACGATGCAGACGTGTATATCCGTGGTGCCAATGCCAAGCAATCGATATTGTTGATAGACGGTGTGCGCAGTGTTTCTGCTACCTCGGGCAGCCCTACATGGTCAGCAGTTCCGTTGTCCCAGATTGAACGTATTGAAATCGTGTTTGGCCCATTAAGCACTTTTTACGGTGCTGATGCTGTCGGTGGCGTGATTCAGGTCTTTACGAAAAAGGGTAGTGGTGCTCCGCGGCCTAGTTTCTCTGCTGGTGCGGGAACATATGGTGAGCGTGTCTACACAGCGGGTATCTCCGGTTCTACCGAAGGCGATCATCCGATTCGTTACTCTTTTAACGCTGCTCAGGAACAGGCTAGGGGATTTTCTTCCCGTCCTGCGGTTGTGTATGACCCGGCTGCCAAGAAGACCAGCAAGTATGATCAGGACAAAGATGGCTATGACAAGATGAGTGTAAATGGCCAGGTCTCCTGGGAGCTGGCACGGGGTCAAGAGCTGGGCGCCACGATTTTAAACAGCCGCAACAATGCCAAGTACGATTCGGGCACAGGTGTACCTGCGTTTAATCCGTATATCGTCAGCGAAGTAGATATTTATTCGGCATATTCGCGTAATCAAATCAACTCGGTCTGGACCAGCTTGGTGCAAGTGTCTCGCTCCTATACCAAGCAGCAATCTTTCACTAAGGCCAAACCGGATATCAATAATTCCAAGCAGGATCAGTTCAGCTGGCAAAATGATTTGAAGCTGGGCAAAGACTTGCTGCAGGTGTTGCTGGAACGTCGTGAAGAAAGCGTTGTGAATAGTGGCCAGGCACTGCAAAATCGCAGCCGCAGCACGAATTCTCTGGCGCTCGCATACCAGGCCAATCGTGGCGACCATCTGGGTAGTGCCAGTGTGCGCTATGACGACAGTTCGGTATACGGCTCGAAAGTGACCGGTGGTTTGGGTTACGGTTATCGTTTGAGCAAGGATTTGCGCGTCAATGGTAGTGTTTCCACCAGCTTCCGTGCGCCGACGTATAACGATTTGTACTATGCGTATGCGGGCAACCCTACATATGGCAATCCTGACGCCAAGCCGGAAAAAGGCAAGAATGCTGAGATCGGTCTGTACTACGATAACGGCGTATCGAATGCCAGCGCGGTCTATTATCAAAACCGTCTGACCGACATGCTGGCGGTACAAGCATGTGCGAACGGTGCGCCTGGCAGCTGTACCTACAACATCAATCGTGCTGTATTGAAAGGTGTTTCGGTTGAGGTCGGTACTAAGATCGGCAACTACAGACTGTATAGTTCGCTTGATGTACAGGATCCTCGCGATGAAATGACGGATACCTTGATCGCGCGTCGCTCCAGATATCACGGCACGTTGGGCATGAGTCATACTTACAATGCGTTCAAATCAGGTTTCGATATCATCTACTCCGGCTATCGCTATGACGCGGAGAAGCAGGTGAATCGTCTTGGTGGCTATGCATTGTTGAACCTGCATGCGACATATGACCTGAATAATGACTGGCAACTGTTTGGTCGCTGGAACAACGTATTCGACAAGAGCTACGAACAGGCTCTCGGTTATAACACCGCTGGTTCCAACGTTTTTGTAGGCGTACGCTACGGTTTTAAATAAGCATCAGTAAAATAGCGTCTGTTGCAAGATTGCGCATGCATGCCCGGAGTGGTTTATCCGGACATGCATGCGCAAGTTCTATGAGGAAGTCCGAATGTCGTTGCGTCCATGAGTACGGTAGTGAATAAAAGCATGCATGTAGCTGCGTTGCAGGGGCGGACGCGCGCGTGGACGGTGTTGTCTGTTTTGTTTGTGTTGGCTTTGCTGAGTTTTGTGGTGGCAGGCGTAATGGGTTCTGTCACTTTGTCATTGGGCGATATCGCTAGTGCGATGCGCGAATTGTTGCGCGGTAGCGCTGACACCATGGCGGCGACGCTGGTTGAGCTGCGCCTGAGTCGCGCACTGTCCGCGTTTGTGACGGGCGCGAGCCTGACCCTGGCTGGTGTGATGATGCAAGCCTTGTTGCGTAATCCTTTGGCCGAGCCTTATGTGCTGGGCGTGTCGGGTGGTGCGGCAGTGGGCGCTTTGGCTGCGATGCTGATCTGCACCGTAGCATGGGTGATTGATGTGGCGGCCTTTGGCGGCGCGATTGCTGTATCGCTGATTTTATTTTTGCTGGCACGACGCGATCTGCGCGGTGCGGCTGGCTCGGATGGCAGTGCGCCTTTGTTGCTGTTGACAGGCGTGATCCTGGCTTCGGGTTGTGGCGCGCTGGTGACGTTGATGTTGTCGATTGCGCCGGACAATCGTTTGCGTGGCATGGTGTTTTGGCTGATCGGGGATTTGTCCGGTACCCAGTTCCGTTGGGTGCCCTGGATCGTTTTGGCTATGGCCATCCTGTTTGCGGTACGCGCCGCGCGTGCGATTAATGTGATTGCCTTGCACGCGGAAGCCGCTTCCACCCTTGGTATTAATGTGGCGCGCTTTCGCGCCGGTTTGTTTGTATGTTCCGCCTTGTTGACAGCCAGCGCTGTGAGCAACGCCGGTAGCATAGGTTTTGTTGGGTTGATCGTGCCGCATGCCTGTCGCTTCGTGCTTGGGCCGGATCACCGTTTGTTGTTGCCTGCCGCCACATTGGTGGGTGGGACCTTCCTGGTGCTGGCGGATACGCTGGCCCGCACCATCGTCGCGCCGCAGCAGCTGCCGGTCGGTGTGATTACCGCCATTATCGGTGTGCCTGTATTCCTGCTGCAATTGCATCAGTTGAGGAAGCGCTGATGAAAACCATCAATCTCAAATTAAGCATAGCCGATCGCGTCCTGGTGGACGGCCTGCAGTGGCAGGTAGGGCCGGGCGAGTGCTGGTGCGTTATCGGCCGTAACGGCGCGGGTAAAAGCACCTTGTTGCGCACCTTGGTTGGTTTGCGCGACGCGGATGGTGGCGAGCTAGAGTTGCATGGCCGTGCCTTGGCCAAATGGTCTTTGCAGGATCTGGCGCGTGAGCGTTCCTATTTGCCACAAGGGCGTAGTGATGCTTTTGGTTATCGGGTGATCGAAACCGTATTGACGGCGCGTCATCCTTACCATGAGTCAGCGTACTGGGAGTCGGAGGCAGATTATGTCGCCGCTCATGCAGCGCTGCAGACCATGGATGCCGATATGCTGGCAGAGCGCGATGTGCGCTCCTTGTCCGGCGGCGAGAGGCAGCGCGTGGCGATCGCTGCGGTGCTGGCGCAAGATGCGCCTTTGATGCTGCTGGATGAGCCGACCAGTGCACTCGATCTGGCGCACCAGGTCAGCGTGATGGCTTTGTTGTCGAAGCTGTGCCGGGAGCAGCAAAAGGCAGTGGTGATGGTCAGCCATGATTTGAATCTGGCACATAGCGTCGCCACCCATGCTTTGCTTTTGATGGGTGATGGCCGTTGGCATGCTGGCCCGGTCGATGAAGTAATGCAGGCATCGCTGTTGAGTGTATGCCTCGGCCATCCGATCGAGATCGTCAAACACGGCAAGCGCACAATTTACCTGGCAGTTGAGGAAGAAAATGAGTGAAGAAAAGATTAACGACGCTGATGGCTTGAACGAACGACACAATGCGCGCATGGCGCGCAAGAAAGAAGTCGTCGATAAGAAGATAGAAGCCGCCAAACGCAATGCAGGTGTAGTCGTGATTACCTGCGGCAATGGCAAAGGCAAAAGCTCCAGCGCCTTCGGCATGGCAGCGCGTGCGCTGGGTCATGGCATGAAGGTAGGCGTGGTGCAATTTATCAAAGGTGCAATCGCTACTGGCGAAGAGAATTTCTTCCGTCGCTTCCCCGATGAAATCAGTTTCCACGTCATGGGTGAAGGCTATACCTGGGAAACGCAGAACCGCGAACGGGATGTCGCCAATGCCGAGAAGGCATGGCAGCGCGCACAAGTCTTGCTGGCTGATCCGGCTGTCGGACTGGTAGTGCTGGACGAATTGAATATCGCCTTGAAATATAAATACCTGGATGTGCAGCAAGTGATCGCCGATCTGCAGGCACGGCCCGAGATGCAGCACGTTGTGATCACAGGTCGTGGCGTGCCGCCGGAATTGATCGCGGTGGCTGATACCGTTACCGAGATGCAGCCGATCAAGCATGCGTTTGCAAACGGCATTGCCGCGCAACAGGGCGTGGAGTGGTAGATGAGTAGTACAGCGCATACCGCCCGCATCGTCCTGATTTCGGGCATCGCGTCTGGGCAGGGCAAGACTACGGTCACTGCCGCCCTGGCACGCAAGCTGATACGCCAGGGTTTAACGGTGCGCGTCTTCAAGACTGGCCCTGATTATCTCGATCCCATGATCTTGCAGCGCGCTAGCGGAGCCGAAGTGTATGCGCTCGATTTATGGATGGTCGGACTCGACGATTGCCGTCGCTTGCTGGCCAAGGCGGCGAGTGAGGTTGACGTCGTCCTGATCGAAGGCGTGATGGGTTTGTACGATGGCGATCCATCGTCGGCTGACCTGGCGCGCGCCTTTGGCGTGCCGGTAGTGGTGGTGCTGGATGCGGCCAAGATGGCGCAGACCGTAGGCGCAGTCGTGCTCGGCTTGCAGCAATACGGCCCGGTCGAGCTGGCAGGCGTCATCGTTAATCGTATCGCCAGTGCTTCGCACGCCAAGATGGTGACGCAAGGCATACGCAATGTACCCATCCTCGCGACACTGCCGAAACAGACGCAAGCTTTGCCCGAGCGCCATCTGGGTCTGGTACAGCCGGATGAAATTGCGCAGGTCGATCAGGTGCTGGATCAAATGGCGGATCAGATCGAGATCGATATGGCGGCCTGGGATGCCATCCCGCCAGTGGTGCTGGATGCCAGTCTGGCAGCAACGAGTACACCACAGTTATTGGCGGGTAAAACAATCGCCATAGCGCGTGATGCGGCTTTTGCTTTTGTTTATCACGCCAATCTGGAATGCCTGCGCGCAGCAGGTGCGACGCTGACATTCTTTTCACCATTGAATGATGAAGCAATACCGGCTGATGCGGATGCTGTGTATATCCCGGGTGGATATCCGGAGCTGCATTGCGCGACCTTGTCGGCGGCACAGAACTGGCAGGACTCGATGCGCGTCGCCTACGCGCAAGACATGCCGATACTCGCGGAATGCGGCGGCATGATGGTGATCGCAGATAGCCTGACCGATGCCGACGGCAAGCAATGGCCTATGGTCGGTTTGATGCCGGGCGAGGTCGTGATGCAGGGCAAGCTGTCGGGTCTCGGCATGCAGTCGCTGGCGACCGAAGACGGCGAGTTGCGTGGCCACGCCTTTCATTACTCGACGCTGAGCACCCCGGTCGAGCCGCAGTCACAAACTGTCAAACGTTCCAACGGTGCACAAGGTGAAGCGGTGTATAAACGCGGCGCACTGACCGCGACTTATTTCCACGCTTACTTCTCATCCTGTCCGGCTGCAACCGCACGCATATTTGCGCCGGAGAAAAAAGCATGACACGCACCCTGGTCATAGGTGGTGCGCGTTCCGGCAAGAGCGCACATGCGGAAGCGCTGGCGACGACATCTGGTAAACCGGTGGTGTATATCGCCACCGCACAAGCTGGGGACGCCGAGATGCAGCAGCGTATCGCACATCACAGGTCGCGCCGCGACGGACACTGGCAGACCGTGGAAGAAACGCTGGCACTGGGCGCTGTCATAGAAAAATACAGTCGTGCCGACAATCTCTTGCTGGTTGATTGCCTGACGGTCTGGCTGTCGAATCTGCTGTTTTCCGAGCTTAAAGAATTCCCCGAGGTAGGTGCGATAGATGCCCCGGCTGCGTTCACCGAGCAGCGTGCCGCTTTCCTGCAAGCGCTGGCACAGGCACCGGGTGATGTGATCCTGGTTACCAATGAAGTCGGGCAGGGCATCGTGCCGCAAGGGGCGATATCGCGCTGGTTCGTTGATGAAGCAGGTCGGCTGAATCAGGCCGCAGCGGCGACCTGTGACCGTGCAGTACTGGTAGTGGCTGGTTTGCCGCTGAGTCTGAAGGGCTGAGATGTTGTTCGGTTTGTCTTGCGGCGTGATTGCCATCCTGATGTTGCTGGGCGTATTGCTGGACATGCGCCTGGGTGAAGCGACGCGCTGGCATCCGCTGGTTGGCTTCGGCAATTTGGCTATACGCACGGAGAAGAAACTCAATAGTGGCTCGGGTGCACCTATCGTACGTATTGCACGTGGTGCACTGGCGTGGATGCTGGTGGTCCTGCCTTTCGTTTTACTGGCATGGATACTGACTTTCTGGCTGGCGCAATTCGATGCCTTGCTTGCCCTCGGCGTGCACGCTTTGCTGCTGTACTTCAGCCTTGGTTTGCGCAGCCTGCGCGACCATACCTTGCCGATAGCACATGCCCTGATGGATGGTGATTTGCCACAAGCACGTTTGTTGACAGCCCGCATCGTCAGTCGCGATACGCGGCAAGCGGAAGAAGCCGACCTCGCAAAAGCCGGGGTCGAGTCCCTGCTGGAAAACGGTAATGACGCGGTGTTCGGCACCTTGTTCTGGTTTGCCGTGGCGGGTGGCCCTGGCGTGGTTTTGTTTCGTCTTGCAAACACACTGGATGCGATGTGGGGTTACCGCACACCACGCTATAACGAATTTGGTCGGGTCGCGGCACGCATCGATGACGTGTTGAATTTCATACCGGCGCGCCTGACGGCACTGTCTTATGCCGTACTCGGCAATACGAAACAAGCCTGGCTATGCTGGCGTGCGCAGGCACCAGCCTGGTCCAGCCCGAATGCGGGGCCAGTCATGTCTGCCGGTGCCGGTGCTTTGGGTATTTCGCTCGGTGGCGCTGCGATTTATGACGGTGAAGTGGAAAACCGCCCACCGCTGGGTACTGGCCCCCTGGCTGCAGGTAAAGATATCGCACGTGCATGGCGTCTGGTGCGTATGACGACGGCACTGTGGCTGCTGCTGATCTGTATCGCAGGAGTGATCTATGCTTGAGCACGGTGGCAACCTGCATGATGCGATCAGGCGCTATGGACGGCCACGCGCAGAGTGGCTGGATCTGTCGACAGGTATTAATCCGCAGGCTTATCCGGTACCGCAGCTGAGCGCCGATGCATGGCATCGCTTGCCCGAGCCGAGTACCGCCTTGCTGGAAGCAGCACAGGCATATTACGGTGCGCCGCAGTTGTTGCCAGTGGCTGGTACCCAGGCGGCAATACAGGCTCTGCCTCGTTTGCGCGCGCGCAGCAGGGTGGTGATTGCTGCGCCTTCCTATGCCGAGCATAGCTATCAATGGCGTCAGGCCGGGCATGAAGTGCGGGAAGTGGCCTACGATCAGTTGGCAGCCGAGCTCGATCATTGCGATGTGATGTCGGTCTGCAATCCGAATAATCCAACCGGTGCGCGTATCGCTCCGCCAGTGTTGCTGGAATGGTCGGCACGCCTGGCGGCACGCGGTGGCTGGCTAATCGTGGATGAAGCGTTTGGTGATATGACGCCGCAGGAAAGCGTAGCGGCTTATACCGGACAACCAGGTTTGATCGTGTTTCGCTCGGTAGGCAAGTTCTTTGGCCTGGCGGGTCTGCGTCTGGGTTTTGTCGCGGCGCATGCAGATTTGTTGCAGCAATTGGCGGATGTGCTGGGGCCGTGGACAGTCAGTGGTCCGGCCCAGCAGATAGGAACTGCTGCTCTGTCGGATACGGTCTGGCAGCAAGCCATGCACAAGCAGTTGCAGGAGAGCGGTACACGCTTGCAGCAATTGCTGGCGGCACATGGCAAGCAATCGCATGGTACTGCCTTGTTTCAGTATTGGCAGGATGCGCATCCGGCGCAGTTTGCCGAACAGATGGCGCAGCACGGGATTTGGATCAGGATTTTTTCACATGGCGTGCGCCTCGGCTTGCCCGCGGATGAAGCAGGCTGGCAGCGTTTGCAGCACGCGCTGCAGCCGGTGTCTCAGCATAATCAGGAAATGAAATGAATAAATTTTTCGTATCAGCGCTAGCTTTGAGCGCAACGATGTTTGCCAGCGCGGTACATGCCGCCATCAGCGTCAAGGATGATGGTGGCAATACCGTTACCCTGAGCAAACCGGCGCAGCGCATCATCTCGCTGGCGCCGCATGCCACGGAATTGATTTTCGCAGCGGGTGGCGGTGATCGCATCGTAGGCACGGTGGGTTATAGCGACTATCCGGCGGCGGCGCTCAAGATACCGCGCGTCGGCAGTCACCAGCAGATAGACGTGGAGCGCATCATCGCGCTCAAGCCTGATTTGCTGGTAGTGTGGTTGCACGGCAATTCCGAGCGCCAGCTGGAGCACGTACGTAAATTGGGCATCCCTTTTTATTTCAGCGAACCGAAGAAGCTGGCAGATATTCCGGTCAGCATAGAGCGACTCGGCATGCTGATGGGTACGGAAGCGCAAGCCAGCAAGGTGGCTGCTGCAGAGCGTACCGAACTGGCACGCCTGACCGAGCAGTATCGCAATCGCCCGACGGTGCGCGTGTTTTATCAAGTGTGGGGCAAGCCTATCTATACGCTCAATGGCGGCAACATCATGAGTGATGTGATCCGTCTGTGCGGCGGTGAAAACGTCTTCGCTAATCTGGTTATCCCTGCACCCGTGGTTACTACTGAAGCCGTGCTGCTGGAAAATCCGGAAGTGATGATGACCGGCGATCGCCAGGCCGAGAAGTCCGGCGGACTGGAAATCTGGAAGCAATATAAAAACGTGCTCGCAGTGAAAAACGACAATCTGTTTTCAGTTGATGCCGATCTGGTGAATCGCGCCGGTCCACGCCTGATAGCAGGTGCGGCTATGGTGTGCGAAAAACTGGAACTGGCGCGCAGCCGCCGTAGCGCTAAACCATAAGCGATATGAAGCTAGACACACTGATGGTGCAAGGCACCACCTCGGATGCTGGTAAAACGACGTTGGTCGTGGCCTTGTGCCGCCTGCTGGCCCAAGAAGGCGTCAAGGTGGTGCCGTTCAAGCCGCAGAATATGGCGCTTAACAGTGCAGTAACAGCAGATGGCGGCGAGATCGGGCGGGCGCAGGCTTTGCAGGCGGTAGCTGCCGGGTTGCAGCCGCATACGGATATGAATCCGATTTTGCTCAAGCCTTCCAGCGATACCGGCGCGCAAGTGATTATCCATGGCAAGGCGCGCAGTGATATGAATGCGCGCGATTACCATGCGTATAAACCGGTGGCGATGCAGGCGGTGCTGGAGTCTTATCAACGCCTGAAAACGCAATACGAGTCCGTATTGGTCGAAGGGGCAGGTAGTCCGGCCGAAGTGAATCTGCGTGCGCGTGATATCGCGAACATGGGCTTTGCCGAAGCAGTGGATTGCCCGGTGATCCTGGTGGCAGATATTGATAGGGGCGGCGTGTTCGCCCACATCATCGGTACGCTGGCTTGCCTGTCCGAGAGCGAGCGCAAGCGCACTGTCGGTTTCGTCATCAACCGTTTTCGTGGCGACATCAGCTTGCTGGAACCCGGCCTGAAATGGCTGGAGGAACAAACCGGCAAACCAGTGCTGGCGGTTCTGCCCTATCTGCACGGCTTGTTCCTTGATGCAGAAGATGCTGTGGAAACCACGCAGGCTGCGCGCGGGGCTTTCCGCGTGGTGGTGCCGGTACCGCCGCGCATCAGCAATCACACCGACTTCGACGCCTTGCGTGCGCATCCTGAAGTTGACCTGCAACTGGTGGGGCCAGGACAGCCTATCCCGTCTGCCGACCTGATCATCCTGCCAGGCAGTAAAAACACCCGCGGTGACCTCGAGTGGCTGATTGCCAACGGCTGGCGCGAAGCATTGCTGCGCCATGCGCGCTACGGCGGCAAGATCATAGGCATCTGCGGTGGCTATCAAATGCTGGGCATGACGGTGGCTGACCCGCATGGTGTCGAAGGCATGCCTGGCGTATCGCAAGGTTTGGGTTTACTGGATATCGCTACCGAGTTGACGCGTGAAAAGCGGCTGGAGCAAGTCAGCGGCACATGCGCGTTTGCCGATGCTGGTGTCAGCGGCTATGAAATCCATATGGGCACCTCCGAAGGTGCGGCACGCTCCAGTCCGGCCTTCATGATAGACGGGCGTGCGGAAGGTGCGCGTTCCGGTGACGATCACATACTGGGCACTTATCTGCACGGCTTGTTTGATACGCCGTCAGCCTGCTCGGCATTGTTACGCTGGGCAGGGCTGGATAGCGATGTGACGGTAGATACCGCGCAGTTGCGCGAAGCCAGCCTGCAACGACTGGCCGACGCGACACGACCTTTATTGGCTGCCTTGCGCGCCTTGCCTGACTATCAGGCCTGATCCGACAGCGCTTCCCCGCGGACTGTGGCATTCCTGCTACGCGACGGCTGTCAGGAAAATGGCGTATTGACCTTGCAACGCAGCATGATATTCTTGTTTGAAAATCAATTTGCGGGCTGCCGGGGTAGTTGCCCCTCAGCCTGGCTTCCAGCGCGGCCTCATCCGAGTGCCAGCAGCAAGTGCGGAATACCACATTAAAAGGGGAAATTCATGCCAGTGATCGTCATCGCCAATCCTAAAGGCGGCGTAGGTAAGAGCACGCTAGCCACCAACGTAGCCGGATATTTTGCCGCGCAGGGACATAGTGTGATGTTGGGCGATGTCGACGTACAGCAATCTTCCCGTTCCTGGCTTACGCTGCGCCCCGCTTCCTTGCCGCCTATACAGGCGTGGGAAATCGATGACGGCCACGTTGCGAAGCCACCGAAAGGCACGACGCATATCGTGCTTGATACGCCCGCCGGTTTCAGCGGCAAGCGCTTTGAAAAAGTGATGCAGATCGCCGATAAAGTGATCGTGCCTTTGCAACCGTCTATGTTCGATATCCTGGCGACGCAAGAGTTTTTGCAAAAGCTGGCGGAGCGCAAAGAGAAGTTTGATCTGGGCGTGCTTGGCATGCGCGTGAATGGCCGCACCCGTGCCGCCGATCAATTGACGCAATATGTACATGGACTGGGCATACCAGTGCTGGGCTTCCTGCGTGACACGCAAAACTATGTGCAGCTCGCCGCACATGGCAGCACCATATGGGATATCGCACCATCAAGAGTAGAGCGGGATCTGGAGCAGTGGCAGGATCTCGTGCAGTGGCTAGAGAAGAAATGATTACACCTGAATACGCACATTTATTGGCACGTTATAACCGCTGGATGAATGGCAAGATTTACACCGCCAGCGAGCAGTTAAGTGATACCGAGCGCAAGGCTGACCGCGGTGCTTTTTTCAAATCCATCCATTCGACCCTGAACCACCTGGTGTGGGGCGATGCCATGTGGCTGGGACGTTTCACCAAAGGTACAGCGCTGGAACGTGCGATGCCGACGACACCCGGCGGTGTCGATGTGCATGCGGACTGGGCCGAATTAAAAGCTGCGCGTGCCGCGCTGGACGAAGAGTTGCTGGTGTGGGCTGCCAGCCTCGATGCGAACTGGCTGGCAGGCGATTTCAGCTGGTATAGCGGCATGACCAAGAGCATGCGTAGTGGCCCGGCCTGGCAATCTGTCGCGCACATGTTCAATCACCAGACCCATCATCGCGGACAGGTGACGACCTTGCTGTCGCAGCAGCGCATTGATGTGGGCGCGACAGATTTAATGATGATGCCGAAAGGGGCGTAATCCCTGCTGCAGGCTGTCATCAGGCAGTCATGCGGCATGGGTAGCATGCAGACACTTACTCATCCTGGAGAGAGTGTCTTCATGAATGCGCATAGTGCTTTACCCAATCCCGAACCTCGCCGCAAGGAACAACGCTTCGTCTTTCGCCGACGCGGCTTGATGACGCGTGGTGCGACGACGACGCAGATACATACGGTGGATGTTTCCACGCAAGGTATGGGAGTGATGGGGCCGGAGCCGGTGAGCAAGGGCGAGATTTGCGCGATCATGCTGGATGCACTGGTAGGCGGGCGCATGATGCAATTGAAGTTCACCTGCAAGGCGATGGATTGCACACTTGCAGGGATACAGGGTTTCCGTACCAGTTTATATATCGATGGCAGCGTGGAAGCGCATCAACAGCAGTTGCAAAAGATTATTGCGACTTGCTCGACAACGACGCGTGACCTGAGCTGATTCCTTACAGGCCAGGCGCACATCATCAAATTTCCAGATTGTCGATCAGGCGGGTGACGCCGAGCTTGGCGGCTGCCAGCACTACCAGCTTTTCACCTTGCGCCATGTCGCCAGCGGATGGCGGTTGCAGATTGCTTTGCTTGCGGATGGAGATGTAATCCGGTTTCCAGCCACGCTTGCTGAGATCAGCCATCGCCTGGCGTTCCAGTTCAAAGATATCCAGATGGCCGCTGCGCACTTCATTGGCGACCGCATTCAGGCTTTGGAACAGCGCAGGCGCTTCCGCACGTTCTTCCGCCGACAGATACACATTACGTGAGGACAGGGCTAGGCCATCTTCGGCACGATAGGTATCGGCGGCGATGATTTCGGTAGGCAGCGCAAACTGTTTCGACATATTGCGCACGATCATCAGCTGCTGGTAATCCTTCTTGCCGAATACCGCGACGCTAGGCTGCACGCAGGAGAATAGCTTCAGTACCACGGTGGTCACGCCTGAGAAGAAGCCCGGACGGAATTCACCTTCCAGCGTATTGCCCAGGTCATCCGGTGGACGCACGCGGAATTCCTGTGGTTCCGGATACAGGTCTTTTTCCGTCGGTGCAAACAGGATGTAGACGCCTTCTTTTTCCAGTTTCTCTACGTCAGCCTGGAAGGTGCGTGGATATTTGTCGAAGTCTTCATTCGGGCCGAATTGCAGGCGATTGACGAAGATCGAAGCAACGACCGGATCGCCATGCTTGCGCGCCAGGCGCATCAGGGACAAATGACCGTCATGCAAATTGCCCATGGTCGGGACGAAAGCAGTGCGTAATTGTCCGCGCAAATGGTCGCGCAATTCTTCGATACAAGAGATGATCTTCATAAATCTGTCTTAGTGAAATGGTCGCCGCTATAGTGCTTCAGCGATGACGGAACGATGAGTAATCCGGGTGATGAGAACGAGGGCCTAGCTCGGTGCGTAAGCCAGTCGTACGTAAATAGGTGCAAACGGTTCTGCCTGCGTGATTTCGATCAGGGTTTCCTTGGCCAGCTCGAGCAGGGCGACGAAGTTGACGACGACTACCGGCACGCCGCGTGACGGATCGAACAGGTCGGCAAATTCTACAAATTTGGTGGATTGCAGACGACGCAGGATAGCGGTCATGTGTTCACGCACCGATAATTCTTCGCGGCTGATCATGTGATGCGCGGTCAGCTTGGCGCGTTTGAGCAAATCTGCCCAGGCTTGCTGCAGATCGACGACTTCCACTTCAGGCCAGCGTGTAACTATGCTTTGCTCGATGTAAATCTGTGTGCGTACATAATCGCGGCCCAATTGTGGCAGGGCGTCGATTTGTTGCGAAGCGAGTTTCATTTGCTCGTATTCGAGCAGGCGACGTACCAGTTCGGCACGCGGATCGGCCGCTTCTTCGCCGGTATCGGCCTTGCGTACCGGCAGCAGCATGCGCGATTTGATTTCGATCAGCATGGCCGCCATCAGCAGGTATTCTGCAGCCAGCTCCAGATTGTGCAGGCGGATCTGGTCGACGTATTGCAGGTACTGCTTGGTCACCTGCGCCATCGGGATGTCGAGGATATTGAAGTTCTGCTTGCGGATCAGGTACAGCAAGAGATCGAGCGGACCTTCAAAGGCTTCGAGAAAGATTTCCAGTGCATCCGGCGGAATATACAAATCCGTCGGCATGCGGAACAAGGGTTCGCCGTATAAGCGCGCATAAGCGACGCCGTCGATGACATCCGGTGTGGTATCCGGTCTGCCTTCGACTACAAGATCAGGCGCACTTGAGGGCAAGTGCGCGAGCATCGTGTTCGGGCTGTTGCTCATTTATTTCAGTTTGTTTTGATACACGTAGGCTTGCTGGCTGACGTTGGACGCCTTGATGCGCGCTTGCTGATCGAGGTCGATCGGGCTTTTATCCCACAGCAAGGCACGGCCTGCGCGTTGCGATTCTTCCAGATTCGGGTTCTTTTCTTTCAGCGAGCTGATGAATTGAGTGATTTCAGACTGGTAGTTGGAATGCTGTTTGCTAAGTTTCATGAATAAATTGGCAACAAGTTAGAATCAGACGCTATTTTACCTTGTCTTGTCGGCTAAGCTGCTATCGAAACCGTAAGTGTCTCAGATATGTCAAAGCGGCATTATTTTGTTGCCAGCAATCTTGTTATCATGTGTTTTCTGCAATAAGGACGAAAGTCGCCGGGCGGTCGCAGGCTGGCCGCAGTTCAGTGCCATTGGATGGGCGTAAAAATGGGGAAAATCATGCGTACCTTATTGGGTTTCTTTTGCAGCCTGCTGATGCTGGGCTGCCAGCAAGCGGAGTTTGGTTTGGAAAAATTGACGAAAGGCGTCTCTACCGAGGCCGATGTGCGCAGCGCGATGGGCGAACCGGAAATTGTATGGGAAGAGCATAACGGCTCCCGTACGCTGGAATACCCGAAAGGCCCGGCCGGGCATCGCACCTATATGGTCGATATCGATGCGCAGGGCAAGCTGCGCGACTACACGCAAGTGCTGACCAACGATAACTTTGCCACCATCAAGGTCGGCATGACGCGGGAAGATGTACGTCGCAAGCTGGGCAAGCCGCGCACTGTCGGGAAGTTCAACCTGAAGAATGAAGAAGTCTGGGACTGGCGCTACCTCGAAGGGCCATCGATAGAGCGCTTCTTCAATGTGCACTTCGACCTGGAGACCGGCAAGGTCACACGTACTTCAGTGTCGGATCCGACTTACGGCTAAATACTATTCATTGATTGCGGCACTGACCGTAATCGCCGATTGCAGGTTGGGCAGGCAGTTCTCCACGCCCAGTCTGTCGAGAAAGCCGCTACGCCGCATCAGGTCACGCGGCTGACGGTTCAAGCCACACAGGATGAGCTTGCTGCCGTGCTTCTGCAGTGACTTGCGTATGGTTTCCAGCGCATCCAGTCCGGTCGCATCCAGATTGATCAATTGATGCAGCTCCAGGATCAGCGCCTTCTCCGGCATAGCCTTGGGCTCGATCAAACCTTCCAGCTTGCCCACCGCTCCAAAAAATAATGAACCGAAAATCGAATAGGCATGCACGCCCGGCGGCAGTTCGACGCTGGTTTCTTCGTTCGGGATCTGTTCTATCCGCGTCAGGCTGGAGATGCGGTAAATAAAGAACACGCAGGCCAGTACCAGTCCGACTTGTACCGCCACCGTCAGGTCGATGATGACGGTGAGGAAAAAAGTCGAGAGCATCAGGATGCGGTAGTTCATCGAGAAATGCCGCAGCCGCGCAAACTCGTGCCAATCCCCCATGTTGTAAGCGACATAGAGCAGGATCGCCGCCAGCGCCGCGAGCGGGATATTGTTGGCCAGTGGTGCTGCGACCAGCACGATCACGAGCAAGGTCAGTGCATGCAGAATGCCGGATACCGGCGACACTGCACCGGCGCGGATGTTGGTGACGGTACGGGCGATCGTGCCGGTCGCCGGGATGCCGCCGAAGAAAGGCGTGACCACATTGGCGATACCTTGCGCCATTAATTCCTGGTTCGGATCGTGGCGATCGCCGGTGATGTTATCCGCGACGCGGGCGCACAGCAGTGACTCTATCGCGCCCAGCAAAGCGATGGTCAGGGCCGGAGCAAACAAATGCTGCACCAGCGCCCATGAGAATTCCGGCAACTGGAAGTCGGGCACACCTTGCGGGATACCGCCGAACTTGCTGCCTATGGTGTCCACCTTCAAATCAAACAGGCTGACCGCCAGTGTCGCCAGTATCAGCACGATGATGGTGCCAGGCAGTGCACGCAAGAGGCGGCGTACACGGTGGTCGCGGTTGCTGAGCGGTGACTCGAGTTCGGCGGCCTTGGGTTTGAGTAATAGCGGCCACGCAAAAATCAGCGCCAGTGAAAGTACGCCGATGATGATGCTGGTCAGGTTGAAGCTGGCGAAGTTTTGCGCGAGGGTTTGCACTTGTGCGAAGAAGTCGCCTGGCATCTTATCGATATGCAGGCCAAAGAAATCCTTCATCTGCGACAGCGCGATCAGTACGGCTATGCCGCTGGTGAAACCGATGACGATGGGGACGGGGATGTAACGTATGAGTGAACCGAGGCGGAATACGCCCATCGCACACAGCATCATGCCGGCAAATACGGTGGCAATCAGCAGGTTGGCAACGCCGTACTTTTCTACGATGCCGTAGATGATGACGATGAAGGCACCGGCCGGACCACCGATTTGTACGCGTGAACCGCCGAGTGCAGAAACCAGGAAACCACCTATGACAGCCGTGAAGATACCGGCTTCAGGTTTGACGCCGCTGGCAATCGCAAACGCCATCGCCAGTGGCAGCGCAACGATGCCCACCGTCAGGCCTGCAGTCAAATCCTGGAAGAACTTGCTGCCATCGTAGTCGCGTAAAGCATCAACTAAACGCGGATGGAAGGAGAACTTGAACCGCTTCATGGTCATGCGCCTTCATGAACTATGAGTGCCACGCACGTGGCACAGCAAGGCTCATGTTAGCAGCACGACCCCTCAGCGACAATACGCAGCAGGGCCGGTCGCCGGCACTGTCGCGTAAGTCGCTGCAGTTTTTAAGACTGATAACGTGCTGCGGCATGGGTTTGCGCGAAGTTAGGCAACATGGCCTGACGTGCCGCATTGAAGCTTTCCCATTGTGCTGCATCCGGCAGTGGCGGGATGGTGATCAGCTCGCCGCGATCAAAGCCGACCAGTGCTGCATCGACCAGTTCATCGACTTCCATCACGCCTTGTATCTCTTCCACGTCACGGCCCGAGCGTTCCCAGATTTCGGTGCGCGTAGCGGCTGGCAGTACAGCTTGTACATACAAGCCGCGTGCACCGAGCTCAAGCTGCAGTGCCTGCGAGTAGGCCAGTACATAAGCCTTGGTTGCGCCATACACACCGAGCGGGAATTCCGGCGCCAGGGCGACGACCGATGCAATGTTCACGATCGCGCCTTGTCCTTGCGCCAGGAAGCGCGGGACGACAGCGGCACCGAGGCGGGTCAGGGCGGTGACATTCAGTTTGATCAGGTTGTCCTGTGCTTCCACGTCTGAGGTTTCAAAGCCTCCAGGTGCTGCCGCGCCGGCATTGTTGATGAGGATGCCGACGTCGCGCTGATCGCGCAGGCGGGCTTCAACTCGCGCCAGGTCTGCGCTTTTGGTCAGGTCGGCGGCGATGATTTCAATCTGGACGCCGGTTTCCTGATGCAGCCTGGTTGCCAGTTCTTCCATGCGGGCAGCGTTGCGTGCGACCAGTACCAGATTGTGGCCACGACGCGCCAGGCGGTCGGCGTAGACCGCACCTATGCCGGTGGATGCGCCTGTGATCAGGGCGGTAGTTACTTGGGTATCGCGATCTTGCTGGTTCATATCATTTCCTTGGTGTGTAGGGCTGCTGTTAAGACAAGAATTTGGTGTTACCGCCTGAAACCGGCGCTTAAAATCGTCATTTATTTAATCATGATGATCATAATGAATGTAATCATGATGATGGTCATGTATAATGTCAAGCCTAAGTTGAAAAATAATTTGCAAATAATTTCAAGGAAGCAGGAGTCACCATGAAAATCACCCGTGAACAGGTTGCAGAAAACCGACAGGCCATACTGGATGCTGCCGCGACGCTATTCCGCGAACGCGGCTTCGAGGGTGTGACGGTGGCCGAAGTAATGAAAGCGGCCGGACTGACGCATGGCGGCTTTTACGGGCACTTCGCTTCCAAGGATGATTTGATTGCGCAGACTTGTACGCATGTGTTGACGCCATTTCGCGCCGAGGATGCGCCGGTGATCGGCATCATGGATTTTGCTGCGAACTATTTGAGCGGCCAGCACCGGGACAACCCGGGCGAGGGCTGTATCTTCCCCAGCCTCGGTACCGAGGCGGTGCGCTCTTCAGACGCGACGCGTCATGCGCTGACTGAGAATGTGAAGTACCGGATCGAAAACTTCGCCCAGACCGCGCAGGGCAAAACTGAACTGGAGCGACGACAAGCCGCTACCGGCGCGTGGGCCACGATGGTGGGAGCAGTGATGTTGGCGCGGCTGGTGGATGACCCGGCCTTATCGGAGCAGGTACTGGTCGATACACTCGCCTGGTTGGACAAGACGCAGGGCAAACCTGCATAAAGCAAGGGCCATGATCATCAATGCCGATCATGGCCCTTGTTGCGAATACAGACTGTCTTAGCCGACGCGCATGCCTGGCTCTGCGCCCGGCCATGGGTTGAGGATGTAAATGCCAGGGTTGGCTTTTTCATCTGCAGCAGAAGCAGCCAGTACCATCCCTTCCGAGATACCAAACTTCATCTTGCGGGGTGCCAGGTTGGCGACCATCACAGTCAGCTTGCCTATCAGCTCTTCCGGCTGGTAAGCCGACTTGATGCCGGAGAACACATTGCGGGTGCGACCTTCGCCGACATCGAGGGTCAGGCGCAGCAATTTGTCCGAGCCTTCGACATGTTCGCAATTAACGATCTTGGCGATACGCAAATCGACTTTTGCAAAGTCATCGATCTTGATTTCCGGTGCAATGCTTTCGATGGCATGACCATTACCGTTGCCATTGCCATTGCTGTCCTTGTTCGATGGCGCGGTCGGTACGCCGACGGTCGCGTCTACCAGGGCGGGCATATCAAACAGCGCATCCAGCATTTTTGGTTCGACGCGTGTCATCAGGTGGGTGTACGGATTGATCTGATGACCGTGCGGCAGTGGTGTCACGATGTGCGACCACTCCAGCGCCGGGATGTTGAGCTGCGCTTCAACCTGCTTGGCCAATGCTGGCAATACTGGCTTCAGATAAATGGTCAGGATGCGGAAGGCTTCCAGCAAACGGCTGCAAACTTCCTGCAGCGCGCCTTCCTTGGCCGGATCCTTGGCCAGTTCCCATGGTTTGTTCGCATCGACGTAGGCGTTGATCGCATCTGCCTGTTCCATGATGGCGCGCAAGGCTTTGCCGTATTCACGCTGATCGTACAAGGCCTGGATTTCTGGCGCGACATTGCGCAGGCGGCTGAGGAATGCATCATCGCTGGTCGCCCAGTCAGTCGCCACGCGGCCATCGAATTTCTTCGTGATGAAACCGGCAGCGCGGCTGGCGATGTTGATGTACTTGCCGATCAGGTCGCTGTTGACGCGTGCGATGAAGTCTTCGGAAGTGAAGTCTATATCTTCGACTTTCGAGCTCAGTTTGGCTGCAATGTAGTAGCGCAGCCATTCAGGATTCATGCCGACTTCCAGGTAGCGCAGTGGTGAGATACCGGTGCCGCGCGACTTGGACATTTTTTCGCCGCTGACGGTGATGAAGCCGTGTACGAACACATTGTTCGGCACCTTCATATCAGCGAACTTCAGCATCGCTGGCCAGAACAGCGTATGGAAGTAGGTGATGTCCTTGCCGATGAAGTGATACTGCTCTGTGCTTGGGTCAGCCATGAAGGCGTCGAAGTCACGACCGGTCTTGTCGAAATAATTCTTCAGGGTCGCGAGGTAACCGACCGGCGCATCCAGCCAGACATAGAAGTACTTGCCCGGTGCATCCGGGATTTCGATACCGAAGTAAGGTGCGTCGCGGCTGATATCCCAATCGCCGAGGCCGCCTTCACCTTCCAGCCATTCCTTGGCCTTGTTCGCCACTTCCGATTGCAGGCGTTGACCGTCCAGCGCCCATTCGCGCAGGAAAGCGACGCACTTCGGATCAGACAGGCGGAAGAAGAAGTGGTCTGATGATTTGCGCACTGGTGTCGCGCCGGTCAGTGTCGAGTACGGATGCTTGAGGTCGGTAGGCGCGTAGACTGCGCTGCAGTTTTCGCAGGAGTCGCCGTACTGATCCTTGGTGCCGCATTTAGGGCATTCACCCTTGATATAGCGGTCCGGCAGGAACATTTCCTTGACCGGGTCGTAGAACTGTTCGACCGACTTGGTCGTGATCAGCTTGGCATCGTCACGCAGGCGACGATAGATCTCACGCGACAATTCGTGGTTTTCCGGGCTGTCGGTGGAGCTCCAGTTATCAAATTCGATATGGAAACCGTCCAGGTACTGTTTACGCCCAGCAGCAATATTGGCAACGAATTGCTGAGGCGTCAGCCCGGCTTTCTCCGCCGCAATCATGATAGGTGCGCCGTGCGCGTCGTCCGCGCCGACAAAGTGCACCTCATTACCCTGCATACGCTGGAACCGGACCCAGATGTCAGCCTGGATGTATTCCATGATGTGGCCGACATGGAATGCGCCGTTGGCGTAGGGGAGAGCGGTTGTAACGAATAATTTGCGTGGCAATGGTTTACTCATAAGGCGGTACTTTGCGATCGTTTAGGTAATAAAGACCTAATTTTAGCAGTCACAGCGCCTTAGGCGCAGCCCGCAGTCATAGTTGCCTCTATATATATGCATTTAGATATTGCTTTGTCGGGTCGCCGATATCGTGCGCAAGGCTGGCTCAGACAGGGGCTGCCGAGGTAAAATAGCCTTTTTGATACAGGACGGCTTTGGCACTCCAAGGCCGTTTTTATTTGCCATGACAGTACGTACCCGCTTTGCTCCCAGCCCGACCGGCTATCTCCACGTTGGTGGTGCGCGCACCGCACTTTTTTCCTGGGCCTATGCACGCCACTTCGGCGGCACCTTTGTTTTGCGTATTGAAGATACCGACCTCGAACGTTCGACGCCGGAAGCAGTACAGGCAATTATCGAAGGTATGGAATGGCTGGGCTTGCATCATGACGAAGGTCCGTTCTACCAGATGCAGCGCATGGATCGCTATCGTGAAGTAATCGGCCAGATGCTGGAAGCGGGCACTGCTTACTATTGCTACTCGTCGCCGGAAGAAGTCGAAGCGATGCGCGAGCGTCAACGCGCTGCCGGTGAAAAGCCGCGCTACGACGGTACCTGGCGTCCGGAAGCAGGCAAAACCCTGCCTGCTATTCCTGAAGGTCGCAAGCCGGTAGTGCGTTTCCGCAATCCGACCGAAGGCGACGTGACCTGGGTCGACGTGGTCAAAGGTTCGATCACGATTTCGAATCGCGAGCTGGACGACCTGGTGATTGCACGTCCGGATGGCACACCTACCTATAACTTCTGCGTGGCAGTCGATGATTCCGACATGAAGATCACGCACGTGATCCGTGGCGATGACCACGTCAATAATACGCCGCGTCAAATCAATATCCTGCAGGCACTGGGCGCAACCTTGCCGCATTACGGTCACCTGCCTATGATCCTGGGTACCGATGGCGAGAAATTGTCCAAGCGCCACGGTGCGGTCAGCGTGATGGATTACCCGGCGCAAGGTTATTTGCCGGAAGCCATGCTGAACTACCTGGCGCGTCTGGGTTGGAGCCACGGCGATGACGAAGTATTCTCGATGGAACAGTTCACCCAATGGTTCGATCTGGATCACTTGACCAAATCGCCTGCGCAATTCAATCCGGAAAAACTCGACTGGCTGAATAATCACTACATCAAGCAAGCTGACAATGCTCGTCTGGCTGGCCTGGTAAAACCTATGATGGAAGGCCTGGGTGCACAGTTCGATAACGCACCGGATCTGACGGCTGTCATCGCGCTGATGAAAGAACGCGTCAATACCCTGAATGAGCTGGCCGTTGCGGCGATGCTGTTCTATCGCCAGCCGGCGCCGGATGCTGCTTTGCTGGCGCAGCACCTGACCGATGCAATCAAACCGGCACTGGCGCAATACGTAGAGCAACTGAAGACAGTGGCATGGAGCAAGGAAGCCTTGTCCGCGACATTGAAAGAGGTACTGGCTGCGCACAAGCTGAAGATGCCGCAATTGGCGATGCCGCTGCGCCTGCTGATCACTGGTCAATTGCAGACTCCATCTATTGATGCAGTAGTCGAATTGTTCGGCCGCGAGGTCGTATTGGCCCGCCTGGGGAAAAATATTTAAAATTTTTTCAAAATGGCATTTACACAGAGAGAAATGCTTTGCTATAATCTCGCTTCTGCACTCGAGGGGGTATAGCTCAGCTGGGAGAGCGCTTGCATGGCATGCAAGAGGTCAGCGGTTCGATCCCGCTTATCTCCACCACCAACTAGTGGTAGAGAAGTGTAGGAAGTAGTAAGGCCAGCAATAAGGGCAGTTTTCTGTCCCCATCGTCTAGAGGCCTAGGACATCACCCTTTCACGGTGAGTACAGGGGTTCGAATCCCCTTGGGGACGCCAGGTTAAAAACACCACGCTGATGCGTGGTGTTTTTTTTTCGATTCAGGCATGTCGCGGAATGCACATGATGTGCGCGCAAATTGATTGTGCCTGTTTGGTCGGGAAGTGCAGGAAGTAGTAAGGCCAGTAATAAGGGCAGTTTTCTGTCCCCATCGTCTAGAGGCCTAGGACATCACCCTTTCACGGTGAGTACAGGGGTTCGAATCCCCTTGGGGACGCCAGGTTAAAACGCCACGCATATGCGTGGCGTTTTTTTTCGTCCGTCCGATTCGTCCTATACGCATGCGCACTCGCCGCTGCTGTTAATTTCCCGATTCCTGTTTTTGGCGCACATTATGTTTGTGCGCCAGGCCTGCTTGCAGGCCTGAAAAGTCGATTGTTAAGAAAAATTCAAAAATAAAAGGAGAAGTGATGAATAAATTTTAGGTGCCTTCTGCAAACCAAAACTTCTTGCTACTGTGAGCCTCAATGAAGTTCCAGTAGTACCGAGAACAAAACACACCGTATTTCTCAACAGAGGGATACAGGAAAAATTATTACAACGAGACTGACTCAAGAGGAATTTTATGTCGAATAGCGAATCTGCCGTTCAATTCTTGCAGGCCGCCGATGCAGGTGATGTTGCACGCTTACAAGCCTTGCTGGCGAGTGGTGTGGATATCAATGTCACGAATCGCCAGGGTCGTACCGCCATGGTACTGGCCAGCCTGAAGAAGCACTATGCCTGCGTCGAATTTCTGATAGACGCGGGTGCCGACATCAACAAGCAAGATGAAACTTGCTTCAATCCTTTCCTGCTCAGCTGCCTGACCAATGACCTGACTTTGCTGCGCATCACGCTGAAGGGCAAACCTGACCTGACTCGCCTGACCCGTTTTGGTGGTGTAGGCATTACACCTGCCAGCGAAAAAGGCCACGTTGAAATTGTGCGTGAGCTGGTCTTGCACACAGACATGAATGTCAATCACACCAACTTCGTCGGCTGGACGCCATTGCTGGAAGCCATCGTGCTCAATGACGGTGGTGCCAAACAGCAAGAGATCGTAAAGCTGTTGCTGGATCACGGTGCGAATCCGCATATGACCGATATGTGGGGTAAAACGCCGCTCTTCCTGGCGCGCGAAAAAGGTTATACCGAAATTGCCGAGCTGTTGATTGCCGCTGGCGCATAAGACTGACTGAATACAAGCGCAGGGTGAACTATGCAGCAGCTTAAGGCGCGAGCCTTATCGGCGGATGCGGATTTTATGGCACGGCTGGGGCGGGGTGATTTCCATCTGGATGTACACAGCCGTTTCAGTCGCGTGATCAATCTGCGTTGTCGCGAGAGTGGGTATTTGTATTCGGTGGTGTGTTCCAGCCTCGATGATGCGCCGAATACATTACGTATCAGTGCCACTGAATTTGATGAGCTGGTGGTCGATGGCAATACGAAATTGCACTACGACGGAGAAGTGCTGCAGCTTGGTGATGGACTGGAGATAGACCTGGCGTCGTGTCGTGTGTGGCTGCCGCCGCCATTGCTGTTTCGTGCTCTTTCGTCTGATTACCTGCAAATCATTAAGTCGGAAATTGATGACGAGATAACTTCGATCAATAGCACGTCGCTTTTCAGGTATGACGGCAATAACGTCTTCTACCAGGTCATGAGTCAACAACTGTTGCGTGGCAGCGAACGTCTGATCGATGGCATGCGCACCGCGAATCCGGCCGTGATACGCGATGCGCTGAAGGGATTGCTGGGCCTGGGAATCGGGCTGACACCTAGCGGTGATGATTTCCTGGTTGGCTTGTGCTCGGTGCTGGCAGTGCCACAGCATCCGGCGCATGTGTATCTGCCGTTGATTGCTCAGGTGATCAGGGCAGAGGAGTACCGCACCAACAAGATTAGCTATATGGCTTTGATTAAAGCCGTACAAGGCAAGACGCGTGCATGTATAGGCGCTTTGCTGGCAACGATTTTTAACGGGGAATTGGCCTCGATAAAGGAGCGTATCAAACCGGTAGTCAACATAGGTTCCAGCTCGGGAGCGGACATTCTCAGCGGGATCACGGCCGGCTTGTTACTGGGTAATCACTTGGGGAGTCAACATGTCGCTTAAGATTTTAATCAAGAAAAACACTTACTTCGACTCGGTTTCATTGATGTCGATATCCACCAAGGCAAATCAATTGCCGGACGTGGAGCAGGCTTTCGTCGCGATGGCGACAGAGATGAATAAAGGCGTACTGCGCAATCTGAATTTGCTGACGCCAGAACTGGAAGAAGCCAAGAACGGCGATCTCATGATTTTGATCGTCGGTAGCAGCGATGAAAAGAATGAAGAATCGTTGCTGGCCATAGAAGAATTATTCAAGAAGAAGCCGAGCGCAAAAGGCGAGCATCAGGCCAAGTACGCGACGGTCGCTTCAGCCAAGGAAAATGTCCCGGGCAGCAACCTCGCGGTAGTTTCCGTGAATGGCGCATACGCAGTACGCGAAGCACGCGCCGCGCTGGAGCAGGGCCTGAACGTGATGCTGTTCAGCGATAACGTCAGCGTCGAAGACGAGCTCGCGCTGAAGCAATTGGCACACAGCAAAGGCTTGCTGATGATGGGCCCGGATTGTGGCACTGCGATTATCAATAACAAGGCACTGTGCTTCGGCAACCATGTGCGTCAGGGCAATATCGGCATCATCGGTGCGTCAGGTACCGGCAGCCAGGAACTGAGTGTGCGTATCCATGATTTTGGCGGCGGCGTATCGCAACTGATAGGTACCGGTGGTCGCGACCTGCATGAAAAAATCGGCGGCATCATGATGCTGGACGCGATGCGCATGCTGAATGCCGATGACCAGACCAAAGTCATCGTACTGATCTCCAAACCACCGGCAGCGTCGGTCGAGAAAAAAGTATTGGCCGAAATCAGTCGCTGCAGCAAACCGGTCGTGGTCTGCTTTATTGGCGGCAAGGAAGCCGATGTCGTCAAGGCGGGCGGTGTGTTCGCCAAGTCGACCAAGGAAGCAGCACTGAAAGCGGTGCTGCTGACAGGTGTGAAGGAAGAAGACCTCGACCTGCATCCGCTGAACTGGCCGTTGATCGAAGAAGTCCGCGCCAAACTCAAGCCGGAACAAAAATACATACGTGGTTTGTTCTGTGGCGGCACCTTGTGCGATGAAGCCATGTATGCCGCGATGGAAAAATATCCCAAGGTCTATAGCAATATCCAGCTCAATCCCGAGTATCGCCTGAAGGACGTGAGCAAGAGCAAGGAACACACCTTCCTTGATTTCGGTGACGATGATTTCACCAATGGCAAACCGCACCCGATGATAGATCCGTCGAATCGTATCGAACGCCTGTTGCAGGAAGCACGTGATCCGGAAGTAGGTGTAATCACCATGGACTTCATCCTCGGCTATGGCTCACATGCCGATCCGGTCGGCGTCATGCTGGATGCGATTCGCGAGGCGAAAGCTATCGCCGCCAAGGAAGAACGCCATCTGGAAATCCTCGGCTATGTACTGGGCACCGACCTTGATCGTCCCAACATGCAAGACCAGATCGAACGACTGAGCGCAGCCGGCGTCACTATCGCCAGCAGCAGTGCCAATACCGGCTTGTTGTCACGGGAATTTGTTTGCAAAGGAGAGGCGAAATGATGGCCAGCCCACAATTGTTTAAAGAAAAACTGAGCGTTATCAATGTCGGCATTGAGATGTTTCGTGACGACCTGCAAGAACAGCAAGTAGCAGTCACGCACTTGAACTGGATGCCACCAGGACGCGGCAACGTGGACATTATCCGTGCGCTGGATCAGGTGGAAAAGTCGTCGCTGGGTGAAAAAATTGCCAAGGCTAATGCGCAAGCAGTTGAACGTATCATCCAGTCGCAACCTGTACTGATTGGTTTTGACCAGGCCATCAATGTGGTGCCCGGCATGACCAAGACCACCATCCTGCATTCAGGTCCGCCGATTACCTGGGAGCGCATGTGTGGTGCGATGAAGGGCGCGGTTACCGGTGCGCTGGTATTCGAAGGGCTGGCCAAGGATCTGGTTGACGCAGAACGCGTTGCCGCTTCCGGTGCAATTACCTTCTCGCCATGTCATGAGCATGATTGCGTCGGCTCGATGGCAGGTGTGACCTCGGCTTCGATGTATATGCACATCGTGGAAAACAAAACCTACGGCAATCACGCTTACACCAACCTCAGTGAGCAGATGGCAAAAATCCTGCGCATGGGTGCCAACGATGAAAGCGTGATCATCCGCCTGAACTGGATGCGCGACACGCTGGGTCCTATCCTGCGTGATGCGATGAAGCTGGCGAAGGAAATTGATCTGCGCCTGATGCTGGCACAAGCATTGCACATGGGTGACGAATGCCACAACCGCAACAACGCCGGCACCGTCTTGCTGATCCAGGCGCTGACGCCGTTCATCATCCAGACTGATTTCACGACGCAGCAAAAGAAAGAAGTGTTTGAATTCGTGGCCAGCAGCGATTACTTCTCCGGCCCGACCTGGATGGCGATGTGCAAGGCCGCGATGGATTCCGCGCACGGCATCGAGTACAGCACCATCGTGACCACCATGGCGCGTAACGGCGTGGACTTTGGTATCCGTATCAGCGGCATCCCGGGCAATGTCTGGTTCACCGGCCCATCGCAGCAAGTGATAGGTCCTATGTTTGCCGGTTACAAACCGAAAGATTCCGGTCTCGATATCGGCGACAGCGCGATCACCGAAACCTATGGCATAGGCGGCTTTGCGATGGCGACTGCTCCTGCGATCGTGGCATTGGTCGGCGGCACGGTAGATGAGGCGATTGATTTCTCGCGCCAGATGGCAGAAATCACGACCGCACAAAACCCCAACGTGACCATCCCTTTGCTGGAGTTCCAGGGCGTGCCGACTGGTATCGATCTGCTCAAGGTTGCACAGAGCGGCATCCTGCCGGTCATCAATACGGCGATCGCGCACAAGGATGCAGGCGTAGGGATGATAGGCGCGGGCATTGTGTATCCGCCATTTGAATGCTTTGAACAAGCCATCGTTGCTTACGCGCAGCGCTATCGCCACGGATAAATTCAAACTATGAGCACACCTGCCATCAGCAGATGGCAGGCCCGTCTGGGAGAAATGCCATGAACTCGTCGTAAGTCCTCAACCGTAAAAGCTCCGTAACTCAGGCGCTGAAAAACACACAGTAAAAAATTGTTCGCCCATTTTTCGGGTGTGGGTCAACTCATGCCTGGCGAATGTGTATCTACATAAAAAATAACTCGTTTATATCGAGGAGACTGATTGTATGGAAAAGCAGATATGGTGGAAAAAGGGTGACTGGGCAGCCTACTTCGGTTTGCTGACCAATAACCTTACGAATCTATTAACCATGATGGGCCTCTTGCTCTTCGTGGTCGGTTTGCCGAAAGAAATGGTCTATGGCCGGATCACTCCGGCGTTTGGTCTGGCCGTGTTTTGCGCCAGCATGTTTTATGGTTACTTCGGTATCAAGATGGCGAAGTCCGGCAATCGCAAGGACATCACCGCCTTGCCTTCGGGGCCGAGCGCACCGTCGATTTTCACGGTGACCTTCCTGGTGCTGATGCCGGTTTACCAGCAAACCAAGGATGCCGAGTTTGCCTTGCAGATCGCGCTGGTCTGGTGCTTCGTAGAAGCGATGATCCTGGTAGGTGGTTCCTTCATCGGTGAAACGGTGCGCAAGATGATTCCACGTACCGTGCTGCTGTCTTGCCTGTCCGGTCTCGGCTTGCTGTTGCTGGCGATGAATCCGATGCTGCAGGCATTTGAAACACCGACGGTTTCTTTCATCGTCCTGCTGCTGATCTTTATTAACTGGTTCGGCAAGTCGCCTTTGTTTGCACGTATCCCTACCGGTTTGCTGTTACTGGTAGTCGGCACGGTGCTGGCCTGGGCTTTCGGCTTGCAGAGCCCGGAAGCGATCAAGGCATCGCTGGCTTCGTTTGGTTTCAATCCGCCATCCGTGCATATCGATAGCTTTATGCAAGGTCTGCCGCACGCTTTGCCCTACCTCGCTTCTGCCGTACCGCTCGGCCTGGCTAACTACATCTTCGATCTGGAAAACATCGAGAGCGCCCATGCTGCCGGTGATCCGTATGACACCCGTAACGTGATGCTGGCCAACGGCTTGTCGTCTACGCTGGGTTGCTTTTGCGGTAATCCATTCCCGGTCACCGTGTATGTCGGCCATGCCGGTTGGAAGGCGATGGGTGCGGGCATAGGGTATACGGTCGCGACTGGTGTCTCCATGTTGCTGGTCTCGCTGTTTGGCCTCGGTGCCTTCCTGCTGGCGGTGATACCGATGACGGCGATTGTCCCCATCCTGGTCTTCATCGGTGTGGTCACGGCGAATCAGGTGGTGCGAGAGACACCCAAGGTCGAGGTGCCTGTCATCTTCATTTGTATGTTCCCGTGGATTGCTAACTGGGCTTTGACGATCGTCAACAACGTGATGGCCACGGCCGGTACTTCAGCCAAGGTATTGGGCACGCAGGCACTGGCGCATAAGGGTGTGTATTACAACGGGCTGCTGCACCTCGGTAGTGGTGCGCCGCTGGCCAGCATGTTGTGGGGTTGTATCGCCATCTTCGCGATCCTGAATCATCCATTGCGTGGTGCGGTGGCAGCGGGTACCGGCGCCTTGCTGGCCTTGCTCGGGATTATCCATGCGCCGGTAGTTGGGATCGCGGCGCCTGCTTCGATGCCGTTTGTGTATGCCTACCTGATGATGTCGGGCGTGTTCCTGGTCAAACACTATATGGATGCAAAAGCGGCAGTGCCGCTGGCGGTAGAAGCAGACGGCGGCAAGCTGGCGTCGTAAGTATCAGATTTTATTCAACACTTTTTTGTAGCGCTGCACGGGGCGGCATTTGCCCTCCGTGCAGATAAATTTTCGGGGTCATACTCATGAACGAACTCGTAGTCATCGCCATCGGTGGTAATAGCATTATTACCAGCAATGAACAGCAAAGCATCCAGCACCAGGAAAAGGCAATCCAGGCGATCGTCAGCAATATCGCAGATATGCTGGAAGGGGGATATAACATCGTTCTTACGCACGGCAATGGCCCGCAGGTAGGTCTGGACTTGCGTCGTGCCGAAGTGGCAAGCCAGTACGAAGACATACCTATCGTGCCGCTTGCCAACTGCGTCGCCAATACGCAGGGCGGTATCGGTTACCAGTTGCAGCAGGGACTGGTCAACGAACTGACACAACGCGGCATCAATAAACAGGTGATTACACTGATTACCCGTGTTGAAGTGGCGGCAGACGATATCAACTTCAGCAACCCGACCAAGCCTATCGGTGCTTTCTTCAGCGAGCAGCAGCGTGATGTGCTGATGCAGGAGCATCCAGACTGGAAATTCGTTGAGGATTCAGGACGCGGTTATCGTCGCGTGGTGGCTTCGCCGGTGCCGGTGAAAGTACTGGAAACAGATGCAATCACTTCCTTGCTGGATCGTGGCTTTGTGGTGATCGCGCTGGGTGGTGGCGGCATACCGGTGGTGCAGGACGGCGATCATCTGTATCGCGGCGTGGACGCGGTGATCGATAAAGATCTGGCGACGACTTTGCTGGCGAAGGAATTGAATGCCGATATCCTGGCGATCACGACCGGCGTTGAAAAAGTGTGTATCAACTTCGGTAAGCCTAACCAGCAGGCACTGGGACAAATTACCACGGACGAGACACGGCGCTATATGTCGGAAGGACACTTTCCTGCCGGTAGTATGTTGCCCAAGATCGAAGCCAGCCTTAACTTCCTCGCCGCTGGTGGAAACCGGGTGATCATCACGACCCCGGAAAAATTGCCGCAAGCGATTAAACGCGAAACGGGTACGCATATCGTGACGGTATAGCGATTTAACGGCGGGATAGGTAAGCTACGCGTTAGTATAGATTTCCTGTTTCGCCGATAGCCCGATAGCAGTTTCCTGCAGAGACCGTATGAACTCGATTTTTTCAGAAGAAAACCTCCATACCTTCACAACGGTGGTTAAACACGCCAGCTTCAGGAAGGCTGCTGAAGAGCTGGGTATTACGACCTCTGCCGTCAGCTATACGATCAAGAGGATGGAGACTTACCTGGAGGTCACGCTCTTCATTCGTAACACCCGCAATATCGAGTTGAGCGAAGCAGGCTTTTATTTTTACCGTAAGGCCGAAGAGTTGCTGCATGAGTTCCACGCCATCAAACGTGGTATCTACACCATGGAGCAGGGTATAGAGGCCAAGATCAGGATATGTATCAATAGCCTGCTGCATACGCCACGCCATACTGCATTCTTGCTGCAGGCGCTGAAAAAGAATTTCCCGACTTGCCAGATAGCCGTCACCACCGAGGTCTACAACGGTGTGTGGGATGCCATCATCAATAACAATGTCGATATCGCAATCGGTGCGCCTGGTACCCTGATGGATGGCGGCGGCATAGACTATGCCGAGATCGGGTACATCAAATGGGACTTCGTTATTGCGCCCACCCATCCGCTGGCGCAACAAACCGAGCCGCTGGCGGAAAGCCAGTTGCGCCTGTATCCCGCCATCACGGTGAAAGACAGCGCCGATACCATCGACAAGAAAGTGGGCTGGTTGTTGTACGGACAGGAGGCGATACAAGTGCCGGACTTCAACGCCAAATGTCAGTGCCAGATCTTGGGTAATGGCATTGGTTTCCTGCCTGATTACCTGGTGGCTGAGCATGTGAAAAGCGGCGCGCTCGTCAAACGGCAGGTACAGAACCCGCGCCAGCACTCCAATATGCTACTCGCCACCCAGCAAAGCACTTCCGGTCAGGTGACGCAGTGGATCAAGCATGAATTCACCAAAGGCGGCATGCTGCACGCGCTTTACCAGGACTTGCTGCATCAGGAAGTCGTCTGATTCCTGCCGTCGTTGACGGCAGCTAACAATCAGATTCAGGTATTACCCAGGGCGTTTTCTATGGATTTTGCGGTCCCCTGCAAGTTTTTGAACTTTTCGGCATAATAGCTGCCTATGCAGTTATTGACATGACCCCTATTATGACAAAAGTGAAAGAAAAGTTTCCTCCCGGCAGCTACTGTATTGAAGACAGCGTGGGTTACCTGTTGGCACGTTCGCGTACCAAGCTGGCGAAACGCGTCGATTCCAAGCTGGCTGCACATGACATTACGTCAGCACAGGGTGCGGTAGTGATGATGCTGGCCAGCGGTAATTTTTCGACTGCTGCCGAGTTGTCGCGCGAGCTCTACCTGGATTCTGCTTCCATGACCCGTATGGTCGACCGCTTGCAAAAGCGCGGCATGCTGGTGCGCAAGCCACGTGGTGATGACAGGCGTGTCATTGATTTGCATCTGACTGAAACTGGTGCGGCGCTGGCTGAGCAATTGCCTACTTTGTACTCCGTTGTCCTGAATCAAAGCTTTGCTGATTTCAGCGCGGAAGAAGTGACGACCCTGAAAAGCCTGTTACGCAAACTGCTCGATAGCAATGCCGGTGACACCCCTGTTGCAGAAAAAAACGACAAGTAAGTCTGCTCAAAAAATATCAAGCAGGATCTATCATGAAAATTTCTTCCTCCCAGGGTTTACGCTTACCGCTCCGCGGTTTGCTGACGGCTTGCTGCGCCGCCGTTTTGCTGAGTGCCTGTGCCAGCTTCAAGGGTATAGAGACCAGCGCCACGCTGCAGCAAAGTACTGATTACGCCAGCGCGACTTCATTGCCGCAGCAGGGTGGACAGTGGCCCGACGCTTCGTGGGCACAGAATATAGGTGGTGCGCAGTTACAGGCATTGGTGGATGAAGCCATCGCCGGTAATCCCAATTTGCAAGTTGCCGCCGCGCGTGTTGCAGGTGCGCAGGCCGCAGCTGATGTCGCCGCTGCGAGTGCACGGCCATCGTGGTCGGCGAATGCCAGCAGCACTTATCAGCGCTATACCGAAAACGGCATCATCCCGCCTCCGTTGGGCGGTGAGTACAAGTCCGATAATCAGCTGACACTGAATTTTTCCTATGACTTCGATTTCTGGGGCAAGCATGCAGCTGAATTGCGCAGTGCCTTGTCGGCCGGAAAAGCGGCGCAAGCCGAGCAATACAATGCGCGGCTGATGATTTCCACTGCCGTGGCACGCGCCTGGGTACAACTGGCGCGCCAATACGGGCAACTGGATTTGAACCAGGAGCAATTGAAAGCGGCTGCTGAAATCCAGCGCCTGACGCAACTGCGCTTTAAAGTCGGCCTCGGTACCCAAAGTGAAAACCAGCAAACCACACAAAGCCTGGCCAGCCTGCGCGCAGAGAACGCGCAACTGAATGAAGCTATCGCACTGACACGCAATCAATTGGCTGCCTTGCTGGGCAAGGGCCCGGATCGCGGCTTGCAAATCGAGCGGCCATATCTGCCATCTGAAACCGCGATCGCCTTGCCGGATGCATTGCCGCTGGGTTTGATCGGACGTCGTCCGGACATCGTCGCTGCACGCTGGCATGTGGAAGCGGCGCAAGGTGATATCGATGCGGCCAAGACCCTGTTCTATCCGAACGTCAACATCATGGCCTTTGCCGGTTTCTCCAGCCTCGGCCTGAACAACCTGCTGAAAAGCAGCAGCGGCATCGTCGGTGTCGGTCCTGCCATCTATCTGCCTATCTTTGACCGCAGCCTGCGCGCCAACCTGAAAGGACGCGTTGCTTCATATGACGGTTCGGTTGCAACCTATAACCAGACGCTGACTGAAGCGCTGCATGACGTTGCGGACCAGGTGCAGTCGCTGCGTGCGGCTACGCTGCAAAGCGAGCAGCAACAGTTGGCGACGCAAGCATCGGCCAACAGCTACCAGCTGGCACAGCAACGCGAACGGGTCGGCACCACCAATATGCTGCCGGTACTGTCGGCGCAGATGACGATGCTGTCGCAACGCCGGATAGACCTCGACTCGCGCGCACGTCGCAGTGATTTACGCATCACCCTGATCAAGGCACTGGGCGGTGGTTTTGACGCACAGGCGCAAGGTCTCGATAAAGACAATTCCAATTCAACTACCGTTTCCACCTCCGTGAGAAGTGCATCATGAATACCACCAGCCCAGAAGTAGCAGAAACACCTAAAACCAACGGTAAGCGCCGCCAACGCCTGATCGCGGTGTCGGTTCTGCTGGCCTTGCTATTGATTGCCTACGGAGTGTGGTGGGCAATTTACGCGCGTCACTTTGAAGACACTGATGATGCGTATGTTGCCGGTAACGTGGTGCAAGTAACACCGCAGGTAAGCGGCACGGTGGTTGCCATTCATGCCGACGATACCGAACTGGTACAGGCAGGCAAGCCATTGGTCGATCTGGATCACAGCGATGCCAAGGTCGCGCTGGACCAGGCAGAAGCACAGCTGGCACAGACCGTACGTGAAGTGCGTACCCTGTTCGTCAACAACGGTGCTTTGACTGCCGCGGTCACCCAGCGTGTCGCCGATGTAGCACGTGCGCGTGACGACCTGGCGCGGCGCCAGGAATTGAGCGGCACCGGTGCGGTAGCGAAAGAAGATCTCGATCATGCGCGTACTGCACTGATCGCTGCCGAGTCAGCCTTGCAGGCTGCGCGTGATCAGCTGACTTCGAACCAGGCGTTGACTGACGGTACTACCGTGGCACAGCATCCTAACGTGCAACGTGCAGCAGCGCAGGTACAAGCAGCTTATCTGGCCTTGTCGCGCAATACCTTGCTCGCACCAATCACAGGTTACATCGCCAAACGTTCGGTGCAGGTTGGCCAGCGCGTTGCACCGGGTACGCCTTTGTTGTCGGTCGTGCCTTTGAATGCGCTGTGGGTAGATGCCAACTTCAAGGAAGTGCAGGTTGCCAAGATGCGCATAGGCCAGCCGGTGGAACTGTATTCAGATGTATACGGCAGCAGCATCAAGTATCACGGCAAGGTAGCAGGTTTGTCGGCCGGTACCGGTGCAGCGTTCGCCTTGTTGCCGACGCAGAATGCCAGCGGTAACTGGATCAAGGTGGTGCAACGGATTCCGGTGCGTATCACTCTGGATCCCAAGGATCTGGAAGAACATCCTTTGCGTGTAGGTTTGTCCATGCAGGTAGAGGTGGATGTGGCGAAATCGGAAGGTACTTCGCTGACTTCGACTGTGGCGCCGCGTGAACAACCGGCGTATCAGACCGCAGTGTTTGAAGATGCTGGTAGCCAGGCGACGGCACGTGTGGCGCAAATCATTGCAAGCAATTTGAATAGCACTGCGCCTACAACCAAACACTAAACCATGAGCGCCACTCCCCGTACCGCCTTGCCGCCACTGAGCGGCACGCCGCTCATTATCGGCACGCTGGCCTTGTCGCTGGCGGTGTTTATGAACGTGCTCGATTCATCGATTGCCAATGTATCGATACCGGCGATCTCCGGCGACCTTGGTGTGTCGCCGCAGCAGGGTACCTGGGTGATTACTTCGTTCTCGGTGGCGAATGCGATCTCGGTTCCATTGACCGGCTGGCTGACGCAACGCATAGGCCAGGTACGTCTGTTTATCGGCTCCATCCTGTTATTCGTGCTGGCTTCCTGTCTGTGCGGTTTTGCTCCCAGCATAGAAATTCTGATTGCCGCGCGCGTGTTGCAGGGCGCAGTGGCGGGCCCGATGATTCCGTTGTCGCAGGCTTTGCTGCTGTCCAGTTATCCGCCCGCCAAGAGCGGGATGGCGCTCGCCTTCTGGGGTATGACAACGCTGGTCGCGCCTATCATGGGGCCGCTGCTCGGTGGCTGGATCTCGGATAACTACACCTGGCCGTGGATCTTCTTTATCAATATTCCTATCGGTTTGTTTGCCGCATGGGCGACCTGGTCTATTTATAAAGAGCGCGAATCCAAAACCTACAAACTGCCTATCGATAAGGTCGGTCTGGTCTTGCTGGTGCTGTGGGTAGGTTCGCTGCAATTGATGCTGGATAAGGGCAAGGAACTGGACTGGTTCCACTCGGGTGAAATCATCATCCTGGCCTCGGTCGCGGTCGTGACCTTCATCTACTTCGTGATCTGGGAAATAGGCGAAGAGCATCCGGTGGTCGACCTGTCGCTATTCAAGGGGCGGAACTTCAGCGGCGGTGTGATTGCGATTTCCGTGGCCTATGGTTTGTTCTTCGGCAGCCTGGTGATCCTGCCATTGTGGTTACAGACGCAAATCGGCTACACCGCAACCGAGGCCGGTAAGGTGATGGCGCCGGTGGGTATCTTCGCGATCATCCTGTCGCCTATTGTCGGCAAGATGCTGCCGAAAATCGATGCGCGCTGGGTCGCAACCACGGCCTTTCTGATCTTCTCGCTGGTGTTCTTCATGCGTTCGCAGTTCACGCAGGACGTCGACATGATGACGCTGATGATCCCGACCGTGATCCAGGGTGCGGCGATGGCGATGTTTTTCATCCCGCTGACTTCCATCATCCTGTCCGGACAATCGCCGGACAAGATCCCGGCCGCGGCGGGTTTGTCCAACTTCGTCCGTATCATGTTCGGCGGTATCGGTACCTCGGTGATGTCGACCATGTGGGATAACCGTACCATCCTGCATCATGCGCAACTGGCGGAATATACCGGTGCACATAATCCGGCCTTCACGCAGGCAGTGAATACGCTGATGGCGCGCGGGATGTCGGAGCAGGCGGCCTGGGCCGTGATAGACCGGCAGATGACGGTGCAGGCCAGCACGCTGGCGGCGACCGATTTGTTCTGGATGTCGGCCATCATGTTCCTGTGCCTGATAGGCTTCATCTGGATTACCAAGCGCAGCAAGGCCAGCGGTGGTGCTGATGCGGCTGGTGCTCACTGATGTAGTTCGTGTGCTGTGTCCCCGATATTTGAATATTCGGGCGCAGCACATGACTCATCGTCTATCATGCTGGGATTGAATTTTGGCCAGCAGCATGACTACTCCATTAACTTTGCATCTGTTCTGCCGTGTCGTCGATAACTACGGCGACATCGGCATTTGCTGGCGTCTCGCGCGCCAGCTGCAACAAGAACACCATATTTCCGTCACCTTGTGGGTTGATGACCTGCCCAGCTTCCAGCGCATCTGCCCGGAAGTAGTGCTGGATGCCGAGCTGCAGCAAGTGGCGGGCGTCACCATACGGCACTGGCGTAGCCAGGATGGCGAGTACACTGCGGCGGATGTCGCTGATATCGTCATCGAATTCTTTGCCTGCGACATCCCGCCTAACTATATAGCTGCAATGGCGCAGTGCGAGCCGCGTCCGCGCTGGTTCAATCTGGAAGGCCTGACCGCGGAAGAGTGGGTTGAGGGTTGCCATACGCTGACTTCACCGCATCCGCGTCTGCCGCTGACCAAGCATTTTTTCTTTCCCGGTTTCACCGATAAAACCGGCGGCTTGCTGCGCGAAGCAGGGCTGGAGCAGGAACGCTTGCAGTTCCAGGCTGATCCGGCCGCGATGGCTGACTTCCTCGCGCGCTTTGGTGTCACTGCAGAAGAGATGGTGGCAACCAAGGTGTCGCTGTTTTGTTATCCGTATGCGCCAGTCGCTGAATTATTCGAAGTCTGGCAAAACGGCCAGAAGCCGGTTTGTTGCCTGGTGCCGGAAGGTGTGGCGTCCGCAGCGGTGCAAGCCTTCCTCGGTAGCGAAGCGCAAGCCGGTGCCTTTGCTACTCGTGGTGCGCTGACAGTGCGGGTGTTGCCGTTTGTGCCGCAGCCGGATTACGACAAGTTGCTTTGGGCTTGCGACTTCAATTTCGTACGTGGCGAAGACTCTTTCGTCCGCGCGCAATGGGCGGGTCGTCCCTTCGTCTGGCATATCTATCCGCAGGATGAAAATCTGCATCACAAGAAGCTGCGTGCCTTTTTGCAACGTTATATTGCGGCTTTGCCCAGCCTGGCGGCATTCTCGTTGTACTGGAATCATGCAGAGGTGCCAGGTGCTGCACAGCAGGCAGACTGGGGCGCGGTATGGGCTGCAGTCGAGGCCGATATGGCTGAAATTACGGAAAAATCAGCGGATTGGCAGCGCCAAATGCTGAAAAATGGCGATTTAGCGTCAAATTTGTTGAAATTTGCCACTACGCTGCCTTAAGTCGAGCGCCCAGAAAAGGTATAATTCTCGGCTAATTTAGAATTCGATCAAACGTGAGCTTACGGCGCTGTTGGGCGGGAGGCGACCGATGATTTTTATGCAACCCACTTTTTACGTACACTTTTTATGAAACCTGCAAAAGAAATTCGCGTTGGCAACATCATTATGGTTGATAGCAAACCTATGATCGTGTTGCGTTCTGATGTCAATGGTTCTAGCCGCACGGGCTTCACATACAAATGGAAGATGAAAAATCTTCTGACGAACACCCCGATGGAAAACGTATTCCGCGGTGACGACAAGTTCGACGTTGTTGTTCTCGACAAAAAACCAGTTACTTACTCGTACTTTGCTGATCCACTGTATGTATTCATGGATGAAGAATACAACCAGTACGAAATCGAAGAAGAAAACCTGGGCGATGCATTGCACTACCTGAAAGACGGTATGGAATGCGAAGCAGTTTTCTACGACGGTAAAGCAATTTCGGTTGAACTGCCTATCACCATCGCACGTCAAGTTGTGTACTCGGAGCCAGCAGTTAAAGGCAATACTTCGGGTAACGTTTTGAAAGAAGCGAAAATCGAAAACGCGGTTGAAGCACACCGTCACACTGTTCAGGTTCCACTGTTTGTGAGCCAGGACGACGTGATCGAGATCGACACCCGTACCAATGAATACAAACGCGTGGTTCGTAACTAATCACCGTCTGTAAATAAAAAAGCTGCCCTCGGGCAGCTTTTTTTTCGTCCATGCCAAATGCAAAGGCTTAACGTGACTTGAGGATGTGGTCTATACGCTCATCAGTCGACGGATGGCTGGACAGATAGGGCGGTGGTGTACTTTCCTTGGTCGCCGCCTGCAGCTGTTCAAAGCCACCTGCCATATGCGCCAGGTCTATACCGTTCGTTTTCATCATCGCAATTGCATAGTCATCCGCCTCACGCTCGGCATCACGCGAATACTTCATGTCCAGCAACAAGGTCGGAATATTCGCCACGATGGCTGATGCATCGCCAAACACGACAGTGGTCAAAGCTGCTATCGCCGAACTCTGTACCACCCGGCGCATCAGGTGACGCTCATGCAAATGGCCGAGTTCATGTGCCAGCACTCCCATGACTTGCTCGTCGTTTTTCATCAGCTTTACCAATTCATCGGTAATGATGATTTCGCCCGATGGCAGGGCAAATGCGTTCGGGCCTATCTTGCTCTTGCGGAACAGGATGCGGTAAGCCGGCACGTCTCCGCGTGGCGGCTGTAGCTGCTGGAACTGTTCGATCAAGGCCTGTTGTCGTGCCTGCGGTAGCTGGCTGGGTGCGAAGATTTGCTTGTCGAGGAAATCCAGCATCCCTTTGCCGATGGAACGTTCTACCTTTTCCGGCAGCATCTTGGCAATGCCTTCGGAGGCCAGCGGCAATAGATACAGATAGCTCAGCGTCAGCACCACCAGCGTCGCCACCACTGCCGTTAGCGCACCACGCCAGCTTTGCTGCATGCGTACGATAAAGGAATCCTGATGGCCGGTATCCGCCAGTAGCGCATCGAAAGCGGCGGTATCGGCTATCTCGAGATAAGCCTCATCGGGGTAGGTGACCTTGCGTTTGGTGTTGCGCGCACGCTCGGAGACTCGCAACTCACTGATAGGACAGCTACGTTCCGCATCGCCTGTAATGGTCGCGTGCCCGTCCTCTACCGATAGCGTGACCTGATGCGCACGCGAAGTCTTGCCATCGAAATAAAGGGCGGGGATGCTCATGCCTGGCTGCTGCACTTACAGCGACAAGTCAAAGTCGAGCAGATCGGACACACCTTCGCCAGTCGCGGAAACCTGTGACTGGCTTGCTGCAATGAAATTTTCCAGGCTGCCGTCAGGAAGCAGGGACATGGACTCGACACGGTACTTTATTAGCCGTATCTGGGCGAAAGGCAGGAACAGTCCCAAGGTGCAGATAATGCCGATGATGTTGGTGACGGTAATGAAGCAAACGCGCGTCCATTTCATATCGCTGAGAAAACGATGTTTCTCGAGTTGCGTATTGTTCCAGATCAGGTTCTGGATCAGGGTTGCAAAGATAGGGAAGATCAGGAACATCAAGACGAACAGTGCACCGAAGAGCATCAGGACACCGGTGGCGCTTGCCGCAGCAACGGTCTCGCGATCCATATTATCAGCGGTAATGATGGCAAACAAAGGGCCACCGAGTGCTACCAGCACGGCGATGAAACCGGCTATCCAGATGGCTGCGACTAGCAGATAGGCTTTGTAAAAACTGCCTACTGTGCCATTGAACGAAAAATGACTGGTACCGAAGCGGCTTTCCTGATGCTGGAATTTCTTGATGCGCTGATGAGTGAATGGAGTCAGTATGTACAGCGAAAATATTGTAAGGATAGGCAGAGCCAGGTACACCCAGTAAATTTGCTTTAACGCACCACGGAAACCAAAACGTATGCCGCGATAGCTGCTGTTATATAACTTGAACTGCAGGCTTTTCCAGATCAGCCATGGCATCACTGCCATGACGACCAATATCATCATCAAGGCGACCCCGAGCGACATTTCGACCGCGATGTTGTAAATAACGATCAAAACGAAAGCAACGATGCGTCCCTTCAGGATCGCGACCGGATTACCGTGATATTCAAAGCTGGTTCCGGCAACGCTGCTGCTGCCGTAGAAATAGCGCGTGCGGCGTACCTTGGCCCACGCGGAATAGATGCCGAGGGTGAGGATGGAAAACAGCAGGTTGACTATCCAGATGCGGAAATATTCGCTGCCGGTACCACTGAAGGAAAAGCGTATCGGTGTATCGGATGCCTGAGGATTGCTGGCAGGCATTTCGTGGAAGACGGCTGAGTCAGTCATTCATTGCTCCCTGTAGGGTTATTGTTTTTAAGTACGAATAAAGCTGCCACAAGGTTACTTGTTGGTAAGTAATTGTCAAGCGCAGGCCCACGCCGAGTATGCGCGGCAAATATATCTGTTTTGTGACACGCGCTGCGTTGAACTCCGGCAATAGGTCCTGGTGGACGAAAGAACCATGCAATGTGTTTCGTGATGCGCGGCGATATACACCAGAGTTCGAGAGTAGTCCCGCGATGTGTTTTTTGGCACACGCGCAATTTCATCCGCTATGTATCAATTCCTTTTTTTGCTTCATTCGTCATGTAAATATTTCTTGTGCGCGATGCTCTTTGTAATTCTTGCCTGTAAAAATTCACTGCCTAAAATTTAAGCAAAATATTTTTTATAAAAAATGTAACAAATGTGAACTTTAAAAACATGCGAGACACCAAGCGTTGGTTGTGCAGAGTAGAGAGCATGCTCTCTCTATTCATCGCATTGCCACCACGCAAAACAGATAAGCCGGGATGCCGTTACGCGCGATGTACTGCCGATGCTGCAAGCGTATTCATTTATTTTTATTACGTCATCGCGACAATTATTTTCAGGAGATTTCATGCTTCGATCCGACACGCTTTTTGGCAAGCGCGACACCAATACGCCAAACCCTCCTATGAGCACAACCAACTCATCGTCATTGTCCAGTTCAAGCACAGGCAGCTCCAGTTTTCCCAAGGCATCAGTTCCGACAGGTGGTTTGAATTCCTCGGGGCAAGCATCGAATCAGCACAGCAATGAAGTCGGCAGCAAACTCATCGTCGGTCCTAACATCAAACTCAAGGGTGTGGAGATCACCGATTGCGATACGCTGGTGGTGGAAGGCTTCGTTGAAGCGACCATGGATTCACGCGTGATCCAGATTTCCAAAGATGGCTCTTTCAAAGGTTCGGCTGGTATTGATATCGCTGAGATCCACGGTACGTTTGACGGCGAACTGACAGTGCGTCAGAAGCTGGTGATCTATGCATCCGGCAAGGTCTCCGGAAAAATTCGTTACGGCAATGTTGTGATCGAAGAAGGTGGTCAACTGGCAGGTGATGTACAGGTAGGTGGCACAGCCACACAGGCAAAAGGTCTGTCAGTCGCGAAAAGCGTCTAACTTTCCGTAGCGCAAAGATAGTCCCTCGCAGTGGTTCCCATGCCACTGCGAGGGACTTGTTACATCTGTTAATACCATATTCGAATGGAATTTCTCCTGATTAACAAAGCCATGCGACAATAAAGCGCAACGCTTGAGCCGCAAGCGACTTCATTCAGGTAGCCATCATGCATCCGGAATACATACTCAATCTTTCCTGCATCGATCAGCGTGGCATTGTGCAACGCGTATCAGGTTTCCTCGCAGAGCATGGGTGCAACATCATAGAGTCGGCGCAGTTTGGTGATGCGCAATCACAACTCTTTTTCATGCGCGTCTATTTCGCGGCGGAAAATGCTTCCATCAATGATGAAGTCTTGCGCGCTGATTTCTCGGCGATGGCAGAGACCATGCATATGACCTGGCAATTGCACGATGCGCAGAAGAAGCCGCGCGTGATGCTAATGGTTTCCAAGATCGGTCATTGCCTCAACGATTTGCTGTTCCGCTATAAAAGTGGTTTGTTGCCGGTAGACATTCCGGCCATCGTGTCGAATCACACAGACTTTTATCAACTCGCGGCCAGCTACAACATTCCGTTCCACCATCTGCCACTCGCACCCGGTGCTTCTGAAGAAGCCAAGCGTGCACAGGAAGAGCGCGTGCTGGAAATCGCGCGGAGTGCGGAAATTGATCTGGTGGTATTGGCGCGTTACATGCAGATACTGTCACCGCAAATGTGCCAGGCTTTGCAGGGACGGGCGATCAATATTCATCATTCCTTCCTGCCTAGTTTCAAGGGCGCCAAGCCGTACTATCAGGCGCATGAGCGTGGTGTGAAACTGATCGGTGCGACTGCGCACTTCGTTACGGGTGATCTGGATGAGGGGCCGATTATTGAGCAGGATGTGGAGCGCGTGGATCATGCCATGAATCCGGCGACTTTAACTGCGATAGGGCGGGATGTGGAGTGTGTGGTGTTGGCGCGGGCGGTTAAGTATTTTGTTGAGCATCGGATTTTGCTTAATGGGCATAAGACGGTGGTGTTTAAGTAGGTTTGGTTTCGTTGCTTTGTCGCTGATGTTTTTCTTTCTCCGTGGAGGTTGGGTTTGCCGGGAGTGGCCCGGCAGCCACTCACTTTCTTTGCTTCGCCAAAGAAAGTAAGCAAAGAAAGGCGACCACAGCGCCGCTGCCCCTGCGGGGTCCCCGTTTGTGCGGGACAAAAAATGGGAAGTGGGCGAAACTCGCTGCCCTTGCGTAACGGTATCCGCTTGCAAGCGGATACCGTTATGCAAGCGCGGAACAGTGTTCCGCGAATTCCCTGCTACACCTCAGACACACCCACTTCTTTTTCCATTTTCTGTCCCGCACAAACGGCATCGTCACAGTGGACTCACAACCACAGCCTCTTAGTTTTAGCCGAGGCGGTCTTAAATTGGCAATAAAAAAGCACGCATATAGCGTGCTTTTTTATTTGTTCCCTGGCGTTTATTTCAATACACGTTTCAGGAAGTTAGAGATGTCATCCAACTGCGGTCCGCAAACCGAGTGTGGCATGTTGTACTCATGCCAGTCCACGTCATATCCCAGCGCTTGCAACAAGCTCAGCGAACGCTGTGCACGGGTGATAGGGATGACCTGATCACCACGACCATGACCGTAGTAGATAGGGATGTCTTTGTTGGCTTCGCTACGTTCAGCTTCTACTGTCGAGTCGATAGGTACGTAACCGGACAGGCACAGCAGGCCGCCCAGGCGTTCCGGATAGCGCAGGCCGACCTGGAAGGTCATTGCGCAACCTTGCGAGAAGCCAGCGATGAGGATTTTGTTGGCGGCGATGCCGCGTGCTTTTTCGCGTTCGATCAGTTCGTTGATCGAAACCTGCGATGCACGCAGACCGGCCTCATCTTCTTCGCGACCAAATTCAGTAACGACCACGTCATACCAGGCTGGCATTTCGCGGAAGCCGTTGACGGTGACCGGGATTTCCGGTGCGTGCGGGAAGACGAAACGGATGCCAGGCAGGCCGCTCAGGTCGAGTTCTCTGACGATAGGAACAAAGTCGTTGCCGTCGGCGCCTAGGCCATGCATCCAGATGATGGAAACGGTTGGGTTGGGTGCGGTTTCAAGTTCGACGGTTTCTAAGGTCATGATGATGGTGAGTAAAAATTACAGTAAGTTAAAAAATTATTTGGCTGGTCGGATCGCGTGTTTCGGACGCCAGGCTTTGCAGACGGCTTCGTTGGTTTCGATGTACGGGCCGCCCATCAGGTCTATGCAGTACGGTACGGCTGCGAAGATACCGCCTACGATTTGCTTGCCGTCGGCATCCTTCAAACCTTCCAGCGTTTCCTTGATCGATTTCGGCTGGCCCGGCAGGTTCATGATGAGTGCTGCGTGCTCTGCGGTTTCCCGGATGACGGTGACCTGGCGCGAGAGGATGGCGGTCGGTACGAAGTGCAGGCTGATCTGGCGCATTTGTTCGCCGAAACCTGGCATTTCCTTGGTGCCGACAGCGATGGTCGCTTCCGGTGTGACGTCGCGACGGGCCGGACCGGTGCCACCAGTGGTGATGACGAGGTCGCAGCGTTCGATGTCGACCAGTTCGATCAGCGCTTTTTCAATCGCCGATTGTTCGTCCGGGATCAAACGGGTTTCTACTTTCCATTCACTGGTCAGCGCCGAGGTGAACCAGGCTTGCAGTGCAGGGATGCCTTCATCCTGATATACGCCGCTGGAGGCGCGGTCAGATACTGATACCAGACCGATTTTCAATTCATCCGGGTTAGTCTTCTTCGACATCGTCTTCTTCGTCCGTAGTAGATGTGGCAGCGGCGGCTGCCTGCAGTTGCTTGAGGATCTGGAAAATTTCGCGATAAGCCTTAGGCGGTTTGTTCTCGGCCTGTTCTTTGCGCGCATTGCGTATCAGGGTGCGCAGATGCTGGCCATCCAGTTCTGGATTGTCCGCCAGCAACTGTGTCAGTACCTTGTCATCTGTCAACAATTTGTCGCGTTTGCGTTCGATCGCGTGCAGGGCGGCGGTTTCCGATTTGGATGCGCCTTTCCAGCTATCCAGCATTTTCTGGATGGCGGCGATTTCGTCCGGCTCCAGCGAGCGCATTTTTTTACCGACATACTGTGTCTGGCGACGGCGACCTTCGTGGTCTTTGATGAGCTGGCATTCGAGGATGGCGTCACGTACTTCTTCCGGCATAGGCACGCGTTTGACGCGGTCGCGCGGTTCGGCGATGAGCTCTTCACCGAGCTTTTGCAAGGCCGTCATCTGGCGCTTTAACTCGGATTTTGATGGGCGTTCGTATTCCTGTTCGAATTCGCTCGACTGGAACCCGCAGGAGCCTCGGTTGGGATTTGGCATGATCTGATTTGATAAGGCTAGCAGCCATTCTGTAAACGACTGCTATGATAACTGTTTTATAGGTATTTCCGAAGAAAACGACCCCCTCATGAGCGAATCAGTGTTTATACATAGTCAAGATCAGTTAAAGCAATTGGCGCAGGATGTACTGCGTTATGCGAAGGAAAAAGGCGCTTCTGATGCGGCCGTAGAGATCAATGAGGGCAGCGGTCTGTCGGTTTCGGTGCGCAAGGGCGGCGTCGAGACGATAGAACAGAATAAAGACAAAGGCATGGGCGTCACCATTTACCTCGGTGAAGATGGCCATATACGACGCGGCAATGCCAGCACTTCCGACTTTTCCCAGCAGGCGCTGAAGGATACGGTCGAGGCAGCATACAACATCGCCCGCTTTACCGCAGAAGATGATTGCGCCGGTTTGCCGGACGCCGACATGCTGGAGCGTAATCCGCGCGATTTGCAGCTGTGCTATCCATGGCTGATTTCCAGTGAGGAAGCGGTCGAGCTGGCCAAGCGTGGCGAAGCAGCCGCGTTTGCAGTCGACAAACGCATTACGAATAGCGAAGGTGCCAGCGTCTATGCGCAGCAATCGCATTTTGTCTCGGCCAACTCGCGCGGCTTCATTGGTGGCTATCCGTATTCGCGTCATACGATTTCTGTCGCACCTATCGCCGGCAAGGGCAGCAATATGCAGCGCGACGACTGGTATTCGTCGATGCGTGATCCGAACAAGCTGGCCAAGCCGGAAGCGGTGGGTCAGTACGCGGCGCAACGTGCACTGGCACGCCTGAACGCACGCAAGCTGGATACACGCAAATGCCCGGTCCTGTTTGAAGCGCCGCTGGCAGCAGGCTTGCTGGGTGCCTTTGTGCAGGCAGTCTCCGGCGGTGCCTTGTACCGCAAGTCAACCTTCCTGCTGGATTCCCTCGGCAAAGCTGCGTTTGCGCCGCATGTACAGATCGTCGAAGATCCGCATGTGATAGGTGGCGTTGGCTCGTCGCCATTTGATGAAGAGGGTGTGAAGACTCACCGTCGTGATGTCGTCAAGGACGGTATCGTGCAGGGCTATTTCCTCTCGACTTATTCGGCGCGCAAACTCGGCATGCAAACCACAGGTAATGCCGGTGGCTCGCATAACCTGTCCATGACTTCTACCTTGACCAAAGCGACCGATGATTTCAAGGCGATGCTGAAGAAGCTCGATACCGGTTTGCTGGTCACTGAACTGATGGGCCAGGGTGTCAATTATGTGACCGGTGATTACTCGCGTGGCGCGTCCGGTTTCTGGGTCGAGAAAGGTGTCGTCCAGTATCCGGTAGAAGAGATCACGATTGCTGGAAATATGAAGGATATCTTCATGCAGGTGGTTGCGATTGGTGCTGATACTTTGGTGCGCGGAACCAAACAAACGGGTTCGGTGTTGATAGAAAATATGGTGGTTGCAGGTGGTTAATACTGCGTTTTCAGTGTATGGTTATACCAGTTGTTTATCGCGTAAAGCATGAAGATTATTACTACTTCGGGCAACTTACGTCACCCTTACAACTGATAATTTGTATGAGATTTAACGGCTGATTTTATCGGCAAGAAAATTTCAAATAGCTGTTGTCGTTAACCACTCCAGGAGACAAAATGGAACGTCGTTCATTCCTTAAGAAAGCAGCAGTCGGCGCTACCGCAGGTGCGGTTGCCGTGCCTTCTTTCGCACAAACCAACCCGACGATTAACTGGCGTCTGGCTTCCAGCTTCCCTAAATCACTAGACACGATTTATGGCGCAGCGGATGTATTTACCAAACGTGTTTCGCAACTGACCGATGGTAAATTCAACATTCGTCCATTCGCAGGCGGCGAGATTGTTCCGGCTTTGCAAGTGATGGATGCAGTTCAGGCTGGTACCGTTGAAATCGGTCACTCGGCTTCGTACTACTACTTCGGTAAAGATCCTACATTCGCATTCGACGCTGTTGTTCCATTTGGCCTGACCTCGCGTCAGCAAACCGCTTGGTTCGACCAGGGCGGCGGTCGTCAACTGACCCGCGAATTCTTCAAAGACTACGGCATCGTCAACTTCCTGGGCGGTAACACCGGTACCCAGATGGGTGGCTGGTTCCGTAAGGAAATCAAGGAAGTTAAAGACCTGCAAGGCCTGAAAATGCGTATCGGCGGTTTCGCTGGTCGCGTGATGCAACGCCTCGGCCTGGTGCCACAACAGATCGCTGGTGGTGATATCTACCCAGCGCTGGAAAAAGGCACCATCGATGCAGCAGAATGGATCGGTCCATACGACGATGAAAAACTCGGCTTCAACAAAGTCGCGCCGTTCTACTACACACCAGGCTGGTGGGAACCTAGCCTGCAACTCTCGTTCTACATCGGTATCAAGGAATGGGAAAAACTGCCTAAGGCATACCAGGCTGCAGTAGAAGCTGCTTCCTACGAAGCGCACGTCGTCATGCAAGCGGAATACGATGCACGTAATCCAGCTGCACTGGCACGTTTGCTCAAGAACGGCGTCAAGCTGCGTCAATTCTCCAAACCGATCATGGAAGCTTGCTACAAGGCTGCCGTTGAAACGATGGATGAAGAAGCAGCGAAAAATGCCAAGTTCAAGAAGATCTACGAACCATGGAAACGCTTCCGCCAAGATCAGAACCAATGGTTCTCGGTCGCTGAAGTGCCTATCCAGAACTTCATGATCGGCCGTAAGTAATCCTTACAGCTTCATCAAAACCCGCAGCCTGTGCTGCGGGTTTTTTTATGTCCGAGAACTTCGTGGCGTAGCAGGTTATCCATGCTTAAAGGGGCGGGGCGGGACTGTGCCACTGGCGTTGCTGCAATCAGATCTTGCTGCACAAGCGACGGAAGCGGCTTGTTTGCAGATGTTGCGGGCAAAAAAAATCCCGCACTGTAGGTGCGGGATTTTTGTCGAGAGGCCAGTCTTACTTCTTGGCTGGCTCTTCCGTTGAGAAGTTCAGTTGCGGTGCTTCATCGTCGGTGCTGGCAGGTTTGTCGCTGCTGTTCTCCGTAGCATCGTCATTGCCGTAGTCCACGCTGTTATCACCCATATCGATCTTCAACTCGATTTTTTCATGCATATCGGTTTTGGAATCGACCGAGATCAGTTTCGGGAAGGCGATGATCAGCGTCACCATGATGACCTGGATCAGCACGAATGGTACCGAGCCCCAGTAAATATCCGAGGTCTTGACCTCTTTGGGCGCGACCGACCTTAAATAGAACAGGGCGAAGCCGAAAGGTGGATGCATGAACGAAGTCTGCATGTTCACGCTCAGCAGTACGCCGAACCAGATCAGGTCGATGCCCATTTTTTCTGCGACCGGGCCGACCAGTGGTACCAGGATGAAGGCCAGTTCGAAGAAGTCGAGGAAGAAGGCCAGACCGAAGAACAGGATGTTGACCACGATCAGGAAGCCGGCAGTACCACCTGGCAAGGAGGTCAGCAGATGTTCCACCCACAGGTCGCCATTGACGCCGCGGAAGATCAGGCCGAACACGCTGGAGCCGATCAGGATGAACATGACAAAGCAGGACAGGCGTGAGGTTGAATTCATCGCTTGCTTGAGCAAGTCCCACGACAGGCGGCGATTCATGATAGCCAGCACCATCGCACCAAAGGCGCCCATACCGCCGCCTTCAGTAGGTGTGGCGATACCGACGAAAATGGTACCCAGCACCAGGAAGATCAAGGCGAGTGGCGGAACCAGTACGAAGACCACCTGTTCAGCGATTTTCGACAGCATGCCCAGTTTCATCTTGCGATTGATGTAGGCAATCAGGAAGGCAGTGGCAATGCTCAATGTCGCGGCGTAAATGAGGCCCTCATCGGCATGCAACTTTGGGTTGGAGGCTAACAGGATTTTTTCGAGTACGAAGCAGGCTGCCACAGTTCCGACGATCAGGATCAGCAGGGAGATAACACCACTGGAGCCATCAGGTTGGCGCAGGTTGCGTGCTTCCGCTGGCAAGGCAGGTACCCATTTTGGTCGCAGGATAGAGATGATCAGGATGTAACCGGCATACATGGCTGTCAGCATCAGGCCAGGGAAAAAAGCTGCCTGGTACATATCGCCTACGGAACGACCCAATTGGTCGGCCATCACGATCAGCACCAGCGACGGCGGAATGATTTGCGCCAAGGTGCCTGACGCAGCAATTACACCAGTAGCAATTTTCTTGTCATAGCCATAGCGCAACATCACCGGCAGCGAAATCAGGCCCATCGAAATCACGGACGCTGCAACCACGCCGGTCGTTGCCGCCAGCAGCGCGCCAACGAAAATAACCGCGTACGCCACACCGCCACGCAAAGGACCAAACAACTGGCCGATGGTATCGAGCAAGTCTTCTGCCATCCCTGATCGTTCGAGGATCAGACCCATGAAGGTAAAGAATGGAATCGCCAGCAAGGTATCGTTCGCCATGATGCCGAAGATACGGTTAGGCAAGGCTTGCAGCAGTTCTGGTTTGAGCAGGCCCAGTTCGATGCCGAGCAAGCCAAAGAACAGGCCGTTGGCGGCGAGCGCAAAAGCAACCGGGAAACCTGATAGCAGGAATACCACGAGTGCGCCGAACATGATCGGCGCCATATTCGCAATGAGAAATTCAGTCATGTTTATTCCTGGCGATCAGTTAAGTTTATTTGCAGCTTTGATCGCCGCAATTTCTTCTTCGGGGGTGGCAACCTGTTTTTCAAAGGCGCTGGCAGGGACCAGACCTTTCAGGTAGCCGATCCGTTTGATGATTTCTGATGTGCCTTGGAGTGCCAGGAATACGAAGCCGACAGGGATCAGCAATTTCGCAGGCCAGACGATCAGACCGCCGGCATTGCTCGAGACTTCCTGGCTTTCGATCGAAATCCATGCATACGGTACCGAGTAGTACAGGATCAGCAAGGTTGCGGGCATCAGGAACAGCAGGAAGCCGAGCAAATCGATCCAGACTTGGGTACGTTTGGAGAAACGGCCAACGACAACGTCGATGCGCACATGTTCATTGCGACGCAGCGTGTACGAAGTGGCCAACAAAAAGATCGCACCAAATAAATACCACTGAATTTCAAGCCAGCCGTTAGAGCTGATATTGAATATGTAGCGCATGACGGCATTGCCGGTACAGATGAGGACAGCGAGCAATAGGGCCCAGCTGATACCCTGGCCTATTTTTTCATTGAGGGCATCAATGAATCGCGATAGCGATAGCAAAAAAGACATTATTTTTGTCTCCAGATTGATTTTGAATGAAGCACGTGCGCATGCCCCTGTTTATTAACGCCTGCGAAGATGCTTTTTATTGCCATGTGAGTATAAGCCATATCAATTGACGCCCTTGTTAGAAAAGCGTTTTTTGATGCGTACACACATATCCCATTTTCACAAGGCAGCACGATACAGAGCCTAGCTGACACGAACATTACTAAGGTCAGGAAAAAGGCAGTTTTTCAGAGGGAACTGGAGAATTAAAACCCTTGTTTGAAGTGGGGATTTACAGCTTGCTGCAATAGTGGATGCAGAAATGAAACGGGCATGCAGAGTTGCATGCCCGGAATAGCGTTTTAGCTCAGGCGTGCACGGTGCCGTGCGATTGCCAGGCGCACTTGCTGGGGAGCGGTGCCGCCGACGTGATTACGTGCTGCGACCGAACCTTCCAGTGTCAGTACTTCAAAGATGTCGGCTTCGATCAGCGACGAGAAGACACGCATTTCTTCCAGTGTCAGGTCGCTCAGGTCGCAGCCTCGGTCTACACAGGCACGTACTGCATGTGCCACAGCTTCATGCGCATCACGGAACGGCAGGCCTTTTTTCACCAGGTAATCGGCCAGGTCGGTTGCGGTGGCATAACCTTGCAACGCGGCATCGCGCATCGCTTCAGGTTTGACGGTGATGCCGGTTGCCATGTCAGCAAAGATGCGCAGCGTATCGACCACGGTATCGACGGTGTCGAATAGCGGTTCCTTGTCTTCCTGGTTGTCCTTGTTGTAGGCCAGCGGCTGGCCTTTCATCAAGGTCAGCAGGGCGATCAGGTGACCGTTGACGCGACCGGTCTTGCCGCGTGCCAGTTCAGGGACGTCCGGGTTTTTCTTTTGCGGCATAATGGACGAGCCGGTGCAGAAGCGATCAGCGATATCGATGAAGCCGACGCGCGGGCTCATCCAGATCACCAGTTCTTCCGACATACGCGAGACGTGCGTCATGATCAGTGCCGCGGCGGCGCAGAATTCAATCGCGAAGTCGCGATCCGAAACTGCATCCAGCGAGTTGTGGCAAACGTCTTCAAAATCCAGTGTGCGCGCAACGCGTTCACGGTCGATAGGGAAGGTGGTGCCAGCCAGTGCAGCGGCGCCCAGCGGCAGGCGATTAACGCGCTTGCGGCAATCCAGCATGCGTTCGGCATCACGGCTGAACATTTCAACATAAGCCAGCATGTGGTGACCGAAGGTGATCGGTTGTGCCACTTGCATGTGGGTGAAGCCAGGCAGGATGGTATCGGCGTGTTTTTCAGCCAGGTCCAGCAGTGCCAGGCGCAGGTCGCGCAGCAAACCGACGATATTGTCGATTTCGCTACGTACATACAGACGGATGTCGGTCGCGACCTGGTCATTGCGTGAACGGCCGGTGTGCAAACGTTTACCAGCGTCACCAACCAGCTCGGTCAGGCGTTTTTCGATATTCAGGTGGACGTCTTCCAGATCCAGCAGCCATTCAAACTTGCCGGCAGCGATTTCTTCCTGGATCTGTGCCATGCCGCGCTGGATTTCAGCGTGGTCTTGCTGGCTGATGATGTTTTGGTGTGCCAGCATCTCTGCATGGGCCAGCGAACCCTGGATATCTACCTGAGCCAGACGCTTGTCGAAAAATACAGAAGCAGTGTAACGTTTGACCAGATCGGAAACCGGTTCGTTGAAGCGTGCCGACCAGGCCTCGCTCTTTTTGGAGAGTTGTGCTGTCATAATTGGGTCCTAATGAATACGCGATTATAGAACAAGCGCACCCCGCAGTCCCACTCTAGCCCTGATAAATCCTTCAACCATGCCGCCATCGCCAGATTCCGCGCCCGTCTCCCCGCTGGAAATCGTGATCCCAGACTGTTGCAATATCGGCATCATGGTCAGATCCTTGCTGGCCGTCAACGGCGTGGTGCTGGTGGTAATGCTGATCAATGCCTCATCGATACAGGCGGGTTTGCTGGCTTTTGGTGAAGCATCGATGTTGCTGGAGCTGGCCAGCCTGACTTCCTTGTTCGCCTTGTGCGGCCTGCGCCGCCTGGTGCGTTCCATCCCGCCGTGGGGCCAGCGCCTGGCCTGCGCACTGGTACCGGGCGCGATTACCGGCCTGATCATTCATTACCTGTTGAATGACGATTTGATGCTGACCAACCTGAGTCGTTTGTCGGCACCGGAAGGTTTTGTCTGTGCGGCTTTGTTCGGCATCGGCCTGCAGCATTATTTTGAATTGCGGACACGGGCTTTTTCCCCGGCACTGGCGGAAGCACGCCTGCAGGCTTTGCAGGCGCGGATACGGCCGCATTTCCTGTTCAATAGCCTGAATGCCGTGCTGTCGCTGATACGCACCGAGCCACGTCGTGCCGAAAGCACGCTGGAAGATATGGCCGATCTGTTTCGCGTCCTCATGCGCGATGCGCGCGATATCACGACGCTGGGCAATGAAGTTCGTATCGGCATGCAATACCTGTCGATAGAAAAGATACGCCTGGGCGAACGCTTGCAGGTGCAATGGGATACCGATGGTATTTCCGGCGACACGCTGCAAAGGGCGAAGACGCCTGCCTTGCTGCTGCAACCTTTGTTGGAAAATGCCGTGCATTACGGCGTCGAACCTTCACCCGAAACCGCGCTGATCAGGATTGCGATCAGCCGCGTGCGCGACCGTATAGAAATCGTGATGACGAATCCGTATCATGCTGATGTGGAGTCGACCGGCAATCATATGGCACTGGATAACATCCGTGAACGCTTGACGCTCTTATACGATATGGAGGCGCAATTGACGACGCAAGTAGTGGATGGACAATTTGAAGTGCATCTCTACCTGCCTTACCAAAAGGCAGGTGCATGACGCCGCGCATCCTGATTGTTGATGACGAAGCACCAGCGCGCGCGCGCCTGGCGACCTTGCTGGCTGATATCGCGGCCGAGTGCCCGCATGAGCTGGTGGGCGAAGCGGTGCAGGCACAGCAGGCACTGGATAGCATCGCTACGCTGGCACCGGATATCGTGCTGCTGGACGTGCAAATGCCGGGCATGACGGGCATAGAGCTGGCCGCGCATCTGGCGCAGGCGGGGCCGCCCGGACCTGCGGTGATCTTCGTCACTGCTTATGATGAATATGCATTAAAGGCTTTTGAAGTACATGCGCTCGATTATTTGCTGAAGCCGGTACGCGCATCGCGCCTGGCCGATGCGATTCGCCGTGTTAACGGTTTGCAGCAGAAGCAAAAACTGAGCGAAGTGGCGAGTACTTTGCAAAGTACTCGCAAGAATTTTTCGGTGCAGGAACGAGGTCGTTTGTTATTGGTGCCGGTGGCCCATGTGCTGTACCTGAAGGCAGAAGCCAAGTACGTGACCCTGCGCACACGTGAACGTGAGTATTTGCTGGAAGGTTCGCTCTCGGCGCTGGAGCAGGAGTTCTCGACCCAGTTCATCCGTGTACATCGCAACGCCCTGGTCGCACGTGATGCCATCATAGGCGTGGAACGTGGTGCGCAGCTGGTAGATGCCGATAGTGAAACCGATAAGGCGCAGGAGTCGTGGCAAGTCATCCTCCAGCATATCGATGACCGCCTGCCGATTTCACGGCGACAATGGGCCGGGGTCAAGGCGCTGGTGCGCTGAGTTCTAAATAACAGACGTAAAAAAGGGAAGCAAACCTGCTTCCCTTTTTTGTTGGCTATATGAGTCTTAGCCTGTGTTGCGCAGACCGGCTGCAATACCGTTGATCGACAGATGGATACCGCGACGGACACGGTCATCTACCTTGCCATCGCGCATCGCGGCACGGTGACGTTTGATCAGTTCAACCTGCAAGTGATTCAGCGGATCGAGGTAAGCAAAGCGGTTCTTGATCGAACGTGCCAGCAAGGGGTTGTTCGCCAGGCGTTCTTTCTTGCCGGTGATCAGCGTCAGGCAAGTCGAGGTACGCTCATGCTCCGCCACGATGCGTTTGAAAATGCTGTTGCGCAGTTTGCGGTCCACCACCATTTCCGAGTAACGCGATGCGACGGCCAGATCGGTCTTCGACAGTACCATGTCCATATTCGACAGCAGGGTCACGAAGAAAGGCCATTCCTTGAACATGGCGCGCAAGGTTGCCACGCGTTTGGCTTTGTTGTCGCCTTGCTCCAGCCATTGTTCTACTGCGCTGCCAAAGCCGTACCAGCCCGGCAACAGCAAGCGGCATTGACCCCATGAGAAGCCCCATGGAATTGCGCGCAAATCTTCGATACGACGAGTCGCTTTACGCGAAGCAGGGCGCGAACCGATATTGAGTTCGGCGATTTCTGCAATCGGTGTGGCCGAGAAGAAGTAGTCGGTGAAGCCCGGTGTTTCGTACACCAGGTTGCGATAGCCTTTGTAGGCCAGCTCAGACAACTCGGCCATCACGCTTTCAAACTCGGCGAGTTTCTTCGCCGATTTGCGATCTGCCGGTGGTGGCGTCAGGCTGGCTTCCAGCGTAGCGGCGACCAGCAAGGCGAGGTTGCGACGACCAATTTCCGGGTTGGAGAATTTGGATGCAATGATTTCGCCCTGTTCGGTCAGACGGATCTGGCCGTTCACGGTGCCTGGTGGCTGCGCCAGGATCGCTTCGTAGCTTGGACCGCCGCCGCGACCTACGGTGCCGCCGCGACCATGGAACAGGCGCAGTTTGACGCCGGCACGATTGAAGACATTTACCAGTTCGGTTTCTGCCTTGTACAGTTCCCAGTTCGAGGTGAGGAAACCACCATCTTTATTCGAGTCGGAGTAGCCGAGCATGACTTCCTGCAGGTGCCCCTGTTTGGCGATCAGGCGACGCACTTTAGGAATCGCCATGACTTGTTCCATGATGGTTGCGGCGAGGCGCAAATCAGGAATGGTTTCAAACAGCGGGATCACCATCAACTCAACTTCGCCTACCGATGCAGCATCGGTGTCTGGGCGCAGCAAGCCGGTTTCACGTTGCAGCAACAGGACTTCCAGCAAGTCGGATACGGTTTCCGTATGCGAGATGATGTAGTTGCGGATCGCGCGCGAGCCGTAACGTTGACGGATGTGATGCGCGGCACGCAGGATGTTGAGTTCGGAATTGGTTTCGTCCGAGTAGTCGATGTACGGCGAGTATAGCAGGCGTGGCTTGTCGAGCTCGGTCAGCAGCAATTCGACTTTCTTTTGTTCCGGCAAGTCGGCATACGAAGTTTCGACTTCGGCACGTTTGAACAACTCGCCCAGTACACGCTCGTGTACATCCGAGCTTTGACGCATATCCAGTGTCGCCAGGTGGAAGCCGAAGATTTCTGCCGCGCGCAGCAACGGCGCCAGGCGTGGCTTGATCAGCACGGTGCCATGACGCTCCTTGAGCGAGTCGACCAGCAATTGCAGGTCGGCCGAAAATTCGACGGCGCTTTCATAAGGTGCGCCTGGGCCGACTTCCTTGCGCAGGATGTTGGTTGCGCCATGTGCGCGTGCGGTGGCTGCCAGGCGTGCATAGATGCCGATCAGGGCACGACGATATTGTTCATCGGCACGGTGTTCGGACGTGTCCGGCGATTTGTCGGCCAGCGCCTGTACTTCCGGGCTGACGCCAGCAAGGAAGGTCGAGACCGGCAATTCTGCGCCCAATGCGTGCACTTCTTCCAGATAGAACTCCAGAATGGTAGTCGATTGACGTGCCAAAGCGAGTTGCATGGTGCCAGCGTTGACATTCGGATTGCCGTCGCGGTCGCCGCCGATCCAGCTACCCATCTGCACATAGGAGTGCAGGTCGCGCTTGGCATTCGCGCTGCTGGCGCGTTGCGGGAATTGTTCGGCGATTTCTTCTTCGATGTCTTCGTACAGCGCTGGCAATTCGCGCAGGAAGGTAATGCGGTAGTAGGACAGGGCGTTATTGATTTCGTCTTCCACCGACAATTTCGAATAACGCAGCAAGCGGGTTTGCCACAAGGTGGTGACCAGTGCACGCAGCAGTTCAGTATTGGCGGCGCGTTCCTTCGCGGTCATCGGCAGGTCGCGTGCTGCCAGCAGGCGGGCGATGTCGTGTTCTGCGTCGAGGATACTCTTGCGTTGTACTTCGGTCGGGTGCGCGGTCAGGACCGGCGAGATCAGTGCGTCCTTGAAGAACTTGCGCACGGTGGTGCCGTTGACGCCTGCATTCGCCAGTTTCTCCAGTGCGTAGGAAACGCTGCCTTCCTGCGCTGCCGAACCTGCCAACAGGTGTGCACGGCGACGGCGGTTGTGATGCTGGTCTTCGGCGATATTCGCCAGATGCGAGAAGTAAGAGAATGCGCGCACCACGGAAATGGTTTGTTCGCGGGTCAGCTTCTTCAGCAATTTATTCAGGTCCGTGCCAGCCTGCACATCGGCTTCACGACGGAAGCGCACAGCGGTCTGGCGGATGGTTTCGACTACTTCAAATACTGCATCACCTTCCTGGTCACGCAAGACGTCGCCCAATATTCGGCCAAGTAAGCGAATATCTTCTTTGAGTGGTGCGTCCTTGTTGGTTGCCTTATCGGCAGATGGAGAGCTCACGCGAGGCGGGGTTGTCGGTTGTTTTGCCATATTGAAAAAATGCAGTCAGCTTGTTCAGAGTGATAAGGATGGAGTAATGCGGCGTCTTCTACGAGGGTACATGCTAAAATTTCAAGGAACTCATGATGCAACAATCTGCGAGGTCATCGATACTGTGATGACTTCGAAAGCATATCGAACTTGTTGAAAACAAAGAAGAATTCAGCAAATTTGGCCGCCCCTGACAGAAAATCGAAAGAAGCCGTGTTGAAATTTCCGCCCCCGAAAAAACTAGTCATTGCCTCGCGCGAAAGTCGTCTGGCCATGTGGCAAGCCGAGCATGTCCGCGAAAAACTAGCCATATTATATCCGCAGTGTTCGATAGAGATTCTCGGGATGACAACTCGAGGTGATCAAATTCTCGATCGTACCCTTTCCAAAGTCGGCGGCAAAGGCTTGTTCGTCAAGGAATTGGAAGTAGCGATCGCTGAACAACGAGCGGATATCGCCGTGCATTCGCTGAAGGACGTGGCGATGACCCTGCCGGACGGATTTGAGCTGGCGGCTGTCCTCGAACGCGAAGACCCGCGTGACGCCTTCGTCTCCAACGAGTTTGAATCGCTGGAAGCCTTGCCTGCCGGTGCCATCGTCGGCACCAGCAGCCTGCGTCGCCAGGCGCTGATCGCCGCGCGCTATCCGCAATTGGTGATACGCCCGTTGCGCGGCAACCTGGATCGCCGCCTCGGCAAGCTCGACGCTGGCGAATATGCCGCGATCATCCTGGCTGCCGCCGGTCTCAAGCGCCTCGGCCTGGCGCAGCGTATCCGTTCCTACCTGCCGCCGGAGCAAAGCCTGCCTGCGCCTGGGCAAGGTGCGATGGCGATAGAAATCCTCTCCGAACGTGCTGACCTGAAGGAATGGCTGGCGCCGTTGAACCACACGGCAACTGCATTGGCGGTGACCGCCGAACGCACCGTATCGCGTAATTTTGGCGGGAGCTGCCAGATTCCGCTGGCGGCTTTTGCCACCATAGATGGTGCTGACATGCGTTTACGCGCCATCATCGCGACGCCGGACGGCTCGAAAATCGCCAGCGCTGACCTTAGCGCTGCGGCGAACGAACCAGAAGCGCTGGGACGTCAGATCGCGGACGCCCTGAAGCAGCAGGATGCGGCTGCGATCCTGGCTTTGTGTAAAACGGACGCGGACGGGGATGTCTGAGTTTGTAGTAATTACACGCCCCCTGGCGCAAGCCGACGTGCTGGCGCAACGTGTGACCGCATTGGGGCGCAAGGCAGTGATTTTTCCGTTGCTGGAAATCCTGCCGCTGGATGATCAGCAGCCTTTGCGTGCAGCCTTGCGTGAGCTTGATCGTTACGCACTGATTGCTTTCGTCAGCCCGAACGCTATCGATGCGGCTTTCGCGGTCCGGCCCGACTGGCCCTGGCACATTCCGCTAGCGGTAGTGGGCGAGGGCAGTCGCATGGCTTTGCTGCGCCATGGCGCGACTGAGGCCAAGGCCACCATCATCAGCCCGACCGATCTGGATCGTACCGACTCGCAGACTTTACTGGCTGAACTTGACCTGCCAGCGCTACGCGGCAAACAGGTTTTGATCATACGAGGTGAGACCGGACGCGAATTATTGGGCGATACCTTGCGCGCCGCAGGCATAGGCGTGACGCCGCTTGCAGCCTATAGACGGGTCGCGCCGGAATTGAATAGTGCAAGATGTGGCGAACTCAAGCATCTATTAAGTTGTCAGAATGACTGGATCGTAACCAGTTCGGAAGGTTTGCGTTTCCTGACGGAGATGGTTGCCCAACTTGATGAAGCAGGGAGCGTCGCAAAAATGCAACAACAAAGAATATTCGTATCTCACGTTCGCATCGCAGAAACCGCGCAGTTGCTGGGTTTCTCCAATATCACGCTAACCAGATCAGGCGACGACGGGCTGTTAGCCGCGTTACAATCTTGCTCATGACCGATATGCCAACATCTCCCGAATCTACGCCGCCAGCAACTCCTGCTGCGGCGCCATCCAACGGTGTGCCGCCGAGCCCGCCGCCTGCGTCATCAACCAAAAGTAATGCCTCCGGCAAGCAGGGCCTGATATATGCAGCCCTGGTGGCTTTGGCCGCCCTGGTCGGTGTGCAATGGTGGATGTCGCATAAAGAACTTTCCACGGTGCGTACCGAAGTAGCGCGCCGTATCCAGAGTGGCGATGCCATCAATACCGAAACCAAGGTCATTGTGAAGTCGGCACAGGAAACCATCACCGAATTGCAAGCCAAGGTGAATGTACTCGAAGGTAAGCAGGTTGAAGCCCAAAGCCAGCAACTGGCACTGGAACAGCTGTATCAGGATCTGTTCAAGAAGCGTGAAGACTGGGCCCTGGCAGAAATCGAACAAGTACTGTCGACCGCCAGTCAGCAGTTGCAACTGGCAGGTAATGTACAAGGTGCATTAATCGCCTTGCAAAATGCTGATGCGCGTTTGTCGCGTGCGGACACACCGCAATTCGTCAATGTACGGCGCGCGATCGGACACGACATCGCACGCCTGAAAGCCTTGCCTAGCCTGGACTTGACCGGTATCGCATTGCGCCTGGATAGCGTCATCAGCCAGATCGATAGCATGCCTTTGCTGGCCGATGAAAAACCGGCACAGCCAGCCAGCGAACCGAAGAATCGTCCGGTAGCAGCCAAAGCGCCAGTTAAAAATGCCAAGGCAGGTGCTGCTGCACCGGCGCCTGAACCGGCTGCGGATGACTGGTGGCCAACCGCCAAAGCCAAATGGGACAGCCTGAGCAGCGAAGTTTGGGGCGATATCCAGCAACTGATACGCGTACGCAGTGTCGATACTTCAGACGCTTTGCTGTTGTCACCGACCCAGGCCTACTACGCACGTGAAAACCTCAAGCTGCGTTTGCTCAATGCGCGTCTGGCACTGTTATCGCGCAATGAAGTCGCTTTCCGTAGCGACATGATCGCGTCGCAGGATGCCATCAGCAAATACTTCGATACACGCGCTAAACAAACACAAACTGTACAAGCGATGCTCAAGCAAGTGCAGTCGAGCAATCTGGCGATCGAGATGCCGACCCTGGCCGAAAGCCTGAATGCAGTTCGTAATTACAAAGCCAAGCCTTGATGCCGGGCGCAAGCCTGGTTTCATCGTCAGCTTTAAAACAACAATGATGGCCTACCGTTTTTAATATGCGCATATTCCTCTGGCTTCTCGTTCTGTTTGCCACTGCCATCGGACTGGCGGTGCTGGCACGCTTCAACGCCGGTAACGTGGTGTTCTTCTACCCGCCGTACCGTGTCGACCTGTCGCTGAATTTCTTTATCTTGCTGTCCGTCCTGCTGTTCTTCCTGATCTATGCGGTGCTGAAGACGGTACGTGTCGCGCAAAAAATGCCAGGCAAGGTCGCGGCTTATCGTCGTGACAAACTGGAACGCAAAGGCAATCTGGCTTTGCGTGAATCGCTGAAAGCATACTTTGAAGGTCGTTTCGGTCATGCTGAAAAAGCAGCGATGCGCGCCACCGACTCCCCGGACAATGCAGGCCTGGCTGCGCTGATCGCAGCGCGTGCTGCACACCGTATGCAGCAAACCGAGCGTCGCGACACCTGGCTGGCGACAGTAGAAGAAGATCAAAGCCTGAAGACAGCGCGTTTGATGACCGCCATCGAATTGCTGGTCGATGAACGTCAGCCGGAACTGGCGCTCGATGTAGTCAAGGAACTCAACGCCAACGGCACCCGCCACATTCACGCCTTGCGTATGGCATTGAAGGCCAACCAACGCGCGAACAATTGGCCTGAAGTCTTGCGCCTGGTGCGTACACTGGACAAAAACAACGCCTTGCATCCGGCCTTGTCGAGCCGCTTGCGCGAGCTGGCGTATCAGGATTTGCTGAAGAACCCATCCAACGACGCTGAATCCTTGCGCAACATCTGGTGGGCGATTCCTGCTGATGACCGTACCAAGGCTTACGTCGCGATGCACGGCGCGAATGCATTCAATCAGCGCGGTTTGCATGACGATGCACGTGCGATTATTGAAAAATCGATGGCGCTGGAATGGGATGAGCGTTTGCTGCGTCCGTATCGTGCTTCAGCGGCAGGCGAGGGTTCACCGGCATTGCTGGCGCAAATCGAACGTTGCGAAGAATGGACCAAAATACATCCGACCGACCCTGAACTGGCATTGACGCTGGGTACCTTGTGCCTGCGTCAAAACCTGTGGGGCAAGGCGCAACGTCATCTGGAACAAGCGTTATCAGATGCAAACGGCGCGCGCATGTTGCAGGAAGTACATTTGAAACTGGCGCAATTGCATGAAGCGCTGGGTCATGAAGAAGAAGCTGCGTCGCACTACCGCCAATGCGCGGTGGCGACCATACTGTAAATTTGCTGCAGTGGCAGGTGCACCAGGTGGCACCTGCCGGTATCTCCACCAGGCAACATTTCTGCTGATTTCATCCGTAATACCACCGCAAGAAAAATACTGAAAGCCGCTATAATTCAGGGTTTGCAGCACTGTTCCCCACTTTTGAGAAAACAAATATGAGTCTGAATCACGTCCCAGCCGGCAAAGATCTGCCGAACGACTTCAACGTCATTATCGAAATCCCAATGAACGCCGATCCGGTCAAGTATGAAGTTGACAAGGAGTCGGGCGCGATGTTCGTCGACCGTTTCATGAGCACCGCGATGCACTATCCGTGCAACTACGGTTACATCCCGCAAACCTTGTCGGACGACGGTGACCCGGTTGACGTATTGGTGATCACACCATTCCCGCTGTACCCAGGCGTAGTCGTACGCTGCCGCGCAATCGGCATGCTGAAAATGACGGACGAAGCTGGTGGCGATGCGAAATTGCTGGCAGTACCTATCGACAAAATCCTGCCTATCTACAGCCACTGGCAAAAACCAGAAGACATCAACGACCTGCGTTTGCAACAAATCCAGCACTTCTTTGAACACTACAAAGATCTGGAAAAAGGCAAATGGGTGAAGGTTGATGGCTGGGTTGGCCCAGACGAAGCCAAAGCCGAAATCATGTCGGGTGTTGAGAGCTACAAGAAAAGCGCTGGCAAGTAATTACAGGTGATTCAAAAAAAGCACGCTATATGCGTGCTTTTTTATTGCTTGTCTGGTTGCGTATTTTTGATGCTGATGGTGTTTGCTCTTCGTGGAGAGTGGGGTTGCCGGGGGTGGCCCGGCGGCCACTCACTTTCTTTGCTTCGCCAAAGAAAGTAAGCAAAGAAAGGCGACCACGGCGCCGCTGCCCCTGCGGGGTCCCCGTTTGTGCGGAACAAAAAATGGGAAGTGGGCGAAACTCGCTACGCTCAGACACACCCACTTCTTTTTCCATTTTCTGCCCCGCACAAACGGCATCGTCACAGTGGAATTACGAGCACAGCCTTTATTAGTCGCTGGAGTCATGCTGAGTAAACTGAACTGGCAGTTTTACCTCAAATAATCCCGCGTCGCTCCAGCCATTTCTGTCCAAACTGGTTAAACGCCAATCCTCCCAATACCAGGCCGCAAGCAGCAAATTTCCACCATTGCAAAGACTCATTCAGTATCAGCGCTGCACACGCCATCCCGATGATAGGAACCAGCAGAGTAAACGGTGCAACCGTAGCGGCAGGGTATTTACGCATCAACACTGCCCATGCGCCAAAGGCAAACATGGTATTCGGATAGGCCTGATAGAGAACCGTGGCAAAGGCGCGCCAGTTCATGTTGTGCGCAGCTGTCACCCAGCCTTGCGTACCTTCCATCAGCAACGACGCAATCAGCAATGGCGGCAGTGAAATGAGCGAGCCCCAGATCATTAAGGCCAAGGGATTTACCTTGCCGATTTTCTTGGTGACGATGTTGCCGCTGGCCCAGCACATGCTGGCGATGATGACCAGCATGAAGCCTATCAGGGTCGCCTTGCTTTCCAGTTTATAGGCCACCAGCGCCATGCCGCAGAAGGAGATGAGGGCGCCAACCAGTTGCGTGATGCGTGGACGTTCACCGACGAACAGGATGGCCAGTGCGATGGTGAAGAATACTTGCAACTGCATGACGAGTGAAGCCAGGCCGGATGTCAGCCCGAGCTGCATGCCAGTGAACAGGAAGGTGAATTGCAGTGCGAACTGAAACAGGCCGAAGGCGCACAACAGGTGCCATGGAATCGCCGGTCGCTTGATGAAGAAGGCCATCGGCAAAGCAGCGAAGGCGAAGCGTAGTACGGTGAGTGCAATCGGTGACAGGTCTTGCAAACCGATTTTGATGACAACGAAGTTGAGGCCCCAGATGCTGACTATTCCAAGTGCTAGCAGGATATCGGTGGGACTCATGAGAAATACAGCTTTCTAAACACGAGATTTTAATACGATTCCGCTTTGTCGGCAGGACGCTGCCTGGAAGTGCCGGACAGCGTGTTGTCAGTCGTTAGCCCTGCCAGAAGGTATAGGCGATAACTACCAGCGCGACCAGGCCACCACATATAGGCCAGAACAGCCGTGATTGTTGCAACGGCAAGGATTCGACGTTGGTTTCTATATCTTCGAGCTTGGCTTTGCGACCGTTTTCACGGCGGGTGCGGGCGACGAAACGCTTGATGTCTAGCGCCATGTCCTGCGCATTTTGATAACGCTTGTCGGCTTTTTTACTCATCGCCTTCATGACGATTTTCGATAGTGCCAAAGGCACACTGATTTCGACCTTGTGCGGTTCTGCAGGAGCTTTGAACGCGATCTGGTGCAGCAGTTTTTCGGTATCGCTGGCCTGGAACGGTTTGCGGCCGGTCAGCATTTCATACATGACAGCGCCCAGCGAATAGATGTCGGTGCGGGCATCGACAGTCAGGCCCATCGCCTGTTCCGGCGACATGTAGTTGGGGGTGCCGAGGATGTTGTCGTGGAATAGCGTGTAGGGTTCTTCGCTCTTGTTCAACTGATCAGCGACGCGGTTCGGCGCGCGTGCGATGCCGAAGTCGACGACCTTGGGTTGCAGGTCGCGGCTGAGGAAGATGTTGGCCGGTTTGATGTCGCGATGTACGACGCCGTTCTTGTGTGCGTGATCCAGCGCATCGGCGATTTTCCAGCTAATGGATGCGACTTCGCTGGCGCTGAAGAGGTGACCACCGTCCAGCATTTTATTCAGTTCGCGGCCCTGCAGGTATTCCATCGCGATGTAGGTCGCGTCGCCTTCGCTGGACGCTTCGTAAATCGTGACGATGTTGGCATGGGCCAGGCGTCCGGCGGCGCGCGCTTCATTGATGAAGTGCTGTTCGTGCTGCTTTTTCTCTACCAGCGATAGTTTGCTGCGGAAGGTTTTGATGGCGACGTCGCGATCTATGATGGGATCGTGCGCCAGATAGACCACACCGATGGAACCGCGTCCGAGTTCATGTTTGATCGCGAAGCGACCGACACGTATTAAGCGGGTTTGGGTGCTGCCGTTGGGAAGGGAATTCATCGTGCAACTAGCATGCCCTGTGCCGTCAGCGCTGGCAAGGGCAGGCAGTGAAAAAGTTTCCGTGAATCAACGTATATTTGACAATATTTAACGTTTAAATGGGTTTCGCTCGTTCAATTCGTCGATATACGAGTCTATGCCGCCGCTTTCGCGTTTCAGGAAGTCTTCGATTGCATCTGAAAACACCGGATGCGCGAGCCAGTGCGCGGACCAGGTTTTTTGCGGCAGGAAGCCACGCGCCATTTTGTGTTCACCTTGCGCACCACCTTCAAAGCAAGCCTTGCCGGTGGCGATGCAGAACTCCAGCGGCTGGTAATAAGCCGTTTCAAAGTGCAGGCAATCGATATGCTGCAGCGCGCCCCAGTAACGGCCGTAAACGGTTTGTTCGTCGTGAATCAGCAGCGATGAGGCGATAGGGACGCCATCCTTTTCTGCCACGATGAGCAGGATGTTGTGCGGCATGTCGGCACCTATACGCTGGAAGAAGTCCAGGTTCAGGTAAGGCGTCGAATGATGCATCGCATAGGTACGGTCGTAGCAGCGCTTGAAAAACCCCCAGTCGTCGGTGCTCGCTTCGTGTCCGGAAATATGGCGAAAGCTGACGCCTGCTTCCTGTACCTTGCGTCGTTCGGCGCGTATATTTTTGCGCTTCTTGCGCTCCAGGGTCTCCAGGAATTCTTCAAAATTGCGATAGCCGGCATTGAGCCAGTGGAATTGCACGCCACTACGCAGCATGAAGCCCGCTTCGTGCAATTGCTCCGCCTGCTCCGCTGGCGGATAGAGGATGTGGGTCGACGAGAATGAATTGTTTTCCTGCACATTGCTGATGGCAGCAATCAGGGCCGCCCGGGCTTCGCCGTCGCGTGCCAGCAGACGGCTACCGGTGACAGGCGTGAACGGGATGGCGGACAGCAGTTTTGGATAGTATTGCAGGCCGTTGCGCTCATAGGCATCGGCCCAGGCCCAGTCAAATACATACTCGCCATACGAGTGTCCCTTGGCATATAGGGGCAGGGCGGCGACTAGTTCCTGCTCGTGCCAGAGCGTCAGGAATTGCGGTTGCCAGCCGGATTTGACCGAAGCGGAGCCGCTTTCATGCAGGGCGTCAAGAAAAGCATAGGAAAGGAAGGGATTGGTCTCGGGCTGTAGTTGTACCAGTGCATCCCAGGCGTTTTGACCGATTTCTGACAGAGAAGAAACGATACGCGTGCGATAATTAACAGATTGATTAACAGGTTCACTCACTTTGATTCAACTTTATCCTAGCGTTTAGTTGCTTCAGTTTTCTTGATCAGCCAGTTTTTGAGTTTTACTCAGTTTTTATAAATTCACGCCATGACAGTCAAAGTAGCCATCGCGCAAATCAATAGTACCGTCGGCGATCTCGCCGGTAACCGTGCCAAGATTGCCGAATTCTCCCGCCGCGCCGCTGAGCAGGGTGCCGACATCGTATTGACACCAGAGTTGTCGCTGGTCGGTTATCCGCCGGAAGACTTATTGCTGCGCCAGTCATTCTACGCAAAAAGCTCGGAAGCGTTGCTTGCCCTTGCAAGCGACCTCGCTCCGCTGCACGGCTTGCATGTGATCGTCGGTCATCCGTTCGAACAGGACGGCCTGCGCTATAACGCTGCGTCGGTGCTGCTGAATGGCCAGATCGCTGCTACTTACTGCAAACATGATTTGCCGAATGCAACCGTGTTCGATGAAAAACGTTATTTCACTTCGGTCGATGAACCGCTGGTGTTTGAAGTGAAGGGTGTGCGTTTCGGTATCAATATCTGCGAAGACACCTGGTTCCCGCATGCGCCTGCGCGTGCTGCCGAAGCGGGTGCACAAGTATTGCTGGTACCGAATGGTTCGCCGTTTCACATGAATAAGCAGCATCTGCGTGTCGACGTGATGCATGCCAATGTGACTAAGCATGGCATGAGCCTGGTGTACGCGAATCTGGTCGGTGGCCAGGATGAATTGATTTTCGACGGCAATTCCTTTGTGCTGGATCAGGCAGGCGAGATACGTGCGCAATTGCAGCACTGCGTCGAAGATTTGCAGATTATCGAATTCCAGGGTGGACAACCGGTCGACGGCACCATCGTCGAAGAGTTGTCAGTCGAAGCGCAGGTGTATAAGGCGCTGGTGCTGGGCGTACGCGATTACATAGGCAAGAACGGCTTCCCGGGCGCGCTGATCGGTATGTCGGGTGGCGTGGATTCGGCGCTGACACTGGCGATAGCGGTAGATGCGCTGGGCGCAGACAAGGTGCGCACGATCATGATGCCGTCACCTTATACGGCCGAGATTTCCTGGGTAGATTCGCGCGACATGGTCAAGCGCGTCGGTGTGCGCTACGACGAAATCGGTATTAACGACTGTTTCGAAGCATTCAATCGCACGCTGGCCGAGGAATTCAAAGGCCTGAAGCTGGATACCACCGAAGAAAACATCCAGGCGCGCATACGCGGCACCATCCTGATGGCGCTGTCGAACAAGTATGGCTCTATCGTCCTGACGACCGGAAACAAGAGTGAAATGGCAGTCGGCTATTGCACGCTGTACGGCGATATGGCGGGCGGCTTTGCGGTGCTCAAGGATATTGCGAAAACGCTGGTGTATCGGCTGTGCACGTACCGCAACTCGGTATCGGACGTGATTCCGGAGCGTATCCTGACGCGTGCGCCGTCGGCTGAATTGCGTCCGGACCAGACTGACCAGGATTCGCTGCCGCCGTACGACATATTGGACGGCATCATGCAAATGTATATGGAAGAGAACCAGAGCGGTGCCGAGATCATCGCTGCCGGTTATCGCCAGGAAGACGTGGCGCGTATCACCCATTTGATCAAAATCAATGAGTACAAACGGCGCCAGTCGCCAGTCGGTATTCGCGTCACACATCGTGCTTTCGGACGTGACTGGCGCTATCCGATTACATCCAAATTCCGCGAATGATGGCAAAATAAACGAAAGTTTTCCGCCGGATGCATCTGCCCGGCGTAGACTTATGCAAGTGCACTAATTAACTGAGGGAGTACTGATGAAACAAGTAACCGCAATTATCAAGCCATTCAAACTGGACGAAGTGCGTGAGGCACTGGCCGAAGTGGGCGTTACCGGCTTGACCGTGACTGAAGTAAAGGGTTTTGGCCGTCAAAAAGGTCATACCGAGCTGTATCGCGGCGCGGAATACGTAGTCGACTTCCTGCCTAAGGTCAAAGTGGAAGCGGTGGTGGACGACTCCGGTGTAGAGCAAGCCGTGGACGCGATCATCAAGGCCGCACGTACCGGCAAGATCGGCGACGGCAAGATTTTCGTACAGGCGGTAGAACAGGTAATCCGTATTCGTACCGGTGAAACCGGCGCGGAAGCGGTTTAAGGCTTACTTCAACTACATGCAAGGCTGCTGACCAGCATCGCGTGGCCGTATCCTGAATACGGCCGCGGCTGGTTTTAGCTTGCCCTGAGCAGTACGATCAAGGCACCGGCGCCACCGTCGGCCGCCTTGGCCTGGCAAAAGGCGATGACTTCGTCTTTCTGCGTCAGCCAATTCCTTACCTTGTTTTTCAAAACTGGCTCTTTATTGATCGAGCCCAGTCCTTTGCCGTGGATGACGCGTACGCAGCGCAAGCCGCGTTTCACCGCGCCACGCAGATACTCACCCAATGCCTCACGCGCCTCATCGGTACGCAAGCCATGCAGGTCGAGCTGACTCTGGATGACCCAGTGGCCGCGACGTAGCTTGCGTATCACGTCCGGTCCTATGCCGTTGCGGGCATAGCTGAGTGCTTCATCGGTATCGAGCAGGGTTTCGACGGTGAAGTCATCCGACATGGATTCGCGCAGGGCTGCTTCTTCGTCGGCCAGGCGCTGGCGGGCGATAGGCAGCGGGCGTGGGCTGCTGGTGTGGAGTTTATTGGAGGGGTTGAGGGGAGCGACATCGCCTATGCTGCGGCGAAACAGGTCGGCTTCCAGCGCGGCGGTTTTTTCCGCTTGCAAGCGTTCTGCCTCGGCAATCTTGCGCGCTTCTTCCTGCTTCTTCAAATCCTTGTGCAAAGATTTGAGTGCGGCAAAATCCTTGATAGAAGCAGGCATGGTGGTACGTCCAAATGGCTAGAGGCGGAAGCAAACTAAATACTGAATAAGGCGTCGCATGCCGGCACTCAGACCGGCATGCGCTGAACTACTGCTTACTCCTGGCTTTCCAGGTAGCGCTGTGCATCCAGTGCGGCCATGCAACCGGTACCGGCGCTGGTGATCGCCTGGCGATAGACGTGATCCTGTACGTCGCCTGCAGCGAAGACGCCAGGGACGCTGGTCGAGGTCGCCATGCCTTCCAGACCGGTCTTGGTTTTAATGTAACCGTTGTTCATCTCCAGCTGGCCTTCAAAAATGCTGGTGTTCGGTTTGTGACCGATCGCGACGAAGACGCCGTGCAGTTTGATATCCGTGGTGCTGCCGTCTATGGTCGACTTGATGGTCATGCCAGTCACGCCGCTGTCGTCACCGCACACTTGTTCCAGTGTCGAATTCCATTTGACGTCGATTTTGCCTTCTGCGACTTTGGCCATCAGGCGGTCGATCAGGATGGCTTCGGCGCGGAATTTGTCGCGGCGATGAACCACGGTAACCTTGTTCGCGATATTCGACAGGTAGAGCGCTTCCTCGACTGCGGTATTGCCGCCGCCGATAACAGCGACTTCCTGGTTGCGATAGAAGAAGCCGTCGCAGGTTGCGCAGGCAGATACGCCTTTGCCCATGAAGGCCTGTTCCGATGGCAGACCCAGATATTGCGCTGAAGCACCTGTTGCAATGATGAGGGAGTCGCAGGTATATTCGCCGGCGTCGCCTATCAGGCGGATCGGTTTTTCATCCAGCTTGGTAGTGTGGATGTGATCGAAAATGATTTCCGTGTTGAAGCGCTCTGCATGCTGCAGCAAACGCTGCATCAATTCAGGACCTTGCACGCCCAGCGGATCGCCCGGCCAGTTTTCAACATCGGTAGTGGTCATCAATTGACCGCCTTGCTCGACGCCGGTGATTAATACCGGTTTGAGGTTGGCACGTGCGGCATAGACTGCAGCACTGTAACCGGCGGGGCCGGAGCCGAGAATTAAAACGTGGGCGTGTTTTGCGCTGGACATGTGGATAATTAATCGTAAAAAGTGAGTCGGAATGCTGTTTTGAACAGTAAAACCTGCTGCCAGGAGCTTATATATGTCGCTCTGGCATGAAATTTCAAGCTGTTCCTGAATTATTCGGTGTAACCGGGAAAAACTGGTTAAGATTATAGACGAACCAGCCGTTCCAGCAGGGGCGGCAGCCAGAAACGGCGCTTACCTGAGCTTTTATTCTGTGCTTTTTGCAGTATTTACGCCGTTTGCCGCGTTACCCGCGGCAGTCGTGCATGTTGATTATTGACGCTACCGCGTCTGGATTTATGACTAAAACAAGCCAAGCCTACACTCGCAAGACCGACGCCACAAAAGCCCCTCCATTACCGGGCAGACTAGTGCGGCTTCTGTCCGAAGCACGCTGGTTGATACTTGCTGCCCTGACCCTGTACCTGATCCTGATTTTCCTGACGTATTCGCCGGTTGACCCGGGGTGGTCGCACGCGAATGTTGTCGCAAAATTGAATAACGTCGGCGGCCGCGTCGGTGCGTGGATGGCCGATTTGCTGCTCTTCATCTTCGGTTTGTCCGCGTGGTGGATTTGCATCTTCCTGCTGCGCCATGTGTGGGTCGGTTATCGCCGCCTGTCGCAGCGCTTCTTGCTGAAAAAAGAACCCGAACCTGAACACCATCAGGAAGGCCTGATCCGTGGCATCGGTTTTTTCCTGCTGATGACAGGCAGCGTGGCGCTGGAATACCTGCGCATGCACTCGCTCAAGGCTGCATTGCCGCGCTCGCCGGGCGGTGTGCTGGGTGAATTGATCGGTAGCGCGGCGCAAAATACCTTTGGTTTCATGGGGGCGACCTTGTTGCTCTTGCTGGTGTTCGGCCTCGGTTTCAGCCTGTTCTTCCATGTTTCATGGCTCGGCGTCGCAGAGCGCATAGGCGAAACCATAGAGTTGTCTTTCCAGGCTATCCGTAACCTGTACGGTGCACGTGAAGACCGCAAGGTCGGTGTGGTTGCAGCCGTCAAGCGTGAAGAAGTCGTCGTCAATGAACGTGCGAAGATCGTCGACGCGCCACCTATCCGCATCGAGCCACAAATCATCGCTGTGCCGAAATCCGAACGCGTGGAAAAAGAACGTCAGGTCTCGCTGTTCAACGATTTGCCGGATACCAATCTGCCGCCGCTGTCTTTGCTGGATGAAGCGCCGCAATCGCAGGAAACTGTCAGCATAGAAACCCTGGAATTCACCAGCCGCCTGATCGAGAAAAAACTCTCAGACTTCGGCATCTCGGTGAAAGTCGTTGCTGCTTATCCGGGGCCAGTCGTCACGCGTTATGAAATCGAACCGGCCACCGGCGTCAAAGGCAGCCAGATCGTCGGTCTCGCACGTGACCTCGCGCGCTCCTTGTCACTGACTTCTATCCGCGTGGTGGAAACCATTCCGGGTAAAAATTACATGGCACTTGAGCTGCCGAATCCTAAGCGTCAGATCGTGCGCCTGACCGAGATCGTCAGCTCCAAGGTCTACAACGATAGTTCGTCCAGCCTGACCGTCGCGCTGGGCAAGGATATCGCCGGTAATCCAGTGGTCGCCGATCTGGCCAAGATGCCGCACTTGCTGGTAGCGGGTACGACTGGTTCTGGTAAATCGGTCGGTATTAACGCGACCATCCTCTCGCTGCTGTACAAATCCGATCCTAACCAGGTGCGCCTGATCCTGATCGATCCGAAGATGCTGGAGCTGTCGATATACGAAGGCATCCCGCATCTGTTGGCACCTGTCGTTACCGACATGCGCCAGGCTGGCCATGCGCTGAACTGGGGCGTCAACGAGATGGAACGCCGCTATAAGCTGATGAGCAAGCTCGGTGTGCGTAACCTCGCTGGTTACAACACCAAGATTGCTGAAGCCGAAAAGAACGAACAAAAAATTCCGAATCCGTTCAGCCTGACACCGGACGCACCGGAACCACTGGAAAAACTGCCTACCATCGTCATCATCATCGACGAGTTGGCAGATCTGATGATGGTGGTTGGTAAAAAGGTTGAAGAACTGATCGCACGTATCGCGCAAAAAGCGCGTGCCGCCGGTATCCACCTGATCCTGGCTACGCAGCGTCCGTCGGTAGACGTCATCACCGGTCTGATCAAGGCGAATATCCCGACCCGTATCGCGTTCCAGGTCAGCAGCAAAATCGACTCGCGTACCATCCTCGACCAAATGGGTGCGGAAGCACTGCTGGGTATGGGTGATATGTTGTACATGCCGCCAGGCACCGGCTTGCCGGTACGTGTGCATGGCGCTTTTGTTTCCGACGATGAAGTACACCGCGTGGTTGATCACCTGAAAGCGCAGGGTGAACCAAACTATATCGAAGGCATCTTAGAAGGGGGCGTTGCTGAAGACGGCGACTTGTCACTCGGTGCCGAAGGTGGAGCCGGTGGCGAAGCGGATGCCTTGTATGACCAGGCGGTGGCGATCGTATTGAAGAACCGCCGTGCATCCATCTCGCTGGTGCAGCGCCATTTGCGCATAGGCTATAACCGTGCTGCGCGTCTGCTGGAGCAGATGGAGCAAAGCGGTCTGGTCTCCACCATGCAATCCAACGGTAACCGCGAAATCCTGGTGCCGGCTGGAAATACTGCTGAATAAAGGATGGTATGAAGCAATCGCAATCTCTTGTTACAAAATTATTTGCGCCACGTACTTTGCTGGTCAGTGCCTTGCTGGTGGGCGCCGCTTTGGCTGTGCCGCGCTTTGCGCACGCAGCTGCGCTTGAACAGTTCAAGTCCTTCGTCTCGTCCACCCAGGCGGCGCGCGGTGAGTTCACGCAGCAACTGGTAAAAGTGGAAAGTGGTGTCAGCAAGGTCTCGAATAAATCGACCGGCACCTTCACCTTTGCACGTCCCGGCAAATTCATCTGGATCTACCAAAAACCCTACGAGCAATTGCTGCAGGCTGATGGCGACAAGCTCTACATCTACGATAAAGATTTGAACCAGGTCACAATCAAGAAGCTGGGCGATGCGCTCGGTTCCTCACCTGCTGCCATCCTGTTTGGCAGCAACGACCTGGAAAAAAACTTCACACTGAAAGAAGCGGGCAGCAAGAATGGACTGGAGTGGCTGGAGGCCACACCTAAGGCCAAGGACACGACTTTCGACCATATCGGCATCGGTTTGCGTAACGGCGTGCCGGAAGCGATGGAGTTGCGTGATTCCTTTGGCCAGGTATCGTTGCTGACCTTTACCAAGTTTGAAAAGAATCCGCCTATGCCAGCGAATCAGTTCAAATTCGTGGTGCCTAAAGGCGCTGACGTTTTTCAGTAATTGCTCAATGCTGCCGGTGACGGCAGCCCTGTAAAATAATCGCGACGCCAGTTGAAATATTCGACTGGCGTCGATTTCATTCTTACGACTATTTTTTGAAATCAGGCTACATGCGTTCCATCCCTCTTGCCGAACCACATGCGTTGATTTGTGGAGATGTACAACATGTCTGATTTGTTTGCACGCGAGCCCGCTGCGCCGCTAGCGGAAGCACTGCGCCCCAAGACCCTGGACGAGGTCGTCGGACAGTCGCATTTGCTGGGTGAGGGCAAGCCTTTGCGATTGGCTTTCCAGTCGGGCAAGCCGCATTCCATGATCTTCTGGGGGCCGCCCGGTGTAGGCAAGACGACGCTGGCACGACTCACTGCAAGTGCCTTTGAGTGTGAGTTCATCGCTTTGTCCGCAGTGTTCTCCGGCGTGAAAGACATACGCGCGGCGATGGAGCAGGCCGAGCAAAATCTGGCGATGGGCAAGCACACCATCCTGTTCGTGGATGAGATACACCGATTCAATAAGTCGCAACAAGATGCGCTGCTGCCGTATGCAGAAAGCGGCCTGGTCACCTTCATCGGTGCCACCACTGAAAATCCTTCGTTTGAAGTGAATTCGGCGCTGCTGTCACGGGCGCAGGTCTATGTGCTGAAGTCGCTGACCGATGAAGAGTTAAAGCAACTGCTGCAACGCGCGCAGAAGCAAGCACTGGGTGAGCTGCAGTTTGACGAGCAGGCGACGGACACCATCATAGGTTATGCCGATGGTGATGCGCGCCGGTTCCTGAATCTGCTGGAGCAGACGAATACGGCTGCCAACACGACCGGTACCAAGATAGTCACAGCCGAGTTTTTGCAAAATGCCTTAACCCTGAATTCCAGGCGTTTCGATAAAGGTGGCGACAATTTCTATGACCAGATTTCAGCCTTGCATAAGTCTGTACGCGGCTCCCATCCGGATGCTGCACTTTACTGGTTGACGCGCATGCTGGACGGCGGTGCCGATCCCCGCTACTTGTCACGACGGATAGTGCGCATGGCGTGGGAGGATATAGGTCTGGCCGATCCCAGGGCGATGCAGATCGCCAATGATGCAGCGTTGACCTACGAGCGACTCGGTAGCCCGGAAGGGGAGTTGGCCCTGGGTCAGGCGGTCATCTATCTCGCTGTCGCGGCCAAAAGCAACGCAGGTTACAACGCGTACAACCAGGCGCGTGCCTTCGTGAAGCAGGACAAAAGCCGTGAGGTTCCGGTGCACCTGCGCAATGCCCCGACCAAGCTCATGAAAGAACTGGGCTACGGCCACGAGTACAGATATGCGCATGACGAACCGAATGCTTATGCGGCTGGCGAAACTTATCTGCCTGATGACCTGGAAGAGCCGGGCTGGTATCAGCCCGTGCCGCGCGGTCTGGAGATCAAGATCGCTGAAAAGCTGGCCCTGCTGAAAAAGTGGGATGAAGAGGCCGGGGAGTAATACCCCCCGGTTAAAGCTGGATTGCAGCTGTCAGCCTTCGTTACGCCGTATCCGGATTTGCTTCAGGAAGGCATATGCGGCACCGATGCTGACACCTGCAACCACGCCATAGCCGAGGCTATGACCGGAATTCAGGAACTGCAAGCCGCCCCAGATCGCCAGGGCGAGGGCTATGACCAGTCCGATGATCAGGACGGTGAGGGAAACCGGACGCGGTGTGTTTGGATCTTCCATGATTCTGCTGGCTGAGTTCGTAAAGTACGGCAATGGTAACGCAGGCCGGCTGCTGGGAGCCGGCTAGCGATGAATTTTTCCGGCCGCGTTGGAATTGGCTTGCGGCTTGGTACAATCTCTACTTATCTCATCTTTTAGCGTTTTTCCATGATAGACATTCAACTTCTTCGTAAAGACATCGATAGCGTTGCCGCCCGCCTGGCCGGTCGCAAATTCAAGCTCGACGTCGCCGCCTTTAATGCACTGGAAGCGGAGCGCAAGCAGATCCAGTCCAGTACCGAAGACCTGCAAAACAAGCGTAATACGCTGTCCAAGCAAATCGGTGCCTTGAAAGGCAAGGGCGAAGACACCTCCGCTGTGATGGTAGAAGTAGCCGGTATCGGTGACGAGTTGAAAGCATCGGCAGCACGCCTGGATGTCTTGCAAACGAAAATCAGCGAATTCATGCTGTCCATCCCCAACTTGCCGCATGAGTCGGTACCGGTCGGGACGGATGAAGCAGGCAATGTGGAATTGCGCAAAGTCGGCACCCCACGCAGCTTTGATTTTGAAATCCGCGACCACGTCGATGTCGGTGCTGCGCTCGGCCTGGACTTTGATGTGGCAGCCAAGATCACCGGTTCGCGCTTCTCGGTCATGAAAGGCGGCATCGCACGCCTGCATCGCGCACTGGCGCAATTCATGCTGGATACGCATACCGGTGAGCACGGTTACACCGAGTGCTATACACCGTACATCGTCAATGCAGATTCGCTGCAGGGTACCGGTCAGTTGCCTAAGTTTGAAGCTGATCTGTTCGCCGTGAAAAAAGGTGGCCAGGAAGGTGAGGGCGAAGCGCTCTACCTGATCCCTACTGCTGAAGTGCCGCTGACCAACATCGTGCGCGATGAAATCGTCGCCGGTGATGCCTTGCCTATCCGCATGACTGCACATTCGCCTTGTTTCCGTTCGGAAGCAGGCAGCTACGGTCGCGACACGCGCGGCATGATACGTCAACACCAATTCGACAAGGTTGAAATGGTGCAGGTCGTCCATCCTGAGAAATCCTACGAAGCGCTGGACGAGATGTGTGGCCATGCCGAAAACATTCTGAAGAAACTGGGCTTGCCTTACCGTGTGATCACACTGTGTACCGGCGACATGGGCTTTGGCGCAACCAAGACTTACGATCTGGAAGTGTGGTTGCCAGCGCAAAATACCTATCGCGAGATTTCTTCGGTATCGAATTGCGAAGCCTTCCAGGCACGTCGTATGCAAGCGCGTTTCCGTAATGCGCAAGGCAAAACGGAATCCGTACATACGTTGAATGGATCAGGCCTGGCAGTTGGTCGTACCCTGGTCGCCTTGCTGGAAAACTATCAGCAGGCAGATGGTAGCGTCACGATCCCGGAAGTGTTGCATCCATATATGGGCGGCTTGCAGCGTCTGACGCCACAAGCCTGAAGCTAGGTCAGGCGACGAGCTCCTGCGCTGCGTCGTCGTCGTTCTGCTTCTCCATCGCATAAGGTCCCTGGCGACGGTCTATAAACAGGCTGTTACCAGGGATTTTTTTCGCCTGTTTTTTCGCATCAGCAGTCGCCGCTGCGATCTGGTGATGCGAACCATAGTGACCGGGTTCGACTTTCACCAGCCCGAGTGAGATGGTGGCCAGGGTATGGAAGACTTGTTTGCCGCGGCGGTCTTCGCTGATGTAGCCACCACGCTTGCGATCTTCGGTGCAATAGAAATCAGGGACGGCTGCGACGAAGGCGTCGATGATGGCGCGGCAGCGTTGTTCCCAGTCTTCACTCTGGAACAGGATGATGAAATCATCGCCACCGATGTGACCAACGAAATCCTTTTGCGGATCACAATGGCCGCTCAGTATCTTGCCGGTCAGACGCAACATGTCATCGCCTTTGCGATAACCGTAGACATCGTTATACGGTTTGAAGTGATCCAGATCGATGTAGCAGGCGCAGAAGCGCGTGCCGTTTTCCAGTAAGCGGTCTATGTGTTCATCAATCGGGACGTTGCCCGGCAACAGCGTCAACGGATTTGCATAGCGCGCAGCATTGATCTGCATCTGCGTAATCTCGCGCATCAAATCATGTGCATTACCCATGCCCATGTACTGACCGTTGTCAGTGATGATGAAGCCGTTAAACAAATGGTGGCGATCAGCATCGACAATGATCTGACTCAAAGCATGCAAGGCGGTGTTCTTGTCTGTGATCAGTGGATTGGCATCCATGAACAGGGTGCACGACTTCTTGCCATGCAGCTCGCGCAGGTAAGGGCGGGCGAAGCGGTCGATCAGATTTGCACGTGTAATCAGTCCGACCGGGATGCCGTTCGATACGACAGGTATGACTTCCAGCGTCGGATCGTTGTTGAACATTTCATAAATGCGATTGTTGTGTACTTCCGGTGCGACGGCTTTCACGCTGCGCAACAACTTCATCGCCGTCAACATCTTGTGACCACGACCGTTTTCATGCGGATACACGGCGACGCCATTGTGGCGCAGCAGATTGCGTAAATCGATGGAGAGGGTGGTTGCCGGATTCGCGTGTGGGCGCGCGATCTTATAGCCCTGGCCATACACCACGCCGAGATCGCGGATCATCAGCAACTCGGCATCGGTTTCTATACCTTCGGCAATCACGATGGTGCCGGACTTCTCGGCGATCTCCTGGATAGAGCGTACAAATTGCAGCTTGATCGGATCAAGGTTAATGCCTTGCACGAAGTGCATATCGATCTTCACATACTCCGGCCGCAGCTCGGACCACAGACGCAAGCTGGAAAAGCCTTCACCCAGATCGTCGATCGCGATGCGGAAGCCCATCGCACGGTAATGTGTCACGGCTTCGCGCAGCAAATCGTAATCGTAAGTCGGCTGACTCTCGGTCAGCTCGATAATCACGCGTTCCGGATTGATGCCGACTTCATGGATATAACCGAGGGTTTCACCATGTTTGACGTCAGGCTGGATCAGGCATTCAGGGCTGACGTTGAGAAACAACTTTCCCGGCAGACGCAGCTCCGCAAATTTTTCCAGCGTAATGCGACGGCACAAGTGCTCGACTTCGACGCTGAGATTGCAGGCACGTGCGACTTTGAACAAATTCAAAGGGGAGTGCAGCGGACTATCAGACGGGCCGCGTATCAAGCCTTCGTAGCCGATGATCTCACCGCTTTGCATGCGGATGATAGGTTGGAACAGCGGAGTCAGCTGGCGATATTCGATGACTTCCTTCAAGCGTTGTACGAGATGATCCGCAGCTTGATCCGTGTCTTCATACTGCGCATTGTTTTGGGCGACGGATGACAAATGAGCCTCCTTGGTCTTGAACCGTAAGGGCTGGGGCATAGAAATGGCTGACAGCGCCCATGCTTTATCGGCTAGCGGATACCTTCGTGTCTTGCTGGTCTGTACAGGGGAAAAGAACATCTAAATGACTCTTGGCTTAGTAGCTGCATATGCTGAGCGGATTGATCTCTGCCGAATGTTACTGGCCAATTATGACAAGATGATGATAGGAAATATTATTTATTTAATAACTAAATGGACTGAGGATGCGTGGAGTTGTTGTGCATGGATCAGATATTTTTTGCGTACAGCGTCAACAAAGTGAAGAGAAGGTTTCCCGTCGCGCAAGACTCTGATATAATTTTTTGCTTCGCGGTATTCGACCATCGTGAAGGCAGTATCCAGGAGAGGTGGCAGAGTGGTCGAATGTACCTGACTCGAAATCAGGCGTACGGTTTTCCCGTACCGTGGGTTCGAATCCCACCCTCTCCGCCAAGATTCAATAAAAAAGCCCGCGCAAGCGGGCTTTTTTATTGGGCGGAGAGGAGCAGGCCAATAGTTTGGCCTGCGCGTGGGATTCGAAGGCTTGCGCTTGCAAGCGCAAGCGCGGCCTGCAGGATGTAGGCGAATCCCAGCTTCTAATAAAAAGCCCGCACATGCGGGCTTTTCATCTTAGGTTCTACCGGCCAATTACTAGAAATTAGCCCGCAAAGTCACCATCACATTACGCGGGTCGCCGTAGTAATAGCTGATACCGGTAGGTCCATATTTCTTGTAGTAGACCTTATCAAATACGTTGTTCACGTTCATTTGTATCGAATAAGTCTTGTCGAAGCGATAGCCAACCATGGCGTTGTAGACAGCATAACCACCCTGGCGCGAGGTGATGGCACCGGAACGGACAAAGGAGTCACTTTGCATCTGCGCGCCGCCGCCGATGGTCCAGCCTTGGGTTTCACCGCCGATGCGGTAGCTGGTGAAGACGCGCAACTGGTGCCGCGGATCTATGCTGCGCAGCGGTTGTCCGGTGTTGGCAACCGTATCCTTCAGATACTTGGTGCGTGTGTTCGTATAGCCCGCCATCATTTGCCAGCCTGGAGCCAACTCACCCGACAGTTCCATTTCCCAGCCATCGCTACGCTGTTTGCCGCCAGCGACACGGCAGTAACCAGTGGTGTAGTAAGGCAGGCACGGGCTGTATGAACTGCTGTCTTCTACTGCTTTGCCATTGTTGTTGATGCGGAAGATACCCAGCGATGCGTTGAGGCGGCCGTTAAAGAATTCGCCTTTGACACCAGCTTCATAATCCTGGCCGGTGACTGGGGGCAGGATGTTGCCATTGGCATCCTTGGCATCTTGCGGCGTGAATATCTCAGTGTAGCTGGCATAGGCGCTGAGTTGTTTCGACAATTCGTAGGTCAGGGCAGCGTAAGGTGTGATTTCCTTGTTGACTTCATAGTTGCTGGCTGGCGTATGCGGTGCCTTGTAATCCCACCAGCTTACGCGTGCACCGATGATGAGCGTGAGCGGATCGGTAAGTGAGAGACGGGCTGTTCCATAAATGCCTTGCTGACTGGTCGTGGACGGTGCGCCCGTGCCTGTGATGGTCGGGAAGGTCTCAGGATAGCTGGTGTATGGGTCCCAGTTACGGATGTCGACACCTGCAAGTTTGTTCTGATTACCTACACCATTGGTCGCGACCGCTTTGTTGCGCAGTGATTCAGCGCCGACGACTAATTCATGTTTACGGCCGAACAGTGTGAACGGTCCGTTGGCGCTGGTAGCCAATACGAGCTGGTCGCTGGCATCGCCGGTGTACATGGATGTCGTGACATCAAAGAGATAAGGGTTGGTAGTACTTGCACGCGTGAAGTAGCTTTGCTTGAAGCCGTTATCCTTCATGCGTAGTCGGGTGTATGCCGCACTTGCCTTGAAGGTCCAGTCGTTATCGAAGCGATGTACCAGCTCGGTCAGTGCCTGCTGGTTATAACGGTTCCAGGTATTCCATGCTGCGCCCAGATACATGTCACGCGGCAGATTCAATGGGGTGCCGTCGAAGTTGCCCGGCAGATTACCCCACGCGCCGGTGGCGTTCAGGTCGGTGTGTTGCAGGCTGGCGGTGAGAGTGGTGCGCGGACCGAGGTCAGCTTCGAGTACACCGTAGAACACCTTGCGGTCTTCATGCCGTGCTTTCTGGAAGAAATCTTTGGAGTCATCGACTGCGACTATACGGCCGCGCAATGTGCCTGCTTCATTCAATGGCCCGGAGATGTCCGCTTCGAGGCGGCGACGATCCCAGGAGCCCAGCGTCAACGCGGCGGAAGCCTGGAATTCATGAGTAGGGCGTTTGCGCACCATGTTGACGGTGGCAGATGGATTGCCTGAGCCACGGATCATGCCCGATGCACCGCGCAAGACTTCAACCCTATCCAGTACCGCCGTGTCTGGCTGCACGAAGATGGAGCCGCTCTGGTTCATGGTGAGGCCATCGATTTGCAGGGCGTCGATCTGGAAGCCGCGCGAGAAGTAGGTGACGCGTTCACTATCGGTGTAGTCGACGGTAACGCCGGGTGTGTTCTGCAATACATCGGTGAGATCCAGCAAGCCCCGATCTTCAATCAACTGACGAGTCAGCACCGTGACAGGCTGCGGTGTTTCGCGCAGGGTTCTGGTTGATTTACCTACGGTGGTGGCACGCGCAGCGTAGGAGCGGCTGCCTTCCGAATTGGCGTCTAGTGTTGGTGCGATGACGGATACAGTCGGCAGGGTGGTGTCGCTGACAGTCTGGCGACGTACTTTATAGCCGCCGTTGGCACCCGGTATGGCTTCCAGCTTGTGGGGTGTGAGCAAAATGCTCAAGCCACTGGCGACACTTTGTTTGCCTTGCAAACCATCACTGCGCAAACCACTGGTCAGCGCAGGATCGATGGCGATCATCACGCCTGCTGCACGACCGAAGCTGCCCAATACCTGATCCAGCGAACCTGCCGGAATATTGTATGACCGCACTTGGTCCGATTGTGCTGTTGCGTCTGCTGTACTTTGCGCCATCGCTGGTATCAGCGTTGAGCCGCCCAGCAGCAGTACGCCGCATAGTGCGATACGCGCAGCATGGGCAATCGGCGTCAGGGTTAGCGGCGCGGGGCGATGCAGACCGGCATCGGACTGGTGGTACAGGGGCATGGTGTTTCCTTTTCGTATCAAGCTGAAGATGCGGTGCCGCTTGTATTTGCAGCACCTCTATCCTGGTTGATGCGCGAAATCGGTAAACCTGCCTACACAATTGAAAATATTTTTATCCGGAGTGGATGACGGTCAGAAATGGTCTTAAGTTTGTGGGCTGGCCACTATCGTGGTCCAGTAACGGGTCATGCTGCGCACTTGCAAAGGCAGGGTTTCTTCCAGCAATGTGAGCACGGCGTCCGGATCGCGCAGCGGATAGGAACCGCTGACCAGCAGATCGGCTACCGCCGGATCGCAGCGTAGTACGCCGGGGCGATAGCGATCCAGCTCTGCGGCGAAATCGGCCAGGCGCATGCGCTCGACTACCAGCACGCCATCTGTCCACGCGGCGCTGCTGTTATCAAGTGCAAATGGAGTAAATGCTGCGAGGTCGGTGAAGTGGGTTTGTTCCCCCGCGTTAACGCGTTGGCTGATGCCGTCAGCGGGTGTGACATTGACTGCACCTTCCAGTACTGCCACTGCGGTGGACGACGGGCTTTCGTTATAGCGCACTGTGAAACGAGTACCGATAGGGCGGATGTGGCCATTGCTGGTGACCAGTTCGAATGGACGACCCGTTTGATCTTTTGCAGTTTCGACCATGATCTCGCCACGACGCAACACGACCTGGCGTAATTCATCATTGAAATAGACGTCGATCGCTGTCGCCGTGTTGAGCATGATGTGCGTGCCATCGGCGAGGACGATGTTGCGTTGCTCACCGGTTGCAGTCTGGTGCTCGGCCATTGCCGTTTGCCAGACTGGCTGCTTGCGTACTACCGCAGCGCTTGCTCCCAGCAGAACCAGGCCGAACAGCGATTTCAGGACGATGCGGCGATTGCCGTGTTCGCTGTTGCGCAATACCGAACGCAACACAGGTGGTGCCAGGTAGTCACCGCTGCTGCGCAAATCCTGTCCGAGTGCATGCAGGCGTTGCCATGCTTGTTCATGCCTGCTGTCGGACGCACGCCAGGCGGCACATGCCTGACGCTCAGACGGACTGGCGCTACCGGATTGCAACGTGACGAGCCAGACGATCGCCTGTTTGACGATAGTCGAGTCGATCGCGCTGTCGGTGTCGTCATCGCGTTCGACGTGTGGCGAGAATAGTGTGCGGATGTGCATCGGATGACGATGGTCGGAAGTATTTTGCTTAAGCGGCATAGACGGCCGCATAACAGTGTTGAAAGGCGCGGATCATGGATTTCTGTACCGCATTGACGGACATGTCGTACTGTGCGGCGATCTCTGCATAGGTCAGCCCATCCAGTTGTGCCAGCAGGAAGATCTCGCGCACGCGTGGCGACAAGCCATCGAGTACACGGCTGATTGCAGTCAGCGCTTCGACTACCAGCATCCTTGCTTCAGGTGAGGGGACGGTGTCTTCCGGCATCCCGGCCAGTGCATCCAGGTAGGCGCGTTCCAGTGCAAGCCGACGGAAATATTGAGCAGTGAGGCGGGATGCCACGGTGGTGAGATAGGCGCGCGGTTCGCGTATCAGTTCTTCACTACGTATGGTTAGTAAGCGTGTGAAGGTGTCTTGCGCCAGGTCGTTGGCATTGTCTGCATTCCCCAGCTTCTGGCGTAGCAAGCCGACCAGCCAGCCATGATGATGGCTGTATATATGGGCGACTGAATCGGAATGACTGGCGGGATGCACGGTTTGCTCCAGTGGTGCGATGTCTGGCGGACATCGTTAAGCTGGCTTGCAATCCGAGAGACGCTGGCTGGGCTTTGTTGAGAATGATTCTCATTATTGCAAGATGCGCATGCCACGTCAATTTGTATCGGGGCTGGTGTTGCGTGAGGTGTACAGCTGTCGACTATTTCGTTTGCACAGCGAAACACTGGCTGGGTAAGGCTAAGCAGGAATGTAAGCGGGAGATTCGCCAGGCTGCGGATAAAAAAATAGGGCGGCTCCGGTAAGGAAGTCGCCCCAAAGAGTATCGAAGGAAAAGATGCAGGTCGAGTATCACTGAATCTTTTTTGCTTGACGATCCCATGTACATGGGATTTTTTCATTTATTTTTCATTTATTTGTTGGCGCGTCGGTGGATATCTTCATTTTAAGCAGGACAAATAATTTCTTTGAGATCAAACGCTTAGCTCACTAGCCACATGCTTATCCACAGGACTGTCCACAGAATGCGGGGATAAGTCTGTATGGGTGGGTGAGTTGTACGCTGTCCTCAACTGGATGAGCCACTTCAAGATATCAACACTTGTAAATTCAAAGCCATGTTTGAAAGCAGCCGAAAAAAACATGGGCCGCCTTGTTGCCAGGGCGGCCCGAAGAGACATCAATGGAGTTGTAATTTGTTTGTGATTATCGGGTGTCTCGCTGGCAATAGCGATCCCATGTGTATGGGATATCGTGGTTTTCTATAGACAGACTAAATCTGTCAGGCACATGCTCATGCGTGAATAGTCGCTTCAGCGATGGCATCGAATCTGTAAATGCGGTCCATGTTAGGATGGTCAGGCTGACAAGGAGACAGAGATGCCGTCTGAAAAAATTGGTGAATATGAAGTCGAATGTTCCGCCGTCGAGTTGATAGGCGCACCAGGCTGGGTCGCACACCTGGCGATTTACGGGCATTCACATAATCCCATGCACAGAAATAATGTATTTCCCGATCAGCGTGTGTCGCTGGATGCAGTGTTCCCCACCAAAGAAGAAGCAGAAGCGGAAGCACATCGGGTGGCACTGACCATGCTGACGCCGAATAGCAATGGTCCAGGCGAACACTGATTGAATAGACGTAGCACCACTGTACTTTCCGTTCTCACTGTGTAAATGCATGTGCAATTAGTGATGCACACTTATTTGAGGAGTGAATCATGAGTCGAGTGCCTGATGCTGTTTATAAGGGATATGAGATTTTCACCATCGTTGTGCCTGTCAGCGAGAACCTGTGGTCTGCCACCAGCGAGATAGAAGTGCATGGTGCGCAGGGCGAAGAAATATCGCAAGGTTTTGCCGGTCCTTTTGAAGCGCATAGCAGCGATGAAGCGAAGGCTCTGGTGATCGCAGATACCAAACAAAAGATAGACGACTTGCTGGCGCAACCGATTTAAATTGCGCAGTCCCTGGCGCAAGCCTTGCTAGTAGTCTGCATCCGCTACTTGAATAATCGTTCGCGAACAATGATGCGTATGCCATAAGTGCGTATGCATATGCGGACTCCGAGCGGACAATTGCCACCCGGTGGTTTATAGTCGCTTGTTACACGTTTTTTTCTGTTTATGTCCCATGACTGATCCACACACTGCCAACGCCGTCGTCGAACCATTGATACAGGTCGGCATGTCGCTGCCTGAAATTAAATGGCCTTACCTGGTCAGCCTCACCCGTTTAAGTCTGGCTTTGGCACTGGGTTTGCTGATCGGCCTCGAGCGCGAGCGTCGCGGCAAGGAAGCAGGGCTGCGCACGTTTTCGCTGATTGCGCTATTGGGTGCGATGGGTGGCACGCTCGGCGATAACTATGCTTACCTGATCCTGTTCCTGGTTGGTATCCTCACCGTTTTTCTTAACGTGCAGCGCTTGCGCACCGATGACAGCAGCGAGCTGACGACTTCAGCAGCGATGCTGATTACCTGCGTGGCGGGGATTTTGTGCGGCAAGGGACATACCGCAACACCGGCTTCCATCATCGTTATCGTCACCGCACTGCTGGCGTGGAAAGATAGACTGACCGGTTTTAGTCTCGGCCTGACAGAAAATGAAATGCGCTCGGCGCTGTTGCTGGCGATTCTGGCGATCGTGATTTATCCGGCACTGCCCGTTGGTGCGATAGGGCCGTGGAAGCTGATAGAACCGCGCGCGGCATGGGTGACAGTGATCCTGATTGCCGGTATCGGCTTCGTCAACTATGTGTTGTGGAAGTTGTACGGCACGCGCGGCATTGTGATGACGGGCTTCCTCGGTGGTCTGGTGAATAGCAGCATTACCGTCAGCGAGTTGGCTTCGCGGGCGCGTGATAATCAGCGTGATACTGTCAGCGCAGCTTATCGCGGTATTTTGCTGGCTACCGCCGCGATGCTGATCCGTAACGGCGGCTTGCTATTGATACTGGCACCAGCGGCGGCATTCTCGGCATTGATTCCGTTCGTCCTGATGCTGGTCATCAATGCAGTCTGGTTCTTCATCGATACCGATACCGTGAAGAAGACAGCAGAGGCGCAGACGCAAACCGTTGCACTGCCTTTGCCGTTCTCTTTAAGTGCTGCGTTGAAATATGGTTTGCTGTTCCTGATCCTGCATATCGCGGGCGTGATCGCACAGCAAGGTTTTGGTGAAGCCGGATTCTATGCGGTCAGCCTGATTGGTGGTGTGGTGTCCAGCGCCAGTGCGGTGGCGGCAGCTGCCAGCCTGGTGACCGGTGGTTCGATACCCGAGCACGTTGCCTCGACCGGCGCGGTGATCGCTTCGCTGGCGAGTGTCCTGATTAACTTGCCGCTGGTATTGCGCGCGCACAATCGTGGACTGACCTTGCGACTGACTATCGCCATGCTGTCGATTTCGGTGGTGGGCATCGTCGGTGCGTTTGTCGCGAAACCGCTGATAGGTTTCCTGATAGAAGCATTTCCGATGTTGTCCCAGTTTAATTAATGAGCACAAGGGAGAGGGGCAGCTTTGCCATGGGGTAAGACAACGTTATATGAATTCGCAACTATGCAAATAATTAATTGATCCTTGGGTTATATGTTGCGGTGCAGTATAGTGGCTCTGTCTCCTCCAACTCCTCAAGAATTGGATTCAGCCCGCTCCCACAAGGACGCGGGCTATTTTTTTGCCTGTTCGCAGGGAAATGTTGCCAAGCGAGAATTAAAGTTTCCGGATGAAAACGAAAAACATGTTTTTGTTATCTTTTTGTCAGTGTGATCTCACACGAGAATGGGATATGCGCTGATTTTGATATGCGCTAGCCAGTGCAATGATGAAACCGTGGAAATTTTGACTATCCAGGGAGGAACACATGGCACAGATCGCTAACCATCGAAATACCGTTGCAAGCCATCAGATTGTGAACTCCAACGCGATTGCGGCGTTGAGGATGAAAGGTGATGTTGCCTACGATGCGCTACAGCACAGGCCGGTAGCACCGAGGGCTTTGGCCGGTTTGCATGGTCATCACCCGCAACATAACGGTTTGCTGGCAGCCTTGCCGGAAGCAGACTATGCGCGCCTGTCGCAGCATCTGGAATTCGTCGACATGCCTTTTGGTACGACGATATGTGAAGCTGGTGAGCAGATGCAGTATGTCTACTTCCTCACCAGCAGCATCGTGTCGCTGCTGTATGAAACTGCCGACGGTGCATCTTCGGAAACCGCAGTGATCGGTTACGAAGGCATCGTAGGTGCGGATGTATTCATGGGTGGTGGTGCATCCTTGCACCGTGCTTTTGTAAAAAGCGCCGGTTACGGTTTCCGTATCAAGGCTTCCATCCTGAACGAAGAATTTGCGCGCGGCGGCGCCTTGCAACAATTGCTGTTGCGCTTCACGCAGGCTTTGTTCACGCAAATGGCGCATACCGTTGCTTGCAACCGTCACCACACCATCGTGCAACAACTCTGTCGCTGGCTGGTGCTCAGCCTGGACAGGCTGCCCGGTGACAAGATCAGCATGACGCAAGACCTGATTGCCAATATGCTGGGTGTGCGCCGTGAGAGCGTGACCGAAGCAGCGCGCAAATTGCAGGATGAAGGTTTGATTCAATACAGCCGTGGCCAGATTACCGTGCTGGATCGCGATGGCCTGGAAGCACATATCTGCGAGTGCTATGCGGGCATCAAGAAAGTGTATGAAGGCTTGCTGAAAAACTAGCTTGTTGCCGCATATGAAAAAAGCCCCGCATGCGGGGCTTTTTTGTGGGTGCCAACTAATGCGGATTAGCGCAAAGGCTGTGGCTGATGTTGTTGCGGTTGTTGTTGCTGTGGTTCAGCGACGAAGATTTCAACGCGACGATTGCGTGCACGACCGGCTGCATCACCATTGCTGGCGATCGGTTCGCGGCTGCCGCGGCCATCTACCTGGATGCGTTGTGGCGAGACGCCACGACCGGCGAGGTAATCGCGGGTACGCGCAGCACGATCAAAGGACAATGGATTGTTGATCGCATCGGTACCAGTGCTATCGGTATGACCAATGATGGTGACGGTAGCGGTTGGGTTTTCTACCAGGCCGGAAGCAAAGCGATCAAGGATAGGTTGCAGGCTAGGATTGATATCGGAGCGGCCGGTAGCAAACGAAATGTCGCTAGGGATTTCCAACTTCAGGCGATTGTCTGCGGTCTGGCTGACTTGTACGCCAGTGCCCTGGGTTGCCTGTTCCATCTGACGCTTTTGATTTTCCATGCGGCTGGACCAGACGTTACCTGCGACTGCACCAATCACGCCACCGATTGCTGCGCCGCCTGCGATGTTGCGCGAGCCGCCGGTGATGCCGCCGAGCAGCGCACCCACGCCTGCGCCTATACCTGCACCTTGTGCGGTACCGCGTTCTGTTTCAGACATATTGGCACAGCCGGAGAGGGCTAGTACTGCGGCAAGGCTGCCGATCATTAATGTGCGCATGATGATTCCTTATAAAAGATATGGTTTAACAACGCGTAATGAGTATTCGTTGGCCAGGTACACGCCGCAGCGCTGAACATTCATCATAATGCAGTTTCCGGCAAATGACAGTGCAGTTCTGCATGCTGTATCCATGTGCAGCATCGTTTATTTGTTCGATGCTGGTACAGCGCAAATAACGGTTTTTCACTACGATACGTTGACACGCGACTTGATAATTCAAGTGGGAACTATTCCAGATCTGGAATGTCGTTGGTGTATATTTTCAGACGAAAAAGAGGCCACGAGCGTGGCCTCTTTTTTATTGCGCTTACTTGACGATCAGATTGTTTTTAACAGCCTGTACGCCTTTGACACTACGCGCAACACTGGTTGCTTTCGGAATGTCTTGTGCCTGTTTGACGAAGCCGCTCAGTTGGACTGTACCTTTAAATGTTTCGACATTGATCTCGGTGGCTTTTAAAGTCGGCTCATTGACGATAGCCGCTTTTACTTTGGTGGTGATCCACGAGTCATCGACGTATTCGCCTGTGCCTTCTGTTTTTGAGGTCGAAGCGCAGCCGACGACAGCTGTCAGCATAACGGCGGTAAACAATGCGGTCATCCATTTCGATTTGGATTTATTCAGGATCATAATTTACTCTCCGGTTGATTTATCAGCAGGGGACAGGTGTCCGATGCATATGGTTGGGTATCAGCTACGACGCAATCATGTCGTCGTCGATGGAGAGAGATTACTGACCTGCAATGAGGGGGTCTGTACGTTAGCGTACACAAGATCAAAATGGCAATTGCTTGCAGCTGTGCATTAAAGCTGCGTGTTAATTTTCTTGCTGCACGGAATTTGTACTTTGTTTGCGACCATTAAAAAAGCCCCTGCACCGTGTAGTGCAGGGGCTGTCTGATCAGCTCAGTAGTCGTTCAGGACATCAGTCACACAATTGCTGTGGTGTCCTTTGATTGTATGCGGCAACGAAGGCGTCAAAGTCACCGCATTGTGTACGTTCCATTTCTTCCTGCTCGGCAATAGAAGTCTTTGCCAGCGTATCGAAATAGGCATTCTCTTCAGCATTCAAGGGACGCGCACGGAAGTATTCCGCATGTGCCACGCTTTGGCGCAAGCCGAATTGCTCGAATGATTTATCGGTCGCTTGCAGTTCCGCCAGTACACGCGCCGATGGCGTCAGGCTGGCATCCAGCAGTTTTTCTTTTTGCGCTGCCAGTGCTTGCGCGTGTTGCTGGTCATTGCGCTGTGCGTCCAGCAGATCGGCGGCTGACTGTATGCGTTCCAGTAATTCCAGTCCCCAGTCCTGCAGCTTGATTGCTACGCCATCGCGTTGCAGTTGCAGGCCAGGACGACGTCCCTCCTTGACGGTGCGGGCAAAGTTTTCGGTGCGTTCACGATTGTTAGCTTCATCCGTAAACGGACTATCGTCCAGTGCGCAGAACAACAGGAAGGCATCAAGGAAACGCGAAGTCGGCAGGCTGATGCCGAGTGGTTCAAACGGATCGATATCCATGCAGCGTACTTCTATGTACTGCACACCGCGTGCGCACAATGCTTCGACCGGACGCTCGCCGCTGTTGATGACGCGTTTAGGACGGATGGTGGCGTAATACTCGTTTTCGATTTGCAGCAGATTGGTGTTGAGCTGTATCCACTCACCATCGCGGCGTGTGCCTATCGCTTCATACGCAGGGTAGGGCTGGCGTACTGCGCGTGACAGGTTGCGCATATAGCTTTCCAGATCGTTATACGGCGGCATCAGTCCCGCTTGCGCATTGTTCTGGTAACCGAGGTCGCTCATGCGCAAACTGGTTGCATATGGCAGGTACAGCGTATCGTCGGACAAGGTTGCCAGTTCGTGCTGGCGACCACGCAGGAAATGCGTGGATAGTGCTGGAGAAGCGCCGAACAGATACATCAGCAACCAGCTATAGCGCTGGAAGTTGCGGATCAGTGCGATATAGCTTTCGGATTGATAGGACTTGTCGTCCAGCTGGCTGGCTTCATTTTTCTTAATAACGCGCCACAAATCTTCCGACAGCGAGTAGTTGTAGTGCAGACCGGCGATGCATTGCATCGCTTTGCCATAACGTACCGCCAGGCCGCGGCGATACACATGCTTGATCATGCCGATGTGCGAAGTGCCGTACCAGGCGATAGGGATGTCGGCTTCTTCCGGCAGTGTGCATGGCATGGATTGGCTCCACAGTAGTTCATGGTCCAGCTTGGCATTGGCAAAGCGGTGTATGCGATCCAGTTCTTCCAGCGCGGTAGCCACATCGTGCTCGGCTGGGGTAATGAATTCCAGCAGGGATTCGGAATAGTCGGTCGTAATTTGCGGATTGGTCAGCGCCGAGCCTAGCGCACGTGGATGCGGCCCCAGTGCGAGCTGGCCTTGCGCGTCTACGCGTAGCGTCTCCCGCTCTATGCCGCGGCGTCCCTGGTTTAGCAGGCCGCGATGCGCGTCGTCTGCGAGTAGTGCGAGTCGGCGCGTGTATAAATTGCTCAATTGGTGATCCCCTATCGATACTTCCGCCATTTCAAGCGCGGTAACTTTGGCGGAAGAATAACCGAAAATCGGAAACGAGGTGGGACGGTGAGATTTTGTGCGAGTGCAAAAAATGTGCTTAATTGCGCTCGCCGTGAGGCAAAAACGAGTAAGCGGCAGGCGCCAGCGCCCGCCGTTACTAGAACTCATTTCATAAATATCCGCGAGTGCGAACGCGGCTATTTGGGAGGTAGTGCAAGGCGTGTCGCGCTGCCAAGGGTGGTCCCCTTGGCAAGCGGCGCAACGCAGCAATACGCCCAAATAGCCCGTTCCCTTCGGGTTCTTACCAAAAGCGGCGCTGGCCGCGTTGTGCTCCTTGCGCATAGCCCCGCTATGCGACGCGTCGTACGCCTTGCCAGCACCGCTTTTGGTAAGAACGCATCTCACGGATATTTGTGAAATGAGTTCTAGCTATTACTTGCGGCCGCCGCGGGTGCTGGCAGTGCGCGCAGGTCGGGTAGTGTTGGTGCCACGGTTGCCGGCATTGCGTGCGACCGGGGTACGGACCACGGCGGCACCTGGACGCGGCTTGTTTTGCCCGAATTTCTTCGCCAGCTGGTTAGGGCCGGGTGTTTCGCGGCGGTGCTCGGCGGCGATGATGGCGCGTGACGGTGCCGCATGGCGCGGCACCAGATGATGTTCACCGCTGCCTATCAGGTCGCTGCGCCCCATGCGTTGCAAGCCTTCGCGCAGGATTTCCCAGTTTTCCGGATCGTGATAACGCAGGAAGGCTTTGTGCAGTTTGCGGATTTTGCCGGTACGTACGGTTTCTACCGCTTCCGATTCTTCCGTCACCTTGCGCAAAGGATTCTTGCGCGTGTGGTACATGGTGGTCGCCAAAGCCATAGGCGTCGGCATGAAGGTCTGCACCTGGTCGAGGCGGAAATTGTTTTTCTTCAGCCACAGCGCCAGGTTCAGCATGTCTTCATCGGTGGTGCCCGGATGCGCCGCGATGAAGTAAGGGATCAGGTATTGTTCCTTGCCTGCTTCCTTCGAATACTTTTCAAACAATTCCTTGAACTTGTCGTAAGCACCCATGCCCGGCTTCATCATCTTCGACAATGGGCCTTCTTCCGAATGCTCAGGCGCGATTTTCAGCAAGCCACCGACATGATGCGATACCAGTTCCTTGACGTATTCAGGTGAACGCACTGCGAGGTCGTAACGCAGGCCTGAGCTGACCAGGATTTTTTTGATGCCCGGAATTGCGCGCGCCTTGCGATACAACTGGATCAGCTTGCTGTGGTCGGTGCCGAGGTTGGAGCAGATGCTCGGGTAAACGCAAGACAGGCGACGGCAGGATTCCTCGATGCGTTTGTCCTTGCAGGCGAGGCGATACATATTCGCAGTCGGGCCGCCGAGGTCGGAGATGGTGCCGGTAAAGCCTTTGACCTTGTCGCGTATCAATTCGATTTCGCGCAGGATGGACGGTTCGGAACGGCTCTGGATGATGCGGCCTTCATGTTCGGTGATCGAACAGAAGGTGCAGCCGCCAAAGCAGCCGCGCATGATGTTGACCGAGAAGCGGATCATTTCCCACGCCGGTATGCGTGCCTTGCCATAGCTGGGGTGGGGCGCACGTGCATAGTTCATGTCGTACACGCCATCCATCTCATCCATCGCCAGCGGCAGCGGAGGCGGATTGAGCCAGACGTCACGTTCACCGTGTGCCTGCACCATCGCACGGGCATTACCCGGATTGGATTCGAGATGGAAGACGCGCGATGCATGCGCGTACAGCACCGGATCATCCTTGACCACTTCATATGCAGGCAGGCGTACGACTGTTTTGTTGCGCACTTCGCGTTCGGCTTGACGGCGCTCTTCGCGGCTCATGATTTTGATGACTTTGACCGCGGGTTCCGGTGGTGCTGCATTTTCAGTTTTGCAGCCTTCCGGATCCTTCATCTTCATTTCATACGGATCAGGATGTGGCTCTACCTTGCCCGGCGTATCGACGCGGGTCGAGTTGGCTTCGGTCCATTCCGGTGTTGGCTTCCAGCCGGGCGGCACCATGAAGGCAGTACCGCGCAGATCACGTATCGATGAAATCGGTTCACCCGCGGCGACGCGGTGGGTGAGGTCGACCAGTGCACGTTCAGCATTGCCGAAGATCAGGATGTCGGCCTTGGAGTCAGGCAGTACCGAGCGACGTACCTTGTCCGACCAGTAATCGTAATGGGCGATGCGGCGCAGGCTGGCTTCTATGCTGCCGATGACGATATTGACGCCGGGATAGGCTTCACGTGCGCGTTGTGCGTACACCGTGACGGCGCGATCCGGGCGCTTGTTGGGTTCGCCGTGCGGTGTGTAGGCGTCGTCCGAGCGTATCTTGCGGTCGGAAGTGTAGCGATTCACCATCGAATCCATATTGCCAGCGGTGATGCCGAAATACAGGTTCGGTTTGCCGAGCGCACGGAAAGGTTCTGCCGATAGCCAGTCCGGCTGGCTGATGATGCCGACGCGGAAGCCCTGCGATTCCAGCAAACGACCGACCAGCGCCATGCCGAAGCTGGGGTGATCAATATATGCATCGCCTGTCACCAGGATCACATCGCAGCTATCCCAGCCGAGCTTGTCCATTTCTGCACGTGACATAGGCAGGAAGGGCGCGGGCTTGAGGTCGCGGCGGCGCTGGCTGGTATAGGAAAACAGGTTTTTTGGCTGTGCGCTCATGAGATGCAAAGGTGGAAACAGCGGGCCAGCTTACAAACGCCGGGACTACGCCATTTCACGTCAGGCGAGGAAGGCGACAGTATGACAGCTTTGCTGCTTGGCGACGAGGCTTAACGTCGGGTAGCACCTTGATTTACATGGATATTTTTATCTGATGTTGCTTTTGCAGCAATAAAGCGCACGACCTGTTTTGCGTGTTACTCAGCTTTTCTTGTTTTCAGCCGTTAATCCTTATACGATTGCGGCGAATTTCAGTACGGTGTTGTCAATGCGATCATTTTTTACGAATGAACTGATGAATGAAGGAGTTCACATGAGCATTAGTATTTTAAATAGTACGCAAAGACCATCGACTGTCCCTGCTACTCCAGCGCGCGAGGCTGCCCAGCGTCCGGCCGATAAAAGTGACGCTGCTGCTACCGACAAAGTCACGCTGGGCGCGCAGCCCGCAGAAGACGGTACTTACGGTGATTTGCGCAATGCCGCTAGTGCAGCTAATACCACGCAGGCACGTCCGGCGGATGTTGCGGCCATGCTGGAAGAATCGAACCGCAAGGTAAAGGAAATCATCAACCTGATCCTGCCTTTGGTCGAACAGCAAGGCCTGAACCTGGCCAAGGTCGTCAGCGGTGAGCAAAAGCTGACGACGGATGCGGCGACCATAGAGGAAGCGCAAGCTGCGATTGCGGAGGATGGTGAATTCGGTATCAAGGCAGTCGCTGAGCGCATACTGAATTTTGCCAAGAGCGTGATCGGTGGTGATCCATCCAAACTGGAAGCGATACGTGCTGCAGTTGAGAAGGGTTTCAAGGAAGCGACTGAAATGCTGGGTGGTGTTTTGCCGGAAATCAGCCAGAAAACACACAAGGCGATCATGGCTGAATTCGATCGCTGGCAAAGTGATGGCATACCTGAGGCGGTCGATATTTCTGCCCAGGCAGATAGCTCGCAAGCAAAAGCAGCCTGAATACGCTTTAGCGCATCGACATAAAAGCGGCTCCCTCGTGGAGCCGTTTTCTTTTTATATTCAATCCTTTATCTGCACGTTGTGCGCTAAAAGGCTTGCAGCGACTGTGCGGCAAGCTGACAATACACATCTTTTTCAGATTGCATGATCATGGTTGACTCTATCCGCCTCTCCAAACGTGTTGCCGAAGTACTGGCCTGCTCGCGCAGCGTCGCCGAGCAATATATAGAAGGCGGCTGGATCAGCGTGGACGGGAAGGTGATCGAGGAAGCAGGACATCGGGTAGATCCGCAGCAGCAGGTCGTGCTGGCACCGGATGCGACCCTGGTCGCGATAGCACCTGTCACCATCTTGTTGCACAAACCGGCCGGTATGGAGGCCGATGCGGTGCTGCAATGCATTACGCCGGAAAACCTCTATGCAGATGATCGTTCCGGCATCCGTTTCCTGAAAAAACACACGACAGACTTGAAGGCTACCGACCAGCTGGAAACCATGGCCAGTGGTTTGCTGGTGTTGACGCAGGACTGGCACGTCGCGCGCAAGCTGGTCGACGACGCTGCCAGCATAGAGCAGGAGTACATCGCAGAAGTAAGCGGTGAGCTGGTGGTCGGTGGACTGGTGTTGCTCAACCATGGTCTGAGCATGAACCGCAAAGCTCTGGCCCCGGTCAAGGTGAGCTGGCAAAACGAGACGCGCCTGCGTTTCGCTGGCAAGGGCATACAGCGCGGCCAGATCGCATACATGTGTGAACAAGTCGGGCTGACACTGGTCGGCCTCAAGCGCATACGCATGGCGCGCATGCCGATGGCAGCTTTGCCGGTCGGCCAATGGCGTTACCTGAAAGGCTATGAGCGCTTCTGAGTCTGGCAGTCTTGTCAGATTTGCTCAGCCTTGCACAGGCTTAACTACGCTATAAAACACGCGGAGTCTTGAGTGTATATCCAGGCCTCATAGAGTCACCAAATTCACATTCCCAATGATGTTTTTCGCTGCCCGTCGCGTGGCAGGGATTTTTTTGTGCATTTATTCATATTTGTTTTTCTTATAAGCATGCACTATTTTTGTGCCTGACCATCAATATTGCTGGTTCGCTGCCGTTAATGACTTACGTATGACATGAGATTTATCTTTGTTTTCATACTTATTTTCAGAATGTCATGTTGTCGGTATTGCACTTACAAGCATGGTGGAAGATTACTCCTATTTTTTAGTGGTAATGGAAATAATGGACTTTTCCTGGTTTTGCAGATGTATGGTGTGCATCGATTTTGGTCTGGAAGATGAAATAGACACAATGTTTTTTGCATTACAAAAATAAAATATTGAAGGAGAAACGATGCGCTTCGCGAATATGAAAATAGGTGTACGGCTGGGCCTGGGTTTCGGCCTGATTTTGTTGCTGGTGGCTGCTATGGGCGCAACCGGCATCATGCGACTGGAAAATATTAATGATGCCAGCCGCAATCTGGTTGATCATTCCCTGAAAAAACAAAAGGCGGCGGAAGACTGGCTGCTGGCAACCAGTGTCAACGGCATACGTACCCTCGCCCTGGTCAAGAGTGCTGATCCGGAAACACAGCAATTCTTCCAGAAAGCAATTACCGCCCAGAGCAAGCAAATTACCGAACTCCAGAACGGTGTCGAAGCCTCGCTCGTTACCCCTGAAGAAAAGCAGCTCTTTGCCGAAGTCGGCAAGAAGCGCGCAGTCTATGTAGACCTGCGTAAAGCGATCTTTGCCGTTAAGGACAAGGGCAACGAGGCAGAAGCCAGACAGCTGATCGATAGCAAAATGATCCCGGCGCTGGATGCTTATGTAGACAGCGTGCGTGACGTGCTGGCGTATTACCAGAACGAAGTGAAACTGGCGGATCAATCGATTACAGCCGATTACGGTTCAGGTCGCATGACGCTAATCATCGGCGCCGTGATCGCATTGATACTCGGCGCATTGATCGCATGGCGTCTGACGGTAGGCATTACCCAACCATTGCAGGAAGCGCTGTCGATGGCGGAATCAGTTGCCGAAGGCGATCTGACTGCACGCAGCACCATGGTGGTGGGTGATGATGAAGCAGGTCTTTTGCTGAAAGCCTTGCGCCGCATGCAGGACAGCCTGGCCAAAACCGTCACGCAAATCCGTATGGGTACCGACACCATAGCGACCGCCTCCAGCGAAATCGCCAGCGGTAACCTGGATCTGTCGTCGCGTACCGAACAGCAAGCCAGCTCGCTCGAAGAAACCGCTTCCTCGATGGAAGAGCTGACCTCGACCGTAAAACAAAATGCGGACAACTCGCGCCAGGCCAATCAGCTGGCAGTGGCGGCTTCGGCAGTTGCAGTCAAGGGCGGTACCGTAGTGTCGGAAGTGGTCAACACCATGGGCTCCATCAATGATTCGGCAAAGAAAATCGTCGACATCATTGGCGTGATCGATGGCATTGCTTTCCAGACCAACATCCTGGCACTGAATGCCGCCGTCGAAGCAGCGCGTGCCGGTGAACAAGGTCGTGGCTTCGCGGTGGTGGCTACCGAGGTGCGGAATCTGGCGCAACGTTCGGCAGCGGCAGCGAAGGAAATCAAGGCGCTGATCGGTGACTCGGTAGAGAAAGTCGATGCCGGTAGCAAGCTGGTGGCAGAAGCGGGTAGCACCATGGATGAGATCGTCGACGGCGTGAAACGCGTGGCTGACATCATGGCAGAAATCACTGCTGCCAGCCAGGAGCAAAGCGACGGTATCGAGCAGGTGAACCAGGCTATCGGTCAGATGGATCAGGTCACCCAGCAAAATGCTGCGCTGGTGGAGGAAGCGGCGGCAGCTGCTGAGTCCTTGCAGGATCAGGCGCGCAACCTGGCACAGGCGGTCAGCGTGTTCCAGATCGGTAGTGGCTACGCCGCAGGGCATGTAGCTGCGCCGCGCACGGTACAGTCGACCGCAGTACGTGCTCCGGCACCGGTGGCGGCAGTGACACGCGCACCGGCACCCGTTGCTGAAACAAGAAAAGCGGCGCCGAGCAAAGCATCAGTGCAGGGCAATAACGACGACTGGGAAGAGTTTTAAGCAGTCGTTCGTAAGCCGGTAATACAAAAAGGGAGGGACAGAAATTCTGTCCCTCCCTTTTTTATTTGTCTCGCAGAACCTTGCGTGCGTCCTGCTATTTCAGCCTACTTATTCAGGATCGCGCTGTGATAGGCGATGTGATCCTGCATGAAGGTCGAAATGAAATAGTAGTTGTGGTCGTAACCGCGATGACGACGCAGGGTCAGCGGTTGATCGGCGGCCCAGCACGCGGCTTCGAATTGATGTGGCAGCAATTCCGTATCCAGGAATTGATCGTCCAGGCCCTGGTCGATCAGGATGCCTTGCGGGAATGGCGTCTTGCGAGCCCGCATCAGCGCGCTGGCGTCATGATCCAGCCAGGTGCTTCGGTCTGCGCCCAGGTAGTTGGAGAATGCCTTCTCACCCCAAGGGCACTGGCTAGGCGCAGTGATAGGCGCAAATGCGGAAACCGATTTGTAGATGTCCGGATTCTTCAAGGCCAGCGTCAGTGCGCCATGACCACCCATCGAATGACCGAACACACCAATGCGGTCGGCGAGGGCAGGGAAGTTACTGATGATGGTATTGCGCAATTCATGCACGACATACGAGTACATGCGGAAATGATCCGACCACGGTGCTTGTGTGGCGTCGATATAGAAACCTGCGCCATGGCCGAAATCCCAGGCGTCGCTGGCACCCTTGATGCCGGTGCGACGCGGGCTGGTATCTGGCGAGACCAGCATGATGCCGTGCTCAGCTGCGTAGCGCTGTGCGCCACCCTTGATCATGAAGGTTTCTTCGGTACAGGTCAGTCCGGCCAGATAGAACAGCACCGGTACTTTCTTGTGCTTCGCCTGTGGCGGCTGGTACACCGAAAAAGTCATCGGCAAGCCGGTCTCTTTCGATTGTTGTTTATAAAATCCTTGTACGCCATCAAAGCATACGTGTTGGCTGATCAGTTCCACCATCTTCCCCGTATTAGTAAATAACAACCGAGCGTATCGATTCACCGCTCTTCATCAAGTCAAAACCTTCATTGATCCGGTCCAGCGGCAGCGTGTGCGTGATCAGATCATCGATATTCAGTTTACCTTCCATGTACCAGTCGACAATCTTCGGTACGTCGGTGCGGCCACGTGCGCCGCCGAAAGCGGAGCCTTTCCATTCGCGACCAGTTACCAGCTGGAATGGACGGGTGCTGATTTCTGCACCGGCTTCAGCCACGCCGATCACGATCGATTGGCCCCAGCCCTTGTGACAACATTCCAGCGCCTGGCGCATGGTGTGTACATTGCCTATGCATTCGAAGCTGTAGTCTGCGCCGCCGTCGGTCAATTGCACGATCGCGTCAACTACGTTTTCGACTTTGCTCGGATTGATGAAATGCGTCATGCCGAATTTGCGTGCCATTGCTTCACGCGCCGGATTCAAATCAACACCGATAATCTTGTCGGCACCTACCATCTTGGCAGCCTGGATCACGTTGAGGCCGATACCGCCGAGGCCGAACACGACTACATTCGCGCCAGCTTCCACTTTCGCGGTGAACAGTACGGCGCCTACACCAGTGGTGACGCCGCAACCGATGTAGCAGACTTTATCGAACGGCGCGTCTTCGCGAATTTTCGCCAGAGCGATTTCCGGTACCACGATGTAGTTCGAGAAGGTCGAGGTGCCCATGTAGTGGAACAGCGGCTTGCCATCGATGGAGAAGCGGCTGGTTGCATCCGGCATCAGGCCGCGACCCTGGGTTGAGCGGATTTTTTGGCACAGATTGGTTTTGCGCGACAGGCAGAATTTGCATTCGCGGCATTCTGGTGTGTAGAGCGGAATGACGTGATCGTCTTTCTTCAGGCTTTTTACGCCCGGGCCGACTTCTACCACCACGCCCGCGCCTTCATGGCCGAGGATGGCAGGGAAGATACCTTCAGGGTCGGCACCTGACAGGGTGTAGTAATCAGTATGGCAAATGCCGGTGGCTTTGATCTCGACCAGCACTTCGCCTTCACGTGGACCACCCAGTTCCACTTCTTCGACAGTCAGCGGTTGTCCTGCTTTCCAGGCGACGGCGGCTTTGGTTTTCATGGTGGGGTCTCACTTAATAAAGGAGGTGAAATGATACGTCATCTGCGGGCAGGCTGACGGCGCTGCTATTTTTTGACACTGCGGGAGAAATTGCCGGATTCCGGGCTGGCCGGAATCCGCTATCAAACGTAATAGACGTAATCAGTGATGAGTACGGCCTGGATTACTTGACTGCTTCAATTGCGTCGTCAGGCAGCACGACGTTGACGTCCAGGACTTCCAGGTTGCCCTGGCTGTTGAGCGAGATCTTGATGTCGTCAGGATTGACCTTGACGTACTTCGAGATCACCGCGATCAGTTCCTGATGTAGCGCAGGCAGGAAGTCGGGACCGGCACGACCATTGCGCTCACGCGCGATGATGATCTGCAAGCGTTCCTTGGCTGCACTCGCAGTCTTCGGCTTGCTATTGAAGAGAAAAGACAAAAGCGCCATGATTACTTACCTCCAAAAATTCTCTGCAGAAAGCCAGGTTTTTCGTAGTCGGTAAATCGCAGCGGAACGTCTTCTCCGAGGAAACGCGAGACGACATCTTTATATGCTTCCGAAACTTCACTGCCTTCAATATGGATAGCCGGATTGCCTGCGTTCGATGCGTGCAGGACGGATTCCGATTCAGGGATGATGCCGACCAGCGGTATGCGCAGGATTTCCTGCACGTCGGTGTAGGACAGCATTTCACCCGCTTCTACGCGCTTAGGTACATAGCGGGTAATCAGCAGGTGTTCCTTGACTGGTTCGCCGCCATTCAGTGCGCGACGCGATTTGGCCTGGATGATGCCGAGGATGCGATCCGAATCGCGTACCGACGACACTTCAGGATTGGTGACGATGATGGCTTCGTCAGCAAAGGTCAGCGCCATCACGGCACCGTGTTCGATACCTGCAGGCGAATCGCAGATGATGAATTCGAAGTCCATTGCAGCGAGGTCTTGCAGCACGCGTTCTACGCCGTCTTCGCTCAATGCATCCTTGTCGCGGGTTTGCGAAGCAGGCAGCACGAACAGGTTGTCGCAGTGCTTGTCCTTGATCAGTGCCTGGTTCAGCGTTGCTTCTTTGTTGACGACATTGATCAGGTCATACACCACGCGGCGTTCGCAGCCCATGATCAAATCGAGGTTACGCAGGCCGACGTCAAAGTCGATGACGACTGTTTTATGTCCGCGCATGGCCAAACCAGATGCAAAGCTTGCGCTCGAGGTCGTTTTGCCGACGCCGCCTTTACCTGACGTTACAACGATGATTTTTGCCAAAGGAAACCCCTTTCGTTATTTATTAGAACTGCTAAGTTATTATGCCGCTGCCTTGATAGGCAGCATGTCGATACGATCGCCAACCAGGCGGACTTGCGTCGCCTGTTGTGCGCGATCCTGTGGAAAGCCATTTTCAAAAGTGCGATACATGCCAGCGATGGACACCAGTTCGGCTTCCATGCTGAGGGTGAAAATACGTGCTTCGGTATTGCCGCTGGCACCAGCCAGCGCGCGCCCACGCAGCGGCGCGTAAATATGGATGCTGCCGTCAGCAATGACTTCGGCGCCATTGTTGACTGCGGCAGTGATGATCAGGTCGGCACCACGCGCATAAATGCGCTGACCGGCACGTACCGGGGTATCGACGATCATGGTGTTGGCCGCGAACTGGGTCGCAGCCGGAGCAGGGGCCGCGGTTTGCACCACGACTGGTTCCGGTTCGGCGACAGCGACTGGCGGTGCCAGTTCGATTTCAGCTTGCTGCGGTGTGCTCGGTGCTGCCGCAGCACGTTCCTTGACCGAACCATCCAGGCTCAGGCCGTGTGCCAGTACTTCGCTCGCCATTTCCGGCGTCGCATTGCGTACTGCTACGGCGTTCAGGCGATACGATTTGAGCAGGGCGGTAATGGCTGGCCAGTCGATGACCTGGCCCGCAGGTTCGAGTGAGCCGACGTCGATCACAGCGAATTCATCATCAAAGAAGTCGGCGTTGCCGCCGGTCATTTCCTGCATGGCTGCATCGAGCACGGCGAGGTTGGCATCACGCAGGATGGCCGAGACGGCGACGACGGTGGAAATCTTGATTTCGATCGGCTTGCGAGATGGGCTTTTGGACATTGGGATGATAATTATTGATGCTGTGTACTTAAAAAATCCGTAATCAATTTCTGGCTATCAAGCTTGCCCGTGCGTGCTGCATCGTGCAGGGCTGGCGGCCAGATGATAAGTGAGCGCTATTATACCCGTTACCGTGAGTGTTTCCGCGGTGTTTGCCAGCAGAAGATGGCATTTTTACGAGCTTTCCCGCAGGTAATCACGGATCTTGTTCTGGCCGCGCCTTATCCGGTTTTGCCGCCTGGTATGCCCGCCGTTTTATGAAATTTTGTGTGCGGCAGAGCAGGGTGTCGCGTGTAGAATAGCCCCTTTTTTTGCCGGGGCTAGCCATGTGGTTCAAGAATCTTCAGATATATCGTCTTCCTGCGCCGTGGGCCATTACAGCAGAACAATTGGCGGCTGATCTCGCGCCGCACGCATTCCAGCCTTGCTCCAGCCTGGAAATGCAAAGCCAGGGCTGGGTTTCACCACGCGAAAACGGCGAGCTGGTATACGCACTGAACAAACAAATGCTGCTCTTGCTCGGTACCGAGAAGAAGCTGTTGCCGACTACCGTGATTAACCAGGTCACCAAGATCAAGGCAGCAGAAATCGAAGAGCAGCAAGGCTTCAAGCCGGGCCGCAAGCAAATGAAGGAACTCAAGGAAGAGGTCATCGACGACTTGTTGCCGCGTGCTTTCAGCGTCTGGCGCCAGACCTGGGTCTGGATTGATCCGGTCAATGGCTGGATGGTAGTCGACGCAGGTAGCCCGGCCAAGGCCGACGAAGTGATCAAGCTGCTGGTCAAATCGGTCGACAAATTGCCGCTGGAAACGCTGCACGTTGCTCTATCGCCGGTCACCGCCATGACCGAATGGCTGGCGGCCGATATCGCGCCACATGGTTTCACCGTGGATCAGGACACCGAATTGCGCGCCACCAGCGAAGGCAAGGCGACCGTGCGTTATGTACGCCACACGCTGGAGCCGGAAGATGTGCGTCGCCATATCGCTTCCGGCAAGCAATGTACGCGTCTGGCCATGACCTGGGCTGACAAGATTTCGTTTGTGTTGACTGAATCGCTGACCATCAAACGCGTGACACCGCTGGACGTGCTCAAGGAAAATGCAGAAACCAGCTCGCAAAATGATGATGAACGCTTCGATTCCGACATCATGCTGATGACCGGTGAACTGAGCCAGATGCTGGGCGACCTGGTGGTGGCACTGGGTGGCGAAGTCGAGAAAAAATAATACGTAAGGGCGGGGATGGGCTTCTGCCCGTCTCTTGCCTGTCGCGGCCTGCTTCAGGCATGATATCGTGGTGTTAACAGGGCGTTATACGGCCTGTGCCACTACATTTATCCCGTTTAATTTTTTAGAGTACTGCCATGGAAATTCAAGTCGGGGATATCGGTCACATTATCCAGTTATCGGTCGCACCGGTGTTCTTGCTCACCGGCGTCGGTACCAACCTGATGGTCCTGACCAATCGTCTGGGCCGGATTACTGATCGCTCACGTGTATTGGAAGACAAATTGCGTACGGTGGATCCTATCCATCATGCGGATCTGAACGCAGAACTGGTGACCCTGTATCCGCGGGCGCACCTGATCAATCGCGCGATTGTGCTGAGTACTGCGTGCGCACTGATGGTCAGCCTGGTCATCATCTCGCTATTCCTCGGCGATGCACTCAGCATAGAGTTATCCAAGTTCATCGCGGTCTTCTTCATCATGGCCATGCTGTGCCTGGTATCCAGCTTCGTCATGCTCTTGCGTGAAATTCTGGCGGCGACCGGCTCCTTGTATGAACGCAGGATAGAACCGATAGCGCGTCCGTGATTTTTACGCTCGTATGCAAATAAAAAAGCCCGCGATTTGCGGGCTTTTTTGTGTCTGAAACAAATCAGTAGGTTGGTGGCACGTAACCTTGTGCTGCATCGGCACCGTCGCCGAAGAAGTGTTTTTCCATTTGCGTTGCCAAGTATTTACGGGCGCGTACGTCGGCCAGGTTCAGGCGGTTTTCATTGACCAGCATGGTCTGGTGTTTGAGCCAGGCAGCCCACGCTTCTTTCGATACGGTTTCGTAAATACGTTTGCCCAACTCGCCCGGGTACGGTGGGAAGTCCAGGCCTTCCGCTTCCTTGTCGAGTTTGATGCAATGAATCATGCGTGTCATGGTGCTGTCCTTTTCTATAGCCACATCGCGTTGCCGTTCAGGTCACGCGGGTACGGCGGGTGTTGATAAGTGTTGATTATCCATCTCGTCGCGTCAGGGGCTTAAGCACCCGGCGCGCCGACATATATCGGGTAAGAAGGCGACATTATAGGTTTTTCGTGAAAACCAGGGATTTTCGCTGCCAGTTATACATTTGCTGACGATTTTTCGGCAGGCTGTCCACGGTCGCCGGGACGAAGCCGCGTTTCAGGAACCAGTGTGCGGTACGGGTCGTCAGCACGAACAGTTTCTTCAGGCCAGCGGCACGGGCGCGGTTTTCCATATGCTTGAGCAAACGCTCGCCATCGCCTTGCGTCTGCACTTCCGGATTGACGATCAGGCAAGCCATCTCGGCCATTTTTTCGGCCGGGAAAGGGTAGAGCGCAGCACAGGCAAAGATCACGCCGTCATGCTCGATGACGGAGAAGTAATCAATTTCGCGTTCTATCAGTTCGCGACCACGCTTGACCAGCGTACCGTCGGCTTCATACGGTTCTATCAGTTTCAGGATACCGCCGACGTCTTCAATCGTCGCATCACGCAGGCTTTCCAGGTTCTCGAAAGAAACCATGGTGCCGACGCCATCATGCGTAAACAATTCCAGCAAGGCTGAGCCATCGGTAGAGTACGGCACGATGTGCGCACGCGGCACGCCGGCGTTACAGGCTTGCATCGCATGTTGCAAATAGAAGGCGGCGTCGGCTGGCACGCAGTCGTGCTGTAGTACGGCGTCGACCTGGTGCGATGACAGCTCATGGATATCGGCCCCGGCCATATCCTTGATCATTGGTGTTTCGGTGATGAAAATCAGTTTGTCGGCGCGCAGCGCGACGGCGGCATTCACCGCAACGTCTTCCATCGTCAGGTTGAAAATTTCGCCGGTAGGCGAGAAGCCGAGTGGCGACAACAAGACCAGGCCACCGGCATTCAGGATGGGGTGGATGGCTTCATACGCGATCTTGCGCGTAACGCCTGTTAATTCCAGGTCTACGCCGTCTATGATGCCGACCGGACGAGCGGTGACGAAGTTGCCGGAAATAATGCGGATCGCGGCATGCGCCATCGGTGTATTCGGCAAGCCCTGGCTGAACGCGGCTTCGATATCGAGGCGTAATTCACCGGCGGCTTCTTTCGCGCACTCCAGCGCAGCGGCGTCGGTAATCCGTACGCCGTCATGGAAGCGTGCTTCCACATGGCGCAGCGCCAGTTGTTCTTCGACCTGCGGGCGTGAGCCATGCACGATGACGACCTTGATGCCGAGCGCGTGCAGCAGGGACAGATCCTGTGCCAGCACCGGCAGCGCGCCATCCTTGACCAGTTCACCCGGAAAGGCGACCACAAAGGTCTTGCCGCGAAAGGCGTGGATGTACGGCGCGACCGAACGCAGCCACTGGACGAATTGATCTTGGTTTTCCATGAGACGCATTATAACCACGGCAACCCGTATCGATTGTGCGAACTGACGACGAAATGCGACACTGCTCTGTATAATTCTGCCCTACATGTCCGCTCCAGAATCCAAGTCCAAGCCGGGTGCTCCATCCCGGCGTCCTGCGCCCAGGGCACAGGCTCCATCCGCTCCGCCGGTACGCAACCCTTTGCCGGCGATCAGCTTTCCCGAAGAGCTGCCGGTTTCCGGCAAGCGCGACGATATCGCGCGCGCGATCCAAAACAACCAGGTCATCATCGTCAGCGGTGAAACCGGCTCCGGTAAAACCACGCAATTGCCGAAGATTTGCCTGGAGCTCGGGCGCGGCCTGAACGGCCTGATCGGTCACACCCAACCACGTCGTATCGCGGCGTCATCGACTGCCAAGCGCATTGCGCAGGAAATCGGTACGCCGCTGGGCGAGCACGTCGGCTTCAAGGTGCGCTTCAACGACACCCTGACCAAGGGTGCGTGGATCAAGCTGATGACCGATGGTATTTTGCTGGCGGAAACGCAAACTGATCCGCTGCTGCGTCAGTACGACACCATCATCATCGATGAGGCGCATGAACGCAGCCTGAACATCGACTTTCTGCTCGGCTACCTGAAGCAGTTGTTGCCCAAGCGTCCCGACCTGAAAGTGATCATCACCTCGGCGACTATCGATGCCGATCGCTTTGCGCGCCACTTTGGCAGCAACGGCAAGCTGGCACCAGTGATAGAAGTGTCAGGTCGTTTATATCCGGTTGAGGTGCGTTATCGCCCGGTCGAGCCGTTTGACAAGAATGCCGATAGCAACCCGAATGCAACCTCGGATGCAGCGGCAGCACGACGCTCTGCGCTTGCTGCCAAGGAGCGTGGTCAGCGCGACCTGATGGACGCTGTGGTCGATGCAGTTGATGAACTGGCGCGTATAGGTTCCGGCGATGTGCTGGTGTTCCTGCCCGGCGAGCGCGAGATACGCGATGCTGCTGAGGCATTGCGCAAGCATCATCCGCCGCATGTCGAAATCCTGCCGCTGTTTGCCCGTCTGTCGGTGCAGGAGCAGGAGCGCGTATTCAAGATATCGAATGCACGTCGTATCGTGCTGGCTACCAACGTCGCCGAAACGTCGCTGACTGTGCCTGGTATCCGCTTTGTGGTCGATGCCGGGCTGGCACGCGTCAAGCGCTACAGCTATCGGAATAAGGTTGAACAGCTGCAGATAGAACCGATTGCACAATCGGCAGCGAACCAGCGCGCCGGTCGTTGTGGTCGTGTCTCGGCTGGTGTCTGTATCCGTCTGTATGACGAACAGGATTATTTGCTGCGACCTAAATTCACCGAGCCGGAAATCCTGCGCTCGTCGCTGGCTTCCGTCATCCTGCGCATGAAGTCGCTGCATCTGACCGATGTGGAAACTTTCCCCTTCATCGAACCGCCGCTGGGCCGTGCGATCGCCGACGGTTATCAGTTGCTGCAAGAGTTGGGCGCAGTCGATGATGAAAACAAGCTGACACGCCTGGGTCGTGAACTGGCCAAACTGCCGCTGGATCCGCGCGTAGGGCGCATGATCCTGGCGGCGAAAGACAATGTCTGCCTGACTGAAGTACTGATCATCGCTGCCGCCTTGTCGGTGCAGGACCCGCGTGACCGGCCGATGGAAGCACAGGCTGCGGCGGACAATGCACACAAAAAATTCGCCGATGAAAAATCGGAATTCAGTAGCTATCTGAAAATCTGGAAATGGTTTGAAGATGCGATCGCGCACAAGAAATCGAATCGCTTGCTGCAGGAAGAATGCCGCGCCAACTTCCTGTCGCAATTACGCCTGCGTGAATGGCGCGATGTGCATTCGCAGCTGCTGACTATCGTGCGCGAGCAAGGCTGGCGTCTGAACGAAGCGCCAGCTACCTATGAACAGTTGCACACCGCACTGTTGACCGGTTTGCTCGGCAATATCGGCTTCAAGGCTGAGGATGAGCCGCATTACCTAGGTGCCCGCGGTATCAAATTCCATATCTGGCCGGGCTCCAGCCTGATCAAGAAAGCAGGCAAATGGGTGATGGCGGCCGAGCTGGTCGACACCACGCGTCTGTATGCGCGCTGCATTGCGCAGATACAGCCGGAATGGCTGGAGCGTGTGGCCGGTCATTTGCTGAAGAAATCCTATGGCGAACCGCGCTGGGAAAAACGTACGGCTCAGGTATCCGCCTATGAGCGTGCGACTCTTTATGGCCTCGTGGTGTATAGCCAGCGTCGCATCCAGTACGGCCTGATCAATCCTTCCGATGCACGTGAAATCTTTATTCGTGATGCACTGGTAGGCGGTGACTTTGAAACGCGCGCGCCTTTCTTTGCGCATAACCACAAGTTGGTGCGCGAGATAGAAAACCTCGAACACAAATCACGTCGCCTCGACGTGCTGGTCGATGATGAGCTGATCGCCGCGTTCTACGACAAGCTGATCCCGGCTGATGTCCACAATGGCATCAGCTTCGAGAAGTGGCACAAGGATGCGACGGCCAAAGAGCCGAAGTTGCTCTACCTGAATCGCGATGACCTGATGCGGCATGAAGCAGCCGGTGTCACCACCGAGCTATTCCCGAAAGTGATGAATGTCGCTGGCGTCGATATGGCCTTGTCCTATCACTTCGAACCGGGTACGCCGCGTGATGGCGTAACGCTGGCCGTGCCGCTGTATGCGTTGAATCAGGTATCGGCTGATCGTTGCGAATGGCTGGTGCCGGGCATGCTGAAGGAAAAAGTGCATCTGCTGCTGAAGTCCTTGCCGCAAAAGCTGCGTCGTCATTGCGTACCGCTGCCGGATTACGCGGCTGGTTTCTGTGATCGCGTGCAGGAAGCACATGCCTTCGGTAAAGGCAGCCTGCTGGATGCAGTGATTGCTGACGTACGTGAACAAACCGGCATCGCCAGCAAGACCACAGACTACAAACTGGAAACCCTGTCCGCCCATCAATTCATGAATTTCAAAGTGATTGATGAGCATGGACGCCAGTTGGAAATGGGGCGTAACCTCGCTTCCTTGCGTAACGAGTTTGGTGGGCAGGCGCGCGAAAGTTTCCAGCGCATCGCGGAAAAGACGGCTGCACCGATGGCGCAGGCGGCACAAGTGCAAGTACCTGGTAAAGCGGCTACACCTGCAACGAACAACAAGGCAACATCACCAATGTCGGCCGCAACCGGCATCCATCAAAACCTGACGAGCTGGACCTTTGGCGAATTGCCGGAATTGCTGGAAATCCAGCAGGGCAAGCAAACGCTGATCGGCTTCCCGGCCTTGGTCGACAAAGGCACGTATTGCGACCTGGAAGTGTTTGATGATCCGAATGAAGCGGCGCGTGTGCACCGGATCGGGTTGCGCCGCTTGCTGGCCTTGCAGTTGAAAGAACAGCTGAAGTACCTGGAAAAGAATATCCCCGGTTTGCAACAAATGGGCATGCAGTTCATGGCGCTGGGTTCGCAGGAAGAATTGCGTGAGCAGATCATCCACGCCGGACTGGAACGCGCTTGCCTGCAAGAGCCTTTGCCGAAAACGGCAGAGCAATTCAATGCACGCAAGGATGAAGGCAAATCAAGGCTAGGTTTGCTGGTAAATGAGATTGCTCGTCTGGTGGGCCTGGTGCTGACTGAGTACCATGCTTTGCCGAAGAAGCTGCAAACGGTGAAAGCACATATGCAGGCTGTGAACGATATGCAGGCGCAATTGCAGGGCCTGGTGGGCAAACGTTTTATCGCGGACAACGATTACACCAATCTCACGCATTTCCCGCGCTACCTGAAAGCCATCAATGTACGTATCGATAAATTGCGTGCCGATCCGGCGCGTGATATGCGGTCGATGGCCGAATGGCAGCAGGCGGCAGCACCGTGGCAACGGGCGTTGAAGGAACGCCATGGCGATCCGAAGATGACGGAGTTCCGCTGGTTGCTGGAAGAGTTGCGGGTGTCCCTGTTTGCGCAGGAATTGCGTACGCCTATGCCGGTATCGGTCAAGCGTTTGCAAAAGGTGTGGGAATCTATGCAGCGCTAAGTTTCGGGTTTCAGGTATTCGATATTGATTTTAATAAGCGGGACAAATGAAAACAGTGAGTAAGGTGGCCCTGGCGGCAATCATTTCATGCATGCTGGCGGGTAGTGTTGCTGCAGCGGATGGTGATAGTTTCGCTGTGCAAGGCGAACGACTTGATTTCGAGCCTCCTGCTGGATGGCGGCTGGCATGGATGGAAGGCGAGGCTGACGGTAATTACTACGTTGAATACATCCCTCAAGATGAAACAATCGAATCTTGGCGTGGCGGTTATTTATTGGTCAGGCGATTCAAGTATCCAGATCCTGAAATCCTGCAGCAGATCAGGGACCAGAAAATGAATTTCGCGGCGATTCTTTTGCAAAAATTCATGGAAGATGCGCAAAAAGCTTGTCCCGGTAAAAATGCCCAAATGGTGCAAAGAATAAATACCTTCAATGGCATTCCATTTGCCGTGAGTGGTGGTTTTTGCGATGCGTATGGTCCTGCCGCGCCACACGGGGAAGGGGCATTCATTGCCTATGCCGAGGGCAGGGATTATTTTTTTCAGATTCAATATGGCTGGAGGCCGGCGACGGTGGAGCAGCGAGCCATGAACCTGCCGTGGAGACTTGCGCCGGAAAAAGCCGCACAGTATCTGAATGCGATGAAAAAATACACCTTGTGCGGTGGTGCCGGACAAGCTGCCTGCAAGCTGAGTTATGCCGTGAAGCAGTAAAAAACGCGTAAAATTGCGGAAATTCCTTACAACACTCACTTAAATCGAAGAATATGACCATCAAATCCGATAAATGGATACGCCGCATGGCAGAGCAAACCGGCATGATCGAACCGTTCGAGCCGGGTCAGGTGCGTCAGTCCAACGGCCAGAAGATCGTCTCCTACGGCACCTCATCTTACGGCTACGATATACGCTGCGCCGATGAATTCAAGATTTTTACGAACATCAACAGCACCATAGTCGATCCGAAAAACTTCGATGAAAACTCTTTCGTCGATATCAAGAGCGATGTCTGCATCATCCCGCCTAACTCTTTCGCACTGGCGCGTACCATCGAGTACTTCCGCATCCCGCGCAATGTGTTGACCATCTGCCTCGGCAAATCAACTTACGCACGCTGCGGCATCATCGTCAACGTGACGCCATTCGAACCTGAATGGGAAGGCTATGTGACTCTGGAGTTCTCCAACACCACACCATTGCCAGCGAAGATTTATGCCGGTGAAGGTTGCGCCCAGGTGCTGTTTTTTGAAAGCGATGAAGTCTGCGAAACATCGTACAAAGATCGTGGCGGCAAGTATCAAGGCCAACACGGTGTGACCCTGCCTAAAACCTGATGCCTCTGAGCGGTTTCCCCATGAAGAAATATGCGCGCATGGTCGCGTTGCTGTGCGCGCTGCCTGCGCTGTCGCATGCACAAGCGTTGGTACCGGCCGGGAAGATGTTTTCCAATGCTTTCCTGGACGTGCGTGCACCGCTGACCGGTGACTGGATGATCGCCAAGTCATCGCAGGCAGAGCTGGCTTTTGCCCGTCCCGGTGAGGCCGTCAATGAAAGCTTTATCGCACAAGTCAGTTTGTTTGCCTTGCCCGATTTCCAGGGCAAGCGTGAGTTTGAGGAGCTGGTGAAACAAGGCGTGCAAGCCGATTCGCCAGTCGAGCGCTTCAAGCCAGTCTCGGCTGATTTTGAATATACCGAACAGCGTGGTTACCCATGCGTAAAGTATGTCGGTGTAACCGAAGACATGAAGGCAAAGACCGCTACTTCAGCGACTGAAACCGTGAAGTTGATGCTGCAGTTTAATTCGCTGTACTGCCAGCATCCTACGGTGCCAGGTGTAGGCTTCATGGTCGGCATGTCGCACCGCGGCGACGCGGTGGTTGAGGATCTGGCCAAAGATGCAGCAAGCTTTATCGAAGGCGTGCAGGTTGCCAAACATACGGCCAAACCTCCGGTAGTACAGACCGAAGCACCGAATCAGGTGCAGCCTGAAGTGCAGCCGCAAGCGCAACCAGAAGTGAAACCAGAAGCACAGCCTGCTGTGCAACCGGCAGAAGCCGAAGAAGAAGTGCGCGGCTAAAAGTATCAGCGTCGCACTAAATTCCATGAGCAGGTTTTAAATACTTCAGAGAAGGTATAGCTGTCACCATGATGTCCCCCAGATTTTTGCTTCTCTTAACCTTGTCTGCTGCGCTGGCAGGGTGTGCCTCCAGTTATAACCTTAGTACGGGAGAACGCGCTCCTTTGGGAGGTGGTGTGGCCACTCGTTTGGTCAAGCCTGGTTTGTACTATGTCAAAGTACAAACCAATGCGGGACCTATTCCCAATTATGGCTCCGCGCAAACCATGTGGAATGAACAAGCTGCTTTAGCGTGTAAGGGCGTGGAGTATAGCGAAACCATGATCGACTCCTATGATTATGATTTCGTCCCAGCTTTTTTGGGTTTGATCCCGTACAAGATTGTGTCGCGTAGCGGCTATTGTATTTGTGCAGACCATAAACTTTCAGAGCAAGAGCTGACTGCTTTGTATGATCGCAGTTTCCAGGAATAGATTTAATATCTTCAACGCTGCGCCAGCTTCCTCGCTTCGATAATCATCTTCTCCGCAGCACCCGATTGCGCTTCATCGCGATATGCCAGATGCAGCGGCGCACGTAAGTCGGGTGCCTGTTCTAGTTTCAGGTAAACCACTTCCTTCAATTGTACGTGCCGCATCGAGGCGGGCACGATAGAGACTCCCAGTCCTGCTGCGACCAGGCTCAGCGTCGATAAATTCTTTTTTGCTTCCTGTACGACACGCGGGCTGAATCCGGCCGCACGGCACGCAGCGATCACACTGTCGTACAGGCCGGGACCGCTCGGGCGACGGTTGAGGATGAAGTCATCTTCAGCTAATGCCGTCAGCGGCAGGCTCTTGCGTCGTTGTGCCAGCTTGTGGGTGATCGGCAGCGCGACGATCATTTCTTCCACCAGCATGGTTTCCATTTTCAGGCCAGCAGCGCTGCCTATAGGCGAGCGTATGAAGGCGACGTCGAGGCGATTGTGGCGCAAGTCCTCGACCAGCTCATTGGTGTTGCTTTCTTCGACCGCCATGATGACGCCCGGCGATTTTTGCCGGAACGCGCGTATCACGGCCGGAATGAAAGGATGCAGTGCCGCCGACTCGGTGAAGCCGACTGCGAGGCGGCCGCTTTCACCGAGCGAGATGCGGCGTACGCCTTCTATCGTCGTGTTGACCTGCTCCAGTATCAGGCGCGCATCGATCAGTAGCGCCTGACCGCTTTCGGTTAGTTCCATCCCGCGTGGCATACGGCGGAACAGGGTGACGCCCAGCTCGTTTTCCAGTGCACGGATTTGCTGGCTCAGCGGCGGCTGCTGTATGCCTATACGCTGCGCGGCTTTGGTCAGATGGCCTTCTTCCGCTACCACGACAAAGTAGCGCAGCAGGCGCAGGTCTATGGATGACATATATTTTATGTATGCTTAATGACGATTCCATATATTAGACTGAATGACTCGGCAAGCGTAAACTTCCGCCTATTGAGATGTGAGACGGAAGCAAGATTATGGAAAGCAGTACACACACAGCAGAAGTCGCGATGGAGCAGGGCGCAGCACCAACGTTGCGGCAACTATTCCTCGGCTTCCTGGGGCTGGGCATGATGGCCTTCGGCGGCGCCTTGCCGCTTGCGCATCGCATGCTGGTCGAAGACAAGCGCTGGCTGAGTGAAGCCGAGTTCACTGAATTACTCGGTCTGTGTCAGTTTCTGCCCGGCGGAAATATGATTAATCTGTCGGTCGCGGTCGGTATGCGTTTTCACGGAGTGAGAGGAGCTTTTGTTTCCATCATGGGCCTGGTCGCAATGCCGTCTGTAGTCTTGGTGTTGCTCGGCATGTTGTATGAACGTTTCCAGAATGATGCGCAGGTTGCGCATGTATTTGCCGGCTTGGCGGCAGCCGCAGCCGGCTTGCTGGTGGCGATGGCGCTGAAGATAATCGTGCAGCTGCGTGGAAAATATTTGATGGCGCTGGTGGCGATACTTTGTTTCATCGCGATCGCATTGCTACGCTGGCCTTTGCTGTGGGTGATGCTGGTGATGACGCCGCTGAGTATCTGGGTCACCGCGAGGAGCAAGAAATGACGCAGACCCTGATCGCCTTATTCCTCATTTTTTCGCAACTGTCGCTGCTGGCTTTTGGTGGCGGCAATGCCATCCTGCCGGAGATGCAGCGCCAGGTCGTCGAGGTGCATCAATGGATGACGGCCAAGGAATTCAGTGCCTTGTTTGCCTTGAGCCAGGCTGCGCCGGGGCCGAACATGATGATAGTAAATCTGGTTGGCTGGCAGGTGGCGGGTTGGGCCGGGATGCTGGTGACTGCGATTGCCAAATTCGGTCCATCGTCGTTGCTGACCATCATGTCGCTACACGCATGGGAGCGTTTCAAGGATAAACCGTGGCGTGCTTACATACAGTCAGGCATGGTGCCGGTGACGGCTGGGATCGTGGCGGCCAGTGCGGCAGTGATTGCACATGCATCGGATAGCAACTGGCTACTGACCGTGATTACAGTCGTCAGCGCTTTGCTGGCGTGGAAGACGCGCATCCATCCGCTGTGGTTGCTGCTGGTGGGTAGCCTGGTGGCTTTGCTGGGGAATAGCTGGGTGTGAACGGATGAAAGTAGCGTCTCACCCGTCTGTTTCATTTCTTATTTGCCGAGCTTTTTCTTCAAGGCCTGTATCGCATCCTTGCCGGCATCCATGCCTGCAATCGAGGTGACGAGTTGCAGGTTCTTCTTGCGCAGGCGGAAGGCGTCGACCGTGACGTAGTTGCCGCTGCCGACATAGCGTGTGGTGACGATGATTTCCGGTGTGCCGTCGCGGTCGATGTCGGCGAACGTCAGGCTTTCCACCGTGCCGTTACGCGGGCGTATGGTGCCGGTGAGGAATTCATCGTATGGATAGGCCGGATCATTCTTTGCATAGACGCGCAGCGTGTAGCTGCCTATACCACGCGGTTCATAGTCCCCTTCGGCGACGACTACCATGCCTTTGGTCGCAGGGAAGAGTCCGCTCTTGATGACACGACCGCCGTTGTCGGCTGCAAAGCTGCTGGCTGTAGCGATCAGCGCAGCGAGTAAGAGTGCGATTTTTTTCATAAAACATTTCTGATTGACTGATGCTGCTGTGTTCAGTCCGGTGCATCCCATGCCGGGTTCCAGACGACTTCCCACAGATGCTGGTCGGGGTCCTTGAAGTAGCCTGCGTAGCCACCCCAGAAAGTATCGTGTGCCGCCTTGACGATTTCGGCACCGGCATTCCTGGCTTGCAACATCACCGCATCCACTTCGGCTTTCGATGAGACATTGTGGCCGAGGCTGAGTTCGCTGGAGCTGGCGGGAGAGCGGGGGATGCCGGCATCGTGTACCAGGCTGGCGCGTGGCCACAATGCCAGTTTGAGACCGGCCTGCAAATCGAAGAAGGCGACGGCGCCGTGTTCGAATTCTTTGCCTATGATGCCTTGTGTGGCCAATCCCAGACCGTCGCGATAGAAACGCAGCGCTCGTTCCAGGTCATCGACAGCTAATGTGATGACGCTGATACGAGGCTTCATTGCATATCCCTGTTATTGACGGACGCAATCGACGAAGTAACCGCGTTTGCCGTCGACTTCGCGTGTGACCAGACCGTGGACATCGGTTTCGAAGCCCGGGAATTTTTCATTGAAGTCACGTGCAAAGCGCAGGTAGTCGACGATGGTCTTGTTGAAGCGTTCGCCCGGGATCAGCAAAGGAATGCCCGGTGGATACGGTGTCAACAGGATGGAAGTAACACGACCTTCCAGTTCGTCGATAGGTACGCGATCGATTTCACGGTGCGCCATTTTTGCAAATGCATCCGACGGTTTCATCGCTGGCTGCATGTCGGACAGATACATCTCTGTCGTCAGGCGTGCCACGTCATAGGCTTTGTAGAAGTCATGAATCTGCTGGCACAGGTCGCGCAGACCGATGCGCTCGTAGCGTGGATTCGCAGCTGCGAATTCCGGCAGAATGCGCCACATAGGCTGGTTCTTGTCGTAGTCGTCCTTGAACTGTTGCAGCGCAGTCAGCAAGGTATTCCAGCGGCCTTTGGTAATGCCGATGGTGAACATGATGAAGAATGAGTACAGGCCGCATTTTTCAATGATGACGCCGTGCTCTGCCAGGTATTTGGTGACGATGGATGCAGGAATACCTGATTCGCTGAATTTGCCATCGAGTGACAAGCCCGGATTGACGATGGTCGCCTTGATCGGGTCCAGCATGTTGAAGCCCGGAGCCAGGTCGCCAAAGCCGTGCCATGCGTCTTCGGCGCGTATCATCCAGTCGTCGCGCGAGCCTATGCCATCTTCCGAGAAGCTGTCCGGTCCCCAGACCTGGAACCACCAATCCTGACCCCATTCCTGATCAATTTTTTTCATCGCGCGGCGGAAGTCCAGCGCTTCAAGAATGCTTTCTTCCACCAGTGCGGTACCGCCTGGTGCTTCCATCATCGCCGCCGCGACGTCGCAGGACGCGATGATCGAGTATTGCGGTGAAGTCGAGGTGTGCATCAGATAGGCTTCATTGAACGCGTCCTGATCCAGCTTCACGGTTTGCGATTCGCGCACCAGGATTTGCGATGCCTGTGACAGGCCAGCCAGCAATTTGTGGGTTGATTGGGTCGAGAAGATCATCGATTTCTCGGCGCGTGGACGGTCCTTGCCGATCGCGTGCATGTCTTTGTAGAAATCGTGGAAGGTCGCGTGCGGCAACCATGCTTCGTCGAAGTGCAGGGTGTCGATTTCGCCGTCCAGCAAGTCTTTCAGGGTTTCAACGTTGTAGATCACGCCGTCATAGGTCGATTGCGTGATGGTCAGGATGCGTGGCTTTTTATTCGCCGCTTCGCGCGCAAATGGATTCGCTTCGATTTTCTTGCGGATGTTTTCCATCGAGAATTCCGACAGTGGAATCGGGCCGATGATGCCGAGGTGGTTACGGGTCGGCATCAGGAAGACCGGGATCGCGCCGCACATGATGATGGAGTGCAGGATGGATTTATGGCAGTTACGGTCAACCACGACGATATCGCCAGGTGCAACGGTCGAGTGCCAGACCATCTTGTTCGAGGTCGAGGTACCGTTGGTGACGAAGTAGCAGTGGTCAGCATTGAAGATGCGCGCAGCATTGCGTTCGGAAGCGGCGACCGGACCGGTATGGTCGAGCAGCTGGCCAAGTTCTTCCACCGCGTTACAGACGTCAGCACGCAGCATGTTTTCACCAAAGAATTGGTGGAACATTTGACCGATAGGCGATTTCAGGAAAGCGACGCCGCCGGAGTGACCCGGGCAGTGCCATGAGTAGGAACCGTCCTGTGCGTAGTGCACCAGTGCGCGGAAGAATGGTGGCGACAGGCCATCCATATAGGACTTGGCTTCGCGGATGATGTGGCGCGCGACGAATTCCGGCGTGTCTTCAAACATATGGATGAAGCCGTGCAGTTCGCGCAGGATGTCGTTAGGGATATCGCGCGAGGTGCGGGTTTCGCCATACAGGTAAATCGGGATATCGGCGTTCTTGTGGCGGATTTCTTCGACGAAGGCACGCAGCGATTTCAATGCGTAATCGGTTTCTTCAAACGAACCGGCGCCGAACTCTTCATCATCGATCGACAGGATGAAAGCGGACGCGCGTGATTGCTGCTGCGCGAACTGCGACAGGTCGCCATAACTGGTCGCGCCCAGCACTTCCATGCCTTCTTTCTCGATCGCTTCGGCCAGCGCGCGGATACCGAGCCCGGACGTGTTCTCGGAACGGAAATCTTCATCGATGATGACGATGGGGAAGCGAAATTTCATGAGGTCTCCAACAAGACGAAAAGTGCGGCGCACCAGCTAATCTGGTACGTCAGATAAAGAATGCGAATTTTCGCAGATATGTGTGCGATTTGGGGAGAAAAAAGCCGCCAATCAAAGGATAGGCGGCATAGTGCGTCCCTACTGTGACGCCAGTGTTACAAAACCGTTCAGATTAGCGGATACGTTCGTAAGTGACGTAGGCGTAATCGTAGCCATTGGCCTCTGAATGGTGCTGTTCACGGGCGGTTTCCTGCCACAGTTTTGGGTCTATGGCAGGGAAGAAGGCGTCGCAATCAAAGGACTTGTCGATTTTGGTCACGATCAGGCGGTCTACCTGTCCCACCGTGTCGGCGTAGATTTGCGCGCCACCGATGATGAAAGCCTGGTTGTCGCCGACCAGCGCCTTGGCAGCGTCCAGCGAGGTGACGGCTTCCACGCCTGCATGTTGCCACTCTGCATTACGGGTGATAACAATATTGCGGCGATTCGGCAGCGGACGGCCGATCGAATCGAAGGTCTTGCGACCCATGATGATAGGGTGGCCCGAGGTCGTGCGCTTGAAATGCGCCAGGTCTTCCGGCAGATGCCAGGGCAGGGTGTTGTTGATACCGATGCCGTTATTGCTATCGGTAGCGACGACGATGGTCAGGTGTGCAGGCATAGTCTCTTCTGATTAAACAGCCATAGGCGCGGTCAGCGGCGCGTGGTGTTGATAGTTTTCCAGGCTGAAATCGCTCGGTTCGAGTTTTTCCAGCCACTCTGGTTCGTATTTGCCGGTGACAGCGTAATCGGGAATCCGGTCCGACAGCACCAGCTTCGGAGCCGGATGTGGTTCACGGGTCAGTTGCTCTTTGAGCATGTCCAGGTGATTCTCGTAAATATGCGCATCGCCTATGAAGTAGGTGAACCACTTCGGCGTATAACCGGTCAGGCGGCCGACTACGTGTAGCAGGGCAGCGGCTTCGGCCAGGTTGAATGGCGTACCGAGGCCGATATCGTTGCTGCGTATGTAGAGGCAGAGCGAGATTTCCCTGGTGGTCGCATTCGGGATGAACTGGTACAGCAAGTGGCAGGCTGGCAGTGCAATCGCATCCAGGTCGGCGCAGTTCCAGCCGTGGAACAGGATGCGGCGGCTGCCCGGATTCTTGATGATGGTGTCCAGGCAATCACGCAACTGGTCGATCGCCTTGTACAGCAAGACCTTGTCCTTGCCTTCATCGCTGACAGCCGACACTACGCGGAAGCCGCGCTTTTGCGCATCGGCGATTTGCGCCTGCTGATCGGCGTCCAGCAATTTATAGGCTGGCCACTGACGCCATTGCACGCCATACACCGGTCCCAGGTCGTCCGGGCCGGTACGGTAAGGATTGTTCAGCCAGTCGGTATTTTCATTGGCATTCTGGTCCCACACCTTGCAACCGAGCGCGCGGAAGTCAGCAGCGCTGCGTGTCGCGCGCAGGAATCCTATCAATTCGCCTATCACTGATTTGAAAGCGAGGCGTTTGGTGGTGATCGCGGGGAAGCCGTCTTTTTGCAGATCGAAGCGCAACATTGCGCCTGGGATGCTGATGGTGCGGATGCCGGTACGATTTTCCTGCCAGGTGCCTGTATCGAGTACTGTTTGCACCAGGTCAAGATACTGTTTCATGCGTAGTCCGTTTTCTTGGTTGAGTTGTCAGAAATATAGGTATTTCTATATTTCCCGGGAATTCGCTATTTTAACGGGTTCCGGCCCGGGTCTAGCAGAACCGCTTCAATGCTGGCCAAACTGGAGTGCGGCGAGGCTGGCGTACAGGCCACCAGCGGCGACCAGTGAGGCATGGGTGCCGGTTTCCACGATGCGACCATGTTCCATGACGATAATGCGGTCGGCACGTTGTACCGTGGCCAGCCTGTGGGCGATTACCAGGGTAGTACGTCCCACCATCGCGGCTTCCAGCGCGCCTTGTACCAGGCGTTCGGATTCGGCATCGAGTGCGCTGGTGGCTTCGTCCAGCAGGAGTAGCGGTGGATTTTTCAGCAAGGCGCGGGCGATGGCGATGCGCTGTCTTTGACCGCCGGATAAACGTACGCCGCGTTCGCCGAGGAAAGATTGATAACCTTCAGGCAGGCGTTCTATGAATTCGTGCGCGGCGGCCAGACGGGCAGCCGCGATCACTTCATCATCCGTCGCTTGCGGCCGACCATAGCGTATGTTTTCCATCGCGTTGGCGGAAAAAATCACCGTGTCTTGCGGCACGATGCCTATGGTGTTGCGCAGCGCATGCAAATCGAGTTCACGAATATCGATGCCGTCGAGTTCGATTACGCCTTCCTGCGGATCGTAGAAACGCAGCAGCAATTGGAACAATGAAGTTTTACCGGCACCGGACGGACCGACGATGGCGACGGTTTCACCGGCCTGTATCGCGACCGACAGATTCGACAAGGCCGGTGTCAACGGACGTGAAGGATAGTGAAAGGTCACCAGGTCCAGCGTCAGTGCCGCACCATTGGCGCGGCGTGGCGGCAATGCACGTGGTTGGGCCGGCGATGAAATCGGTGACTGTACCGACAGTAATTCCAGCAGGCGCTCGGTGGCGCCAGCGGCGCGTTGCGCATCGCCCAGTACTTCCGACAAGGCGCCTATCGCGCCAGCCACGATAGCCGAGTACAAGATGAACTGGCCGAGCTGGCCGCCGCTCATGGTGCCGTCTATCACTGCATGTGCGCCCAGCCACAGTACGAAAACAATCGCGCCGAATACCAGCAGGATAGCGATCATGGTCAGCAGCGAACGGGCGCGTATGCGGCGCATCGCCGTTTTGAATGCGTTCTCTACGGTTTTGCCGAAGCGCTGCGCTTCGATTTTTTCATGGGTATAGGCTTGCACGGTCGGCATCGCATTCAGGATCTCCCCGGCCAGTGCCGAGGCATCGGCGACACGATCCTGTGAATCGCGCGACAGGCTGCGCACGCGGCGACCAAACCAGACAATAGGGAGCACCACAAAAGCCAGCGTGACGAGAATGATGGAGGAGAGCTTGATGCTGGTGATGAAGAGCATCACCAAACCACCGGCGAACAGCAGCGCATTACGCAATGCCATCGAGATGCTGGTGCCGATCAGGGTTTGTATCAGCGTGGTATCAGTGGTGATGCGCGATAGCACTTCACCGCTTTGCGTGGTCTCAAAAAATTGCGGGCTTTGAGTGACCACATGTGAATACACAGCATTACGCACATCGGCAGTCACGCGTTCGCCCAGCCAGGACACCATATAGAAACGTGCCGCGGTCGCGATGGCGAGCACACAGGCCACGCCGAACAATGCGATGAAGTAAGTATTGATGCTGGAAGTATCGTGCATGCCGTTCGCGCCGAAGCCGAGGTCTATCATCTGGCGGAAGGCATAAGGTATCGCCAGCGTGGCAGCGGCCGCAACGATCAGCGCGATGCCGGCCAGTACAAACTGCTTCTTGTAAGGCAACAAAAATTTAAGCAAACCGCGCAGGGTGGCGATACTACCTTTTTGCAATTCTCTGGACGTCTGGATGGCCATGGATACCGTGTTTTGATGTACTGATGAATGAAGACCTATAACTGGCGTCCTGTCACAGGATTTAACGCTTATTTAATATACTGCGCTGCGGCGGGCGTGCAGGCGTAGCTTAACACCAGTCGAGGCGCGCTATTTTTCCTGCAAACCGTGTAAAAAATACCGAAAAGCGCTGCTTCTCAGGCAATATGGGGGCAGCTTATCCAGCTGCAACCGTTATCTTGGCCGGATAAATAAACTGTCATCCCGGAACTGTCATCGCTAAACGGGGTCATTCAGATTCACGCATCACGGGAGCGCAGATTGCTGCAATTCATCCAGTGTACCGAACAGAATGACCAGAATGTCCGTGACGAACTGCTCGCGGGCCTGAGCGCAGCACAGCCTTTTACCTCACCCAAGTATCTGTACGACGCGCTTGGCTCCAAATTGTTTGAAGCAATCTGCGAGCTGCCCGAGTATTACCCGACCCGTACTGAAGCGCTTATCTTTCGCTCGCATGCCAGCGCGATTGCGCAAGCAGTAGGCAGTGGCAGCACCCTGATTGATCTCGGTGCCGGTAATTGCGCCAAGGCCGCGCGCCTGTTCCCGGTGCTGCAACCGGTGCAATATGTGCCGGTCGATATTTCAGTCAATTTCCTGCGCGATGCCTTGCAGCGTTTGCAGCAGCAATTCCCATCCATCGTCATGACCGGTATAGGCATGGATTTTTCCCATGAGCTGCTACTGCCGGATAGCGTGCGCGAGGCCAAACGTTTGTTCTTTTATCCCGGTTCGTCGATAGGCAATTACACGCCGGATGAAGCGCTGCTGTTCCTGCAACGCATACGCGCTGCCTGCGACGACGACGGTGGCTTGCTGATAGGCGTGGACCTGGTCAAGGACAAGGCGATACTCGATGCAGCTTACGATGACGCGCTGGGTGTGACGGCGGCGTTTAACCTGAACCTGTTGCGTCATCTGAATCATTTGCTAGGTACGGATTTCGACGTACAGGCATGGCGGCATCGTGGCTTTTTCAATGCGCAGGAAAGCCGGATAGAAATGCATCTGGAAGCTGTATCCGCACTCACGGTACGCTGGCCGCAAGGTGAGCGGCACTTTGAACGCGGTGCACGCATCCATACAGAAAATAGTTATAAGTACACACAGCGCAGCTTTACAGATTTGCTGGAGCAGGCAGGATTCGGCCGCCTGTCTTTTTGGGCTGACCCGCAGCAGTGGTTCATGGTGTGCCATGCACATGTGAACTGAACATGCGATTGTGCGAACTGCGTCGGACAGCAGTAGACTGTAGCAAGCGGCATCCCGTAACTGTTCTATCAATAACATGACGGATTGCAATGAACGTACAGACAGAAACCATCCATCTGCTGCTACCGCATCAGAGCCTTACGCGTTATCTGGCAGTGCGCGCACATACACTGACGCTGGCCGCGCCACTGTCGGAAGAGGATTGCGCCGCGCAGTCGATGCCGGATGCGAGCCCGGTCAAATGGCACCTGGCGCATACCACCTGGTTTTTTGAAACCTTCATCCTCGAGCGCTACGAAGCCAATTTCCAGCCGCATCATCCGGCGTTTCGTGTGCTTTTCAATTCCTACTACAACGGTGTCGGTGACAAGCATGCACGTGCGCAGCGCGGCTTGTTGACGCGTCCGCCATTTGATGAAGTGCTGGCTTATCGCCGCGTTGTGGATGCACGTATACAGACTTTGCTGTCGCAAACGTGGTCGGCATCACAGCAGGCAGAAATCAACTCTTTGCTGGAACTGGGTTTGCAACACGAGCAGCAGCATCAGGAATTGATACTGACCGATGTCTTGCATTTGTTTTCGCGTAATCCCTTAAAGCCAGCCTATGCTGCAACTCCCTATGCGATGGCGGACCTGCCACCGGCATTGGAGTGGTTGTCATTCGATAGCGGGGTAGTGCAGGTCGGGCATGAAGGCGGCGGCTTTTGTTTTGATAATGAAGTGCCGCGGCACCGCCAGTTTGTAGAAGCGTATGCGCTGGCGACACGGTTGGTGACGAATCGCGAATACCTGGCTTTCGTCGAAGCGGGTGGTTATGAAGACCCGGCCTTATGGTTATCGGAAGGCTGGGACTGGGTGCAGACCCAGCAAGCCGCACATCCGCTGTACTGGCAGCACGACCGTGGCTGGCATGCGTTTACCTTGCACGGTTTGCGGCCGCTCGACCTGAACGCGGCGTTGACGCATGTTTCCTATTTTGAAGCGGATGCTTATGCGCGCTGGAGTGGCGCGCGCTTGCCGACCGAGGCGGAGTGGGAGCATGCGGCTCAGAGTTCGGTGGAATTAACGCAGCTGTTAGGCACGTGCTGGCAATGGACCAGCAGCAGTTACGCTGCATATCCCGGCTATCAGACTGCCGCTGGTGCGCTGGGCGAGTACAACGGCAAGTTCATGTCCAACCAGTATGTATTGCGCGGTTCATCGTGTGTGACGCCGGTCGGTCATGCGCGCATCAGTTACCGCAACTTCTTTCCTTCCTCTGCACGCTGGCAATTCAGCGGTATCCGGCTGGCGCGCTAGACGCTAGCTTCCTGCCGCAGACTAGCGCAGTTCCAGTCGGTTGTAATCCAGTATGCCTGCTTCCAGTGCCTGCTCAGTGAAATAGCGCTGGTGCAGCGTATCGCTGAACGCCCAGAAATCCTTGTTATCCCGTCGTACTGCCCAACGTTGCGTAAAGGCGGCGTAGTCACGTTCCGAGCGCAAGCCTTGCAGTGCTGTGACCATGGCCGGTAAATCCGTCGCGCTGACGCGATAGAAGGCATTCGGATAGCTGAAGCCTATGCCGGGAGTCAGGGTCAGTGTGTCTTCCTCGGGTACCAATGCTTTGCTTTCACCCAGTAGATGCGAGACGCTGGCGTGTGCAGTGTTGCGCATGATGCTGTAGCTGCGTGCCTTGCCATCCGGTGCTTCGACCACCAGTACCGCAGTTTCAGGCAGCCATTGCAAAGCAAGGCCTTTGCTGGCAGCGAGTTTTTGTAGCGGTGCCTGCAAGGATGCCGGTGTTTGTTTGCGCCAGTCCAGATTGGTAGCGATGACGGGAGCGAGTCGTTTGCGCATCAGCTCCAGCAATTCTTTTTTCGGATCATTGCTGGCATAGCGTATGCCACTATCGACATTCAGGGTGGTCGCCGGTCCGCCATAGACTTGTTCGCGCACCGACTGGCTGTCACCGCGATACCAGCTGTCACGGACTGCGTTGCGTTGTGCCTTCGGCAGCAGCATCAGGAAAGTCGATTCGCCTTCCGAACGCAGGTAATCCATATACAGCCTGGACGCCAGTTGATGGCCGACGTTGCCATACACATCGTAGTTGGCAACCAGCAGATAGTGGATGCGTTCCAGTAGCGGATAGCCTATGACCCAGGCAGTCTTCGGTGTGTCACCGACAAAGCCTTTGACCACGCTCGCATTGTCGAAATGACGGAATACGGTGAGTGCGGCATTGTCGTTGTTGCCGTCGCCATCCCAGATCAGATTGAGGTTCACATCAGCCGGCTTCTTGATGACTTTGGCCAACAACTCGGAGCGTGCTTTCAGATATTCGTTTTCCAGTTTGCCGTAAGCCAGCCACGGCGCGAGGATGCCGGTCGTGCGGTTGCCTGTCGGCAGGCGTGCCAGTTCCGAGCTTTGCTGCAGCAAGGCGTCGACATCCTTGTCATAGTTGTCGGAAGGTGCGAGGAAGGTGACCCAGAACTGATCCTGGATCACATTCAGCGCGACCTGGCCGCGACATACCGGGCCTTTGATGAAACCCATGATGGTGAATTCCGCTTCATCCAGCATGAAGCGATAACGCGCACCGACCGGTAGCTGGGCGAAGGTGGCGAATGGATTGGCCGCGGTTTCTTCACTGTAGCCCGGCAGCTTGTTCACGTCATACGGTGCTGCAAAGAAGAGCTGACGCCAGCGTGCCATGCGCTTTGCATCGAGGCGATATGGCATATGCGTTTTCGCAACGATGGTTTCGCGTTCTTCCACCAGGCGATAGTAGACGCGGCTGGTTTGGGGATCGTCGACCGGCCTTGCTGTCGCGATGATGTTGACAGGCTGTCCCGGCGGTGTAGTTGAGCGCACCAGCTTGAAGTAGTTACGCAGCTTGTCGTTGCTGATGCCGTCACCGAAGTACAGGTGCGCGAGGAATAGATGCTCGTAGGCATAGCGTGCGAACAGCTGCTCCTTCAGCGTGTCGCCGTTGAGGAACTTTTCCCACAGGCGAACCTTGGCTGTTACTGCTGCCGGTACCGCAGGCTGTCCTTCATACGGCGCGCCTTGTTCCAGCCATGTCGTCACTTTGCGATGTTCTTCCGGCGACAGGCCGGGCAGGCCGAAAGGCATGCCTGCCAGTGGCTCCTTGCGTTCGTAGGCTGCCATTTCAAAATCGGTCGGGCACATATTGGCGCGGTCTGCCGAGATATCCAGCTTGCTGTGCTGGTCGGCTTCTGCCGGCCACGGATGCTGCTTTTTCAGCATCAGCATGCGATGAATCAGACCTACCGCGCGATTCGCTTCCGGCGTAGACATGTGTTCATTCATGACCGGGAAGAAGGCACGCTGGCGCCATTCCGAAGGTTTTTGCGCATCGATGTAGAGGCGCGAAGGATCTGCCGCCAGCAGGCGCGACGCATCGTACACAGTGGTCTTATTGGCGCCGCGCGCCAGGCCATCCCAGCTGGTGGTTTTAAGCTGGCACGGAGCGTCATAGCAGGCATGACAGACGACGCAGCGCTGGTTGAGTATCGGTTGTATGGTTTGCAGATAGGACGCGTCGGCTGCTGGCTTCAAGGGCACGTCAAAGCGGGTCGGATCGGGCGGGCCGTACAGGCTGTCCAGCTGCGTGCTGAGCAAGGTGCCGCAGGCAGCGATCAGGAGGATTACAGGTAAGAGGAAAATCCGGCGCATACGACTTACCGTGGAAACTGGAGGTGAGGTGACCTTGCCGTATTTCGTGCCAGGTGTCAATTTACAGGCGTAAAAAAGCCGCTGACAGGCAGCGGCTTTTTGTTTGCTGACGTAGCTGATTAGCTGGCCAGGGCGATGTCACGGTTAACCGCGCTCAGTACGGCGCGGAAGGAGGCTGTGACGATGTTGCCATCAATACCGACACCGAAGCGGGTGACGCCGTTGTTGACGCGCAGTTCTACATAGCTGGCGGCATTCGCGCTGGCACCTGCACCAATTGCGTGCTCATGGAAATCCATCAATTTGATGTTCAGGCCGAGTGCATTGATGAAGGCGTCGATAGGACCGTTGCCGCTACCCTCCATCGAGACCGGCTGGCCATCTTTTTCCAGTTCTACCTTGATTTGCACTTCGCCGTCTTTCGAGTCGTCGATGTGGTGGTTGCGGTAGTGGTAAGGCGTGACCGCGTTCAGGTATTCGCTGTTGAAGATGGTGTGGATGTCGTTGGCTGCGACTTCGCCGCCGGTTTCATCGGTGATGCGTTGCACGGCGCGGCTGAATTCGATTTGCAGCCGGCGTGGCAAGACCAGGCCATATTCCTGTTCGAGCAAATAAGTCATGCCGCCTTTACCGGACTGGCTGTTGACGCGAATCACGGCGTCGTAGCTACGGCCGAGATCGGCCGGATCAACCGGCATGTATGGCACTTCCCAGATTTCATCCGGCTTTTGTTTGGCAAAACCTTTTTTGATTGCATCCTGGTGCGAGCCGGAGAAGGCGGTATAGACCAGGTCGCCGACATATGGGTGACGCGGATGGACCGGGATCTGGTTGCACTCTTCCACACATTGACGGATTTCATCGATGTCGGAGAAGTCGAGGCCAGGATTGATGCCTTGCGAATAAAGATTCAGTGCAAGCGTGACGAGGTCGACGTTGCCGGTACGTTCGCCATTGCCGAACAAACAGCCTTCGATACGATCGGCACCAGCCATCACTGCCAGCTCGGCAGCAGCGACTGCGCAACCACGGTCATTGTGTGGGTGCACGCTGAGGATGATGGAGTCGCGGCGCGCCAGGTTGCGATGCATCCATTCAACCTGGTCGGCGTAGACGTTAGGGGTGCTGGCTTCAACCGTGCCTGGCAAGTTGATGATCATCTTGCGCTCAGGTGTAGGCTGCCATGCTTCGGATACGGCGTCGCAGACTTCCTTGGCGAAATCGAGTTCGGTCATGCTGAAGGTTTCCGGCGAATACTGGAATACCCATTCAGTTTCAGGATGTGCATCGGTCAATTCACGGATCAGCTTGGTACCGGCGACCGCGAGTGCCTTGACTTCTTCTTTCGACATATTGAAAACGATGCGGCGGAATGCAGGTGCCGTCGCGTTATACATATGCACGATGGCGCGACGTGAGCCAACTACGGAGTTCACGGTACGGCGGATCAAATCTTCGCGTGCCTGGGTCAGGACTTCGATGGTGACATCGTCCGGGATACGCTTTTCGTCGATCAGCTTGCGCACGAAATCGAAATCGGTTTGCGAAGCGGAAGGGAAGGCGACTTCAATTTCTTTCAGGCCGATTTTCAGGAGCATGTCGAAGAAGCGCAGCTTCTTTTCATGGTTCATCGGTTCGATCAAAGCCTGGTTGCCATCACGCAAATCGGTGCTCATCCAGATCGGCGGTGTGCTGATCACGCGGTTTGGCCAGGTGCGGTCCTTGAGTTGCACGGGAGGGAAGGCGCGGTATTTCGCAGCCGGGTTAGTCAACATCATGATAAGTCCTTAAATTCTTCGTTCAATCGGGGTAAGCGTCAGGGGTGGCGATGGGCTACCTGACTGCCACGTGCGCTAGGTCAGGTAACCGATCGGTAGCAATAGCAAAGCCAATGAACGAGCGAAGCTCATCCCGGCGAACAAATCGCCATTGATGCGCACTGCTGAAATCGGCTTGATAGGCATGATGGTTACGGATAACTCGGTTGTACTGCTGTATTTACTGCGACGGTATTACTGGTGTGTTGCGGGCAACACAGGGGCACGCTACTAAGCTAGTAGTAGCGATAGCAGCGTCGATAGCGAGATGCCAGCGATGTGCTTGGATGCGGAAGGAATGTGGTGTGCAGAAAACATAGGGCTAACTTTAGGTGATGCAGGGGCGCACTGTCAAGCCCGATATAGCTTAGCGCAGTGTTGCGTTGTAGATTTGATAATGCAACCAGGCCGCGCCAGGCCTGGTTTCGCTCTTGTCTATGTGCAAAAGGCAGGCCGTTTTCAGGCCTGCACTTCGACGCTGGCAGCTCCTGGCGACATTTCCCCTATGACCGCCGCATGGGCAAAACCTTCGCGTTGGAATAATGCCAATACCTCGTCCACTGCGGCCGGATCGCAGGCCACCAGCAACCCCCCCGAAGTCTGCGGATCGCTCAGCAAGGCTTTTTCTACGGCGCTGACACCCGTTGCCAATGTCACATCATGACCATAGGCATCCCAGTTGCGGCCTGAAGCGCCGGTGACGCAACCTTGCTCAGCCAGTTGCAGCACGCCAGGCAACAAGGGGATGGACGGCATTTGCAGCGTCGCCGTCAGATTTGCGCCGCGCGCCAGTTCCAGCAAATGGCCGAGCAGGCCGAAACCGGTGACGTCCGTCAACGCATGCACGCCATCCAGTCTCGATAAAGCCATGCCGGGTTTATTCAGTTTGGTAGTGTTGGCGATCATCGCGGCGTAGCCAGCGTCATCCAGGACGTTTTTCTTTAGTGCCGCAGACAGTATGCCTACACCCAGTGGTTTGCCGAGTATCAGTTTGTCGCCCGCTTTGGCATCGGCATTGCGTTTGACTTTGGATGGATGGACCAGGCCGAGTACGACTAAGCCATAAATAGGTTCGACCGAATCGATGGTGTGGCCACCAGCGATCGGAATACCGGCTTCGGCACAGATGGATTCGCCACCTTTGATGATCTGGCCTATGGTGTCCAGTGGTAGCTGATTGATAGGCATGCCGACCAGCGCGAGTGCCATGATCGGCGTGCCACCCATCGCGTAGACATCGGAGATCGCATTGGTCGCTGCGATGCGGCCAAAGTCATAAGGATCATCAACGATAGGCATGAAAAAATCGGTAGTCGCAATCAGTGCCTGCTCATCATTGAGTTTGTAGACGGCAGCATCATCGGAGGTTTCTATCCCGACCATCAACTCCTTGGGAACCGGAAAGCCGCTTGAGTTCTTGAGGATATCAGCCAGCACGCCGGGCGCGATCTTGCAGCCGCAACCGCCGCCGTGGGAAAAGGAAGTGAGTTTGATGGTCGTATTCATTTGATCTCTTTAAGGATGCTGTTGCAGTCTTGTACGCTGATTGAAATTTATTTTCTGCAAGGTGCAAATAAGGACCGTTGTCCGGATTAATAAATGAACTGGTGATTGCGAGTGTAGTGCAATCGACTATCTCGTGCATGCGTTTGGGGAACAATGCAAGGCGGCGCGGATATCAATGCGTGTTACTGCGGGGATTTGAGAGTCGTGTTTGAGGTGCGTGAAAATGCACCATCAAATGAAAACAGCACGCCTGAGAGTGGCTCGCAGGCGTGCTGTGTTGTGTTCGGGTTCAGGTTCCTGGATTAGCAGTTACCTTTTTTTGCTTGTCCCGGTGGGCAGTGATAGCCGTGATCATCCCTGTAATGTTTGTCCTTGTAGTGCTTATCATAGTGTTTGTCTTTATGATGCGGACGGTCGTAGCGGCTTTGCTGCCATCTCTCATTCTGCAGATACCAGCGCCCATTATCCTGACGCCATTCCGGGCGGTGATAGACGTAGCCAGGACGAGCCGTTACCCAGTGACCCTGCGCCCATACGTGCTGGTGACCATTCCAGTTCCAGTAACCCGGTGCCCATACGTAACCACTGCGTGGTGGCGGCACTTGTTCATAACGTAGTGGTGGCGGAGCGGTACCGATATTCAGGTTGACGCTGACTTGCGCCATCGCTTGCATAGGTACGACTGCGCTGCTGGTGACGGCAACTGCGGCCAAGGCTAAAAGTAGACGTTTCATGGTGTTGAGTGTTGAGAGTGTTGATAGCTAAACTATATAGCCTCTGCCAGAGATATTTAAGCAAAGTATTCATCTGCTTACAATTGTTACGAATTCTGCGGCCGACTGTAAACGGCGGCAGCCGCAAGCGAAGTCACGCAGAAATAAAAAAAGCCCGCATCGGTGAGGAGGCAGGCTGGTGTTGCGTTCACCCAAACCTATAGTGGAGTGTGGCAAACAGGTGTACTGTACAGACCGAAAATGACAGTACGATGACAGCGGCAGTGGTCAGGTAAAAATTTTTCCTGTCTGATCGCATCATGCCCAGACTGTCACCCAGATGGACGCTGCTCCCTATCCGACATAGAATCCCGCTCGCTGCCTTTGCCAGTTGTGGTGCTCTAGCCTCATCCGGCACAAGACTTGGGGCAATTGTCATTAAGTTGAAATGTTTGCTGACTAACATTGGCCAACAGCAACTTTGCGCTCACAGCGCCATTCATCCAGCATCCACGCGTCATTCATATTCGCATCCGCCACCTTGCAATCCGTCCTCCACTTCCTGAAAAAGCACGGCAATAATCTGATCCTCGGGGAAAAAGGTCTGGTTCCCGTTACCTTTTTGCTGGCGTTCGCGATGCTGGCGATCATTTGGTGGGGCACTTTGTCACGCATGGCGCATGAGAAAGAGCTGGTGCTGGAAAGCTCGATTTCAGACGGTCAGAATATCGCATCCATTGTCGCCACCAATCTCAATGAGGTATTGGAGCGCGCCAGCCATTACGCCAGGATAGGGCGTTCCATGATGGAAGAGGAGCGCTTCTCCGAGCTGCAACTCAAACCTTTACTCAGTGGCGACCCGGCTTATCTGCGGATAGCAATCTTTGACGGGCAAGCCAGGCTGCTGCAATCATCCGCCAACCGCCAGTCGGAACCAGAGCTGATGCAACTGGTACAGACGGTCCAAGAAAAGTCATTAGCGAGCGGGAATGATATCCAGCTGATAGTAGGGCGGCCATCGGTTAGCGATAGCTCGGCATGGCGTGTACCGATTGTGATTCCATTTGCAACAGCAGACCGGCAGCAAGGATTTTTGGCAGCGGTAATCGATCTCGGCTATTTTTTGCGTTTGTATAAGGACATTCATCTGGGTCATGGCGGTCGCATAGAGATCCTGACGCGTGACGCATACCAATTGGCTGAACTAAACGGCGCGGGCCTGGCTGCCGGTGTCGACTATGCCGGGTCGGATTACGGCAAATTCCTGCTGGGTCAGGATGAGGAGGGCGTAATCAGCGCCAACCGGCCTGGTGCAGCAGAGCAGGAAATTGCCGTGTTCCGCATGTTGGCCAGTTATCCGTTTACGGTTGTCGTCACCCGCGACCAAAGCTATGTAATGGCACGCCTGACCGCGCGGCATCGCGATTACCTGCAGCGGGCAATCGTGGTTTCGATCGCGGTAGTCTTGTTGATGTTTGGTTTGTTGGTGATCGCATACCGCCAGCGTCGCCTGTACAACGTATTGGCCGCGTCAGAACAGGAAAAACGCAGTCTGATCGGGCAACTGGAGCAAGAAAAAGGACGTGCGCTGCTGCAGGCTTCGCATGATTACCTGACTGGCATTCCCAACCGCATGCTGTTTTATGAACTGGCTGCCGCCGAACTGGCACGCGCGAGGCGTAGTCGCAAGTTGTACGGGATGTTCTTTCTCGATCTCGATAAATTCAAGTTGATCAACGATACGCTGGGTCATGCCGTGGGCGATCTGCTGCTGCAGGGCGTGGCGCGCCGTTTGCGCGAATCGCTGCGGGAATACGATTTGCTGGCCCGTCTTGGTGGTGATGAGTTCGTCATGCTGATTTCGGAAATGACATCTGAAAACGATATCGCCAAGGTTGCAGCGAAGCTGGTGGAGGTGGTACGTGCGCCTTTCCCTGACCTCGATGGCCACGATATTGAAATCAGCCCGAGCATAGGTATCGCGCTGTATCCGCGTGACGGACAAAACGTGGAGACCCTGCTAACCCATGCTGACGCAGCGATGTATAACGCGAAAGCAGCCGGGGCCGGAACCTATCGCTTCTTTGATAGTTCGCTGAATGCATCGTCGGCACGTGACGTGGAATTGCTGACACGCTTCAAGCGTGCGATACGTGATGATGAGTTTTGCCTGCACTACCAGCCGCGTGTGGAGTTGCAGGAGTTCGGCCTGGTTGGTCTGGAGGCACTGGTGCGCTGGCAGCATCCGGAACATGGTTTGATTTTCCCTAACGACTTCATCGCACTGGCGGAAGACAATGACCTGATCGTGTTGCTGGGCCGTTGGGTAATCGATGCTGCCTGCAGACAGATAGCCGAATGGCGGGCTGCGGGTCTGCCTTTGGTGCCGGTTGCGATCAATGTCTCGCCCAAGCAGCTGAAAGACAGCGCCTTGCTGGAAACCGTGATGGATACGCTGGCGCGCTATCAGATAGAACCCGAATTGCTGGAAATAGAAATTACTGAAGGTTGTTTCATCGAAGACTTCGATACCGCGAATCGCGTACTCGAGCAGTTGAAAGCGAACGGTTTGCGAATTGCTCTCGACGATTATGGCACCGGTTTTTCCGGTTTGAAGAATCTGAAGAAACTACCTATCTACGCGATCAAGATCGATCGCTCATTCGTCCGCGATATCCGCAATGACAATAGTGATGCGGTGATTGTCGCATCTACCATTTCGCTCGCACATAACCTCGGCTTGCAGGTCGTTGCCGAAGGCGTGGAAAGCAAGGAGCAATTGGTGCACCTGAAGACAGCGGGTTGCGATCAGGTGCAGGGTTTTTATTTCAAGCGGCCGGTAGAAGCCGCTGGAATAGTCGAGATTTTGCGTCGTGGCAGGTTCACGCCTACATAGGGGAGATTACATGCACACCATAAGCGATATGTTCCGCGCCCTGGCTTGGGGTCTGTTATTGCTGACGACATCGGTATATGCCGCTGAATGCGAGCGACCAGCACGTCTGCATTTTTCGCTGGTGCCGCAAAGTGATTTGCAAAAAGATGTGGCCTCACTCAAGCCCTTGTTTGCCGATTTGCAGACTGCACTCGGGATACCGGTGGAGGTGGTGATGCCGACTTCATATGGCGCTGTGATAGAGGATTTATTGTCGGGCGCGGTTGATCTGGCACGCCTGGGGCCTGCTGCTTATGTATCGGCGAAAAAACAGGACCCGGGTATCACTGCCTTTGCGACGGTGTCGCGCAAGATGCCGGGGCAGAACGAAGAAGACACCTTCTATCACTCAGTCCTGATTGTGCGCAGCAATGGTCCATACCAGACCATAGAATCATTGCGTGGCAGGAGCGTGGCGCTGGTTGATCCGGATAGCACTTCGGGCGCCTTGATACCGCGCCATGTTTTTCCTCGCGTGATCCAGACGCCTTTGGAAAAATACTTTGGTCAGTTGATATATAGCGGTGCGCACGATCAGTCGATGCAAAACCTGAAGAAGGGCAAGATAGATGCTGCTTTCATTTCCAGTGCCAGCCTGGCGATGCCGATAGAAAACAGTGGCGTCAAAAAAGAAGACTTCCGGGTGCTGTGGCGTTCGGCCGCAATCCCGCGTAATCCTTTTGTCTTGCGCAGTCGCTTGTGCGCCGATATCAAGAAAAAGATCATAGGCGTCTTCCTCGATAGCGGTGGCAATGCGAATGAAAATCTGATGCGCAAACTGAACGTGACGCGCTTTGTCCCGGTCAGCGACAAGGATTATCAGATCGTGCGGGACTTGCCCTGATTTTGTGTGGCTTGCTGCTTAGGCGGCGGGCAATACCTTGGCCCATGGGTAGCGCGCATCGTGTCCGGCCTCGAAGCGTTCTATCTCGGGTAATAGCTGCATGGTCGCACCTATCATGTCCAGCCCTTCAACTATCATTTGACGGTGACGAGCTCCCAGCGTAAACGGGAAGCTGTGCTGTGCACTGCTGACTGTCATCGCATCAAGGTCTATCGTCAGTTGATGATTGCCATCATCCATGTCGGCTAACAATGCTGCGATTTTTTCTTCTTCGAGTGCGATCAGCAGCAGGCGATTATTCAATGCATTGCCAAAGAAAATTTCACCGAAGCTGGGCGCAATAATGGCCTCTATCCCTAGTTGCTGCAGTCCCCAGACTGCATGTTCACGGCTGGAACCACAACCGAAGTTGGGGCCGCCGACCAGGAACTTGCTGGAGCGGAAGTCGGACTGATTCAGGATGAAGTCCGGGCGCGGGCTGCCATCCGGATGAAAGCGCAAGTCGTACAGTACACCTTGCGCCAGACCTGCCTTGTCGATGATGCGCAGGAATTGTTTGGGCATGATTTGATCGGTGTCGAGATTGGCCAGCAACAATGGTGCTGCGACTCCTTGCATTAATGTTGCGTCAGACATGGGCCAGCTCCTTATCCAGTTCACGTACATCCGAGATGCAGCCGCGTATCGCTGCTGCTGCCGCCATCGCCGGACTCATTAAATGGGTGCGGCCTTCGCGTCCCTGGCGTCCTTCGAAGTTACGATTGGTGGTCGACGCACAGCGCTCACCCGGTGTCAGCACATCGTCATTCATTGCCAGGCACATCGAGCAACCTGGCTGGCGCCATTCAAAACCGGCTTTGATGAAAATATCGGCCAGGCCTTCCTGTTCGGCCTGGCGTCGCACTGTACCGGAACCTGGTACCACCATTGCACGTACGCCTTTGGCGACATGGCGACCGGCGATGATGCTGGCGGCGCTACGCAAGTCTTCGATGCGACCATTGGTGCAGGAGCCGATGAAGACGCGTTCTATCGGCATGCCGAGCAAGGATGCGCCAGCGGACAAGCCCATGTAGTGCAGTGCCTTGTTGTCGTTGTGTGCGGTGTCCGGTATGTGGCCGTCGACCGGTATCGCCTGATCCGGGCTGGTACCCCAGGTGATGTAGGGTGCGACTTCAGTGGCGTTGAAATGATGGTCAGCTTCAAACTGTGCATCCTGATCTGAGTACAGTGTCAGCCAGTCTTGCTGCGCCTGTGCAAACGCAGCTTCGTCGAGTTCGAGCGCGTGTTCGCGGATGTAAGCAAAGGTCGTTGCATCGGGACGTATCAATGCGGCACGCGCACCGGCTTCGACTGCCATATTGCATAAGGTCATGCGTGCTTCTGCCGACAGTGCATCTATGGTGCTGCCGCAGAATTCCACCGCATAGCCGCGTGCGCCTTGTGCACCGATACGGCTGATGATGAGCAAGACCAGATCCTTGACCGAAGTGCCGACAGGTAAAGTGCCATCGACGCGTATGCGCATGTTATCGGCGAGGCGATAGACCAGGGTCTGCGTCGCAAGTATATGTTCGACTTCTGAGGTACCGATGCCGAAACCGAGTGCGCCCAGTGCGCCATAAGTCGTGGTGTGGCTATCGCCGCACAGCACCACCATGCCCGGACGGACCCAGCCGTGTTCCGGCGCGATGATGTGTTCTATCCCTTGTTCGGCATCGTTGGTATCGAGCAGCTTGATGCCGTATTCGCGGCAATTCTTTTTCAGGTTGCTGGCCTGCAGCGCAGATGGCGGATCGAAGATGACACGTTGGCCGACCTGTACAGGATGGGTAGGAATGATGTGCGAGACGACGGCCAGTTGCTGGCGCGGGCGCAGCACTGTGCGTCCCTGAGCCTTTAAACCGGCGAAGGCTTGCGGGCTGGTGTATTCATTCATGATGTGCAGGTCGACATACAGCAGCACGTGCTGTGTATCGAGACGGCTGACTGTGTGCGAGTCCACCAGTTTTTGGTATAGCGTGCGTGTAGACATGGTGCGTGTTCTTGGCTGGTGCTTAGTTGGAGAGGAAGGGCAGCACTTCATCGAGCAAGAGCTGCGGCTCGTCTTCCGGTATGTAGTGGCCGCAATCGAGCGCATGGCCGTGTACCTTGGCGGCGAGGTGCTGCCATTCTTCGAGTGGCTGGAAGCATTGTTCGATCACGCCATGTTTGCCCCACAAGGTCAGCATAGGTGCTTGTATCTTGTTACCGGCGGCGAGGTCTTCCCGTTCGTGTTCGAGGTCTATGCCGGCGCTGGCGCGATAGTCTTCGCAAATGCCGTGTATGGTGGCCGGGTCGCGCAGACAGCGCAGGTATTCGGCATAGGCTTCAGGTGTAAATGGCTTCATCCCGGCGCTGCGTCCGGCGATGGTGTGTTGCAGGTAGACGTCCGGATGCGAGTTGATCAGTGTTTCCGGGAATGGTGCCGGGCGCGTCAGGAAGAACCAGTGGTAGTAAGCGGTGGCGAAGGCGCGATTTGCTTTTTCATACATGGCGAGGGTAGGGGCGACGTCGAGCACCACCAGCTTGCGTATGACTTCCGGATGATCGAGTGCCATGCGATAGGCGACGCGGCCACCGCGATCATGTCCCATCAACAGGAATTGATCGAAGCCCAGATGCGCCATCAATTTGATCTGGTCTACACCCATTACGCGTTTTGAGTAATTGCTGTGGTCGGGCAAGCCTTGCGGTTTGTCGCTGTCGCCATAGCCGCGCAGGTCGCTGGCGATGACGGTGTAGTGCTGCGCCAGGGTCTGGGCAACTTTGTGCCAGATCACATGGGTTTGTGGGTGACCGTGCAGCAGGAGCAGTGCGGGGCCGCTGCCGCCTTTGATGTAGGCGATCCTGACACCGTTGACTTCTGCGGTGTGTCGTTCAAATCCAGCGAATCCTGGAAACCCTTCTAACATAGTTGACTCCTGACGGCGGCGGCTTATCGTGTAGAGGATTGTATAGCTGTTAAAGCGGCATATAATTCATCTTTATTCAGTCTATTATTTCTTTTAATTTAATAATGAATGAGCTCTCTGATCTGGCGTTTTTCTCAGTCCTGGTAAAGCAGGGCAGCCTGGCTGCGGTCGCGCGTGAGCTGGGCGTGACGCCGCCGGCGGTGACCAAGCGGCTGGCCAATCTGGAGCAGCGGCTGGGTGTGCGCTTGCTGAATCGCACCACCCGCACCATGAGCGTGACGCATGAAGGTGAGATCTACCTGGCCGAGGGTGCGCGCATCCTGTCCGAGATCGAGGAGCTGGAGCGTACCGTCAGTCGCAGCCGGGCCGTGCCCAAAGGCTTGCTGCGCATCAATGCCAGCTTTGGTTTCGGGCGCAAACACATCGTGCCGGCGGTATCCGACTTCATCGCAAAATATCCGGAAATAGAGGTGCAGCTGCAGCTGTCCGACCGGCCTGTGAACCTGATAGACCAGGCTTACGACGTCGGCATACGGATAGGCGAGATGCCGGACGCCCGCATTATTGCGCGCAAGATTGCTTCCAACCGCCGCCTGCTGTGCGCGGCACCCGCCTACATCAAGCGTCATGGCCAGCCCTCGGTACCGCGCGACTTGCAGAAACAGCAATGCATCGTGTTGCGCGAGAATGATGCCGCCTATGGCAGCTGGCATTTGCACCGTGGCAAGCGGCAGGAAAGCATCAAGGTGCGTGGCGCGCTGAGCAGCAATGATGGCGAAGCCACACTGGCCTGGGCGCTGGCCGGACATGGCATCCTGATGCGTTCGCAATGGGATGTGGCGGCTTATTTGCGTTCGGGGCGGCTGGTCGAGGTGTTGGCGGACTGGAGTCTGCCGCCTTCGGATATCTATGCGGTCTACCCGGAGCGCCTGAACCTGTCTGCCAAGGTGACGGCTTTTGTTGATTTCATGAGTGCGCGCTTTGCATCGCACCTGTCGGAGTTGGGCGATTCCTGGTAGGGGGTTGTGTTGCACGCAACACCTGCTGCATGGGTCAAATCAGCCCATGCCTGGCCGTTTGCTTGCCGGATGTGTAATTGATCCGTCAATTGGCGGTCTGGAAGGGCGCAAATCCTTTAAAATAGCGGCCTACTCCGAGATTATCTATGTCCATTTCAACTACCCAAGAAATCGTTACCGAATTGCGTGCCGGTCGCATGGTGATTCTGGTCGACGAAGAAGACCGTGAAAACGAAGGCGACCTGGTATTGGCCGCCGAGTTCGTGACCCCGGAAGCGATCAATTTCATGGCCAAGTTCGGCCGCGGCCTGGTTTGCCTGACGCTGACTGAAGAGCGTTGCGACCAGCTGGCGCTGACCATGATGACAACGCGCAACGGGACCTCTTACGGCACCAACTTCACTGTCTCTATCGAGGCGGCCGAAGGCGTGACCACCGGTATCTCGGCAGCGGATCGCGCCAAGACCATCCAGGTCGCCGTTGCCAAAAATGCCAAGCCATCCGATATTGTGCAGCCGGGTCACATCTTCCCGCTGAAAGCGCAAAAGGGCGGTGTGCTGATGCGTGCCGGTCATACCGAAGCAGGTTGTGACTTCGCCGAACTGGCAGGCCTGACCCCGGCAGCGGTGATTTGCGAAATCATGAAAGACGACGGCACCATGGCGCGCCTGCCGGATTTGATTGAATTCGCCAAAGAACATGATTTAAAAATCGGCACCATTGCCGACCTGATCCACTACCGCAGCCAGCACGAAACCATCGTCGACCGCGTCGGCGAGCGTACGATGGAAACCGTGTACGGCAGCTTCAAGACTATCGTCTATCGTGACAAGCCTAGCGGCGGTGCGCATCTGGCGCTGGTGCATGGCGATATTTCGGCAGACAAGGAAACCCTGGTGCGTGTGCATCAACCGGTGTCGGTGCTGGACTGGCTGGAAACCAAGGCGACTACCCACTCGTGGAACCTGGCTTCGGCGATGGCGGCGATCAAGCAATCCGAGCGCGGTGTAATGGTCTTGCTCAATTGCGAAGAATCGGCCGATGAGTTTTTTGCCCAGTTCGAGGCACTGAACAATCCGGAAACGCGCCCGCAACAACGTGCGGCCCATATGGATTTGCGTACCTACGGTATAGGCGCACAAATCCTGAAGGATCTGTCGGTAGGTAAGATGAAGCTGCTGGCGAACCAGCGCAAGATGCCTTCGATGGCCGGTTTTGATCTGGAAGTGACTGGTTATCAAGCGCGCACAGACGATTGAACATTCGTTCAAATTTTATTGAATTGAGCAATCATTTCAATAACTTGTTGGTGCTGGTAGTAAAGTCGAAAAGAATTAGTTGAATTAAACGCGCTAGTCGCATGAAGGGGAACACCATGACAGTAGGCAGCTACGAAATGAATTTGGCAGGACAGGGTTTGCGCATCGGTATCGTGCAGGCGCGTTTCAATCAGGATGTATGCCACGGTTTGCTGGCTTCTTGCCTGGCTGAGTTGAAACACCTGGGTGTCGAAGACGAAGATGTCTTGCATGTCACGGTGCCGGGCGCGCTGGAAATCCCATTGGCCCTGCGCAAAATGGCTGAAACCCTGCAGTTCGATGCGCTGATCGCTATCGGTGCGGTGATTCGTGGTGAGACTTACCACTTCGAGCTGGTCTCGAACGAATCCGGCGCTGGCATCACCCGCGTAGGCCTCGACTTCGGCTTGCCGATCGCGAATGCAGTGCTGACCACCGACACCGACGAGCAGGCTGAAGCACGGATGGAAGAAAAAGGCGCGGACGCGGCTCGTGTCGCAGTTGAAATGGCGAACCTGACGATCGCGCTGGAAGACCTGGCTGACGCCGCCGACGACCAGCAGTAATCCTGCACCTTAAGAACTGCGCAGCAGGCATGCGGCGCAAGTATTGTTAACCTTTGATGCGCGCCTGGCTTCTATATATATGCAGGTGCGCTGTTTGTGAGCCATGACCCAAAAAACCGACCACGCTAATCCGAGCAAAAACCGTACGCCGCGTCATCGCGCCCGTGAATTTGCCTTGCAAGGCCTGTATCAATGGCTGCTGAATAATGAAGATGTACGCGTGATTGAAACGCATATCCGCCAGGCCCATGGTTTCGACAAGGCTGACGCTGAGCATTTCGACGCGCTGCTGTATGGCACCGTCAAGCAAGTCGGCGAATTGCGCGCCGGCCTGGCACCATTGATAGACCGTGAAATTTCGGCGTTGTCGCCAGTAGAGCACGCCGCTTTGCTGATAGGCGCGTTTGAATTGAAGAATCACATCGAAATCCCGTACAAGGTAGTCATCAACGAAGCAGTTGAGCTGACCAAATCCTTTGGCGGCATAGACGGCCATAAATATGTGAATGGCGTGCTGGATAAGTTTGCTGTCAGCGCGCGCGAAGTGGAAATCAACGCCGGACGCAAAGGCTGATCACACACTTCCGCTATTTATATAGTCAGTAAGTTCGGTCGCCACCTGCTCCGTTAGCCTCATTTCAGGCTGTAACGGATGCCGGTGGCGGTTTTCATTGAGGAATCTGCTTTGTCTTCGCATCTCGCACAACTTGCCTCCCGTCTGCAAAACATCGCGCCTTTCCATGTCATGGAGCTGGCGAAGATGGCGGCCGAGCTGGAGCGGCAAGGGCGACACATCATCCACATGGGCATAGGCGAGCCGGACTTCACGGCGGCGCAGCCGGTCATAGACGCGGCGACGCGCGCGATGGCGGATGGCAAATTGCAATACACGTCGGCTACCGGCTTGCCTGAATTGCGGTCGGCTATCGCGGCGCATTATCAGACTGTCTATGGCGTCGAAGTCGATCCTGCGCGCATCATCGTGACGGCGGGTGCCTCGGCGGCCTTGTTGCTGGCATGTGCTGCCTTGGTGGAAAAGGATGCGCAAGTCCTGATGTCGGACCCGTCTTATCCGTGCAATCGCCACTTTGTCGCGGCCTTTGACGGCCGGGCCAAAATGATAGCCAGTGGTCCCGAGCATCGTTTCCAGTTGTCGGCTGAGATGGTTGAGCAAAACTGGTGTGAGCAGACGCGCGGTGTATTGCTGGCTTCGCCATCGAATCCGACCGGTACCTCGATAGAGGCGGGTGAGTTGCGCAAGATCGTCGAGACTGTACGTAGCAAGCAGGGCTTTACCATCGTCGATGAGATTTATAACGGTTTGCGCTATGACGCCGAGCCGTTCTCGGCCTTGTCGCTGGGTAGCGATGTCATCGTGATTAATAGTTTTTCGAAGTACTTCAATATGACCGGCTGGCGTTTGGGCTGGCTGGTAGTGCCGCCGGAGCTGGTGCAGCCTATCGAAAAGCTGGCGCAGAACCTGTTCATCTGCGCATCGAGCCTGGCGCAACATGCGGGGCTGGCTTGCTTCCAGCCGGAAGCATTGGCTATCTATGAAGCGCGCAAGGCTGAGTTCCAGCGCCGCCGCGACTATATAGTACCGGCGCTGGAAGGGTTGGGCTTCAAGGTGCCGGTCATGCCGGATGGTGCTTTCTATGTGTATGCTGATTGCAGCGCCTGGTCTGACGATGCAGATCAGCTGACGGTGGATATATTGAATAAGGCGGGCGTGGTGATCGTGCCGGGGCTGGACTTCGGTCCGTCTACTGCGCATCAGTATGTGCGCGTTTCGTATGCGACTTCGATGGAGAATCTGCAGGAAGCGGTGGCACGGTTAAAGGCATTTCGCGAGCAGCATGTGAAATCCTGAGTCGATGTGCTGATAGTGCAGACGTAAAAAAAGGAGCCTGAGGCTCCTTTTTTATTGATGCATCTACTATTACAGCGCTATTACAGCGAAGTGAATTTATCGCCATCCAGCTTCTGCGTGTTCTTGTCTTCCAGTGCTGCCGACTTTTCCTGGATCACGACTGGCTGCGCTTTTGGTGCTGCGCGGCTGGCCATGGTTGCAAAAGCGGAAACACGTTTGCCGCTGGCAACTGCTTTCAGGCGGTCGTACTCGCCCAGGACTTTGGCGCCGTAACCAGCGTCGCTATCCATGCCTGCAGCGCCTACATAGCGTTTCAGGCCAGCTTCTACCGAGCCGCCGCGTGAGACGTACTCTTTCAGGATCAGCGAACCGACGCGGATGTTGGCAACCGGGTTCAGCGCTGCTTGTGTGCCGCCCATTTCAGCAAACTTGTCGTGATGCACTTTAGACATGACTTGCATCAGGCCTTGCGCGCCCACCGGGCTTTCGGCAAACGGGTTAAAGCGCGATTCAATTGCCATCACAGCCAGGATCAACAGCGGATCGAGGTTGATTTCCTTGGCGGTCAGGTAGGCCGCCGAGACCAGCATATTGGTGGCGTCGTTCGCTACGCGATAGCGCTTGGAGATCCATTGCGTTACGCGTTGCTGTTGCACGTCGGTGCCCAGCATGGCCGGATTGGCGCTAACGACGGGGGCATCTTCGATTGCAGCCGAGGCTGGATCATCCATCAGGTTAGCGATAGGCGACAGGTCATCATCCGATGGTGTGGCCGCTACGGCGTCCGAGAACGGCGAGATGGCTTGGATTTTTTCTGCGACTTCTGGCTTGAAGAACATCAAAGCCAGGGTTGCGATTGCTGTCAGACCCAGCGCCATGACGGCGTGGCGTGCGGTTGCGACGACTTTGTTATTGGTAGTGCGCATTGCGGTTGAATGCGCAATTACCTGTCGTGCAGACTGCTTGGCGGCTTTACGCATCGCCGAGGTAATTCGATTTAACATTAAAAACTCCAGGATTGACGCGGCAAGTAAAGGGCTCCACCACAAAACAAATGAATTATTTCGTAGAACCCTGCACATGCCGTGAATCAGAGAAATCGTTTGCAGTCGCTTGGCGTACGGCAAACGTCGGAGTTGGTTACTTATAGGGTCGCGCATTCTGCAGCGGTGCCCTTGGCAAACAACTTTTTCGGGGAGAAGGCTAAGCGCCTTTTGAAAACACTCCTAAAATGTCATGTGGGACCCCGATCCCGTGAAATGAAGAGAGTTTCTTTTCTGCCCGGTTTGGTGTTCAAATACGGGGCCTGCTCTTCAAGTTGCGCGAATTGTAGGAGGCGGTTTATATCAAGTCAACACTATAAAATCAATATTCTATAACTTTTGAATCTAACATTTTTAGTCCAGACCCGGTAAAAGCCAAAGGAATCAGGTACTTGGGCGTTTTAATTGAATAATCAAGTCCAAAGTACAAAACGGCGAAAAAAATATGAAATATTCTGATTTACGCGACTTCATTTCTCAATTGCAACAAATGGGCGAACTTAAGCGCATAAACGTGCCGGTTTCGCCTTATTTAGAGATGACGGAGATCTGCGACCGCACTTTGCGGGCTGCTGGTCCGGCACTGCTGTTCGAGCAACCGACCGGTCAAAAGATTCCCGTGCTCGGCAATCTTTTCGGGACACCGCATCGCGTCGCACTCGGCATGGGTGCCACGGATGTGAGTGAATTACGCAAAATTGGCCACGTGCTGGCCATGCTGAAGGAGCCGGAACCACCGAAAGGTTTCAAGGACATCATGGGCCTGGGTTCGCTCGTGAAGTCGATCTGGGACATGGCGCCGAAAGAACTGCGCGGTGCTCCTTGCCAGGATATCGTGTGGGAAGGCAATGACGTCGACCTCGCACGCCTGCCTATCCAGCATTGCTGGCCCGGCGATATCGCACCTCTTATTACATGGGGTCTGGTTATTACTAAAGGCCCGCACAAGAAACGCCAGAATCTGGGGATTTATCGCCAGCAGGTGATAGGCCGCAACAAGGTCATCATGCGCTGGCTCGCCCATCGCGGCGGTGCGCTCGACTTCCGTGAGCACAGTATAGTTAACCGCGGCAAGCCGTATCCGGTCGCGGTCGCGCTGGGTGCTGATCCCGCTACTATATTAGGAGCGGTGACGCCGGTACCGGATAGCTTGTCCGAATACCAGTTTGCCGGTCTCTTGCGTGGCAGCCGTACCGAGCTGGTCAAGGCGCTGGGCAGCGAGTTGCGCGTACCGGCTTCGGCCGAGATCGTGCTGGAAGGGCACATCTACCCGGACGAGTCGCATCCATCCGGTTACGAGCATGCGCTGGAAGGTCCATATGGCGACCACACTGGTTACTATAATGAGCAGGATTCTTTCCCGGTCTTCACGATAGACCGCATCACGATGCGGCGCGATCCGATTTATCACTCTACGTATACCGGCAAACCGCCGGATGAGCCTGCGGTACTGGGCGTGGCGCTGAATGAAGTCTTCATTCCCTTGCTGCAAAAGCAATTCTCCGAGATTCTCGACTTCTATTTGCCACCGGAAGGTTGCAGCTACCGGATGGCGGTGGTGCAGATGAAGAAGGCTTATCCGGGGCATGCCAAGCGCGTCATGTTTGGCGTCTGGAGTTTCCTGCGCCAGTTTATGTATACCAAGTTCATTGTGGTGGTGGATGAAGACGTGAATATCCGCGACTGGAAGGAAGTGATCTGGGCGATTACCACCCGCGTCGATCCGACCCGCGATACCACCCTGGTAGAAAATACGCCTATTGATTACCTGGACTTTGCATCGCCGGTCAGTGGTCTCGGCAGCAAGATGGGGATAGATGCGACCAATAAGTGGCCGGGTGAAACCAATCGCGAATGGGGGCGTACCATCACCATGACCGATGAGGTGAAGCAGCGCGTCGACCAGATCTGGCAGGAGCTGGGTATTTAATAGCTGCGGTCATCGCAGTTGCTGATGTCAGAAAAAGTGGTGCTTCTATATATCTATATAGAAGCACCATTATTTTTTGGGTTCCTGAACAGATGAGCTGCAGGTCATCCATGGAAAATTTAGAAATCCCTGCATACGCAGAGGACAGACTGCGCCTTTGCTGTTAAAATTCGTGTCGGCGGGCCCCTGCGCATTGTGGCATGGCCAACCTGGTCAGGTCGGGAACGAAGCAGCCACAGCCATTTCCTGCAAGTGCCGTAGACAAGGCTCGCCTCTTTACAGACGTCTATATATAGATAGTTGTAATTATCCTCGTAGTTCAGTATCACCCTCCCGCTACTGCCATCCCCCCTTGCTTCGAAACGGCGTTTCCATCGCACTTCGTCGTACTCGCGATAAATAATCCACAATTGTTCATTTGCCTTAGTCCTGCAGACCACGTATGTTTGTGTCCTTGCTGGGCTTGCGCCCCGGTTTTGGCAGGTATCGCTAACGAATTGACGCCTGCTAAGGTTAAACTTGCGCATGCAATTTTCGATGCAGCTCTGCAACTAACTCTCTAAACGCCGTATCGGCAGCTCAGGATAAGTAGTCTCTATGCAAGCAAGTAAAAAATATCTGTGGATAGGCGTGGGTGTCGCAGTGGTCGCAGGCGCCGCTTATCTGGTGTTCGGTGGCAAAGCTGAGCGCGGCAGATCCGGCGGCGACGGTACGCAATCTGTCAAAACTGTCATCGCCACGCAAAAGACCATACCGATCACCGTGACTGCAAATGGCTATGTGACCGCCGTCAGTACCGTTGATGTCCGTCCCAAGGTGCAAAACATAGTCCGCACCATCCACGTCAAGGAAGGGCAGTTCGTCAAAGCCGGACAACTTTTATTCACCCTGGATGAGCGCAGCGACCAGTCGAATGTGGCCAGGGCTTCGGCGCAACTGGCGGCAGGGCAGGCCGACCTGGCCGATGCCGAGCAGGTATTGAAGCGCAATCAGGATTTGTTATCGAAAAACTTCGTTTCTCAGGCGGTGGTCGATACCGCACGCAACAAGGTGGAAGCGCTGCGCAATACGGTGAAGGCCAACCAGGCAGCGATCCAGTCGAGTGCGGTTGCCCTGAGTGACAATAAAATCACCGCCGGTATCTCCGGTCGCATCGGTGTCATCAATGTCCATCCGGGTAGCCTGGCGCAACCAACCGGTACCGTGATGGTGACCATCGTGCAGATAGACCCGATCATGATCAGCTTTACCTTGCCGGAACGCGAGCTGCGCAATATCCGCGCCACTTATCCGCAAGGCAATGCCCCGGTACACGCGCAACTGCCAGGGCAGGAAGTCCTGACCGGCAAGCTGACCTTCATCGATAACCTGGCTGACACCCAAAGCGGCACCATACGCATGAAGGCGGAATTCGCGAATGCCGAGCAAAAGCTGTGGCCGGGCGCCTATGTCAACGTGAACCTGGTGTCGCGTGAAGTACCCGATGCGGTGCTGGTGCCAGCGCAGGCAGTGGTCACCGGGCCGGTCGATAAATTGCTCTACGTGGTACAGCCGGATGACACGGTGCAGGAACAAAAGATAGAAGTGCTGGCGATCGAAGATGGTCAGGCGGCCGTATCCGGTGTGAAAGCCGGTAGCCGTGTGGTAGTGGAGGGGACTAAAAACCTCCGTCCCGGCACCAAAATCCGTGAAGTGAAAAAAGCGGCGGCCACACCTGCTGCACCGACCTGAGTTAGTTTTTGGCCTGATCATATTTCGCGTGTGATCAAGCTTTAATTTAATCCTTGTTGCATATCTGATCCCCGTGACTTTGCCTGGGCAAAATACATAGTGAATATTTCCGAACTTTGCATACGCCGGCCAGTCATGACTGTGTTGCTTTCGATCGCAGTGGTCGTGCTTGGCGCTTTCTGTTATTTCAAATTGCCGATTGCAGCACTCCCGAGTTACGACACACCGGTCATTAATGTCACCGGCACCTTACCCGGGGCTAGCCCGGAAGTGATGGCGGCCTCGGTGGCGACGACGCTGGAAAAACAATTCTCGACCATCGCCGGCCTGTCGACGATCAGCTCCAGCAGCACGCTGGGTAATACTTCCATCACGCTGGAATTCGATCAAAACCGCGATATCGATGCCGCAGCAGTCGACGTGCAAGCGGCGCTGTTGCGTGCGCAACGCAGCTTGCCGATAGAGATGACGGCCTTGCCCGCCTATCGCAAGGTCAATCCGGCAGATGCCGCTATCCTCTTGCTGGCGCTGACTTCACCTTCGCTTTCCCTGTCCGAGCTGAACGACTATGCGGAAAACCTGATTTCGCCGTCGCTGTCGACCATCAATGGTGTGGCGCAAGTGCAGGTTTATGGTCAGCGTCGTTACGCGGTACGCGTCAAGGTCAAGCCGGATGAGCTGGCGGCACGCAATATGACACTGGATGAAGTCGCGCAGTCCTTGCGCGCATCGAATGCGAACTCGCCGGTCGGTGTGCTGGACGGTACACGCCAGACCCTCACGTTGCAGGCGAACAAACAGTTACGCAATGCCGAAGCATTCAGTAACCTGGTTATCAGCAGTCGGAATGGCCAGACCACACGCCTGCGCGATGTGGCCATCGTTGAAGACAGCGTCGAGTCGATCAAAAGCGGCAGCTGGGTCAATGGTGAGCCGTCTATCGTGCTGGCGGTGCAGCGTCAGCCGAATGCAAATACGGTAGCGGTGGTGGATGCGGTGAAGGCGACCCTGCCGCAGTTCAAGGACCAGATGCCAGCGTCCATCAATGTCCAGGTTTTGAATGACCGTTCAGTATCGATACGCGAAGCGATCCATGATGTGAAGCTCACTTTGCTGCTGACTATCGTGTTGGTGGTATTGGTGATTTTCCTCTTCCTCAAGCGTTTGTCGGCAACTGTCATCCCGGTGCTGTCCTTGCCGATTTCATTGATAGGCTGTTTCGCACTGATGTATTGGTTGGGTTACAGCCTGGATAATATTTCGCTGCTGGGGATCACGATTGCAGTCGGCCTGGTGGTCGATGATGCGATTGTGATGCTGGAAAATATCGTGCGTCATATCGAGGATGGTATGGAGCCGCTGGCCGCCGCCCTCAAGGGTTCGCGCGAAGTCAGCTTCACCATTATCTCGATCTCGATTTCGCTGGTGGCGGTGTTCATTCCTATCTTCTTCATGCCGGGCGTGATTGGTTTGCTGTTCTATGAATTCGCAGCTGTCGTTTCGCTGGCAGTGATGGTGTCGGCGGTAATGTCGCTGACGCTGGTGCCTATGTTGTGCAGCCGCTTCCTCAAGCATGAAACACCCGCCGAGCATGCCCAGGAAAACTGGCTGAGCCGCTCATTCGAGAAATTATTCAATCGCGTGCTGGACGGCTATACACGCGGCCTCGACTGGTCGCTCAGCCATCGTAAAAGTATCTTGTGGCTGGCAGTCGGGACCTTCCTGTTGACGGCCGTACTGTTCATCACGATACCGAAAGGGTTCTTCCCGACTGAAGACATAGGCCAGATCAGCGTCACGATAGAAGGGCCGGAAGATGCGTCCTACCCAACCATGGTGAAGCTGGTTGCGGCGGCGGCCGAGATCGTACAGAACGATCCGAACGTGGCTACTACTACATCCCGTACGCGTGACAGCAATGTCGGCAATATGTTTATCGGCCTCAAGCCGCGCAGCGAACGTGAACCCATGGACAAAGTGTTGCGCGATTTGCGCCGCAAGGTGAGTGGTATACCTGGTTTGTCGGTGTACATGACACCTGTACAAAACTTGCGTCTCGGTGGTCGCAGCAGCAAGAGCCAGTACCAATACGTGATGCAGAGCGTGCGTCCGGATGAGTTGAATGACTGGGCGGAAAAAATGCAGGCGCGCATGCGTGCTGAACGCGCCTTCATCGATGTCACCAGTGATTCGCAACTCAAGGGTTTGCAGGCAGTGGTGAATATCGATCGTGATCGTGCGAATGAGGCGGGTGTCAGTATCCAGGATATACGCACTGCCTTGTACAGCGCTTACGGTGATCGTCAGATCTCGACCATATACACCAGCAACAATAGCTACTACGTCATCATGCAGGACATGAATGTAGGGCAGCAGGATGAAGCCGACCTGAACAAGATTTACTTGCGCGCCAAGACCGGTGTGTTGGTGCCGCTGCTCAGCCTGGCGACCGTGGAGCGTACCGCCGGACCGATCTCGGTGAATCATCAGGGACAACTGCAGGCGGTGACGATTTCATTCAACCTGGCTCCCGGCGTTCCGCTGGGTGAAGCCACCGCAAAGATAGACCAGATCCGTAGCCAGATCGAATTGCCATCCAGCGTCATCACTTCCTATGCCGGTGACGCCGCGGTATTCCAGTCATCGCAAGGTAGCCAGGTGGCTTTGCTGCTGCTGGCGGTGGTGGTGATTTATATCTTGCTGGGTGTGCTGTACGAAAGCTACATCCATCCGATTACTATTCTCGCAGGTCTACCTTCTGCTGCAGTCGGGGCGCTGTTGACGCTACGTATATTCGGTTTTGAACTGACGATGATCGCGACCATCGGTATCTTGCTGCTGGTCGGCTTGGTGAAGAAGAACGCGATCATGATGATCGACTTTGCGCTGGAAGCGCAGCGCAATCAGGGTATGACCCCCGCCGAGGCGATACGCTCGGCGTGTATCCTGCGTTTCCGTCCCATCATGATGACCACGATGGCGGCGGCAGTCGGTGCCTTGCCGATAGCATTAGGGTTGGGGGCTGGTGCCGAGTTGCGCCAACCACTGGGTCTGGCCGTGGTCGGCGGTTTGATGGTGTCGCAAGTGATTACGCTATTCATCACGCCGGTGATCTATCTCTTCTTCGATCGCTTTAGCGGCGATGGTCCATTGCAGATTACGCCTGAGCAGGAATTGGCGGCACGCTAACTATTAAGCTGGCCATGCACGCTGCAGGATGTCCTGTGCCGGCAGCGGCGTGGCGAGTGCGCCAAACACCCGGCCACATTCCGCATCCAGGCGGCTGTTAACAAATGCCTCGGCAATCGCAGGCGGAGCAGACTGCAACATCAGGCAGGACTGTGCCACCAACACTAGGCGCTGCGTAAAGCGTCTGGCCTGCATCTCTTGCTGTGCTGCTGGCAGTGCGAGGTCGGTACGTAACTCTGCGATGAGTTCACGCAAGCCTTTGTGTTCCAGCGCGATATCCAGCAATGAATCCAGCAGCAATTTGAACGCGTCGCTTTCTTTTGCGATGGCACGCAGTACATCCAGGCACATTACATTGCCCGAACCTTCCCAGATTGAATTCACCGGCGCTTCGCGGTACATGCGCGCCATAGGTGCATTCTCTATGTAGCCGTTGCCACCCCAGACTTCCATGCATTCGCCGCTGAATTCAAGTGCACGTTTGCAGACCCAGAATTTGGCGGCCGGTGTGACGATGCGTCGCCATGCCCGTTCCAGCGGATCATCTATCGCTTCCGCTGCTTGCGCCAGGCGCAGCATCAGACGCGTCGCGGCTTCGCTTTCCAGTGCGAGGTCGGCCAGCACGTTTTGCATCAGCGCTTGCTCGGCCAATGGCAAGCCGAAGGCATGGCGATGGCGTGCATGGTGTATCGCCTGCACCAGGGCATTGCGCATCAGTCCGGCGCTACCGATCACGCAGTCCAGGCGTGTGTGGTTGGCCATTTCTATGATGGTTGGTATGCCGCGCCCGTCTTCACCGACCATCACGCCATAGGCGTCCTGGAATTCGACTTCGCTGCTGGAATTGGAGCGATTGCCCAGCTTGTCTTTCAGACGCTGTATCAGGATGGTGTTCTTGCTGCCGTCTGGTCGCCAGCGCGGCACGAAGAAACAGGATGGCCCGGCTTCGGTACGTGCCAGCACCAGATGCGCATCGCACATCGGTGCGGAGAAAAACCATTTATGCCCGGTGATGGCATACGCGCGGCCACGTCCTGCGGTTTCCAGCGGCCGCGCGACGGTGGTGTTGCTGCGTACATCGGAACCGCCTTGCTTCTCGGTCATGCCCATACCTATCAGCATGGAATTCTTTTCAGCCAGTGGCAGGTCGCGTTCATCGTGTTGCAGCGAAAACAGTTTTTCCTGCAGCGTCGCAAACAGCGCTGGCTCCTGTTGCAGCAGCGGAATGGCGGCATAGGTCATGGTGACAGGGCAGAGCGAGCCCGATTCGACCTGCGCCTGCAAATAGTAGGCAGCAGTGCGGGCGATGTGCGCTCCGGCGCGTGGCTGCGCCCACGGCAGGGCATGCAGCTGGGCGTGCCTTTGCATGCCCAGCAGGCGATGCCAGCTCGGATGGAAGTCGACGCGGTCTATGCGATTGCCAAAACGATCATGGGTTTGCAGTTCTGGCACATGCTGGTTGGCAAGTTGGCCCAGTTGCAATGTTTCCTGTGAGCCCAGTTCGGCACCCAGATGCTTTAATTCCGGTGCATACCAGCTGGCAGCGCTGTCTTGTATCGCTGCCTGCAGCACGGTATCGCTGCTGTACAGGTTGTAGTCATGCAAGTCCGGAACCTGGTTGCTGACTTCGTGGGTAGTCCATTGCATGGTGCACTCCCTGGCCTGGCCGTAGAGGATGGAAGCTTCAGTCTATCGCCAGATGCGCGGATCTGCCAGTTTTCATCTATTTACAGTGCCCATACGCAGAATAAAAAGCGTGATTATTCAATGGGATAGCGCGCTGCGACCGGAGAAAGCAGGAACACTGTAAATCCGGTGCCGGTGTCAGGTAAAATGCGGTTTGCCCTTATTCACGAACGGCCCTATGTCCTATCAAGTTCTCGCCCGCAAATATCGTCCGAAAAGCTTCGACACCCTGGTCGGGCAGGAGCACGTCGTGCGAGCCTTGACCCACGCACTGGATAATCAGCGCCTGCATCATGCTTATCTGTTCACCGGTACCCGCGGCGTCGGCAAGACCACACTGTCGCGTATCCTGGCCAAATCCTTCAACTGTGTAGGTCCGGATGGCAATGGTGGCATCACTTCCACCCCGTGCGGTGTGTGTGAAGCCTGCGTGGCGATTGATGCCGGTCGTTTCGTGGACTATATAGAGATGGATGCGGCGTCCAATCGCGGCGTCGATGAAATGGCGCAATTGCTGGAGCAGGCGGTATATGCACCGTCGAATGCACGCTTCAAGGTCTATATGATCGACGAGGTGCACATGCTCACCAACCATGCGTTCAACTCCATGCTGAAGACGCTGGAAGAACCGCCGGAACACGTTAAATTTATCCTCGCGACGACCGACCCGCAAAAAATCCCGGTCACCGTCCTGTCGCGCTGCCTGCAATTCAACCTGAAACAAATGCCGCCCGGCCATATCGTCTCGCATCTGGACAATATCCTCGGACAGGAAAACATCGAATTCGAAACACCCGCGCTGCGCCTGCTGGCACAAGGTGCGCACGGCTCCATGCGCGATGCCTTGTCGCTGACGGATCAGGCGATCGCCTATGCAGCTGGCAAGGTCACACTGGATGCAGTGCAGGGCATGCTGGGTGCGCTGGATCAATCTTTCCTGATTCGCCTGCTGGATGCGCTGGCGCAAAAAGACGGCGCCGGTTTGCTGGCAGTCGCCGACGAGATGGCAACGCGCAGCCTGTCGTACAACGCAGCCTTGCAAGACCTTGGTTCCTTGTTGCACCGCATTGCGCTGGCGCAGACGGTACCGGCTGCAGTGCCGGAAGATTTGCCTGAGTACGCCGATGTCATGCGTCTGGCCGGATTGTTCGATGCCGAAGAAATACAGCTGTTCTATCAAATCGCTGTGCATGGTCGGAATGAACTCGGACTGGCACCAGATGAATACGCTGGCTTTGCGATGACTTTGTTGCGCATGCTGGCTTTCCGTCCCGGCTTTGGCCCGGCTGAAGCCAAGCCTGCGGCAGCACCTACACCTGCTGTTGCCCGTCCTGCGGCGGCTCCTGCAGCAACGGCCCAGGCGGCACCTGCACCCGCGGCACGTCTGAGTGCAGCGCCGCAAGCAGCCACGACTAGCGCACCTGCGCGTCCGGCCGGAGCAATCAGCCCGGCTCGCGCGGCACTGGAAGCAGCACGTGCTGGTATGAAAGGTGGCACGTCATCTGCTCCGGCCGCAGCTGCAGCACCTGCTGTTGCTGCGCCTGTCGCGACTCCGGCCGCACCTGTAGCACCTGCAGCGCCTGCAGTCGTGGACCGCTCGCCAGCCATTGATATGGCACCTGCACCGCCGTGGGATGATGAGCCGCCGTTTGCCGGTAGCAATGGCGAAGAATTCTCCAGCCCTGTGGCTCAAAAAAAAACTGAACCGCAACCTGCAGCAGTAGCGGAAGCTGCCGCTGAACCGACGCCTGCACCTGCTGCGCCACGTGAGCCGCGTCCGTTCCGGTTACATCCGGTAGAGAGCCTGAACTGGGATGGCAACTGGCCTGCCCTGGCTGCCGTCCTGCCGGTACGCGGCGTGGCGCAGCAATTGGCTTTGCAGAGTGAATTGCTCAAATGCGGCCCGACGGCAGAAAGCCACCTGATTACCTTCGACTTGCTGGTTGCCGTCGATGTCTTGCTGGCAAATGGCAGTGCAGAAAAATTGACGGCTGTATTGTGCGAACATTTCGGCCAGACAGTGCGTTTGCAAACCACCATCGGTGCCGTCGAGCACACCGCCAGTGCCGCTGCGATTGCTGATCGTGCCGAGCGTCAGCGTGATGCCGAACACTCGATGGAGGAAGATCCCTTCGTACAAAAACTCATGCGTGAATTCGGTGCGACCATCGTGCCGGGATCGGTCCGACCGATTTAAACGCAGATTCCCAACCTTCAATCCGAATTATTTAAAGGAGCAAGATCATGATGAAAAACCAATTGGCTGGCTTGATGAAGCAAGCGCAAGCAATGCAAGACAACATGAAAAAAATGCAGGACCAATTGGCTGCCATCGAAGTGGAAGGTCAATCCGGTGCTGGCCTGGTCAAGGTCGTGATGTCGTGCAAGAACGATGTGAAACGCGTTTCCATCGATCCGTCGCTGCTGGCAGATGACAAAGACATGCTGGAAGACCTGGTTGCTGCTGCATTCAACGATGCAGTGCGCAAGGCTGAAGCCACTTCGCAAGAAAAAATGTCGGGTGTGACGGCAGGTATGCCTTTGCCACCTGGTTTCAAAATGCCGTTCTGATCAAGTCTTGAAGCGTAGCCATTGAAAACACCGTCCAGCCTAGATTTCCTGACTGAAGCATTGCGTCGGCTGCCGGGCGTCGGTCCGAAGTCTGCGCAGCGCATGGCTTATCACCTGATGCAACACGACAGGGATGGTGCCGCGATGCTGGGTCGTGCCTTGTCGCAAGCGGTGGAGAAGGTCCAGCACTGCGCCATGTGCAATACCTTCACCGAGCATGAAATATGCGAAACGTGTCTTGATGGCGAGCGCAATCCGGAACTGCTGTGCGTGGTGGAAACGCCGGGCGATCAGTTAATGATAGAGCAGACGCTGACTTACAAAGGCTTATACTTTGTGCTGATGGGACGCCTGTCGCCGCTCGACGGTATAGGCCCCAAGGATATACACCTGGAAAAGCTGATAGCCCGTGCTACTGACGGTATCGTGCAGGAAGTGGTACTGGCGACCAACTTTACCAATGAAGGTGAAGCGACTGCGCACTACATCAGCGAAACGCTGAAAGCGCGCGGCCTGAAAGTCAGTCGACTGGCGCGTGGCGTACCGGTCGGTGGCGAGCTGGAATATGTGGATGCTGGCACGATCGCACGTGCGATGCTGGATAGGCGGGCAACCTAAGACCCGGTCGCGGGCAGCCTGATGTTTCATCTTTCATGAAGGTGATACCTGATGTCGACAGCTACTTCTATAGATCATGCCTGGTTGCAGCAAAAATGGCAGACGGTGACTGCATCTGTCTTTGCTGATCCCGCTGCCGCAGATGCGGTGTGGGCTGAATTGCTGCGGCACTATTCAGAACCGAAGCGCAAGTATCACAATCTGTCGCATGTCTCGGCTTTGCTGCGGCGTGCCGAACAGCATCAGGAACAGATACGGCAAAAGGAAATGGTGGAATTTGCCATCTGGTTCCACGATGTCATCTACGATACGCATCTGAAAGACAATGAAGAGCGCAGTGCAGAGTGGGCGCGCTGCGCGATGATCGCGATGCACATCGACGAATACCATATCCCGCCTGTCATGGAGTGCATAGCCGCAACCGCCATGCATGCCGTGAGTTCACCCGAAATTCCCGACCTGCCTTTATTCCTCGATATGGACCTCGCCATCCTTGGTGCGGATGAAGATATCTATCATGTGTATAGTGCGGCCATACGTTCCGAATATGCATGGGTGGCAGAGGAAGACTTCCGGCATGGACGTGGGCGGGTGATAGAAGACTTTCTGGAACGCCCCAGCCTGTTCTACACGCCTATGATGGTGGCCGCACTGGAGGCACAGGCGCGGCACAATCTCAATACTGAATTGCGTGAGCTGGGTCAGGCGCGCAGCAACTAATAACAAGTAAAAACAAGTAAGCCCAATTACAAGATATGGAAAAAACTGCTGCATCCGGGCCACTGGCCGGTATCAAGGTTCTTGAGCTCGGCACGCTGATTGCCGGACCTTTTTGTTCACGCATGTTGGCTGAGTTCGGTGCCGACGTCATCAAGATAGAATCGCCGGACGGTGGTGACCCGATACGTCAATGGCGCGTATTGAAAGACGGCACTTCGCTGTGGTGGTCAGTGCAGTCGCGCAATAAAAAAAGCCTGACGCTGAACCTGAAGGATGCTCGCGGCCAGGAAATTGCGCGCAAGCTGGCACTGGAAGCCGACATCATTATTGAAAATTACCGACCCGGCGTATTGGAAAAATGGTCGCTCGGTTACGATCAATTGAAGACTATCAATCCGGCCACCATCATGGTGCGTTTGTCCGGCTTTGGCCAGACCGGGCCCTTGAAGGATCAACCTGGTTTCGGTGCGATCGGTGAGTCTATGGGCGGGCTGCGCTATGTATCCGGCTTTCCGGATCGGCCGCCGCTACGAGTCGGCATCTCGATAGGCGATTCGGTCGCGGCCTTGCATGGCGTGATAGGCGCGATGATGGCCTTGCGCCATCGTGATGCGACTGGTGGTCGCTGGAACGGCGAAACAGGTGAGGCGTCGCAGGCAGGGCAGGGTCAGATGATAGACGTGGCCTTGTATGAAGCCGTGTTCAACATGATGGAATCGCTGGTGCCTGAGTATGACTATGCCGGCGTGGTACGTGAACGTACCGGCGGTGCCTTGCCTGGCATCGTGCCGTCGAACACTTATACGACAGGTGATGGTGAAAACATTGTAATCGCCGGTAATGGCGACGCCATCTTCAAACGCCTGATGCTGGCGATGGGACGTGATGATCTCGCCAATGATGCACAACTCGTACGCAATGACGGACGTGTACCGCGTACCGCTGAAATCGATGCGGCGATCCAGCAATGGTGCGCGACCCAGACCATAGACAGTGCATTGCAGATCTTGCAGGAAGCGGATGTGCCGGTCGGTAAAATCTATTCGATACGCGACATGATGAGTGATCCGCAATTTCTCGCGCGCAAGATGTTCGAGCAGCATACTTTTGCCGATGGCACACCGATTAAATTACCTGCGATCACGCCCAAGTTGTCGGCCACGCCGGGTGAGACCAAGTGGCTGGGGCCGACGCTGGGTCAACATACAGATGATGTATTGAGAACACTGGGTTATGATGAGGCGGGTATTGCCGAATTGAGACGCGACGGCGTAGTGTAAAAAGCGCCGCGAACAGAGGACGACATGAATAAACAATTTCTGAAGCAGTTTGTCATTGCACTGGCGCTGTTCCTGCTGGGCTACTGGACTTTCAACGGTTTGATCTTCAAATAAATTGCTGTGCATGGCGGGGATGGCTATCCCTGCCTGCCAGGAATTCATTTGGTGTTTTTTGCGGTATATGTTTTATCGCACGGCAGTAGGCAGTATAGATTCCATCGACTTTCCGATTTTTTAAAGGAGCTACATCATGGGTATACTCAGCACTATCTTCAGCAAGATCTTTCCTTCCTCTCATGCCGCTCCGGCACCCGCAGCACCGTCGGCTACGGCGGCAGCACCAGCCACCGCACCAGCAGCACCTGTCACGCAAGTCGACGTCGAAGCCATTCTGAATGGTATGGCGCAAAAGAATGCACAAAAGCTGAACTGGAGTACGTCCATCGTCGATCTGATGAAACTGCTCGACCTCGACAGCAGCCTGACCGCGCGCAAGACACTGGCACAGGAGCTGAAATACACAGGTGATACCAATGATTCGGCGACCATGAATATCTGGCTGCACAAGCAAGTCATGATCAAGCTGGCTGAGAACGGCGGCAAGGTACCGGATGCGTTGAAACACTGACCGTCAAACCAATATCAATGCGGCTGGTTGCACTGCAAGAGTGCCCCAGCCGTATTTTTATGCGTGCATATATGTTCAGGAGTAGCGCCTGATCAAATCCAGCATGGCTTTGCCCAGTTCATTTTCTTCATCACCCAGGCGATCAACCGCATCGAAATGATGTCCATCGGCCTGGTCGACGATTTGTATTTCCATATTCCTCGATCCGAGCAGTGCCGCATACTCAGCTTGCAAGCGGTGATACTCATTTGATTCATCGCCGCCTACAGTGAGGATGATAGGTGTCTTGACAGTGGGCAGCTTGCGCGCCGGGCTGTATGCCGCAACCTGCTCTGCAGTCAGACCGACCGCTTTGTTCAGATAGCACAGGCGTATCGGTTCCAGGTCGTACAGGCCACTGATCGCGCATGCACCTTTCAGTACATCGGCAGGCAGACCATGTGCAGTCCAGTCCGTGCTTACCATCGTGGCCGTGAGATGACCGCCTGCTGAATGGCCGGACAAAAATATTTTGTCCTTATCAAACGCCAGATCTTCTGCATTGCGATAGAGCCAGATCAATGCATCACGATTGTCGGCGACGATTTCATCCATGCCTACGCTAGGTGCGAGGCGATAGTTGACGACTGCAACGTTGATGTCGTTTTTTATGTAAGGCTCAGCGATGTAGCTAAAGTCGGATTTGTCCAGCGATTGCCAGTAGCCGCCGTGGATGAAAACCAGCAATGGACGTCCGGCAGTGGCGGCCGGAAAGAAGTCCAGGTTTTGTGTTTCATTGCTGCCGTAAGGTACATTTTCGATCACGCGATTTGCCTGGCGGAAGGCGGCGCTGGTGCTGGACCAGCGGGAAAATATATCCTGGTAATCTGGAATTCCGCCACGCACGTTGTACTGTTTATCCAGCTCGACTTGATTGAAATTGCGGTAGACTGACATTTGTTTCTTCTCCGGTAGTTGAAAAAGAAACTGTAAAGTTATGACTGGAGCGATGCCCGCTTCTACACGCCACTATCTGTCGTCGAAATGCCATGTTTGGTAAAAGCGAAAATCGGGAAGACTATCAACACATCGAGCGGCCAGCCGGAGGCATGGCGCGTGACCTGGCCAATCATCACCTCATTGATTATCATCAGCATCCACGCGGACAATTGATTTACGCGTACTCCGGCGCCATCCTGGTAATGACGGAGCTCGGCTCGTGGGTGGTACCGCCGCAACGAGCGGTCTGGGTACCGCCGAACATGATGCATAGCATGCAGGCATGTGGCAACGTGGAAATGCGCACTGTGTATGTCAGGCAGGATCATATTCCGCCTGAGCTGACAGAATGTTGCGTGGTATCTGTGCCGCCACTGTTGCGTGAACTGATTGCAGCGATGGTGCATATTCCGCTGGACTATGACGAGACGGGTAGGGATGGCCTGCTGGTACAGCTCCTGTTGCACGAAATCAAACCACTGAAGGTAGTGCCCCTGCATTTGCCTATGCCGACTGATGTGCGCCTGGGCAAGATTTGCCAGCGCATCCTGGCCGAGCCTTCGGACGAGACGACGGTGGATGAATGGAGTAAGTCGATAGGTGCGAGTGCACGCACCATCGTGCGTCTGTTTCCGGAGCAAACCGGATTGACGTACAGCCAGTGGAAGCAGCAGGCGCGATTGCTTGCCGCTATCCAGATGCTGGCGACCAATCAAAATGTCACCGATATTGCCTTGCAACTGGGCTATGAAAGCCCCAGTGCTTTTAGTGCCATGTTCAAGCGCGCAATAGGCTTGACACCCACCGAGTATTTTCGCGAACTGTTTCCGGCCTCAGAGTAAATCCACAACTAATTTGCGCCTTGGCGTATGCACGATATCTATTGGCATCGTGCCGGCAGACACAGGCGTTGACGGTCGTCATAGTAATGCTGAAGCCGCTGTCCTTTCGGCACGTCTTCCGCGCGCCTGGCGTGTGTGCCGGCGCGCGTTCTTCATCTTTACTTAGGATAATCAATGTCAGTATCTGATCGCATTCGCGCAGCAGGGCTTGTGGTTCCTGCGTTTACCCTGCCGACCGCTCCTTTTTCTCCTTATACCTTGCACCAGGGTTTATTGACAGTCTCCGGGCAATTACCAGTGCGGGATGGCAAGCCGCTGTTCGTAGGCAAGGTGCCAAGCGTTGTATCCGCCGAGCAGGCGCAGGAAGCGACACGACTGTGTGTAATGAATATCCTCGGCTGGGTATCTCATGCGACCAATGGTGACCTGGAAAGGGTGGAGCGCGTACTGCGGTTGGGTGGCTTTGTTGCAACCGCCGATGGTTACATTGATGCGCCGCTCATTATCAATGCCGCATCGAATCTGATCACCGAAATTTTTTGCGACAAAGGCAGCCATGCCCGCATCGCGATAGGTGTGGCCAGCCTGCCTTTCGGTGCGCCGGTAGAAGTGGAGGCTACTTTTATCGTGAAGGCAGATGGCGCATGAAAAATGTCGGTGGCTATGCAGACGTGTTAGTCGGTCTCCAGTATGGCGATGAAGGCAAGGCCAAGGTCGTCGATTTTCTCGCCAGCGAGTACGACATCATTGCGCGCTTTAATGGCGGAGCCAATGCCGGCCACACGGTGGTCAGTGCGCAGGGTACGGTCAAGCTGAGGCAGATTCCTTCTGCAGTGTTTTATCCCGATAAGCTTTTGTATATAGGCTCCGGCTGTGCGGTCGGAGTCGTCCAGCTGGCAGAGGAGATAAGGTCACTGCAGGAGATCGGTATCTCGCTGGAAGGGCGTCTGTATGTGAGCAGCCGTTGCGTGCTGGTGCAGCCTGTTCATATGCACCTTGATCAAATACATGGGAAGGAAATCGGGACGACCGGCAATGGTATCGGTCCATGCTATGCAGATCGCGCGCTGCGTATGCAGGATGGCGAACGTGTTGCCTTGCAAATTCGCGACTTGCTTGATGACGGCGCATCTGCACTCGCTCAGATGCATAAACGCTATCGAGCTCAATTGGGCACGATGCACGGCGCCGAAACTCAGGTTGGCGTATCCATGCAGGCATGGTCTGAGGCGTGGCAGCTGGTGCAAAGCTACGTGACCGACGATCCGCTGTTTCTGGTGAGCCGTGTCCAGGCGGGAGCGTGTGTCTTGTTCGAAGGTGCGCAGTCGGTGCTGCTGGATGTGATGTATGGAGATCAGCCCTATGTGACGTCCAGCCACACGGCACCGTCTTACGCCTATGTCGGCGGGGACTTGCCTTGTGCTTACCATCGCAAGTCTATAGGCGTGGCCAAGGCAGTGATGTCCCGTGTTGGTTCAGGTCACTTTCCGTCTGAGCTGGGTGGGGCGCGGTCAGAACAATATTGTGCGGAAGCTGCTCGCAACGGAACAGGTGCAGCGTCCGAGCGTGCCAGTTTTGATGCAGCCGAATTACTGCGTTCCAACGATGCATACAAACAAGGTATAGCCTTGCGTATGCTGACAGGTGAATACGGAACTGGGAGCGGACGACCACGGCGCGTAGGGCTGCTGGATCTGACTCAGTTGGCGGATGTCGTGATGCTGCATGGTATCGATGAGCTCTTTCTGAACAAATGTGATTGCCTGGTGTATTTTTCCGATACGCCGCAGGCTTGCATACCGCTGCTTGCTGGACGTGGCAAGGATAGGGACACGGTGAATTTTCCGGCCTTTACCTTGGACGGAGAAGGTATTCCGTTTGAATTGCAGCAGATACTGGAGTTTATCGAAGCACAAACAGGCTGCAGGATCAGGGGCATAGGTATCGGCCCTGAGCGCCATCAATCGGTATATTTCAATGAAACTTTAATAGGTGCGTAATGGTAGCTATAACGACAGCCCCAGATTATTTTAAAACCGAGATGCGTCGTACCGACCTTGCGTGGGATGACTGGCCTGCCATTCATGCCTTCCTCAAGGATCAACTGATCTGTCGCGTCGGCGTGCAGGATGAGCCGTTTCCCTATGTCGTGCCGCAAAGCTTTACCTTTGTGAACAATACCTTCCTCATACACTGTTCGCGCTTCGGCAAGATGGCGAGCCTGATCAGGGCGAATCAACACATCACGATAGAGGTGGATCAGCCGGTTGCCTTGTTGAAAGCACCGAAAGGGCAAAACACCAGTCTTGAGTATTACAGCGTCATCGCCCGTTGTATCGCCGAGATACGGGAGGGAACCGATGAAGTTCGCTCGCACCAGAACCAGGCCCTGGATAAATTCCGTCCGGAAAAAGGGTATAAGCCGATAGAGGATGGAGCGGCGAATCAGATCGTGGCATTCAATTGCAAAATCATCGAGATGACAGCCAAGAAACGCATACTTGCTGATGGCCAATATTCGCCACCGGGCCAGCCGCAAGCACCTTATGTGCGTTTCCCGTTTCCTGCAGGGGCCGCGCTATCGTCTCTGGGGACGGATGCATTCGATCCGGATCGCTTCAAGTAACACTCGTTTTAGCTGGTACACGGGCAGTCATATCGCAAGGTATGGCTGCTTTTTTTATGCATACAGCTGGACATAGCATGGTCGGAAATATGCATGCCAGCAATGTAGTCGCTTCACTTTTTTCTCATTTCTCCAGTCATTTTTTGCAACATAAAAATGGCGTGCAGGCGATAGAGGATGGCCGCTTCTAAAGCGCCATCTGCATGGTCTCGGAACACAGTACGAGGTCAGCGAAATATATCGCTACAACGACGTTTCAAAAAAATATACATAGAGGATTCCATGAGAAAAAATGATCTTGAGACCGCAGCGATTAGCGCTGCCGACAGGCTGGAGCGCCTGCCCATCTGCAACTACCACCGCTTCCTGTTTATGGTGATTGCGCTGGCCTTCTTCTTCGACAACCTGGACCTGGCGATGATGGCTTACCTGCTGGGTTCGATCAAAACCGAATTCGGCCTTACGACTGCGCAAGCAGGCATGCTGGGCAGTGCCAGCTTTGTCGGCATGGCACTGGGGGCGGTCAGCTCGGGCATGCTGGCGGATAAATTCGGACGCAAACCTATCTTCCAAATCAGTATGATTATCTGGGGTCTCGCGAGCTTTCTTTGCTCGACCGCACAGGATCCCGTTTCACTTGCTATTTATCGCGTGCTCTTGGGTATCGGCATGGGTATGGAACTGCCGTTGGCGCAGACCTTGCTGTCCGAATTCATACCGGCGAAGCAACGCGGAAAATACCTGGCCCTGATGGATGGTAACTGGCCGATTGCATTTATATGTGCAGGTTTGATGTCTTACTACGTGCTCGCATCGTATAGCTGGCGCACGATGTTTATGCTGGGTGCCATACCTGCGGTATTCCTTTTTGTCGTGCGTCGTTATGTACCCGAATCACCGCGCTGGTTGGAATCAAAAGGCAGGCATGCTGAAGCTGCACAGATAGTCGGTGGCATAGAGAACGAAGTACAGCGGATACTGAAAGTGGATTCCTTGCCTCCGATTACCCAGACTGCAATGATGCGTGACCAGGGTAGCTTTGGGCTGAAGGTTTTGTGGTCGCCGATTTATCGCCGTCGCACACTGACAGTCTGGGGTTTGTGGTTCTTCGCATTGCTGGGCTTTTACGGCTTGAATACCTGGATAGGCGCATTGCTGCAGCAGTCCGGGCTGGAAGTCACTAAATCCGTACTCTATACCGTGTATATCGCCTGTGGTGGCATACCTGGCTTCCTGTGGGCAGCATGGGTGGTAGAACGTTGGGGCCGCAAACCAGCTTGTATCTCGACTCTGGTAGGTGGTGCAGTCATGGTTTTCATCTATGGGTGGGTAGCTAGTTCAGCGCATACATTTGTTGCATTGGTATCGGCCGGTGCGATGATGCAGTTCTTCATGTTTGGCATGTGGGCGGTGCTCTACACATATACCCCTGAGCTGTACCCGACAAGAGCCCGTGCATCTGGCTGCGGCATGGCTTCTACCGTCGGACGTCTCGGCTCATTATTGGGGCCTACGATCGTCGGCGTGATTTTGCCCCTGGTCGGGCAGATTGGTGTCTTTACCGTTGGGGCGGGTTGCTTCGTGATTGCCGCATTTATTGTCTATCGATTCGGCATTGAGACGCGTGGTTTGTCGCTGGAAGAAATTTCGGAAATCAAGATACGGAAACATTGAAGCACTGATCCTGTTGAGCTTATAAAAATGCGGTTGGTGTTCCACTCTGACAGTGACACCAGCCGCAAGCTATTACAGTTTTTATCGCCGATAGGTTGCTGAGCTGATCACCCGGCGTGGCTCGCCAAAGAAACAGCCATAGGTACAGGTGCCAATGCTGAGCTGGTCGTTACGGCTGTCGACAGGCAGTTCCGGGACGCAATATTTGCCAGTAATAGATAGCTTTTTCTGAGCGGAAATAGCATTCTGATCCAAGTGTCTCCCGGGCGGATCGCAGATAATCCGCCGCATATGATGATTTTTAAAAGGTATTCCATGTACCTGATGTCTATCGGCGCTGGCGTATTGGTCGGGGTGATTTACGGATTGCTTCATGTGCGCTCCCCCGCGCCGCCAGCTATCGCCCTACTGGGACTGCTTGGGATGTTGATCGGCGAGCAATTGGTACCGATTGCCAGCCGCATCATCCAGCGGGAACCCATCACGCTCTCCTGGTTTTGTGAAAATTGCTCTTCCAAAATTACAGGCGTTGACGCGACAGAGCAGGGCAAGAAATAACGACCTTATCCCTTCCACGCTTACTCTCACCAGACGGGTCTCCTCATGAATAACAATCGCAGAAATATACTGAAGTCCGTTGCTTCCGGTGCCGCACTGGCAACCCTGGGCGCGATGGCAGGTCGTTCCACTCCAGCTGCAGCGGCATCGGCCGGTGCCAGCCTGCCTGCTACCGCACGCGGGCCAGCTGACAAGGTCGCAAAGGTGGCAGCAGGTGCGGGTACGACGATGATTTTGATTAATGGCCGTTTCCACACGGTGGATAAGAGTCGCCCACTGGCGACTGCGGTCGCGATCAAGGATGGCAAATTCCTGGCAGTCGGTGACCTGGAAGATGTGATGCGTCATCGTACGCCGGAGAGCCAGGTGATAGACCTGAATGGCCGTACCGTGATCCCGGGTTTGAATGACTCGCACATCCATCTGATACGCGGCGGCTTGAACTACAACCTCGAATTGCGCTGGGAAGGCGTGCCATCTTTGGCCGATGCTTTGCGTATGCTGAAGGAACAGGCATTGCGCACGCCAAGTCCGCAATGGGTGCGTGTGGTCGGTGGCTGGACCGAGTTCCAGTTTGCCGAGAAGCGCATGCCGACGCTGGATGAAATCAATGCCGCGGCACCGGATACACCGGTGTTTGTATTGCACTTGTACGACCGTGCTTTGCTGAATCGCGCTGCCTTGCGCGCGGTGGGTTATACCAAGGACACGCCGAATCCACCGGGCGGTGAAATCCAGCGCGATGCGGCCGGTAACCCGACCGGCATGCTGATAGCCAAACCAAATGCACTGATCCTGTATGCGACGCTGGCCAAGGGACCGAGCCTGCCGCGTGAGTTGCAGGTGAACTCAACCCGTCAGTTCATGCGCGAGCTGAATCGCCTCGGCATCACCAGTACCATCGATGCAGGCGGCGGCTTCCAGAACTACCCGGAAGATTACGAAATCATTGATCAGCTCGCACGTGAACAGCAGTTGACTGTGCGCATCGCCTACAACTTGTTCACACAGAACAAGGGCAAGGAGCTGGAAGATTTCCAGAAGTGGACAACCATGATCAAGCCCGGCCAGGGCGACGATTTTTACCGGCATAACGGTGCGGGTGAGATGCTGGTGTTTTCAGCTGCTGACTTTGAAGACTTCCTCGAGCCGCGCCCTGAGTTGGCGGCGGGGATGGAAGATGAATTGGAAAAGGTAGTGCGTCATCTGGTGTCGCAACGCTGGCCGTTCCGTCTGCACGCCACTTACGATGAATCTATAGGTCGCATGCTGGATGTGTTCGAAAAGGTAAACCGCGATACGCCATTCAATGGCTTGCGCTGGATGTTCGATCATGCAGAGACGATTACGCCACGCAATATCGACCGTGTACATGCACTGGGCGGTGGTATCGCGATTCAACACCGGATGGCATTCCAAGGCGAATATTTTGTCGAGCGTTATGGTGCCGAAGCGGCGGCACACACACCACCTATCAAGCGCATGCTCGAATCAGGCGTGCCGGTCGGTGGTGGTACCGATGCGACCCGTGTTGCCAGCTACAACCCGTGGACTGCTTTGTACTGGCTGGTATCCGGTCGCACCGTAGGTGGCATGAAGTTGTACCAGACCGGTGCGCAGTTATCACGTGATACGGCTTTGGAATTGTGGACCAATGGTAGTGCATGGTTCTCCAGCGATCAGGGCAAGAAAGGTCGGATCCAGGAAGGTCAGCTGGCCGATCTGGCGGTACTGTCCGCGGATTTTTTCAGCATACAAGAGGACGACATCAAGTCGCTGGAGTCAGTGCTGACCGTGGTGGGTGGCAAGGTTGTGTTCGGTGCCCATGAGTTTGTAAACCTCGCACCACCACCGATACCTGTATTGCCGGACTGGTCGCCAGTGAAAACCGTGCCTGGTCATTACCGTCGTGTGAATGCCAAGCAGCAAGTCGCAGCCTTGCCGCATCAATGCGCTGGTGCGTGTGGTGTACATATGCACGCACATGATGTGGCACGCAAATCCAACGTACCGATTTCAAATTACTCCGGCTTTTGGGGCGCACTGGGTTGCAGCTGTTTTGCGTTCTGATGATATGACGAAAAATTTACCTTTTCTGTCCGTGCCGCAGATCGATCTGGGCTTGTTGTTCTTGCGCGTGAGCGGCGCTTTCATGCTGTTCCATGTGCATGGCTGGCCCAAGATCATGCATTACAGCGAAGAGCTGGTTCGTATCGAAGATCCGTTTGGTTTCGGTACCAGCTTCTCTTTGCTGGCGGCGATTTTTGCCGAAGTGATATGCGCGATCCTGATCGCGCTGGGCTTGCTGACGCGCCTGGCCAGCCTGCCGGTTATTTGCGTCTTGCTGGTGTCGATGTTGATCGTGCATACGCAGTGGTCAATCGCAGAAGGGCAGTTTGGCTGGCTGTTGATGATTATCTTCGGCTCGATCGCGCTGTGCGGTCCCGGCAAGTTTTCCCTTGATGCAGTACTGCAACGCAAGCGGGTGGCGTGATGGCAAATTCTTCGTTTAGCCCGTTACACAACAAACTATTCCGCGCGCTGTGGCTGGCCACGGTCGCATCGAATATCGGTACCTGGATGCATGACGTGGGTGCAGGCTGGATGATGACCTCACTCAGCACTGATCCTTTCATGGTGGCGCTGGTGCAGGCTGCGACCAGCTTGCCTATGTTTTTGTTTGCCTTGCCCTCTGGCGTGCTGGCCGACATTATCGATCGTCGCAAATATCTGTTGTTTGCGCAGTTCTGGATGCTGATTACCGCAGCGGTACTGAGCGCACTGGCCTTCGTCGGCATGGTGACACCTGAAATCCTGCTGGCGGCGACCTTCTTCCTCGGCGTCGGTGCAGCGATGGCTGCGCCACCGTTCCAGGCGATAGTGCCGGATCTTGTCGCGAAGGAAGACCTGGCCGCGGCGGTTGCACTGAACTCGCTGGGGATTAATATCAGCCGCGCGATCGGGCCAGCACTGGCCGGTATCATTTTGTCCTTCGCCGGACCAGCCGTGGTGTTCACTCTGAATGCCTTGTCGGTACTGGGTGTCGTCGCTGTGCTGTACTTCTGGCAGTCGCCGAAGAAGGTACAGCGTTTGCCCGCTGAACATTTCCTGCCTGCAGTGCGTGCCGGTCTGCGTTATGTGCATGCAGCACCGGTACTGCGCGTGGTTCTGATCCGCGCGGTTGCCTTCTTTGTATTCGGCAGTGCCGCCTGGGCCTTGTTGCCGCTGGTGGCGAGGAATGGCCTCGCTCTTGGTGCTGGTGGTTACGGCATCCTGCTAGCATGCATAGGGCTCGGCGCTGTCGTCGGTGCACTGGTCTTGCCGGGTATGCGCAAGCGCTATTCAAATGACGTGCTGGCACTCGGTGCGACATTAATCTTTGCCGCTTCCATGCTGGCGCTGGCGATGATGAAAAGCGCAGTGCTGCTGGGCGTGATCCTCTTGTTTTCCGGTTTCGCCTGGATTGCCATGCTGTCCATCCTGAACGTCGGCGCACAACGCAGCTCCGCAGGCTGGGTCAAGGCTAGGGCACTGGCCGTGTATCTGGTGGTGTTCTTTGGTTCGATGGCGGCGGGCAGTGCGATCTGGGGGCAGACCGCGGGCAAGCTCGGTACATCCAATGCACTGATTATCGCGGCGGTCGGCATGGTCCTGTTCTGTGCGACGGCATTGCGCTGGCGTCTGGATTTATCGCCAGACCTGAATCTGGCACCGTCCAAACACCTGAGCAAACACGATGTGGGCGATGGGGCAGCAGGCCCTGCGCATGATTCCGGCCCGGTCATGATCACGGTCGAGTATCTGGTTGCGCCTGAAAACCAGGCCGAGTTCAAGATTGCGGTGCAGGAAATGCGTCGCGTACGCCGTCGTGGCGGCGCACTGACCTGGGGCATCTTCGAAGATACCGTACAGCCTGGTCGCTACATCGAAACCTTTGTCGTTGAATCCTGGCTTGAGCATTTGCGTCAGGAAGATCGTTTTACCGAGAACGATAAAGCCATCACCTTGCGTGCGCACAGCTTCCACATCGGACCTGACGCGCCGCGTACTGAACATTTTATTGCAGCTGTATAGGGCAAGTGCCTGGAATTTTTGCAGGTTTTATTTATGCGACTCACTATTCGTAGTCGCTTTCAATTGAATGGAGCATGGTATGAGCAATCCGAAACTGGAAGTATTGACACCAAGTAATTCGCAACTGATCTTCATCGATCATCAGCCGCAAATGGCTTTCGGTGTGCAATCGATAGATCGCCAGACCCTGAAAAACAATACGGTTGCACTGGCCAAGGCTGGCAAGGTATTTAATATCCCTACCATCATCACGACGGTGGAAACAGAAAGCTTCTCCGGTCACACCTATCCGGAATTGCTGGATGTATTCCCGGGCAAGGAAATCCTCGAGCGCACTTCGATGAATTCATGGGATGACCAAAAGGTGCGTGACGCCTTGAAGAAAAATGGTCGCAAGAAAGTCGTGGTTGCTGGTCTGTGGACCGAAGTTTGCAATAACAGCTTTGCGCTGTGCGCGATGCTGGAAGGCGACTATGAAATCTACATGGTGGCTGATGCTTCCGGCGGTACCTCGCTGATGGCGCATGACCTGGCGATGCAACGCATGATCCAGGCTGGCGTGGTTCCTGTCACCTGGCAACAAGTCATGCTGGAATGGCAGCGCGACTGGGCGCGCAAGGAAACTTACGATGCAGTGACCTCCATCGTGAAAGAACACTCCGGTGCTTACGGCATGGGTATCGACTACGCCTACACCATGGTGCACAAGGCTCCGGCACGCTCGGTCGGCGCACACGAAACATTGGCACCAGTACCAGCTCCGGTACGCTGATAGCGGCAAGCTTGCTGCACAGGTGTGCAGCAAGCGCAGATCGCATGCGTAAGGCCATCGTCTGCATGGACGGTGTCTGCCTTACTCCTGCCATCTTTATCCGGCTACCTATGGCTGCGGTATCAAGTAAACTGCTCGCTCGACGACTATGCTCCCGTCGCTGATCGCAGCGGGAATTGGTCGTAAATTGGTCGTATCATGCAGACAGCGACTGTTTTATCCCATCCGACCATCATGAACGTGTTCCATACCCTGGTAGCGACGATATGTAAGCCTGCCAGGCCAGGCCGGGTCACGCTTGTTTGCGGCTGTCTGGTTTTGCTGGCGCTGCTGGCGAGCAGCAGACTGCTGGCAGCGAGTATTCCATCACTGGAACATCTGGAACACCGGCGCTGGCTGGCCGCTGACGGCGGCCCCAGCCAGGTCGGCGCGATCGCGCAGACACGCAATGGTTATCTCTGGCTGGGTACCAATGACTCCTTGTACCGTTTCGACGGTTCCCGTTTCGTCCGCTATGAAGCGCCGGATGGCAAGGCGCTGGGCATAGTCTCGGCGCTGCTGGCGGATGGTGATGATTTATGGGTGGGCTTGCGCGCCGGAGGCGTGGTGCTGATCAATCCCCAAGGGATGCATCGCTTTGCTTTCGACGCCTCCCTGCCTGCCGGTGTGGTCTATAGCCTGGCGCGCGATCGCAAAGGCGTCATCTGGGCCGCTGCCGAAGACGGGCTGGCACGCTACGACGGCAAGCGCTGGCACTCTGTTGCCGTAGATTTGAAATTCCCTGGCCGCAAGGCGCGTACTGTATTCGTAGACCGTAGCGGCACCGTGTGGGCGGTGAATGAGTATCGGCTGTTTTATTTGCCGGAGGGCGCGCAGGCTTTCATGGATAGCGGGCTCGCGGTGGAAGGTGTCAGCAATATTGCACAGAGCGCAGATGATTCCATCTGGATCGCTGAACGTTATAGCGGGAAATTGCATAGGATCGTGTCGGCCGCAGGCAAGCTGTTCATCAGCCGCGCAGGTAGTGCGACTTCCAGTGGTTTGCTGTTTGATCGCAGCGGTGCCTTGTGGATCAGTACCCTGGGGCGTGGCCTGAAATATGTCGCGACACCGACTGATGTCTATGCGACCGGGGCACGCGAACGTTTTACCAGCAAGGATGGTTTGAGCTCCGACTACGTCTGGCCCATGCTGGAAGATCGTGATGGCAATGTGTGGGTCGGCACCAACGCCGGTCTGGATCGCTTTCGCCCGCGCACCTTGATGCCATCCGACTTTCCGATAGATGCATTGAACTATGCATTGGTTGCAGGTGCGGACGGCAGTATCTGGGCCGGGAGCAGTAATCGTCCGGCCATGCGTGTGCAGGGCGGCAATTTATATACGCTGACCATGCCTGCACCCGTCACCAGTGCTATCCGTGATAGCAGCGGACACATTTGGATGGCGGGGCCGGGTGGTATCTGGCGTTCGGAGGGAGAGCGCCTGGTTTTTGCTGCGCACTTGCCGACTGGTGCGCCCGCGGATTCTTCGGTGCGCGCCATGGTGCATGATGAAGACGGGAATCTGTGGGTTGCGATTAATCGCCTGGGGCTGTTCAAACTGCATGCAGGTGCATGGAGCCAGGTGCCTGCGCCGACGACAGTAGCCAGTCAGTTGATGCCGGTGGTGGCTGCCGCCGGTACGCAGGGACGGCTATGGTTTGGTTATCGCGACAATCTGGTCGTGATGCGCGATGCGAACGGCGAAAAGCAGTGGAGCAAGGCGGATGGCCTGAATATAGGCCATATCACCGCGATTGCGCCGCAGCAGGGACGTACCTGGATAGGAGGTCAACATGGACTGGGCTTTATCCAGGATCAGCGTTTCCATGCGGTGCAGATGCCGGGCAACGGTTTGTTCGACAATATCTACGCGATCCTGGTCGTGCCCCGTGAGGGCAGCGAGGATCTTTGGATACATACCAAGGCCGGGATATTCGAGTTGACTGGTAGCGAGTTGCAGCGTGCGCTGGCCGATCCCGCATATCAGATACGCTATCGCTCCTATAACCTGATGGGGGGACTGGCGAATGATCCTTATCAGGTCTTGCCTTTGCCAACGGCGATGCGGGCCGAAGATGGCTTGCTTTGGTTCTCCACCAGCAATGGCGTGATGTGGATAGATCCACAGCGGCCACGACAGGATGATGCGGTGCCTGAAGTCACCATCGAGTCGGTCAGCGTGGATGGTGCGTATCTGGCGCAAACCACGGCGACCACACTGGCAGCGAATGCGCAGCGTATCGTGATTGACTATGCGGCACTGAGTTTGTCGGCACCGGAAAGTTTGTCATTCCGCTATCGTCTCGATGGCTACGACCATGGCTGGCATGACGCCGGACGGCAGAGCGAGGCGACCTATACGGCGCTGGCGGCCGGCAATTATCGTTTCCGCGTATTGGCTTACAACAAGGATGGTTTGCCCAGTTCGCAGGAAGCGGTGTTTGCTTTCACGATTCCGCAGGTGTTCTACAAACAACCGTTGTTCCTGTTGATTGCTGGCGTGGCGATCTTTGTGTTGCTGTGGATTTTTTACCGTATCAATGCGCGTCGTGCTGCCGAACACATGCGCACGCGGATGGAAGAACGGCATGCTGAGCGCGAACGTATTGCGCGTGAATTGCACGATACTTTATTACAGAGTGTCTATGGATTGATCCTGCGTTTCCAGGCGGTGGCACAATCGATACCGGCTGATCATCCGGGCCGGATAGGCCTGGAAAAAGCACTGGACCGTGCCGACGAAGTATTGATAGAAGGGCGTGACCGGGTGCGCGATTTGCGCAATGAAGTGGTGACAGGTGATTTGCATGATTGCATACGGGCCCTGGGCGTCAGCCTGGCGTATGACGGCAGCGCTGCCTTTCATCTGTCCGTGATCGGCACGCCACTGCCATTGCGTGCGACTGTGCGCGACGAGATTTACCGCATCGCGCATGAAGCAATTAATAATGCGTTCCGCCATGCCCGGGCACAGCAGGTGCTGGTAAAAATCGAATATACGCTGCGTGGCTTCCGCATGACCATCAGTGACGACGGCGTCGGCATAGACCAGGCCTACATCAGCATTAAAGGGCGCCCGGATCATTGGGGCCTGCGTGGCATGCACGAACGAGCGCACAAGATAGGTGCGAATCTGAATATCAAGAGTATCCGGAATACCGGTACCGAGATCGTACTCAGCATGTCGGCCAGGTTGGCTTACCGCAATATCATGCGCTGCTGGTTAAACCGGATCAGCTGGCGCAAGAAACCAGGAAGTGAGTAGTGATGACTGCAAATAAAACCATACGTGTACTTGTCGCGGATGACCATCCGTTAATGCTGGAGGGGATCGCTGCGGTGATCGGCAGTCAAAGCGATATCGAGCTGGTCGGTGAAGCCGCGGACGGTAATGAGGCGCTGGTTCTGTTTCGCACGCTGCAGCCGGATGTGACGCTGATCGACCTGCAAATGCCGAATGCGAATGGCATAGATGCGGTGCGCATGATACGTGCCGAATTCCCGCAGGCGCGCATTGCAATACTCACGACTTATCGCGGTGATGTACGCGCCTTGCATGCGATCAAGGCTGGTGCACAGGGCTATTTGCTCAAGAGTGCCTTGCGCAAGGAGTTGTGTGATGCGATACGCGCACTGGCAGCAGGGCAGCGTTATTTTCCGCCGGAAATATCTGCCGAACTGATGGAGTATATGGGGCAGGATTGCCTCAGCCCGCGTGAAATCCAGGTACTGAAGCTGATCGCGCAAGGCCTGAGCAATAAGCAGATTGCGCAGGAACTGGTATTGACGGAGGATACGATCAAAGGCCATCTGCGCAGCATCATGGACAAGCTCGGTGCCAACAACCGTACGCATGCGGTGACCATAGGCATAGAGCGCGGCTTTATAGAGTTGTAGTCAGGCGCGTAAACCACACTTTAGTGTAGTTTTACTTCCCCCAGCCAGGGGCTGTTGCACACGGGCTTACGCACGCATCATTCTTGCTTGTGTATTTGATGTGATGTTAACAGGAGCCAACTCGTGCATACCCTCCCACTGCGCCGCCCGCCGCATAGCTATCCCGCACGCAAACCTGGGCAGACAGCAGCATCTGCACTCAATATTATCGACATCTCTTTTCAGGAAGAGAGCAGTAAGCCAGAGCAGGCCGGAAAGAACGTCCTTGCTGCCTGGCAAATCCAGCGTCTGAATGCGTATATAGACGAGTGCATGGCGACGCGTATCCGCACCATGGATCTGGCCGCTGCACTGGAATTAAGCGTGAGTCACTTTTCACGCATCTTTAAGCAAAGCTTGGGCGTTTCGCCGCGTATCTATATTTTGCAACGACGTATTACGACGGCTTGCAGCAGCATGTTGCTGTCAGACCTGCATCTCACTGACATCGCTTACATGCATGGATTTTGCGACCAGTCGCATTTCACCCGGGTTTTCAATTCCGTTCATGGTGTTTCGCCGCAAGAGTGGCGCAGGCTGAATAAACTCAGTCAGTCCGCAACGGATTACATACCGACGCTCGCATTGAATGCTGTAGCTGCGTAAGCAACGCAAAAGGGCAAGGTTGCCCTTGCCCTTTTGCTTGAAAATCAGCTGGTCCGAACGGAGCAGCGCCGATTTACTTTACTGATTCAATCAACTTGTCGAGTTTGACTGCATCGACGCAGAATGCACGTATGCCTTCTGCCAGTTTCTCGGTTGCCATTGCATCGTCATTCAACAGGCTGCGGAAGGTTTTTTCATCCAGCGTGAGTTTGACGATGTCTGCATTCTTCGCTTCTGCCGGTACCAGCTTGCGTGTCAGTGGGGCGTCGGTTTCAGCCAACTTCTGCAAGAGTTCCGGGCTGATGGTCAGCAAGTCGCAACCAGCCAGCTCGATGATTTGTGAGGTGTTACGGAAGCTGGCACCCATGACTTCGGTCGCGTAATCGAATTTGCGATAGTAGGTGTAGATGCGCTTGACCGATTGCACGCCCGGATCATCTGCGCCGGTGTAGTCGGTACCGGTCGATTTTTTGTACCAGTCGTAGATGCGGCCGACGAAAGGCGAGATCAGTTGCACGCGTGCATCGGCGCAGGCGATGGCTTGCGGCAGCGAGAACAGCAAGGTGAGGTTGCAGTGTATGCCTTCTTTTTCCAGCACCTGCGCAGCACGTATGCCTTCCCAGGTCGATGCGATCTTGATCAGGACGCGGTCACGCGAGATACCCGCTGCTTCGTACAGGCGGATCAGGGTGCGGCCTTTTTCAATCGAGCCTTCAGTGTCGAAAGACAGGCGCGCATCGGTTTCGGTGGAAACACGACCAGGAATGACTTTCAGGATTTCCTGGCCGAAGGCGACCAGCAAGTGATCGACGATTTCATTGGTGCTTTTGCCCGCGTGGTCGCGCGCGACCTTTTCCATGATGGGACGGTACTCATCCTTCTGTACAGCCTTCAGGATCAGCGAAGGATTGGTCGTTGCATCTTGTGGTGCAAAAGCCTTGATCGACTGGAAGTCGCCTGTGTCGGCAACTATGGTGGTGTATTGCTTCAGTTGTTCGAGTTGGTTCATGGCACGCTAACGTTGGCTGTAAGGGGAGGTATAGACAAGCTTATTGTACGCAATGTTTCGCCATTTTTGCTGCCAGCTGAGCAGGCAAATCTCACGGCGCTTGCAGGAAGGAGTCGAATTGCAGGTCGAATTTCTGCAAGGCCTTTTGCGCATGGAGCATTTTTTTACGGCGTTCGGGACTGAGGCGCAGCGCCAGGCCGACCGCCAGGATGTCGATGACGACCAGATGCGCGAGGCGGGCCGAGATCGGTGTGTATGGGTCGGTATGGAAGTGCAAGTCGATAGGAATCAGTACTGTCGCCAGTTCGGCCAGCGGTGTGCCGCTGGGTGCCAGCACGACGATAGCCGCGCCTGAGCTGCGCGCCAGTTGCACGCTGCGCAGCAGCGATACGCTGTTGCCGCGTTGCGAGATGGCGACCACGACGTCACCTTTCTTCAGCAGGGACGCAGCGATGCTGTGTATGTGCGGGTCCGAGTAGGCGACGGTAGGTACACCGGAGCGGAAGAATTTATGCTGGGCATCGGCAGCGATGATACCGGACGTTCCCTGGCCGTAAAATTCTATGGTGTTGGCACGTCCCAGCACCTGCAAAGCCTGTTCTATCGCATTCGCATCCAGGCTGTTGCGCAGGTCGAGCAGGGTGTTGATGGAGCGGTTGCAGACTTTATCAACCAGGTCGGCCGCCATGTCGTCCAGCACTGGCGATGCGCCATCACCAGTAGACAGCGCCAGGCCCTGCGCCAGTTTGAGTTTGAAGGCTTGCCAGCCGTCGAAACCGATGGCGCGGCAAAAGCGCACCACGGTCGGCTCCGAGACATCGGCTTTTTTCGCCAGTGCAGTGATGTTTTCTGCGATCGCCAGTTCAGGCTGTTCCAGTACGGCCAGTGCGACTTTCTTTTCCGATTTGGAAAGCGAGTCGTATTGCGTGCGTATGGAATCGAGCAGCATGCCGGTGTATTCCGCTTATTCCGGCAGGGCTTCTTCGCGCCATTGCAGGCCGTCGCGCCCGATCAGCGAGCTGGATGCGGCTGGACCCCAGGTACCGGATGCGTACGGCAGCGGTTCATTGCCTTCCTGTTCCCAGTAACGCAGTACCGGTTCTACCCACTCCCAGGCAGCTTCGAGTTCATCGCTGCGCATAAACAGAGTCAGCTGGCCGCGCAAGACGTCCAGCAGCAGGCGTTCATAGGCGTCCATGCGTGGTGCCTTGAAGGTTTCTGCAAAGTCGAGTTCCAGTTCGACCGGTTTCAGGCGCATGCCATCGCCCGGTGTTTTCGCCATCAGGTTGAGTTGCAGGCCATCGTCCGGTTGCAGGCGGATGACCAGGCAGTTCGGCTGGAAGCTGCTGGTCGATTGCGCAAAGATCGAATGCGGGATCGATTTGAAACGCACCACGATTTCTGCCAATTGGTCAGCCATGCGCTTGCCGGTACGCAGGTAGAAGGGCACGCCAGCCCAGCGCCAGGTATCGATCTCTGCTTTGACGGCGACGAAGGTTTCGGTATTGGAATCAGGGTCGGCAGTTTTTTCCTGGCGATACGCCGGTACCGCGACGCCATTGACGTGACCGGCGCGGTATTGGCCGCGCACGACATTCTTGGCCAGGGTGTTTTGTGTGAAAGGTTTCAGCGAGCGCAATACTTTCAGCTTTTCATCGCGCACAGCATCCGGTGTCACCGACAGTGGTGGCTCCATCGCCACAATACACAGCAGTTGCAGCAAATGGTTCTGCATCATATCGCGCAGCGCACCGGAGGTTTCGTAGTAACCCATGCGGTTGCCGACACCGATTTCTTCCGCAATCGTGATCTGTACGTCGGAAATCCATTCACGACGCCACAACGGTTCAAACAGCACATTGCCAAAACGCAGTGCCAGCAAGTTTTGCACCGCCTCTTTGCCGAGGTAATGGTCGATACGGTAGATCTGCGATTCCTTGAAGACCTGGCTGACTTCCTGATTGATCTGTTTCGCGCTGGCGAGATCACGACCCAGCGGCTTTTCCAGCACGACGCGGGTTTGTTCTGTTGCGAGGCCGCGTGCCGACAGGTTGTGGCAAATGCTGGCAAACAGGGTAGGCGGCGTCGCCAGGTAAAACACGCGGGTCACGCTGCTGCTGTCGCGCAAGGCGTCATTCAGCGGCTGATAGGTGTTGGCATCGCTGGCGTCCAGCGCGACGTATTTGATACGGGCGCAAAACTTGTCCCACACGGCCTGGCTGAAGGTCTTTTCGTTGATGTGTGATTTGGCGTTCTCATTCACGGTCTCGATGAACTCGGCTGTGCTGCGCTCGTTGCGCCCGACGCAGATGATCTGGGCCGTGGCAGGCAAATCCCCGGCGCGGTCACGTGCATACAGCGCAGGAATCAGTTTGCGCATCGACAGGTCGCCGCCGCCGCCAAACAAGACAAGATCAAAATCGGTAAGAGCCATGATGAAGGGTTTTAATGTAAGTAAGTGTTCGTCAGAACGTTATTGTTTTTAGAGTGCAGCCTTGGCACGTGCGATCAGGCCATTGGTCGAGCTGTCATGTTGCTCTGGTTTGGCTTTATCGCTGAGTTCGGCTGCGATGTTTTTTGCTAGTATCTTGCCCAACTCTACGCCCCATTGATCGAAACTGTTAATGCCCCAGATCGCGCCTTGTACAAACACCTTGTGTTCATACAGTGCAATCAATGCGCCCAGTGCGTGCGGATTCAGGGTTTCCATCAGGATGGTATTGCTCGGGCGATTGCCAGGGAAGATGCGATGCGGCAATAGCTTTTGAATTTCAGCTTCCGGCAAACCTTGTGCCTGCATATCGGCGCGTACCTCGTCGGCATTTTTGCCGCGCATGAAGGCTTCGGATTGTGCGAAGCAATTTGCCAGCAACTGCACCTGGTGCTGTTGCATGGAATGGGTAGGCTTCAGCGCAGCAATGAAATCGACTGCCATGACGTCAGTACCCTGATGCAATAACTGGAAGTAGGCGTGCTGGCCGTTGGTGCCGACGTCGCCCCAGATGATAGGGCAGGTCGTGGTGCTGGTTTTGGAGCCATCGACTTGCACGCTCTTGCCATTGCTTTCCATTTCCAGCTGCTGCAGATAGCCGGGGAACAGGCGCAAGTCCTGATGGTAAGGCGCAATCGAAATCGAGCTGCTGCCGAGGATGTTACGGTTCCAGATACCGATCAGCGCGAGGATGACAGGCAGGTTTTCTTCCAGTGGTACTTGCTGGAAGTGCTGATCCATCGCATGCGCACCAGCGAGGAATTCCCTGAAGCATTCCGGTCCGATCGACAGCATGAGTGCCAGACCGATGGCCGACCATACCGAGTAGCGACCGCCAACCCAATCCCAGAACGGGAACATATTCTCCGGCGCTATGCCGAAAGCCTGTACCGCATCGAGATGGGTAGAGACGGCGACGAAGTGTTTGCTTAAATCGCTTTCCTTCGCGTGACGCAGGAACCATGCGCGTGCCGACTGTGCATTCATCATGGTTTCGGCAGTATTAAAACCTTTGGAAGCAATGATGAACAGGGTCGTGGCAGGGTTGATGCGGGTAAGCAAGGCGTCGAGATCGTGACCATCCACGTTCGAGACAAAGTGTGTGTTCAGGCGTGGATGGGCAAAGGAGCGCAGTGCCTGGCAAGTCATCTTCGGACCGAGGTAGGAGCCGCCTATGCCGATATTGACGACATCTGTAATCTCACGGTCGTCGTAACCGCGCCATGCGCCAGAGCGGACGCGTTCGCTGAAAACGCCCATGCGGTCCAGCACGGCGTGTACCTCGGGCACAAGGTCTTGCTGTCCCAGTACCAGCTTCTCATTGCGCGGCTTGCGCAGGGCAGTGTGCAGGACGGCGCGGTGTTCGGTACGATTGACTTCCTGGCCGGCAAACATGGCATCGCGCTGTGCTTCGACCTGTGTTTCGCGCGCCAATGCGTACAGCAATGTCATGGTTTTGTCATCGACTATATTTTTTGAATAGTCGAGGAACAGGCCAGCGCCTTCGGCGGATAATTTGCTGAAACGGGCAGGATCTTGCGCAAATAAATGACGAACCTGTCGGTCTTTGTTTTCTGTATGGTGCTGTTGCAGCGCCTGGAAGGCGGCAGTAGCGGTAAGGGTCGTGCGCATGGGCGTTATATGCGATCTATGGTTGGTTTTCACTATACATCAATTTATGGTAATTTCACTACAAATAAATTTGCGTGCGGCAATGCAAAGCATTAAATTTGCTACGCTCCTGATTTGTAGTGAGCCTGTAACGGATACCTGCTAGCAAGGAAAGTTCAATCCAATCTCATAATTCCCCGGTTTGCTGCGGGATCACGCAGGAATGAATTTCTGACGCGTAATGTAGTCATAGCGTAGTCATGACTTTTCGTGCCCGGGTAAAAAATGACGATAGGTAGCTGTAAATTATTGTAGTAAAATTTCAAAACTGTTTTTCTAGGGATTTAATATGTCGCTCCATCCTGTTGTGACTGCCGTAACCGCACGGATCGTAGAGCGTAGCCGGCCGTATCGCGCTGCTTACCTTCAACGTTTGGAAAATACGCGTCAAAAGGGTGTGCAACGCAGTACGCTGTCCTGTACCAATCTGGCGCATGGTTTTGCCGCTTCTCCCGCCAACGACAAGCTGATACTGAAGCAGCAGCTCGCCCCCTCGATCGCCATCGTCTCTGCCTATAACGATATGCTGTCGGCACATCAGCCTTTCGAGCGCTTCCCGCACATCATCAAGGATGCGGTGCGCAAAGCCGGTGGCGTGGCGCAATTCGCCGGTGGCGTACCCGCCATGTGCGACGGTATTACGCAGGGGCAACCAGGCATGGAGTTGTCGCTGTTCTCGCGCGACACGATCGCCATGTCGACCGCCATCGCCTTGTCCCACAATATGTTCGACGCTGCCGTCTATCTGGGCGTGTGCGACAAAATCGTGCCGGGCCTGGTCATAGGTGCTTTACACTTCGGTCATTTGCCTGCGGTATTCGTCCCGGCCGGGCCCATGACCAGCGGCATGTCGAATCCGGAAAAAGCCAAAATACGCCAGCTCTACGCGCAAGGAAAAATCGGCCGCGAAGAATTGCTGGAAGCAGAGGGCAAGTCTTACCACGACGCCGGTACCTGTACTTTCTACGGCACCGCGAACAGTAATCAAATGTTGATGGAAGTCATGGGCCTGCATCTGCCGGGCGCTGCTTTCATTACACCCAACACGCCTCTGCGCGACGCATTGACGGCCCACGCCGCCCAGCGTGCAGTCGAAATCAGTGCGCAAGGCCAGACCTATACGCCTATCGGCCGCCTGGTCGATGAAAAAACCATCGTCAACGCAGTCATGGCATTGCTGGCTACCGGTGGTTCAACCAATCACACCTTGCACCTGGTGGCGATGGCGAAAGCGGCCGGTATCGTGATCGACTGGGATGACTTCGATGCCTTGTCGGCGGTTGCACCGCTGGTGGCACGTATATATCCAAACGGCGACGCCGACGTGAATCACTTCCACGCTGCGGGCGGCACCGGTTTCGTGATCCGTGAATTGCTGGATGCCGGACTCTTGCATGACGACGTCATGACCATCCTCGGCCGCGGCTTGCGCGCGCATGCCAGCGAGCCTTTCCTGCAAGGTGAGCAGGTAGTCTGGAAACCGGCGGCAGCTGTCAGCGGCAATACCGATGTATTGCGCACGGCTGCCGAACCATTCTCCGGCGACGGCGGCATGAAGCTCATGTCCGGTAACCTGGGGCGTGCGGTCATCAAGGTGTCGGCGGTCAAGGTACAGCATCGGATAGTCACCGCGCCAGCCATCGTATTCGAATCGCAGGAAGCCTTCATGCATGCGTATCAGGCCGGTGAGTTGAATCGTGACTTCATCGCCGTCTTGCGTCATCAGGGGCCACGTGCGAACGGTATGCCGGAATTACATGCGTTGACACCGGCGCTGGGCAGCTTGCAGGATGCAGGACGTCATGTTGCTTTGGTGACGGATGGTCGTATGTCCGGGGCGTCGGGTAAAGTACCGGCCGCTATCCACGTTTCGCCGGAAGTATTGGCAGGCGGTCCTTTGGGCCGAGTGCGTAGCGGCGACATGATAGAACTCAACGCCGAAACCGGCGTGTTGCAAGCATTGGTACCAGAAGCTGAATGGGCGGCACGTGGCGTCGAGCCTGCAGACCTGTCGCAAAATGAAATCGGTATGGGCCGTGAATTGTTTGCGATGTTCCGTCATTCGGTTAGTGCCGCAGAAGAAGGTGCGACTACCTTCGGCCTGCCACCACCACTGCTGGAAGCTGACGAAGACAAAACCACCAATACCCTGGCGGTGCCGGACGATGAGCCGTTTGTTGATGAAGATAATCTGATAGAGCGACCTATAGGAAACTGAATATGAATCTGCTGGAAATCATGCGTACCTCGCCGGTCATACCGGTGATAGCTATCGATGACCTGGCGCATGCAGTGCCGCTGGCGCGCGCGCTGGTGGCGGGCGGTATCCGTGTGCTGGAAGTGACCTTGCGCACCCAGCATGGCCTGAGCGCGATACGCGCGATTGCGGAGCAGGTGCCGGAAGCGATACTCGGTGTCGGGACGCTGACACGTTCGGAAGACTTTGCCGCGGCGCGTGATGCGGGTGCGGTCTTTGGTGTATCGCCGGGCTTGACCAAGGAGCTGATACAGGGCTCGCTGGCGAGTGGTTTGCCTTTGTTGCCGGGTGTGATGACGCCGTCGGAAGTGATGGCGGCGCGGGAAGCTGGTTTCCATCAGTTGAAATTATTCCCGGCGGTGCCTGCGGGTGGCGTTGGCATGTTGAATGCGATTGCCGGGCCTTTGCCTGATGTACTGTTCTGTCCTACCGGCGGGATTTCGCAGGAGACTGCGGCGCAGTTCCTGGCGTGCAAGAACGTGGCTTGTGTCGGTGGGTCTTGGTTGACGCCTAAGGATGCACTGGCGGCTGGGGCTTGGGATCGGGTTACTGCTTTGGCTAAGGCTGCTGCTGGGTTGAAGTGATGCTTCAGTTTTGATTTAAAGAAAGCCGCTTTTAGCGGCTTTTTTATTGGCGGGTTGGTTTTCAGTTTTGTGGTGCTGATGTTGTTTGCTATTCGTGGAGAGTGGGGTTGCCGGGGGTGGCCCGGCAGCCACTCACTTTCTTTGCTTCGCCAAAGAAAGTAAGCAAAGAAAGGCGACCACGGCGCCGCTGCCCCTGCGGGGTCCCCGTCTATGCAGGACAAAAAATGGGAAGTGGGCGAAACTCGCTGCGCTCAAACACACCCACTTCTTTTTCCATTTTCTGTCCCGCACAAACGGCATCGTCACAGTGGACTCACAACCGAAGCCTTTATGAGTTACCTGAACCGCTCTTGGCAACTTACTTTTTCACGAAGAAAGAACGGCATCACTGCCACGGGTACAAAATCCCACCGTTCATAAGTTGACAACAGTCGCCATTCACTAATACCCCGTAGACACAGGCCAGATCTGTGTGTACGCTTAAACCAGCCACATCGCGTCACGCATCAGTCCGCACTCCAGTAGAAACAAACCGAAAGTTGAATCTATGCATGGAGCTGAATTTATTCAGGATCTGGCGGTGATTATGTTGATCGCCGGTATCGTCACGATCATTTTCCATTACTTCAGGCAGCCAGTCGTACTCGGCTATATCCTGGCCGGTGTCATTATCGGCCCGCACACCCCACCATTTGAACTGATACAGGATGACCGCACGATCAAGATCGTGGCGGAGCTGGGTGTGGTGTTCCTGATGTTTTCATTGGGGCTGGAGTTCAACCTGAAGAAGCTCAGCCGCGTCGGCGTGACCGCATTCATCGCTGCGTTCGGAGAGATCGTCCTGATGACCTGGATCGGGTATGAGATAGGACGTTACTTCGGCTGGAAAGCGATGGATGCATTGTTTCTCGGTGCGATGCTGGCCATTTCTTCAACCACCATCATCATCAAGGCGCTGGATGAGCTGGGGCTGAAGCATGAGCGTTTCGCCCAGCTGATTTTCGGCATCCTGATTGTTGAGGATGTACTCGCCATCGGCATGATCGCGCTCTTGTCCGGCATCGCGATGAATGGTTCGGTTGATGCCGGTGATGTCTTCGTGACGGTCGGCAAGCTGTCCCTGTTCATGATTGTGACGCTGGTACTTGGCTTGTTGCTGGTGCCACGCATACTGGCTTATGTCGCCAGATTCAAAAGCAATGAGGTGTTCCTGATTACGGTACTGGGCCTGTGTTTCGGTTTTTGCCTGCTGGTGCTGCAGATGGAGTACAGCATTGCACTCGGTGCCTTCATGATAGGCGCGATTATGGCCGAGGCGCGGCAGCTGCATTTGATAGAACGATTGATCGCACCGATACGCGATATGTTCAGTGCCTTGTTTTTTGTCGGTGTCGGCTTGTTGTTCAATCCAACGGTGCTGGTTACCTATGCGTGGCCGATCGCAGTGATTACGGTGGCGGTGGTGCTGGGCAAGGTGTTTGCCTGCGGCCTGGGGACGTTTATAGCCGGTAATGATGGCCGGACTTCGATGCGGGTCGGCATGGGCTTGTCGCAGATAGGCGAGTTTTCTTTCATCATTGCTTCGCTGGGCCTGACACTGCAGGTCACCAGTGATTTCCTGTATCCGATCGTGGTGGCGGTTTCAGCTGTCACTACCTTGCTGACACCATATCTGATCAAGTGGGCTGATCCGGTTTCCTTGCGTGCGGCAGCGGCCATGCCGGACAGTATCAGCCGTGTCGCCAACCGCTATACCGACTGGTTGCAGCACAAGCAGCCGGAAGGGGATCGCGCCGCCTTGTTCAAGATCATTGTGCGCATCGTAGCGCAGGTGATCGTGAACTGCGCGATGACAGCGGCGGTTTTCCTGGCGGGGATTTATGTGTTTGGCGTGATAGAGAAGCACCTGGCGGGTTCCATCGCTGATGAGCATACGCAGAAGGCGATTGTGTTTGCAGGGGCGCTTGCGTTGTCGCTGCCGTTCCTGATTGCAACTTACCGCAAGCTGAATGCGCTGAGCCAGCTACTGGCGGAAATCGTGATCGGTGATGGCGGGCACTTTGTGTATGGGCTGCGGCGCCTGATTTCCGAGGTGATTCCGTTGTTGTCTATCGCTGGCATCCTGTTGCTGATCGGTTTGCTGAGTGCACGTATCCTGCCACCGACGAATATGCTGATGCTCTTGCTGCTGGCGGCAGCGATAGTCACGGCACTGCTGTGGAAGACTTTCGTGCGCTGGCATACACGCCTGCAAATCGCCCTGTTCGAGACGCTGGAGCACTCGAACGACGAGAAAACTTAGCAGGCTGATAATTGCTCAACTCAGGTGTTGCAGAGCGGCGCTCCCCAATTTTTGCCGCAATTTTCCTGTATTTGAGGCTGGTACACCGGGGCTTCCGGTAAAATGGCTGCCTTCTTCAGACTTTTCCTTGCATAGCTCATGACTCAAGACGAAATGAAACAAGCGGTGGCGCGTGCTGCCATCGATTACGTAGTGGCGGGTGAAATCATCGGTGTCGGTACCGGTTCTACTGCCAATTTTTTCATTGATGAATTGGGCAAGATCAAGGACCGCATCAAAGGCGCAGTAGCGTCGTCCGAAGCGACCGCTGAGCGCTTGCGCGGCCACGGCATTCCAGTTTTTGACCTCAACGATATCGATACGATGTCGGTATATATCGATGGTGCGGACGAGATCACTGCGCAGGGCGCGATGATCAAAGGTGGTGGCGCGGCGTTGACACGTGAAAAGATCGTGGCTTCGGTCGCCAAGCAATTCGTCTGTATCGCTGATGGCTCCAAGTTGGTTGATAAGCTGGGCGCTTTCCCCTTGCCGGTAGAAGTGATTCCGATGGCACAGGCGGTGGTGGCACGCAAGCTGGCCGCACTCGGTGGCGAGCCACGTTTGCGCGTGAAAGACGGCAAACCAGTGGTGACGGATAACGGCTGTTACATCATCGATGTGCTGGGTCTGCAGATACAGGATCCGGCAGCGCTGGAAGCGCAGATTAACGATATCGTGGGTGTTGTGACGGTAGGCTTGTTTGCGCGTCGTGGTGCGAATATCGGTTTGCTCGGTACTGCCGATGGCGTCAAGCGCCTGAATTTCTAAGCGTCTTCATCTCTCTGCCAGCAGTAGCCTGCAACAGGCTACTGCGTCAGCAAATCGACAAAGTTTTTATTCGGTATCGGCTTGCTCATCAGGTAACCCTGGCCTTCATCGCAGCCGTTTTCCAGCAGGAAACGGAATTGCTCTGCGCTTTCTATTCCTTCGGCCAGCACGGTCAGATTCAGGTTTCTTCCGAGTGAAATAATTGCTTTCACGATCGCCGCACTGTCCTGGTCGGTGGCAATGTCGCGCACGAAGGATTGGTCTATCTTCAGCGTATCGACCGGGAAGCGTTTCAGGTAGCTCAGGCTGGAGTAGCCAGTGCCGAAATCATCCAGCGAAATCTTGACGCCGAGTGCGCGCAAGCGGGTCAGTAGCGCAAATGATTTTTCCACGTCGGTGGTCATCACGCTTTCGGTAATTTCCAGTTCCAGGTATTGCGGCTGCAGACCTGTTTCATCCAGTATCCGTTCCACGACCTCAACGATATCACCACGTGCCAGTTGGCGCGGCGACAGGTTGACTGAAATCGGGATGGCCGGATAACCGGATTCCTGCCATGCACGGTTCTGTCGGCAGGCAGTGCGCAGAACCCACTCACCGAGCGGAATGATGAGGCCGGTTTCTTCTGCCAGCGGGATGAAGCTGGCGGGTGAAACCATGCCCGAGTGTGCGCTATTCCAGCGTACCAGTGCTTCGGCCCCCGTGATCTTATGGCTGGCGAGGCAGACCTTGGGCTGGTAATGCAGGACAAAGTCTTCATTGCTAATCGCCTGGCGCAAGCGATTCAGCAATTCGAGACGGTCGGTGACTGACGTGTTCATTTCGGCCGAGAAGTACTGGAAGTTGTTGCGTCCCAGTTCCTTTGCCTTGTACATCGCGGAGTCGGCGTTTTTTAGCAAGGTCTCGGCATCACGACCGTCATCCGGGCACAGCGTCACGCCTATGCTGCAAGTGATCTGGAATTCCAGGTCATTGGCTTTCCACGGTTGCGAGACTTCATGCAGCACGCGCTGCATGGTGTGGGTGATTGCTTCTTCATTCGGCTGGTCGGTCAGCAGCAGTACGAATTCATCGCCGCCCTGGCGCGCTACGGTGTCGCTTTCGCGCAGGCAGGAGGTGAGGCGCTGCGCGGTGATTTTGAGTAGTTCGTCACCGACCTGATGACCCAGACTGTCATTGATGAATTTGAACTGATCGAGGTCGAGGAAGGCAATCGCGGTCAGGTTGCCATAACGTTGCGAATGCAGGACGGCGCGCTGCATGCGATCGTAGAGCAGGGTGCGGTTCGGCAGCCCGGTCAGTGCATCGTGCGTGGCCTGGAACTGGATTTCCGCTTCGTGTAGTTTGCGCTCGGTGATGGCTTCGACCGTGCCTTCAAAGAATAGCAGCGTGCCGTCACTGTTGTAGACCGAACGGGCGTTTTCCGAGATCCAGATGATTTCGCCGTTGCGGCGATGCACACGCGATTCGAAGTTGGTGACGACGCCATGCTTGCTCATCAGGCGCTTGAATTCGAGACGACGCTGCGGATCGACATAGACCTGGTGATCGATGTCGCGCAGCGTGGAGATCAGTTGCTGCGGGCTGTCGTAGCCGTACATGCGGGCCAGCGCCGGATTGACGGCGAGATAACCGTCGTTCGGGGTCGACTGGTATATCCCTTCTATCGCATTTTCAAAGATGCTGCGATAGCGGCGCTCCGCTTCACGCAAGGCTTCATCGGCCTGCTTGCGCTCGGTCACGTCCTGGATAAAGCCTTCGAGTATGTCCCAGGTGTCATGCGAAATATTGGTGCCGCGCTCCCATACGTGGCGGATGCTGCCATCGGCACGCACGATACGGTATTCGATGTCGAAGCGGCGATTGTTTTGCACTGCTTCCTGTATCGTGTCGCGCACATGTTGGCGGTCATCGGGATGGGTGATTTGTTCGTAGGAGATGCGGCTGTTGAAGAGCAGGTCTTCTTCGGTATATCCAGTCAGTGCGAAGCAGCCTTCGCTGACGAATTCCATGGTCCAGTGGGCGTCGAGTCGGCAGCGATAGACCATGCCTTCCAGGTTGGCCAACAAGGTGCTGAGCAAACGGGCCTGCAGTGTCGGGTCGGCGGGATGGGATGGCATGGAGAGCAACATGTTGGTACACAGTATCTAAAATCACAAATGCTTGCGCTTCCGATATCTGGTCGCGGCAGCGTATTGCCCAGGCAAATGCCTACATTTCCATGTAGCAATATCGATGCCATCAAAAGCGACGCATGCCAGCACTGAAATGGTGCAGTATAAATGGTGCGACATGCTATCTCAGAATACGCTTATCCCGGCAGCGTGTTGAGCGGAATTTTGAGGTAGCGAATACCGTTGTTGTCGGCTGGCGGCAGATTGCCAGCGCGGATGTTGACCTGGATGGCAGGCAGGATCAGGGTCGGCATACCCAGGGTTTTGTCGCGCGCGGTACGCATGGCGACGAATTCATCTGCACTGATGCCGGTGCGGATGTGAATGTTCTTGGTGCGTTGCTGGGCGACCGTCGTTTCCCAGGCCGGTGCACGTCCATTCGGCGGATAGTCGTGACACATAAACAAGCGTGTCTGATCCGGAAAGCCCAGGATCTTTTGCGCCGAGCGGTACATGGTATGGGCGTCACCGCCCGGAAAGTCGCAGCGCGCGGTCCCGGCGTCCGGCATGAACAGGGTGTCGCCGACAAAAATCGCGTCACCGATGTGATAAGCCATATCTGCGGGCGTATGGCCGGGCACGTACAAGGCCTGGGCCTGTAGCTTGCCGATATGAAAAACCTCGTCTTCGTCGAATAAATAGTCGAATTGCGAGCCATCGAATTTGAATGAATCTTCAAGATTGAAGATTTCGTCAAACACGCGCTGGACTTTGGTAATCATGCGGCCGATGGCGATGCGCCCACCGAGGTGCTGCTTCAGGTAAGGGGCGGCGGACAGGTGGTCGGCGTGGGCGTGGGTTTCCAGTATCCACTCCACATGCAGGCCCTGCGCTTGCACGAATTGGATGATTTTGTCGGCCGAGGTGGTGCTGGTATGGCCGGATTTGGGATCGTAATCGAGGACGGAGTCGATGATGGCGCAATCGACTGCACCTGCTTCATGAATGACGTAACTGACGGTACCGGTTTCTGTGTCGAAGAAGGCTTGTACGACAGGCGACATGGGCGGTTCCTTGCAAGGGATGGCTAACGATGAAGACAGGGGAGGCAGACAGGAAAACGGGTGCGCGTGGCACCCGTTACTTGATTAGCGTGGCTTGTCGGAAAATTCGCGCGCCATGCGGTCTTGCCGGTCATAGAAGTCCAGCGTCCCGATGTCGCCGTGGTTGCGTTGCCTGGATGGCACCAGGTGCTCGATGTCGGCGATGAACTCGTCATCGATTTCCATATCCTCTTCGCTACCCCAACTCGTATTCATAAATCCTCCGTAAGCCGGTATTTTACGACGCAGCGACGCAAACGGCTAGTTCGCTGCTTAGCCTAATGAATCCGGCACTTCGCCGCTGCCCGGGAGCTTGGCTGCCAATACCGTGAGCTTTTCTATAACGGGTGGTTTGGCCAGGAATTGGGAGGCAACTTCACCGAGAGCGGCGGCAATGGCGCCATCGATATGGGCTTTTCGCCCGCTTTCGTTTTCGAAGGCATCGAAGATGAGGAAGGTGTTGTCATTCAGCTTGACGGCGAACCAGGCTATCGTGGCAGGCTCACCAAGCGCGTACGGCAGTTGCGCGCGCAGGAATTCTTCCAGTTCTTTTTCCTTACCGGGTTTAGCTTCCAGGCGGACTTGCAAGCCGAGGTTAACCATGATGTGTCTCCTTTATCGATAGCGATTGGGTACCCATGTGGTGCTGACAACAGTTGCTGACAACTGGTTCATTGCAGGTAATGAAAGAACGGCAATTAATTGTAATCCTCATTTAGCCAGCGTGAATATGACTGTGCATATAGAAGAATACTGATAAGTGTATGACAACATCGGCAGATGCGGGACGGGCGAGAAAATAAACACTTGCTGCGGTCTATGACTTATCATCGTGACCCATTTCATTTTCACAGGTTTTTTCCATGGCAAACGCATGCGGCGTCGATTTTGGGACGTCGAATTCGACCGTCGGCTGGAGCCGTCCCGGCCAGTCGGCACTATTGCAACTGGAAGATGGCAAGGTTACCTTGCCGTCCGTTGTTTTCTTTAACGCAGACGAAGAGCAGGTCTATTACGGCCGCGCTGCGCTGGCAAATTACCTGCAAGGTTACGAAGGCCGCCTGATGCGCTCGCTCAAGAGCCTGCTCGGTACCAGCTTGATCGACGACCAGACCGAGGTGATGGGCAAGGCTCTGCCTTTCCGCGCCTTGCTGACGCAATTCATCGCCGAACTGAAGGACCGGGCTGAGAAAGCGGCCGGCCGTGAGTTCACCAGCGTGGTCATGGGTCGTCCGGTCTACTTTGTCGACGGCAATGAAGAAGCCGATATCCTGGCGGAAGATACCTTGTATGAAATCGCGCAGTCTGTCGGTTTCAAGGATATCGATTTCCAGTACGAGCCTATCGCTGCCGCGTTCGACTACGAGTCACAGATAGATAAGGAAGAGCTGGTACTAATTGCCGATATTGGTGGTGGTACTTCCGACTTCTCGCTGGTACGGTTGTCACCAGAACGGGCCAAAAAGGATGACCGTCGCGACGATATCCTGGCGACCGGTGGTGTGCATATCGGCGGTACCGATTTCGATAAATACCTGAGTCTGACCAGCATCATGCCTTTGCTCGGTCTGGGTAGTCGCCTGAACAACGATACCGAAGTGCCGTCCAGCTACTACTTCAACCTGGCGACCTGGCACACGATTAACCTGGCTTACTCGCAGAAGACCTGGTTGCAGATCAAGGATATCTATCGCGATGCGCGCGACAAGCCCAAGCTCGATAGCCTGCTGCACCTGATAGAAAACCGTTCCGGCCACTGGCTGGCGCTGAAGGCCGAGGAGGGCAAGATAGCCTTGTCGTCGCAGATGGAAACCGAATTGGTGCTGGATCGTATTGCGCCGAGCACGACACTGACTTTGCGCCGCGATGAGTTTGATGAGTCCATCGACAAGATGGTCATGACAGTTGAAAGTACGGTCGCCAATTTGCTGAAAGATGCAGGTATAGCCGCTGCGGATGTCGATACCGTCGTGTTCACTGGTGGCTCCAGCGGTGTCCATCTGTTGCGTGAAAAGATCAGCTCCCTGCTGCCGGATGCACGGCGGGTAGAGGGCGATCTGTTTGGTAGTATTGGTGCCGGACTGGCGCTGGATGCGGTGCGAAAATTCGGCTGATGCTACACATGAGCCACACGCGATAAAAAGATTTGCGGATGCCGCCAAATCTTCATTGGCGATTCGTATTTGAAAATGGTATAAATGATTTGCGCATCTATGATGCGCAATTTTTTTATACGTGCAGCACCGCTACGAAGTAAGGCCAGTCTTACTCTTGAGAATTGTCATCACGCGGTAATAATGCGGGCTTATTGTCACGAACTTTTCGCGCGGCATTGCAAGCATGGTGTAAGTCGTTCGATATATAAAATACAGACGTGGTACAGATAAAGCAGGGGCGTGATTGAGAGGATGGAATGTTTGCAGCGGTAGATCTCGGTTCGAATAGTTTTCGCCTTCATATAGGGCGCCATGATGGCGACACCATGCGCATCATCAAGAGCGCGCGCGATCCGATACGTCTGGGCGCTGGCCTGGACAGCAAGGGCAACCTGACTGCGAAAGCGATGGAAAGTGCAATTGAATCGTTGGCACGCTTCAATTCCATCCTGAGTACTTTTCCGCTGAGCGCAGTGCGCGTCGTTGCCACCAATACGATACGTATCGCCAGGAATTCAGCCGTCTTCCTGCCAGCGGCAGAAGCGGCGATCGGTTACCCGATAGAAATCATCTCCGGTGAAGAGGAAGGCCGTCTGATCTACATGGGTGTGGCCAGCACGCTGTCGCAGAATGAGCGTCGCCTGGTACTGGATATCGGCGGTGGTTCGACCGAGGTCATCCTCGGTAAAGGGCCAAAAATTGAGCAGGTGGAATCCTTCAGTGTAGGCACCGTGCCGCAAAGCCTGAATTTCTTCCCGAACGGCGTCATTACCGCCGAGGCGTTTGATGCTGCCGTGCTGTCGGCACGCTCGCGCTTCGAAGATGCGGTGCCGCTATATAAGCCAGAGTTGTGGAGCAATGCCTACGGTTCATCCGGCACCATGCGTGCGATTGCCGATGCGATTAGCAAGAATGGCCTGGGTGATGGCCAGATGTCGCTCAAGAGCCTGGAAGGATTGCGCAAGCGCCTGATTCAGTTCGGTCACGCGGGCAACATCGACCTGGTCGGCATGAAAGCGGATCGCGCCGCCAGCATTACCAGTGGCCTCGCGATCCTGGTCGCCTTGATGCAAGAGTTCAGCATTAAGGTCGTGACGCCGATAGAAGCCGGTTTGCGTATGGGCGTGCTGTGGGACTTGCATTTGCGCGCCACCAAGCGTGACCGGCGTGAGCAGTCGGCACGTGAATTCCTGCAGCGCTTCAAAGTGGATGAGAAGCGCGCCGAGAAGGCTGCACAGATTGCCAGTGCTTTCCTCGGTTTGCTTAAGCCGAGCGACGATACCTATACCAAACTCCTGTTCTGGAGCGGCCTGTTGCATGAGGTCGGCTTGGTCGTGTCACATAGCGGTTATCACAAGCATGCCGCCTATATGGTGGAAAACGCTGACTTGCCGGGCTTTACCACGCGTGAGCAACGCGTGATGAGCAATCTGGTGCTGGCGCAAAAAGGAAATTTGCGCAAAGTAGCAGATCAACTGAGTGACAGTGACTTTGCAAAGGCAGTAGTCGCATTGCGACTGGCGCTGATGTTCATGCATGCCCGCATAGACGTGGCGCCGGACGATATACGCTTGCGCATGAAAAAAGGCATAGAACTGGAAATCCGCAAGCAGTGGGTAACCCAGCATCCGACCGTTGCCTACTGGATAGATAAAGAAAAAGAATGCTGGAGTGAAGTCGGCATCGACTTTTACGTCAAGCTGACTAACTAAGGTAATTTGCCGTCAGTGCTTGTCCACGCAAGCCTGACGGTTTAGCATGACCCGTTTTTGATCATCTACAGGAGACGGGTTTGTTCCATAGTATTGTCGATATCGTGTCGCAAGGTGGCTACCTTGGCATTTTCTTGCTGATGCTGGCCGAGAATGTTTTTCCTCCCATCCCGTCTGAACTCATCATGCCGCTGGCAGGCTTTGTCGCTGCACGTGGTGAACTGAATATTTTCCTGGTGATATTGGCCGGTACGGCCGGATCGGTGGTTGGTGCCTTGCCGTGGTACTACGCTGGTGCCTTGTTCGGCAAGGACAGGCTGAAGCGGCTGGCGGCCAGGCATGGACGCTGGCTGACGGTGTCGCCGGGAGATATCGATAAGGCGTCGGACTGGTTTGAGCGGCACGATGCAGCAGCTGTCTTCTTTGGTCGCCTGGTTCCGGCGATACGGACGCTGATTTCGGTGCCTGCCGGTGGCGTGAAAATGCCTATGCTGCCGTTTTTAATGTATTCGACTATCGGTTCACTGATCTGGACTTGCTTGCTGGCCCTGACCGGCTATCTGCTGCAATCGCAGTATGAAGTGGTGCAGCACTATGTCGATCCGGTCTCGAAAGCCGTCGTGTACACGGTGATCGCGATCTACGTTTATCGTTTTATCCGCTTCAAGCCGCACAACTGAGTTCGAAAGCTGATTGCAGCTGCTAACTACAATCAGCCATACCTCAAAACACCAGGCCGTTCTTTTTGAATAGCGCTATATCCAGATAGCCGGACAAGTGTTTGCTGTTCGGCGATCCTGTGACAGACAGGCCGCCCAGGTCGATATTCACATCCTGATTCATCAAATCCTGCAGTGCAGCCTGATTGCTGCGCTTGCTTCTTTGGATCGCCCTGACCAGGGTCTTGGCGACGGTAAATCCTTCCAGCGTCAGCGATGACGGCGGCTCGTCGCGGTACTTCTTCATCATATTCAAGTGTTCAAGCTGGATCGAGGATCGGCCTGTGTTGGGGTTCGGCACTACCTGGGAAAAGACCGTCCACTCAACGGCACGTGCGCCAGCCAGTTCGCGCAGGGTTTCCAGGTTGATCAATGAGGTTCCGGCGACAAAGGTTTGTGCTGCGGTGCGGCGGAACTCCTTCAGGAAAAGGGCGGTGCTGATGGTGTCGGCAATCACGATGACGAAGCCCGGCTTGCTGCCGGCCAGTTGCGTAGCCTCTTGCGCGTTGAGTTTTTCATTAGTACCCAGCTTGGCAGAGCCATTCAACTTCACCCCGCGTCCGCGCAATTCCGAGGACAAGTTGCGGAAGGCCTGCTGCGCCCACGGCGTGTCCTGGTAAGCAATACCAACATCTGTCATCCCCAGCTGGCTGAAGTGCGACAGGATGTGGCGGACTTCCTGCAGATAGCTGGGGCGCCAGAACAGCACACGGCTGCTATTGAGTTCCACCGTATCGACCAAGGGGGCAAACAGCACCAGGCTGCTGCGTTTGAAGGCGGGTGCGTTCAGCACCGCTTGCGCCGTGCCGTCGCCCACACCACCCAGCAGGAAGTCGATCTGATCACGTTCTATCAGCTCGGTAACCGCTTTCGCCGCCACTGCCGGTAATGCCTGATCATCGCGCACGATGTAGCGGATGCGTTTGCCATTGACCCCGCCAGCGGCATTCAGCGCATCGAAATAGGTTTTGATCCCGGCCACATAGTCGCGACCTACCGATGCGTTCTGGCTGGACAGGTCGATCGCCTGTCCGACCACGATGGTGTTGGGTTCTTCTGCGGCAGCGGAACTGGCGAGCAGGAGGGAGGTGGAAGCAATTGCGAAAAACCGGAGCAGGTTCATGTGTGAAATGGAGTGAGCGTATTTGACCGCAATTCTGGTTTTGAATTGTGACGGCATGATGAATTTGCGCCTGTTGCAGCGCAAGCTTTACGCGCTCTCGGCCCCGCTGTTACAGTGTTTATACGGTATTTTCTTGCAAAAAAAGAATAAACTATATATATTATTTATACTATTAATTACAAGGAGAAGCGTGTGTCGAACGAAACAGAAGTCAAGGTGGAAGTGAAGCCAGAAGCGCCAGCAAAGAAAGCTGCTGCTAAAAAAGCAGTAGCAAGCAAAGCACCAGCAGCAAAAAAGGCAGTGGCTAAAAAAGCTGCAGCCAAGCCTGCGGCCAAAGCACCGGCGAAGAAAGTGACAGCCAAGCCAGCAGCGACCAAGTCGCCTGCAAAGAAAGCTGTAAGCAAGCCTGCAGCCAAACCAGCAACTAAGCCAGCAGCAAGCAAGCGCGTCACCAAGGCCGTCAAGCCAGCCGTGAAACCTGCGGTCAAGCCAGTAGCTAAACCAGTAAGCAAGCCAGCTTCGAAGCCAGTGGCCGAAGTAAAAGGCAAAAAAGCCAAGCTGGTACGCGATAGCTTCACCATGCCGGAAATCGAATACCAGGTTTTGAGCGAAGTGAAAAAAGCCTTCCTGAAAGCCGGTGTTGCGGTCAAGAAAAGCGAATTGCTGCGTGCTGGCGTTGCGCTGATCAAAGACATGGACATGAAGAAGCTCAACAGTGTGATCGCAGCCTTGTCGCCGCTGAAAGCTGGGCGTCCGAAAAAATCCAAGTAATCATGCAGATTTCCTGCCCTGCGCAGGGAGTTGCAGGCCTGTTGTTTCAGGGCAAACAAAACCGGTGCCATGCGCCGGTTTTTTTATGTCCCGCACTCTCAGGGATTGGAATGTCTGAGAGTGTTGTCGTGTCATGAAACTGACATGCTCCTGTCATTTTGCTGAAGTAATCAACAGTTACGCTTCGTTCGTCACAATACAAAGGACGACACATGCGATTACTGAATGCTTCTGCCGATACCAATCTTGCTTCTCCCAAGCTGACGCTGAGCCTTGCCAGCACGCAAAAGGAAGTACGTGAAGTACAGCGTTTGCGTTACAAAGTTTTTATCGAGTCTATGGGACTGTCTTCACTGAAGAACGAAGAGAGACTCGATAAAGACGAATTTGATGCGTACTGCGATCACCTGATCGTACGCGATTCGGCAACACTGAAAGTGGTCGGCACTTACCGCGTCATGAGTCCGCAAGCTGCGCGCAAGATGGGTCAGTTTTACTCCGAGCAGGAATTCGACCTGAGCCGCCTGAATAATCTGCGCAACCGCATCGTGGAAGCAGGACGTGCCTGCATCCATCCGGACTACCGCAGTGGCGGCGTCATCATGCTGCTGTGGGCTGGTCTGGCTGCCTACATGAAGAAAGAAAAATGTGAATACCTGATCGGTTGCGCCAGTGTCAGCCTGGCTGATGGCGGCCACAATGCTGCTGCGCTGTATCACTCGCTGGCAGAAAACAGCCTGGCACCAGCCGAGTATCGCGTCACACCACATTTGCCTTTCCCTATCGCCGAACGCGAACCTGGTCATGTGGCGGTGGTACCACCGTTGATCAAGGGTTATCTGCGCAGCGGTGCCTGGGTCTGCGGCAACCCGGCCTGGGATCCTGATTTCCACAGTGCAGATCTGTTCATGATGTTGCCGCTGGCCAAGCTCGATGCCCGCTACGCACGTCACTACCTGAAAGAGGCGCAACCAGCATGAAGCCACGCGACCAATTTTTGACGACTGATTTTATCGGTGCGGAAGTTGGCGCGAAGCGCGAGCCTATCCGCTTTCGTACAATCTGGATTTCAGACCTGCACCTGGGAACCACTGGTTGCCAGGCGCAACGCCTGCTGGAATTCCTGCGCAAAACGGAATCGGACACCCTCTACCTGGTTGGTGACATCATCGACGGCTGGCAACTGAAACGCCGCTGGTACTGGGAACAAGCGCATAACGACGTAGTACAAACGGTGCTGAAAAAGGCCAAGAAGGGTACCGAAGTGATCTTCGTGCCCGGCAATCACGACGAAGCGGTACGCCAATTCATAGACCTGGATTTTGGTGGCATACGCATCCGTGATGAACTCATACACACGACAGCGCAGGGCAAGCGCATGCTGGTGCTGCATGGTGACCGCTTTGATGGCGTGATCGCCTGTGCCAAATGGCTGGCCTATGTGGGCGACAACCTCTACACCGTCATCCTCAAATTCAATCAATGGTTCAACAGCTGGCGCGCCCGTGCCGGTTTGCCGTACTGGTCGCTGTCGCAATACCTGAAGCTGAAAGTGAAGAATGCCGTCAGCTACATCTCTTCATTTGAAAATGCGCTGGCCGCTGAAGCCAAGCGTCGCGGACTGGACGGCGTGATCTGCGGTCACATCCATAAACCTGAGATCCGCGACATCGACGGTATTACTTATTGCAATGATGGTGACTGGGTCGAAAGCCTGTCCGCTTTGGTGGAAGATGCATCCGGTGCCTTGCGTCTGGTGACCTGGCAGGAAATCGTCAAGTCGCACAAGGCAGCAAAACATGAAAAAGGTGAAGAATTATGCGTATCGCCATCGTAACCGACGCCTGGGAGCCGCAAGTCAATGGTGTGGTCAACACGCTGAAAGCGACGCGCAAGCAATTGCGCGCCAACGGTCATGCCGTGTTGATGGTGACGCCGGAACACATGCGCAGCTATTCCTGCCCGACCTATCCGGAGATACGCCTGGCCTATAAGCCATATGCCAAGGTTGCTGCAGCACTGGAAGACTTCGATCCGGATTGCATACACATCGCTACCGAAGGCCCTATGGGGCTGGCGGCGCGCCGTTTCTGCATCAACCGTGGCCTCGACTTCACTACTGCCTATCACACCCGTTTCCCTGAATACCTGCGCGCACGTTTCCACCTGCCGCTGGCGCTTACCTATCGCTGGCTGAAGTGGTTCCACAAACCAGCCAAGGCCGTCATGGTGCCGACGCCGCGCATGCAGGATGCGCTGGAAAAAAGCGGCTTTAAAAATGTCGTGCAATGGAGCCGTGGTGTGGATACCGATTACTTCCGCCCGGGCCAGCGCGAAGAAGTAACGCAAGAGCGACCGCTGTATCTCTACGTCGGTCGTGTTGCGGTGGAAAAAAATATAGAAGCTTTCCTGCAAATGGATTTGCCGGGCGCGAAGTGGGTGATAGGCGATGGCCCTATGCGCGAAGAGTTGGAGAAGAAGTACCCCGAGGTTCACTTCCTCGGCGCCAAGCCGCATGATGCATTGCCGGCTTACTACAGCTGCGCTGACGTCTTCGTATTCCCCAGCCGTACCGACACTTTCGGCCTGGTGCTGATCGAAGCGATGGCCTGCGGTGTGCCGGTCGCGGCTTATCCGGTGGAAGGTCCGATCGACGTGGTGGCACAGGGTAAATCCGGCGTGCTGCATGAAGACCTGATGCGCGCCTGCTTTGATGCGCTGAACCTGAAGCGTTCAGTGGTGCGCGAGCATGCGCTGTGCTACTCGTGGAGTGCAGCAACCCAGCAATTCCTCACGCATTTGCATCCGGTACGCAAGACCGATCACATCCCTATGGTGCGTCGCGCATCACCCAAGCCTAGCGCATGATGTTGAGGTGCGAGTACTCCGCTGCATAGCGCAGTACTCGTCCTTGTTCATACCTCAGTTCAAGTCTTTTCCCTGCCTGTCAGTATCGCGGTACCTATACCCATGGTTGCGGCGATGCCGCCGACCAGGAACACCGACGCATAACCATAGTGATCGGCAAACAGACCCGCTACTGGCCCGGTCAAGCCATAGGCGATGTCCTGGAAGGCGGCGAAACCACCGACTGCGGTGCCGCGTAATTGCGGTGGGACGCGCTTGACCACTTCCATTCCCATCGACGGGAAGATCATCGAACAGCCGATGCCGGTCAGCAATGCGCCGAGTAAGGCCCAGGCTGGTTCGTTGGCGCTCCACAGCAGGAATTGACCGGTCGCTTCGATCGCCAGTGAAACGATGGCGACACGGCTGCCGCCTATCTTGTCAGGTAGGTGGCCGCAGAATAAACGCATGCCGACAAAGCCGCTGCCAAACAAGGTCAGGCCCAGGCTGCCATAGGCCCAGCCCTGATTGATGAAGTGCAGCGTAATGAAAGCGCCCAGTGCGGCAAAACCGACACCTTGCAAGCCCACGGTCAGGCCGGGGCGCCAGATGCGGCCGAGGATGCGCCAGAACGATTCCCGTACGCCGTTTTGCAATGCGCCTTCCGGCATGTTCTTGATCATGGCCAGCCCGAGCAAAGGCAGGGTGGCACACACCAGCATCAGGCCAGTGAAGCCAAAGTGCTGGAAGATCGCGAGGCCGAGCGGGCTGCCGACGGCAAAGGCACCGTAGATGGCCATGCCGGACAAGGCGATGACGCGACCGGCGCGCGCAGGTCCCATCTGTTCTATGCTCCAGCCCAGCATGCCGACCAGCGCCAGGCTTTCCCCCCAGCCGAGCAGCAGGCGACCGACGATCAGCAAGCCATAGCTGAATGAAATAGGGAAGAGGGGCCAAGCCGAGACCCAGCACACCAGGCTGGCGATGGTGTAAATCACCAGGCCGCGCCGCATGCTGTGTTTGCCGCCTATGCGGTCGGTCAGCGTGCCGGCCTGGCTGCGGGTCAGGATGGTGGCGAGGAAGGTGATACCGACGGCGAGACCGGCGAGTACGTTGCCGTAGTGCAGCTGCTGCGTGACATAGACCGGTAGTACCGGCAAGGACATGGCAACAGCGAGATAGGAAAGAAAGAGGGCGAGCGTCTTCCAGATCAGATGACGATACGCAGTATCAAAACGCGGGGATGCTTCAGACATGTAACAGACTCCGTATAACACCATGATCCCGGGAGCCCGCTGCAGCACATACGTCAGCGCACTCCCGCCATGATGCATGGCTGGTTGCGCGTTGATTGACGTAAACGCTTACGGCGTGCGCAGCTACGTGCGACAGCGCAAGCAGAATAACATAAAAAATTAAGCGGATGAAAGCCTGCTGTTGCGGCAAAGTGCAGCTACTGGAAGGGCAGGTTGTATACTGGCGACTTTCAGTAACGCTTTATCTGTAAGGACACCTTATGAGCAATTTGCCGGCATGCCCGCAATGTAATTCCGAATACACCTACGAAGACGGCAGCCTGTATATTTGCCCTGAGTGCGCGCATGAGTGGTCAGCGCAGGCAGCAGTTGAAGCCAGCGAGCAGGCCAAGGTGTATCGCGATGCAGTCGGGACGGTGTTGCAGGATGGTGATACCGTGACCATCATCAAGGATTTGAAGTTGAAAGGTTCGGGCGGTGTGCTTAAAGTAGGAACCAAGGTTAAAAACATCCGCCTGGTTGATAGCGACCACGATATCGATTGCAAGATCGATGGCTTTGGCGCGATGAGCCTGAAGTCGGAGTTCGTCAAGAAAGTGTAAGCGGTCGTTAGCCCCCGGTATGTGCTGACACCGATATCGTCATGGAGTGATGCCATGCAGTCGCCGCCGTTTGTAATGCGTGAAGAATGCCCGCAAGGCCTGTGCACTTGCGAGCGTGATGCGTTGCTGGGCAATCCTGCGGGCGACCTGCGTATCTTGCGTTTAACCAAGATGGAAGAAAAAAAGCTGATCGCGCGGATAGAGGCGATCAGCAGCTATGCCGACCTCAAGCACATGGAAGAACGCATGTATGCGCAGCTGGGGATCGCGCTGCAAATCAGTCCGGGCCTGAATGAGGTGCGTACCGTACGTGGTTTGAACATCGTGCTGGAAGAACAGCTGGGCTTGTGTCGCAAAACGAAGCAAACGATACCCGCTGCTATCCGCAAGTGTCTGGAACGGAATCCCGAAATTACCTATGCCATCCTTGATAAAGACGGTTTGTTCGGTCTGGAGTGAGGATGGTGCTTATTTGGTCAGCAGGTCCGGCGCCATGACTGCGCGCACGTAATTGCCAGAGATATCACCGCGCTCGCGCTGCACTATCCACCAGACATTACCTTTGCGGATAGTCCAGTCTTGCGGGCTGCCGGTGACCAGCGTGGCGGCCAGCTGACCCAGCGTCGGCTGATGGCCGATGACCAGTACTGGTTCGCGGCTATCCGGCCAGTTGGTGGCGGCCAGGATTTTTTCCACCGTGGATTCGGGGCTCAGATCGTCAACGATCTTGAACTTGCGCCCCAGGGCCTCTGCGGTCTGTACCGTACGGGTGGCGGGACTGACCAGGATCTTGCAGCTATTGGGCAGGTTATGGTCCAGCCACTCAGCCATCTTCCAAGCCTGCTTGTGACCTTTTGCGGTCAATGCACGGCCTTCATCGGGTTCACCCATTTCCGCTTCTGCATGCCGCCACAAGATCAGTTCCATTTTGTTACTCCACAGGGTTGCCTAATACCTGCATCAGATGTTGTTGTGCGCTGAATGCGCCGGATTTTCCCCGAGGCTTACGTTTTTGATAGACGCCGTTGGAATCTAGTTCCCATGAATTCAAATTGTCTTTGAGGTAGGGGTCCAGACCTTCTGCAATCACACGTTTTTTTAACGCCGGATCGAGTATTGGGAAGGCGACTTCGATACGGCGGAACAGATTGCGGTTCATCCAGTCCGCGCTGGACAGATAGACATCGTGCGCCAGGTCGTTACGGAAGTAATAAATGCGGCTGTGCTCGAGGAAGCGACCGACGATGGAGCGGACGCGGATGTTATCCGACAAGCCCGGCACACCAGGGCGCAGCGCGCAGGCACCACGCACGATGAGATCGATTTTTACGCCATCGGCAGACGCAGCATACAAGGCGCGGATGACGGATTCATCCAACAAAGCATTCATTTTGGCGATGATGCGGCCAGGGCGTCCCAGGCGCGCGATCTTCGCTTCGTTGCGGATGGCGCGTATGAACTCCTTTTGCAGGGCGAAAGGCGCCAGCCACAGATGATCCAGTTTCTTTGGCTTAGTCAGGCTGGTGAGGTGGATAAAGACTTCATTCACCTCGGTAGCAATGGCCGGATTCGCGGTCAACAGGCCGAAATCGGTATAGAACTTGGTGGTGCTCGGATGGTAGTTACCGGTACCCATGTGTGCGTAGTAGCGTAGTGCGCCCGCTTCGCGGCGGATGACCAGCGCCAGTTTGGCGTGGGTTTTCAGGCCCACCACGCCGTACACGACTTGTGCGCCGGCGCGTTCCAGGCGATCTGCCCAGTTAATGTTCGCTTCTTCGTCAAAACGCGCCATCAATTCAACGACTACCGTCACTTCCTTGCCGCGTTGCGCCGCCAGGATCAGCGACTCCATCAGGTCGGAGTTCATACCGGTACGGTAAATAGTCTGCTTGATGGCGACCACGTCCGGGTCCTGCGCCGCGCTGCGGATGAATTCGAGCACCGGCTGGAAAGACTGGAACGGGTGGTGCAGCAGCACATCGTGCTTGCCTACAACTGCAAACAAGTCGGCATTTGCCAGCTTGGGCGGATACATCGGTGAATAGGGCGGGAAACGCAGTTCCGGCTTGGTGACATGATCTATCAGCTCGGACAGGCGCACCATGTTCACTGGGCCATCGACCGCATACAGGCGGTTTTTATCGATGGAAAACTGTTCCAGCAGGAATTGTGACAGGTGTGGTGGGCAGTTTTTTGCCACTTCCAGACGCACAGCGACACCGAAATTGCGGCTTTGCAGCTCGCCTTGCAAGGCCTGGCGCAGGTTTTTCACCTCTTCTTCATCTACCCACAGGTCGCTGTTGCGTGTGACACGGAACTGCGAGTAGGCCAGTACTTCACGACCACTGAACAGGTCGTTGATATGGGCATGGATGATGGAGGACAGCAGGCAGAAAGAGACGCCGTTCTTGGATAATTCCGGCGGCAGTTGTATGACACGCGGCAAAACGCGTGGCGCTTTGAGGATGGCAATCGCGGTACCGCGGCCAAAAGCGTCTTTGCCGGACAGTTCAACGATGAAATTCAGACTCTTATTAACAACTTGCGGGAACGGATGGGCCGGATCGAGGCCGATAGGCGTCAGCAAAGGGCGCACTTCACGGTCGAAATAAGCCTTCACCCAGGCGCGCTGCGCATCATTACGGTCCTGGTCTCGTAATAAATGGATGCCTTCCTGCGCCAGCTGTGGCAGCACGCTCTCATTCAAGACGCGGTACTGGCGTTCGACGATCTGATGACATTCGGCGCCGGCCACTGCCAGCGCGGCCGACAGGGCAGGCGGTTCGATGAACTCGCCTTCCATGTGATTATTGGCTAGCAGGCTGGCGATCCTGACTTCAAACAGTTCATCCAGGTTATTACTGACGATACACAAATATTTCAAGCGTTCCAGCAGCGGGACGTCCGGATTCTCGGCCTGCGCCAGTACCCGGCGGTTAAAGGCCAATTGTGACAATTCACGGTTTAAATAGATGGCGCTTTGCGGTAATACTGGGGCGGAAACGGCTTCTGCTACGGCTTTCTTGTGCATTTTCTTGACTTTGGCCATTGGTGACCTCGCAGAGTGTAGTGACCCATTATGACAACTTAATGACAAGCTTTTTTGTCCAAAATCAAGTTTATGACATGATTTTTCCGAAGTCATAAAGCTGTCATAATTGTTCGCTAGAGTTCGCACTGTCTTATTTAGTTAACCCTAAGGAGCAGTTATGCGATTGAATCAATTTGTTAAAACCGCCATGGTAGCTGCAGTCGCAGCAGTGGCGTTCTCTTCCGCAGTAGCAGCTGATATTACAGGTGCTGGCGCGACCTTCCCTTACCCTATTTATTCCAAATGGGCAGAATCCTATAAAGCAGCAACCGGCACTGGCTTGAACTATCAATCCATCGGCTCCGGCGGCGGCATTAAACAAATCAAGGCAAAAACCGTTGATTTCGGCGCATCCGACATGCCGCTGAAAGAAGAAGAGCTGGAAGCTGAAGGCTTGCTGCAATTCCCGGCGATCATGGGCGGCGTTGTGCCTATCGTCAACCTGGACGGCATCACCCCAGGTCAATTGAAAATGACGCCAGAAGTACTGGCTAACATCTACCTCGGCAAAATCACCAAATGGAACGATGCACGTATCACTGCATTGAACCCAGGTGCAAAACTGACAGATTCCGACATCACCGTTGTGCACCGTTCGGACGGCTCGGGCACCACATTCTTGTGGACCGACTTCCTGTCGAAAACCAATGCTGACTTCAAAGAAGGCGTGGGCGCAGGTACAGCAGTTAAATGGCCAGCAGGCGTGGGCGGCAAAGGTAACGAAGGCGTTGCAGCTAACGTTCAACGTATCAAAGGTTCGATCGGCTACGTAGAGTACGCGTACGCTAAAAAGAACAAAATGTCCCACACCCAGTTGAAAAACCGTGACGGTCAATTCGTACAACCTGACGACGAAACATTCAAAGCAGCTGCAGCTGGTGCTGATTGGGCAAAAACCCCAGGTATGGGCGTGATTCTGACCAACCAGGCTGGTAAATCGAGCTGGCCTATCACTGGCGCATCTTTCATCCTCTTGCACAAATCGCAAGCATCGGCTGAACGCGCTAAAGAAGTGTTGAAATTCTTTGACTGGTCCTACAAAAACGGCGGCGCTATGGCTTCCGACCTGGACTACGTTGCAATGCCTGCACCAGTTGTGAAATTGGTTCAGGACGCATGGAAAGCAAATGTCAAAGATGCTTCCGGCAAGGCTATTTGGTAAGAGCTGATTTAATCGCAGATTCAGTCGCTATTTAACCAAGGGCTGTCTCGGTACACATCGCAAGATGCGCTGAGGCAGCCCTGCTTAAAACCAAATAATTATGAGCGCAAGTCTTAATACTATTCCTGCCCACGCAATGACTATCGATAAAGAAAATAGTGAAAGCGGCATTTTCAGCAAAGCGCTGATGGCCACCATGCGCAAGCAGCGTCTGCAGGATTTTTTATTTCATAAAGTAACGTTCATCTTCGCGCTGAGCGTTTTGTTCGTTTTGCTGGGCATCATTGCATCCCTGATGATAGGGGCATGGCCAGCGTTAAAAGAATTCGGTCTGCCATTCGTGACCAGCGTTGAGTGGGATCCAGTCAACGATCAATATGGCGCAGCAATTGCCATTGTCGGCACTTTAGCTACATCTCTCATCGCCCTGGCGATCGCTTTCCCGATCAGCTTCGGCATCGCTTTATTCCTCACGGAAATTTGCCCGGCCTGGTTGAAACGACCACTGGGCACCGCAGTTGAGTTGTTGGCAGGTGTGCCAAGTATCATCTACGGTATGTGGGGTTTGTTTGTATTTGCGCCATTGTTCTCGGATTACATCCAGCCGGCACTGGCTGCGACTCTGGGCCAGCTGCCGGTCATCGGCAATCTGTTCAAGGGTCCGATGATGGGTATCGGTATCCTGGCTGCGGGCATCATCCTGGCAGTAATGATCATCCCGTTCATCGCTTCCGTGATGCGCGACGTCTTTGAAATCGTGCCGCCAGTCCTGAAAGAATCAGCCTACGCACTGGGTTGCACCAAGTGGGAGGTGGTACGCAAAGTCGTATTGCCATACACCCGTATCGGTGTAGTCGGTGGTGTGATGCTGGGACTGGGGCGTGCACTGGGTGAAACCATGGCGATTACCTTCGTCATTGGTAATGCGCATAAATTGTCGTGGTCACTGTTTGCGGCTGGCAACAGTATCGCTTCGACACTGGCAAATGAATTCGCTGAAGCGGAATCGGTGTTGCACGTATCGTCACTGTTTGCCCTCGGCCTGATCCTGTTCGTGATTACTTTCCTCGTCCTCTCGGCCGCGAAGCTGATGTTGATGGGCATGTCCCGCAAGGAGGGCGCTAAATGAAAACCGAAACCATGAATCCGGTTTATCGGAAACGCTTGTTTATCCATCGCGTCGGTATTGCGCTGTCCTTCCTGGCGATGTTGCTGGGCTTGTTCTTCCTGATGTGGATCCTGTTCACACTGGTGATCAAAGGCGTAGGGGCGATCAACCTGGCGATCTTCACGCAAACCACGCCTGCGCCTGGTAGCGAAGGCGGCGGTCTGATGAATGCCATCGTCGGCAGCTTGCTGATGGTCGGTGCGGCTGTCTTTATCAGCACACCTATCGGCATCCTGGCAGGTATCTACCTGGCGGAATACGGTGAAGTCAGCTGGTTCGCCAAAATCACGCGCTTCGTGACTGACATCATGCTGTCTGCACCTTCGATCGTGATTGGCTTGTTTATCTATGCAGTCTACGTGGCAAACGTGAAGCACTTCTCCGGCTGGGCCGGTAGCTTTGCGATCTCGCTGATTGCAATCCCGGTCGTGGTGCGTACTACCGACAATATGTTGAACCTGGTACCGACCAGCCTGCGTGAAGCAGCTTTCGCACTCGGTGCACCGCGCTGGCGTGTTGCCACCTTTGTGCGTCTGCGTGCAGTCAAGGCGGGTGTCATTACCGGCGTCCTGCTGGCGGTAGCGCGTATCTCGGGCGAAACAGCACCATTGTTATTTACTGCGTTGAACAACCAGTTCTACAGCGCCAACATGAATGCGCCTATGGCCAACTTGCCAGTGGTGATCTATCAGTTTGCGATGAGTCCTTACGATAACTGGCGTTCGCTGGCATGGGGCGGTGCACTGCTGATTACCTTCAGCGTACTGGCACTGAATATCCTGTCGCGTTCTTTGTTCAATCAAAAAATCCATAACTGAATTTAATCCAAGCGAACGCTATGACTACTCAAACGTCTGTGGACATGACCAATAAAAAGACCCTCGAAATTGCCAACCTGAATTTCTACTACGGCTCCTTCCAGGGCCTGAAGAATATCAATCTCGATATTCACGATAAAAAGGTAACGGCATTCATCGGCCCATCGGGCTGCGGTAAATCGACCTTGCTGCGCACCTTCAACCGCATGTATGACCTGTACCCAGGCCAACGTGCGGAAGGCAAGATCATGTACCACGGTAAAAACATCCTGGAACCAGGTCAGGACGTGAACATGCTGCGTGCCAAGGTCGGCATGGTGTTCCAGAAGCCGACGCCGTTCCCGATGTCGGTCTATGACAACATCGCTTTCGGTGTGCGTCTGTATGAAAACCTGCCTAAAGGCGAAATGGATGAGCGCGTTGAATGGGCGCTGAACAAGGCAGCGCTGTGGACCGAAGTCAAGGACAAGCTGAACAAGAGCGGCTTGAGCCTGTCGGGTGGTCAGCAACAACGTCTGTGTATCGCCCGCGGTGTAGCAGTCAAACCGGACGTCTTGCTGCTGGATGAGCCTACCTCGGCGCTGGATCCTATCTCTACGGCGAAAATCGAAGAGCTGATCAGCGAACTGAAAGGTGACTACACCATTGCTATCGTGACGCACAACATGCAACAAGCAGCACGCTGCTCGGACTACACAGCTTATATGTACCTCGGTGAATTGGTCGAATTCGGTGAAACCGATCAGATCTTCATGAACCCGAACAAGAAAGATACACAGGACTACATCACTGGTCGTTTCGGTTGATTGAACAAGAATAAGAACGTGCAGCCTGCTGCACACAGCCATTTAACTGAATTTATTTAGGAGAAACCTGATGTCAGGCGAACACTCTTCCAAGCAATACGACATGGATCTGGAAACCATCCGTTCCAAAGTATTGTTGATGGGCGGCCTCGTAGAAAGCCAGTTTCACGATGCAGTGGCATGTTTTAGAAGCGGTAACATCGGCCAGGCCGAAACCGTCATCAAGTCGGATGAAAACGTCAATACCCTCGAAGTATCGCTGGACGATGCTTGCAGCCACCTGATCGTCAAACGTCAACCGGCCGCGAACGACCTGCGTACCGTCATGGCAACCATCAAGGTCATCACCGACCTCGAGCGTATCGGCGACGAAGCGACCAAAATCGCACGTGCTGCCAAAAACATCACCGAGCGTGGCGTCACCACCATCAATCACTACGAAACCATCCGTGTGATGGCAACCAGCGCCAGCAACATGCTGCACGATGCACTGGACGCATTTGCGCGCCTGGACGGCAAGCAAGCGATCAAACTGATTGCCCAGGATGAAGCAGTGGATCACGAATTCCGTTCGATCATGCGTACCCTCATCACCTTCATGATGGAAGATCCACGCACTATCTCGACCGCACTGGATACCCTGTGGGTAGCGAAGGCGATCGAGCGCATCGGTGACCATGCAAAAAATATTGCGGAATACGTGATCTACATTGTCGAAGGCAAGGATATTCGCCATACTGATTACGCTGCTACGCAATTGGACGAGCGCACCACTAACTAAGCGATTATGGCTGCTGAAAAACCTACCATTCTGATTGTTGAAGACGAACCGCCAATTATCGAGCTGGTGACATTCACCCTGAAAGGGGCGGGCTGGAATGTCGCTGCGGTACAGAACGCAGGCGATGCCTGGGACTTTATCCAGCAACGCCTGCCGCAACTGATCCTGCTCGACTGGATGCTGCCTGATCAGAGCGGTTTGCGCCTGTTATCGCGCATCCGCGCTGATCGCCAGTTCAATGAACTGCCTATCATCATGCTGACTGCAAAAAGCATGGAAGAAGACAAAATCGCCGGTCTCGACAATGGCGCCGACGATTACGTCACCAAGCCGTTCTCACCACGCGAACTGACGGCACGTATCAATGCACTGCTGCGTCGCAAGACGCCTGAGCATTCGCAGACCCTGATGACTGCAGGGAATATCAGCCTGGACCCGGTCAGCTGCAGTGTCAGCATGAACGATGAAAAGATCGACATTGGCCATGCCGAATTCAAACTGTTGAAATTCTTCCTCGCGCATCCGGACCGCGTATTTTCGCGCAGCCAGTTGCTGGACAAGGTATGGGGCGATCACGTCGTGATCGAGGAGCGCACGGTGGACGTACACGTGCTGCGTTTGCGTAAAGCCCTGAAAGACGCGGAACACTTGATCAAAACGGTGCGTAGTGTAGGCTATATGCTTTCTACGAAATAAGCCGACCAACCTGTCTATGAATCCTCAGTTGTTGTTCTGGGTACCCGCAAGCCTGCGACTATCCATCATCTTGATATTTGCAGGTGTTGTCGGATATTTCTTCGGCTGGTCTATAGGCTTGGCTACCGCATTGGTGCTGATGATCGCCCTGATCGTCGTACAACTCAATTATCTATACCTGCTCAGCGCCTGGCTCGATCATCCGGATAGCGAAAAGCTGCCGGATGGCTGGGGTGCATGGACCGATATCTTTTCTCGCCTGTATCGCTTGCGCCGTGACGACGAGCGCAATCGCGCCGAACTGACTGAATGGCTGGCGCGCTTTCGCCAGGCGATGAGTCTCTTGCCGGATGGCGTCGTCATCATGGATGACGTGCTCTTCCTCGAATGGTGCAACCCGGCCGCGGAAAAACACCTGGGCCTGAACAATGGTCGTGACAAAGGTATGCGGGTCACCAACCTGATCCGTAATCCCGACTTCATCGACTACATCATCCTGGGGCGTTACGAGCAGCCACTGACGCTGAGCTTGAAAGACCGCAAGCTCATCGTGCAAATCATCCCGTTTGAAAACCGCCGCCAAATCCTGGTCACGCATGATGCGACAGAATCCGACCGTATCGAAATGATGCGTAGGGACTTCATCGCCAATGCTTCGCATGAATTGCGTACACCGTTGACAGTAATCAACGGCTTCCTGGAAATCGCACAGGGCCAGCCGAACCTGGATCCGGACGTACGGATGTCGCATCTGAACCTGATGATAGAGCAGGGCAAGCGCATGCAAAACCTGGTCGAAGACATGCTGACGCTGACGCGCCTGGAGTCTATCGACTACCCGCTGCGCCCCGAGCACGTCAATATCGGCAACCTGTTACGCCAAATCCTACAGGAAGCGGAAGCCTTATCCGGTGGCCGTCATACCATTTCATTGACGGTGGAAGGCCCGGACATCCAGGGCAGCACTGATGAGCTGCGTAGCGCCTTTGGCAACCTGGTATCGAATGCGGTGCGCTACACGCCGGAAGGCGGCCGTATCGACATCAAATGGCAGGATCTCGGTAACGGACCACAATTCTCGGTCAAGGACAGCGGCATAGGGATACGTGCCGAGCATATCGTCCGCCTGACCGAGCGCTTCTACCGGGTCGACAAGAGCCGCTCCCGTGAAACCCAAGGTACTGGGTTAGGGTTGGCTATTGTTAAACACGTGCTTCTCAGGCATGAGGCGGTGCTGGCGATAGAGTCGCAGCCGGAGATGGGGAGTACCTTTATTGTCAAATTTGACAATAGCGTGGTCGACAACGACGCACTGGGTTTGCTTAAAAACCATTGAGATTGCTAGATAGGCAACTTTTGTTGCCTATCCGGTGCTGTTCAGGGATGGGGCGGGGCTGGCGATTGAATCGCAGCCAGAGGATGGGAGTAAAGATTGATGCTCAGAATACGGATGGCGTTGATTTCTGAGTAAAGGGGGCTGATGCCCCACTCGCGGAAGAAAGTGGGGGAGCAGCTCTGTATTGTGCTTATTTAGGTAAGCCGAGAGCAGTTGCTTCCGCCTCTTGTTCCATATACACCCAGTCAACGATTTCTTCGTTTGGAATATAGCCAGAGACGAGCTGCTCCATCATTCTTCGGATAATGTTGACGTCGTTGAGGTTAAGGGAAATTGTCAGAGCCTGGAGTTTGCTATCCAATTCAGGCCACGGCAAAAAATCCTCATTGGCTTTCATAATCCTTGGATGTGATGTCGTTTGTGGATTGTTTCCTATTAGGAGCTCTTCATAGAGTTTCTCACCTGGACGCAAGCCAGTGATTTGTATTTCAATATCACCATCCTCGTTCTGCTCATCTTTGACACTCAGGCCGGATAGCTCGATCATCCTTCTAGCCAGGTCTATGATTTTTACTGACTGCCCCATGTCTAATACAAATACGTCACCACCCTTGGCCATTGCGCCAGCCTGTATGACAAGTTGAGCCGCTTCAGGAATTGTCATGAAGTAACGGGTGACGTCAACATGGGTAAGGGTAACCGGGCCGCCATCGCGAATCTGCTGTCGAAACTTCGGAACGACCGAACCGGAAGAACCCAGTACATTACCGAAGCGCACCATGGAGAATTTGGTTTCCGGATGATCTTCTGCCAATGCTTGTAAGACCATCTCTGCAAGGCGTTTACTTGCGCCCATGATGTTGGTCGGACGTACAGCTTTGTCCGTGCTAATCAGTACAAAATCGGTGGCACCGTTCTCCGCAGCAGCAAGTGCTGTGCGCAAAGTGCCCAGCACGTTATTTTTTATTCCCTCCGAAGGATTATGTTCGACCAGTGGAACATGCTTGTATGCCGCGGCGTGATAGACGGTATTAGGGTGCCAAGTGGACATGATCTCACGCATACGCTCTTGATCTTGCACTGAGGCCATCAGCGGGACGAGCACTTTCTGCTGGTCGTCCAGTTTCTTTTCCAATTCCTGATGAATTGCATACAACGCGAATTCACTGTGCTCAATCAATAAAAGCTTTGCTGGTCCAATGGCAAGAATCTGGCGGCACAGCTCACTACCGATCGATCCACCTGCGCCTGTTACCAGGACAACTTTATTGATGATATTTTTTGTGAGAAGAATATGGTTCGGAGCAACGGGTTCACGCCCAAGAATGTCATCAATACCAAGTTCTCGCAAATCTGAAATACTGATCTTCCCCTGAGCTAACTCGGTAAGACTTGGCAGGGTACGGACGGATACATGTGCATCGCGGATCTGACTGAGTATTTCATTGCGGCGCTTGCGACCAATGCTTGGTATTGCGAGCAGTACCGTAACGATGTTCAACGAAGAAATGAGACTCGACAAATCTACCGGATTGTAGATAGGCAGGCCGTTGAGCACGTGGCCATGCAAGCGATCATCATCATCCATAAAACCGATGACTTGCATCTCCTGAATATTTGCCATCGCAGTGGCTAGTTGCCGTCCCGCTCCGCCTGCACCATAAATAAGTGCTTTGGGACGCGACGCTTGCTTGAGTATGCTTTTGTACTGATCACCGAGCCATAATCGCGCCAATGCGCGGGATGCACCTACGAATAGCAGCAGCAGGATGGGTTGAATAATTCCCAGAGTGCGAGGGACATCGGTGATTCCTATGGCTGTAAAAATAGATGCGTATAGCAAGCCATAGATAGTTACCGCACGTGCCACGGCCAGTAACGCTGGCCAACCGCTATACCTAAAAATGGCACGATATAAACCGGAAACGATAAAAATAGGAAGTGCTATGGCTATCGATGCTATTACCGCAATAAGAGCATTACCGGACAAAGGTACCGGCTCTCCCAATCGCAAATAGTAGGCAAGCCACACCGTGAGCACACACAGACCCAGGTCTACCAATAAGGCCACAACGCGTTTAGCCGAGCGTGGCAGGGCCAGTATGGGAATAGCAAATAGAGGTTTATTCATTGTCTAACCTCGAAACATATTTCGTTTTATAGATTGATCGTCTGTGTTTGGAAATCATGATTAACTACCAGCAGCGCTTAATACATCATGAATGACATCACATGTTTTGCTTATCTCTTCTGCAGTCAGGGTCGGGTGAACAAGAAACATCAGACTGGTTTCACCTAGTTTCTTTGCAGTGGGAAGGCGTGGCTGCGGTATAAACGTACTTCCTTCAAATGCCTTTTCCAGATAGACCTCTGAGCATGAACCTTGATAGCAAGGAACACCTCGCTGATTGATTTCGGCAACTATGCGATCCCGACTCCAGCCCAGAGCTAGCTTTTCTGGTACCACTTGTACATAGCATTTGTAATGCGCGTGTGTATCTGATGATGGATAAGTGGGAACATGTAGTGCTTCGAATTTGCGACATGCCTGCAGAATGGCTGCTGCATGTTCGGTGCGCTGCATGGTCCATGCCTGCATCCGGCGCAATTGAATGCGCCCGATGACCGCTTGCATCTCCAGCATGCGCCAATTGGTACCGAAGCTTTCATGCACCCAGCGGAAGCCCGGAGGATGTTCCTTTTCATAAACCGCGTGGAAGCTTTTTCCGTGATCCTTAAAGGCCCACATCGTACGCCATAGCGCCTCATCGTTAGTCGTCACCATGCCGCCTTCGCCGCCGGTCGTCATGATTTTGTCCTGACAAAAACTCCAGGCACTTACGTGTCCGATACTGCCGACCCGCCGTCCTTTGTAAAGAGCGCCGTGTGCTTGAGCGCAATCTTCAATCACCTTGAAACCATGTTGGTTCGCCAATGCCATGATTGGATCCATGTCACATGGCCAGCCGGCAAGATGAACGCAAATAACCGCTTTGGTACGAGGCGTGATGAAATTCTTGATTGTGTCAGCAGAGAGGTTGCCACTTTCTGCGTCAACATCGGCAAAAACGGGGATCGCTCCTGCATTGACTACGCATGATGCGCTTGCGATAAATGTGCGGGGTGTGACAATAACTTCGTCACCGGCACCGATACCCAGTCCCTTAAGGGCAAGATCTAATGCGACAGTGCCATTCGCAAGTGCAATGGCATATTCTGTCGTACACCAGCTTGCGAACTCTTGCTCAAATTCGCGACATTCATTTCCGGTCCAATAATTGACGCGATTGGAAAGTAGTACGCGCTGAACCGCTTGAGCCTCTTCTTCCGTAAAGGACGGCCAAGGCGAAAAAGGAGTATTGAGCATCGGAGTTTCTTTTTATGAATTGGATTTGCCGTGTATTGGCCGGGCTGGATTGCCAACAACTGTGCAGGAATCAGGGATAGGTGCGATTACCACAGCACCGGCACCTACCATCACATCAGCGCCTATAGTTATCCCTTGCTTTACTGTTGCGCCAACTCCAACCCAGCTTTGATGACCGACAGAGACGTTACCGGATAGATGTGTGCCTGGACATATGTGTACGGCATCTGCAAGTTCGCAGTCATGATCAACTGTCGCGCCGGTATTAATGATCCCGGCTTGCCCAATTACTGCATCGATGTTGATGCATGCGCCTGCGAGTACGACGCTGCCGCTCCCAATCGATGCATACTGACTGACGGTTGCGGACGGATGAATGATTGTTGCAAGGGGAGCATTGAGTGAAGCGAGCTCTAGATACTTTTGCCAACGTATTTTGCAGTTGCCGATTGAGACTATGACGCCATCAAAACTCTTCAGCTTTTCAAGCAGGGTAGCGGTGTTTCCTTCAACCGGCCATCTGCCATTTTGTTTGACCGATGGCCACGCATCGTCAAAAAAAATGATCGATTCCCATCCGCTGTCCAGGGCGGCCTCTGCCACAACTTTCCCATGGCCGCTGGCGCCCAGCAAGGCAAGTCGCTTCATTTCTTGTCTCCATCGAATTTGGAAGTGGTTGCTTCTCCAGCTGCATTGATGCCATCTCGCACCAATACCTTTTTCACTGTAAGTATCAAAATACGTATGTCGAGCCAGAACGATTGATGGTCTACATACCAGACATCTAATCGAAACTTGTCACTCCAACTGACCGCGTTGCGTCCGTTGATTTGTGCCCATCCCGTAATGCCTGGACGCATTTCGTGGCGTCGTGCTTGTTCTGCTGAATACAGCGGTAAATACTCCATGAGTAACGGGCGAGGTCCGACAAGGCTCATCTCACCTTTCAGAACATTCCATAACTCTGGTAGCTCATCCAAACTGCTTGCACGCAGAAAACGTCCGAAATTCGTGAGGCGCTCACTATCTGAAAGTAACTCGCCTTTTTCGTCCCGGGCGTCGGTCATGGTGCGAAATTTCACCATCGTGAAAGGTTCACCATGCAGGCCAGGGCGAATTTGGCGAAACAGTGCGGGAGCACCTAGTTTGAAATGAACCAGGCCATACAATACAAGCAATATGGGACTGAGCGCGAGCAGTAAGCCCGCCGATACCATGAGGTCAAACAGGCGTTTCATTCCTGTGGTCGCTTGGTTGGTTGATCAAACAATATATCCAGATAGTTTTCCGCTAATTTCTCGTAGCGGCGATTTGCCAGTATCCATTCGCGGCCACGGCTTCCTATGGTGATGCGCTGGGTCTGATCCATCGCCGCGTATTTAAGGATTTCCTGGCGTAATGCAGCAAGATCACCGGCAGGAACGTAGGTGCCACATTCCGCTTCATTAATCATGGAAGGATAGCCGGTGTAGGAGGCAACAATGGGTTTGCCTGCCAGCATGTAGTCAATTACCTTGTTCAAGGATTGTCCGTATTGCCATACTTTGGATACATGCACCGAAAAATACAATAAATCGCAGCGTGCAAGTACAGCCTGAACCAGTTGTTTGGGCACGCGCGGCGCGAACGTCAGATTTGATAAATGAGCATACTTGTCCTCGTAATACGCGCGCAGATCTCCTTCGCCAACGACGAGGAAATGGATGCGCGGATCGTCTTTCATCGACTCTGCGCAATCAAGCATGGTGTCTAGTGCATTGGTGATGCCGATAGTCCCAGCGTGCGTGACAATGAATTTATCTTTTGGAATGTGTTTTTCGACGTAATTTGCAGGCAGTTCATCACGGGCAGCCAAGGTCGCTTCGTCGACTCCCATTGGAATACAGTAGGTTTTCTTATCCTTGCCCAGAACGCGGGCGACGTGTTCTCCAAGGTTGGGCATGGTGCCGACGATGGCATCTGCATATCGGTAGCCTAGCTTTTCAATAGCGCCCAGACCGATTACCAAGGGATTCCAGCGACTAAATCCACCTTCTTCGGTAATTGTCAGGGGCCAGATATCTCGGATTTCGAAAATCAGACGGCATTTATAGCGTGCTCGTAAAAGGAAGCCGTTAAGAATCGTGAGTAGTGACAAACTCGAAACGATGATGACATCCGGGCGGGGCAGTGACTCTTTCGGCAGGCGCAAAAGTCGCCATTCGAAATCCAGCCAACTCAGGATTCGTTTGAGCGATTTGGCGACGGCGTACTTCATGGTCCGTACCCAGAGCAACTGCATACCATCGACGTGCTGTAAAAGATGTGACTGCTCGAGTTTCGGTACTTCTGCAAGCTGATTGGAGTCAGACGTGATGATCAAACTGCGATAGCCCATGCGAGAAAATTCGCGCATGATGAGATAGCCGCGTGCGCCTGAACTGCCTTTCGACGGTGGCGATACGTATTTCGATATGTACCAGACACAACGATTGCTTTGTACAGACATCAATACATCCGTGGAATATTATTAACTACGGAAATGACTTCCTTAAAGTCCATGCCTACTGCATCCAGATACCATTTAATGTTGGGATATCTTGTGCGATTTTCATCATCCACCAAGGCCAAGGCTTCTTCCCGGGACAAGTCACCCTCGCGGATCTGGTTGCTGCGGAAGGTATCGTGTTCTGTAAAGCCTGCAACGGTGTAGTAGATGTAATTGTAGAATGCGGCAGTTCCATCGCCGATGCGCCATGTCGTGTTGGTGTCGGGGGCTCTTTCCCAATCATATTCAGCCAGCGTGTCATCGATCTGACGCTCATCCCAACGCCAATAATCAAAAATATGGAAGTAATCGGTTTTCTCTGCAAAGCTGCGGTAATACTCTCCAGACAGCGTGTCCCATAAGGATGAATTGAAGTATCCAGGACTGGCTAGCATGGCCTTGACGCGCAGATACTGATAGCGCAATTGCTTGAGCGCGCCATGTGAATAAACGCGTTTTTCCTCGAAATCCGGAGGGACCCCTAAAAATCCCGATTTGAAATGGGTGACTTCGAGCGGATTCACGCCCCAGAGATTCAGGCTAACCCCGGTTTGTTTTTTGACTGTCTCGATATGCCGGAAAAAATGCTTATCGCCGGCAGTAAGAATGCTGATCATTCCAAGATGAGGTGATTTGAGCCATGCCGCCAGGTTTTTTTTAATATTTCTGCGTTTTTGATCGATATCGTCCGCGACAATAATGTTTTCGACACCAAGTTCGGCGCTCATTCTGCTGATATTACGTCGCCCCAGATCCGTCACCATGCCCCAATCATAGGTATAGGTGATCGGTTTCATTTGCAGTTCTTTGACAATCAGGTGCAAACCATAACAACTGTCGCGTCCACCGGAAAACGGCACGATACAATCGTTGCCATTTTTGCGTCGATATGACTCCACCAACTCGAACAATTCCTCTTTCGGTCTTGGCTTATTTCGCGGTTTGTAATGTTTGCAATAATTACAGACACCATCGGCGTCAAAGCTGATGTAAGGCATAGTTTCTGGAAGTATGCATTTTGTGCAGCGACGTAAATTGTGGCGACGATAGACGAGCAGCTTTTCTTCTTCTCCGGACAAGGAAAGGCCCGGAATCAGGTTGGTCGTGCGCTCTCTGCGATCACAGATTGTGATGTCTGTTGCAGAGGATGGAATGTCTACAAATACGGCCTCACGCACCTGTTCGATATTCTCGCAGCCGATCACTGTTAATGGATAGCGCTCAGACGCAAAGTAAATGGCGTGATTCTTGGTGCCTGTATAAAGACTGCCGTTGTTCGAAAAGAGACAAAGCTTGCCCAATCTTGGAACTGATAATGCGCATGCGACGACGCCTCGACACAGATCAAGAATACTTGCCGGTAGCGTTTCCAATGATTTGCCCGCATCCAGGTGTGCGGATGCGATGGCGGCAATTGCCTCGGTATCAATTTGCAGCTCGCGTTCTTTACCGATCTGCGGCCAGATAGCCTCATCGTTTACGACAATGCCGTTATGAAGTACGCAAATTCCTTCGCGGATCACAGGTTGGTTGTCGCCTAAACCATTTGTGATAAGTCTGCTATGGCCCATCACGATATGATTCGAAAATGGGCGTACTTCATTCAGCAGTCTGGTAATTGGATAGTCTGCTCGATACGCGCTATATGCATCTTTGCTGTATACAAGCAGGCCACTGGAATCACGGCCGCGTTGTTGAGAATGTCTGACCAGGATATCGAGTTCGCTTTCGAGTACCGGTACCGGTGAGACGATGCCAAAAATTCCGCACATTTGAGTTGCCTGTTAGTTAGGTGATTTAGTGAACATGAGTAGATACCACATATCGATAGAAATCGAGTAGTTGTGTTTCCTCATTGAGCCAGTTATAGCGGGATAAAACGGCACGTCGGCCGTTGTCGCCCATTTGTTTTGCTTCTGCAGGATGCGTCAGTAAATAGTCGATGGCGGAAGCAATTTCTGTGGGGTTTTCAGGGTCTACGCATAGCCCACAAGCATTTTCATCGACGATACCCCGCCACAATGCAAAATTTGAGGCGATCACAGGAATGCCTGCCGACATGTATTCAAACATTTTGACCGGTAGCGCGTCCAGATAATTGGGGATGGGCAATAAAGTCACCAGGCCGGCGCGCGATCGTTCATAAATTTGACTGACACCGAGCCTGTTTTGAACTCCGTACTCATTAACTCGTTCCCAGCCAGGAATCGATTGCACCTCAATCCTGAGGTCGGCTTCAGAGAAACCACCCGCGAGATTTAATCGGGCATCGCTTTTTACGGACGACATGGCGGTGACAATTTGTCGAATGCCACGAACACCAGACAAGCCGCCGACGTAACAGACTTCATCGGGTTTGGTATCCCAATTTTCACTAGGCGAAAATTCTACAAGAATTGGATAGTTGCATACTTCTACGGTGTCCGGATTGATCGTCCTGAACTTTGCTCCAATAAACGGGGTTGCAGCCACCACACCTGTGAGTCTTTTACAGGCAAAACGCTCTACGGCTGAATAGACCCGGGCAGCGATTTTCAAAATAAATGGCGTCAGGTATGGCTTATTCAAAAGCTGTAGTGATACATCTTCGTGCGCGTCGAAGATAACAGCCTTACCTTTCATCGATAACACCAGACCAACCCACAACAGCTCCGGGTCATGCAGGTGATAAATATCGGCATCCAAAGCTAAAGCCTGCTTAAGAACCCGCCGGGTAGCGCCTGCCACGCGTGCGAGGCGTCCCCCCCGTTTGCCGACGTCATGAATGGCGACTCCGCCTTGCTGCTCGGCACCAAGATTGTCGGCCACCACGAGATGAACCTCATATCCGGCTACGGCCAGACTCTTGCATTCCTTGTGGAAAATACGCACATCATCTCTGGGATGTGCCGAAGTGAGATGTGCAATTCTGATAGTGGAGGGCGGCATGTTTCGTTATTACCCAATCAGAGATGTATAGGCCTGCTGCAACCGTGCGCTTTGGGTTTGCCAGCCTAATGCGTGCAAGTCCTGAGGCAGATGCACGGATTTTCCAGCTTCGATGCGGTCAATTGCTGCGACGATAGAATTAATATTGACCTCACAGCATTCGCCCAATCCATACTGCTGCACCGTATGGGCTATATCCGGAAAATCCGATGCCAGCACGGGAATGCCCGCAAATGCATACTCAAAGAGTTTGTTCGGCAGGCAATAGTAGTCGCTCAAGGAGACGTTCTCGATAATGCACAAACCGTAATCTGCGCTCCTCGACAAGGCGACGACTTCTTCATGCGGCACCGGCGGATGCAGATGTATGTTGCTGAAAGTTTGAGCCGCCGACTGAATTTCATTCTCAAGCGAACCATAGCCCACGAATACGAGATGCGAAGCCACATTCTCTCTCGAGAACGCAGCCAGCATTTTTTCGATGCCACGACCGTTCACTAATAGGCCCAGATACAGAAAAACTTTTGCGCTTTGGGGAATGCCAAATTTCTCGTGAAAATAGCGCGGTGTGCCTGAACCTTTTTCTTGCTCTCCAGCCGCTGCAAAAAGTGGCGAATTCAGGATTAAAGAGCTTGGTTTCGGACCAAGATGCTGTTCATACCATGCAATGATCGAGGGACTTACTGTGACGAGATGGTCGATGGAGGACCACGCAACTTGTTCTGCCCATAATGTCAGTCTGGCAATTGCGCGCGATTGCCCATTTTTGTTCGATTCCAATTCATGGGCATCATAGATAAGCCGGGCCTTGAAACAGTGTTTGAGCAAAACGCCGACCAGAAGTGCAGGTGTGTCGTGACAGTGGATAACATGAGGTCGTACTTTCAACCCCTGAAAAAACAGACGCGCCATCATTTCAATAGCAACAATCAGATGCCTGACCGGGCCGGGAAGGAAACGCAATTTGCGTGTCGCCAGTGCCAATGATGTGATTTTCGCTCGCGGCGACACATTCGTGTCTTTGGCTCCCAGGCGCAGACGAATCCCGATGCCATGCAACTCAAAATGGGGAACGTCTGCCAACGCCAAGATTTCCTTCAGGATACGATTGTCCGAAGGGATATCGGTATGCGTCAGGTGCAAGATCCTGACCGGAGGGCGCGACTTCTTATCCGTTTTCAGGTTTGAAGATTCTTTAGTCGGCAACACAGGCTTTCCATCTGTAAAAATTGATCCAACGCCAGACTTGCCAGGAGAAGGCTCGCCGACCTGCAATGACGTCATCGAACTGTGCCAGCAGCATGTCCCTGCGTATAAATGGGATCTGCATGTCCTCGCTCAACCAGGTCCGGGCTTGGCCGGCAATGGAAAGAATCCATTCTTTTTCAGGGGGTTCGAAGCCGATTTTATCTTTCCGGAACAACACCTCGTCAGGGACAATACCCTTCATCGCTGCGCGAAACAGATGCTTGGTTTCACCCGATGGCGAAACAAGAAAGCGTTCAGGCATTGAAAGCATGAGTTCAACCTGATCCAATGTCAGGAAAGGCACCCGGCTCTCTACAGAGAAGCGCATTGAGTTTCGGTCGCCATGACGTAGCAAGGCAGGCAGGCCGTGACGGGTCAGCATGTTAGACATCTGAGCTACCACGCGTCGGCCAGAGGCCTCATGGCCCGAACGGTAGCGTTCTATTCTGCCGACAATTCCCATATCTTTAGCGACATCGCTGCGTATCCAGTCAGGTACCTGGTTCATTCCTGCCAGCGCACGCATCATTTCATGCGACAGACCGGTGCTGAGTTCTGCGAGAGCAGCACGTAAGCCGGTTTTCACGCTGCGACCGGGCCACTTGGCCCAATTGGCAAGAAACGTTGCGGCCTCACCGAAATGCCCGCGATCGAGCAAGCTACGAATCCGTTCTCCAGGAAAACCGGTATAGCCGCCATGCGCTTCATCCGCCCCCTGGCCATCCAGCGTTACGGTCACGCCATTCTCTTTGGCCAACTGGTAGACCCGATACTGTGCGTAAATACTCATGCTGCCAAACGGCTCGCCCTGAGCATGAATCAGAGTATCGATATCACGTACAAGCTCATCTGCTGTGATGCTAACTTTATGAGCCTTTGCACCGACATGCCTGTTAATAATATCTATCCATTTTTCTTCATTTACCCGACTGTCTGCCGCGATAAAGCTGAAGGTATTGATCGGTAAGTCTGGTTCTAAATAGCGCATCGCGCAAACGACAGCAGATGAATCCACGCCGCCGGAAAGGGCGGCGCCGATCGCAACGTCACTACGTAAATGCAAACGTATGCTGTCGAGAAAGCGTTCTCTGACAAGTTCGACAGCCTGCCCGAAACTCAAGTCTGTTCGTTCGGTGACACTAGGTATCCACCATTTACGGGGCTCGGAGTGTTTTCCCGTAGTCAAATCGACCTGGAGCAAATGTCCAGCTTGTAGATGCGCTATGCCTTCAATAAAGCTCTCAGCTCGACTGTCGTATTCTCCATGTACAAGATAGTCGTATGAACGCTGCCAGTTCACCGTCAATTTCTCTCGCTTTAGCGATTTGATTGCGGGGATTTCAGACGCAAAAAGAAACGTTTCTTGCTCTTGGGTGTAAAAAAACGGCTTGATTCCGAAGGCGTCACGAACGCAGGTCAGCGTAAGGGCTGCTTTATCGAGAACGACAAAAGCGAACATGCCGACGAGTTTTTGCAGGCATTCAGCACCCCATTGGCGCCATGCGACTAGTAACACTTCCGTGTCAGAGTCGGAAGAAAATGTATGCCCTAAAGTCTTAAGCTCGGTGCGCAGCTCAAGATAGTTATATATCTCTCCATTGAAGATGATCGAATAGCGGCCATCCGGGGTTTCCATTGGTTGATGGCCCGCCGAACTCAAATCGATGATCGAGAGTCTTGTATGTCCGAGCACTACCTGCGATGGGCCGCATTCGAATCGTTCTATGCCGCTGTCATTCGGGCCCCGAAAACGCAGGGCTTCGAGAGCTTTGTCAAATTGAGATGCTAAAGGCGATGTTCCTCGCCACACTCCACCAAGTATTCCGCACATATGTCTAATTAATACTCAACGAAAAATCCGTGCCGCCGACCTGAGTGCACTATGCAGCACAGGATAGGGGGCAACAGCATTTGCCACCCTTGCACGGAATTGTTGGCTGCGCCAGCGGGATTTATACTTGGCCGGCATCTCCGTCATGTAACGGGTAATGTTGCTGCGGGCGCGTTCGCGGTTGGGTGCAAGGTTCTTGCGGGCAGCCAGATCCCCTATCAATTCCAGCGTCATTTTGGCTTTGTTACGATAGCGCAGGGCGTCGACGCTTAGGATGGTTTCCCTGCAACGCTTGATCATCTTGATTACCTCAGTGGTATCAGACATGGCGGCGCGCACTTCTTCGAAGTTGCTTGCATCCTGGCGTATGGGGATATAGTGTTCTCCCGGTTTTATGATGTCGCTGTAGTCACCATCTACAAGTATTTGTGCGCTATCCAGGAGGGCCGCTTCAAGGACGCGCGGAGAGATCGCAGTAAAACTGTATAACCCTTCCTGTCCGGCAAAACATGCGGCTTCGACCGTTTCGAATGTTGCATCTGGATTGGTCGCAATATAAGTCCGAACGTGACGTTGAATTTCGCCGGTAGGATCCAGAAGACTGCTGCCACTATTCGCACCCAGCGTAAATTTGGAGTTATCGATAAACTTCAACCACGCGTCTCCGAACAAAGTTCCTTTATCCCCCAGTTCAATATCGACATTCAATCCCGTATGTGTTGCAAGTCGGGCGACATCTCTCCCAATCGTCCATTTTGTCTGTCCGACTCTGCCAAAGTACGGTGGCAATTTTTTTGCCCTGTAGCCAATATCAATGGTTCTTGCCTGAAAAGGTTGGGTTGGTCTATCGATCAAGCTTTCATCAATGTAACCGGTATAACCGAGGCGTATGGTGCCATGCTTGTGATAGCGGGGATATAGGACGTCCCAACCAGATGCGATTACGGAGAACACCACGTCGATATTCCACTCGCACATCCAGTCATCCAGCAAAACATTGCAATCGTACTCATCTTGCGGGAATGCAATCTTGACGGCGCCTGATTCGCGAACAAAAGCATATGCATCTTTCCTCGCCTGCAGAAAATCAAGCGAAGCCCAGCGTGCTGTCAGGAACGTAACGTCCAGCACGATTGCATCGAAGTCCTGTTCTGTTACGTACTCCGGCAGTGGGAGCGTAGCATCGTGATAGAGGTAGTCGTGCTCCGGGAAATTTCTCTGCAGCGCAAACACGTGATGGCTTAAAAAGGCCGGCGCAAAGGCAGGATCCCCGAGGCTATGTAGAACGAGAATGCTTAGTCGATCCATGCTTAGTCAATAAATTGTTGGTGCCAAAGCTCAAGGCTTAACAAAGCCCAGAGATTACGTCCGTAAATGCTCTGCGAATCCAGTAGCGCGTCGACTGACATGCCGGGGGCCAAATAGGGGCGGGATTTGGCTCGCTCCGAACCTAGAATGTCACCAATCAGATCGCGTGCCTTACCACCACGCTTGAGCCATAGATTGATTGGAACAGGAAAGCCCATTTTGTCTTTTCTGTTCGTGATCGCCTGCGGTAGCCGATTGGAAAACACCGTCTTGAGAAGACGCTTCAACTCACCGTTTTTGAACTTGATATCCGCGGGAATAGTGGCGGCGAATTCGACAAGCGGGTGGTCAAGGAAGGGGACGCGAGCTTCCACTCCATGTGCCATGCTCATTCGGTCTTCCACCTGAAGCAATGCTGGTAACAGTGTCTTGAAATCGAAATGAGTCATAGCATCAAAATATGATTCCTTGCCAACATTTTCGCCCCAGAAGATACTCTTGAATTCAGCCATGGTTGCGCGTTGATCCATAGCCTCACTATTTAATATGCCGCCAAAGGTATTCGCCCGATTAACCAAGCGCCAATAACGATCATCACGCTCTCCGAATACTCCGTTGGCCCAGAATTCTTTTAGCATCGGCTTGTATTGCCGCAAGGTCTCGAGATTGGGAATGATTGATTCGTAGGTCACGAGATAATTGCCGCTATGAAGAGTGCCTTCGATAGCCCCCTTGATACACTGCTCAAAATAAGCCACGAGGTAGCGAGCATAGCCGCCGAATATCTCATCGCCACCCTGGCCGCCGATTACAACCTTCACGTTTTTGCCAACCAGCTTTGACACCATGTATTGCGGAAACGCACCTGGGCCTGCGGTGGGTTGATCGAGGTGCCAGATTACCTTGGCAATGTGATCGACAAAGTCTTGTTCGCCGATATCGGCAACATGCAACTGCATATTCTGCTCATCTGCCAGTGCTGCTGCATATCGAGACTCATCAAAATCCGCTCCCTCGCTGAAGCGCCCATTAAATGCCTGGAAACGTTCATCAGGACGCGCATCCCGAGCTAGCGCGGCAAGCAGGCTGGAATCAACACCTCCGCTGACGTAACTACCAACTTCAACGTCGGCGCGAAGATGCATGCGTACAGAATCCTCCAACAACTCGCGTAAACGTTCCGAGAACCAGCGCTCGGTATGTTCATAGTCAATGTTGTAATGGACTTCCCAGTAACGTGTTTGGCGTGGCTCTTGCCCCGGGATTATGGTGGCGTAATGAGCGGCCGGCAATTGCGATACCCCGTCTACCAGGGTCTTCTCACCCAAACAGAATTGAAAAGTGAAGTAATCCGATAGCGCCTTGCCATTCACCGTGCGACTGTCCAGGAAGGGCAGCAGAGCCTTCAGCTCAGAACCAAAGTACAGCCCATTTTTTGTATTCGCCCAGTATAGGGGTTTAATACCGAACCGATCTCTTGCGAGAAACAGTTTTTGTTCGAGGGCATCCCAAATGGCGATTGCAAACATACCGCGCAATCGTCCGAGGCTGGCGGCCCCCCAACGTTGATAAGCACGCAGGACCACTTCTGTATCCGATCGTGTCCGAAACTCACCGCCGAGTTCTTCCCTCAGCTCGATGTAGTTATAGACCTCGCCGTTGAAAATAATCGTATAGCGACCATCTTCACTCGACATGGGCTGCGTACCCGATTCGATATCAATAATTGCCAGTCGCACATGCCCTAAACCTGCGAAGCCGTCGCGACTGACCCAAGTACCCGAACCATCGGGGCCACGATGTCTAATTCGTTCCATGCCATCATGAAGCGATTTGCTTGCCGCCTCAATACTTAGCGGTGCCTTTGTTACAAAACCGAAGATTCCGCACACAACTATTGTCCTCTCAATGCAAGAGCCCGTTTCACTTAATGCGTATAGGGCGAACCGATACAGGGGGCTCCGGATTATGTGGTCATATTACAAACAATGAAACACAAAGCTTCAACATACCCAACCTTCATTTAATACCGACAACAAACTGGGCCTGTTGGTATTTATATTGCCCTGATTCGAAGACCTTAATCCAAGACGGGGGCGAGAGCGTTAATCAAAATCTAACGCTATTCTAATAAGTCGCCACTCAGTACTTATCTCTTTCTAAAAGATCTTGCAAACGAAGCCGGACAGATGTTGGACGTGTTCGTTGTTCGGGACCATGGTATTTTCTGCGCATTTCCAGAGCAAACTCTGGAATCAATTGTCTTAAGAGGACCTTTACCTTATTTTTAATTGCTGTCCTCCGCATCGCAGTCGTTTCCTCTACAGGTAAGCGCTGTTTTAACCTGGAAAAATATTGCTCCCGCTCCGATTCATTTAGTTTTTCATTAACAAAACATGCAAGGAGTTCCCTATGCTTCTGCGCTATTTGGGGAGATGACCAAATGCGCCCGGAGATATCCAAATCCTCGGTGACGTAGACAAGCCAGTTGATTCGATTTAATTCATATTTAAGATCGAACCTATGTTTAAGCGACACGTAGTCGCGAGCAACAATATTGTGTGGACTTGAATACAAATATGGAACGAGCATTTCTTCAAAAAGCTGCTCAGACTCACTCAGGCTGTTTAAATAAGAAAGAGCATGTTCGTCCCGTATGTTCGATTGACCACCGTTGCTTAAATCAGTGTTTATGTGGACGATTCCTGGTCGATTGATTTCCATTGCAGAATTCGCATACGATAACCCGAGAATCATGGATGTGTAATCAGGACTAACGTTGTAAAAAAGTTGGCCTGTATTCTCCATAATGCGCGTTATTAGATGTCTATCGTAAGCACCAAAACAAATTTTTCCGCGAACATAATGAGATGATCCCTGTTCGTGCCTTGATACCGTGGCGAAGGCTTTTTTTCTAAGCTCTTCTTTGGGGTCAAATTCTTCAAAGTGTTTGTTCGGTGAAATCTCGGAAACACCTCTTACGTAATCTCCCATTCCAAAATAATCTGGAAACTTTAATGGCGTGAATTTACTGTCAACCCAGTTTAGGATTTCAGTTGGATTTTTTTGCAGAATCTCCGCTACATATGCGAGCGTTCCGGGCAACAAAAACATTTTGTCTGTGAAAAAACAGACATAGTCGCCGGTCGCATACTGAAGCGCATAGTTCCAATTGGCAACCATGCCGAGAGGGGCGGGCGGCCTAACATATTTAATATTTTTTAATAGAGACTTCCGGCAATAAGTTTCACACGATAATGCTGGATTCGTGTAATTGTCGGAAACAATTATTTCGAAATCGTTATATGTTTCACGCTCCAGAAACGCCAATGCAGCCTCAATAAACTTGGGGCGATGTCTAGTCGGATAGATCAATGAGAACTTCAAATTTTCTTACCTTAATTTTTTCTATCCGGTCAAAATTTATTTTTACTTTTATTTTTGCGAATCTAACTGATTAGATTCGCAACAGAAAAATTTAACTGGTTCTTTTTAAGAATCCATCAGGTGCTACTGAAATCAATAACTTGTGATCAATTGATTTATCAATGGAAAATTCGTTATGTGACTTCAAGTATTCCCATACTGCAGTTTTTGGATTGTTACCAGGCCCCCAAGGACGGTCGGGGAAAAAATCGTCTGGCATGTCTTCGACAATAGTATCTAAAACAATGCAGTAGCTGCCTTTACTAACCAACGGTGCATATGCATTTAATTCGGCTAATACATGTTCGTGCGTGTGGTTGCTATCTAGGCAGACGAGTACGCGCTTGTAGTTGCTCGCAATTTGGTGAACCTGTTCGATGGTTTCGGCGGCAATACTAGATCCTTGAATCATCTGGATGCGGGATGCCAGAGGATGGGCTTCGATCGCGGTGCGATTGTGCGCACGAATATCGATGTCGATACCTAGCACTTTTCGCTTAGAAACTTTAGGATCAAGGTTCTGTCCTGACTCTATCGCGTCACACATATCCAGCAACGCCAACATGGAGGCACTAAACATTAGCGAGCCACCGTGTGCAATGCCGGTCTCGATAATGAGGTCAGGGCGAATTTCCCAGATCAATTCTTGCAGCGCCCAGGCATCGTTAGGGAACTGAATCGCGGGGCGTCCCATCCAAGAAAAATTGTACGCCCACTTGTGTGGAGAAATTTCCCGAGTCCAGATTCGGGACAATGCTTGCAAATCTAAGTCGCGGCCGAGGCTGGCGATGTTTTCCTGAACTTCTTCTTGAAATTGTTTAATCGGATCCATTGATGAATGCTTTCCAGTTGATGGCCTCAGATTGAATGACGCGGCGACCTTCCTTGCCACAATTCGCCACTAAATCTAGACCGGTTACATAAGGGGTGAAAGCCCCGTTTAATTGCGGATAAGGCGCACAGTTGTACTTCATATATCGCACTTCGATGCCCTTGTTCTCGAAAATCTGGTGGTTAAGATAGTTGCGAGCACCATGTCCCGTAACGTAAATATCTCCGTCGAGTGCGACACACAAATCGCACAGCCGCTGGCTGCTACTCCCGAATACGCCAGTCTCTTGGGAACAAACGAAGCGGGTACTCTGAGTTAGCTCGAAGTATTCTGCCAAAGCAACGATGGAATTGCGTGAGACGTCGGCCAGTGAACTGATGGGTCGCTTAAACACTCCTTCGACTAAAGTCAACATCTCTTCACAATACGGCGCATTCACATACGCTTGTTTGAGCACATCAAGGTGCCGTGAGCGCCAATCGCTGCTCTCGTCCACCATGACCTCACTGATCAACTGGCCTCGATGTTGGTCACGTAATGGAACTGTAAGCCATTGCATCCCTCGGGCGGTTTTTACCTGAACCCGGTTGTAAAAGCCACGAGTAAATTGCACATCGTCGTAATGCGTAAATATATCAGCCTGACGAATCTGTTCCAGCAGACCGACCCAAGGAAAATACATAGATTGTGAAATGACTACCTTCATACGCCGATCTTTTCTTCACGTGAAACCCAGTTACAGTAAGCTGTGTAGAGGGGCTCGGGGAGGCCGGGCCAAGCTAAAGCCACACCAGGTTCGCAAGGCATATTGGCCATCACTACATCGATGCCTCTTACCATGTAAAACCAAACTAAGGTCAGCCAGGTCTTTTGTAGATAGCTGAGCCGCTGTAGTCTTTGCAGATCGTGGTCTTGTCGTAATGGCGCGGCTACCTGCGCCCGGATTTCCCCTGTATCAAGTCCTGCATCGACACGGTGCAGTGTTGCGCCGAAAATCGCGACTTTAGCCTTCCACGCGTCTTCCACTCCCCGCAAGCCAGCAAAGGCCGGCAACAAAGATGGATGGATGTTCCAGACACGTAGATCATCAATCAGAGGTGCTGTCACACGTCGTGTATAAAACATGAGTACATCCTTACAACCGGAGGTTTTAAACAGCGCATGTGCCTCCGCCGAGAATGCTGCAGCACTTTCGTATTGCAGCCGATACGTAGGGTGACCAACTTCACGCGACCACTGTTCCAGACCACATTCCCTATCTGTAACGACGATCCATTCGATCTTGAGTCCGGCTGCACGCAGGCACGCATCGGCAGCGATCAAGGCGCTACCACCACTTGAACCAATGATGCCAAGTCGTACTGTTGTTGCCAAAGTCGTCACTGTGACCCTTATAGGAAGAACTTGCGTAGGTTATCCAAGTCGGGCATTTTTTTCAAAATCCCTTTAGCAGAGACCGGATTCAGCCCGACAAGCAGGGTAGTTACATCAACATTTATGTCTGCCGGTTTGATGACGGGTTTGCTTTGAATCAAATGCCCTACTAGGAAAGGATTTTGATCAAGGAAGCAAGTCACGCGCTCAGGCGATTCAAGTGCCGTGTACAGAAATGTGCCGTAAAAACCTGCCCCGTAGATGGCCAGTACTTCGTCAGCTGCTAATGTGCGTTCGAATTCTCGGGTTTTCGTTGCGGCAGTTGACCAGAAGGTGGCTATATCCTGAATATTTTTCACAAAGCGACTGACATCCGTTTGCTGAAACTTGTCGGATGATTTTTCGGCGATAATTACAAATGCACCACGATGCGAGTGAGTATCAATCTCCACCGTATTGAATCCGGCGCTAGAAAACAAATAGAGCAGAGATGCTTCCGTAAAATGGTTGATATGGTCGACCACTACGAAATCGGCGATGTTCGTGAAGATATTCGGGACAATACAGTAGAACTTGCCACCTGGTTTCAGGAGTTTGGCGACATTCGCTAACGCATGATTTGGCTCAACAATATGCTCAAATGCGAAGAAAGAGGTGATGACTTCAAATTTTCCTTCCCATTCTGGACGCGGTGTGTAAGTTGACCAATTATCCGCAGATGAAAACGTGGACCAGAACGGAACGTAGCGCTCGCTTACATCGAATAGATGGAGTTGCAAATCTGGACGAAGATTGCTAAGTGTCCGATAAGTGCTGCTTTTTGCGCATCCGTAGTCGAGCATCACAGTACCTGGCTTCAGGTCTAACTTGTCCAGTAGTGTTTTTACCTGATGTTCGGTCCGATAAACGGGATTGTCGTCGATGACCTCATAGATCTGGTCTTCGTCCTCGCTTTCCATGAGGATGTCGTAGCCCTTATCATAATAAGCGTCAGTGTCAAGCTGCTCCTGCGTTTGAACGTGCGCGCATACCGGACACATATGTACATAGGTCGTTAGTTTGACAATTCGGCACAATGAATCTACGGATGTCTCGCCTCCCGACTCATATATGCAAGGAGATAAGGCTCCCCCGCATACATTGCAGATTTTACTCATAAAGCACCTGTTTTGACGACCAGTTCAGGGTGGATTTTGCTGAAGTCTTTACCTGCGGCATAGGAGCCGCTCCACTCGTGCGAAATTCCTGTCTTTTCGCGAAAATTGAATAAGCGGCTTTGCATGGACCAGCGCGACCTTTGACTCACATTACAGCCCGAGGCGTGCAGGGTGAGAAAATCCATGACTAATAGATCACCAGGATTCAACAAAGGGGCAACTTGTTCATAACGAGCGATACGCTCTTCACGATTTTCAAGAATGAGTGCATACGCACCGGCTTTACCAGGGTTCTCTGGGTCGGTGGTATGCACCGGCACTAGCCCTTCTACTTGAGATCCTGGGCAAATACGTACTGGCCCCATATTTTCTTCTATCGGCACCAAGGGACTCCAAAATACAGCTCCATCAACGCTGCGGAGTTGAGCCGGGTATTCCTGATGCCAATCTACGCGGAAACGCTCTTCGCTTGGATTGTCGATACGGATGCCGTAACCGCCGGCAGCGATACCGATCAACTCAGCTTTGATCAACTGGTTGTATAACTTTTCATGGCCGCTGGAGCATACTAGGCGGACAAAAGCGGGGATTTGTTTAATGGCGTCATACACGACTCCACCCAGGCGGCGGTCATGTGAAATCAGATCAGCGAACTGATGGTCGAAGCTCGCCCAGTTTTCGGGGACGGTGACTTCGTAACCATTGTGCTCGCGGATGAGACAGATGAGCTCTCCGATTGCGCGCTGAATAGGCAGAATCTCTGTTTCAAGATCGTAACAATTTCGGAGAACTACGAATCCGTCCCGGTGATAGGCTTTGATTTCACTTTGAGTCAGTGTATCGCGCATAGCTTTCTTTCCTTAAAAATTATTGAGCACGTTAGTTTCGGACAGTGTCGAGTAAGCGATGAATCACTGCCGTTACCCGGCCCAACTCACCTTTGCTGATTTCGTGATAACTTGGCAAATTGATAGCCCTTTCCGGAATGCTCCAAGCGAAGTGATTTGCAATCTCGGACTTGAACATTGGCAGGCTCGAAAGCGGATGAAAAAACACCCTGGCATCAATGTTTTGTTCGGCAAATGCTTTCATTAGGATTTCACGGGTAACGCCCATTTCGTCGGCAAAAACGACAGTCGGCATCCAGGCACCATTCACTACACCAGCAGGCTCGGGATTCAGCGAAACGCCCGCAATTGGCGCTAATATCTCTCGATACACAGCCATAATTTCGCGCTTTCGTGTGATCAAATCATCGATTCGCTCTACTTGAGCGCAACCGATGGCGGCCTGCACATTCGAAATTTTGTACTTGAAGCCGACCATGTCGGGCCAGAACTGCTTGGTTTGCCCGCGTGCACGACCGTGATTTGAAAGTGTCAGTACCGTCTCGTAAAGTGCGGCATCGTTGGTCACGAACATGCCACCTTCGCCGGTGGTCATAGTCTTGGTGCCGTGGAAAGAGAAGCTGCCGAACGCACCCATGCTGCCAGCGCGTTTGCCCTGATACTGCGAGCCGATCGCTTCCGCAGCATCTTCGATGACCGGAATGCCGTGCTTGGCACCAATAGCCAAGAGACGATCCATGTCGCATAGATTGCCGTAGATATGTACTGCCAGTATGGCCTTGGTTTTTGGTGTAATGGCTGCTTCGACCTTGTCCGGATCGAGGCACCAACTGTCTGACTTGATGTCCACAAATACCGGCTTGGCGCCCAGATGCACGATAGGTGCAGCAGACGCGATCCAGTTGGTATCGGCCATAATCACTTCGTCGCCAGGGCCGATGCCAAGCGCAGCCATGCCCATGTGCAGCGCGCCGGTACAACTCGAGGTAGCAATTGCGTACTTGACGCCGAGGTGCTGCTTAAATGCCTCCTCGAAGCGTACGATGTATTCGTAGCAGTGATCTCCCCAACCGTTGCGAACGGCGTCGTTGGCATACTCGATTTCCAGTTCGGTAATCGATGGTTTGGTGTAGTAGATGCGCTGGCTCATGCGATCTCCAGGCGCGGAATCGCGGTCACGAGCTTGCCACCCCATTCCTTGACGTAGCCTAGCTGGACTTCCAGTTCGGCCTTCAAATTCCACGGCAGGATTAATACATAGTCGGGCTTTTCCTGCTTTAGACGTTCCTCGGAAACTATGGAAATGCGGCTACCCGGCATGTATTTGTCTTGCTTGGCTGGATTGCGGTCTACTACGAAATCAATGAGATCAGCGCGAATACCTGCATAGTTGAGCAAGGTATTGCCCTTGGCAGCGGCACCATACGCTGCAACACGCTTGCCATCGCGTTTTGCGTCGAGTAGGAAGCGGATCAGTTCGTACTTGATACGATCGGTGCGCACTTGAAAGTCACGATAGTGCTCAGTACTCAACATGCCGCTTGCCTTTTCGGCAGTCAGTACCTGAGCTACGCGCGCAGATGTCGCGTGCTGGCCGGTATCGGCGCGTTGCGCGTAGACGCGCAGACTGCCGCCATGAGTGGGCAACTCCTCGACATCGAATACGGCCAAACCATTGGCGGCGAATATACGCTGCACCGCTGTTAGAGATAGATATGAAAAGTGCTCGTGATAAATAGTATCGAATTGCGTTTCCGCGAGTAACTTCGACAGATGTGGGAACTCGAAGGTGGCAACGCCCCGTTCTTTGAGCAATAGTGCAAAGCCAGCGGCAAAATCATTGATGTCTGGCACGTGGGCGAGGACATTGTTGGCTGCCGTCAGGTCGGCCTGTTTGCCTTCCGCGACCAGGATCTTGGCTAGTTCAACGCCGAAGAAAGCCTCAACGATATCGATGCCCTTGGCACGTGCGACGGCAGCGGTACTTGCGGTGGGTTCCACGCCAGTGCACGGAATGCCGCGCGCCTTCACGTATTGAAGCAGGTAACCGTCATTGGCTGCAACTTCGACGACATGCGATTGTGCATCGAGGCCGAAACGAGTACTCATGTCGGTGACATACCGTTCCGAGTGCGCTAGCCAGCTTGTGGAGAATCCGCTGAAATAGGCGTAGTCTGCATCAAATAATTCGTCTGCTTGGGCGAAGTCTTCAGTTTGTGCCAACCAGCATTGTTCGCATACCAACACCCGCAATGGGAACCATTTTTCCGGTGCATGTAGGGATTGTTCCGTGAGATAGGCGTTCGATGGAGGGGCGCTAGCGAGATCGACCAGCGGCAGCTTCAGTTCGTTTGCACAGTGGCGACACTTCATGGCATCACTCCTTCGAAACCGGTGGTGATGAGAGCATGTGCTGCATCGCGTTGCGACATTTCAGTGATGGGCATAGGCCATGGAATCGACAGTTTGGTGTCTAGCGGATTCAAGCCGGCTTCGGAGTCGGCGGCGTAGGCGGCAGTGTGCAGATAGAGCATTTCACAGTTGTCTGTCAGGGTTTGGAATCCATGCGCGAAACCTTCCGGGATCGCAAGGGTCTTGTGGTTGTCGGCGCTCAACAGTTCGGTATGCCATTGAAGAAAAGTGGGGGAGCCCTTACGCAGATCGATCACTACGTCGAATACCGATCCTTGCAGGCACGATACAAATTTCATTTCGGCGTGTGGGGCGTATTGGAAATGCATGCCGCGCACAGTGCCCTTGTTCTGCGTTAACGTATGGTTGATCTGCACGATACGGCGTGCACCGAAAATATCCTGCAGCTCGTTCACACAAAACATGCGTTCGAGATAGCCGCGGCTATCTCCCAGCGGTTTGCGTACGAGCACGTTGAGGTCTGCTAACTGCGTCGTCTGGATATCGAAACGGTTGCTCATGCGATGCTCATTGCCGTTTCGTAGGTAGCGATCTGTTGCAGACTGAACGCACGCATGTCGGCGCCTTCGCGCCAAGCCAAGTGCCAATCGACCGTGTGTGCCAGCGCTTGCTCGAGTATCCAGCGTGGGCGCCAGTGCAGGCGTTGTTTGGCCTTGTTGCTATCCAGTTTGAGCAGACCAGCCTCGTGTGGCTGAAGTGTTTGTTCGCACTGCCAACTAGCGCCTGGTACGCGCGCACAAAGATTTTCGACCAGCCATTCGACTGGGCGTGAATCGGTTTCTTCAGGGCCGAAGTTCCAGGCCTCTGCAAAAGCGCTGTTTTCGGTATACAGTTTTTCAGCCAGTTGAAGATAACCCGACAGCGGCTCCAGCACGTGCTGCCACGGACGGATTGCCTGGGGATAGCGAATGGTCAGCGTCTCACCAGCATCGATAGCGCGCAGGAAATCGGGCAAAAGACGGTCCGCTGACCAGTCACCTCCGCCGATCACATTGCCGGCACGGGCGCTACCGAGAGCAATGCCTTGGGCGGCGAGGAAAGAGCGGCGATAGGCGGAGGTCACCAGTTCCGAGCATGCCTTGCTGCTCGAATAAGGGTCGTAGCCACCGAGCGCCTCATCCTCGACGTAAGGTAGATTTCGCTCGCGGTTCTCGTAACATTTGTCGGTCGTGACGTTCAACACGGCCTTGACTCCAGCTGAGTAACGTATGGCTTCGAGAAGATTCACAGTGCCCATCACGTTGACTGCGTAGGTCTCCACGGGAGACGCGTAGGAGTAGCGGACTAGCGGCTGAGCGGCCAAATGCATGACTATGTCTGGTGCTACAGCGAGCAACTTGGCCTGCAGCGTACTGCTGTCGCGAATGTCGGCGATCGTACTGGAAGAGAGGCGCTCCTCCAGGCCAGTCGCAGTATAAAAGCTTGGATGAGTCGAAGGAGCAAGCGCATAGCCGTGTACTTCTGCCCCCATTTCGCTGAGCCATAACGCTAGCCAGCCGCCCTTGAAGCCAGTATGCCCGGTCAGGAAAACGCGTTTGCCACGCCAGAATGAACGGTTTAAGGCCATACTTTCCACGGCGCTTTACCTGAAGCCCAGTAATCTTCCAGCATATTCTTCTCGCGCAACGTATCCATGGGTTGCCAGAAACCTTTGTGTTCAAAAGCTCTCAGTTGGTCATCGGCAGCCAAGCGCATCAACGGTTTTCCTTCCCAACTGGAATGGTCGCCTTCGATGAGATCAATACACTTGGGCGACAGAACAAAAAAGCCGCCATTGATAAGGCCGCCATCGCCTCGTGGTTTTTCCGAAAAACCGCTGACACTGTGACCGTTTAGTTGGAGCGCTCCGTAGCGACCGGGAGGTTGTACGGCAGTAACAGTAGCGAGTTTGCCATGTTGTTTGTGAAAGGCAATTCCCTTGCTGATGTCCAGATCGGAAACGCCATCGCCATAGGTGAAGCAAAAGGCTTCTTCGTCTTTTACATACTCGGCCACACGGCGCAAACGTCCCCCGGTAAGTGTCTCTTCGCCGGTATCGATCAGCGTTACACGCCAAGGTTCAGCCTTTTGCTGATGCACTTCCATTTGGTTGTGAGCCATGTCGAAAGTAACGTCGGACATGTGCAGGAAGTAGTTGGCGAAGTACTCCTTGATAACGTAACCCTTGTATCCGCAACAAATCACAAAGTCGTTTACGCCATGTGCCGAATACATCTTCATGATGTGCCACAGGATCGGCTTACCGCCGATTTCGATCATGGGTTTAGGTTTGAGATGTGTTTCTTCAGAAATACGGGTGCCCAAGCCACCTGCAAGAATAACGGCCTTCATCGTCCCCCCACAATATTCCAATCAAGCAAAGGTCGAATTACCCCTGGGATGCGACCCGCCCAGCCTGATTCTTGGCGTAAAGGATTTTGTTCAATTCGATCTAAAACATAGAAGCTAAGAGCATGCTGTATGAAGAAGGCGGTAGACAGTCCGTTTTGAAAATGATTTACCGCAATTCCGACAGAAAACATTCCGTCGTTCAATAGATGAGCGGGGATAACACAGCACGCGGTGTACTCGTTAGGTGCAATGGCGGTTTGTTCGTTCCAATTATGCGGGGATGCGACAAAAACATAGTTGCCAGCACTGTCTGTAACGTGAACGTTTGGTAGCGGCGATTTGGAAAGAGTTTTATTAACTCTAAATCGTATGCAAAGTCGAATCGGTTCAAAGATGGAGAATTCTAAAGTTTGTGCATTAGCTGAATTTTCCACCCAAGCCGAATCCAAAGTCACATATTCATCACCCGGAGGGTTTGTTTTGTTTCCAAAATCAATTTTGGAAGAGTTGACGTCAGCACCTGTTTGATATCTTAGTACGATATCGGATGTGGAGCCTTGTGCAACTACACGCCCTGAATCCAAAAGAATGCAGCTAGAGCACAACGAAGAAACCATAGGAAGACTATGACTGACAAATAGGACAGTTCTTCCATCTTTTGCTACTTCATCCATCCTGCCCAGACATTTTTTCTGAAATTCCATGTCACCCACTGCCAATACTTCATCGATTAAAAGAATTTCTGGATCAAGATGGGAGGCAACAGCGAATGCCAAACGGACATACATGCCACTTGAATATCGCTTTACGGGAGTATCAAGAAACTTTTCGACGCCAGCGAAATCCACGATAGTGTCAAATTTCTTTTTAATCTCGGCTCTACTCATCCCGAGAATACTGCCATTGAGGTAAATATTTTCCCTGCCTGTTAGTTCAGGGTGAAAGCCAGTTCCAACCTCTAATAAGCTTGCTACGCGGCCGTTGATCTCGATTCGTCCACGTGATAAATCTGTGATGCGCGTGAGTACCTTAAGCAAGGTACTCTTGCCTGCACCATTTTTTCCAATAATCCCAACGACTTCACCAGGTGTGATGTCAAAGCTCACATCATCAAGCACCCATATATCTTCGTTTCGTGTGCGGGGAGCATGCTGCCGACCAGAAATGATATTGAATGCTTGTTGCGCTAATTGTCGAGTTCCTTGGGTAAGTGAATCCCTCAATGAGAGGTAACCCTCACTTTTGTCCTGATGACCGATTGTGTATTTTTTTCCTAGGCCTTGGACGCGTATTGCGAATTCAGAAGTTGTCATATTATATCTGCAAATTTTCTTTCAGTTTTTCTGAACGTCCGTACTCCGAGGTATAAGAAAAGCATGACGACGGCTAGAGAAACAACAAAACCGGGCCAGTATATTGGGCTATCACCCCCAAGAATGCACCATCGAAATCCATCGATTACTCCGACCATGGGGTTGATTGAATAAAGTAGACGCCACTTTTCAGGCACTACAGTGCTGCTAAATCCAACTGGAGAAATATAAATGCCAAATTGAACGATGAAAGGAACAATAAAGCGAAAATCCCGATATTTTACATTGAGTGAAGCAGCTAATAATCCGGGGCCTAAGCTAGCTAGTACAGCTAATAAAACAAAAGCCGGGAGCCAAAGTATTTGCCAGCCAGACCAATATTGGTAGTACAACATCATTAGAAGCAGAACAAAAAAGCTCACCAAAAAATCAACAACAGACACGATGATTGTTGCCGCAGGAATAATCATGCGAGGGAAGTAAACTTTACTGATCAGATTGGCATTTGATATCAAACTATTTGATGTATCTCCCAACGACGCTGAAAACAGCATCCAAGGCAACATGCCTGCCAAAACCATTAAGGCATAAGGTGCATCACCGCTGCTTGGCAATCCCGCTACGCGGCTAAAGACAATTGTGAATACAATCATTGTTAGTAGCGGGCGAAGTACTGCCCATAGGGCTCCTATAACAGTTTGTTTATAACGAACTGAAATATCACGCCATGCCAGGATCAGGAACAGCTCCCGGAATGTCCACAGGTCACGCCAGTATTTTTTTTGCGTGGCACCTGGAGTTAGGATTAAGTGGTGTTTTTCTGTTGAGGATTGATTCATTAAATACCTAACACCCAATGTGGGCGTAAAAATTGGTGACACTCTACGAACATTTCGATCTGCGGGAAGCAATATCCAGAAAGCGTTACGTTAGAGCTTTTATCCTTATTTTCAATAATTAATACGCGTTGCAATTTATTGCGTGTTGATAGTCAAATTTTTTCAGCATTCCTGACGTAATACTCAGTTAGCTAACAGTTTCCGATTTGGAGAAGTGCGATTTTTTATGGTCGAGGCGCCAGGCAATTAACCTGTGCAATCCTTCTCTTAGGCTGACTTCCGACGTGAAGTTAATTTCTTTACGAGCTTTTTTGGGGCACCCAATACGATTGCGTACTAAGGTTGCTTGGCTGCGAGGCGCGTATTGGATTGGTTTGTCGCAACCGGTGATATCGATCAGTATTTCGGCGAGCTCTTTAAGCGACGTACGCGTACCTGTTCCTACGTTGTAAAAATTGTCTGTTGTATCTGCTTGCATGGCACGTATATTGGCTAAGGCACAGTCTTCTACGGCAACAAAATCGAATGCTTCGGAGCCGTCTCCCATAATTGTGGGGCCTTCTCCGTTATCTATTGCATCAAGCATTTTCATAATAACAGCGATATATGCCCCTCGATAATCTTGCCGAGGACCGTATACATTCATATAGCGTAAGCCGACATAGTTCAGGCCGTAACGGTGATGGAATGAACGTAGCATCGCTTCACCAGCTATCTTTGTCGCACCGTAAAAATTTTTGTTGTTGAAAGGATGCTCTTCATCCATTGGTTCTCTTACAGCATCGCCGTAGACCGAGGCAGAGGACGAGTACACTAGCCGTTTTACACCTTGCGCTACGCACGCCTCCATTACATTAAACGTGCCTCGAATGTTCACATCGAAGGCGGTTTGCGGATACTCGTGGCACTGAAGCAGCCAAAGGGCAGCCAGATGAAAAACGCCATCTGCGCCGCTTAGTGCGGCGTGCAAGACGTCGCTTTGCATGATGTCGCCACCCGCTTCGAAAATGCGTACGCGCGGATCCTTGAGAGCCGCCGACAAATTTTCTCTGCTGCCGCGAACAAAATTGTCATAGATGACAATTTCTCTGACATTCTCTTTTAATAGGTGATCAACGGTGTGAGATCCGATCAAGCCGGCTCCACCTATGACCACCAATTTTTTCCCAGTTAAATCCATGCCGATTTCGTCATGATTTAGCCTGAGACATCATCTTGTCGTGCTTGGCAATACTGCGCTTGATCAATTCAGCATTCGCCTTGGTCCATTCCACGGTACGGCGAACCCCTTCACGGATATCAACTTGCGCGGTAAAGCCAAGTTGCTTTTCCGATTTTTCGGTAGATGCAAAGCGCTTACCGGATCTGTCCCAATCTCGTGCTGGCTTCAGATCGAGCGGTGTGGTGTTACCCGTGAATTCATTGATCAGCATTGCAAGATCGAGGATGGTTGTTTCTTTGCCTGTCGCAAGGTTATACACTTCGCCAGATTCGCCCTTGAGCGCGCACGCCATTAGTCCACGGGCCATGTCTTCAACAAAAAGAAAGTCTCGGCTTGCATTACCGCCATTGTCCAAAGGCAAGGCCTCACCATTAAGCGCACGCCAAATAAAGGTTGGTGTCACATTGCGCCATACTGTGTGAACGGTGCCTCGCCATTGACCGGCGCCAAGGATTTCTCTAGGACCATATGCGTTGGAGAAGCGCGCTTTTACGAACGGCAGTTGATAACGCTGGAAATAATAATTTCCATACAGTTCCCCGATGATCTTGGAGATGGAGTAGGGACTGTCGTGGTAAAGCGTAACAGGCTGTTCTTCGGTGGTGGCGGTTGGCTGGTCGAAAGTTTTTTCCGCGACAGCACAAGCGGCAGCGGCATAAACAACCTTCTTCAGGTTTTTTATATCCTTCAGGCGGTCGAATAGCTTAAGGGATGTATACGTGTTGTTGTCGTGATCGGCAAACGGATCGGCAATTGAAGACTGATTGCCATGGAAGCAAGACAGGTGAAATACGTAGTCAAGATCTTGGGGAAGGTCTGCCAGTATTCTATCGCTGGTAATTGAGCCGAATACGAACTTGACTCGTGAATCGCCAGGGATATTGGCTACATCCGATGAAAGCAGGTTATCGACAATGATAATTTCACTTGGATCTTGCTCCAGAATTTGATGGACCAGATTGCTGCCGATAAAACCGGCACCGCCAACTACAAGAACCTTGCTTCCTTTAAAGCTGCTATTAGTCATTTACATATCTCCACATGCATCACTTGGATGTCGTAGGGGCCTTAAGATGCGAATACACATCTGTGATGCCGTATTGATCATACCAAGCCATCTGGCGTTTCACTGTTTCGACGAAGCCGATCTTAGGCTTCCAGCCAAAGGCTTTGAGCGTTTCGTTCGAGTCGAGCGCGACGACTGGGACGTCATCAGCTGCTGGTGGAGTGATTGGTACTTCCTGACGGCCAAGGCCGAGGTAGTCCGTCACAATGTCGAAAATTTCCTTGATCGTGTGAGCTTCGCCACTGGAAACGTTGAACACGCCTGTAGGTGCATTTTCGCTGATGGCCAAGTCCATAAACGCCAGAAAGTCGGACATATCCAAGAAGTCACGCGCAGTATCCGAGCAGAAGCAGCTTTGCCCCGCCTTCAGTCGTTTATAAAACGTCGGGATTGGGCCGATAGCGAGGCGAGGGCCGGTAACGTTTGCGATCCGCAGCGACAACGTCGGAATTCCGGATAAGAGCATGTACTGTTCGCCTGCCGTTTTGGAAATCCCGTAGCTGGTAAATGGCGCGCTTGGATGGCTTGCAGGGATCGGCAGTTGGTTTGGTCGGCCGTAGCTCAACGCCGTCTGGAAATTGATCAGACGTTTCACACCATGAGCCTTGGCAGCCTTGGCAATATACGCACTACCAATGACGTTGGTGCAAGCGTCTTCAACCCAATCATCCGGATCCTTATATGCCGCTGCGGAATGCACGACCAGCTCCGGTTTGAATTGTTGAAAGCAAGCCTCGACAAGTGCCGGATCGGTGATGCTTCCTTCCTTAACGGTCAGGCCGGGAACTTCAGGCACAACTTCCCGTTTGCCGGTGGCAAAATTGTCTATGACATATATTTCATGCCCCTGTGGCAACCAATGCTCGATCAAGTTCGAACCCAGGCAACCGGCTCCGCCAGTAATGAGAATACGCATGGCTTTACTTCTTGTCTTGCAGGCGCAGGTGGGTGTACTCACCAAGTGTGCCGTGCTGTTTATAGTAGTCGATGGCAGCTGACACGGTTTCTTGCATCGAGGTGAACTCGATGTCGCCGAAGTCAGCGAAAGTGCGGCTCGGATCCAGCAAAATGGAAAACACGTCGTCGGGACCCAGCGCCTTAACTTCGGCCTGTGGTTTTTCACCGGTGAAACCCATCGCATTCACGACAGCATTGTAGAGTTCCTGGATCGCCACATCTTTACCGGAGGAGAAGTGATATGCACCGTGACCGACGCCGTCGATCGCCTTCAATACTACGCGAGCAAGATCCTTGACGAACACAAAATCGCGGCGAGCTTCGGTAACGAAGCATTGCTTACCGTCTTTCAGGCGCTGATAGAAGATGGGCAGAGGCCCCGCGACGTTGCGAGGGCCCACGACGTTTGCCAGTCGGAAAGTGACGAAGTCGACGCCGGACAGTTCGAGATAGTACTCATTGGTCGTCTTGGAAATTGCGTAGCTGCTGCTGCCTGGGTTACGTGGATGGTCCAGGCGAATCGGCGACTGGCTAGGCTTAAGTCCATAGCACAGAGCAGTTTGAAAATAAACAAAGCGCTTGACGCCGAACTTCTTGGCAGCGTCCACAATGTTTGATCCGCCAACGCAATTGGTCAGGGAGTCGTTGTACCAATCGTCAGGATCCTTGTAGGAAGCTGCGGTATGCACAACAGCATCTGGCTTGAAATCGCCTACAAGGCGGTCGACAAGTCCTTTGTCAGCAATCGTGTCGATGACAATTTTGAGATTTGGATGGTCGGCCAAGTGTTCACGCCGACCTGTTGCCAGATTGTCGATTACAAGAACTGAGTCGCCGCGCTCTAACAGCATTTCAGCCACATGCGAACCAATTTGTCCAAGACCGCCAGTAACCACTACTTTCATGTTTTGTTCCTTAATAACAGTCGTTAATTTCTAATCAGCCGACATGTTGTCGAACCAATTGCGCCAATATATTCTCTGCAGCGTTGCCGTTTCCATAGGGAGTCACTGTTTTTCTACCATGCTCCCCTTGAATTGCCTTGCTTGCCGCCGATGCGATCAACTCAGCATCAGCACCGACCAGGCAATTCCATCCTGATTCGACCGTCTCCAGCCATTCCGTTTCTTCACGCATAGTGATGCAAGGTACCTGATAAAAAAAGGCTTCCTTTTGAACCCCGCCTGAATCTGTCAGGATGAGACGTGCAGCTTGCTCAAGTGCAATCATGTCCAGGAATGGAAGGGGATCGACAACAACTAAACGATTCAAGCAGGAGGAGAGCTCACGCTCTTCGATGATCTTTCGCGTGCGAGGATGTAGTGGTATCACTACCGGCATACTTTCCGCAACTGTTGCCAAACCTGTCAAGATAGCCTCAAGACGCGTCGGATCATCCGTGTTCTCCGCACGATGGCAGGTCGCTAGCGCAAATTCTCCTTTAGTCAACCCGAGTCGATGCAGTACGGTACTTTTCTGACGAGCTTTGTCGCGATAGTAAAGCGCCACATCATACATGGCATCACCTACGTTGTGCACACCGCGAGTAATCCCTTCGGAGGCCAAATTACGGACAGCAATATCCGTAGGACAAAACAGCAGGTTTGATACACGGTCTGAAAGAATGCGATTGACTTCTTCTGGCATGCGCATATTGAATGAGCGCAAACCAGCTTCTACATGGGCTACCGGGATATGCAGCTTGGCAGCGGCAAGTGCGCCGGCAAGTGTCGAATTGGTGTCGCCGTATATCAACAACCAATCCGGCTTTTCGTCGAGAAGCACTTTTTCTATCCCTGAAAGCATGCGCCCCGTCATAGCACCATGGCTGCCACCAGCGATCTCGAGATTGTATTCCGGGCAAGGAATGTCAAGTTCTTCAAAGAAGACTTGCGACATGTTTTCATCGTAATGCTGACCAGTATGTATGATGAATTCACTCAACTGACCGGAGTAGCTTTCTCTGGCGACACGCGATACCGCTGCTGCTTTAATGAATTGTGGGCGTGCACCGACGATAGTCGCAATTTTGATCATTGCTTAATCCCGGCCAAAAGAGCCGCACAAATTTTGTCCTGGTCATCAATGGTGAGGTCTGGGCTCATCGGTAGACTCATTACTTCACCAGCAATTTTTTTGGATGCTGGGGTGTGTCCCGCCTTGCATAAGTCTCGATATGCAGGTTGTTCGTCGAGTGGAACAGGATAATGGACGGCCGTAGGGACCCCGCATTCGTTCAGATATTTTTGCAGATTAGTGCGATCTTGAACACGCACGGTGTATTGACCAAAAATGCTGGTGCGATCCGAGCGTTGAACGATGGTCGTGACACCTGCTTCACCCAGAATTTTGTTATAGCGTTGGCCTATCAGCAGGCGTTGTTCTACTTCGTGGTCAAAGCGATCCAGTTTGGCCAGCACGATTGCGCATTGGAGCGTATCCATGCGCCCACCAACACCAATACGTGTGTGTACGTAGCGCTGACTTTGTCCGTGAACGCGAATTTCCTTGCAGGCTAAAGCAATGGCGTCGTCATTGGTAAAGATGGCTCCGCCATCACCGTAGCAACCCAAGGGTTTGCTCGGGAAAAAGCTGGTGCATCCTATTGTGGAGAGGTTGCAGCTTTTCTTGCCTTTGTATTCGGCGCCGAAACTTTGTGCGGCGTCCTCAATGACGGGAATGTTGCCGTGGCGCGCTGCGATGGCGTTGATTTCATCCATGTCTGCTGGTTGGCCATACAGGCTGACAGGCATGATGGCTTTGGTTCGCGGAGTAATCGCGGCTTCGATCAGCTTGGCGTCGATGTTGCCGGTATCGGGTTCAACGTCCACGAATACCGGTATGGCACCGAGTAACACAATGACCTCGGCGGTTGCTACGAACGTGAATGGCGTAGTGATGATTTCATCTCCGGTCTTGATACCGAGGGCCATTAAGGAGATGAGCAAGGCTTCCGTACCAGAGGCCACGGTGATGCAATATTTTGCACCTGTGTATGCCGCTAGCTTTTCTTCCAGTTCCTTGACTTCAGGCCCCATGATGTACTGGCCGTGTTCCAGTACCTGGTTGATCCGCCGCTGAATTTTAGGTTGGAGAGCCTTGTATTGTGTTTTCAGATCGATAAAGGGAATCGTCATCCTTTTGCTTTCGTAAGAGTCTGGCCTTCCAACGTATAGGTGGAGCCATCGTGAGGGCAGATATATTGCCCGTCGCCGGAAAGTGGTAATTCGATTTGTTCGCCGTATTCACTCATCCAGCCAATTTGTCGAGCAGGTACGCCCACCATTAAAGCGTAAGCAGGCACATCCTTGTTGACGACAGCGCCTGCGCCAACAAAGCCAAACTCACCAATCGTGACGCCACAAACGATCGTGCTGTTTGCGCCCAAGGTTGCACCTCTCTTGACCAAGGTGTCGCGATATTCGCTTTTGCGTTCGATTAAGGAACGTGGGTTGTATACGTTGGTAAACACCATGCTGGGGCCGCAAAAAACGCCTTCTTCGAGGGTCACATTGTCATACACGCTGACATTGTTCTGAATTTTGCAGGAGTCACCGATCACTGTCTTGTTGCCGACAAAAACGTTTTGTCCCAGGGACACGCCTTTGCCAATTCGGGCACCGCCACACACATGGACAAAATGCCATACGCGGCTACCGTCACCGATTTGTGCGCCTTCATCGACAATGGCGCTTGGATGAATGGTTACAGCCATGCTCAATACTCCAGTGGGAGCGACACAGTCTTACCGTCACGCGCAGCGAGATAGGCACCTATCAGCAGTTCCAGCGATTTGAGGCCTTCGCGTCCGTCTGTTTCCGGCTCAGCTACACCACGCATGACTTCTACTACATTGTTGTAGTAGAGCGGATGGCCAAAGCCATACACTGAAGTAGTCTGGTAGTTGGCATCTTTAATCTGGGCATCATAGTCTTGTACATCTGCGAATTGCCACAGTTGTATATCGTTTACCGCAACACCGCCGACGCGTACGGTACCTTTTTCGCCGAGGATGGTGATGCTGCCTTCCAGATTTTGCGGATAGGTGAGCATGGTCACGCTCATGGATCCCAGTGCACCGCTACGCCATTTGACGTTCAGGACGCCGGTGTCTTCAGTTTCGATGTCACGGGTCGTGCTCATCATCGCCTGAATTTTTTCTACCGGGCCGATCAGCCAATCCAGCAAGTCAACATAGTGGCTGGCCTGATTCATGAAAGCGCCGCCATCGAACTCCCAGGTACCGCGCCATTTTGCGGCATCGTAGTATTCCTGTGGACGGGTCCAGAAGACGTTGATGTTGACCATATGTATGCGGCCAAAACGCTTCTGTTCAACTGCGCGTTTAAGGAGTTGCAGTGTCGAATTGCGACGATTTTGCTTCACAACGAAGAGGCGTACGCCTGCATCGTCGCAAGCCTTGACCATGCGCAAGCCATCTTCCCAGCGTGTCGCCATTGGTTTTTCAGTCATGACATGACGTCCCGATTTGGCAACCTCGACTGCTTGATCCGGGTGCAAGCCACTTGGAGTGGTCAGAATGACGATGTCAGCCGTAGTCGTTTTCAACATTTCGGTGAGGCTGAGATGGCCTTTGGCACCGGTCAGTTCTACTGCGTTCTTGAGCGCATCGCTGTTGACGTCGCATACATCGACGATTTCAATGTTCGATGCATGTTGTTTCATCGCATTGAAATGATTGGCCGCGATGCGGCCGCAGCCGACGAGTGCCATGCGGATCTTGCGATCAGTGATGGTAGGATAATTTCTCATCGTGTTCTCCTTAGAACCTGAAAACTGTGAAGCCGGCTGCTGCACTGGCATGTCGGTCGAATAATGCTTTGAGATCGCCGAGTACTGGCTTGTCGCCACGACAGAGGCTGCGTAATTCAGCGACGTTTTCGCGTCGGAATTCATTGTGACCCACTGCGACAATTAAAGAATCGACCGGATGTTCGGCATCTATGGTGCCCAGGCGAATGCCGTATTCGTGGAATACTTCTTCGGCATCGGCCCAAGGATCGCTCACGACAACATTGACGCCCCAGTTTTGGAGTTCCTGGACAAGATCAGCAATTTTGCTGTTACGAATGTCAGGGCAGTTTTCCTTGAAGGTAATCCCCTGAACGCCGACGGTGCTGCGTGCGACGTCGATGCCGTTTTTCAGCATGAGTCGGATAGTGCTGCGTGCTGCGTAGCGGGCCATGTTGTCGTTGATGCGACGTCCGGCAAGAATGACTTGCGGGTGATAACCGACTTCCTCTGCCTTGTGCGTGAGGTAATACGGATCAACGCCGATACAGTGACCTCCAACCATGCCGGGGCGGAACGGGAGGAAGTTCCATTTGCTACCCGCAGCTTCCAGGACTTCGATAGTGTCTATGTCCAGGCGTTCGAAGATAACGGAGAGTTCGTTGACCAAGGCGATGTTCAGGTCACGTTGCGTATTCTCGATTACCTTGGCTGCTTCAGCGACCTTAAGACTGGTTGCCGGGAATGTTCCGGCCGTGATGATGCTTGAATAGAGGGCGTCGACTTCCTTGGCTATTTCCGGTGTCGAGCCGCTGGTGATCTTGCGAATTTTGGTCAAGGTATTGACCTTGTCACCCGGATTGATACGTTCCGGGCTATATCCGCAGAAGAAATCACTATTAAATTTAAGTCCGGAAGTCTTTTCCAGTACTGGTACGCATACCTCTTCTGTGCAGCCGGGGTAAACCGTCGATTCGTAAATTACGAGTGCGCCAGCCTTCATCGCTTTACCCACGGTCTCGCTGGCTTTGATCAGCGGCGTCAGGTCAGGGCGATTGGCCTTGTCAATTGGAGTCGGGACCGTGACGATGAAGATGTCACAGTCGCTAAGAGCTTCCAATTTATTGCTATAAGTAAGTTGTTTGGCTGTGACGAGTTCTTCGGGAGTCACTTCCAGTGTACTGTCTTTGCCGGAACGTAATTCGAGTATCCTGCCCTCATTGATATCGAAGCCCAGAACGGGTCTGGTTTTGCCGAATTCAACTGCTAATGGCAAGCCAACGTATCCTAAGCCAATGATGGCTATTTTTTTATCCTTTAAGGTCACAGTTATTCCCAGCTGTAAAGTCAATGATTGGTTAGACCCAAACTACCGAATGGCGCTACTTTGTTCACTGCGCCAGTTTTACTGATTAAATCAGAGCGCCGCACGCACATCGTGCGGAAATAATTTGCTCTCAGGTATTCAGGAAAGTGGACGTTCAAGCACTTGGCTGTCATTTCAAGCACGGAGCGCATCAAAACATTCGGACTAACGGGTAAGCCCGTGTTCGGTACGAATTGCAGCGCTGCAACGTGAATCAAATTGAGAAAACCAAGGATGATACCACTGTCAACATTGCAAAAGACGCTTGCACAAGGCGTCGGCCTCGCAATGAGGGTGGGGTGAAAAGCAGGCTTCGATAGGGGGAGAATTTTGATTGATTCTTTAATTGTTTTTGTACTAAATCAAGCACGCTACCGCCGTGCCGTTTTACGATCGGCAAGCGCTGGTGGCGTGGCTAGTGACACACTCAAATGACGCCTCTGAGTGTGTATCAATTTTGACACAATGGGTAAGCTTTGAAAACCCTTTTGTAAAGCAGCGACAAGGGCTTAATTGACTTTTCGCAAGCTGTTAGTGGTGGCGCGTAAAGTCACTGACTTGCTCAATAACTCAATGAGCACCATGGCGCGATGTTCGCCATCGGCCATCTGGTAAACGCCTTCGAGTCCGGCAAAAGCACCTTCTGTCAGCCGCACGCGTTCGCCAGCCGTATACAAGCGCTTGGGTTCAATTCGGACTGAGTTCTCTTGTGCCTGGAGCAAATTAATCAGGCTTTCCGCGACCTTGGCGGGCTCCTTGCCAAAGCTTACCAAGCGGCTGACGCCGACGGTGGAGCGTATCGGGGCCCAGCTCTTGGCAGAATCGCCTTGTCCGAGCCGGATAAATAGGTAACGGGGAAATAATGCCTCATCTGCCACTTCCAACATGCCTTGCCGCAATCTTTCGGCTCGCAATGTCGGCAAATCGCACTCATAACCTTGCTGTTCAAGGTTTTGCAAAGCACGATTTTCTTGTCTTGGTTTTGTATGGATAAGATACCAGTCCATATTCATCCCAACCTCTCGCTCTATGTTTTATTTCTTTGAATGTCGCCGTATTATAAATTTTTTATAGGCGGTAATACGGCTTTATGCACATACTATACGTCGTGTGAAAATCGGAGCGTCGCTTTTGTTTGCGAATATTACAATTTCGGCTGATAGAGTGAATGTATATATGTGCAAATTTTTATCGAACTTCGATTAAAAATGGCCTATGACGACGAGAGCTTATTGTTTTGGCAATATGTTGCTCATAGTCAATTTTAGCCATAATTATAGTGCAATCCCGTGTACCCAGAGTAGGGCTGGGCAATTCCAACATTAATTTAATGTCAACATTCTTGTTTCTCTGTACGACAACGATGTATTTGCATACACAAGTACACACTCAAATAGTCGCTCATCATTTATCTAGTGAGCGGCGATCATGATCCTCGTCACTGGTGGGGCTGGCTTTATAGGCTCTAATTTCGTGTTGGACTGGCTGGCACGCGGCAATGCTGCAGTATTGAATGTTGACAAGCTGACTTATGCTGGCAATCTGCACAATTTGGTGTCACTCAAAGGTGATATCCGCCATACATTTGTACTCGCCGATATCTGTGACGGTGAAAAAATGAGTGCTTTGCTGAATGCATACAAGCCGACAGCCATTGCGCATTTCGCCGCCGAAAGCCATGTGGACCGCTCTATCCAGGGGCCAGCGGAATTCATCCGTACGAATATCAACGGAACATTCAAGCTGTTGGAGGCCGCGCGCGCCTATTGGTCTGGCTTGGAAAATCAGGAGAAGGAACAGTTCCGTTTCCTGCACGTTTCGACTGATGAGGCCTATGGTTCGCTCGAGGCGGGCGATGCCCCATTTTCTGAAGCAACCGCCTACGCGCCCAACAGTCCATACTCAGCCTCCAAAGCGGCATCGGATCATTTGGTACGTGCTTATTTCCATACCTACGGCCTGCCGACACTGACAACGAATTGTTCCAACAATTACGGTCCTAATCATTTTCCGGAAAAGTTGATTCCGTTGATGATAGCGAATGCCCTGGCAGGAAAGGATTTGCCGATTTACGGTGACGGGCAGCAGATACGTGATTGGCTTTATGTTGGCGATCATTGTGCTGCACTGCGTCTGGTTCTTGCAGATGGCGTGCCTGGTGAAACATATAACATCGGTGCGCAAAATCAAAAAACCAATCTCGATGTGGTATTTACCTTATGCGATATATTGGATGAATTGAAGCCATTAGCTTTTGGCAAAAGCTATAGGCAACAGATTGTGTACGTAGCAGACCGTCCTGGTCATGATCGCCGTTATGCAATAGACGCAAGCAAAATCGAACGTGAGCTTGGCTGGAGACCGCTTGAGGCGTTTGATACCGGAATTCGTAAAACGGTGCAGTGGTATCTGGATACTCACCCATGAATCCGGGCAACCGCAAAGGGATTATCCTCGCAGGAGGTTCTGGTGCGCGCTTGTATCCGGCGACCGTGGCTATATCCAAACAGTTGTTGCCGGTCTACGATAAGCCGATGATTTACTATCCGCTGACGACCCTGATGTTGGCTGGCATACGTGACATTCTGCTGATTTCTACCCCGCAAGATATTCCACGTTTTCAACAGTTGCTCAACGATGGCAGCCAATGGGGTGTTAACTTGTCGTATGCAGTGCAGCCTTCGCCTGACGGTCTGGCGCAGGCTTTCATCATTGGTCGTGATTTTATCGGGAACGATCCTTCGGCCTTGATATTGGGAGACAACATCTACTACGGTCATGCTTTTGACCGGCAATTGATGCAGGCATCAGAACGTCTCCAGGGCTCAACCGTATTTGCTTATCATGTGCAGGATCCGGAGCGTTATGGCGTGGTTGAGTTTGATGCGCAACATCAAGCTGTCAGCATAGAAGAGAAGCCATTAGTACCCAAATCAAATTATGCAGTTACGGGCCTGTATTTCTACGACAATCAAGTGTGTGATATCGCTGCATCGATTCTGCCGTCCGGACGTGGAGAGCTGGAAATTACAGACGTAAATCGCGCTTATCTGGCGCGGGGTGAACTGAATGTTGAATTAATGGGGCGCGGTATGGCCTGGCTGGATACCGGCACGCACGAGTCTTTGCTGGAAGCCGGGCAATTTATTGCTACCATCGAACATCGTCAGGGATTGAAAATCGCCTGTCCGGAAGAAACGGCTTTCCGCAAGGGGTACATAAATGCGAGCCAAATGGAGCGATTGGCTGAGCCGCTGAAAAATACAGCTTATGGCAAGTACTTGCTGCGTATTCTCGACGATAAAGTGCTGTAAGTATGAAAGCTATCGCCACATCAATCCCAGATGTTTTATTGATAGAGCCGACAGTTTTCGGTGACGAAAGAGGTTTTTTCTTTGAGAGTTTCAACGAAAAAAAATTTGCTGAGGTCACAGGTAAAACAGTCAGGTTTGTACAAGACAATCACTCCAAATCGGCGCACGGTGTACTGCGCGGTTTGCATTACCAGATACAGCAATCGCAAGGCAAACTGGTGCGCGTAGTATCAGGAACAGTCTTCGACGTAGCCGTAGACATCCGCAAAAGCTCTCCCACATTCGGCCAATGGGTAGGCGCAGTCCTATCCGCAGAAAACAAACGCCAAATGTGGATCCCCGAAGGATTCGCGCACGGCTTCGTCGTCACCAGCGATACTGCAGAATTCCTTTACAAGACAACTGACTATTGGGCGCCTGAACACGAGCGCTGCATCGCCTGGAATGATCCTGCCATTGCCATCGACTGGCCTATCAACGGCATGCCCACGCTGTCAGTCAAAGACCAAAAAGGCGTTTCCCTGGCAGAGGCCGAGGTGTTTGCTTGAAGATCCTGCTGACAGGGCGCAGCGGGCAGGTCGGTTACGAGCTGCAGCGTACCTTGCAGGGCTTGGGGCAGGTGATAGCGCTTGATCGTTCGCATATGGATTTGTCCGACCTGAATCAGGTACGTACTGTCATCCGTGAAGTAAAGCCGCAGTTGATTGTGAATCCGGCGGCCTATACCGCGGTCGATCTGGCAGAGAGCGAATCTGAACTGGCGATGCGTATCAATGCGCAAGCGCCCGAAGTGATGACACAGGAAGCACGTAAGCTGGGCGCTGCGATGATTCACTATTCGACAGATTACGTGTTCGATGGCTCGCAAGCCGACAGCTATACCGAAGACGATTTGCCGAATCCGCAAAGTGTTTACGGCCGTAGCAAGCTGGCAGGTGAGCAGGCGATACAGGCTGCAGGGATTCCACATCTGATTTTGCGTACGAGCTGGGTATATGGTGCAAGAGGAAAGAATTTCTTGCTGACCGTGCGTCGACTGGCGCAGGAGCGGGATGAGTTGCGCATAGTCGCTGATCAGTTTGGCGCGCCGACCTGGTGCCGGACGATAGCTGAGGCGACAGCGCATGCATTGATACAGATGCAGAGGTATTCAGGTACGCAGCCAGATGCCGAACTGGACCATGAAGTCTGGCAAAGTCGTGGCGGTTTGTACCACTTGACCGCGCAAGGGCGGACTAGTTGGCATGGTTTGACGCAAGCTATTCTGGAACATCCATCGGTTACGAAGAAGCCGCGGCTGACAGCGATAGGTACGCAGGATTATCCGTTGCCAGCCAAACGTCCGGCTAATTCATCCTTATCGTGTGAACACTTTATGCAGACATTCTGCGGCTTGCCTGGCTGGGATGAAGCTTTGAAGCTTTGTCAGGACGGGATGTAAAACAACCATCTGGGACAATAAAAAACTGCCGGAAGATCGCGTACATTTGCGATGTTCCGGCAGTTTTTTTATGACCTTCAGTTTATTTGTAGCCTACGCGATCAAGTATCTTTTGGGCTGCGATTTGGTTTTTACCGATCGCGGCGATGGAGATGTTTTCCATCTTGTAAGCGCCCAGTGACTCCAGTGCTTCGTTCTTCACACGGACACTTTTAACCGCTGGCCATTCGTTATTGCCATCCGCGAAGTAGGTTTGTGCTTCGTCGCTGGCCAGGTACTCGAGGAATTTAACCGCTGCTTCGCGGTGCGGCGCATTCTTCGCTACGCCACCGCCTGCAATGTTGAAGTGGGTGCCGCTGGTTTTAGCGTTAGGCCAGATGAAGCCGACGTTTTTCATGGCGGCGACGTCTTCCGGTTTGGTCGAGCGCAGCATGCGTGCGTAGTAGTAGGAATTGGCAATTGCGACGCCACACTCACCCGAAGCGACGCCTTTGATCTGATCGGTGTCGCCGCCGCGTGGTGGGCGGGCAAAGTTCGCAACCATGCCTTTGGCCCATTGCTCGGTCGCTTTTTCACCATTGCGTTCTATCATCGAGCCGATCAGCGACAAGTTGTATGGATGGGAGCCAGAGCGGGTGCAGACCTTGCCTTTGTTTTTCGGATCAGCCAGTGATTCATAGGTCGCGACGTCGGCCGGATTGACAGCAGCTTTGTTGTAGACGATTACGCGAGCACGGGTCGAGAAACCAAACCACTCAGGACCCTGGCCATCATCCTTGCCGTGCAAATTGGCCGGGATGCGTTTGCTCAGGACCGCCGATTTGACCGGTTGGAAGAATCCTTCTATCTCTGCGCGCCAGATACGTGCTGCATCAACCATGACGATGACGTCAGCCTGGCTGTTCTTGCCTTCGTTTTTCAGGCGCTCAAACAGCGCATTGTCATCAGCTTCGATACGATTGATTTTGATGCCGGTCTGTTTGGTGAAATTGGAGTACAGCAATTCATCCGTCTGATAATGGCGTGCCGAGTACAGGTTCAATACTTTTTCCTGCGCTTGCGCGATCGAAACAGTGCCCATCAGGGAAATTGCGGCGAGTAGGGTACTTGCTAGTCTCATATGCATCCTTGTTTGTCGGTAGTTGGGATTTTCGCTGCAGGAAGTATAGTAGGATTTCGTTAAGAATGAAAACGATTCTCAATTGTAGTGAGCTTTTTCCTTGCTTACGTTACGTAACAACCATGCCGACGGAAAAAGGGTAATCTTCGTTCTTTGAAAAAAATTGGTCCGCAATGTTGAAAAGTTATTCCAGCAAAATCCTCCTGGCTGGCCTGCTGGTACTGCAGGCAGCATGTAGCTTCCTTCCTGGCAAATCCGAACCAGTGACACCGGTAGTGGTCACGCCTAAATCCGCTGCACCAGTCAAGATTGCACTGGTACTTGGCGGCGGCGCAGCGCGCGGGTTTGCCCATATCGGCGTTATCAAAGCGCTGGAGTCGCAAGGCATCGTGCCGGACATGGTGGTTGGCACCAGCGCGGGCAGTGTAGTCGGCGCGCTCTATGCCGCCGGTAACAATGGTTTCGCTTTGCAGCAGATGGCGCTGGCGATGGATGAAGCAGCGATTTCTGACTGGTCAGTCCCGTTCTTTGCCAAATCCAGCGGTGTCTTGAAAGGCGATGCGCTGCAAAACTATGTGAACAAGGCAGTCAAGAATGTACCGATAGAGAAGATGAAAATCCCGTTTGCTGCAGTGGCGACGGATTTGAATAGCGGTCAGCCCGTTTTATTTCAGCGAGGTAATACGGGGCTGGCGGTACGCGCCTCTTCAGCGGTGCCGGGCTTGTTCCAGCCTGTGAAGATAGGTGAGCGCATGTATGTGGATGGCGGCCTGGTTGCACCAGTACCGGTACATTTTGCGAAGGAAATGGGCGCTGACTTCATTATCGCGGTGAATATCTCGGTGCAACCGGAAGTACAACTGGCGTCGAGTTCGCTGGATGTCTTGCTGCAGACCTTCGCCATCATGGGGCAAAGCCTGAATCGCTTTGAGCTGAAAGATGCCGACATCGTGGTCCGTCCCAACCTGGGCGATATGAAGGGGAATGACTTCAATGGCCGTAACCGCGCGGTACTGGCGGGTGAGCAGGCAGCAATGGCGCTGATGCCGGAACTGAAGAAAAAGCTTGCCAGCAGACGCGAGCAATAATCCAGTCCATAAAAAAACGCACCTGAGGGTGCGTTTTTTTTATTTGATCGGTGGGAAGTCCTGTTCCGGTTCACTGATGCGTCTGCCGCCATTAAAGCGTTTCTTCCAGTACGCGATGTCCATGCTTTCTATACGGACCTGGCCACCGGCAGATGGGGAGTGGATGAATTTGCGGTCACCCAGGTAAATGCCGACGTGGGAAAAACCCTTGCGCAGCGTATTGTAAAAAACCAGGTCACCCGGCTGTAAATCGTCTTTGTCGACATGTTTGCCGACATGGCTGATTTCCACTGAGGTGCGGGGCAGGATCATGCCCCAGGTTTCCTTGAAAATATGACGTACCAGACCGCTGCAGTCGAGACCGCTTTCTGGGGTATTACCGCCGTATTTGTAATGGATGCCCAGCATGCCCATGGCCTGCATGGCCAGTTCTGATGCGTGGTTGGAGATGCTTTGCAACTTGCTGACTTGCGCATTTTGCTCTGGTGGCGGCGCTTCGGCGCTCCACGCAGAACCCGCCAACAGGCTGAACGCTAATACGGCTGAGCGTGCCAGTTGAGCTGTGCGTAAGGTGGGTTGCAAAAATGTCATCGGATGCGATTTCCTTCAATGGAACTGACGAAATGTATGTCAATCTGGAAGTGCTGTCAAAATTTATTCGCTGGCGTTATGCTGTTACTAACATCAAAAAGGTTAGATTTACATGCTGACAGATACACCCGCCGCCCTTTCCCTAAAACCTCGAATTCTGATTGCCGATGACTCACGCATAGTCCGTGCCACCCTGATCAAGCACATAGAAGGCATGTTTGAATTCCGCGAGGCGCTGGATGGTGAGCAGGCATGGGAGGCATTGCTGATCGATCCCAGCATCCGGGTAGTCATCTCTGATCTGACCATGCCCAAGCTGGATGGCTACGGTTTGCTCAAACGCATACGCGCATCCAAAATCGGCCGTATCCGCAATATGCCGGTGGTGGTGGTCTCTGGCAGCGATGAGCAAGCCGAGCGTGATCGCGCCAAAGCGGCAGGCGCGACGGATCTCATTACCAAGGGCATAGGCACCGCGCAATTGCTGTCGCGCCTGGATATCCTCTCCAAACTGGTCAGTACCCAGAACGAATTCGAACGTGGACTGGAAGCGCTGGTTCACAGCAGCGATGTCGGCGATCATGTTGAATTACCTTCACCGCAGGAATGGGCGCAGCGGGCCGAAGAAATGCGCAGCAACGCGGCGCGCCAGAACCGGAATTTCGTCATCCTGAATGCATGCATAGGGCTGAAGCATCCTGAGCTGGATGGTTATCCAGCTTCGCCACCCTTCAGTGTGATTAATGCGATAGGTCAGCTTCTGCATCGTACGGTGCGGCAGACCGATTGTGTGGCGCGTACCGGCGAGAACGAATTCACAATTGCGACTGGCAGCATACATTTTGATTCGGCACGCAATTTCGCCGAGCGTGTCTGCCGCGCGATTGCCAATGCCAACCTGATCGGTGACGGGCAAATGGATTTGATTGCCAGCTGTGGCGTGGTATCGATAGCCGAGTGCGCTTCCGCTGCGGCTGAAGACATGCTGAATGACATGCGTCAATTGGCCGGTGAGCGTGCTTTGCTGGGTTTGCAAAAAGGCGTGACAGGTGTCATCGGCAACGAAGAAGAGCGCTTGTTGCAACAAGGCGAGAGTTTATTGACGCAATCCCTGCTTGAGCAGCAAGAAAAAGCGGCGGATCTGGCTATCGATCTGGCGACTTTGCTACGCTGGATCAAGGAGGGCAAGGAAGAGCAGGTATTGCTCCACATCAATAAATTGTCCGTCGAGCTGCAGCCTTTGCTGAATTTGCTTTTATCGCGACAAAAGGCTGGCATGCCCTGACGGGCAAGATGCTGAAAGGAAATAAAATCGGTGCAGATCAGGCAACGCGTCGTAAATGCTCGCCACGTCGCTCGGTCAGCGTGGCCCGTATGCTTTTTGCGTGATACTGCATCAGCATGATTTTCAGGTGCTCGGGCAATTGCGGGTCATTCGCTATGGCGTGTAGTAGCTGCGATTGTACAAACATGGTTTGTCGCTTGATGACTTCGCAATCCACGTGATGGACGCCGTGGTTCATGCGAGCGACCAACTCAAGTACATTGCGCTTGAACTGATACAGGGTGGAATGGGCGAGGCTGGCTTCTGCTGAAACTTTGGCTTTCTTCTTCGAAGTTTCTTTAGCGGGAGTCGGGGTGGCAGTTTTTTTTGAAAAACGATTGAAGAACATAGCTCCTCCCTAAACTCAAATGGACTCAGACCTAACATTGCCCAAACGACTTAGTTTGCCGACAGTAAATGTTTCAGTCTTGAATCATAGTACGCCGGATCTGCCAAAATGATAGTTAAACAATGTAAACAAAATCAATGTTGTCGCAGTTCAGCACTACTGTGATGTCGTACAATTCATTCTTCTATGACAGGAGGCACCATGCAAACCAAACAAGTACTGACGCTGGAAGACGTTAAAAAAATCGCTGCGGCGGCAGAAACCGAAGCAAACCTGCACAAATGGTGCGTTACGATCGCTATCGTCGATGATGGTGGTCATTTGCTGTGGTTGCAGCGTCTGGACGGTGCTGCACCAATTTCGTCGCACATTGCACCAGCCAAGGCCAAAACAGCCGCGCTCGGTCGCCGTGAATCGAAAGTCTACGAAGACATCATCAACAATGGTCGTTTCTCGTTTATCACAGCACCTACGCTGGAAGGCATGCTGGAAGGCGGCGTACCTATCGTCATCAATGGTCAGTGCCTGGGCGCGGTTGGCGTTTCTGGCGTGAAATCGACGGAGGACGTACAAATCGCCAAGGCTGGCATCATCGCCATCGGCGGTTGAGCCGGGTAGTTTGGATTTAACACTCTGACATTCAAATAAAACACCTTCGGCACACCGGAAACTACCGGATTCGGTTGCCAGTCGAGGGTGCTTTGCGCTATAATTCGGCGGTTTAGCTAATTTTATTCCGCCGTAGCGCATACCCATTTCCCATCGTCTAAATACGACCTGTACGACGCCTTGTTCGAGTGTATCTCCAGCAAGCAGCGCGCAAAGTTGCGCGCGGGTTTCGACGGTCATTCTGGCGCAGCGCAGCGGCGGTAACACACATCAGGAGTTACCCCTTGCCGCCATTCTTTTCTGGCCCTACAGTTCCGGCCATCCTAGCGCTAGCGGACGGGTCGATTTTCAAAGGTTTTTCGATAGGTGCACCGGGTCATACGATCGGTGAAGTTGTATTCAACACCTCGATGACCGGTTATCAGGAAATCCTCACCGATCCAAGCTATAGCAATCAAATTGTCACACTGACCTATCCTCATATCGGTAATACCGGCGTCAATGTCGAGGATGTGGAGTCGACCCGAATTCACGCGGCCGGCCTGATCATCAAGGATTTGCCGATCCTGACTTCCAATTTCCGTTCGTCCCAGACACTGTCCGACTACCTCAAGTCGGAAAACGTCGTCGGCATTGCCGGTATTGATACCCGCAAGCTGACGCGTATCCTGCGCGAAAAAGGTGCGCAAAGCGGTGCCATCCTGGCAGGTGAGGATGCAACTTCAGAGAAAGCACTGGAATTGGCCAAGTCCTTCGGCGGCCTGGCTGGTCTCGATCTGGCGAAAGTCGTCTCGACCAAGCAATCCTACCCATGGACTGAAACTGAATGGAAACTGGGCAAGGGTTACGGTCAGCAGACCGCTCCCCAGTACCATGTCGTCGCTTTCGACTATGGCGTCAAATTCAACATCCTGCGCATGCTCGCAGAGCGCGGTTGCAAAGTGACGGTATTGCCTGCCCAGGCATCCGCTGCCGAAGCGTTGGCGCTGAATCTGGACGGCATCTTTCTGTCGAACGGTCCTGGCGATCCGGAGCCATGCGATTACGCGATTGCGGCTTCCAAAGAATTGATCGATCGTGGCATCCCGACTTTCGGTATCTGCTTGGGTCACCAAATCATGGCGCTGGCTTCCGGTGCTAAAACACTCAAGATGAAATTCGGCCATCACGGCGCCAACCATCCGGTGCAGGATCTGGACAGCAAAAAAGTGCTGATCACATCGCAAAACCACGGTTTCGCAGTAGATGCAGCAACCTTGCCGGCGAACTGCCGCGTGACGCACGTCTCGCTGTTCGACGGTTCGCTGCAAGGTTTTGAACGTACCGACAAGCCAGCGTTCTGCTTCCAGGGTCACCCGGAAGCATCGCCTGGCCCGCATGACATCGCCCCCTTGTTTGATCGCTTCGTGGCGATGATGGAGAAGAATAAAAATGCCTAAACGCAGCGACATTAAAAGCATCCTGATTATTGGCGCCGGTCCTATCGTGATCGGCCAGGCTTGCGAATTCGATTATTCCGGTGCACAAGCTTGTAAAGCATTGCGCGAAGAGGGCTATCGCGTCATTCTGGTCAACAGCAACCCTGCGACCATCATGACCGACCCGGAAATGGCGGATGTAACCTACATCGAGCCGATCACCTGGCAAGCCGTTGAGCGCATTATCGACAAAGAGCGTCCAGACGCGATCCTGCCGACCATGGGCGGCCAGACCGCGCTGAACTGCGCACTCGACCTGCATCACAACGGCGTACTGACCAAATACAAGTGCGAACTGATCGGGGCTTCACCAGAAGCGATCGACAAGGCAGAAGACCGTTCCAAGTTTAAAGATGCGATGACCAAAATCGGTCTCGGTTCGGCACGTTCCGGTGTCTCGCACACGCTGGAAGAGTCGTGGGCAGTGCAAAAAGAACTCGGCTTCCCGGTCATCATTCGTCCATCGTTCACGATGGGTGGTAGTGGTGGCGGTATTGCCTACAACGCCGAAGAATTCGAAGCTATCTGCAAACGCGGTCTGGAAGCATCGCCGACCAGCGAATTGCTGATCGAAGAATCGCTGATCGGCTGGAAAGAATTTGAGATGGAAGTCGTGCGCGACAAGGCCGACAACTGCATCATTGTCTGCTCCATCGAAAACCTGGATCCTATGGGCGTGCACACCGGTGACTCGATCACGGTCGCGCCAGCGCAAACGCTGACCGACAAGGAATACCAGATCATGCGTAATGCATCGATCGCGGTGCTGCGTGAAATCGGTGTTGATACCGGCGGTTCCAACGTGCAGTTTTCGATCAATCCGGCTGATGGCCGCATGATCGTCATCGAAATGAATCCGCGCGTATCGCGTTCGTCGGCACTGGCATCGAAAGCAACCGGTTTCCCGATTGCGAAGATCGCAGCCAAGCTGGCAGTCGGCTTCACACTGGATGAGTTGCGCAACGAAATTACCGGCGGCGCGACCCCGGCTTCGTTCGAGCCATCGATTGATTATGTCGTCACCAAGATTCCACGTTTCGCATTCGAAAAATTCCCGCAAGCGGATAGCCATCTGACCACGCAAATGAAGTCGGTAGGCGAAGTCATGGCGATCGGCCGTACCTTCCAGGAATCCTTCCAGAAAGCCTTGCGCGGCCTGGAAGTGGGCGTCGATGGCATGAATGAAAAAACCACCGACCGCGAAACCATCGAAGAAGAACTGGGCGAGCCAGGTCCGGAACGTATCTGGTACGTCGGCGATGCGTTTGCTCAAGGTTTCTCGCTGGACGAAGTGCATGCATTGACGCACATCGATCCGTGGTTCCTCGCACAAATCAAGGAAATCGTTGATATCGAACTGTGGCTGGAAACCCAGACCCTGAGCGCGATCGACAAAGACACATTGTTCAAGCTGAAGCAAAAAGGTTTCGCGGATCGCCGCCTGGCTAAATTGCTGAAAACGACCGACAAGGAAGTACGCGAACAGCGTCGCGCGCTGAATATTCGTCCTGTCTACAAACGCGTTGATACCTGCGCCGGTGAATTTGCTACCAACACCGCATACATGTATTCGACCTATGAAGAAGAGTGCGAATCGCAGCCGACCAACAAGAAAAAAATCATGGTCCTCGGCGGCGGTCCTAACCGTATCGGCCAGGGTATTGAATTCGATTACTGCTGCGTCCACGCTGCGCTCGCAATGCGCGAAGACGGCTACGAAACCATCATGGTCAACTGTAATCCGGAAACAGTTTCTACCGATTACGACACCTCGGATCGTCTGTACTTCGAACCGCTGACCCTGGAAGACGTGCTGGAAATCGTCGACAAGGAAAAACCATACGGTGTGATCGTGCAGTACGGTGGTCAGACACCTTTGAAATTGGCGCTCGACCTGGAGGCCAACGGCGTGCCTATCGTCGGCACCTCGCCAGACATGATTGACGCCGCAGAAGATCGCGAACGTTTCCAAAAAATGCTGCACGACCTGAAACTGCGTCAGCCGCCTAACCGTACTGCGCGTACCGAAGAAGATGCATTGCGCCTGGCGCAGGAAATCGGTTATCCGCTGGTTGTGCGTCCGTCGTATGTATTGGGTGGTCGTGCGATGGAAATCGTGCACGAGCAACGTGACCTCGAACGCTATATGCGTGAAGCGGTCAAGGTCTCGCATGACTCGCCAGTATTGCTGGATCGCTTCCTGAACGACGCGATTGAAGTCGACGTCGATTGCCTGTCCGATGGTCAGCGTACTTTCATCGGCGGCGTGATGGAACATATCGAGCAAGCGGGTGTGCACTCCGGTGATTCGGCTTGCTCGTTGCCACCATATTCGCTGTCGCAAGCAACCATTGATGAATTGAAACGCCAGACTTCGCTGATGGCCAAAGGCTTGAACGTGGTGGGTCTGATGAACGTGCAGTTCGCGATCCAGCAGCAGGAAATCGACGGCAAGCAACAAGACGTCGTCTTCGTGCTGGAAGTGAATCCACGTGCGTCGCGTACCGTGCCGTATGTTTCGAAAGCAACCGGTTTGCAACTGGCCAAGATTGCAGCACGCTGCATGGTTGGTCAGTCGCTGGACAGCCAGGGCATCATCAACGAAGTGGTACCGGAATACTTCAGCGTCAAAGAAGCTGTGTTCCCGTTCGTCAAGTTCCCAGGCGTGGACACCATCCTCGGCCCTGAAATGAAATCGACCGGTGAGGTGATGGGCGTAGGCAAAACCTTTGGTGAAGCCTTTGTCAAATCGCAACTCGGCGCCAGCATCAAGCTGCCACGTTCGGGCAAAGTGTTCCTCAGCGTCAAGGCGAGCGACAAGCCGCGTGCAGTGCAGGTTGCCAAGGATCTGGTTGAAATCGGTTTCTCGGTGGTGGCGACCAAAGGTACGGCTGCAGCTATCAGCGCGGCCGGTATCGAAGTGCAGTCAGTCAACAAAGTGGCAGAAGGACGTCCACATATTGTCGATATGATCAAAAACAATGAGATTGCACTTGTTATCAACACTGTGGAAGAGAAGCGTAGTGCCATCGTGGATTCCCGTACCATCCGTACATCCGCTCTGGCAGCACGCGTCACAACTTACACAACGATAGCTGGCGCAGAAGCAGCAGTGGAAGGCATGGCCCATCTGGACGAGTTGCACGTCTATGATTTACAAGGCCTGCATAAAACCTTACACTAAGCCCACAGCGTTAAAAATCTAACCACAGAGGTCACAGGCGGTGCCGGATTCCGGTGCCTTTTGCGACCTCTGTGGTTTTCCACTTTTGAAGATAGAAGCTATGAGCACACCAATTACCCCCTATGGCGCAAACCTCTTGAAAGAAGAGCTGCACCGTTTGAAAACAAAAGAACGCCCATGGGTCATTAATGCTATTGCTGAAGCACGTGCACAAGGTGACCTGTCGGAAAACGCCGACTACGATGCGGCGAAAGAGAAACAAAGCTTTATCGAAGGTCGTATCGCTGATCTCGAAGGCAAACTGGGTACTTCGCAAATCATCGACCCGACCACACTGGAAGCAGAAGGCCGCGTGGTGTTTGCCTCGACCGTGGATCTGGAAGATCTGGAAAACGGCGAAAAAGTGACGTACCAGATCGTTGGTATCGATGAAGCTGATCTGAAGGAAAAGAAAGTATCGATTACGTCGCCTATCGCGCGTGCGATGATAGGTAAATACGCAGGCGATATCGTCGCGGTGGAAGCACCGGCCGGTCTGCGTGAATACGAAATCCTGCAAGTACGCTACATCTGATGTTCCTCACACGCGTACGATTGCTGATAGCAACCTTCTGGGTGGGAACCCTGTGGGCGGTGGGCTTTGTGGTCGCACCAACCCTGTTTTCCACCCTGAGTGATCGTGCGCTGGCAGGCACCATCGCCGGTAGCCTGTTCAATATCGTCGCGTGGTTGTCGCTGTTTTGTGCAGCGGCACTGCTGGCTTTGTTGTTCCAGGCCGGTCGCGGTGCGCAAGCCCAGCCTGCGAAGATCAATTACTACCTGATCGCAGGCATGGTTGCATGTACGCTGATCGGTTACTTTGCATTGCAACCGCAAATGGCTGAGCTACGCCTGGTATTGCATAGCGTAGCGGACAGCAATATTGCTGCACTGGCCGACGTGCGTAAGCAATTCGGCATCCTGCATGCTGTTTCAACCGGGTTTTATATAGTGCAGAGCCTGTTAGGCGCTGCACTGATACTCAAGCTGCGCTGAGTAGGGGAGATTATCGTCCGAGTGACGATTTCTTTGGGCTGGTTTGACGCGGCTTGGCGCGTTTGATCGAGCCACCCTGGGTGACACGCTCATTTCCCTTGACCATTACTTTAGTCACGGTCGGACGTTTGGTGCCGCTAGGACTCGGTTTGACGATGGTGACTTCACGCATGCCACGGCCGCGGGTTTCGCTCGGTGCTTTTACCGCTTCTTTTTTCGGGCGATAAACAACCAGCAATTTACCGATGTGCTGTACAGGCGCAGCATCGAGTTTTTCGCAGATGGTGTCGTAGATAGTGACACGTGCTTCGCGGTCATCGCCGAATACGCGTACTTTGATCAAACCATGGGAATTGAGGCTGGCGTCGATTTCCTTGAGTACGCCTGGCGTCAAGCCGGCTTCCCCGATAATGACGACAGGGCTGAGAGCATGCGCTTCAGCGCGTAAGGAACTGCGCTCGGCCGGTGTAAGTTTCAACATAAATTGTGATGGTGTTCGGGGGCAGGATTGCTTCGGCACGCAGCGCGAACCTGACAAACTTTGTCCCACAGTATTTAAAACTAGTATTCTACGCGAATGGCAAAGAAGAAATTAAACAAAAACTGGCTGCATGACCATATTAACGACCCGTATGTGAAGCTGGCGCAGAAAGAAGGCTATCGCGCCCGTGCGGTCTACAAGCTCAAAGAGATAGATGAAACCGAGAAGTTGATCAAGCCGGGGCAGGTGATTGTTGATCTGGGGGCAACACCGGGCAGCTGGTCGCAATACGTGCGCAATAAGCTATCGGGCAGCGTCGGCGGTGGTATTAACGGCACGATTATCGGTTTGGACATGTTGCCGATGGAGCCGATAGCCGACGTGCATTTTATACAAGGTGACTTCCGCGAACAGGAAGTGCTGGACCAGCTGGAGCAGGTACTGCAGGGCCGCAAGGCTGATCTTGTGATATCGGATATGGCACCCAATTTGTCAGGTATCGCCGTGGCTGATGCTGCGCGCATGATCGATCTGATCGATTTGGCAATTGATTTTGCGCAACATCACATGAAACCTTCAGGCTCCTTGCTCGTAAAGTGCTTTAATGGTTCCGGATATAGCTATATAGTGGAAAAATTCAGGGACGAATTCAAAACGGTCGTACAAAAGAAGCCCAAAGCCAGCCGCGACAAATCGTCTGAGATATTTTTACTTGGGAAAACCTTAAAAAATCCGCTTTAATGCGTAATTAACTCTGAATTGACCCTTGTTAATGCCGTTTTTAGCCTGATATTCGATACTGCAAGCCTTGAGTATTACGAGTAGAATCGAAATTACATTTTTAGTAAAAAAGACGCGTTCTGTGTCCAAGGAGTTTTAGTGAACAATATGTTTTCCAAGGCCGCCATATGGGTGGTCATCGGGATGGTGCTTTTCACCGTGTTCAAACAGTTCGACGGCCGCAGTGCGTCGGGCTCAGCCACGGCGATCGCCTACTCGGATTTCCTGGACGAAGTAAGAAGTAAGCGCATCAAGGAAGCGACGATCGAAGATCGCAGCATCGTTGCGACTACGACCGACGGCAAAAAAATTAAATCCGCGATTACCTATCTGGATCGCGGCCTGGTTGGCGATCTGGTCAATAACGGCGTGAAATTCGACGTTAAACAACCGGAAGAGCAATCTTTCCTTTCCCAAGTATTCATATCCTGGTTCCCGATGCTGTTGCTGATCGGCGTCTGGATCTTCTTCATGCGTCAAATGCAGGGCGGCGGCAAGGGCGGGGCATTCTCGTTCGGCAAGTCGAAGGCACGCATGCTGGATGACACCAACAACCCGGTCACTTTCGCTGACGTCGCAGGTTGCGATGAAGCGAAAGAAGAAGTCGGCGAGCTGGTCGACTTCCTGCGTGATCCTACCCGCTTCCAGAAACTGGGCGGTCGTATCCCGCGCGGCGTCTTGATGGTTGGTCCTCCAGGTACCGGTAAAACCTTGCTGGCGCGTGCGATTGCAGGCGAAGCAAAAGTACCGTTCTTCACGATTTCCGGTTCGGACTTTGTTGAAATGTTCGTCGGTGTCGGTGCATCCCGTGTACGCGACATGTTCGACAACGCGAAGAAACACGCACCTTGCATCATCTTCATCGATGAGATCGACGCAGTTGGTCGCCATCGTGGTGCCGGTATGGGTGGTGGTAACGATGAGCGCGAACAGACGCTGAACCAGATGCTGGTTGAGATGGACGGCTTTGAGCCTAACGCAGGCGTGATCGTGATCGCAGCAACCAACCGTGCTGACGTACTCGATAAAGCTTTGCTGCGCCCAGGTCGTTTCGATCGCCAAGTGATCGTTGGCTTGCCTGACATCCGTGGTCGTGAGCAAATCTTGCTGGTCCACATGCGTAAAGTACCTATTGGTACCGATGTACAGGCAGATATCCTGGCACGTGGTACGCCTGGTTTCTCCGGTGCTGATCTGGCCAACCTGGTCAACGAAGCAGCCTTGTTTGCCGCACGCCGTAACAAGCGCCTGGTTGAGATGCAGGACTTCGAGGATGCCAAAGACAAGATCGTGATGGGCCCTGAGCGTAAGTCGGCTGTCATGCGTGAAGAAGAGCGTCGCAATACTGCTTACCATGAGTCCGGTCACGCAGTGGTTGCCAAACTCTTGCCTAAGGCTGATCCAGTACATAAAGTCACCATCATGCCGCGTGGTTTCGCGCTGGGTCTGACCTGGCAGTTACCTGAGCATGATCGCGTCAATATGTATAAGGACAAGATGCTGGAAGAGATCTCTATCCTGTTCGGTGGCCGTATTGCGGAAGAAGTGTTTATGCATCAAATGTCGACCGGTGCTTCGAACGACTTTGAGCGTGCGACCAAGCTGGCGCGTGCGATGGTGACGCGCTACGGTATGTCGGAAAGCCTGGGTACCATGGTCTACGAAGACACCGAGCAAGATGCCTACTTCGGACGCTCGTCTGCGAAGACAGTGTCGGAAGCGACACAGCAAAAGGTCGATACTGAAATCCGCACGATCCTGGACACCCAGTATGCGTTGTCGCGCAAACTGATCGAGGAGAATCGCGATAAGGTTGAATTGATGGCGAAAACCCTGCTGGATTGGGAAACCATCGATTCGGATCAAATCAACGACATCATGGAAGGACGTGAGCCACGTCCACCGAAAGCTGGCGTTCCTGTCAAACGCAGCCCACCGGATAATCCTACCGATGTGGCGCCGAATGCAACTGCACCGGCCTGATAGATCACTTCAGATCTGACGAACATGTTTTAATACAGGGGTGGGGAGAAATCCTCACCCCTTTCTATTTGTACCCAGACAAAACAATGCAAACTCACCTGCAATGCGGTCGTTACCGCCTTTCCGTCGACGCCGCAGCGCGTCCCCTGGTCATGGGTATCCTCAATATCACGCCTGATTCATTCTCTGATGGCGGCAAGTACCATATGCTGGATACGGCCTTGTCGCACGCAGAAGAAATGATCGCCGCAGGTGTGGACATCATCGATATTGGCGGTGAATCCAGCCGTCCCGGCTCACTCGCGGTTTCCCTGAAGGATGAACTGGATCGTGTCATGCCTCTGGTCTACGCCTTGCGCGATTGCGGCAAGCCCTTGTCGATAGATACGTATAAGCCGGAAGTGATGCGCGAAACCATTGCGGCGGGTGCCGATATGATCAATGACATCAATGGTTTCCGTGCGCCGGGTGCCTTGCAGGCAGTCGCAGATGCAGACTGCGCCTTGTGCGTCATGCATATGCAAAATGATCCGCAAAGTATGCAGCTGCAACCAGAATATGATGATGTCGTTGCTGAGGTCGGGGAATTTTTACGTGAGCGTATCGGTCAGATGGAACAAGCCGGTATTGACCGCGAGCGCATATGCATAGATCCGGGCCTGGGTTTTGGGAAAACGCTTGCGCACAATATCGCATTGTTGAAAAATACCAGGCAAATGCAGGCATTCCTGCAAGCGCCGATGCTAATTGGTTTATCGCGTAAAACAATGATAGGTGCACTGACGGACCGACCAATCGAGCAACGCCTGGCCGGCAGCTTAGCCGGAGCGTTAGCAGCTGTTGCGCACGGCGCACGTATTGTACGTGTGCATGATGTGGCAGAAACAGTAGACGCGTTGCGGGTTTGGCATGCAGTATCCTGATTAAACACAAAACTTAAAAAGAACAACAATGAAACGACAATATTTCGGCACCGATGGCGTGCGCGGCAAAGTAGGTACTTCCCCAATCACCCCTGATTTCGTCATGCGCCTTGGCTATGCGGCCGGTACCGTGCTGACCAAGTCACGTACCAAGACCAGCCGCCCGGTAGTACTGATCGGCAAAGACACGCGTATCTCCGGCTACATGCTGGAAGCCGCACTGGAAGCAGGTTTTTCCGCTGCTGGCGTCGATGTGATGCTGGCCGGCCCTATGCCGACACCGGCGATTGCTTACCTGACTCGCGCCTTGCGTTTGTCCGCTGGTGTAGTGATTTCTGCTTCTCATAATCCATACGAAGATAACGGCATCAAATTCTTCTCTGCATCGGGTAACAAATTACCGGATGCGATAGAGCTGGAAATTGAAGCGGCACTGAACGAGCCTATGTCTTGTGTCGCCTCTGAAAAACTGGGGCGTGCGAAGCGTCTGGAAGATGCACGCGGACGTTACATCGAATTCTGCAAAAGCACTTTCCCGCATGAGCTGGATTTGCGCGGCACCAAGCTGGTCGTCGATTGCGCGCACGGGGCGGCTTACCATATTGCACCTGATGTGTTTCACGAGCTGGGCGCTGAAGTCATTGCGATAGGTAACCAGCCTAACGGCTTTAATATCAATGAAGGCTATGGTGCAACTGCGCCGGAAGCACTGGTCGAAGCAGTGCGTGCGAATCAGGCGCATCTTGGTATCGCCTTGGATGGTGATGCTGATCGTTTGCTGGTGGTGGATGCAGCAGGTCGCATTTATAACGGCGACGAGCTCTTATACATCATGGTCAAGGATCGCATGCGGGTGCGTCCGATTGAAGGTGCAGTCGGTACCTTGATGACAAATATGGCGCTCGAAGTTGCGTTCAAGGAAATGGGTATAGGATTTGCACGTGCAAACGTCGGCGATCGCTATGTACTGGAAACCTTGCGTGAACGTGGCTGGCAGGTTGGGGGCGAAGGTTCGGGACATATGTTGTGCCTGGATAAACATACTACCGGTGATGGCATTATTTCTGCGTTGCAAATTCTGTCGGCATTGAAGCGTAGCGGACTGAGCCTGGCGCAGTTGACGCAAGACATTGAGATGTTCCCGCAAACCTTGATTAATGTGAAAGTCGCGCCCGGTTTTGACTGGAAGAAAAACAAGGAATTATTGGCAGAAAAAGAAGTAGTCGAAGCCGAGTTGGGCGACAAGGGCAGGGTGCTGATACGTGCCTCCGGCACCGAGCCTTTAATCCGTGTAATGGTGGAGGCCAAAGAAGCGGATGTCGCTGATAAAATGGCACGACGGATCGCCGCCAAGCTGACTGAATAAATTTATAAAATTATTGAAGTAAAAGCATTTTAGATATTGACCGATTCCAGAACATTCAATATAATCTCTTTCTTTCGGAGTGTAGCGCAGCCCGGTAGCGCACCTGGTTTGGGACCAGGGGGTCCAAGGTTCGAATCCTTGTACTCCGACCAGAATTTAAAGGACTAGCCTAATCGCTAGTCCTTTTTTTCGTCTATTATCTTTCTACTGTTCAGTGGAATGTCTGCAGCAATTCTTCCCGCATCTGGTTCTGCGTTTCAACGCTAGTTCTTACGTTTTTTGCACAATATTCCGATCAGGGGATCTTATGGTTCTCTTGTTGTTCCAACGTGCATGAACGCATTTCATCAGCCTAACCGTAAAGGATGCATCTCATGCTTAATCTGATCGCCAGCTGTCATCGTCGCAGCGCATCTTCATTGCATATTCCTCTGTCGGCACATACCGCACCAGTACCGGAGCCGATAGAAGATCCGTTGCCGGGTGAGCATCCTGTGCCGCAGGAAGATCCGGTACCTTCTCCGAATCCCGAGATTGATGACCCTAAGCCCACACGCAAGGCAAACGCTAATAGCTGTCACTAATCACACGCTGTATTCAACCCCAGGGAGTGCATATGGAAAAGCAGCAGAACTGGAGTACCGAGTTGTACCAAGGATTGGAAGTGCATGTCACCGCGTTGCGCAAAGAAGATCCGCCCCAGCTATGGGATTACACGGTGCGCATATGCGAGCCCGGGCTGGATGCTTCGGCTGAAAGTGAACTGGCGGCAGAGTCAGGTGATGATGAGGATTACGAAACGGCAGATGAAGCGTTGGCTGCAGGTTTCTCGCGTGGTTACGTATTGGTCGACCGCATCCGCAAAGACGGTCAAGCGTAGCTGCTGGAACTTGCTGGTGCCAGAGCCTTGCCGGGAGCCGTCATTGAAAGAGTGGCGTAAAAAAGGCATAATGCAGCACCTTTAGATGAGCGCAGGTTCAGGCTCCTTCTTTCAGCATCGCGGTTCAATCCCGCCACATTCTGCCCATAGCTCAGTTGGATAGAGCATCAGCCTTCTAAGCTGAGGGTCGCAGGTTCGATTCCTGCTGGGCAGGCCACTACCTACATTTCCCTCTGTAAATTTGCATAGCGTCCATGCTTGAAACTGCATGGGTAAGATTATGCTGAATGCATGGTATTAAGTGCGGTAGTTAACTGAAGCGTAATGCAATTGGTGATAGGATATTTACCATCCTTGACTCCCGGGAGCGCATTATGAATCGCATCGATCAAGCCATCAATGATTTGGCGCGCGCTTTTTGCCAGCTTAAACAGCATGATGAAGCGCTTTATACCAAGGCTTTGCACTCTCTCGTCGCACTGGCGCTTTCCGAAGAAAAAATCGAGAGAGTCTCCAGCATAGAGCGGGATATGCAATATGTCGGGCAAATCCTGTCTAACACCCGGCGAGTACGAGCCACGAGCGGTGATGCCGTACTGGAGTTTCCATGTCGCAGGAAAGGTGACCGCCGCGTTTCCTCGCGCTGAAGGCCTTGTGCTATAGCCATACGCATAGTTAATCAAATTCCAGCCCTGTGCTTGCAAGAGCACGGGGTTTTTTACGTCCGCAAGTCCTGCTTTGACAGCTGTTATCTGAGGCACATTTTTCTGTTTGCTTGCACACGTTAACCGAGTGTGTACGTCACACGATTTATTAATCCGATCACGTATCTTTCTCATATCAACTTGTATATATTTGGTATATGGAGAGCTTGGATGACGGGCCTGCCTGGACGTTCAGCTATGACTTGCCATATCTCGATATAACCCCAGTGGATTGAGGAGACAATATGACTAAATTGAGTAGACGTGGAATGCTGCAGGCAGCTGGTTTGATGACGGTAGGTGCGGTAACAGGTTGTGCCGCTCCACGCAGTTCAGGCGGCAAGGATGGCAATGCAATATTCTCAGTTGCACAGCCAACTATCCCCATTGTTGGTAGCAATGATCAATTTCCGGTGCGTCGTATTTACTGCATAGGGCGTAATTACGCCGCACATGCGCGTGAGATGGGTTCAGATCCTACACGTGAACCGCCATTCTTTTTTCAGAAGCCTAGCGATGCGATTCAGTACGTCGCACCAGGCAAGGTTGTCGATCATCCGTATCCGACACTGACCAAGAATTACCACTATGAAATCGAGCTGGTCGCCGCGATTAATAAGGGCGGGAAAAACATTTCAGTCGAAAATGCACTACAACACGTCTTTGGTTATGCAGTCGGGCTGGATATGACGCGTCGTGATTTGCAGGCCGCGATGAAGAAGGAAGAGAAGCCATGGGAAATCGGCAAGAGCTTCGATATGTCTGCACCTATAGGGCCTTTGCATCCGGTCGCCAGCATAGGCAATTTCACCGAAGGCAAGATCTGGCTGAAGGTGAATGGACAAGTGAAGCAGAGCGCAGATCTGAAGCAAATGATTTGGTCAGTTGCCGAGCAAATCAGTAATTTGTCGAAAGCGTTTGAGCTGATGCCGGGAGATATTATTTATTCGGGTACACCGGAAAATGTCGGCCCGGTGGTGCGCGGCGACGTCATGGAAGGTCATATTGATCGACTGCCTAATATCACGCTGAAAGTCGTGTAAGCGAGGTGCCGGGTCTGTGCGCCCGGCACTTTTTAAAGTTCGCAGGCGGAATAGTTAGATGCGGCTGTAGGTGTCCGACGTACCCTTGATTTTGAAGGTGCCGTCTTTTTGCGGTTCCGCGATATTGTCTGTGTCTTTGATGCGATAACCAACGAAGTCGCGTGGCAGTTTGGTACTGCCGAAATCCAGGTAGGTCCTGCCTTTTCCTACGTTTTGCATAGTAAGAACTTTGCCGGATGTGTTTTTAACTTTGAACTCTTCAATGCTTTTCATGCAGCCTCCTGGTGGGTGGGTTGAGCAGCGGTGTGTTGATGGACTTTCATACTGACAAGTCGACCGGAAAAGTGTTAACCGATGTTATACCATGTGTCACTGCATGCCGCATACCATGCAGTATTTACATGGATTGCGGGGCATGGGAGGGAGCCTGCAGGAGGGGAAGCATGCGGACTGCTACCCCGGATATTGGTGCTGGTATATTTCCCGACCGCCAGCGCCGGTAGTAGCGACCATTGCTTAAATGGCCCTAAGGCATGCCACTCTTGGTGAGCAAGGCCGTATCGTAACAAGGCTATGTGACCGCAGTTTGACATGGATCAAATTCATTACGATCAGTCATTTTTCCCGAGCTGGTAATTTAAGGCCCGCACTCCAGCTGCTGTTTCTCCGCCGCGCGTTGCGCCTTGCGCTGTGCACGTGCCATGCGTTTTACATTGGCGCTGGCCGCGTCTTCCTTCGCCCAGCGCGTGCGTTGTTCCAGGGTAGCGCAGCGCTTCTTTTTACGTTCCTGTTCCTTGGCTATTTTTTGCCGTTCTTTGGCTGCGCTGGCTTCTTCCTTGCTGCGTTGTGTTTCCAGCGCTTGCAGCCTGCGTTTGTCCTGCACCAGTTTTTCCTGTGCTGCGTGTGTATCGCTTGGTGCGGGTGGGATGATGATGCGTCCGGACTTGCTGTTGCTTGATGTGTCAGCGCAGGGCAGGTCGCTATAGCTGATGTTGCCGCCAGACTCGCATTTGTATATCGCAAATGCGGGCAGCGCAACAAGCAGGAGGGCGAAGGACAATAGCAGGGACGACATGGCAAGCTCGTGGGTCTAAATCGACCTCGTCACTTTAGAGCAGCTTGCCAGGGTTCATCAAATTTAAAGGATCGAGTGCCTGTTTGATGGAGCGCATTAATTGCATCTCCACATCGGACTTGTAACGCAGGATTTCGGTACGCTTCAATGCGCCTATGCCGTGTTCGGCGGAGATGGAGCCGCCATGTTGATGCACGCTATCGTGCACGACGCGATTTACAGTCGTTTGCTTTTGCAGAAAACTCTTATCCGTTTCCTGTTCAGGATGCGCAACGTTGTAATGCAGATTACCGTCGCCGAGATGGCCGAAGGTCACCATGCGTGCGCCGGGAAATGACTGCTGCAGCAATGCATCCGTGGTACGGATAAAGTCGCCGATGTGCGAGATGGGTATCGACACATCATGTTTGATGTTCTTGCCTTCTGCAGCCTGTGCCAGCGGAATATGCTCACGGAAATCCCAGATCGCTTGCGATTGTGCAATTGAGCGCGCAACAATCGCATCCTGTATCAGGTCTTGCTGCAAGGCCGCACTGATTACATGTTCCAGCATGGCTTGTGCATGTTCTTCGGATTCGTTGTCGGATAATTCCAGCAACACGTATTGCGCATGCTCTTCGGCAAAGGGTAAGCGCATAGAAGGGAAGTGTTGATTGACCAGCTTGATACAGAAGCCGGACATCAACTCAAAACCAGTCAGTGAAGACACGCAGTAGCTTTGCGTCAGCGACAGCAGTCGCAATGCATCATCCGGTGTACGCAGGGCTGCGAGTGCGGTGAGTTGTGCTTTTGGTTGGGGGAAGAGTTTCAGCACCGCTGCAGTGATCAGGCCCAAGGTGCCTTCGGCACCGATGTACAAATCGCGCAAGTCGTAACCGGTATTATCTTTGCGCAAGCCGCGCAGACCATTCCAGATATCACCTTGCGGTGTCACGACTTCGAGGCCGAGGCAGAGTTCACGTGTGTTGCCGTAGCGCAGTACGGCGGTACCACCGGCATTGGTCGAAAGATTGCCGCCTATCGTGCAACTGCCTTCCGCTGCCAGGGATAGCGGGAACAGTCGCCCGGCATCACTGGCTGCAGTCTGGATGTTTTTCAATATGCAACCGGCTTCGACGGTGATGGTGTTGTTGACCGGGTCTGTGTGGCGGATGCTGTTGAGACGCGTCAGCGACAAAACCACGGCCTTGCCGCTGTCGTCAGGGATGCCACCCAGCACCAGGCCGGTATTACCGCCTTGCGGCACCATCGGGACTTTGTGTTCATTGCAGAGGCGTACCAGTGCGGCGAGTTCCTGCGTATCCGCAGGTTTGAGTACCGCACACGCCTTGCCGGTGTAGCGTCGACGCCAGTCAGTCAGGTAGGGTGCGGTATCTTCCGCGGAGGTCAATACGTGCGTCGCGCCTATTACGCTGCGGCAGGCATTGAGGAAGGTGTCCATTACTTGGCGGCTTTCTGCAGCGCCTGTTTGGTTAAGGCCTTCGCTGCTTTTTTGTAAGGCCGCAGGTAGAGGATGGTGCAGCTAAAGAAAACCAGTACCAGGCCGACTTCGATCCAGCCCAGGATGGCGGACAGACCAGTGTCGCTCATGCCGCGGACTATGCCTTCGGCGAAGAACAGCAGGATCAGCATCGATGCCCATTGCATCGTGTAGAGATTGCGTTTCCAGACCCCGTGCAACGGAATCAGCAGCGGGATGACCTTGAGTACCAGCCAGGAGCCATTCGGGCGTATTGGTGCCAACACCATTTCCCAGGCTATGCACAGCACGATCAGGGCAAGCAGACTGCCGAGTGCGCCCATATGCAGGATTTTTTGCCCTTGGGTTTGCATCAGGTGCTCCGTAATTTGACAGCTGTTTGCGCCAGGCGCTGACCGAGCGCTATTGCCAGTGCACGTGTATCGGCTGAAATCGGCTGGTTGCCAGCGACGCCGGACCAGTGCGACGCACCATAGGGTGTGCCGCCACTGCTGGTAGTCATTAATTCCGGTTGGGTATAAGGGATGCCGAGTACCAGCATGCCGTGATGCAGCAAGGGCAGCATCATCGACAGCAGCGTCGATTCCTGTCCACCATGCAAGCTGCCGGTCGAGGTAAAGACACAGGCTGGTTTGCCATTCAGCGCGCCGGACAGCCATTGCGCGCTGGTGCCATCCCAGAAATACTTCATCGCGGACGCCATATTGCCGAAGCGGGTAGGGGAGCCCAGGGCCAGGGCCACGCATTCTTCCAGATCCTGCAATTCGACATACGGCGCGCCTTCCGCCGGTACTTCCGGTTCGGTGGCTTCAGTGACGGTGGAGACGGCAGGCACCGTGCGCAGGCGTGCTTCGCAGCCGGGTACGCTGTCTATACCCTGGCCGATCAGCTCCGCCAGTTTGCGGGTCGAACCATGGCGCGAGTAGTACAAAACGAGAATAGGGAGCTGGGCAATGTTCATGCTTGGTATTATAGGGCGCTTTATAAGCATCTTAAATGCTGGATGGATCTGTGCTGGCGCAATTCTGCGCCTACGCGGTTCGGCTAAGCATACACTTACACCTACTGCATGAAACCAGCTATTCCCCTTTTTTTTCGCCAACTTACGTGGCCCCAGGTACGCGATCTCTTTCAGTTTGCGGCGCGCCGCCTGACGGAGGAACGCTTGCCGCAAGTGGCAGGCAGCCTGACGTTTACCACCGTACTGGCGCTGGTGCCTATCCTGACGATTGCATTGGCGATTTTCACCACCTTCCCGCTGTTTAATACCTTTCGTACTTCGCTGGAAGCTTACTTTGTACATAACCTGATGCCTAAGGGTATCGCCAATACCATCCTCGGCTATCTGACCCAGTTTTCCAGCAAAGCGACGCGTCTGTCGGCATTCGGCGCCGTGGCACTGATCGTGACCGCGGTTGCGATGATGCTGATGATAGACCGGGTCTTCAACCAGATCTGGCGTGTCAAAACCAAGCGACCCATCGTGCAGCGCATCCTGGTGTACTGGGCCATTGTGACTTTGGGACCTTTGTTGATAGGTGCGTCGATGACGCTGACATCCTATTTGTTCACCGCGACCGATGGTGTGGTGCGCGGCGTGCCGTTTGTCGGTGCGGTGTTTTATACCTCCATCTCTATCTTGCTGAGTATGGTGGCGTTTACTTCGCTCTACATCGTGGTACCGAACCGTCTGGTTGAGTGGCGCGATGCCATGTATGGCGGCTTGCTGGCGGCGATTGCATTTGAAATCGTCAAGCGCCTGTTTGCTGCCTTTGTCATCAAAGTGCCGACCTATACGGTGGTATACGGCGCGGTCGCGGCTTTCCCTATTTTCCTGGTCTGGGTTTACCTGGGCTGGATGATTACACTGGCCGGGGCGGTGGTTACGGCCGCCTTGCCTATCGTGAAGTATGAGCGTTGGTGGCATGTGCCACAGCCCGGCAGTGCCTTCGTTGATGCGATGGCTTTGCTGGCCGTGCTGTACGAAGCGCGCGCCTCTGCTGATTCGGCCGTGGTGGATACCAAGCTGCTGCGCGATCGTACCCGTCTCGGCTTTGACGAGTCCGAAACCTTGCTGGAAAAAATGCTGGATGCAGGCTGGGTGGCACGTCTCAAGTCAGAGGGGCCGAAGCGCATGCAGTGGGGAAAACGGATTACCGATGGACTGGATCGCTGGGTCTTGCTGGCGAATCCGGAATACCTGACATTGGCCGACGTTTACCGCGTATTCGTGTTTGACGCCAGCGGCAACGAAACGCTGGCGAAAAAAGTGGAATGCGCGGTCGAGCAGGGCCTGTATCAGTCGCTGGCCAACTACTTCCGTGAAAACTCAGAAGGAAATTTGCCCGGTCAGCATTTGCCAGTACATCAGCCATGATCCTATGAAGGAATACAGTGGTTGCCTGAACGAACTGGGGTGGTTTTTCTCAAAACCGAGATGACCTATCCATGCCAGGCCGTAAAACGACAGGATGGCGGCTAATAGCCACCAGGCATTCCCGGTCAGCACCAATGCGGTGAGGAAGATAATGGCCAGCGTTGAGCCGAGGAAATGGAGCTGGCGTGATCTGCGGTCGGAATGCCCTGTCAGATAAGCGGCATAAAACTCCGAAAACGTCAGATAGGTCTTTTGTGTGATGACACTCATGACGGCCTCCTGTGGCTGCTACAGTGTCAGGGTAGTCCTCGCCCGGTGACTATGCAAGCCTTATTGACGCAGAGCATGTAAGGGCAAGCTTGTCTCATTAGCGCCATCCGTTTATTTGGCCGCCAGAGAGTATTGTGGATTTTTTCCAGAGCTTGAGCTACATTGGAAGTGTCCGAAGTACAACCATAACTCTTGAGGACGGTGCCATGAAAGTATCCGAAATACTTAAAGTAAAAGGAAACATTCTTTTCACGGTAACACCAGATAGTCCGATGCTGGATGCAGTTAATGCGATGGCGGAAAAAGACATCGGTTCTCTGGTTGTGATGGAGGCGGGCAATCTGATTGGTATGCTGACTTTTCGCGAGGTCATGGCGACTATCCATGCGAATGGCGGGGCGGTAGGTGGTGATACCGTGCGGCGCTATATGGATAAACATCCGATCACGATCACTTCCGATGCCGAGATCAACGAGGTGCGACGGCTGATGCTGGAAAAGCATGCGCGTTATGTGCCAGTGCTGGATGGAAAAATTTTGGTTGGCGTCATCTCTTTCTACGACGTGGCAAAAGCCGTGCTCGAGGCGCAAAGCTTTGAAAACAAAATGCTGAAGTCGTATATACAGGACTGGCCAGCTGTCGCGAACGAACAAGACGGCTGAGCTGCAGTAGTCAAGTAAAAGCCGCCCGCATATCCGTTTGGGTATGCGAGCGGCTTTTTGTCATTTATATCCCTTACAATCGCCAGATATCTGAACGCGCGCGTCGGTCGTGCGCTCGCATCCACGAACCGTTATATGGACACCCATGAGTAAGCCCAGTCAATTCAAGTTGATGACACAACGCCGTTTCGCGCCATTTTTCTGGGCCCAGTTTTTCGGTGCGTTTAACGATAATGTATTCAAGACTGCCTTGCTGACGGTGCTGACTTTTGAAGCGTTGAGCTGGACCACGATGGATAGGGGGTTCCTGAATAACCTGATCCCGGGTTTGTTTATCCTGCCTTTCGTTTTGTTTTCGGCAATCGCCGGCCAACTGGCCGACAAGTTTGAGAAATCCGGGCTCGTGCGTTATATCAAATTGCTGGAGATCGCCATCATGCTGATGGCGGCGATAGGCTGGATGCGCCACGATTTATGGTTGCTCATCGCCGCCGTTGCAGGGATGGGTTTGCACTCGGCCTTGTTTGGACCGGTGAAGTACGCCTATCTGCCGCAGAAGTTGGCACCCGACGAACTGGTCGGTGGCAACGGCCTGGTTGAAATGGGAACCTTTGTCGGCATTCTGCTGGGTGAAGTATTGGGTGCGGTACTGGTATTGCACAAGCCGTGGGGCATAGAGCTGGTGGCGGGCGGCACGATTGCGATCGCCTGTGCCGGATGGCTGGCCAGTCGCGCGATTCCGCTATCACCTGCACCTGCGCCTGAGCTGAAAATTAACTGGAATCTGGCGACTGAAACAGTACGCAATATTCGGTATTCGAAACAAAATCGCCCGGTCTTTTTATCGATGCTGGCGAACTCCTGGTTCTGGTTTTATGGTGCGATCCTGCTAGCGCAATTCCCGCTGTATGCGAAAGATTATCTGCATGGCGACCACAGCATTTTCGTCTTGTTATTGACGATATTTTCGCTCGGTATCGGCACTGGCTCCTTGTTGTGCGAACGCTTATCCGGTCATAAGGTCGAGATTGGTTTGGTGCCGTTTGGCGCGATCGGTTTGTCGGTATTCGGCTTTGATCTCTTCCTTGCCAGCATCAGTTATACCAACACTACGCTGGTTGATATTTCGGGTTTCCTGCAGCAACACGGCAGCCTGCGCATACTCGCGGATTGCCTGTTGATAGGCGTGTTCGGCGGTTTGTACATCGTGCCTTTGTTTGCCTTGATACAGACGCGTTGCGATCCGGAGCATATGTCGCGCACCATCGCCGGGATGAATATCCTGAATGCGGTGTTCATGGTGGTCGCTGCACTGGTGGCCATGGTCTTGCTGAATATGGGATTAAGCATTCCGCAATTGTTTATGGTGACCGCCATCCTGAATGCGATCGTGGCGCTGTATATCTTTACCGTAGTACCTGAATTCCTGCTGCGCTTCTTGGCATGGCTGATGCTGCACACCACGCACCGGGTACGCACATTCAACGCAGAGCGTATTCCGGCTGAGGGCGGCGCTATCCTGGTGTGTAATCACGTCAGCTATATGGATGCGATCGTGATTTTGGCGACCAGTCCGCGTCCTTTGCGCTTTGTGATGGATCACCGGATTTTTAAAATTCCTTTGCTGTCTGCCTTGTTCAAGGCAGTACGCGCGATTCCGATTGCACCAGCCAGCGAAGATGCTCAAATCATGGAAGCAGCTTACGGCAGTATTGCGCGTGCGCTGGAGCGTGGTGAGCTGGTATGTATTTTCCCCGAAGGAAAGTTGACGCGTGATGGCGAGTTGAATGAATTCAAAGGCGGCATCATGAAAATACTGGAGCGCACACCGGTACCCGTGATACCGATGGCTTTGCGCGGCTTGTGGGGTAGCTTGTGGACACGTAGCGCTGACAATCCTTTCCAACGCTCTTTCCGCAGTGGGCCATTCTCCAAACTCGAGTTGGTGGTGGGTCAGCCTATGGCCGTGAATGAGGTGACGCCTGAGGTGTTGCGTGAGCGCGTGGCACAGTTGCGTGGTGCGCGTAAATGACAGGGTAGGGGATAAAAAATAAGGCAGGTAAATACCTGCCTTATTTTATTCTTACGGTTTCTGTGTGACCAGCCAGCTATGCAAGGCATCTGCATTCATGGGTCTGGCGAACAGGTAACCCTGACCCAACGGACAACCGAGTTCAGTCAGGATGGCGGCCTGGCGTTCATCTTCCACACCTTCTGCAATCACATCCAGTTCCAGGTTGCGACCGAGCTGGATAATCATTTCGGCGATGCTGCTGCCGCGTGACGAGTCGGTGATTTCAGTGACAAAAGCCCTGTCGATTTTGAGTCGATCCACACTGAGTTTTTGCAGGTGACTAAGCGAGGAGAAGCCAGTGCCGAAATCATCAATCGCAATGCTGACGCCAGTGGCCGTAATCTGATCCAGCAGTTTGATCAGGGCATCTGGTTCGTCCATCGCCATCGACTCGGTGATTTCGAGTTCTATGCAATGTGGTGGTGCCTGGGTGTCATGCAAGGCGTTGCGCAGCATGCTGAGGAAATGCGGATGGCGGAATTGGACTTGCGAGACATTCACTGAAATCATGAAGTCGGTAAAGCCCAGCCTGTGTATGCGTACCAGTTCCTGGCAAGCCTGACGCAAGACCCATTCACCAAGTTCTATGATCAAGCCCGAGTATTCGGCGATCGGGATGAAGCGGTTCGGTGAAATCATGGAACCGTCTGCGGTAGTCCAGCGCAACAGCGCTTCGGCACCGACCGGTTGTCGTGTCAGCATATCGATTTGCGGTTGATACACGACCGATAACTGCTTTTCTTCAAATGCGGTACGCAAGGCGTGCATCATATTCACGCGCTCGCGTATATCGATACCCATATTGCGCGAGAAATACAGATGACCGGTACGTTGCTGAAACTTTGCGCGCTTGAGTGCAATGTGTGCATTCTTCAAGGCTTCGACACCGCGACCATCATGCTCGGACAGGCGCACCAGACCTACCGTGGCCGATAGTTGTACGTCTTGTCCGTCTATACTGAACGGACGTTCGAATTGTGCGAGTATGGCTGCCGGATTAACTTGTATATCGTCACCGAGGACGCCAAAAGTATCGCCACCAACGCGCGCTACGATCAGGTGGTCACCCAGACGCGATTGCAGGCGGGTGGCGACCGACAAGAGCAGCAGGTCGCCGAATTGATGACCCAGTGTGTCGTTGGTTTCCGCAAAGTGATCAATGTCGATTAGCGCCAGCGTGCTAGGCAAGTCCTTGCTGGAGGACAGGCTGTCGTCGATGATTTCCTTGAGGCGGGTACGATTCGGCAGTTTGGTCAGGGAATCGTAGAAAGCGAAATTATGCAGGCGGGTGACCAACGTGATATTCGAGAGGCCGACCGAGATATTGCTGCAGAAAACTTCCAGCAAACGCAGCTCAATTTCGGTGAGCGGGCGGCCAGTGCGGAAGAATGCGGCGAAATTGCTCGAGGCATTGCCGGTGAAGTGCAGCGCGCTGAATTCACGTCCGTAAATATTCCGCCGCTCTTTCAATGCACGGGTCAGCGTGCGGTCTATGCTGGCGTCTTCTATCGACGATAGCGGATGATTGATGAGGTCACCAAAACGACCGGCCGCCGCCACCACAAACAAGGCGTTTTCCTGATTGTGTAATTGCTCTTGCACGCAGAACAAACCGTCGGGTGGCACGTCGAGCAGGCGCGCGATCTGAGTCACTACGCCGGTGGCAAATTCTTCCAGGCTTTGCAAGGCCATCAATTCGGTACTGGCGCGCAGGATCATGTCCAGGCCGCTGCTGCTTGAATTGATCGTGCAGATTTGCTCGTACGAGCGGATTGCTGCGGTCACGACTGTGAACAGCTTGATCTGGGTCAGTTCGGATTTGGATTTGTAATCGTTGATGTCGAACTGCTGGATGGCATCAATCCCCGGTGTGTAGCCAGGCTGGTCGGTGCGCAGGATGATGCGTACTTCCGCACGATGCAGGACATCGCGGATGTAATGCACCAGTTGCAGGCCTTCGTCCTGCTGATCGACATCCAGCAGAATGACCGCGATATGCGCTTCCTGCGCCAGTATTTCCCGCGCTTGCTGTGCGGTATAAGCGTGCAAAAATGCCAGCGGCCGGTTTTGTATTTCGACGTTGTTGAGCGCGAACGCCGTCGCGGTGTGGACATCGGCGTCAGCGCCGATGATCATCACCTGCCATACATCCTTATTTGCACCTGATTTATAGTCGCCGGACACACGCACCGTTTTATCCAGAAATACAAGGTCATCCTCGCTATGGCTGACCGACTTGCTCATGGTGCCTTCTCCGAGATTGGTTGTTCTAATTTTGAAACCTGCTTTTGAAACGGTATATTGCACATCGATTTGTCCTGAGGCAATGCTTTTTCTAGAACTAATTGTTTTCTGACCACTGGTAGAATGACTACTTTATTTCGTTTATAAGCAACTATCATGTCCGGCAATACTTTTGGAACGCTCTTTACTGTCACTACTTTCGGCGAATCTCATGGTCCGGCTATCGGCTGTGTAATCGACGGTTGTCCACCTGGCATGGTGTTGTCAGAAGTTGACATTCAGCCTGAACTGGACCGTCGCAAACCGGGCACTTCGCGCCATGTGACGCAGCGCCAGGAGTCAGATACGGTCGAAATCCTGTCGGGTGTATACCAGGGGAAAACGACGGGTACGCCGATTGCGCTGTTGATCCGTAATGAAGACCAGCGCAGCAAAGACTACGGCAATATCACCGAAACTTTCCGTCCAGGCCATGCGGATTACACGTATTGGCATAAATACGGTATCCGTGATCCACGCGGCGGCGGCCGTTCGTCGGCGCGCCTGACTGCGCCTGTAGTCGGAGCCGGTGCGATTGCGAAGAAATGGTTGTTTGAAAAGTACGGCACCACCTTTAAAGGCTGCATGAGCCAATTGGGCGATATCGAGATTCCATTCGAAGACTGGAGCCACGTGCCGGAAAATCCATTTTTCGCCGCCAATGCGAGCATCTTGCCGCAGTTGGAAGCCTATATGGATGACTTGCGTAAAAACGGCGACTCCTGTGGCGCGCGCATCGATGTGGTGGCGCAAAACGTGCCTATCGGACTGGGTGAGCCGATTTACGACAAGCTGGATGCTGAAATCGCCTTTGCGCTGATGGGTATCAATGCGGTCAAAGGTGTGGAGATAGGGGCAGGCTTCAAATCGGTTGCGCAAAAAGGTACCGTGCATGGCGATGAATTGACGCCTGAAGGCTTTGCCACCAATAACGCTGGCGGCATCCTCGGCGGAATTTCCACTGGACAGGACATCACGGCATCGATTGCGATCAAACCGACCTCGAGCATCCGTACTGCGCGTCATTCCATCGACAAGGCAGGAAATCCGGTACTGGTGGAAACACTCGGTCGCCATGATCCTTGCGTCGGTATCCGCGCAACACCGATCGCCGAATCGATGCTGGCGCTGGTGCTGATGGATCATGCCTTGCGTCATCGTGCGCAATGTGGCGATGTGGTGGTTACGCCGCCACCGATTCCAGGCAGCCGTTAATTACTGCGCGCTTAGCGTGCAATCATTCTTGATGGAGGGAAAATGAAACCAGTCCAGCGGCATTCTTTTCTGTCGTCACTAGTGATGGCCTCTGCCATTTTGTTGCTATCCGCTTGTGAAACGGTGCAAACCACGCAGGGCGGGGCGGTGGGCGTGGATCGCCAGCAGCGCATGATGATTTCAGCGCAGGAGCTGGATCAGGCAGCGAATAAGCAGTACGCCGAACTGATCGCCGAGGAAAAGAAAAAAGGCAATCTGAACCGCAACGCCGCACAGGTAGAGCGCGTCAGGGCTATCTCCAATCGCCTGACTGCGCAAACCGGTGTGTTTCGCCAGGACGCGCGACGCTGGCAATGGGAAGTCAATGTCCTGAGTTCCGAAGAAGTGAATGCCTGGTGTATGCCCGGCGGCAAAATTGCGGTGTACACCGGTCTGATCGATAAGCTGCAGGTGAGCGACGATGAGCTGGCGGCCGTGATTGGACACGAAATTGCACACGCCTTGCGCGAACATGCACGTGAACGTGCGTCGGAGCAACGGGTGGCGGGCAGCTTTATCTCTATCGGTTCGGCTTTGCTGGGTGTCGGCGGACTGGGACAGCAAGGTGCCGAATTTGCCTATATGGGGCTGATAGGCTTGCCTAACTCGCGCAGCCATGAAACCGAAGCGGACCGTATCGGCGTCGAACTGGCAGCGCGTGCCGGTTACGATCCGCGTGCGGCAGTCACCTTGTGGCAAAAAATGGGCAAAGTTTCCAGCAATTCGACCCCGGCCTTCCTGTCTACCCACCCCTCCAGTTCGGCCCGTATCAGCGATTTGACCGTATATTCCGAGCGCGTCATGCCGCTTTACCAACAGGCCCGAAAATAAGTAACAAGACGGCAAGATATTGTTTTTCGGGCCGTCAACCTCATCTTTTTAGTCAACTAGCCGGCTTTCCAGCGGCCGTGTGGCGCGGCTTCCTATAAAGAAATCGCGTAAATATGGCATAATCGAGAGCTACCTTATCGGTCCTCGCGGACTTACTTTTACACACGAAACATGGCCCAAACGCTCTACGATAAACTTTGGCAATCGCACGTCGTCGAAACCGGCGACGATGGCACGACTGTGCTCTACATAGATCGCCATTTGCTGCATGAAGTTACCAGCCCTCAGGCTTTTGAAGGTTTGAAGCTGGCTGGCCGTCGCCCATGGCGCGTCTCTGCCAACCTGATGGTGGCGGATCACAACGTGCCGACTACCGACCGTGCCAACGGTATTGCCGATCCTACTTCGCGTCTGCAAGTAGAAACACTGGACGGCAATGCGCACGAATACGGCCTGACCTACTTCAGCATGCGCGACAAGCGTCAGGGCATCGTGCACGTGATCGGACCTGAGCAAGGCGCAACGCTGCCGGGCATGACCGTCGTCTGCGGTGACTCCCATACTTCGACGCATGGCGCTTTTGGCTGCCTCGCGCACGGTATCGGTACCTCGGAAGTGGAACACGTGCTGGCGACGCAAACGTTGCTGGCACAAAAATCAAAAGCCATGCTGGTACAGGTCGACGGCGTATTGCCGGATGGCGTGACAGCTAAAGATATCGTGCTGGCCGTGATCGGCAAGATCGGTACCGCAGGCGGTACCGGCTATGCCATCGAATTTGCTGGTTCGACCATCCGTTCGCTGTCGATGGAAGGTCGCATGACCATCTGCAATATGGCGATCGAAGCGGGCGCACGCGCCGGTATGGTCGCAGTCGATGAAACCACCATCAATTACGTCAAAGGTCGTCCTTTGTCGCCGGTCGGTCCGCACTGGGATCGCGCAGTCGAATACTGGCGTACCTTGCACTCCGATGCGGGTGCCAAGTTCGACCTGGTTGTGACCTTGAGCGCCGCTGAAATCAAACCGCAAGTCAGCTGGGGCACATCGCCTGAGATGGTCGTTGCAGTTGACGGTCGTGTACCTGATCCGGATAAAGAAAAAGATCCGACCAAACGTGACGGCATGGAAAAGGCGCTGGTCTACATGGCGCTGAAACCAAATACGCCGATTACCGATATCCGTATCGACAAAGTATTCATCGGTTCCTGCACCAACTCGCGCATCGAAGATTTGCGTGCAGCGGCAGCAGTCGTGCGCGGCAAGTATCGCGCCTCGAATGTCAAGCTGGCGATGGTGGTGCCGGGTTCCGGTCTGGTCAAGGAACAGGCAGAGCGTGAAGGCCTGGACAAGATTTTCAAGGCGGCAGGTTTCGAATGGCGTGAACCAGGTTGCTCGATGTGCCTGGCGATGAATGCAGATCGCCTGGAACCAGGTGAGCGCTGTGCCTCGACTTCCAACCGTAACTTTGAAGGTCGCCAGGGTGCGGGTGGTCGTACGCACTTGGTCAGCCCTGCAATGGCAGCGGCAGCCGGGATCGAAGGTCACTTCGTTGATGTACGTGCTTTGAAACACTAAGAGCGCGGAGGACAGTATGAAGAAAACGATTTCATTTCTCCTGCTGATCGCCGCTGTCTCGTCGCTGGCTGCCTGCAATACCGTGCATGGCTTTGGTCGCGACGTAGAGCGTCTCGGTGAAAAAGTACAGGGCAAGTAATCCTGGTTAAAACGCGTCGGATAACGGTGTTTGTACCGGTCTGATAAACATGAGAAATCGGCGCTGCAGCAAGTTAAATGCAGCACGTACTAATAGTTGGATAGCATGGATAAATTTACTATTCTCGATGGCCTGGTTGCACCGCTGGATCGTGCAAACGTCGATACCGACGCCATTATTCCAAAACAGTTTCTGAAGTCGATCAAGCGGACCGGCTTCGGTCCTAACCTGTTCGATGAATGGCGCTATCTGGATCAGGGCGAGCCTGGACAGGATAATTCGCGTCGCCCTTTGAATCCTGATTTCGTACTGAACCAGCCGCGTTACCAGGGCGCTTCGATTTTGCTGGCCCGTAAAAACTTCGGTTGCGGCTCCTCGCGTGAACACGCGCCATGGGCCTTGAGCCAGTATGGCTTCCGCGCGATCGTATCGCCTAGCTTTGCTGATATCTTCTTCAATAACTGTTACAAAAACGGTTTGCTGCCAGTCACCCTGACTGAAGCGCAAGTTGATCACCTGTTCAATGAAGTCAAGGCTTTCCCTGGCTTCCATCTGGTAATCGATCTGGAAAAACAGATCATAGGCACCAGCAACGGCAGCGTGACCTATCCGTTTGAAATCGACGCTTTCCGTAAATATTGCCTGCTCAACGGTTTCGACGATATCGGCCTGACCTTGCAAAAGGCGGACAAGATACGCGCGTTCGAAGAACGTCATCTGGCGGCACAACCGTGGTTGTCGAATACGATCTAATCCTTTTTTAATCCTTCTCGAAGTTATCAAATGAAAATTGCAATTCTGCCGGGCGACGGCATCGGTCCGGAAATCATGAATCAGGCAGTCAAGGTAATGAATGCCTTGGGTGAAAAGTTTGAAACCGAAACAGTACCGGTCGGCGGCGCAGCATATGCCGCGCAAGGCCATCCTTTGCCTGAATCGACACTGAAAGTAGCAAAAGAAGCGGACGCCATCCTGTTTGGCGCGGTTGGCGATTTCAAATACGACACACTGGAACGCTCGCTGCGTCCGGAACAAGCGATCCTGGGCCTGCGCAAGCACCTGGGTTTGTTCGCTAACTTCCGTCCTGCGATCCTGTATCCGGAACTGGCAGGTGCCTCGTCGTTGAAACCGGAAATCGTATCCGGCCTCGACATCATGATCGTGCGTGAATTGACCGGCGACATCTACTTCGGCCAGCCGCGCGGCGTACGTGCAGCGCCGGATGGTCCGTTCAAAGGCGAACGCGAAGGTTTCGACACCATGCGTTACACCGAACCTGAAATTCGTCGTATTGCACACGTTGCTTTCCAGGCTGCGCAAAAACGCGGCAAGCGTCTGACCAGCGTCGACAAAGCCAACGTACTGGAAACCTTCCAGTTCTGGCGTGACATCGTCACCGACGTGCACAAGGAATATCAGGACGTCAAACTCGACCACATGTATGTCGATAACGCAGCGATGCAATTGGTGCGCGCACCGAAAGAATTCGACGTCGTTGTTACCGGCAATATGTTCGGCGACATCCTGTCTGACGCAGCAGCAATGCTGACCGGCTCGATCGGCATGTTGCCTTCGGCTTCACTGGATGCCAACAACAAAGGCCTGTACGAACCATCGCACGGCTCGGCACCGGACATCGCAGGGAAGGACATCGCCAACCCATTGGCGCAAATCCTGTCGCTGGCAATGATGTTGCGTTACTCGCTGGGTAAAACAGAACAGGCTGACCGTATTGAAACGGCTGTTAAATCCGTCTTGAAACAAGGCTTGCGTACTGTCGATATTTTCGAAGCAGGCACAACCAAGGTCAGCACCACACAGATGGGCGATGCTGTCGTTAAAGCATTGGCTTGATGTAAATAAGAGCGGTAGCAGTCACTAAACCGCATACCAATTGATAAATAGGGCGGCTGTCAGCGCCCTGAGCGAAGGAAATGATGATGAAAGTTGTTGGCTTAGTCGGATGGCGTGGGATGGTCGGATCGGTCTTGATGCAGCGCATGCAGGAAGAGGGCGATTTCGACCATATCGAAGCTGTATTCTTCTCTACCTCGAACAAGGGTGGTAAAGCGCCTGCGATCGCGAAGAAGGAAACCACACTGCAAGACGCTAACGACATAGACGCATTGAAGAAGTGCGACATCATTATTACCTGCCAGGGCGGCGACTACACCACCGAGATCTTCCCGAAACTGCGCGCAGCAGGCTGGGATGGTTATTGGATCGACGCAGCATCGACCCTGCGCATGAAAGATGACGCGGTCATCGTGCTGGATCCGGTCAACCAAAATGTGATCAAGGATGCCCTGGGCCGTGGCGTGAAAAACTACATCGGCGGCAACTGCACCAACTCCATCCTGTTGATGGGTGTAGGCGGTTTGTTCAAGGAAGGTCTGGTCGAGTGGGTCAGCTCCATGACTTACCAGGCCGCATCGGGCGGCGGTGCCAACCACATGCGTGAGCTGCTGAGCGGCATGGGCGTGGTGCACGGTGCGGTTGCCAGCGAACTGGCGACTCCATCGTCGGCTATCCTGGATATCGATCGCAAAGTCGCGGAATCTATCCGTAACGATGTACCGACCGAATTCTTTGGCGCACCGCTGGCTGGCGGTTTGATCCCATGGATCGACGCACAGCTGGAAAACGGTCAGTCTAAGGAAGAGTGGAAGGGCCAGGCTGAGGTCAACAAAATCCTCGGCAATACCCAGATCATTCCAGTCGACGGTTTGTGCGTCCGTATCGGTGCCATGCGTTGCCACAGCCTGGCGTTGACCATCAAGCTCAAACGTGACCTGCCTTTGGCGGAAATCGAAAACATCATCCGTTCGGCCAATCCATGGGTCAAATGGGTGCCGAACGAACGCGCTGTGACGGTGAAAGAACTGACCCCAGCTGCCATCACCGGTGGCCTGGAAATCGGTGTCGGCCGTGTACGCAAACTGAATCAGGGCCCTGAATACATCTCGGCTTTTGTTATCGGCGATCAGTTGCTGTGGGGCGCGGCTGAACCGCTGCGCCGTATGCTGCGCATCATATTGGGCAAGTAAAACCTAATTATCGTTGTCAGATCGCAACATAAACCCGCCAATTCGCCTTGTTAAATAGGTGCTTGGCGGGTTTTAAATTAGTTGCGAAGATGGTTGCGCTTGCGCCTGTAAGTCCATGATGCTATGGTGAAAGTTCTTGAAAAAACGATATGCAAGCGTTGTTTGTGGTCCCCGACGAACGCCAACGGAATACTCTCCATGCCACTCAAAATGCAGTCAAATCCTGGTTCTACTCTTTCCTCACTGAAACTTAAGACACTGAGTGCAGCGGTCATTTCCGCGCTCGTGTTATCCAATGCTTATGCAGCGGGTCTGGGGAAATTGACTGTTATGTCGTCGCTGGGGCAACCCCTGCGTGCGGAGATCGAGTTAACTTCGGTCGCGCCTGACGAACTGGCTTCGCTGCAGCCCAAGCTGGCTTCTGCCGAAGCGTTCCGCCAGGCCAATATAGACTTCAATCCAAGCCTGTTTTCGCTGCGTTTTGCTGTAGAACAACGTGGTGGGCAACCTATCGTACGGATAACCTCGACCCAGCCTATCAATGAGCCTTTCGTCGATATGTTGCTGGAACTAGGTGGCAATAAAGGCCGCCTGGTACGTGAATACACCTTCTTGCTGGACCCGCCGGAAATGCGTTCTGCGCAAGCGGCACAAGTAGCTCCTATCGCGATCACACCGCCACCAGCTGCGCGGCCAGTAGAAAGCCGTCCGGAAGTTGCAGCGGCCGCCCCGGTAGCGCGTCCTGCACCTGAGCCGGTTGCGCCTGTGCGTGAAGCCCCCGCTGCAGCACCTAAACCAGTCCGTGCTGCCCCTGCACCGACGCCAGCACCGAGAGCTGCGGCAGCGCCGATCAATGAGTACGAGGTCAAGAAAGGCGACACCCTCGCCAAGATCGCAAATCAATACCGTTCGAGTGGCGTATCGCTGGATCAGATGCTGGTTGCTTTATACCGCGCCAATCCGGAAGCCTTCATCGACAAGAATATGAATCGCCTGCGTGCCGGACAAATCCTGTCGGTACCTGAGGCGGACAGCACGCAAGCCATCGGGCAATCCGAAGCACGTGGCGTCGTGATCGCACAAGCGGCGGATTTCAATGCTTACCGTAGCAAACTGGCAGGTCAGGTCGCCAATGCAGCGGCGAAAAAATCCGACGATGCCAAGCAGGCTGATGGCGGCAAAATCACAGCCAAAGTGCAGGATGAATCCGGTGCCGGAGCTGAGTCCAAAGACAAGCTGAAACTGTCCAAGTCTGGCGCAGCAAGTGGCTCTGACAAACTGGCGAACCAGGCAGGTGCGGAAGAGTTGATCGCGAAGGACAAGGCGATTGCCGATGCCAACGCACGCGTCAAGGAACTGGAAAAGAACGTCAACGAATTGCAAAAAATCCTTGAAATCAAAAACAAGGATTTGGCAGCTCAGCAGAAACAGGCTGAAACCGCTGCCGCCGCGGCTGTAGCCGCCTCTGCTACGCCTGCAGCGCCAGCTACACCAGCCCCGGCTGCTGCGCCAGAGCCAACACCAGCACCAGCGGCTGAAGCTCCGGTAGCGACGCCGCCAGCAGCAGAAGAGAAACCGGCTGAAGCTGCTCCTGCCGCTGAGCCAGCACCAGCACCAGTTAAACCGAAGAAGCCAGTCGTGGTTGCTCCTCCGCCGCCACAACCTAGCTTCTTTGAAGACCTGACCGAAAACGCAATGTTCTTGCCGGGCGCCGCTGCCTTGCTGGCTTTGCTGGCTGGTTTGGGTATCTATAGCTCGCGTCGTCGCAAGCAACAGCCTAAATCGTTTGAAGACAGCATCATTACGGATTCCAGCCTGAAGTCGAATTCGCTGTTTGGCTCTACCGGTGGTCAAAGCGTAGATACGAATAACAGTGTGTTCAACTCCAACTTCGTTCCATCGGCCAGCCAGCTGGATACGAATGAAGTCGATCCGATTGCAGAAGCCGATGTTTACATCGCGTATGGTCGTGACGCGCAGGCCGAAGAAATCCTGAAAGAAGCGTTGCGCAATCAGCCGGATCGTCATGCGGTACGCGTCAAATTGCTGGAAATTTACTCGACACGCAATGATGTGCGTTCGTTTGAAATCCTCGCGACCGAGCTCTACAGCATGACCAAAGGTGAGGGCGATGACTGGGCGCAGGCAGCGACCATGGGCCTGATCCTGGATCCTAGCAATCCTCTGTATGCACACGGTGCAGTGCCGGAAGATGTCGCAGCAAAAGCTTCGGCGATGACGGCACCGACACAACCGCTGGATGATCTTGAGGGCTTGAAGGGGATAGCGCCGGTTGCTGCTGGCGCTGCAGCGCTGGGTACAGCAGCTTACTTCGCCAGCAATAATTCTGAAGCTGAAGCCGAAGCAGAGCAGGAAGAACCGACATTCGCCGCAGAAGCCAAACCAGTAGTAGAAGATCTGGATTTCGATCTGGAAGGCCTGGATATCGAAAAGACTGCAGAGAAGCCTGTAGTCGAGGAAGCCGCACCAGCCGAATTCCCGGCTGATGTCGCTGCCATCGATTTCGATTTCCTCGACGATATATCGAAAACAGCTGCTGACAAATCCGGTAATACCTTGCAGTTCTTTGATTCCGAGGTGAGCGCACCTACGGTGCCTGCAGCAGAACCTCAGCCTGCGGCAACGCCGGACTACTTGCTGCCAGATGACATCGAACTGGATTTCCCTGAGCATGACACGGCTCGCTTTGGTGAAACCCAGCCCGCGACGAATCTGCCTGAGTTTGACTTGTCCGATATCGCATTGGAACTGGATCCGGTCGACAAACCAGCATCGACAACTGACGCAGATGCCGAGCTGCCTGAGCTGGACGGTTTGGGTGACGAATCGACTTATACCGCGAACGCAGAAATGGCGACCAAGTTGGACCTGGCGATTGCCTATCAGGAAATTGGTGATCGCGAAGGTGCGCGTGAGCTGCTGGAAGAGGTGGTCAAAGGCGGTAACGGCGAACAGTCGGAGAAAGCCAAAGCCTTGCTGGGCAAGCTTTCCTGATTCATAAGTTAGTTATATCGACGGGCGCAATGCTATGCTTGCGCCCGTTTTCATTTTTAGTTTCGATTTTTCCGGTAAATTCTCTCTATGAGTGGAGTATCCAAACGCATCGTGCTTGGCGTGCAATATGACGGTACGCCGTGGCAGGGCTGGCAGACACAGCTGAACGGGCTGACCGTACAGGACAGGCTGGAATTCGCCCTGCATAAATTCACGCTGCAGGATGTCTCTACCGTGTGCGCCGGTCGTACCGATGCCGGTGTGCATGGACTGGAGCAAGTTGTGCATTTTGACACTACACTGGAACGCGATATGTCGTCCTGGGTGCGTGGTGTGAATACCTTTTTGCCACCATCGATAGCGGTGCGGTGGGCGACGGAAGTCCCGCACCGTCCGGACGAGCAGGATAATTTCCATGCGCGTTTCAGTGCGCGTTCGCGCATGTACCAATACGTGCTGTACAACAATCCGGTGCGCTCGCCTTTGCTGGAAGGGAAGGCTGGCTGGGTATTCCGCAAGCTGGATGTGGCGCGCATGCAGCTTGCGGCACAACACTTGTTGGGCGAACATGATTTCTCGACTTTCCGTTCGGTACAGTGCCAGGCCAAATCACCGGTCAAAAGCATGTACTCGATCAAGATAGAGCAGCGCGGTGACCTGATCATGTTTACGCTGCATGCGAATGCCTTCCTGCATCACATGGTGCGCAATATCGTCGGTTCGCTGATTTATGTCGGCAATGGCTCGCAGCCGCCTGAGTGGCTGAAGGAAATACTGGACGGGCGTGACCGCAAGTTCGCCGCACCGACCTTCATGCCGGACGGCTTGTACCTGGCCAAAATCGATTACGATCCGAAGTGGCAGTTGCCGCAACTGGAAGTGCAGAATTTCTTTTGGTCTTAAGACTGATACCAAACATACACAATGACACACCGTACCCGAATCAAGATATGTGGCCTGACGCGGCCGCAGGATGTGCAAAGCGCGATTGCGGCAGGTGCTGATGCCGTCGGCTTCGTGTTCTATCCGAAGAGCCCGCGTTACATCGCTGCAGCAGCAGCCGGGGAACTGATCGTACAGATTCCGCCATTTGTTACGCCGGTTGGTTTATTTGTCAATGCGACGCTGGAAGAAGTGCAGGCCATCATTGCGCAAGCTCCTATTGCCTTGCTGCAATTCCATGGCGATGAGACGCCGGAACACTGCGCGGCGATAGCAAAAGCGGTAAATCGGCCCTTCATACGCGCAATTCGCGTAAAAGAGGGTATGCAGGCGGCCGATTTGCTAGAATACGAGTCTGATTATCGCGCTGCCAGCACATTGTTCACCGGCTTGTTGCTGGATGCCTTTGTAGATGGCTATGGCGGCGGCGGAAAGGTCTTCGATTGGTCTCTCATTCCAGAAAACATCGCGCCTCGGGTCGTTTTAAGTGGTGGCTTGAGCGTACAAAACGCGACTGACGCAGTCCTGAGCGTCCGTCCCTATGCGGTCGACATCAGCAGTGGTGTCGAACAAGACAAAGGGATCAAGGACGCCGTCAAAATACGCGCCTTCATTGCCGCGGTACGCACAGCAGATGCTGTTGCAGCAGCCGCGGACCAGACAAAATAGCAAAGAGAAAAGCCATGAAAGAATTAGACGTGCTGGGCAGTTTTGCCGAGCGACAAGCGATTGCAGAAAGTGCTTTGCATCAGACAGCCCCATACAATCTGCCTGATGCCCGCGGCCACTTCGGTCCTTACGGCGGCAGCTTTGTCGCAGAAACCCTGAGCCATGCCCTGGCTGAGTTGAAAGAAGCGTACGCGCACTACAGCAAAGATCCTTCCTTCCTCGCCGAATTCCATTACGACCTCAAGCATTTCGTTGGTCGTCCTAGTCCGATTTATCATGCCCAACGCTGGTCTGAAAAAATGGGCGGCGCGCAGATTTACTTCAAACGTGAAGACCTGAATCACACTGGCGCACACAAAATCAACAACGTGATTGGCCAGGCCTTGCTCGCCAAACGCATGGGCAAGCCGCGCATCATCGCGGAAACCGGTGCTGGCCAGCATGGTGTGGCGACCGCGACCATCTGCGCACGCTTCGGTCTCGAATGCGTGGTCTACATGGGTAGCGAAGACGTCAAACGCCAGGCGCAAAACGTCTATCGGATGAAGTTGCTGGGCGCGAAAGTGGTACCAGTTGAATCCGGTTCGAAGACGCTGAAAGACGCGTTGAACGAAGCGATGCGAGACTGGGTGACCAACATCGAAAATACCTTCTACATCATCGGCACGGTGGCAGGCCCACATCCTTACCCGATGATGGTGCGTGACTTCCAGTCCGTGATTGGTAACGAGTGCATACAACAAATGCCGGAAATGACCAGCCGTCAGCCTGATTATGTGGTGGCTTGTATCGGTGGTGGTTCGAATGCGATGGGTATTTTCTATCCCTACATCGAGCACAAGAACGTACAACTGGTTGGCGTCGAAGCTGCAGGAGAGGGCCTGGATAGCGGCAAGCATTCGGCTTCGCTGACTGCCGGTTCGCCAGGTGTTTTGCACGGCAATCGTACCTATCTGTTGCAGGATGAAAACGGTCAGATCATCGAAACACATTCGGTTTCTGCCGGTCTCGATTATCCGGGCGTAGGCCCTGAACACTCGTGGTTGAAAGACTCTGGTCGTGCGCAATACGTCACCATCACCGACGATGAAGCGCTGCAGGCGTTCCACGATTGCTGCCATATCGAAGGCATCATTCCGGCGCTGGAATCCAGCCACGCCCTGGCTTACGCTGCCAAGCTGGCAGCAACCCTGCCGAAAGACAAGGTCGTGCTGGCGAATCTCTCGGGTCGTGGCGACAAGGATATGCATACAGTGGCGCAACGCATAGGCTTGCAATTCGATTAAATCTGCGCGCAGGACTCCGCTGCTGAGCAGTAGCGGAATTCTGATGCCTGTTGCTCAAATTACGGTTCATCCAGTCCGGAAAATTTATAAAGTATCTCCATGTCCAGAATTCAGTCCACCCTGGCCGCGTTGGCGGCAAAGAATAAAAAAGGTCTCATTCCTTTCATTACCGCTGGTGATCCGGCTCCCGAACTGACAGTGCCGCTGATGCATGCGCTGGTCGCAGGCGGTGCCGATATTTTGGAATTGGGCGTACCTTTTTCGGACCCGATGGCCGAAGGCCCGGTCATTCAGCGCGCCTGCGAACGTGCACTGGTATTCGGCGTCAGCATGCATGACGTGCTGGGCTTCGTCAGTGAGTTCCGCAAGACCAATAACACCACACCGGTGGTACTGATGGGTTATGCCAACCCGATCGAACGCATGGGGCAAACCAAGTTCGTACTGGCGGCCAAGGCGGCCGGTGTCGATGGCACCATCGTGGTGGATTACCCGCCGGAAGAGTGTGAAGAATTTGCCGAGACTTTGAAGGCGAACGATATGGATCCTATCTTCCTGTTGTCGCCTACCTCGACCGAAGAACGTATCCAGCAAGTAGCTAAATTCGGTAGCGGCTTTAGCTACTACGTGTCGCTCAAGGGCGTGACCGGCGCGGCCAATATTGATACCAAGGAAGTGGCAGAACGCATCGCTGCAATCCGTAAATATGTGAAATTGCCTATCGGTGTCGGTTTCGGTATTCGCGACGCGGCAACGGCCAAAGCAGTTGCGGCAGTATCCGACGCAGTTGTGATCGGCAGCCGGATCATCCAGGAGCTGGAAAACAGCCCGCGCGAGCAAGCTGTTGAAAGAGTGCAAACGTTTATAGCCGGTATCCGCAAGGCTTTGGACGAATAAGATGAAAATGTCGTGTTAGACAAGTAAAATACTGTCCGACACGTAATTGTGGCGAATTGCCGTGCAAACGGTACAATTCGGCCAGTACAAAATTGAAAGAGGTCACGATGAGTTGGCTAGAAAAGTTACTTCCCCCACGTATCCAACGTTCCGATGCTGCGCAACGCAAGTCCATCCCGGAAGGTTTGTGGGTTAAATGCCCATCCTGCGAAGCAGTCCTGTATCGCACGGATCTGGAATCGAATATCCACGTTTGCCCTAAATGCGACCATCACATGCGCATCCGCGCGCGTGACCGTCTCGACGCCTTGCTCGACGCAGGCGGCCGTTACGACATCGGCCAGGAAGTCCTGCCGGTCGATACCCTCAAGTTCAAAGACAGCAAAAAATACCCTGATCGCCTGAAATCGGCGCTGGAAGCAACCGGCGAGACCGATGCGCTGGTTGTCCTCGGCGGCTCCATCATGAGCCTGCCAGTGGTCGTAGCCTGCTTTGAATTCGAATTTATGGGTGGTTCCATGGGCTCCGTCGTTGGCGAACGTTTCGCCCGTGCTGCCCAGACCGCACTGGAACAAAAAGTACCGCTAATCTGCATTACCGCTACCGGTGGTGCGCGTATGCAGGAAGGTTTGTTGTCATTAATGCAAATGGCCAAAACCACGGCCATGTTGACCAAGTTGTCAGAAAAGAAATTGCCGTTTATTTCGGTTCTGACCGATCCGACCATGGGTGGCGTTTCCGCTTCCTTTGCCTTCATGGGTGACGTCGTGATCGCCGAGCCTAAGGCTTTGATCGGTTTTGCCGGTCCGCGCGTGATTGAAAACACCGTACGTGAAAAGCTGCCGGAAGGCTTCCAGCGTGCCGAATTCCTGGTGCAAAAAGGTGCAGTCGACATGATTGTTGACCGCCGTAAAATGCGCGAAGAAATCGCTCGTATCCTGGCCTTGTTGCAAAATCAGGCGGCTGAAGTCCTGGCCTGATCCCCCGGCTTAGTCTAAAAAGCCCGAACCTTATGCGTTCGGGCTTTTTATTTGCGTTTTCGCCTTTACATAGTGTTCTCTACCTGACGAGTTTGCATGGAAAATCCCACGACCCTGGCTGACTGGCTAAGCCGCCTGGAAGCGATGCATCCGAAAGCCATAGATATGGGGCTGGATCGCGTGCGCCAGGTCAAACAGGCGATGCATGTGCAGTTCGAGTGTCCGGTGATTATCGTCGGCGGTACCAACGGCAAGGGCTCTACCTGTGCGATGCTGGAAGCGATACTCTTGCGTGCCGGTTATCGCGTCGGTTTGTACACCTCGCCACACTTGCTGCACTTCAACGAGCGCATGCGTCTGAATGGCGTCTCCTGCAGCGATCAGGAATTGATAACCGCGTTTGACAAGCTGGAAGCGGTGCGCGGCGATGTTTCCCTGTCCTATTTCGAATTCACCACACTGGCGGCCATCCAATTGTTTGCAGATGCAAAGCTGGATGCCGTGATCTTTGAAGTCGGCCTCGGTGGCCGACTGGATGCAGTCAATGTGCTGGATGCCGATGTTGCTATCGTGACCAGCGTGGATATCGATCACACCGAATACCTGGGTGATACCCGCGAAAAAATCGGCTTTGAGAAGGCCGGGATTTTCCGTGCCGGTAAAACCGCGATTTGCGGTGATCCGGTGCCGCCAGCTTCGCTGGTCGAGCATGCCGAAAAAATAGGCGCTGATCTGTGGCTGTTCAATCGTGATTTCAATTATTCCGGTGACAAGCAGCAGTGGAATTTCAGTGGTCGTGGCCGTCGTCGCAATTCCCTCGGTTACCCGGCCTTGCGCGGTGCCAATCAGCTATTAAACGCCTCATCCGTGTTGGCGGCGCTGGAAGCGCTGCGCTTGCGCTTGCCGGTCGGTGCGCAGGAAGTACGTACCGGCCTGGCTGTTGTCGATTTGCCGGGTCGTTTTCAGGTGTTGCCAGGACAGCCTACCGTCATCCTGGATGTGGCGCATAACCCGCACGCGGCTGCCACTTTGGCGCAAAATCTCGACAATATGAACTTCGCGCCATACACCTACGCGGTGTTCGGCGCGATGCAAGACAAGGATATAGACGGTGTCATCGCCCATCTGAAAGGCCGCGTTGACCACTGGTGTGTGACTGATTTGCCGTTGCCACGCGCAGCCAGTGCGACCGAGATCAAGGACCGACTGGTGCATGCTTATGGCGAAATACCACCCGCGAGTGATACCGAACGTAGCATCCTCACCTTTGCCTCACCTGCAGAAGCTTTTGCAAATGCACTCAGCCGAGCAGGGGAGAATGATAGAATTGCGGTTTTCGGATCGTTCCTGACAGTTGCTGGCGTCATGGAATTCCGTAATTCCGAACATCACTGACGAATTTCACATTACATCGTATGGGCTTGTTCTCGTTTCTTCGTAAAAATCAGCAGGATTCATCGACCGGCAAGAGCGATTTTTATTCGCAGGCTGATGAAGAAAAACCGGCTCGCGGCAAGCGCAAGCAGGGCAACAGACGCGAGGAGCCGGTAGATCCGGTCTTGCCAGAAAAGAAACGTGCGCGCCGCCGCCTAGTGGGTGCGATTGCACTGGTTCTGGCCGCCATTATCGGTTTGCCTATGATCCTGGACTCCGAGCCGAGACAGCTGCCTGACGATATCGATATCCAGATTCCATCCAAAGACACACCCGCTCCGGCGGCACAAGCCAAAGCCGGGCTGGTAGCCAAGGCAGACAGCGCTGCCGCTACCGCCCCGAGCAATTCCTTGAGCGCGGAAGAAGAGATCGTTGAGCCGGGTCCAGCAGCGCCGGTAGCTGCGCCTGCTGCGGCCAAGGACACGCCTAAAGAAACGCCCAAAGAAACGGTAAAAGCCGAGTCTAAACCGGCCGAAGCAGAGAAAAAGCCGCAAGTAGCGAGCGCCAAGCCGGAAGCCGCAGAACCAAAAGCAACACCGCATGCTCCAAGTGTTAGCAAGGCGGACGAAGCGGCACGGGCACGCGCTATCCTGGAAGGCAAGCCGGTTCCGTCCGCTGCTCCTCACGCATCCGGCAAGGTGGTATTGCAAGTCGCAGCACTGGCATCGCAGGACAAGGTCAATGAATTGCAGAAGAAGCTGCAGGCAGCAGGTTTGAAGTCACATACGCAAAAAGTGGCGACGGCATCGGGTGAGCGTATCCGTGTCCGCATCGGCCCATTTGCGAATGAAGCGGAAGCCGATAAAGCACGTGCCAAACTGACCAAAATCGGTTTGACCGGCAAATCCTTCCCGGCCTGATATGTCGCAAGGCAGTGAAGCAGAGCGACTGTGACGATTTTTGATTATCTGGTTTTATTTGTACTGATTTGTTCGGTGGTGATCAGTACCTTGCGCGGACTGGTGAAAGAAATCCTGTCCCTGCTGAGCTGGATAGTGGCATTTTTTGTTGCCAATGCCTATGGTGAGACATTGGCGGTGTGGCTACCGGAAATGGTGCCGGGCAAGACGGCACGTCTGATAGTGGCTTTTATCGTATTGTTCATCGGTGTACGCATCCTGATGGGCTTGCTGACGATGGCGTTGGACGCGGTGATCAAGGCTTCGGGCCTGACACTGGCAGACCGGGGGCTGGGTGGTTTGTTTGGTTTGGCGCGTGGTTTGCTGATCGTGCTGGCGGCGGTATTGTTGTGCGGCATGACGGCGATTCCACAGCAGCCGTTCTGGAAGAATGCACTGTTTAGTCCGCTGGCAGAAACTGCCGCACATACGGTCAAACCCTTCCTGCCTGGCGAGTTTGCGCAACACATAGAATTCTGATTCACCATAATATAAATAATTCTTAGTTTTAATTTGCTTTAGTTGAGGAGTCCACCATGTGTGGCATTGTTGGCGTTGTTTCTCACACCCCTGTCAATCAATTGATTTATGACGCGTTGCTGCTTCTGCAGCACCGTGGTCAGGATGCTGCCGGTATCGCTACCGATAACGGCAATACATTCAGCATGCACAAGGCGAACGGGCTGGTACGGGATGTCTTCCGCACCCGCAATATGCGTTCGCTGTTCGGTAACTCGGGTGTCGGCCAGGTCCGCTACCCGACTGCCGGTTCGTCCAGTGCGGAAGAAGCGCAACCGTTCTACGTCAATGCACCGTTCGGCATCATCATGGCGCACAACGGTAACCTGACGAACTGGGAACAGCTCAAAATCGAGATGTTCAAAAATGACAGACGTCACATCAACACGACCTCCGATTCGGAAGTCTTGTTGAATGTACTGGCTCATGAAATCCAGCAAGCAACCACCGGTTACTCGCTCGATCCTGCTGCAATCTTCAAAGCCGTTGCGATGGTGCACAAGCGTGTACGTGGTTCGTATGCAGTCACCGCGCAAATTGCAGGCTACGGCTTGCTGGCGTTCCGCGATCCGTTCGGTATCCGTCCACTGTGCATAGGCTTCAATGAAACCGATCACGGCACCGAGTACCTGGTTGCCAGCGAATCGGTCGCACTCGAAGGCCTCGGTTTCCGTTTCCTGCGCGATGTATTGCCAGGCGAAGCGATCTTCATCGACATCGAAGGCAAACTGTACAACCAGCAATGTGCGGAAAATCCGACACTCAATCCATGCGCGTTTGAATACGTTTATTTCGCTCGTCCAGATTCCATCATTGATGGCGCTTCGGTATATGCAACCCGCCTGAAAATGGGTGAGTACCTGGCAGAAAAAATCAAACGCGAAATCCCGCTCGGCGATATCGATGTCGTGATGCCTATCCCTGATTCGTCGCGTCCGGCAGCGATGGAACTGGCGCAGAAGCTGAACATTGAATATCGCGAAGGCTTCATCAAAAACCGTTATATCGGTCGTACCTTCCTGATGCCAGGACAAGCTATCCGTAGCAAGTCGGTACGTCAGAAACTGAATGCGATCGGCTCCGAGTTCAAAGGCAAGAATGTATTGCTGGTCGATGACTCCATCGTCCGTGGTACTACCAGCCGCGAAATCGTACAGATGGCACGTGAAGCTGGCGCGAAGAAAGTTATCTTCGCTTCCGCAGCGCCACCAGTGAAATTTCCGAACGTGTACGGTATCGACATGCCGACCCGTGCTGAACTGATCGCCTATGGCCGCAGCACTGAAGAAGTGTGCCGCGAAATCACTGCAGACGCATTGATTTACCAGGACATCGAAGCATTGAAACGTTCGATCTCTGATGTGAATCCTGCATTGAAGAGCCTGGAAGCATCGTGCTTTGACGGCATCTACGTGACTGGTGATATTTCACGCGACTATCTGGATCGTATCGAGTTCGCTCGCAACAATCCAAAACCGGAAGTGGACGATAGCGTTCGCTCGCAATTGAATTTGAATCTGGCACAGGTAGATTAATTCTATTTAAGCTACGTTACAGCTATGCCTGATTTGCACGCGCAAGTGTGCATTCAGGCATTTTTTTCTTGGCCATCATGACAGACTCCAAAAAATACGGCTTTACCACTACGACCCTGCATAGCGATCGTCAAAAAGACATCGAGCATGGTTCGCTGCATAAACCTATCCATACCTCGGTGACTTTCGGTTATAACGATGCACGTGAGCTGGCTACGGTATTCCAGGGCAAGAAGCCTGGTTACCGCTATGGCCGCCAGGGCAATCCGACAGTAGCCGCGCTGGAAGATAAAGTGAACAAGATGGAAGAAGGTCTTTCCACGATTTGCTTTGCCACTGGCATGGCGGCGATAGGTGCAGTGGTACAGGCTTTGTTGCGTGAGGGTGACCATGTGGTGTCGTCGGCCTTCCTGTTCGGGAATACCAATAGCCTGTGGCAAACCGTAGGCGGGCAGGGCGTCAAAATCTCCATGGTCGATGCGACAGACGTGAACAACGTGGAAGCAGCGATTCAGCCAAATACGCGTATCGTCTTCGTTGAAACCATCGCCAATCCGCGCACCCAGGTCGCCGATCTGGCGCGCATCGGCAAGCTGTGCGCAGAGCGCGGCATCCTGTATGTCGTCGATAACACCATGACTTCGCCGTATCTGTTCCGTCCGAAAACGGTGGGTGCCAGCATCGTCATCAACGCGCTGACCAAATCGATAGGCGGCCACGGTAACGCATTGGGTGGTAGCCTGACCGATACCGGTTTGTATGACTGGGCTCGTTTCCCGAATATCCTCGAAACCTATAAACGTTACCCGACGACGCAGTGGGGTATGGCACAGATACGTGCTAAAGCCTTGCGCGATTTTGGTGGTTCGCTCGGACCAGAGGCTGCACATCATCTGGCAGTTGGCGCGGAAACCATGGCGTTGCGCCTGGATCGTGAATGTGCGAATGCGCTGGCTGTCGCGCAGATGCTGGAAGCAGATGAGCGCGTCGCCGCAGTGTATTACCCGGGTTTGAAATCACATCCGCAGCACGCGATCTCGACTGAACTATTCCGTGCGTATGGCAGCTTGTTCAGTTTCGAACTGAAGGATGGCATCGATTGCTTCGATTACCTGAATCGCCTGCAACTGGGCGTGTCGGCCAGTAATCTCGGCGATACCCGCACACTGGTGATACCGGTCGCGCATACCATTTTCTATGAAATGGGTGCCGAGCGTCGTGCCAGCATGGGAATCGCAGAATCACTGATCCGTGTGTCGATAGGGATAGAAGACACCGCAGACCTGGTGGAAGATTTCCGCCAGGCGCTGGATGCATGAATGAGTAAAATTAAGGCAGCAGTGTTTTAGCTGCCAGCGCATCCAGCACCTTGGTGCTGGGTTGCGGTACGAAAGTCTGCAAACGTATCAGCAGCGCGAGGGCGGTATTTTCGTGCATCATCAATGCGGCCTGGTTTGCTTTCACAAAACCTTGTGCGACCTGGTTTTGCAGGAAGGCGACCAGCCCGTCATAAAAGCCATCGACATTCAATACGCCTATCGGTTTCTGATGGAAACCAAGTTGCGACCAGGTCAGGATTTCAAACAGCTCTTCCAGCGTGCCTATGCCGCCCGGCATCGCAACAAAACCATCCGATAGTTCAGCCATCAATGCTTTGCGTTCGTGCATGTCCTTCACCACGTGCAAATGCGTGAGTTCTTTGTGTCCGACTTCCTTATCCATTAAGGCTTGAGGAATCACGCCAGTGGCTTTGCCGCCCAGGCGCAGGATTTCGTTGGCAATGACGCCCATTAAGCCGACATTGCCGCCGCCATAGACCAGCTCAATCTGGCGATCGACCATTTCTTTGGCCAGTGAGCGTGCAGCTTCGGCATAAATCGGTTTGGCTCCATAAGACGAGCCGCAATAAACACAAAGAGATTTCATTTTCAGAGCAGGGAGGTGATGGTTGGATATGCGATGTTACGAAAGCGGGTTTGCGCCAGGCGCAAACCCTGCGGTACGAGATATTAACTTACTGGAATTGGCTTAAGCAGTTTTTACAGCGGCTTTACGTGCTGCTGGCTTTTTCGTTGCTGCTTTCCTGGCCGGGGCTTTCTTGACTGGCGATTTTTTTGCAGCTGGTTTGGCTGCTGCTTTTTTCGCTACCGCTTTCTTTGCCACTGTTTTCTTGGCGGCGGCCTTTTTGCCTGCAGTTTTCTTAGCTGCTGGTTTTTTTGTAACTCCAGTGGCTGATTTGGTCAGGCTATCGATGCGCTTGTGCAGCGCTTCCAGTTCTTTTTTGGTTGAAACGCCAAAGTGATTAAGCGAATTGGCGACCGTGTTTTCGATCAATTGCTCCAGCTTGTCCCAGGAGCTGGATGCCTGTTTGCCGACGTTGTCGCTGAGTTTGAGCAAACCATCAGAGACATTGGCCACTTTGCTTTCAGCGATCTTGCGTGTGCGCTTGTGCAGGTTGCTGCCTTTTTTTGCAAGCTTGGCGAGGACTTTTTCACCTTCTTGCTGCGTCTTGGCAAAGGCTTCCAGGCCTGCTTGCCAGATTTGCTGGGCTGAAGCGTGTACGCCATCGGACAGTTGTTTGCTTCCTGATTTCGTTGTTTTTTTCAGTTTCTTTACCATGTGACTTCTCCGCTTTTTGGTTAAACAAAAATGCCTATATAGGCATGGCACGTCGATCAAGATGAATACTGAAGGTACGACTCATTCTACCTATGCATAGACCATAAGGAATCAACAAGATTCACTTTTGATGGCAAATAGCGTAGCAGGGCGGTGTGGGAAGCCATGCCTGCGCGATGGCAGGCGGTGGATTATTTGATTTTGCTTAGCTGGATCAGCTTGGTACCGGCGATGCGGTCATGCAGGAATTGGCGGCTCGGATGCACATAGGCAGCGAGTGCCCAAGCAGCGATGTTGGCGCAGACGATGGCCACCGAAGTCCATGCTTTGGCATCCAGCGCCCATGCAATCGCCAGTCCGGGCAGGAACCACAACCAGGCGAGGAAGTAGCGTGCGACCGCATGTTTGAAGCTCAGCGTATGGTTATCAACTGTCACTAGACGGATACGCCAGGTTTTCATCGGCAGCGTTTGACCGCTGTGTATCCAGAACCAGACGAAATAGGCGCCGACGACAAAGAACAGCCAGTACTGCAAGGCATGGCGCAGATAGAGGGCATTACGTTGCTGGAAAATGGTGGAGAACAGCAGGCCGGCTATGGCAATCACACCGAATAGCAGGACGCCTTCATAAATCATTGTAGTCAGGCGGCGTTTGATCGTAGGCGTATCAGAGCTATTCAATGACATAAGGCGCGAGCGGTAGTTTTATTGTGATTGTACCGCAGGCGCTGTAGCCGGCACTGCTGCCGGTGGAGGTAATGAAGGTTGTATCGCTTCCTGACGCGGCACCGGTTGTTTGGCCGGGACTGGTTTGGCCGGCTTTACTGGTGCCGGATTTTGTCCATTGCTGAGGCCTTGCGCGTTACTCAGGCGCGGCGGATTGACGATGCGCTTGGGTGGTGGCGATGTTTCAGCCAATTGCTTTTTCTTTTCGTCAGGCAGCTGTTGATATTCTTCCCACTGCCGGGCTTTTTGTTCGGCATTCAGTTTTTTTGCGCGATTGTAGTTTTCGCGCGCCAGACGTCTTTGCTCAGGAGTCAGTTTGACCCAGTCACGCATGCGTTCCTGCATGCGTTCCTGTTCAGGCGGTGTCATGCTGGCAAAGCGATTTGCCAGCTCCAGCCATTTCTCCTTGCGGAAGGCGTCCAGCTTGTGCCAGTCACCAGCCAATGGTTCCAGCGCCTGCTTTTGGGCGGGGCTGAGTTTGTTCCACTCTGATTTGGTGCTGGTCTTGGCAGGTGCAGGCGTTGCTTTGACTACGGGTTTGGTGACAACCGGAGCAGCGGGCGCAGGTGCAGGCGTCGGCGCGCTAGCCGGCGTTGCTTGCGTTGCACTGGTATATGCAAGGGACAAGGCGAAGAGGGTATTAGTGATTTTCCCTGGAGCTGATGTATTCAGGGAAAAAATCCATGCCTTCATGCCTATTTGTCCCCTTTTGCTAAAAATGCATCAAAACCATGATCCAGATAAGCAGATATAGGCAGATCGTCAGTTAATACTTCCGCATCAATCGATGCGGAATCCATGATTTGCTGTTGTTGTTCAAACTGATAGATGGCAAACAGGCCGAAAACCAAAGCAGCCAGCGGCAAAGCCAGGCCCATACGACCCAGCCAGGCCCAGCGGCTATGCGACGGAGTAAGCGCGCTGCCGTAGGATGCAAGTGCAGGCTGCGGTACGAATGCAGGCACTGCGACACCTTGCTTTTTGCGGGATAGCGCGATTTTGCGCGCAGATGCCAGGCGTTCGGCGGTGTTTGCCGAAACTGTGTTGGCGCTTTCATCCAGCGCATGGCTCAACTTGTATGCGAGATCCAGTTCTTTGGTTTTCATAGGTAAATTCCTTTGGCTTTGAGCGCCTGAGCCAAGGCATGCGTTGCACGGGAACAGTGCGTTTTTACACTTCCTTCAGAGCATCCCATTACGGCGGCAGTTTCTGCCACGTTCAGATCCTGCCAATAACGCATCAGGAAGGCTTCTCGTTGACGCGATGGGAGATTTTGTACTTCATGCTCTATGAATTCGAGGATTTGCTTGCGTTCCAGCTTGACTAGGCCGGTTTCGGAGCCAAAACTGCCTTCCTCTGCCTCTATCATATCCATCGCATCGAAATTTTCCTGGTCTTCTTGCTTATTTCCGAAGCTGGAAAACAGACTAATCCACGAAGTGCGGACTTTTTCGCGGCGAAAATAGTCGCGGATAGTATTTTGCAGGATGCGCTGGAACAGCATGGGGAGTTCGGGGGCGGGCTTGTCGCCGTATTTCTCTGCGAGCTTGATCATGGCATCCTGGACGATGTCCAGTGCCGATTCTTCCTTGCGAACCGCGTACACCGCCTGTTTGAAGGCGCGGCGTTCGACATCTTCGAGAAAATCCGAAAGTTCTTTATCAGTTGCCATTGGATGCAGCGCATTCGATTGAACGCTGCCGAGGGTGTTTCGGGATGAGATGTCTTAACAATTCGACGATCACGTTTTTAAACTGCACGCATGCTAGCAAAAAAGCCTCGTTTGTGGGTGCTTTTTGCGCAAAATCGTTGATTTCACACCGCTTTCCAGCGATTTAGCTTGACCTATATTGTGCAACGCAGTAACGTATCGTTCCCCTTACCATCTCAAAGGGTACCCATGGTCTTTCCGCATATTGCGCATGATGCAATTTTGTTGAGGGACGCGCTTCAAACAATTTGAAAGCTGTTTGCTCTAACCCGCGCCACAAGCGCGAGAAATCCGTCATTACCCCAGAACCTCTGGCTGAACGAGTCGCGTTAAGCGTCTTTTTGAAACACATACACACATGTGTGACGAATCGGCGTGACCGCACAAAAAAGGGATGCCTAAGCACTGGAGTATTAAGCGGTTTCATCAGGAGAGAGCATCCGATCAATTTCCAATGGACCTTGAAAGGACGTTAGCATGACCAATGAAACAAGTACTACCAGCAATAATAAAATCGGCGAAGAATTGACTGGCGCCGAAATCGTTGTCCGTTGCCTGGCTGAAGAAGGTGTTGAACATGTGTTCGGCTACCCTGGCGGCGCAGTGCTCTACATCTACGACGCGATTTTCAATCACAGCAAATTCCAGCATATCCTGGTGCGCCACGAACAGGCCGCCGTACATGCTGCTGACGCATATTCCCGCAGCTCCAATAAAGTCGGCGTTTGCCTGGTGACCTCTGGTCCTGGCGTAACCAATGCCGTAACCGGTTTGGCGACTGCGTATATGGATTCGATTCCGATGATCGTCATTTCCGGTCAGGTGCCTTCGCACGCGATCGGCCTGGATGCATTCCAGGAATGCGATACCGTCGGTATTACCCGTCCATGCGTTAAACACAATTTCCTCGTCAAGGATGTCAAAGATCTGGCAGCGACCATGAAGAAAGCTTTCTTCATCGCTACCACTGGCCGTCCAGGTCCGGTGCTGATCGACATCCCTAAAGACATCACGATGCACAAGTGCGTGTTCGAGTATCCGCAAGAAGTCGAAATGCGCTCGTACAAGCCGGTAGACAAAGGTCACTCCGGTCAAATCCGCAAAGCTGTGCAGCTCTTGTTGCAAGCAGAGCGTCCGATGATCTACACCGGCGGCGGTGTGATCCTGGCCAATGCTTCGGAAGAACTGAATCGTCTGGTTGATCGTCTCGGCTATCCATGCACCAACACCCTGATGGGTCTGGGCGCATACAAAGCCTCGAGCGACAAATTCGTTGGTATGCCAGGTATGCACGGTACCTATGAAGCCAACATGGCGATGCAGCATTCGGATGTGATGATCGCGATCGGCGCACGTTTTGATGACCGCGTGATCGGCAACCCTAAACATTTCTCTGCAACTCCGCGCAAAATTATTCATATCGACATTGATCCATCGTCGATCTCGAAGCGCGTCAAGGTTGATATTCCTATCGTTGGCAACGTCAAGGAAGTGCTGGTTGAATTGCTGGCGCAACTGGATGCGGCCGATGCCAAACCGAACAGCGTTGCGCTGTCGGCGTGGTGGAAGCAAATCAACGAATGGCGCAAGCGTGATTGCCTGAAGTTCGCAGAGTCGACAGAAGTCATCAAGCCGCAATCGGTGATCCAGAAAGTCTGGGAAGTCACCAAGGGTGATGCATTCATCACTTCGGACGTAGGCCAGCATCAAATGTGGGCGGCGCAATACTATCCGTTCAACAAGCCACGTCGCTGGATCAACTCGGGTGGTCTCGGCACCATGGGCGTCGGCTTGCCGTACGCGATGGGTGTGCAGAAGGCGAATCCGGATGCAACCGTCGCCTGTATCACTGGTGAAGCATCGATCCAGATGTGTATCCAGGAACTGGCGACCTGTAAGCAGTACCACCTGACACCGAAAATCATTCTGTTGAACAATCGCTTCCTCGGTATGGTTCGTCAGTGGCAACAGCTGGAATACGGTTCACGTTATTCCGAGTCCTACATGGATTCCCTGCCTGACTTTAACAAGCTGGTTGAGTCTTACGGTCACGTCGGTATGAAGATCGAAAATCCGGCTGATGTCGATGGCGCACTGAAAGAAGCGTTCGACATGAAAGACCGACTGGTATTCATGAATTTCATTACGGATCAAACCGAAAACGTCTGGCCTATGGTCAAGACAGGCAAGGGTTTGACTGAAATGCTGTTGGGTTCGGAGGATCTGTGATGCGCCATATCGTTTCTGTTTTACTGGAAAATGAAGCGGGTGCCTTGTCGCGCGTAGTAGGCTTGTTCTCTGCGCGTGGTTACAACATTGAAACGTTGACCGTGGCCCCAACCGAAGATGCAACCTTGTCGCGGATGACAATTGTCACCAGCGGCTCGGACGATGTGATTGAGCAAATCACCAAGCATTTGAACCGTTTGATCGAAGTGGTGAAAGTGGTCGACCTGACCGAAGGTGCGTTTATCGAACGTGAGCTCATGCTCATCAAGATACGTGCGGTCGGTAAGGAGCGTGAAGAAATGAAACGTACTGCAGATATCTTCCGCGGTCGTATCATTGACGTCACGGACAAGACTTACACCATCGAGTTGACCGGTAACAAAACCAAGCTCGACGCGTTTATCGATTCGATCGATCGCACGGCGATTCTGGAAACTGTCCGTACGGGCGGCTCCGGCATCGGTCGCGGCGAACGCATACTCAAAGTTTAAGTAGTTCATTCACACCAACAACACCATTTAGGAACATCATGAAAGTTTTCTACGATAAAGATTGTGATCTGTCGCTGATCAAAGGTAAAAACGTTGCCATCATCGGTTACGGTTCGCAAGGTCACGCGCACGCGCAAAACTTGAACGATTCCGGCGTCAAAGTGACTGTCGGTCTGCGTAAAGGCGGCGCATCCTGGGATAAAGTGAAGAACGCAGGTCTGAACGTTGCTGAAGTCAATGACGCAGTTAAAGCTGCTGACGTCATCATGATTTTGCTGCCAGATGAAAACATCGCTCAGGTCTACAACGAAAACGTTGCTCCTTACGCTAAACAAGGCGCAGTACTGGCATTCGCACACGGCTTCAACGTTCACTACGGTCAAGTTGTGCCACGCGCTGATCTGGACGTCATCATGATCGCGCCAAAAGCACCAGGCCACACCGTACGTGGTACCTACTCGCAAGGTGGCGGCGTGCCTCACCTGATCGCTGTGTACCAGGACAAATCCGGCGTCGCACGCGACATCGCTTTGTCGTACGCAATGGCTAACGGCGGCGGCCGTGCCGGCATCATCGAAACCAACTTCCGCGAAGAAACGGAAACAGATTTGTTCGGCGAACAAGCTGTTCTGTGCGGTGGCGCGGTTGAACTGATCAAAGCTGGTTTCGAAACCCTGACCGAAGCTGGTTACGCTCCGGAAATGGCTTACTTCGAATGCTTGCACGAACTGAAACTGATCGTTGATCTGATCTATGAAGGCGGTATCGCTAACATGAACTACTCGATCTCGAACAATGCAGAATACGGTGAATACGTGACCGGCCCACGCGTCGTCACTGAAGACACCAAAAATGCAATGCGTCAATGCCTGAAAGACATTCAAACCGGCGAATACGCGAAGAGCTTCATCCTGGAAAACAAGGCAGGCGCACCTACCCTGATTTCCCGTCGTCGTTTGACAGCTGAACACCAAATCGAAGAAGTTGGTGCAAAACTGCGCGCGATGATGCCTTGGATTGCTAAAAACAAACTGGTAGATCAAACTAAAAACTAAGTTTGATTTAACTAGCTGCGGGCATCAAACGGTATGCGCTTGCAAGCGCATACCGCGCTCAGCCGAAAAACCACGCACTAGCGTGGTTTTTTTTCGTCTTCGCGTGCCTTGGATCGCTAAAAACAAACTGGTAGACCAAACCAAAAACTAATTTGGCTTAACTAGTTGCTGGCTAGCCAATCTTGTAAAAAAGTGTGACGATTGCTGGTCAGAAAGAACTTAAGCCATAAGCTGGCTGTCGAATCGCAGCTTGCCTTTCTTTTACGTTTTTTTGGGAGATATCACATGTCACAATTCAAAACCCTGCTGGCCCTTGGTTGCGTAGCTGCGAGTGCGACTGCATTTGCACAGTCACCAGCACCGGTACAAACGACGGGCACCCTGGTCATCGTTCCTGCTTATGGCGAAGTCAAACACGCGAATGACGAAGCACGCCTGACGCTGATGGTCGAAGAGCAGGACAAGGACAAAGCAGCTGCAGCGTCACGCGTAAATAAAAAAATGAAGCAGGGTACCGAGATCGTGCGCAAAGCCGATCCGCAAGCCGTGCTGAGCACACGCGGTTATTACACCTATGCGGTTTATCCGGAAGACCAGCCGCGTCAGTCGAATAAAGCGCGCCAGCCTACCGCATGGCGTGTCGGCCAGTATCTGGAAGTAAAAACCACCAACCTGAACGCATTGCCTAAGACAGTCTCGGCAGCGCAGGGCGTGCTGGCCCTGAACGGCCTGCAATTTGGCCTGACTGATGCGACCGCGAAGAAGCTGGATGCAGAGCGTATCGATGCAACCTATAAAAACCTGACTGAACGTACCGCGGCGATTGCACGTGCGATGGGTCGTAACCCGGCCGATGCGGTGATGGATACCGTGGACTTTGAAGGTTCCGGTAACTACGCGGAAATGGCGGCTGCACCGAAGATGATGCGGGCCTCGATGGCAGCCGATGCAGCACCGGTAGAAGAGCCTAGCTTTGAACCAGGCGAAACAACCTTGAACATGCGTGTAGTAGGCAAGGTGCGCTTCCGTTAAGACCGGATGTGATAGCGCGGCATACGCCCGATATCGCATTGCAGCATGAAATCCAGGAATGGCCGCTACCGAAGTAGCGGCCATTGTCGTTTTTAACGCATTTCCAGCCCTGTTGCAGGGCAAGAATTATGTGATGTTTATGGCCACCATCAGCCGGTTACATTGCCCGTCTGATACACTACGCCTCCTGATCTTCCAACCACAGCGCCAGCTGAAAACAGGACACGCATGTCAAGTTTCAATCGTCGAAAAGCGAAAAATAGCAAAGTTCCTTATACCAAGCCCCGGCCGCTCGGCAGGCTTGCACGTGGCAACCAGAGTTTGCCACCTGAGACGGAGGAAGTCCTTATGCCGCGTCCAACCCTGCGCCGCCGTGGTATTTACCTGTTGCCGAATGCATTCACCACGGCCGGACTGTTTTGCGGCTTTTACGCCATCGTGATGGCAATGGGGCAGAAGTTCGACTACGCTGCAATTGCGATTTTCGCAGCGATGGTGCTGGATGCGATTGATGGTCGTGTGGCCCGCCTGACGAATACCCAAAGCGAGTTTGGCGCGCAGTACGACAGCCTGGCTGATATGGTTTCCTTCGGTGCGGCACCGGCGCTGGTGGTGTATGTCTGGGCGCTGCAGGATATGGGCAAGCTCGGCTGGCTCGCCGCTTTCGTGTACTGCGCTGGTGGTGCTTTGCGCCTGGCACGTTTCAATACGAATATTGCAGTGGTCGACAAGCGTTACTTCCAGGGCTTGCCTAGCCCGGCTGCAGCAGCACTGGTCGCTGGCTTTATCTGGCTGATGCAAGACCTGGGTTTTGCCGGTCCTGACCTGAGCTGGATTGCGTGGGGTATTACTTTGTATGCCGGTCTGACCATGGTGACTAACGTACCGTTTTATAGCTTCAAGGACATCAACTTCCGCAAGTCGGTGCCGTTTATCGGGATCTTCCTGATCGTGCTGGCGTTCGTAGTGGTATCCAGTGATCCGCCTAAAGTGTTGTTTGGTTTATTTGTCCTGTATGGCTTGTCCGGGTACTGCGTTTATTTCTGGCGTCTGGCCAAAGGCAAACCGGTCAGCAGCATTGTCCAGACCGAGCTGGAACCACACGACGATCACTGATCTGATTTTTACAAGTACTGAATAGCTTTTCCCAAGGCGCATTTCCCAAGGATATAAACATGTCTTCCAACAAACTCATCATATTTGACACCACCCTGCGTGATGGTGAGCAATCTCCCGGCGCTTCGATGACCAAGGATGAAAAAATCCGCATCGCACGACAACTGGAGCGTTTGAAGGTCGACATTATCGAAGCCGGTTTTGCTGCGGCGTCGCAAGGTGATTTTGAATCTATCCATGCGATTTCCAGCATCATCAAGGATGCCACCGTGTGCTCGCTGTCGCGTGCGAATGACAAAGATATTGCACGTGCTGCCGAAGCCCTGGCGCCAGCCGAAAGAAAGCGTATCCATACCTTCCTCGCGACGTCTCCTTTGCATATGGAGAAGAAGCTGCGCATGACGCCGGATCAGGTGTTTGAACAAGCGAAGTTGGCCGTGCGTTATGCGCGTAACTTCACCGACGACATCGAGTTCAGCCCGGAAGATGGCAGCCGTTCCGATATCGATTTCCTGTGCCGCGTGATTGAAGCAGTCATCAACGAAGGTGCGACCACCATTAACTTCGCCGACACCGTCGGTTACGGTGTGCCTGGGCTGTACGGCAATATGCTCAAGACCTTGCGCGAACGTATCCCGAACTCGGACAAGGCGGTCTGGTCCGTGCATTGCCATAACGATCTGGGCATGGCGGTAGCGAACTCGCTGGCTGGTGTGATGATAGGTGGCGCGCGCCAGGTTGAATGTACGATCAACGGCCTGGGCGAGCGTGCCGGTAATACTGCGCTGGAAGAAATCGTGATGGCGGTGCGTACCCGTAAAGATCACTTCAACCTGGAAGTCGGCATCGATACCACGCAGATTGTCCCTACTTCAAAACTGGTGTCGCAGATTACAGGCTTTGCCGTGCAGCCGAATAAATCCGTGGTCGGTGCGAACGCGTTTGCTCATGCTTCCGGCATTCATCAGGATGGCGTATTGAAGGCGCGTGATACCTACGAAATCATGCGTGCAGAAGATGTGGGCTGGAGCACCAACAAGATTGTGTTGGGTAAATTGTCCGGTCGCAATGCATTCAAGCAGCGCCTGGAAGAACTCGGCATTACGCTGGATTCAGCTGCAGAGATGGATGCAGCCTTTGTGCGCTTCAAGGAATTGGCTGATCGTAAATCCGATATCTTCGACGAAGACATCATGGCGCTGGTATCGGACGAGCAGCAATCGCATGAGAAGGAATATTACAGCTTTGTTTCCTTGTCACAGCAATCGTCGACCGGTTCCAAACCGGCAGCGAATGTCGTCTTCTCGATAGATGGCAAGGAAGAAAGCTGCAAAGGCGAGGGCAATGGTCCGGTGGATGCCATCGTCAATGCGATTGAGTCCAAGGTTGAGAGTGGGGCTGAATTGTTGCTGTTCTCCGTGAACGCCATCACTACCGGTACCGAGTCGCAAGGTGAAGTCACCATGCGTTTGTCCAAAGCTGGACGTATCGTTAATGGCGTTGGCGCTGATCTGGATATCGTGGTTGCGTCGGCCAAGGCCTATATTTCTGCCTTGAATAAATTGCATTCGAAGATAGAGAAACTGAATCCGCAACTGTGATCATGTGTCGCTGACTATGCGAAGGCCTTGCCACCAAGCAAGGCCTTTTTTGTTTGCGGCTGTGTAAGTTCGGCGATCGCAGGCTTAAGTGCGACAGCGTACAGAATGCCCGTGTTGCCCGGATTTAGAATCGCAGCTCCTATACATCGCTTGGTAGCACTGCCTGTGCAAGGGGAGGCTGTATGGAGCATGCAAATAATTCGCATATCTTCCGACTGTTCCTGGCCGCTTTGAGCCTGGTCGTTTTCACGACTGCTGCGGCAGTGATGATAGTGGCCTGGATCTCTGCCGTACCGGAAGCCTACGCTGTCGATTTGGGGCAATCGCAGGTGTTGACGCCGTATATGGTGTGGCATCAGTCCTGGCACTACAGCGCATCGCTATACGATCCGCTGGCACTGGCTTATTGCACCAAGTAGATTAGTGCTGTATGTGCAGCCCGGTGTTGCCCATGCTACCTGGTGTGTGCAGGTTCAGCTGTATGGCCTTCAGTGCATCGATCGCGGCCATGAATTGCTCGGATGCCATCGGATGGCCCATGAAATAGCCTTGTAAGGTATCGCAGCCGAGGGTGGTCAGGAATTCCTGCTGCTTCTCGGTTTCCACACCTTCTGCCACGATGCGCAAATTGAGCGAGCGCCCCAGCGCCACGATGGCAGAAACGATGGATGCGTCATCCGTTCCTTGCGCCAGATCGCGTATGAAACCGCGGTCTATCTTCAGCTCGGTTGCAGGCAGGCGTTTCAGGTAGAGCAGGCTGGAATAGCCGGTGCCGAAATCGTCGATTGAAATTTCCACGCCGAGATTCACCAGTTGTTCGAGGATGGTCAGGCTGGCTTCGACATTGTGCATGGCAGTGGATTCTGTAACTTCCAGCATCAGCGAGGTAGCTGGCAAATTATTGCGCTCCAGCGTTTCCTTCACCATCTCCACCAGATTGTCATTGCTGAACTGGACGGAGGACAGATTTACAGCCATCTTCCATTGCGGGTAACCCTCGTCATACCATTTGCGCATCTGGCGGCAAGCTTCATCCAGCACCCATTCACCGATAGGGACAATCAGGCCGGTTTTTTCTGCCAGGCTGATGAAGTCAGCCGGTGCAATGATGCCGCGCACTGGGTGCTGCCAACGCAGCAGTGCTTCGGCACCGACTACTACGCCATCGGTCGTATTGAACTTGGGCTGATAGTGCAGACGGAATTCCTTGCGTTCCAGTGCCGTGCGCAAATCCTGTATCACCTGCAACTGATTGTGCGCATTGATATTCATCGATGCTTCGAAGAAGTGATAGCCGTTACGTCCGGTACTCTTGGTGTGGTACATCGCCGCATCGGCATGCACCAGCAAATCGTGCCGTGTCTTGCCGTCTTCCGGATACACGGCGATACCGATACTGGCCGATATGCCGAGGTTGTATTGCGCTATATCGAAAGGCTGGTTCAGTGTGGTGCACAGCTTGTCCGCTACCGAAGCGGCATCTTCCGGCTCCTTGACTTCAATCAGCATGACGAATTCATCACCGCCGAGGCGGGCTGCCGTATCCTGCGCGCGAATGTTGTCGCGTATGCGTTGCGCGACATCAATCAGCAACAGGTCGCCGATATGATGGCCGAGCGAATCATTGATCGCCTTGAAACCATCAAGGTCGATGAACATCAATGCAAAGCGGCCTTGCTCACGCACTGCCTTGTGCACCATTTGATCGAGGCGGTCTTCCAGCAGGGTACGGTTAGGTAGTTTGGTCAGGTTGTCCTGCAATGCCTGCTTGGTCAATTCCTGATTGGCCAAGGCCAGCGAGCGTACCAGTTTGCCGGTTTGTGAATCGAGGCGTGCATCCAGTACCGATGTCAGCAATGCGATCGCCAATACGGCGAGGGTGGTGACGATGACAACGATCGCCAGCCAGCCCGGGCTGACGCCTTCGACTGCCGCACGGCAAATGCTGCCGAGCGGAAAGCTGGCAGCAGCCATGCCGGTGTAGTGCATGCCGATGATGGCGATACCCATCACCACGGCAGCCATTGCACGCCAGCGGCCTACATTTGGTGTATTGCGTCGCAGGCGGAACGCGATCCACAAGGCGGCGCCAGCGGCACTGATCGCAATCAGGATAGACAGCGCAAACAACAGCGGGTCATAGTCGATGCTTGGTGTCATGCGCATTGCGGCCATACCGGTGTAATGCATGGCCGCAATGGCCACGCCCATCAGGACGGCACTGCCCAGCAATTTTATAAACGGTAATTCAGGTTGGCTGATGCGCCATAAGGCAAAGCCGGATGCGACGATTGCGATCAATAGCGAGAGCGCCGTAATGCCCAAATCGTAGCCGAGTGCGATCGGCAGGTTGAAGGACAGCATGCCTATGAAGTGCATGGACCAGATGCCTATACCCATCGCGATTGCACCGCCGACCAGCCATAGGGTGGCGCCCTTATCGCTGGTGGAATTGATCCGGCCTGCCATGTCCAGCGCCGTGTAAGAGGCGAGTATGGCAACCAGTAATGAGATCAATACCAGTAGCGAGTCGTAATGTGCGGTCAGCATAGAAAGGCTTTATTCATTTAAAAAGACAAACTGGTTTGATACGAAATTCGCAAGCTTTCCTGGTATTTCTTTCAGCACGATACTGGGCAGAAAACGTATAGGTTTTCTGTCTTTTAAGCTCGTTCGGCTAAATGAAGATTGACTTGATATTTCAGCAACTTCTGCGGTGTCGAGGCAGCAAGAATGAAGTGGAACGACGCGGAAACTACGATTCCAATTGATGGCCCAGTATGCCCAAACGCATCGAACATTGTACCTTGCCTGTCAGAAATATGAATTTAGCAGCAATAAGCGTCTATTTTGCCTCGAATTGCGCATACGAATATATAACTAATGTGAAATCAAGACTTCATAGTTATATGTGCGTTGCCGAACAGAGTTCTGTACGGCTTTGCCTCATATTGATTTTTACTGCCATCCCATACCGATAGTGATCCATCGGTATTTTCCACCAAAGAAAACGCGCTCTAAAAATTTCCACGCTTGCTCGGATCGGTAGTGGCGATTCGTGGTCGAAGTAACACGTGACAGAATTCGCTACGGCACTCGGGGGAAAAACATGAGAGCCGGATTTGATGTTTTCTGAAAGGAATCATGATGAGAGACGATGTGCTGACGACCCTCAATGAATTGCTGGAGGCGTGCAGGGATGGCGAAGCAGGTTTCAAGACCTGCGCAGAAGATATACGTGATGCTCAATTGAAGCAGCCTTTTCTGAGCCTCGCGCATGGTTGTAATGACGCGGCCCAGGAGTTGAGTGCTTTGCTGGTTTCACGCGGTGGCAATCCCGAGCAAGGTCATAGCCGGGGCACAAGCTTGCACCGTCGCTGGATAGACATCAAGTCATCGCTGATGGGGAAAAACGATGATGCAGTTATGAAGGAATGTGAGCGTGGCGAAGATCTGGCGCTGAAAAGTTATCGCCGTGCGCTGGAGCAGGATTTGCCGCTCGATGTGAGAGCTGTGGTGGAACGTCAGTATCAGAGCGTGATCCAACACCACGAGCTCATGAAGAATTTGCGTGATCGTGCCCATTTGTCCATGAGTTGATAGCCTGGCCCTGATGCTATGAACAGGGCGTTTTTTCGTGCCGCTGACAGGCGGAACATTGATACACCTTTTAGGAGAAAACGATGATGGAATCCAAAGTAGATGATATTTCGAAAGATCTGAAAGCCTTGTCTAAGGATACGAAGGAACTGGCGCGTGAAGCCAAATCGCAGGCGGTAGAAAAAACCGGTGAGCTGAGCAAGAAGTATGTGGAATTCATGGATTCCGCTATCGCTGCAGCCAAGGAAATCCCTACCGTTGCCGTGAAAAAAACCAAGGAAGTTGCGTCGACCACGGACGACTATGTCACGCATAACCCATGGCGCGCGGTCACTATTTCCGCTGGTCTCGGCCTGGTGCTGGGCTTTCTGTTCTCGCGCAAGTAAGGCAGGTCTGTGACTTAGTCCGCAGGTTCGCTCCGAGAGTACTCGGATAAATTCATCAGCCAGTCAGGTTTGTACCTGTCTGGCTTTTTTATTGGACTAAATTACTGGCGAACTTATTTTCCATCCAGTGGTGGATAGAAGGGTTTCTTGGCATGCAGTGCGCTACCTTGTACATAGCTGATGCCTATGCTGCGCAATTTTTTCAAGATGGTGTCGCTATCGACATTCGGTGCGATGGTTTTGATACCCATCACGTTGCTGATGTGTTGTATTGCTTCTATCTTGGCAAAGTCGACCGGATCGTTCTCCATACCCTGGATATAGCCACCATCGATTTTCAGGAAATCGACATCCAAATGCTTCAGGTAAGTGAAGGACGACATACCGCTGCCAAAATCATCCAGCGCGAAGCGGCAACCTAGCGGCTTCAAGGTGTCGATGAAACTCAAGGCGCGCGTGAGATTGGTGATCGCTGTGGTTTCTGCAATCGCAAAGCAAATCGAATCGTAAGGCAGGGCAAAGTGTATGAATTGTTCGCGTACGAAATCAATGAAAGTTTCATCATCGAGTGAGCTGCCGGATATCTTGATCAGCAATACATGGAGATCGCCATCTGACTTCAATAGCGATGCTGCCTGCTGCGCGAATACTGTGCGTATTACCCAGCGATCTATGGTGGGCATGTAGTGATAACGCTCGGCCGCAGGAATGAAGGCCGTGGTCGGAATCAGGCGGCCGGCATCATCCGTCATGTAGAGGCGCAGCTCATCAAAGAAGAAGCTGCCGTTGTCGCGACGGATGTTGACGATCTCTTGTGAGTACAGACAGAAGCCATCGTTTTCAAACGCTTTTTGTATGCGCTCATTCCATTTGATCTCGCCCTGGTTCTGCGCCAGCTGATGATCTTCTGCACGATAAATATGGACGCGATTGCGACCGGTATCCTTGGCGATATAGCAGGCTGCATCTGCGGCGCTGAGCAAGTCTGGCAGCGAGAGTGCATCACTGTTGAAATTCACCAGGCCTATGCTGACGCCGATAGGGAAGATCTTGTCTTGCCACACGAAATGGAAGTCACAGATAGTCTGACGTAATTTCTCGGCGATGCGTACTGCCGAGTCAGGTGTACAGTTCTCGAGGAAAGCACCAAACTCGTCACCACCCAGACGTGCCAGCGTATCGCTATCACGCACCAGAGGTTGTAGCAAGGCAGTGATCTGGCGCAGCAACTCATCGCCAGCACTATGGCCGCAGGTGTCATTGACGATTTTGAATTGATCCAGATCCATATACAGCAGGGCATGCTGTTTGGATTGAAGTGCCAGCGTATCAATAGCTACTTCGAGTCGGCGTTCGAATTCACGACGATTGAACAAGCCAGTCAACGGATCATGTGCGGCCTGGTGCGACAACTGTATCGCGAGTTTGCGTGAGTCACTCACATCGTGGAACACCAGTACCACGCCTATAATTTTGCCATCGCGATCACGTATAGGTGCAGCTGAATCTTCAACTGCGTATTCGTTGCCGTTGCGGCTGAGCAGGACGGTATCTTTGATCAGTTCGACATTGCTCTGTTGTTCGAATACCAGTTCGACCGGATTCGGAACCGGTTCACGCGTGTGACCATTGATGATTTTGAAGACGCGGGTTGATGGTAAACCTTCTGCTTCTGTTTTGCTCCAACCAGTGAGATTTTCTGCAACCGGATTCATATATTCAATATTGCCCGATTTGTCGGTGGTAATGACCGCATCGGCAATCGATTCCAGCGTGACTTGTGCACGTTCTTTTTCTGCGAACAGGATGGCTTTCGACTGTTCACGTTCTGCTTCGTGTTCCTGCAATGAGCTGGCCATGCTGTCGAAGGCACGTGCCAGTTGGCTGATTTCTTCCTTGCCGTACTTGATGCCGGTACGTGCATTCAGATTGCCACCTGCAAGCTGATCGGCGGTACGCACCAGCGCTTTGACCCGGCGCAGGATGATGACATCGCCGACGAACCAGGCAGCGATTAAAGCCAGCAAGGCAATCACTGCCAGCGTCGTGAGTTCCATCATCTGCAGGTGATTGGCCGGTGCCACAATGTCATCCATCGGGATGCCGATGCTGACCTTGAAGTTGGAGATATTGTTGGTGCCTACCGGTGCGAACGCATGCAGGCGTGTCACGCCATCCGCATCCGTCAGTGCGGAGGTACCGAAGCCAACCTTGATCATCACATCGAACAGCGATGGTGGTGTGCGCGTACCTATCCATTTTTCCGGATTCGGTCGTCGGGCGATGATGGTGCCGTTGCTATCAGCGGTTACCAGCACCGCACCTGCTGGTAGTTCGATATCACTGACAAAGCGATCCAGCACGCTCAGGTCGAGCGCGGCGAAAATCACCGCCTGTACGTCGCCGCCATTGCCTACGATGGGATACATCAGATTGATCGTATGTTTGCGTACAGTGCGACCCATGATGTAGTCGCCGGTGGAAAAAGTTTTGTCCTGTACCGTACGTTTGAAATGCGGGCGATCACCTAGGTTGGTTTTTTCCGCCAGCGGTAGTGCGCTGCAGCTGACGTCGCCATTCAACTGCGCCACGCCGAAGTTCACATAGCCTTCATTTTTCTTCAGGATGGTGCCGAGGAACTGGCCGCAAGTTTTGGCATCGCCGCGTAGTTCAGGAATAACGGACAGCACTGTTAACAGTTGTCGTGCACCTTCGATGGAACGCGCCTCACTGGTGGCTGCCAATTGCGTTAATTGCTGCAAACTGTCTTCTGCCATGCGTATGGCTTGCTGCCGTTCCTTCCAGGCGCCATAGACTGTCAGAATGACGGGCGGCACGATCGCGAGCAATACCAGTACCAGCAAGCGCACGCGCAAGCTATCGAAGTTGGAACGAGAGGGCAGAGTTTTTTTCAATGCATGATCTTTTCAAATGGCGACGGATTGCACGACGCCCGGATTGTGGCCGGACTGTACAAACTATCCAGGCGCTGAAAGATATGTCTGGGTGTAGGTTTTCAGCGACTGCTGGCTACCTTGCGGTAGAGGTATGCTCAAGAATCTTCCCGCTTTGTTAGAAGCTAACGGGTAGTGGCAGCTTTCGTCAAGCAGGGCGGTCAAATTAGTCCGCCGCTTGTAAAAATTTCAAATCGTTTTCGAATCGTTTTTAAATCGCGCTGCGCATTTTTTTAATCGTATAGTCTTTGACTTCCTTGGCTGGTTTGACCAGTTTGACTATGGCTAAAGTGCAATTGTCAGCTTTGCTACCGACAGCTCGTTTACGCGCGTTGGCAATCAGCATTTCAGAAGCCTTGCGCGGCGTATTCATCGCGATGGCCGCACCCAGTTCGGCATCGCTGAAATAAGACCATAAGCCATCGGTACACAGCAGGAAGGAATCGCCTGCCTTCAGGCCGTCGCGGCGATTCAGGCTGATATTGAATTCATTGTTGCTATTGCCGAGTACATTTACCAGCAGGTTGGCCAGCAAGGGGTCCTTGGCTTTGGCTTCATCCAGCTTGTTTTCGGCTTTTAACTGTTCCAGATAAGTGTGGTCTATCGTACGCTTGATGCAATTCGGACCATCGAAGTAATACAGACGGGAATCACCTACATGCGCCCAGATTGCACTGTTTTGTGGCGTGATGATCAACAAGACTACGGTACTGTGCGGTTTCTTGTCGGAAGACATGGCCGATAACTTGATCACGGTGTCGGCTTCGTCTGCAATAGTGTGCAGGATAGCTTCCGGATTGTCGGTCAGCGGTGAAAAACGTTCGAAAATCTGTTGCGCACTACGTACGACTTGCTCCGCCGCCAGGGCGCCGCCGGATAAACCTCCCATACCGTCAGCAATGACGGCTAACATATAGCCAGGCGCCTTGGGCGCGGCAAACAGGGCAACCCGGTCTTGCTGTTCGCTGCGGTCGCCTATGTGTTGGCCGGTTCCTGCTTCTATCTCGTATTGGCGCATGCGTGTTAGTGGATTAAACTTATGGCTAGGAATTGTTGCGTTTGATTATTGCATGCAGAGTCCTGCGGAAGTAAAAGCAGGGCTTTTAAAATTGTAAGAATTTTTTACAATTGAAGGACGGTGGTTGACTGGCGACCGCCTTGGAAATTTGAATTGTTTCATCGACAAGAAGACAGACAAGATATGACTATGAACACTGCGCACGCTCTTCTTCATCAACGTATAGTCGAACTGGAAGTGGAACACCGGGACCTGGATGCCGTGATTGAGATGATGGTGCGTGACGGCCGCCATGAAGAGTTACAATTGCGCCGTCTGAAGAAACGGAAGTTGCAGCTGAAAGACAATATCACCTTGCTTAAAATGCAATTGATTCCGGATATCCCTGCCTGATTCCTGCCAGCAGTCGCACTGATGTGTTGATGTGCGCTTGTTTCCCCATTCCCAACGTTTATAGCTAGACAGTTATTTTGATCGACGAACCTTCTGCATTGCCTGTAGCCGCCACACACGATGCCGAGATCGATCAGCTGTTTGGTGTTAATAGCCCGCTGGGCCATGCGGTCGGCTCTTTTCGGCCGCGCCAGTCACAGACTGAGATGGCCAAGGCGATTGCGCATGCCATCTCCCATCAAACGACGCTGATCGCGGAAGCCGGTACCGGTACCGGCAAGACCTTTGCCTATCTGGTGCCTGCGCTGCTGTGGGGCGGCAAGGTGATCGTCTCGACCGGTACCAAAAACTTGCAGGATCAGCTCTACTTGCGCGATATCCCCAGCGTACGCAAAGCCTTGAACGCACCGGTCTCGGTAGCCTTGCTGAAAGGACGGGCCAATTACGTCTGTCACTTCCATCTGGAACGCACCCTGCAAAATGGTCGCCTGACTTCGCGCGACGACGTCGGTCATCTGCGTGAGATTTCGCGCTTCATGAAAACCACCAGTTCCGGCGATAAGGCGGAATTGTCGAAAGTACCAGAAACAGCTTCCATCTGGAATTTGGTGACTTCGACCCGTGATACCTGTATGGGAGCCGAGTGTCAGTACTACCAGGACTGTTTTGTAATGAAGGCGCGCAAGGAAGCGCAGCAGGCCGATGTGGTGGTGGTTAACCATCATTTGTTCTTCGCTGATGTGGCGCTGAAGGACACCGGCGTGGCGGAACTGCTGCCGTCGGCCAATACAATTATTTTCGATGAGGCGCATCAGTTGCCGGACACCGCGACACTCTTCTTCGGCGACACGATTTCAACCTCGCAAGTACTGGAACTGTGCCGTGATGTGCTGGCTGAAGGCTTGTCGCATGCACGTGATGGCGCTGACTGGGCCGCTACGGTGACACCTGTTGAGCGTGCAGCCCGTGATCTGCGCCTGACCTTCCCGCAAGACATTGTGCGCCTGGCAGTCAACCAGATCGCACCGTCGAGCGCTTTTTTTCCAGCGCTGGAAACACTAAAAGAGCAGCTCGATAACATGATCGCCGTCCTGCAAAAGCAGGCTGAGCGCGCAGATACGATAGAACAATGTCGGGTGCGGGCGCTGGAACTGGCGATGCGGCTGGACGCATGGAATAAGCCGCAGACCGAAGAAGTCATCCTTGGCCAGGAAAGCGTATTGTGGGTGGAGGCGTATTCGACTTCGCTGCAATTACACCGGACACCTTTATCCATCGCACCGATTTTCAATAAGCAGCGCGAGGGTGTGCCGCGCAGCTGGATCTTCACGTCCGCTACGTTGGCAGTAAAGAACGATTTCAATCACTACAGCGCGCAAATGGGGTTGTGGGACGAACCAGCACAATCTTGGCCCAGTCCGTTCGAATATGGCGAACAGGGTTTGCTCTATGTGCCGAACACCTTGCCGCAGCCGAATTCACCTGAGTACACCGATGCCGTGATTGATGCGGCTTTGCCGGTGATCGAAGCGGCTGGTGGCGGTGCCTTCCTGCTCTGCACCACGATACGCGCAGTCAATCGTGCGGCCGAGCGCCTGCGTGAAGAGTTTGAGCGACGCAAGCTGCCATTCCCATTAATGGTGCAAGGCGAGGCTGGGCGTACCGAATTGCTGGATCGTTTCCGCGCTGCCGGGAACGCAGTCCTGATAGGCAGCCAGAGTTTCTGGGAAGGTGTGGACGTGCGCGGCGATGCCTTGTCTGTCGTCATTATCGACAAGCTGCCATTTTCACCGCCGGATGATCCGGTGCTGGCGGCGCGTATTGAAGCACTGGAGCGCAAGGGCTTGAATGGCTTTATGCACCATCAGTTGCCCGCTGCAATCATCAACCTGAAGCAGGGGGCGGGTCGCCTGATCCGCGACGAACGAGATAAGGGCGTGCTGATGATTTGTGATCCGCGCCTGATTTCCAAGCCCTATGGCAAGCGCATCTGGCAAAGCCTGCCGCCATTCAAGCGGACTCGCGAACTGGCGGTGGTGCAGGAGTTCTTTAGCGCGATCGATGCGGCGACCGGGATTCCAGAACAATCCGTGCAAACGGACGAAGCCTGAAGCGCACAGAATTTATCTGAATTGAGCGGCAAGCTTATGCGGCAGCGGCGCTTGCTTCAGGTAAAATTCAGGGATGAAAATCCTTATCAGTAACGATGACGGTTACCTGGCTCCGGGGCTGATTGCCCTGGCCGATGCGATGGCAGCAATTGCCGATATCGTAGTGGTAGCTCCAGACAGCAATCGCTCCGGCAGTTCCAATTCCCTGACCCTTGATCGTCCTTTGTCCGTCTACCAGGCGGCGAATGGATTTTATTTCATCAATGGCACACCATCGGATTGCGTCCATATTGCGCTGACAGGGATTATGTCGGAGCCGCCGGATCTGATCGTTTCGGGCATTAATCAGGGGCAAAATATGGGGGACGACACCCTGTATTCAGGCACCGTGGCGGCGGCAACTGAAGGTTATCTGTTCGGTATTCCGGCCATAGCGTTTTCACAAGTCAACAAGGGTTGGGATCAGATTGATGCAGCTGCGCGGGTCGCGCGCGATATCGTCGAACGTCGCTTCGATACGTACGGCAAGCCGTTCCTGCTGAACGTCAATATTCCCAACCTGCCATACGAACAAATAAAACCACCAGTGGCAACCCGCCTCGGCAAACGGCATCAGTCGGAAGCGGTAATCAAGGCGCAGGACCCACATGGTCGTGACATTTTCTGGATAGGTCCCTGTGGTGGGCAAAAAGACGCCGGCGAGGGCACGGATTTCCACGCCACAGCGTTGGGCCATGTATCGATTACACCGTTGCAAATTGATTTGACGCATACGGCGCAACTGGAAGCCTTGAAGAAGGTTTTGGTATGACCGACAAAAGCAAGCGCTTTCCTTTATCCCTATCCTCGCTAGCCGAGAAAACGCCGCGTAATGGCGTCAGGGCAGAACCACAGCGCAAGGTGGTGACGCCACAAACCGCGACCCTGAATGCCTCCCAACACAGTAAACGTGTTGTGACTCCGACCCGCCCCGTCGAAGTACCGCGCAAGACAGCTGCTGCGCCGGTAGCAGCGGAACGTGCTACCCCGCTGGTGTCGGAATCCGTACGCAAGGCGATGACGGCGCGCGTAGCCAAGCAAGGGGTAAAAGACAGCAAGGTGCTGGCGGCGATGGACGCGGTGCCACGTCATTTATTCATGGAACCGGCACTTGCCAGCCAGGCTTATATCGATGCTTCGTTGCCAATTGGTTATCATCAAACCATCTCGCAGCCCTACATCGTGGCAAGAATGATTGAAGTTATGCGGAACAATCAGCAGGGTGGTGTACTCAATCGTGTGCTGGAAATCGGAACCGGCTGCGGTTATCAGGCTGCGGTTCTGTCCCTGGTGGCCAAGGAAGTCTATTCCATTGAACGAATCAAGGGTTTGCATGAATTGGCAAAAGCCAATTTGCGGCCTATGCGGGTTGCAAATATCCGCTTGCATTACGGAGATGGTATGCTTGGCCTACCCCAGGCGGCCCCATTTGATGGCATCATTTTGGCTGCGGCCGGACTGGAAGTGCCGCAGGCTCTGCTGGAACAAATGACTATAGGCGGGCGTCTGGTCGCCCCGGTTGGCGAGCGTCATCAGGTGTTACAGCTGATAGAACGCGTCAGCAAATTTGAATGGAAAAGTTCGACGCTGGAGGATTGCCATTTTGTGCCGCTCCGTCCAGGTACCGTAACTTAGCCCACACTGCACAACATCGCTAAAGAATAATTGAACGTAATGAGAATAAACACAACTCGACAGATATTCCTGATATCGCTGGTCGGCTTACTCAGCGCCTGTAGTTCTACCCAGAACTCGGCGCCGGTCAGTGAGCGTCGGATCGGTGGTACCACCCCGCCGAAAGCGGCGGTCGAAGACCGTACAACATATACCGTAAGAAAGGGCGATACGCTGTATCGCATCGCGCTGGATTTTGGTCAAAGCTATAGTGAAATCGTAGCCTGGAATAACCTGGCCAATCCGAACGATATTAAGGTCGGACAGGTATTGCGCGTGGCACCGCCGGATTCCGCATCTGGACGTAGCGGTGGTGCGCAAATCGGGTCCATAGCCAGTTCGTCGGGCGTCGAAAGCCGTCCGCTGGGGCCGCCTTCGACCACAACAGCTAGCACGACAGCGACAAATAAAACCAGCCCACGTGGCGAGAAGCGTCCATATTCGGATGCGACTTTAGCCGAAATGCAAAAACCAGATAGCGCGCAAGCGGCTGCTCCTGCCGCTACTACCACTGCCAAACCGGCAGCGCCTACCGAACCTGCAGCACCGGTAGCTCTGGCGACGGACGATGACAGCGTGTCCTGGATGTGGCCTGCAGAAGGCAAGGTAGTCGGTACTTTCGATGATGGTCGCAAGGGCCTGGATATTGCCGGTAAATCCGGACAGGCCGTGATGGCGGCCGGAGCAGGTAAGGTTATGTACGCGGGTAGTGGCATACGCGGCTATGGCAACCTGGTTATCGTCAAGCACACCAGCAATTTATTGTCCGCTTATGCGCATAACAAGGCTATCCTTGTAAAAGAAGGACAAAATGTCAATAAAGGACAGAAAATTGCGGAAATGGGTGATTCCGATTCAGACTCCGTGAAATTGCATTTTGAAATTCGACAGCAGGGTAAACCGGTCGATCCATCGAAGTTCTTACCGAGCCGATAATCGCTAATGACACGCAAGCACGACGTTCACGCAGAAGATGATGAAAACTCGGATGCACTGTCGTCCGAGCTCTCGCTGCAATCCGACGATGATGCGGAGAAATCCGACATCAGCGATGAAGAGGGTGATGCTGTCGAATTGGTGGAGCGTGTTGCACCGGTAGAAGTGGCCGGTATCGATGAGCTCAAGAAGGTCCTCGCAACCGAGCTGTCAACGGATGCAACCCAGCATTACCTGAATCAGATCGGTACCCGTCCTTTGCTGACGGTACCGGAGGAAGTACATTACGCAACGCTGGCCAAGCAAGGTGACTTCGCTGCGCGCCAGAAAATGATAGAACACAACCTGCGTCTGGTTGTTTCCATTGCCAAACACTACATCAATCGCGGCGTCATCCTGCTGGACCTGATCGAAGAAGGCAATCTGGGCCTGATGCGGGCGATCGACAAATTCGAACCGGAACGTGGTTTTCGTTTTTCTACCTATGCCACCTGGTGGATACGCCAAAGCATAGAGCGCGCGATCATGAACCAGGCGCGTACCGTGCGTTTACCGGTACATGTGGTGCGCGAACTGAATCAAACCTTGCGCGCCAAATTCCACCTTGAAGCTCAGCATCATGATGGCAAGGATGCGACCGCTGAAGACATTGCCCATCTGGTCGACCGCAGTGTGGAAGACGTGCAGGATATCCTGGCGCTGTCCGAACATGCGACTTCGCTGGATGCGCCGCTGGACGGTGATCCGCAATCCAGCCTGATGGATTTGCTGCAGGGCGATCATGCGAATGATCCGGATGCACTGGCCGAGCACAATGAAATGACGGTGCTGGTACATGATTGGCTGGAAAAACTACCTGATAAGCAGCGACTGGTCATCACCCGTCGCTTTGGCCTGGACAATGACGATCCAGCGACGCTGGAAGCGCTGGCAGCCGAAATGCATGTCACTCGTGAACGCGTGCGCCAGATCCAGCAAGAGGCATTGGTCAAGCTGAAACGCTCACTTACGCGCACCGGGGTCGGCAAGGACTCCTTGCTCTAGTATTGCCCAAATACGCGACAAAATGAGTGGAATACGGCGCTAAGGTGCCGCAGTTTGATATCATCCGCCTTCGCTTTCTTTATCCCATTTAACGCAAGTTGCTTATGCTCTTGATCCGCTTACGCGCTTGATTCTGAATTAGTCCCTATGCAGCAAACCATTATTGATATCGAATCCCTCGACATGGAAGCACGCGGTGTCGGCCATTTGCAGAATGAGGATGGCACGCCGGGTAAAGTCGTTTTCGTCGAAGGTGCATTGCCGAAAGAGCGCGTCGTCTATTCTTCCTATCGTAAAAAACCGAATTGGGAAGCGGCAAAAATGATGTCGCTGATCAAGGAATCGTCGCTGCGTACCAAGCCTAAATGCGCGTATTTCGGTGTTTGCGGTGGTTGCTCCATGCAGCATCTGGAGCCGAGCGCGCAGGTCGCATTGAAGCAGCGGATACTGGAAGACAACCTCAAGCACATAGGCAAGGTCAAGGCAGAAACCATGCTGCGTCCTATCCACGGACCGACCTGGGGCTATCGTTATCGCGCCCGTATTTCAGTGCGAAATGTGGTGAAAAAGGGTGGCGTGCTGGTCGGTTTCCATGAGCGCAAATCGTCGTTCATTACCGACATGAAGACTTGCGAAATCCTGCCGCCGCATGTGTCGGCTATGCTGATGCCGCTGCGTGAATTGATCGCATCGCTCTCTATCATTGATGATTTGCCGCAAATCGAATTGGCGATAGGCCAGGGGGCGCAAGAAAAAGTCACGGCCATGGTTTTGCGCATCATGACAGCGCTGACAGCTGATGACGAAGTGAAGTTAAAGGCTTTTGCCGACCTGCACCAGGTGCAATGGTGGTTGCAACCGGCTGGCCCGGATAGCGCTTATCAGTACTATCCGACGGAAAATAATCTGCACTACGCGCTGCCGGAATTCAACGTGAAGATGCCGTTCAAGCCAACGGATTTCACACAGGTCAATCATCAAATCAATCGCGTTTTGGTCGCGCGTGCCTTGCGTTTGCTGGATGCGCAGCCGACGGATCGTATTGCTGATTTGTTCTGCGGATTGGGTAACTTCACTTTGCCGATTGCGACACAAGCGCGTGAAGTCGTCGGTATAGAAGGCAGCACGACACTGACTGAGCGTTCACTGGAAAACGCCACGGCGAATGGCCTGGCAGATAAAACCTCGTTTTATTGTCGCAACCTGTTTGAGGCGAAAGCAGAGGATTTTGTCGAGCTGGGTAAATTCGATCGCATGCTCATCGATCCGCCACGTGATGGCGCGCTGGCTGTATGTGAGGCCTTGTCTGAAATGGGTAAGAGCCGTCCGGATCTGCTGCCGAGTCGTATCGTCTACGTCTCGTGTAATCCATCGACGCTGGCACGCGACGCTGCTGTTTTGGTCAACGAAGGGCAGTACGATTTGAAGAATGCGGGCGTAATCAATATGTTCCCGCATACCTCGCACGTGGAATCGATGGCGGTATTCGAACTCCGTCCAACACCGGCAGCGACGGCGTAAACATCCGTGAGCAAGCTGCAGGAATAAAAAAGCCGACTGAAAAGTCGGCTTTTTGTTTATTGCACTGAAAGTTTATCAGTCGCGTTCGCCACCAAAGATGCCGAGCAGTGCCAGCAAATTGGAGAAGATGTTGTAGACGCTCAGGTAAATGCCCAGGGTCGCAGTAACGTAGTTGGTTTCGCCGCCGTTGATGATGCGTTGTACATCATACAAGATGAAGGCAGAGAAAATACCGATCGCCACCACCGAGATGGTTAGTTGCAAAGCTGGCAATTGCAGCCAGATATTTGCGATTGCGGCAACGATGATTACCAGCACGCCCATGAACAGCCATTTGCCGAGGCCGCTGAAATCACGTTTGGAAACGGTCGCTACCGATGCCATCGTTGCAAGAATCGCAGCTGTACCACCAAAAGCGGTCATGATCAGTGCAGTGCCGTTGGCAAAGCCGAGGATGTGACCGATCAGGCGCGACAGCATCAAGCCCATGAAGAAGGTGAAGCCCAGCAGCAGGGCAACGCCCAGGCCGGAATTTTTGGTTTTTTCAATTGCATAAAAGAAACCGAATGCAATTGCCAAAAAGATAATCATCCCCATGAATGGGCTGCCCGAGAAGAAGGCGAATTTGAACTGTACGCCTATCCAGGCGCCCAGCACGGTAGGGATCATGGAAAGGGCGAGCAGCCAGTATGTATTGCGCAAGACGCGATGGCGTACCGCCGTGGTGTCATAGGTAGACGCTAAGGTCTGCTGTAAATTGCTCATGGTTTCTCCAGGTAAATATCAAGCTCGAGTTGTTGCCAAGCAGGTTCTTGACATGCTCATAGTATAAACGGTTCTGTTCTTAACGCTATCTTCACATTTAAAAGCTCTTGTTTCTGCTTCAAGTAGGTGGGGCTTTCATGGTAGAATTAAAGGTTAGTTGAAATATCAGAATTTTGTCTTAACCCTTTCATTTTATTGGAGTTTTTCAGATGGCAATCGAACGCACACTGTCGATTATTAAACCGGATGCAGTAGCAAAAAACGTAATCGGTCAGATTTATAGCCGTTTCGAAGGCGCAGGCCTGAAAATCGTCGCTGCTCGCATGACGCAATTGTCGCGTGCTGAGGCAGAAGGTTTCTATGCTGTGCACAGCGCACGTCCTTTCTTCAAAGACCTGGTCGACTTCATGATCTCCGGTCCTGTGATCATCCAAGTGCTCGAAGGCGAAAACGCTATCATCAAGCACCGCGACCTGATGGGCGCAACCGATCCGAAGAAAGCAGAAAAAGGCACCATCCGTGCTGATTTCGCTGATTCGATCGACGCAAATGCCGTACACGGTTCCGACGCAGAAGAAACAGCGAAAGTTGAAATCGCTTACTTCTTCCCAGCGCTGAACGTTTATTCGCGTTAATTTGAAATTCTGTCCGTCGCCAGCCACTGCGGTTCAGGCGACAGGCAGACAGAAGCAAAAAGTGTTTTTATGACGACTCTCACCAATCTGCTGGATCTGGATCCTGCGCAACTCATCGCTTACTGCGGCGAGTTGGGTGAGAAGCCGTTCCGCGCCAAGCAATTGCAACGCTGGATACACCAATTCGGCGCCAGCGATTTTGACGCGATGACCGATTTGGCTAAATCGCTGCGTGACAAACTCGCTACGCGCGCGATCATCGCTGCACCCGCTGTGATTTCCGATCACACCTCCGCCGACGGCACCCGCAAGTGGCTGGTCGATGTGGGGCAGGGCAATGCAGTCGAAACAGTATTTATCCCTGAAGAAAACCGTGGCACGCTGTGTATTTCGACACAAGCTGGATGCGCGGTGAATTGCCGTTTCTGTTCGACCGGCAAGCAGGGCTTTAACCGGAATCTTTCGGTTGGCGAAATCATAGGCCAACTGTGGATGGCCGAGTTTGAATTACGTCGTACCAAAGGCATAGAGCCTGGCCCTAAAGGTGAGCGCCAGATCACCAACGTGGTGATGATGGGCATGGGCGAACCTTTGCTGAACTATGAACCTACCGTCACCGCATTGAAGCTGATGCTGGACGATAACGCGTATGGTTTGTCACGTCGCCGTGTGACGCTGTCGACCAGCGGCGTGGTACCGATGATAGACAAGCTGTCGCAGGATTGCGCAGTCGCGTTGGCAGTATCGCTGCACGCATCGAACGATGCCTTGCGCGATGGCCTGGTGCCACTGAACAAAAAATATCCGCTGGTGGAATTGATGGCTGCCTGCAAGCGCTATCTGGAATTCGCGCCGCGTGATTTTGTTACCTTCGAATATTGCATGCTGGACGGCGTCAACGATAGCGACCAGCACGCACGTGAGCTGATCGCCCTCGTGCGTCAGGCAGATGTGCCGTGCAAATTCAATCTGATTCCGTTCAATCCATTTCCTGAGTCGGGTTTGACGCGCTCGCAGAATCCACGCATCAAAGCCTTCGCACAGGTGTTGATGGATGCAGGCATCGTGACTACTGTGCGCAAGACGCGTGGCGATGACATTGATGCCGCATGCGGCCAACTGGCAGGTGAAGTGCAAGACCGTACACGGGTACAGGACCGCATGAAGAAAATGGCGGAGTACCAGGAAAAATTTGGCAAGAATTTCGGTCGTATTGTGGAGATTTCATCTTGATGACAGCACGTCGGTCGGCTTGGTTGGGTATGTCCCTGTTATCTGCAATCCTGTTGTTGGGTTGCGCCGCTAAACCTGCTGTAGCACCTGATAGTGAACTGGCTACCAGTTTCGATAAAACAGATAATCAAAAGCGTGCCCGTATACGCTTGCAACTGGCGATAGGCTACTACCAGCAAGGCCAGTTGAATGTGGCGCTGGACGAAGTGAAGTTGGCTTTGCAAACCGATCCTAATCTGGCTGATGCGTATAGCATGGCCGCCTTGATTTACATGGATCAGGGTGAGGCTCGTCAGGCTGAAGAGAATTTCACGCGTGCGCTGCGCCTGGCACCGAATGATCCGGACTTGAGCAATAACTATGGTTGGTTCCTGTGTCAGAACGGACGTGCGAACCAGTCCATTCCCTATTTCGAAGCAGCCTTGCGCAGCAAGACGTATCAGTCTCCTGCCAAAGCGCTGAATAACGCTGGCACCTGCAGCCTGATCCTGAAGGACAAGGTTGCCGCAGATCGTTATTTTAATGAAGCATTTCGCCTTGATCCCGGCAACCTGACGACCAGTACCAATCTGGCGCGTCTGAATTATGAGCGTGGTGATCTGGAGCGTGCCCGGTTTTATATTAATCGCGTGACTAAAGCAGATGTGCTGAGCGCGGAAGTGTTGTGGTTAGCAATCAAAATTGAACGCAAGGTGGGCGATCGCGCCGCAGAAAACAGCCTCGTGACGCAATTGCGCCGCCGTTATCCGGACTCGGCTGAGTTTGCTGCCTATCAGCGTGGAGCCTTTAATGAGTAATGACGTGCCTGTGAATGAAACTATGAACGATGCGGTCCCGGAACCAGCGCAAGAAGCAGTGCAACCTGAGCCGGTGATTTCCGCCGGTACGCAGCTGGCTGCCTTGCGCGAAGAGCGTGGCTGGACGGTAGAGCAGGTCGCGAATCAGTTGAACCTGGCCAGCCGTCAGATCCAGGCACTGGAAGAAGATAACTATGCAGCCTTGCCTGGCATGGTCATCGTACGTGGTTTCATCCGTTCGTATGCCAAGGTATTACGTGTAGATCCTGCGCCTATCCTGGCCGCGATCAAGGAAGATAAGGCAGAGCCTGCGATTTTGCCGCCTGAGCGCAGCCCGCTGTCTGCTTCGTTTTCTGAAACCAAATTGTTGTCGTCGAATTCGCGTGGCCTGAATTCGAAGGTCGTGCTCGGCGGTGGCATCCTGGTAGTGCTGGGTTTGCTGGCGTATGCCGGTCAGCACATGGGTTGGTTATCGCACAGCACTTTGGGCTCGCCGGCCAAAGTAGAAGAAAAACTGGCACCGATAGAATTGTCGGATACACCTGCGGGAGCCGTAGTAGAAGTGCCGCCACCGATAGAAATTACAGAAACCAGCGTGGCTGAAAGCAAGCCAGCTGAAGTAAAACCCGTGGAGGCTGCCAAGCCTGCGGCTGAGCCGGTTGCCGTGGCTGCGAAGCCAACTGCACCAGCCGCGACTGCACCAGTCAGTGCCGCGCCTGCGGCCGTAGCAGCAACGACGCCTGCAGCACCGGCAGCGACACCGGTAGTAAAACCAGCACCGGTTGCCGCGGTAGCCAAACCAGTTGTTCCGGTCGACAGCAAGAATGCCCTGGCGATCAATGTGCGCGAGGATTCCTGGGTAGAAATTAAAGGCGCTGACAATAATGTGCTGCTGTCGCGCTTATTGAAAGCAGGTAGCTCTGAAGCAGTTGCCGTTACCGGTCCGGTTTCGGTCGTTATTGGTAACGCCGCAGGTGTCGATGTCACCTTGCGTGGCGCGCCGGTCGATGTGGTGACTGGAAACAGCAGCAACGTTGCCCGATTGAATTTGAAATAAAGCACTTATGTCGTCATCCAATCCGATAGCTACCGGCCCAGTTACGCGTCGCCAAAGCCGTATAGCGGTAGTCAGTTATGGCGGTCGTGAAGTTCGCATAGGCGGAGACGCGCCGGTAGTGGTGCAATCGATGACCAATACCGATACTGCGGACGTCATCGGTACTGCGATCCAGATCAAGGAATTGGCGCGCGCCGGTTCGGAAATGGTGCGCATCACCGTGAATACGCCGGAAGCTGCTGCAGCAGTGCCGGAAATTTGCGAGCAACTCGACAAGATGGATATCGTGGTGCCGCTGGTTGGCGACTTCCACTACAACGGTCACAAATTATTAAATGACTATCCGGAATGCGCGAAAGCGCTGGCGAAATATCGCATCAATCCGGGTAATGTCGGCAAGGGTAATAAGCGCGATACGCAGTTCGCGCAAATGATAGAAACCGCGTGCCGCTTTGATAAGCCAGTACGCATAGGCGTGAACTGGGGCAGCCTGGATCAGGAACTGCTGGCACGCATCATGGATGAAAACGCGGCACGCGCGACACCATGGAGTGCGCAAGCCGTCATGTATGAAGCATTGGTGACATCGGCGATAGAGAACGCGAAGCGCGCGGAAGAAGTTGGTCTGGCCGGTGATCGCATCATCCTCTCGTGCAAGGTGTCTGGCGTGCAGGATTTGATCGCGGTCTATCGTGAACTGGCGCGTCGCTGTGATTATCCGTTGCACCTCGGCCTGACTGAAGCCGGGATGGGCAGCAAGGGTATCGTTGCTTCGACTGCTGCACTGTCGGTTCTGCTGCAGGAAGGCATAGGCGACACCATACGTATATCGCTGACGCCGGAACCAGGCGGTGATCGCACCAAGGAAGTTGTGGTGGGACAGGAAATTTTGCAAACCATGGGCTTGCGTAAATTTACGCCTATGGTGATTGCATGCCCGGGTTGTGGTCGTACGACTTCGACTGTGTTCCAGGAACTGGCAGACGGCATACAAACCTATCTGCGCGATCAGATGCCGGTATGGAAGAAGGAATACCCGGGCGTGGAAGCGATGAACGTCGCAGTCATGGGTTGCATTGTGAATGGCCCGGGTGAATCCAAGCATGCCAACATCGGCATCAGTTTGCCTGGTACCGGTGAATCGCCAGCGGCGCCGGTATTCGTTGACGGTGAAAAAACCGTGACTCTGCGCGGTGACAATATTGCCGAAGAATTCCACGCAATCGTGCTCGATTATGTGAAGAGCCATTACGGTAAAGAAAAAACCAGCGCTGCTTAATTTGCAGACGCCGCACTCAACAAGTTGTAGAAAATAAGTCTTTAAAAATAAATGTCAGATACCAAGAAAACAGAAAAAATTGTCGGCGTAAAGGGAATGAATGACATTCTCCCGGCCGATGCGCCTTTGTGGGAATTGTTTGAAAACACTGTGCACACTGTGCTCAAGAGCTATGGTTTTCAACAGATCCGTACACCTATCGTCGAGCCGACCGCATTGTTTGCACGTGGCTTGGGCGAGGTGACCGACATCGTCGAGAAGGAAATGTATTCCTTCACCGATTCCATGAATGGCGACCAGCTGACTTTGCGTCCTGAATGCACTGCTGGCGTCGTACGTGCTGCGCTCGAACATAACCTGACTTATGACGGTCCGAAACGCCTGTGGTACGCGGGTCCGATGTTCCGTCATGAAAGACCGCAACGTGGCCGCTATCGCCAGTTCCATCAAATCGGTGCAGAAGCAATCGGCTTTGCTGGTCCGGATATCGATGCAGAACTGATCATGATGTGCCAGCGTCTGTGGGACGATCTCGGTTTGCAGGATGTGCGCCTTGAGTTGAACTCTATTGGTAATGCCGAGGAGCGCAACAAGCACCGCGCCGACCTGATCGCGTATTTTGAAAAGAATGAAGCGTTGCTGGATGCAGAAGCGAAGAAGCGCTTGCACAGCAATCCTTTGCGCATTCTGGATACCAAAAATCCAACCATGCAGGATATGGTCAACGCGGCACCTAAGCTGCTCGACTACCTGGGCGAAGAGTCGCGTGCGCACTTTGAGGGAGTACAAAAGATACTGCGTCACAATGCGGTTCCGTTCACCATCAATCCGCGTCTGGTACGCGGTATGGATTACTACAATCGCACCGTGTTTGAATGGGTCACCGATCAACTCGGTTCGCAAGGTACCGTTTGCGGCGGCGGCCGTTATGATCCGCTGGTTGAAATGTTTGGCGGCAAGCCGACTCCGGCCTGCGGTTTCGCGATGGGCGTGGAGCGCTTGCTGGAATTGATGAAAGCAAGTGGCGAGCAGTTTGCGCCGAATCAATGCGACGTTTATATCGTGCATCAGGGCGAGGAAGCGCAACTGCAGGCTTCCGTTGTGGCGGAACGTTTGCGTGACGCCGGACTCGATGTGGTATTGCATTGCGCGGCAGCGACCGGTATCGGTAGCTTCAAATCGCAAATGAAACGCGCGGATGGCAGCGGTGCTGCTTATGCCGTGATTATCGGTGAAGACGAAATTGCGCAGGGCACGGCAGTCGTCAAGGAAATGCGCAACGCCGAAGCGGCTGGCAATCAAGCCAGTGTGCCATTCGAAGGCATCGCGGATTACCTGGTTGATCAGATCGTTGGTGCGCATGACCATGCGCACGACGAACACGTACATTATCATCATTAAACTTGGACCATCATGGCATACGATCACGCAGAGCAAGAACAATTAGCTACTCTTAAATCCTGGTGGAATCAGTACGGCAACATCGTTACCTGGGTACTCATCATCGTCCTTGGTGCTTATGCAGCGTGGGCAGGTTGGGGTGCTTACCAGCGTAGCCAGGCGACGCAGGCAGCGCAATTGTATGAAGAGCTGCAAAAAGCGGTAGCCGCGCAAGACAAGGAAAAAGTGCAGCGCGCAGCGACTGACATGGAAGCCAAGTTTGCTGGTACTGCTTACGCGCAAATGAGTGCGCTGGCAGCGGCCAAGTCGGCATTTGATTCGAATGATTTCAAAACCGCGAAAACGCAATTGCAATGGGTGATAGACAAAGGTAACAGCGACGAATACAAGGCTGTTGCGAAAGTCCGCCTTGCTGGCATCCTGCTGGATGAAAAAGCATACGACGAAGGCCTGAAAGTGTTGGCGGGTGAATTCCCTGCGCAGTTTGCGAATGTGGTCAGCGATCGCAAAGGCGACATCCTGGTAGCGCAAAACAAGCTGGATGAAGCACGTGTCGCATATCAGACCGCGCTGGACAAAACAGATGCCAAGAATCCTGCACGCCAGCTGATCCAGATCAAGCTGGATGCCATCGGTGGTGCACCGGTTAAAAAAGCAGCATAAAAGCTTAAAGGAAAAGAAATGCAGAAGTATCGAATCGCATTAAAAGTACTGTCAGCCAGCCTGTTGTTGGCTACTGCCGGATGCTCGTTCCTGTCATCGATGAATCCGTTTGCCAGCAAGCCATCGACGCGCAATACGCCTGCGCCGCTGGTTGAGTTCAAGCAAACCATGACTGCTCGCACTGCGTGGACTGCATCGGTCGGCAAAGCAGGAAACTATGCATTCTCGCCAGTACTGGTGCGTAACGATCTCTATACTGCAGCAGCGGACGGCACCATTACCCGCCTGGATGCAACCAATGGTCAGTCCTTGTGGCGCATCAATGCAGGCATGCCTTTGACTTCTGGTGTCGGCAGCGATGGCCAGACTATCGTGGTCGCAGGTGAGAAGGGTGTCGTACTGGCGTTTGATAACCAGGGCAAACTGCGCTGGAAAGCACAAGCCAGCAGCGAGATCCTGTCGACACCAGCAGTTGGTCTGGACACTGTCGTCATCCGCAGCCTGGACAATCGTGTCGTCGCCTATGATGCAGAAACCGGTACCCGTAAATGGTTTGCCCAACGCACTGCGCCGCCATTGACGCTGCGTACCTCGCCTGGTATCTCCATTGCAAATGGCAATGCTTACATCGGCCTGGCCGGTGGTCGCTTGCTGGCAGTGGCACTGAGCACTGGCGCGCCACGCTGGGAAGTTGCAGTGGGTGATCCACGCGGTACGACTGAACTGGAACGCATTGCTGATATTTCCGGTTCGCCGTATGTCGCTGGCCGTGATGTGTGCGCAGTATCGTACCAAGGCCGTATCGCCTGCTTCGATACCGTCAGCGGCACACCGCGCTGGGGTAAAGCTTTCTCCAGCGATGTCGGCGTCGATGTCGATGGCAGTGCAGTGTATGCTGCGAATGAACGCGGTATCGTGCAGGCATTTGCCCGCGATACCGGCACCAGCATCTGGCAGAACGAGCAGTTGAAAAACCGCCGCCTGTCGACCCCGATTTCATCCAGCCGTGCAGTAGCGGTTGGCGATTACCAGGGTTATATCCATTTCTTTTCGAAAGACAATGGCTTGTTATTGGCACGTGTGAACACTGATGGTAGCCCGATAGTCGGCGTACCAGTTCGCACCGATGCGAATCTTATTTTTCAAACTCAATCAGGAACAGTGGTTGCGATCGCAGCCGAGTAAAACATTTGATGAAGCCGGTTATTGCACTTATAGGTCGACCTAACGTCGGCAAATCCACGCTATTCAACCGACTAACCCGGTCGCGTGATGCGTTGGTCGCTGACCTTCCGGGTTTGACGCGTGACCGGCACTACGGCGAAGGCCGTGTGGGCGAACGTCCGTTCCTGGTAATTGATACGGGTGGTTTCGAGCCTGTTGCCAAAGAAGGCATCATGCACGAAATGGCCAAGCAGACGAAACAGGCGGTAGCTGAAGCTGACGTCGTGATTTTCATCGTTGACGGTCGTCAAGGCCTGACGCCGCACGATAAAACCATCACTGACTTCCTGCGTAAATCAGGTCGTTCCGTGATGCTGGTCGTGAACAAGGCTGAAGGCATGAAGTACACCACGGTCACTGCCGACTTCTATGAGTTGGGCATGGGTGATCCGTATGTAATCTCGGCCGCGCATGGTGACGGTGTTGCCGACCTGGTCGAAGAAGCACTGGACATCGCGTTCGCGCAACGCCCACCGGAAGAAGAAACACCTGCCTCGAACGACAGAAGCATCAAGCTGGCTATCGTGGGCCGTCCTAACGTCGGTAAGTCAACACTGGTCAACACCTTGCTGGGCGAAGAACGCGTCATCGCATTCGATTTGCCCGGTACGACCCGTGATTCGATCGAGATTCCGTTCGAGCGCGACGGCAAACATTACACGCTGATCGATACTGCCGGTATCCGTCGTCGCGGCAAGGTATTTGAAGCGATCGAGAAATTCTCGGTGGTCAAAACCCTGCAGTCGATTTCCGAAGCGAATGTTGTGTTGCTCTTGCTGGATGCCCAGCAGGATATCTCCGAGCAGGATGCGCACATCGCCGGCTTTATCCTGGAGTCCGGCCGTGCGCTGGTCATCGGTGTGAATAAATGGGATGGCCTGACGACTGACCGCCGTGATGCGATCAAGATGGATCTGGAGCGCAAGCTGAATTTCCTTTCGTTTGCAAAAACACATTTTGTGTCGGCCCTGAAATCGAGCGGCATCGGTCCGATGATGAAATCTGTCGATAGTGCTTATGCTGCCGCTATGACCAACCTGTCTACGCCTAAGTTGACGCGCGCTCTGATCGAAGCGGTCGAGCATCAGCAGCCGCGGCGCAAGGGCTCCATCCGTCCTAAATTGCGCTATGCGCATCAGGGCGGCATGAATCCGCCGATTGTTGTCATTCACGGTAATGCGCTGGAAGCGATCGATGCAAACTACAAACGCTTCCTGGAAAAGCATTTCCGAGAAACTTTTTCGCTTGTCGGGACTCCACTACGTATCGAGTTACGTTCTGGTAAGAATCCTTTCTCGCGTTCGGAAAAATAAGCGATTTGGCGAAAATGCCAGAAATCGATTACATTCCAATGGTTAGAACACTTGAAAAATAGCAAGATGCCTCAACCTCTTAAACACAACAACACACTGGAGCTGTCATGACCAACAAAGGGCAACTGTTACAAGACCCATTCCTCAATGCTTTGCGCAAAGAGCATGTTCCCGTTTCGATCTACCTCGTTAACGGCATCAAACTCCAGGGTCATATCGAATCTTTTGATCAATACGTCGTCCTCTTGCGTAATACCGTCACCCAAATGGTGTACAAACACGCAATTTCCACCGTTGTTCCTGCACGTGCCGTGAACCTGAGCCTTGAATCAGAAGCTGAATAATTTATACGCCGCCCAGTTGTGGGCGCAGTTTTAATATGCGCGCAGTACTGGTAGGCCTTGATTTTGGCAAAGGCGATTTCGCTGCAAGCCTCGAAGAACTTTCCCTTCTTTCCAGATCGGCAGGTGCCGATCCGATCATGACGATCACTGGCAAGCGTTCCAGTCCGGACGCTGCCTTGTTTGTCGGTTCGGGTAAAGCAAATGAAATCGCTGATGCGGTCGTCGACCACGAGCTTGATATTGTCATCTTCAATCATGCTCTGTCGCCGGCGCAGCAGCGCAACCTTGAACGTCATCTCAAGGTGCGCGTGGTGGATCGCACCAGCCTGATTCTGGATATCTTTGCGCAAAGGGCGCAAAGCCATGAAGGTAAGGTGCAGGTCGAATTGGCACAATTGCAACACTTGTCGACACGACTGATACGCGGTTGGACTCACTTGGAACGGCAAAAGGGCGGTATCGGTCTGCGCGGACCAGGTGAAACCCAGCTCGAAACAGATAGGCGTTTGTTGGGTGTACGGGTCAAGGCCTTGCGCGCCAAGCTGGATAAGCTGCACAAGCAGCATGCTACCCAGCGTCGTGCGCGTGGTCGTAATAATGCATTTTCAGTATCGCTGGTCGGTTATACCAATGCCGGGAAATCGACCTTGTTTAACGCCGTGGCTAAAACCAGGGTATTGGCAGCTGATCAGTTGTTCGCTACCTTGGATACGACTTCGCGTCGGATTTATTTGGGCGAAGCCGGGAATGTGGTTATTTCCGATACGGTCGGGTTTATCCGCGAATTGCCGCATCAATTGGTTGCTGCTTTTCGCGCTACGCTGGAAGAAACCATCCATGCGGATTTGCTGTTGCACGTAGTCGATGGTGCCAGCCCGGTCCGGATGGAACAGATAGAGCAGGTGAATATGGTTTTGCGTGAAATCGGCGCTGATCATATCCCGCAGATTCTGGTTTGGAACAAGATTGACGCTGCCGGTCTGGAACCTGCTTTGGAGCGTGATGAATATGATAAAATTCGTCGTGTTTTTATTAGTGCCCAGACTGGAAGCGGATTGGATCTATTGCGAGAAGCAATAGCCGAATGTGCGCAGGAGCGCGCCGCTGGATTAGAAGATGTATCACTAGTTGCATCTGACGACGTCAACGTATAAGTATTTACTTGGCCTTCCAACCCATTATTTTTCAGCCCGGACCGCAAAAGAATGCTCGTTTCCCTACTTAAAAAATTTGGTTTGAAGTTTTCGCTCAATGACCCGCGTTGGGGTCGTGGGTCCGATGACAATAATAAAAATCAGGATAACAAGCGCCCGAATGACGGTCCGCCTGATCTCGATCAATTGTGGCGTGATTTTAATCAGCGCCTGAGCGGTATCTTCGGCAACCGGAAAAATGGCGGCGGCGGTAATGGCGGCGATTCTTCCGGTGGCGGCATGGGTGGTTTCAAGCCCGACATGCGCGGTGCCGGCATAGGCGCAGCTATCATTGCTGGTATCGTCGCATTCCTGTGGCTGGTCAGCGGTTTCTTCATCGTGCAGGAAGGTCAGACCGGCGTGGTCATGACTTTCGGCAAATACAGCCACATGACGCCAGCCGGTTTCAACTGGCGCTGGCCGACCCCGATTCAAAGCCATGAAATCGTCAACGTATCGCAAGTACGTACGGTTGAAGTCGGCTATCGCGGCAACGTCAAGAACAAGCAACAGCAGGAATCGCTGATGCTGACTGAAGATGAAAACATCATCGACATCCAGTTCGCCGTGCAATACACATTGAAAAACGCTTCCGATTGGGTCTTCAACAATCGTGAACAGGAAGAAATGGTCAAGCAGGTTGCTGAGACCGCGATTCGTGAAGTGGTCGGCCGCAGCAAGATGGATTTCGTCCTGTACGAAGGCCGTGAAAAAATCGCTTTCGACAGCAGCCAGTTGATGCAGCAAATCGTTGATCGTTACAAGTCTGGCGTACAGATTACCAACGTCACGATGCAGGGCGTACAACCACCTGAACAAGTACAGGCTGCGTTTGATGATGCGGTTAAGGCAGGGCAGGATCGCGAACGTCAAAAGAATGAAGGCCAGGCTTACGCGAATGACGTGATTCCACGTGCACGCGGTGCGGCTTCGCGTCTGCTGCAGGAGTCGGAAGCATATCGTTCCAGTGTGACCGCGAATGCGCAGGGTGAAGCGTCGCGCTTCAAACAGGTTTTGGTTGAGTATCAAAAAGCGCCTGCCGTGACCCGGGATCGTATGTACCTCGAAACGATGCAGAAAATTTTCTCTAGCACTACTAAGGTTATGGTCGATTCAAAAGGTAATAACAGCCTGATTTATTTGCCGCTCGATAAGTTGATTTCCCAGTCTGCAGCACCTGCCGGTGCCGCAGCGGATGTCGGTGCGATCAGACCGCCTGCTACCTCGTCTACAAGTGCACCGGATACGGCTGCACTGGAAGCACAGGAGTCGAGGAGCCGAGATAGCCGTAGTTCGCGTGATCGGGAGGTACGATAATGAATCGCCTGATCTCTTATGTCATCGTTGCGGTTATCGGCTTCATCGCTTTGTCGTCGACCCTGTTTGTGGTTGATCAACGCCAGTACGCGATTGTGTTTGCACTGGGTGAAGTCAAGACCGTTATCAGTGAACCTGGCTTGCATTTCAAATTGCCGCCACCGTTCCAGAACGTCGTATTCCTGGATAAACGCATTCTGACTCTGGATACGCCGGATGCAGATCGCTTCATCACTGCGGAAAAGAAAAACATCCTGGTTGATGCCTTCGTTAAATGGCGTATCGTGGATCCACGCTTGTACTTCGTCAGTTTTAGCGGTGACGAACGCAGCGCGCAAAACCGTATGGCGCAAATCGTCAAGGCTTCGCTGAACGAAGAAATTACCAAACGTACTGTGCGTGAAGTGATTTCGGGTGAGCGCGGCAAGGTAATGGACGGCATCCAAAAGAAAGTCACCGAAGAAGCGAAACAGATCGGCGTTGAAATCGTTGATGTCCGCCTCAAGCGTGTTGACTATGTTGACCAGATCAATAACTCGGTGTTTGACCGTATGAAGTCTGAGCGTGCACGTGTCGCCAACGAATTGCGTTCGACTGGTGCTGCGGAATCTGAAAAGATTCGTGCGGATGCTGACAGACAGCGTACCGTTATCCTGGCTGAAGCGTACCGTGATGCTGAACAGATCCGTGGTGAAGGCGATGCCAAAGCGTCGCAAATCTACGCGCAGGCATTTGGTCAAAGCCCAGAGTTCTATAAGTTTTACCGTAGCCTCGAAGCGTATCGTGCCAGCTTTAAAACACGTAACGACATGCTCGTGATCGATCCTAACTCCGAGTTTTTCAAGTATTTTAAAAACCCGGCATCGAGCGGAGCGGGCGCGAAGAAATAAACCGCGTCGTGCAAGCGAAGTAAGCATAGTTGCATGAAGTGATCAACCATCACTTCATGCAGTTCTTTTTTTGTGGCGGCTATTTATATGCATAAACGCAACTAAAACAAATTCCTGGCAGAAACGGCCCGCGTGCGGGCGACCTCTGCCTAGCTGATATAAGCCTGCCGTACGCTGTATCCCAATTCCTTTTTCTGACTTTTTCGTTTCCCGTCATGCCCAACTGGCTGCTGCCTGAAAATATTGCTGATGTTTTGCCGTCTGAAGCGCGCAAAATTGAAGAACTACGTCGTGTCATTCTCGACAACTTCCACCTGTACGGGTACGAACTTGTCATGCCACCTATGTTGGAGTATCTGGACTCATTGCTGGCTGGTGCCGGACATGACATGGATTTGCGCACCTTCAAACTGGTCGACCAGCTGTCCGGCCGTACGCTGGGCCTGCGTGCAGACATGACTACCCAGGTGGCGCGCATAGATGCCCACTTGCTCAACCGTGCTTCGGTTACCCGCCTGTGCTATTCCGGTAGCGTCCTGCATACCCGTCCTAACGGTTTGCACGCTACTCGTGAGCCTTTGCAGATCGGCGCTGAGATATACGGCCATGCTGGGCTGGAGGCGGATGCGGAAATCCAGGAATTGGCGCTGGCATCGCTGGCTTTGGCTGGTTTTACCCAGGTAAGGCTGGATTTGTGCCACGTCGGCGTGTTGCGGGCGATCATCGAAAATGACGCAAATGCGCAAAAAGACGAGTCGGCACTGTATACTTTGCTCCGCGCCAAAGATGTTCCGGCGCTGCAGGAGATAACAGCTGCTTACGGTGAAGAGTCACGCCGTGCTTTGCTCGCCTTGCCTAGCCTGTATGGCGACGTCACGGTGCTGGCGCGCGCGCGCAAGGAATTGCCGGCTTTGACGGGTATTACCAAGGCGCTGGATGAGCTGGCGGCATTGGCCAGCCTCGCGGGCGAAGCGAACGTGACGATAGATTTGGCCGACCTCGGTGGCTATCAGTACGAGAGCGGTGCGATGTTTGCGATTTATGTGCCGGGCTTGCCGAATGCTGTCGCGCGTGGCGGTCGTTACGACCACGTCGGCGAAGCGTTTGGACGTGCCCGTCCGGCGACTGGTTTCTCTATGGATTTACGCGAACTGGCGCGCTTATTGCCAGTAGCGGAACGCAAGCGCGCAATTCGTGCGCCTTGGGGCCGCGAAGCAGCATTGCGCACCAAGATAGTTGCATTGCGCAAGGCAGGGGAAGTAGTGATACAAAGCTTGCCCGGCTATGAAAACGATCAGGACGAGTTTGAGTGCGACCGCGTACTCGTACTTGAAGATGGAAACTGGATTATCAAAAATTTAGGTTAAGTGATGTCAACAAAAAGCATGGCAAAAAACGTTGTAGTTGTCGGTACCCAATGGGGCGATGAAGGTAAGGGCAAGATCGTCGACTGGCTGACAGATCACGCGCAAGGTGTAGTGCGCTTCCAGGGCGGCCACAACGCCGGCCACACACTGGTGATCGGCGGTCATAAAACCGCATTGCAACTGATCCCTTCCGGCATCATGCGCGAAGGCGTCGCATGCTACATCGGTAACGGCGTGGTCTTGTCGGTACCTGACGTATTGCGTGAAATCGACAAGCTGGCAGCGATCGGTGTGGAAGTCCCGTCGCGCCTGAAGATTTCGGAAGCCTGTCCTATCATCTTGCCGTACCACACCGCACTCGACGTGGCGCGTGAAGTCGCACGCGGCGATGCAAAAATCGGTACCACCGGTAAAGGCATCGGCCCGGCATATGAAGACAAAGTTGCACGTCGCGCCATTCGCGCTGCTGACTTGCTGAACGAAAAACGTTTCGCAGAAAAACTGCTGGAAAACCTCGATTACCACAACTTCGTGTTGTCGCATTATCTCAAGGTTCCAGCCATCGATTATCAAAAAACCCTGGATGATGCGCTGGCCGATGTGCCACGCCTGAAGCCTATGGTCGGCGATGTATCGAGCGCACTGTACGCAGCGTATAACGCTGGTGCCAACCTCTTGTTCGAAGGCGCGCAAGGTAGCTTGCTCGACGTCGATCACGGTACTTATCCATACGTCACCTCGAGTAACTGTGTGGCAGGTAATGCCTCCACCGGTTCCGGTGTTGGTCCTAACATGCTGCACTATGTGTTGGGTATCACCAAGGCTTACACCACACGTGTCGGTTCGGGCCCATTCCCATCGGAATTGCCTACTGATGCAGGCGTTGGCAAACACCTGGCAACAGTCGGCCACGAATTCGGTACCGTTACCGGCCGTGCCCGTCGTTGTGGCTGGTTCGATGCAGCTTTGCTGAAACGTTCGGTGCAGATCAACGGCGTGACCGGTATGTGCTTCACCAAACTCGACGTGCTGGATGGCTTGGAATCGCTGCGTATCTGCACCGGTTACAAACTGAATGGCAAAACAGTCGATATCTTCCCGGTCGGCGCAGAAGATGCAGCCGCTTGCGAACCTATCTACGAAGAAATGCCAGGCTGGAAAGAAACCACAGTTGGTGCGAAAACACTGGAAGCCTTGCCTGCAAATGCACGTGCTTACATCGATCGCATCGAAAAACTGGTTGGTGTGCCTATCGATATGATTTCGACCGGTCCAGACCGCGAAGAAACTATCGTATTGCGTCATCCTTTCAAATAAAAACTACTTAGTCCGACGAGTTGCAAGATGCCAGAATCAGGCGATAAAGATCTATGGGTGACATGGGAAGCCTATCACCAAGCAATCGAACGCCTGGCTCTGCTCGTGCACGAGTCGGGTTGGGAATTTGACCAGGTACTATGCCTGGCGCGTGGCGGTCTCCGCCCCGGCGATGTGTTCTCACGTATCTTCAATGTGCCGCTGGCGATTTTGTCGACCAGCTCATATCGCGAAGATGCGGGTAAAGAGCAGGGCTCGCTGGATATCGCGAAACACATCACGATTACAAACGGAACTCTGGGTGGCAAGGTATTGCTGGTCGACGATCTGGTCGATTCCGGAGTAACGCTGGAACAAGTACAGCGTCATCTTTCCGAAAAATTCCCCGCAGTGACAGAAGTGAAATCTGCCGTCATCTGGTACAAAGCTTGCTCATCTGTAGAGCCGGATTTCTATCTCGACTATTTGCCGCACAATCCGTGGATACATCAGCCGTTTGAAGAGTACGATGGCTTGCGTCCGCATCAATTGGCAGCATGGTTGCGCAAAGGTGAAACAGAATAGGGCACATCGTCACTGATGTGTCATTTTCTGCAGGCAATATCTATGCGTTGCAAAAGTAAGTGACGTAGAAAAAACGTAGGAATTAAAAACAAGTTTTCGCAAAGAGTTTTGCGATATCTGAAGTGTGTTGCGTGCGTTTGAAGTGAGCTCGTATGAGCCAGGAAATAAATGCGACCGGAAAAAGAAAAACCCCGTTGACGAATCAACGGGGTTTTAATAACTTGGTGCCCACGGAGGGACTCGAACCCCCACACCTTGCGGCACATGGACCTGAACCATGCGCGTCTACCAATTCCGCCACGTGGGCCTACATGAAAGATGAGCAGTATAGCGGATATACATTGGAAGTCAATCATTGATTGCGATTAATTTGCATGTTTCTCGACTTATTATGCAAATACTCTCGTCGTCCGTTACACTGACTCCCGTTCTAATAACAATTAACCAAAACAGCTTTTGAGCCAATACTCTTATACCATTCCCAGCCGCGAGGAAATTCTCGGCATCTTACGTACGGCCACCGGTTCGCACGACGCTTCCACACTTGCTACTGCTCTCGGCGTAAAGCCTGATGAGATGGACGGTTTGATGCGTCGCCTGAATGCGATGGAGCGCGATGGACAAATCAAACCAGATCGCGCCGGCAATTATCAACTTGCCCATTCTTCCAATTTTATCGAAGGCCGTGTCAGCAGTCATCGCGACGGCTTCGGTTTCCTGATTCCCGACGATGCCAGTGCCGATATCTTTTTGCCTGAGAAAGAAATGCAAAAAGTACTGCACGGTGATCGGGTACAAGCACGCATCATAGGCACGGATCGTCGAGGTCGCCCTGAAGGCACCATCGTCGAAGTCGTTGCACGTGCAAACACACATGTCATCGGCCGCTTGCTGAACGAAAACGGCGTGTGGGTAGTTGCACCTGAAGACAAGCGCATAGGCCAGGACATCATGCTGGCGGGTTCACCAGGCAAGGCAAAAACCGGGCAGGTCGTCAGTGTAGAACTGACCGAACAGCCTTCGCGTTTCAGCCAGCCTGTCGGCAAGATAGTTGAAGTCCTCGGCGACATCGATGACCCCGGCATGGAAATCGAAATCGCAGTGCGCAAATATGGCGTGCCGCATGAATTTTCTGAAGCGGCGAAAAAAGCAGCAGCGAAATTACCGAACGAAGTGCGTGCGGTTGATTTGCATGATCGCGTTGATTTGCGCGATGTGCCTCTGGTCACCATCGATGGAGAAGATGCGCGTGACTTCGATGACGCCGTGTATTGCGAACCATGCAAAATCGGTCGTGCTGACGGCTTTCGCCTGATTGTTGCGATTGCAGACGTTAGCAACTACGTCAAACCGAATGAAGCCATTGATGTCGATGCACTGGAACGCAGTACCTCGGTGTATTTCCCGCGTCGCGTGATTCCTATGCTGCCGGAAAAATTGTCGAACGGTTTGTGTTCGCTGAATCCGGGCGTAGACCGACTGACGCTGGTGTGCGATGCGGTGATCACTGCCAAAGGTGAAATCAAGGCTTACCAGTTCTATCCGGCAGTCATCCATTCCGCTGCACGCCTGACTTATACCGAAGTGGCTGCGATCCTGGGCAATACCAAGGGTATAGAAGCGACCAAGCGTCCGGCGCTGGTGCCGCACCTGCTGAATCTGTACGGCGTCTACCAGGCCTTGCTGCAAGCACGTCATGCACGTGGTGCGATCGACTTTGAAACAACCGAAACCTATATCGTTTGCAATGAAGTCGGCAAAATCCAGCAGATCCTGCCACGTACACGTAATGAAGCGCACAAACTGATTGAAGAGTGCATGCTGGCCGCCAACGTGTGCGCAGCTGATCTCTTGCAGCGTCACAAGCATCACAGCCTGTATCGTGTGCATGCGTTGCCGACCAAGGAAAAATTGAATCAGGTACGTACCTTCCTCAAGCAGGTCGGTTTGAATCTGGGCGGTGGCGACAAGCCGACTGCTTCGGATTACGCGGAACTGATGCCGAAGATTAAAAATCGTCCGGATGCCTTGTTGTTGCAGACCATGCTATTGCGCTCCATGCAGCAAGCGGTCTACAGCCCGGAAAATATCGGCCACTTTGGTTTGTCGTATGAAGCCTATGCGCACTTCACCAGTCCGATCCGTCGCTATCCGGATTTGCTGACCCATCGCGCCATCAAAGCCATCCTGCAAGGCAAGAAGTACGAGCCGCGCGGCATGGATACCAGCACGCTGAATACCATGCTGTCGCCTGCCGCGCGCAAGAAGCACGCGCAGGATAAGGCAGAGGGCAAACAAAAGGCAGAGGGCGACCTGGCGATCTGGGAAGCACTCGGCATCCATTGCTCGGCAAACGAACGTCGTGCCGATGAAGCATCGCGTGACGTTGAAGCCTGGCTCAAGTGTTACTTCATCCGCGACAAGCTGGGTGAGGAATTCACCGGTACGATTTCAGGTGTCGCGACTTTCGGTATCTTTGTGCAACTCGATTCCTTGTTCATCGAAGGCATGGTGCATGTCACCGAGCTCGGCGCGGATCATTTCAAATTTGATGAGGCGCGTCATGAGTTGCGCGGTGAGCGTACCGGCATCCGTTATCAACTGACCGACCGTGTGACCGTGCAGGTCAGCCGTGTCGATCTCGATGCACGCAAGATTGATTTGCGTCTGGTGAACGAGCCTGGCATCCGTACCGTGTTGAAAAACGAAGCACGACGTGCCGACAACGAACATCAGCAACGCAGCCAGAAAGCGGAAAAGAAAGCAGCGAAATCTGCAGGTAAGACAACTGCGAAGACTGCTGCGACGCCGACCGCCGCTGCTAAAAAAACCAAAGCCAAGCGTACCCCGGCAACACCGCATAAACAACGTGCACCAGCAGTGCACTCTAAATCAGGTAAGAAGAAGCGATAAAAATGAAGAGCAAGATGATTTTCGGCTTTCACGCCGTCACGGCGCGTTTGCGCCATGAAGCCTCTTCGGTAGAAGAAATTTACATAGACGCCGGTCGCCATGACCAGCGCATGAAGGATTTGATACGCGCAGCCGAAGGCGCCAAGGTACGTATTATTCCGGCTGACGATGCACGCCTGAGCAGCATTGTCGGCACGCGCCGCCATCAAGGCGTGGTAGCCAAGGCCGGTGAGTTGTCACTGGCACGCAATCTGGACGAGTTGCTGGATGCGATCGAAGGCCCGCCTTTGTTGCTGGTGCTGGATGGCATTACCGATCCACATAATCTGGGTGCCTGCCTGCGCGTTGCAGACGGTGCTGGCGCACATGCCGTGATCGCGCCGAAAGATCGCGCGGTAGGTCTGAATGCGACCGCTGCCAAGGTCGCCAGTGGTGCTGCCGATACCGTGCCTTACATTACGGTAACGAATCTGGCACGTACCCTGCGCGAACTGAAAGAGCGCGACATCATGCTGATCGGTACCACCGATGACTCCGAAAAAGGCTTGTATGAAGCCGATTTCTCCGGCCCGGCTGCTTTGGTCATGGGTTCGGAAGGTGAGGGTATGCGTCGCCTGACCCGTGAAACCTGTGATGTCCTGGTTGGCATCCCGATGTTTGGCTCGGTAGAGAGCCTGAATGTCTCCGTAGCCTCCGGCGTCTGTCTCTACGAAGCCCGCAGACAGCGCATCGCCACCGGTTCCTGAGCATCGCCTGACAGCATGGCGGCGCCGGCCAGAAATAGCCGGTGTCCGCCATGATTTTCGTTAACAGGCTAATATTGCTACCTGAGCATTTTCCGCATATCCATATTTACTTTATGTTTAGCCGTATTCGAGAAGACATCGCCAATATCATCGCCCGCGATCCTGCTGCGCGCAGCGAATGGGAGGTTATTACCTGCTATCCGGGCTTGCACGCCATCGTCATGCAGCGTTGGGCACATTGGTTCTGGACCCATGATTTGAAGTGGCTGGGGCGCTTTACGTCGCATATCGCGCGCTGGCTGACCGCAATCGAAATTCATCCCGGTGCAAAAATCGGGCGGCGTGTTTTTATCGATCACGGTTTTGGCGTGGTGATCGGTGAAACCGCAGAAGTCGGCGACGATTGCACGATTTATCAGGGGGTGACGCTAGGAGGTACCTCGCTCAGCAAAGGTGCGAAGCGCCATCCGACCCTGGGTGCTGGTGTGATTATTGGTGCCGGTGCGCAAGTCCTGGGTGGCTTTACCGTCGGTGAGGGCGCCAAAATAGGCTCCAATGCCGTGGTGGTGCGCGAAGTACCGCCAGGTGCCACCGCAGTCGGTAACCCGGCGCGCATTATCCAGAAAGACAATGCCCGCGATGAAGCTGCCGCACGCATGTTTGCAGCGTATGGCGTGACGCCGAACGGCGATGATCCTTTATCCAAGGCCTTGCATGGTTTGATCGATAATGCAGCGACACAGGAACACCAGATCGAGCGTATCCTGGCGGCACTGAAGTGTGCCGGTATCGATTGCGAAACCCTGAACGCCACCGAGAAATTTGATCCTGAACAGTTGAACAAACTGGTTGAGTAAGTAAAGCCATGACAGATGAAGTAAGCAATGCTCCTGCTGCCGATGCGCAGGGTGACGGACAGGTGGTATTTGATGCAGGTGCACTGCGTGTGCTGGCAGTATTGGCCGAGAAGGAAGCGCTGACGCCGGATGCATATCCGATGTCCATCAATGCACTCACCAATGGCTGTAATCAGCTCACCAGCCGTGATCCTGTAATGTCACTGACTGAAAGCGATGTGCAGCGTATCTTGCAGGATTTGATCGCGGATAAATTTGTCGCCGAAGTAAATCAGGCCGGCGCACGTGTCAGCAAGTACGAGCACAGGCTGCGGATGAAGTGGACGCTGGAGCAGGACAAGCTGGCGGTGCTGACGGTGCTGATGTTGCGTGGTATCCAGACCGCCGGTGAAATACGTACCCGCTCAGGGCGCTTGCATGAGTTCGCCACCATCGTTGATGTCGAAGCAGCATTGCAATTCCTGATCGATAAATATCCGCCACTGGTAGCGCGCTTGCCGCGTGCGCCAGGCACCAAGGAAACCCGTTATGCACCCTTGTTATCGGGAGAAGTGTTTCCTGAGTCGGGTGAGTTGCCTGCAGCGGCAAGCGGTGGTGTGAGCCGCCATGACCGCATCGGCCAACTGGAAGCAGAAGTAGCTGGCCTGCGCGACGAAGTCGAAGCTTTGAAAGCGCAGTTCCAGCAATTCAAACAGCAGTTTGAATAAGTTGAAGTCGGTACTTAGTTGCCGACTTCGCTCCCATTCAAGGCGTAACGGTGGATATTGCCCGCCGTATCCAGCGCCAGCCAGTCACCGCGCTCCGCTGCCGCGTGATCCAGATCCCAGTCTGACAATACATAGCGTACGCGTGCCGCATCATCGATTTGATAATCGTGTTTGGCCGGGCGATGGGTATGACCGTGGATCATGGTGGCACTGCCACTGAGGCGGAATAAGCCTGCAATCGCGTCCTGATTCACATCCATGATGTCGTAAGATTTTTCACGCTGGGCCGCACGGCTACCGGCGCGCAGGTTTTCTATGATGGCTTTGCGCTGTTCCAGGGGCAGGGCGAGGAAATTCTGTTGCCACTCTGGTTGCCGTACTTGCGCGCGGAATTGCATATATGCGTCGTCGTCGGTGCAATAGGCATCGCCATGTGTCAGCACCAGCAAACGTCCGGCTATCGTGGTGACATAGGGATCGGGCAGCAAGCGCATGCTGGTCGCTTCGGCAAAGCCGGCTCCGACCAGGAAGTCGCGATTGCCAGCCATCCAGAATACTTCTACTCCGGCGGCACTGACTTGTTTCAGTGCATGGACCACTTGCTGGTGATAGGGATCGTCCAAATCGTCATCACCGGCCCAGGCTTCGAAGATATCGCCGAGCAGGTAGAGTTGTCGGGTGTGTACGGCGTGTTGTTGCAGGAAATTAAAGAAAGCCTGCGTGGTGCGAGGCATCGCTGCCTGCAAATGCAAATCGGAAACAAAAAGCGCAGCCATTGCTGGCTGCGCTTGATTCGTCGAAGCAGAGGATAGGGAAGAGCTCATATCGTGCATCGAGATAGCTGGTTAAATAAACGTCAGACGCTTAGATTACTTCAGCTTTTTCGATGACTACGTCGTCTACCGGTACGTCTGCGAACATGCCGCTGCGTGTGGTTTTGACTGCGCGGATTTTTTCAACGACGTCGGTACCGTCGATGACTTTACCGAACACGCAGTAGCCCCAGCCGTCTTGACCTGGGTAGTCGAGGAAGCTGTTGTTGTTGACGTTGATGAAGAACTGGGCGGAAGCCGAGTGCGGTGCCGAAGTACGTGCCATCGCCAGTGTGTACATATCGTTTTTCAAGCCGTTCTTGGCTTCGTTTTCGACTGGTTCATTGGTAGGCTTTTGTTTCATGCCTGGTTCAAAGCCACCGCCTTGAATCATGAAGCCGTCGATGACGCGATGGAAGATGGTGCCAGCGTAGTGACCCGAGTTCACGTATGCGAGGAAGTTTTCTACCGTTTTTGGCGCTTTTTCTGCGTCGAGTTCGATAGTGATGTTGCCGTGGTTGGTGGTGAGCAGGACTGCCATATTTATTCCTTGATAAATGTAGGGGTGATGAATAAAAACTGGTGACTAAAAATTAGTAATGATTAGTTGATGACGGTAGCCGATTCTATGACGATCGGAGTGGTCGGTACATTTTGATGGCCGCCGCGATTGCCGGTGCTGACGCCTTTGATCTTGTCGACGACTTCGGTACCTTTGATGACTTTTCCGAAGACTGCATAGCCCCAACCATCACGGCTAGGGTAGTTCAGCATACTGTTATTTGTGGTGTTGATAAAGAACTGTGCAGTAGCGGAGTGCGGCGAGCTGGTGCGTGCCATCGCGATGGTGTAGATATCGTTCTTCAAGCCGTTTGCTGCTTCGTTCTGGATAGGAGCACGTGTCGCTTTCTCTTTCATGTCTTTATCGAAGCCGCCACCCTGGATCATGAAGCCATCGATCACACGGTGGAAAATCGTACCGTTGTACTGGCCGCTTTTTACATACTGCACAAAGTTCTCTACGGATTTCGGTGCTTTGTCCTGGTTAAGTTCCAGCACGATATCGCCCATACTCGTTTTCAGTAATACCTGCGGTGCATCAGCAGCTTGTGCGAATTGCAGCATACCGGACATAGAAACGGCGGCGACCATGGCCAGGACGTGACGACGAGAAAATTTCATGCGGGCTTCTTTCATTTAAATGAAGGTGAGTGATGCTCAGATGTACGGCTAATTTCGGGTACAGATGATGCTGATGTACAAATATTCAATAGCCTTCAGCTTGCAGGATCATACGCGCTGTCATATTATGCCGTCCCGTTTGAGCGGGCAGGAAGGGCAAAGATTAAATGCCATCTTGCGCAAGAAGCAGTGCAGATAAGCAACTTGAACGGCGGTTGCGGTTTTTATCAATGCTATACTGCTAAAAATTCGTGCTGCCCAAACGCGCCACGAAAAAGCGCATTTTATCAAAAAAGAAGCATAACTAAGTGTTTTGGCAGCGTCGCCGCAGCTGCGCCCCGAAGTTGCTGATGCGCGTAAATGGCGATGCGCAGCTAGCCTTGTGACAAATCTTAGCCGAAACAGACAACCATTCATGAGTGCCCTGAAGATCTACAATACGCTGGCGCGTGAGAAGCAGCCGTTTACTCCTATTGAGCCTGGTAAAGTCCGAATGTACGTATGTGGCATGACCGTATACGACTACTGCCATATCGGACACGCGCGCGTCATGGTGGTATTCGACCTGGTGCAGCGCTGGCTGCGTGCTTCGGGCTATGAAGTCACTTACGTACGCAATATTACCGATATCGATGACAAGATCATCAAGCGCGCTGCCGAAAACGGTGAGTCCATTTCTGCCCTGACGCAACGCTTCATCGATGCGATGGATGAAGATGCCGCCGCGCTGGGCGTACAAAAGCCGGATCACGAACCGCGTGCGACTAACTACGTACCGCAAATGCTAGGCTTGATCGAAGCGCTGGAACGCAATGGTCTGGCCTATAAATCATCCGATGGTGATGTGAACTATTCAGTGCGTGATTTCCCGGGTTACGGCAAGTTGTCCGGCAAGTCGCTGGACGATCTGCGCGCCGGTGAGCGCGTCGACGTCAACACCGGCAAACGTGATCCGCTGGATTTCGTCTTGTGGAAATCGTCGAAAGAAGCCGAGCCGGAAGAAGTGAAGTGGTCATCGAAATGGGGTAGTGGTCGTCCGGGCTGGCATATCGAATGCTCGGCCATGGCGTGTGAACTGCTGGGTGAACAATTCGATATACACGGCGGCGGTGCAGATTTGCAGTTCCCGCATCACGAAAATGAAATTGCCCAGTCCGAAGGGGCGAGCGAGCATACCTTCGTCAACTACTGGATGCACAACGGTTTCGTACGCGTCGACAATGAAAAAATGTCGAAATCGCTGGGTAATTTCTTCACCATCCGTGAAGTGCTGGCGAAATACGATTCCGAAGTCGTGCGCTTCTTTATCCTGCGCGCGCACTACCGCAGCCAGCTGAATTATTCCGATGCGCATCTGGATGATGCACGCAACGCCCTGACGCGGATGTATACGGCGCTCAAGGATGTGGCACCGGATGGCGCACCGCTGGATATGACAGAAGCGCATGCCGTACGCTTTGCCGAGGCAATGAATGACGATTTCAATACGCCGCTGGCCGTAGCCGTATTGTTTGAGCTGGCAAACGAGATCAATAAAACAAAATCCCCTGTTTTGGCGCGCCAACTGGTCGGACTCGCTGGTATAGTCGGTCTCTTGCAGCGCCCGGCCCAGCAATTCCTGCATGCCGGACTGGCCAACGGGGAAGATGGCGAGATGGAAACATTTGTCGTCGAGCAAATCAATGCGCGTGTCAACGCCAAGAAGGCGAAGAACTTTGCCGAAGCTGACCGTATTCGTGCCGAGCTGCTGGAAAAAGGCATCATCCTGGAAGATAAACCGGGTGGTCTGACCGAATGGCGTAGGGCTTGAGCTGATGGGGAAAACGATCGCCACTGACGAAACCCGTATCCTGCCAGCCTACTGGGAGGAGGCCAAGGCCGAGCTGATGAAGCGCGACCGTATCCTGCGCAAACTCATCCCACAGTTTGGTGATTTGCACCTGGTTGGCCGCGGCGAGGCATTTTCCACATTGGCCCGTTCCATCATCGGACAACAAGTTTCCAGCAAAGCTGCTGATTCCGTCTGGCAGCGCTTCCTCGAAGTTTGCCCAAAATGCACGCCAGCCCAAGTGATCAAGGCTGGTGACAAGCTGGCAACTTGTGGCTTATCCAAGCGTAAAGCAGAGTATATTTTCGATCTGGCAGACCATTTCAAGGCAAAACGTGTCAATTGTGACAAGTGGGCCGAGATGGAAGATGAAGAAGTTATCGCTGAGTTAATTCAAATTCGCGGCATCGGACGCTGGACAGCGGAGATGTTTTTGATATTTAATCTGCTCCGACCAAATATTTTGCCGCTGGACGACCTCGGTTTGCTGGCGGGCATTAGCCGTAATTATTTTTCTGGCGAGCCGGTTTCGCGCAGCGATGCGCGGGAAGTAGCCGCCAATTGGGAACCTTACCGTACTGTTGCGACCTGGTATCTGTGGCGTAGCCTGGATCCGGTAGAGGCAGCAAACTAGGTAGATACGAAATCCACCACGTGTTGAATCATAAAGGTGCACGATGAGTAAAACGACTTTCCTCGGCTTTGAACAGCCGATTGCAGAACTCGATTCCAAGATCGAAGAGCTGCGCTTTGTACAAGATGACTCTGCAGTCGATATCTCGGAAGAGATCGATCGCCTGTCCAAGAAGAGCCAGCAACTGACCAAAGATATCTACGCCAAGCTCACGCCGTGGCAAGTGTCGCAAATTGCACGTCATCCGCAACGTCCGTACACCATGGACTATGTGAATGAAATCTTCACCGACTTCCACGAATTGCACGGTGACCGCAGCTATGCGGACGATCTGTCCATCGTCGGCGGCCTGGCACGTTTCAATGGCATGCCTTGCATGGTCATCGGTCATCAAAAAGGTCGCGATACCAAAGAACGTAGCATGCGTAACTTCGGTATGCCGAAACCGGAAGGCTATCGCAAGGCGATGCGCCTGATGAAGCTGGCTGAGAAATTCGGCTTGCCGGTGTTTACATTTGTCGATACCCCGGGTGCATTCCCTGGTATCGATGCCGAAGAGCGTGGGCAATCGGAAGCGATTGGTCACAACCTGTACGTCATGGCTGAATTGAAAGTGCCATTGATCGCGACCATCATCGGCGAAGGCGGCTCCGGCGGCGCGCTGGCGATTGCGGTTGGTGATGCAGTCCTGATGTTGCAGTACTCGACTTACTCGGTGATCTCGCCGGAAGGTTGTGCTTCGATCCTGTGGAAATCTGCAGAGCGCGCATCCGATGCGGCAGAAGCACTCGGCCTGACCGCACATCGCCTGAAAGCCATGGGCCTGATCGACAAGATCATTAATGAACCATTGGGTGGCGCGCACCGCGATCCTAAGCAAATGGCAGCATTGGTCAAACGTGCGTTGGCCGATACCGTGCGTCAGTTCCAGGGTATGAAAACCAAGGACTTGCTGGCAGCACGTCATGAAAAATTAATGAGCTACGGTAAATTCAAAGAGCTCAACACACCGGAATGATGCGTGACGAATAAAGAAACTGCGTCTATGCAAGCTGGGTTTGAACGCGCGTTAGGGGAGATCCGGACGCGCGTTTCTCTTTCTGGCCCCGGTGTCGCCAAAATCGCGCTGGCTTACAGCGGCGGACTCGATTCAGCGGCCTTGCTGCATTTGCTGCATGCATATGGACAGGTGCAGCAGCTGGAAGTCTATGCCTTCCATGTGCATCATGGTTTGAGTGCGAATGCCGATGACTGGCTTGCGCATTGCCGCGCGCAGTGTGCGGCATTGGGTGTGACCTTCGATGCGCGCCAGGTACAAATCACCCGCAAAGATAAAAACGGCATAGAGGAAGCGGCACGGCAAAGTCGGTATGCGGCACTCGGCGACATGTGTCGTGCGTATGGTGTACCGCTGCTGTTGACGGCGCATCATCTGGATGATCAAGCAGAGACCGTGTTGCTGCAGCTCTTGCGCGGTTCCGGTGTGGCAGGTCTGTCCGGTATGGATAGCGCGAATCATGCGGCGGATTTGCTGGGTGATGCCAGCTTGTTGATGGGACGTCCATTGTTGCAGGTGACGCGTGAAGATTTGCAGGCCTACGTCACAACGCACGCGATCCAGTATGTCGAAGATGAATCGAATCTGGACCCGCGCTATGCACGCAACGCTTTGCGTCATCAGGTCATGCCGAAACTGGAAGAACACTTTCCAGGTTTCCAGCAGCGCTTTGCGCGTACCGCGCAGCATGCACAATCGGCACAACGTTTGTTGATAGAACTGGCGGCCGAAGATTTGCAGCAATGCCTGGATGGTGAATGCGTGGATGTGAGCAAGCTGAAGCTTTTCAGTGCAGACCGCATCGACAATATGTTGCGCTATTGGTTTGGTTTGCGCGGTGTGCGTATGCCATCGACCGCCTGGCTCAATGAAATGCGCACGCAATTGCTGGAAGCAAAACACGATGCGCAGTTATGCGTCACGCATGCAGACTGTCATATCCGGCGCCACCGTGACCGGGTCTACATTACGCCTAAATTCGATCCGGACTTGCTGCTGCAGCCGCCACGCTCGTTCAACTGGCAGGGTGAAGCCAGCCTGCATTTCCCCAGTTTCGGCGGCACTTTGCACTTTGATCAGGCGGAGCAGGGCATTGCTGCCGATTGGTTACGTGCGCAAACACTGTCTATCCAATTGCGCAGCGGTGGGGAACGTTTGAAACCGGCATGGAATCGCCCGACCAAAAGTTTGAAGTACCAGTACCAGGCTTGCGATGTTCCAGCTTGGGAGCGTGAACGCCTGCCGTTGGTTTTTGCAGGTAAGCAATTGTTGTTTGCTGCAGGTATAGGCATGGATTGCCATCCGCTTAATCCCGAGGCGGGAGCCAATATTCAGCTGCGTTGGCAGTTCGATTAGAGTTAAATTGCGCCGTATCAAGAACGGAAAACGCACATACCCGGGATTTTTGGTGATTTTGATAAGGCAAGGCGCTGGCGCGGCCTTGTCGGACTTGTCATTCTGCGCTGCAGGCTGTAAAGTCGAGGGTTGATTTTTCACGCTTTTCTCTTCTTTTAAGAGCTCGTTCACTATCCCTATGGCTTTAATCGTTCACAAATACGGCGGCACTTCGATGGGCTCCACCGAGCGCATCAAAAATGTCGCCAGACGCGTCGCCAAATGGCATGACGCTGGTTATCAAATCGTAGTGGTGCCATCGGCGATGTCCGGTGAAACCAACCGTTTGATCGGATTGGCCAAAGATATCATGCCGCAACCAGATCCACGCGAACTGGACATGCTGGCTTCTACCGGCGAGCAGGTATCTGTTGCCTTGCTGGCGATGGCTTTGCAGTCTATCGGCAAGGAAGCGGTATCGTATGCAGGCTGGCAGGTCGCGATCAAGACGGACTCCGCTTTCACCAAAGCGCGCATCCAGTCTATCGACGACGTTAAAGTGCAGAAGGATCTGGATGCGGGTCGCATCGTCATCATCACTGGTTTCCAGGGTGTGGACGACGACGGCAATATCGCAACGCTGGGTCGTGGCGGCTCCGATACCTCGGCAGTGGCTGTTGCAGTCGCGCTGAAGGCACAGGAATGCCTGATTTACACAGATGTTGACGGTGTTTATACGACTGACCCACGCGTCGTGTCGGAAGCGCGTCGCCTGAATACAGTTACCTTTGAAGAGATGCTTGAAATGGCATCGCTAGGTTCGAAAGTGCTGCAGATTCGTTCGGTTGAATTTGCTGGTAACTACCGGATGCCGACACGCGTGCTGTCGTCGCTGACCGATCCTATGATACCGCTGGAAGAAGAAGCAAAATCCGGCACCCTGATTTCGTTTGAGGAAGATACACACATGGAACAAGCTGCCATCACCGGTATAGCATTCAATCGCGATGAAGCGAAAATTACCGTACTGGGCGTACCTGATCGCCCAGGCATCGCGTATCAGATCCTGGGACCGATTGCTGCGGCAAATATCGAAGTCGACATGATCATTCAAAACCAGTCGGTCGACGGCAAAACAGACTTTACCTTCACCGTCCCACGTGGCGATTACGCCAAGGCAGTGGATGTATTGAATGAAAGCGTCAAAGCACACATTGGTGCAGCCAGCATCCAGGGCGACACTAAAGTGTCCAAAGTCTCGGTGGTTGGTGTAGGCATGCGCAGCCATGTTGGTATCGCGTCGCAAATGTTCCGTACCTTGTCGGAAGAGGGCATCAACATCCAGATGATCTCGACTTCGGAAATCAAGATTTCGGTCCTGATCGACGAGAAGTATATGGAATTGGCAGTTCGTGCCTTGCACAAGACCTTCGATCTGGAAAAAAGTAATTAAAAAAGAAAACAAGTCATACATGGAAATGCATAGTTTTGGGTTGACCAGACATGCGTGAAAAGTTATGATGCTGGACCTTCTGGTGACGGGCTGTCGACGTTGCTGAAGTAATGTGGAGACGTGGCCGAGTGGCCGAAGGCACTTCCCTGCTAAGGAAGCATATGGGCTTAAACCTGTATCGTGAGTTCGAATCTCACCGTCTCCGCCAAAGAATTGAAAGCCCTTGATGAAAATCAAGGGCTTTTTTTCTTTCTCGAATTGGATAGAGTCACTTTTACTGGAATACGTATTTTGAACACGAAGAGAAGCAAGCGCTGGGATGGAAAGATAGATACGCTGACCGCGGATTACCTGAAGGATGTCGTAACGCAGATGAAGTCTTACGGCGATCGCGTACAGTTTGCATTGAACGGGCCGGGACAAAAGCCGCACTACCAGGTCATCAATAGTTTTGAAAAGAAAATGGCATTCGACAGCAATAACCATTTGCTGCATCCGGGCGAAGATGAATTTGTCGGTGCCAATGCAACTCCTGTGCTGACACTGGCGCAAATAGAGAGTGCGATAGCCAACGTCGGTGTCAAGCGTGTGACTACCACCACGCGTGCAGTTCGCAGCGTACGGGGCAGCAGCACACCTGCAGCACGTCCGGGTGACCTGATCGATATCCAGAAGTACGAATACTTCAAGAACAACGTACAGAAGCTACCGGAAGGCATCCGCGCTTATTCGCAGGACATAACCAATCTGATGAAGAAGGGGATGACCGCTGAAGCTGCTTTTGGCGAGATCGTCGAACAATACTTCTGAGCGGCAGGCGAGTGCGACTCGCCAGGCCTGGATGTAAAAAAGCCCGCATCGTCTGGATGCGGGCTTTTTTATTTGCCGTAGCGGTCAGTGTGTGGCCATGCGGCGTTTGATGTGGGCTGAGGCTGCGTCTGTGTATGAGATGGGCTCAGACCCTGTAAATTTTTTCCCCGGTCTGCACAATTTTGAATTTTGCGTCGGATAGCGGGTCGAGTGCGCGGCCATCTGCCAATTGATAGGTTTTGGAACCTGGCAGTTCGTCCGGATCGGGCGTACTGATAGGCGTTTGATAAACCTCAACGTGGTAAGCGGCACCGGTCTTTCCTTTGGCATCGAATTTTTCTACCAAATCCATAAGAGTCTCCTTTGGGTTGAGGGTGAGATAACAATACCAGATTTTGTTAGTCGCGCCAGTGGCATTCTGATCGCTGTTAATTCATTGCATAAAAAATAACGAAGTATCGATCAGATAAGGGGAAGAGGCTTAGTTTGAACGATTGAGATATCAATTTAATAAGTAAAGTGTAATAAATCGAAAAAAAATCAAAATATTTTCACTGAAACCCTAAAGTTCTGGTTTTCGCGGCCGTTATCAAATTCAGACAGCAGGGAATCTTTCCTGATTTTGGGTTCTGAAAATATTTTAAAAATATTTTGTTTTAACCCTAAAGTTTGGAAAAAACGTGCCGTTAAAGAGACAAGAGCGAGAAAAGAAGTTCATTTTTTTGTCTCTGGAGTCGATTTTTGGAAAATTCTGTATCCCCCAGAATCACTAAAAATTGCCTCAAAACATGCTTTTTTATAAGCAACATCTGAATGCGAAATAAATGCTCAGATGCAATATGCAAGCCACTCTCCGCCTCATTTCATGTGAGCGCGTATTGAATGCTGGTCGACGTTTGTAAGACAAACGCCTACCGGCTTATTGTCGTCTGCTCTGTATAAAAATACAGAAACCTGCCTATTCCAGCCCCCAGTTTCCCCCTGCAGAATGCAATCACTGGCTACAAATTACCGCCAGGAAATTCACAGATCAGGGGATAACATGACAAACAACGACATCATTGCTGAAATTCGTGACGCCAACCTGGGTTACTTGATGCTTGCACAACAAATGATTCGTTCCGACAAGGCAACTGCAATCTTCCGCCTCGGAATCAGCAATGAGATCGCTGACCTGATCGAAGGCATGAACAATGCCCAGATCCTCAAACTCGCTGGTGCCAATATGATGCTGGCCCGCTTCCGTTTCGACGACGGCGCCATACTCGGCATGCTGACCAATTACAACAAAGATCGCTCGCTTGCGCATTCGCATGCAGCCATCCTGATGGCAGGACAAGCTGTTGAGCAAATTGCTTAATTAAGCTGTTGCCGACCGTATTGTTGTAATTCTTCAGAAGCGAGCGAAAAAATGGCCAAGAAAAGTGTAGTGACAGAAGCACAAGAAATTCAGCTTGCAATCGAACTCATTAATTTGGGTGCACGTCTGCAGTTGCTGGAATCGGAAACCACGCTGTCGCGCGAACGCTTGCTGAAGCTATATAAAGAATTGCGTGGCGTATCGCCGCCGAAAGGGATGTTGCCATTTTCGACCGACTGGTTTATTACCTGGCAGCCGAATATACATTCCTCATTGTTTATGGGCATCCATAAATACCTGATCGAACATGCACAGATCTCTGGCATCCAGGCTGTGATGAAAGCGTACAAGCTTTACCTGGAGCAGGTTGAGCTGGGTGCGGATGGTGAGCCAGTTTTGTCATTGACGCGCGCCTGGACTCTGGTACGATTCTTCGACAGCAAAATGCTGGCAACTGCATGTTGCAGCGAATGCGGCGGCAATTTCGTCGTGCATCGCCTCGATTTGAATGCAAATTACACCTGTGGCCTGTGCCATATGCCATCCCGGGCAGGTAAAACCAAACGTGCCAAGGCAGACAGTCTGCTGGCCGCCTGAACGGATAGTCTTATTATTGAAAGAGTGTCTGTGTGAAGAAAGTGGGGCGCTCCGGCGCAAAGTCGGCGCCTCCAGGGACGGTATTCCAGATACCGGCAGTGCAAGCCCTTCTGTTTCAAATCTCCTCCTTTTTTATCGTACTGCTGCTGGCGTATAGCCTGGCGGCAGTTTTCGGCTGGTCCATGAATGTGTTGGTTGCGGCTTGTCTGCAAGGCGTGGTCGCTGCTGGTTTGTCGTGGTGGCGCGGGCTCGCACCGTGGTGGTTGTTAATCCAACTGCTGTTTTTGCCGGTACTGTTGCTGACTCTAAGCCTGCAATGGTCGCCGTTTATCTTCCTGGCTGCTTTCCTGGTTCTGCTATTCCTCTACTGGAGCACCTTCCGTACCCAGGTCCCGTATTACCCGTCACGTCTGTCCACATGGCAGGCGGTCGAAGGTGTGCTGCCGCCTGAACAAAAAATCAGCTTTATAGATATAGGCAGTGGTCTCGGCGGCCTGGTGATGAGTCTGGCGCGACGTCGACCGGAAAGTCGTTTCGTCGGTATTGAGATCGCGCCCTTGCCGTGGCTGATCAGCAGTCTGCGTGCGCGCTTCGGTGCCAGTGGTGCGCGCTTTGAGCGCGGCGACTACGGCCGCCTGAATTTTGCTGACTACGATGTGGTGTTTGCTTATCTGTCACCGGCAGCCATGCCGAATCTGTGGCGCAAGGCCAAGGCAGAAATGCGCAGCGGTACTTTGCTGCTTAGTTATGAGTTCATCATCCCGGGGACCACGCCCGATATCGTGCTATCCCCCGACGCAAGTGGCGTCCAGCTTTACGGCTGGCGTATCTGAGCAAATCTGAGCGCATCTCTCAGCTTTATTTCAGTGATTCCTCCCCGATAACCGCTCAAGTTCCAACAATTCACGCCGTTGAAAGCATATGAGCGCTTGAGCGGTCAATACCACCCTTATATACAACAGGTGGGCTGTCATCTTGGTTGCGCGTATGCAACTGTTAAGGCAATAATGGCAGCCTAAACCTAAGAAAAACGGAGCGAGCGCACTTGTTAGTCATCATTGGATATCTGGTTGTCGTCCTATCGGTCTTTGGCGGCTTCGCTCTGGCTGGTGGTCATTTGGCCGCTTTGTTTCAACCCCTTGAGTTGCTCATGATCGGCGGCGCTGCGGTTGGTGCCTTCTTCGTTGGTAACAACGGCAAAGCAATCAAGGCGACACTGAAGGCTTTGCCTAGCGTTTTTAAAGGTTCCAAATATACAAAGAGTTTGTATATGGAGCTGATGACGCTTTTATTCGAAATCCTGACCAAGGTCCGCAAAGAAGGTTTGATGTCGATCGAAGGTGATATCGAGTCGCCGGAAGAAAGCGCAATCTTCGCCAAGTATCCGACGGTACTGGCTGATCACCACACCATCGAATTCATGACCGATTACCTGCGCCTCATGGTGTCGGGCAATATGGATGCATTCCAGATCGAAAACCTGATGGATAACGAGATTGAAACCCATCACGCCGAAGGTGAAGTGCCGGTGCATTGCGTGGCTAAAGTCGGTGACGGCTTGCCTGCGTTCGGTATCGTGGCCGCGGTGATGGGGGTGGTGCATACGATGGAGTCGGTGGGCTTGCCACCGGCCGAACTGGGTATGCTGATCGCACACGCGCTGGTTGGTACCTTCCTCGGTATTTTGCTGTCTTACGGTTTCGTGACTCCTTTGTCGAGCTTGCTGGAACAGAAGCTGCATGAATCTTCGAAGATTTTCCAATGTGTGAAAGTGACTTTGCTGGCCAGCCTGAATGGTTACGCACCTGCACTGGCAGTTGAATTCGGCCGTAAGGTCCTGTTCTCGACTGAGCGTCCTTCCTTCAGCGAGATGGAAGAGCACATCAGACAGTCGAAAACAAAATAAACCCATTTATTAACTTTGCGTCGCAAGTAAAAAAGTAATCTAACGGAGACTGGCATGGCTGACGAAGGACTCCGTCCCATCATCATCAAACGTATCAAAAAATCCGGGGGCGGCCATCACGGCGGCGCCTGGAAAATCGCCTACGCCGATTTCGTCACGGCGATGATGGCTTTCTTTTTATTGATGTGGTTGCTGGGCTCGACCACCAAAGGCGATCTGCAAGGGATCGCTGACTTCTTCAGTACTCCTTTGAAAGTGGCGATGGCTGGCGGTTCCGGTAGCGGCGACAGCTCGAGCGTGATCAAGGGCGGCGGCAAGGACATGACCCGTATCGACGGTCAGCAGAAAAAAGGTGAAGACCTGACGCCAGCCAAGAACTTCAACCTGAAAGCGGCAGAAGCAGAACTGGAACGCCAGGAGATCAATCGCCTCAAGGCGTTGAAAGAACGTATCGAGAAAGCGATCGATACCATTCCCGGTTTGCAGCAATTCAAAAATCAATTACTGATCGACATCACGACCGAAGGTTTGCGCATCCAGATCGTGGATGAAAAGAACCGTCCGATGTTTGCATTGGCACGTGCCGAGTTACAGCCGTATACCAAAGTCATCCTGCACGAAATCGCCAAGATCCTGAACGATATTCCTAACCGTATCAGCCTGTCCGGCCATACCGACGCGACGCCATATTCGAGCGGTGAAAAAAGCTATAGCAACTGGGAACTGTCTTCCGACCGGGCCAATGCTTCGCGTCGTGAGCTGGTCGCTGGCGGCATGGCGGAAAACAAAATGTTGCGGGTCGTCGGTTTGTCTTCTGCAGTGCTGTTCGATACTGCTGATCCGCTGAATCCGGTCAATCGTCGTATCAGCATCATCGTGCTAAACAAGAAAGCCGAAGATTCGATCACGCAGGAAAACAGAAAAGTTGATGTGAGTGACAAGGAGAGTGCGCAGGAAGTCGTCGAGAACGCCGTGAATGCGCAGCAAGTGAAGCCAGCCCCAGTTGCACCAGCAGCTCCGGTAGCCCCAATTGCAAGATAAGCAAAGTGCTGTAAGTAAACGAAATGAGCGGGTGCTCCCATGACAATAAAAAATTCGTTGGCGCTGGAAATAAAGAAACTATTAACGGGCTTGTCTGAACACGGAAGTCAGCATCTGTCGGAAATCGAAACAGATCTGGTGCAAACCAATATCTTGTTGAGTGAAGCGATAGAAAAACTGAGTGCCAGTTTCATGGCGATCCACGAAGCGGTAAGTGCGCAGCAACAGATGGTTGATGCGCTGCTGGCACAGGCACCCGCCGCCGCAGTGGGCGAGCTCAAGAGCAAGGCGGCACAGATCGATCAGCATGTGAATTCTGCGGTGACGGGTTTGCAGTTCCAGGATATGACGAATCAACTGATAGGTCGCGCGATGCAGAGGCTGGTCGGAGTGCGTGATGTACTGGAAGTGCTGGGTACACATAGTGCCGCGATACCGGGCGAGGCAGATCAAAGCCAGTTGCAGGATTTGCTGGAGCAGGCAAATGTCAGCCTGAAAACACAAAGCATCAATCTCGAGAATGAATTGTGGAAAGCAGTGCGTCAGACGCATATGGAAAGCGGCGACGTCGAACTGTTTTAAACGGATTTAAATTTAGATAACCGGGCGTACAGGCCTGAAACAAAAATGGGCAGGGGTAAAGATGGCAAAGACAATATTGGCAGTCGATGATTCGGGTTCACTGCGACAAATGGTGGTCTTCAGTTTGAGGGCGGCCGGCTATCAGGTGACAGAAGCAGTTGATGGACAAGATGGTCTGGATAAAGCGAAGACGCAGGTGTTTGATCTGGTACTGACCGATCAAAACATGCCGCGCATGGATGGCTTTTCGCTGATCCGTGCATTGCGCGGGCTGTCGACTTATCAAAAAACACCGATCCTGGTCCTGACTACCGAGTCCAGTGATGAGATGAAAGCCAAAGGTCGTGCGGCTGGTGCCAACGGCTGGCTGGTCAAGCCTTTCGATCCGCAACGACTGACTGAAGTCGTGAAAAAAGTGATTGGTTAATACATATCATGAGTTGCAACATCATCAAGCGCACAGATAACGGAGCAGAACGATGACCATCGATATGAGTCAGTTCTTCCAGGTATTTTTCGATGAAACGGAAGAACTCCTGGCCGAGATGGAAAAGCTGCTGCTGGCGGTGGACGTATCGGCTCCTGATGAAGAAGACTTGAATGCGATTTTCCGCGCGGCGCACTCGATCAAGGGCGGCGCTGCCACATTTGGCATTACAGATCTGACCGAAGTCACACACGTGCTGGAAACTTTGCTGGACCGTATCCGCAAAGGTGAGATGGCGCTGATGGCTGAACACGTCGATGCATTCCTGTCGGCGAAAGACGTACTCAAGATGCAACTGGATGGTCATCGCCTGCATACGCCGGTGGATCTGGATGCAGTCGCGGATGTGCGCATCCTGCTTGAGTCCTTGTCGCAAGACGAGGCCCAGCCACCGCAAGCAGCGCCAGCCGTTGCGGCGACGCCAGGCGATGTCTCCGGCGATAGGCGCTTCCGTATCGAATTACCGCAAACTTCCGCGCGCGACGTGGATGCGCTGGCCGCCGAACTGGGCTTGCTGGGTGAGATACAGCGCGACGTGCTGCCGGATCAACGTGCAGTGTTTACGTTGAGTACGCAAGAAGGTGTGGACGACATCATTGCAATCTGTTCCTTCATCCTCGATCCGCAAGATTTAAAAATCACCGAAGAAGCGGTCATCAAAGGTGTGCATCAATCAATAGATGATCGCAGCCGCAATGAAGAAGAGCAGGGCTATGGCTTCTTCGAGCCGCTGCACTCGACGATTGCCGAAAATGCACAGGGCTATGGTTTCTTTGCGCCGTTTGTCCCGTTGCCGCTGCCCGATGCGAGCAGCAAGGATGCTTCAGAGCAGGATGAAGAAAAAGCAAATGCACTGGCGGTAGAGGAAGTACACGCGGCCGCTGCGGCTGACAAGAAACCGGCAGCCAAGCGTGACGTCGACAAGACTAATGTCAGTGCAGAGTCTTCATCGATACGCGTAGGTATAGAAAAAGTCGATCAGCTAATTAACCTGGTCGGCGAACTGGTCATTACACAGGCCATGATAGAGCAGCGCACCGGTGCGCTCGATCCTATGCAGCACGAACGTTTGCTTAATAGCGTGTCGCAACTGACAAGGAATACACGTGACCTGCAGGAAGCGGTGATGTCTATCCGCATGATGCCTATGGATTACGTGTTCTCACGCTTTCCGCGCATGGTGCGCGACCTGGCTTCCAAGCTGGGCAAGAAAGTGGATTTCGTCACCCATGGTGCCGCGACTGAACTGGATAAAGGCCTGATCGAACGCATCGTCGATCCGCTGACCCATCTGGTACGCAATAGCATAGACCACGGCATCGAAATGCCGGAAGCACGCCTGGCTGCGGGTAAATCTGCATCCGGTCAATTGTCTTTGTCGGCCGGGCATCAGGGCGGCAACATCATTATTGAAGTCAGCGACGACGGCGGTGGTTTGAACCGTGACCGCATCCTGGCCAAAGCCAAGCAACAGGGCTTGCCGGTGTCCGATGATTTGCCGGATGAAGAAGTCTGGCAATTGATTTTTGCACCAGGCTTCTCGACTGCGGAAGCAGTGACCGATGTATCTGGCCGCGGCGTCGGTATGGACGTAGTGAAACGGAATATCACCGCGATGGGTGGTTCGGTAGATATCCGTTCCAGCAAAGGTTATGGCACCACCATCCTGATTTCCTTGCCGTTAACACTGGCGATTCTGGACGGCATGTCGATCAAGGTCGGTGACGAGATTTATATCCTGCCGCTTGGTTATGTGGTGGAGTCGTTGCAGCCTGAGTTGGCAGATATTAAAGAAATCAGCGGACAGGGCCAGGTCATCAAGGTGCGTGGTGACTATTTGCCATTGATCCCGCTGTATAAGATTTTCAGCATAGAGCCACGCTTTGTCGATCCGTCGGAAGGCATCGTGGTTATCCTTGAATCAGAAGGCAAAAAAGCAGCATTGTTTGTCGATGATTTGGTCGGTCAACAACAAGTTGTAGTCAAAAATCTTGAATCGAATTATCGTAAGGTGGCTGGAATATCGGGAGCCACAATTCTCGGTGACGGCGGAGTCGCGCTGATTATCGATGTAGCAGCCTTACTGCGTTCAAGCCGTCAGTTAAACGACGAATCCATTTATTCCTGAAGGGGAGAATCAGCATGATTCACAATATCCAAAACAATACGACCGGTGCAGAAAACGGCAATGAATTCCTGGCCTTCACTCTGGGCAAGGAAGAGTACGGCATCGATATCCTGAAAGTACAGGAGATCCGCGGTTACGAAGCCGTCACCCGTATCGCCAACGCACCTGAATTCGTCAAAGGCGTGGTCAACCTGCGCGGCATCATCGTGCCTATCGTTGACATGCGTATCAAGTTCAACCTGGGTGAGCCTACCTACGATCAATTTACAGTTGTGATCATCCTGAACATCGGCGGCCGTGTCGTCGGCATGGTGGTCGACAGCGTGTCTGATGTGATCACTTTGTCACCCGAACAAATCAAACCAGCACCAGAAATGGGTACAGCTTTCAATACCGACTACCTGATCGGTTTGGGCACCCTGGATGAGCGCATGCTGATCCTGGTGGATATCGATAAATTGATGTCCAGCAGCGAAATGGGTTTGATCGAAAAAATCGCAGCTTAAGGCTGGCGTATAAAAGATTGCCGAGTGGGCGAGCAGCATCAGGCTACGCAAACAATCGCGTGTAAGTTTTTGGCTATACGCATATCCGAGAGAGAGGATATGCAGCAGGCGAAAGGGGAATCTGCAGTATGAAAACCACTACTCAAGGTAGGGCAGAAGGATCTAAAGAGTTCGAATTCACCGCGCGTGATTTCGAGCGCGTCCGTGCCTTGATACATAAGAAGGCTGGCATTGCACTGGCCGAGAGTAAACAGGAGATGGTTTACAGCCGACTCGCGCGTCGTTTGCGTGCGACCGGCATAGCTTCTTTTGTCAGCTATCTGGATCAGCTGGAGCAGGGTGGCAGCGATGAAGAGTGGGAAGCATTTACCAATGCGCTGACGACGAATCTGACCTCCTTCTTTCGCGAAGCACATCACTTCCCGATCCTGGCCGACCATATCAAGAAAATCAAGGAGCCTATCGAAATCTGGTGCTCGGCCGCCTCTACCGGTGAAGAGCCTTATTCGATAGCGATGACTGCGTGCGAAGCGTTTAATACGCTGACGCCGCCGGTGCGCATAATCGCGACCGATATCGATACCAATGTACTGAACACAGGCGCTAACGGTGTCTACTCGATAGATAGGCTGGACAAGATGGCACCTGAGCGCGCCAAGCGCTTCTTCCTGCGTGGCAAAGGTGCGCGTGAAGGCATGGTGCGCGTGCGTCCTGAATTGCGCCAGCTGATTACCTTCAAACAGGTCAATCTGCTCGAGAGCAACTGGGGTATTTCCGGCCAGTTTGATGCGATCTTTTGCCGCAACGTGATGATTTATTTCGATAAGCCGACACAAGGCAAGATACTGGATCGCTTCGCACCGCTAATGAAGCCGGACGGTTTGCTGTTTGCCGGTCACTCAGAAAACTTCCTGTATGTGACCGATGCATTCAAGTTGCGCGGAAAAACAGTTTACGAATTAGAGCCAAACAAAAAGGCGGGCTTGTCGCAATCACGTCGGGCATAAGAATCCATGAATGAACTGACCAAAGAGCATTTCGCCACGAACGTCTATTACGACCGGACCTTCGACCGCGACGCAGCCAAGATCTTGCCAGGTGAGTATTACTACACCGGCAAGGACATGCTGATCGTTACCGTACTTGGGTCTTGTGTCTCGGCTTGCATACGCGATCGCGTGACTGGTGTAGGCGGCATGAATCACTTCATGCTGCCGGATGGTGGTGGCGATGCGGATAGCCCGATTTCAGCATCGGCACGCTATGGCACGTATGCGATGGAAATCCTGATCAATGATTTGCTGAAAGCAGGTGCGCGCCGCGAAAACCTGGAAGCCAAAGTATTTGGCGGCGGCAATGTCCTGAGCGGTTTTACTTCGATTAACGTCGGTGAACGCAATGCCCAGTTCGTGCGTAATTTCCTGAAGGTGGAAAACATACGCATCGTGGCGGAAGACCTGAATGACGTGCATCCGCGCAAGGTTTATTTCTTCCCGCGTAACGGCAAAGTGCTGGTCAAGAAACTCAGACAGCTGAACAACAACACATTGGCTAATCGCGAGCAGGATTACGCCAACCGCCTGCAATCAGGCGCAGTCAGCGGAGATGTAGAACTCTTTTCCTGACGCAAATAAAAAATATCCATCAATAAAATAAAAACGAAGACGTTTTGCCAGGGTAGCCTCATGAAAATTAAAGTATTGATCGTCGATGATTCAGCGCTGATACGCAGCGTCATGAAAGAGATCATCAACAGCCAGCCGGACATGGAAGTCGTCGGTGTCGCACCAGATCCCATCGTTGCCCGTGATTTAATCAAACAAACAAATCCGGATGTACTGACACTGGACGTCGAGATGCCACGCATGGATGGCCTCGACTTCCTGGAAAAACTCATGCGTCTGCGCCCGATGCCGGTGGTTATGGTGTCATCACTGACGGAGCGTGGCTCGGATATCACTTTGCGTGCGCTGGAACTGGGTGCGGTAGATTTTGTCACCAAACCGAAGATGTCTATCCAGAGCGGCATGCTCGAATATACCGAATTGATAGCAGACAAAATCCGTACTGCTTCCAAGGCACGTATTAAGTCGCGTCAGATCACGCCGCATGATGCGAACAAGGTCAGCGGCGAAGCATTGCCGATGATACGCAATCCGCTGACCAGTAGTGAGAAGCTGATCATCATCGGCGCATCGACTGGTGGTACTGAAGCAATTAAGGATTTCCTGATGCAGATGCCATCCGATTGCCCGGGCATTTTGATCACGCAACACATGCCGCCAGGCTTTACCAAATCGTTTGCACAACGGCTCGACAGCTTGTGCAAGATCAGTGTGAAAGAGTCCGAAGGTGGTGAACGTGTACTGCCAGGACACGCCTACCTCGCACCTGGTCACTCGCATTTGCAACTGGTGCGTAGTGGTGCCAACTACATGACGCAACTGGATCAGGGGCCACCAGTCAATCGCCATCGTCCATCGGTTGATGTGCTGTTTCATTCCGCTGCAGTGCACGCGGGCAAGAATGCTGTCGGTGTAATTCTTACAGGCATGGGTAAAGATGGTGCACTCGGTATGCTCGAGATGAAAAACGTCGGTGCATATAACTTTGCGCAGGATGAAGCTTCTTGCGTAGTATTCGGCATGCCGCGCGAAGCAATTGCCGTTGGTGCAACTCACGAAGTCGGTCCCTTGCAAGCATTGCCAGGCATGGTTCTGGGTTACCTTGCCGCACACAGCAGTCGTGCCTTGCGCGTCTAAGTGTTGATTTACGACAAGTGCTATCGGATTTCTCTCAAAATTTATGTATCCTCAGTGCATAATAGTGAGAGCTCAAAAAAGCGGATGTTGTAGACCATGTTCGATTCTTTGCAGGATCGATAAACATATAGAGATTTAATGGAGTAATTCATGTCAGGCCCAAACACCAAATTTTTAGTTGTTGATGATTTTTCAACGATGCGTCGCATTGTTCGTAATCTCTTGAAAGAATTGGGCTACACGAATGTCGATGAGGCTGAAGATGGTGCAATGGCACTGGCCAAGTTGCGTAGCGAGCAATTCGATTTCGTCGTGTCCGACTGGAATATGCCTAATATGGATGGCTTGACCATGCTGCAGCACATTCGTGCTGATCCGGCATTGTCGAAGTTGCCAGTGTTGATGGTTACCGCTGAAGCCAAGAAAGAAAACATCATCGCAGCAGCGCAAGCAGGTGCAAACGGTTACGTCGTCAAGCCGTTCACTGCCGCGACGCTGGATGAGAAGCTGGCCAAGATTTTCGAGAAACTGGCTGCTGCAGGAGCCTGAGTTGACTAGCAACTCATCTGCACAGATGGTGGATGCGGTAAGCGAAGCGGGCATACCGCATGATGAAGTGCTGTCGCGCGTCGGTCATATGACGCGTGCCTTGCACGAAAGCTTGCGTGGCCTGGGTTTCGATCAATTAGTAGAACGTGCATCGCATGACATCCCGGATGCACGTGATCGCCTCGACTATGTAGCACGCATGACCGAGCAGGCAGCGCAACGCGTACTGAACGCGACCGAAGCTGCCGGACCTTTGCAAGAGCAAGTGCAATCCGATGCGGCGGCCATGTCGACGCAATGGCAGCAAGCCTTGCAGGGCGACTACTCGGAAGAAAAATTCAAGGCGCTGGCTGAACAAACGATCGCACATCTGAATGCGACGCAGGTAGCGACCACGGAAACACGCCAGCATTTGATGAACATCATGATGGCGCAGGACTTCCAGGACCTGACCGGGCAAGTCATCAAAAAAGTCACCGAGCTGGCGCACGGCCTGGAGCAGCAGCTGCTGCAATTACTGGTCGACTACGCACCAGCCGAGAAAAAGAAAGAAGTTGATAGCGGCTTGCTCAACGGCCCGCAAATCAATCCTACTGGTCATGACGTAGTGGCAGGACAAGAGCAGGTTGATGATCTGCTCGAAAGCCTGGGTTTTTGATTTTCGCCCAGGGCATCCATGCCGACTTCGGTCACTGTGCAGTACCTATCCCTGAATTCCCATGTCCTGAATTCCCATGTCTGAATTGAAATTCATCGTCCGTGAGCCTTTGCTCAATGCCGCGCAACAAATCCTGGGCTATGAATTGTCCTGGTTTGGTGGCGAGCAGGGTGGTGGCATGGCCAGCGATGACGACTTGCTCGAGCTGGTGGAGGTGCTTGCTGCGCAATTACAGGGTGCGGAGGCTGCCGCTCAACTGAATGGCAGCTTGCTGTTCCTGGAAGCGACGCCAGCCCTGATTGCGACCAATGTGGTGCGCAAGTTACCGGCCAAGAATACGGTATTTCGCCTGACCGCCGCCGATCTTGCCGATCCTGAAACGCTGAAGGCGGCCAGTGCATTGCGGCTGGCAGGTTATGGTATCTCCTTGCGCGGCGCTGATGCGCTCAGGACGGGTAATCCCTTGCTGCAAGTCGTCAGCCATGTCGAGGGTCGGCTTAGTCATGAACAAGGCGCGGCGATACCGATAGCGGCCTTGCAATCGACGACCGTCAAGGCGGTCGTGCGCAAGCTGGCATCGTGGCAGGAATACGATGTCTGTGCCTTGCAGGGCTTACATGCGTTTATAGGTAACCTGTACCTGACACCGCGTGCGCATGCCCAGAAAAAAGGTTTGAATTCAGCGCAAATCATCATCATTCAATTGATGGAGATGTTGCGCCAAAACGCTGACATCCGTGAACTGGAAGAAGTCCTGAAACGCGATGCTGCACTGTCCTACAAGCTCTTCCGTTACATCAATAGCGTCGGTTTCGGCCTCGGTGCCGAAATCCAGTCGCTGCGCCATGCAGTGACCATGCTGGGTTACTCGCCGCTGTATCGCTGGTTGTCGCTGCTGCTGGCAACGGCGAGTACCGATAGCCATGCGGCGGTGCTGATGCAGACGGCGATCGTGCGCGGCCGCTTTGCGGAATTGGCCGGGCAGGGTATCCTGCCGAAAAACGAAGCCGAAAACCTGTTCGTGGTTGGCATGTTTTCCTTGCTGGATCGCTTGCTGGGTATGCCGATGGAAGAAGTCCTGGCTAAAATCCAGCTGGCGGAACCGGTGGCCCAGGCTTTGTTGACGCGTGATGGCATGTACGGTCCGTTCCTGGCCCTGGCTGAGGCCTGTGAGCTGAATAATGGCAATATTGCAGCACTGGCCGACTCGCTGTTCATCAGCGCGCGCCAGGTCAATGAAGCCCATTTGGCCGCATTGCTGTGGGCCCAGGCCCTGAAGATTTAGTTATCCCTGCCATTTCCCCGCTTTGCATGACTGAAAAGCGGTGCCTTTCCCACCTTATTCCCCCGATTAGTCCGGGGCGTTCTGGCCAATAATCTACTCATAGGTCCGTATAGCGTCGTGTTGCACGCTATCGGAAGCACCTCAGGAGTCGGCTTTGGCTGAAGAAAGTGATCTCGAAAAGACGGAACCCGCGTCACCGCGCAAGCTGGAACAGGCGCGGGAGCAGGGTGACGTGCCGCGTTCGCGCGAGCTGGCGACTTGTACGCTGCTGCTCGGCGCGGGCGCTGCTTTCTGGATCCTGGGCGGCCGTATGGTCGGGGAGCTGAACAAGATGCTCGCCGCCGGTCTTTCCTTCGATCGTGAGATGGCCTTCGACATGGAGCTGCTGCTGGCACATGCTGCAGCCAGCATCATCGATTTGCTGATTGCATTTGCCCCGGCTGCGCTGATCCTGATCGTGGTGGCGCTGGCTTCGCCTGCACTGATCGGTGGCTGGCTGTTCAGCGGCAAGGCCTTGCAACCGAATTTTGGCCGTATGAACCCGATCAAGGGTCTCGGCAATATGGTTTCCAGCCGCGCTGCGGTCGAGTTGGGCAAGGCCATCGCCAAAACCATCCTGATTGGCTGGATCGCATGGATGGTGATGCGGCATGAATTCGACGCCATCATGGCGCTGAGCGTAGAACCGCTGAAAAGCGGCACCGAACATTTGGGACACCTGCTGGTGTTCAGCTTCATTTTCATCGCAGCCGGTCTGGTGATCGTGGCTGCCATCGATGCGCCTTATCAAATGTGGCAACACGCGAAAAAACTGATGATGTCGCGCCAGGACGTACGCCAGGAATCCAAGGAGTCCGAAGGTAATCCTGAGATCAAAGCGAAGATCCGTCAGCAGCAACGTGAAATGGCACGCCGCCGCATGATGTCCGAAGTACCGACCGCAGACGTGGTCGTGACCAACCCGACCCACTATGCGGTCGCGCTCAAATATTCCGAGAACGGCATGCGCGCACCACGCGTGGTGGCCAAAGGTGCCGACGAAGTCGCGGCCAAGATCCGTGAGCTCGCGATGGAAAACAACGTCGTGCTGCTGGAAGCGCCGCCACTGGCACGTGCGCTGTTCCGCCACGCTGAACTCGGTGACGAAATTCCTGAAGCTTTGTATATCGCAGTGGCTGAAGTGCTGGCCTATGTATTCCAGTTGCGTGCGTATAGCAAACACGGCGGCAACCGTCCGGTCAAACCGGGCGACCTGGATGTGCCGCCAGAGATGGACCCACTTAATCCCTCTGCAGCTGATGCAGATTCGAATGGCCTGCCACAATGAATAGCCTGAAATTACCCGCCTGGATGACTAGCCAAGGATCGCGTGCTGTCGCAGCACCGCTGATCATCATCATGATGCTGTCGATGATGGTGCTGCCGCTGCCGGCTATCGTGCTGGATATCTTCTTCAGCTTCAACATTGCGTTGTCCATCATCGTGCTGCTGACTGCCTTGTACACGGTCAAGCCGCTGGACTTCATGGTATTCCCGACCGTGCTGCTGGTCAGCACCATGCTGCGCCTGTCGCTGAACGTCGCTTCGACCCGTGTTGTATTGACCGAAGGTCATAACGGTCCGGATGCAGCAGGTAAAGTGATTGAGGCCTTTGGTCACTTCCTGATTGGCGGTAACTACACAGTCGGTATCGTGGTCTTCGTGATCCTGACCATCATCAACTTTACGGTCGTCACCAAAGGTGCAGGCCGTATCGCTGAGGTGGGTGCACGTTTTGCCCTGGATGCGATGCCGGGTAAACAAATGGCGATTGACGCGGACCTGAATGCCGGTCTGATCGGCGAGCAGGATGCACGTCTGCGTCGTACCCAGGTAGCGCAGGAAGCAGAATTCTACGGCGCGATGGACGGTGCAAGTAAGTACGTGCGTGGTGATGCGATCGCCGGCATTATCGTTACCGTCATCAACGTGGTCGGTGGTCTGGTGGTCGGTATGGTGCAGCACGATATGGGCTTCTCCGCTGCGCTGGAAAACTACACCTTGCTAGCTATTGGTGACGGCCTGGTGGCACAGATTCCTTCGCTGATCATCTCGACCGCTGCCGGTATAGTGGTATCGCGCGTCGCTAGTGAGCAAGACATCGGTGGTCAACTGATCGGCCAATTGTTTGCGCGTCCACAAGTGCTGTACATCACCGCGGCCATCATCGGCGGCATGGGTTTGATCCCAGGCATGCCACATGTGTCCTTCCTGTTCCTGGCCAGCCTGATGGCAGGTGCTGCTTATCTGATCTCGCAGCGCAACCTGAAAGCACCGGAAGTTGAACCAGAAGTGACTGCACCACCACCGGCACCGGAAGTGGAAGAGGCGACCTGGCAAGATATCGTGCAAGTCGATACGCTGGGCCTGGAAGTCGGTTATCGCCTGATCCCATTGGTTGATAAATCGCAAAGCGGTGAGCTGTTGCGCCGTATCAAAGGCATCCGTAAAAAATTCGCGCAGGAAGTCGGCTTCCTGTCGCCGCCAGTACATATCCGTGACAACCTGGAGCTGAAACCATCTGCATATCGCATCACGCTCAAAGGCGTGGAAGTCGGCAGTGGTGAAGCACTCGCTGGTCAATTCCTTGCGATCAACCCAGGCATGGTCAGCGGTACTCTGCCAGGACCAACCACCAGCGATCCTGCTTTCGGCTTGCCAGCCACCTGGATTGATTCCAGCATGCGCGAACAGGCGCAAGGCATGGGTTACACCGTGGTGGATGCCGGTACCGTGGTGGCGACCCACCTGAATCATTTGATCACTACGCACGCAGCTGAATTGCTGGGTCGTCAGGAAGTACAGCAATTGCTGGATCACCTGACCAAGGAATCGCCGAAACTGGTGGAAGACCTGGTACCCAAGCTGATCCCGCTCTCGACCCTGCAAAAGGTCCTGCAAAACCTGCTGATCGAAGGCGTCCATATCCGCGATATGCACACCATCATAGAAACCATGACCGAACACGCAGCCTACATCCAGGACGTCAACGAACTGACTGCTCTGGTTCGTGTAGCGCTGGGACGCGCCATCGTGCAGCAACTGTTCCCGTCCACCAATGAACTGTCGGTGATGACACTTGATAACCGCCTTGAACGTCTGTTGACCCAGGCCTTGCAGGGCAGTGGTGCAGACGGTGCCGGTATCGAGCCAGGTCTGGCCGACACCATAGCTGCGCAGGCTGAAGCCGCGACGCGTCAACAGGAACAATTAGGATTAACACCGGTACTGCTGGTGCCAGCGCAATTGCGCGCATTGCTGGCGCGCTTCCTGCGCCGTGCCTTGCCGCAGCTCAAAGTGCTGTCGCACGCGGAAGTCCCGGATTCAAAAACAATCAGAGTAACTAGCTTAGTTGGAGGTCAGGTATGAACGTCAGGAAATTCACGGCAAGCACGTCACGCGGCGCATGGAGTCTGGTGCGCGAAGCACTCGGACCTGATGCGGTCATCCTTTCGAATCGCGCTATCGATGGCGGGGTCGAGATCCTGGCACTGGCCGGTGAGGATATGGCCTCGCTGGCAGAACCTATGGTCGAGCGCGCTGCCATTTCCGAAACCACACTGGCTTCGCTGGTGCCACATCACAAGCCAACGCAGCCAGCTCCACTGGCTTTGACCTCGAAGGCAGCAGATACAGCCCCGGCATCCGACCGCGTTGAAATCAGCACCGCTGAATTGAATAACATGATGAGCGAAATCCGCTCGATGCGCGGCATGCTGGAGATCCAGTTGTCCGAGCTCGCATGGAACGATCCGCAAAAGCGTGAGCCAGTCAAATCGACAGCCTTGCGTGAAATGCTGGCAGCCGGTTTCAGTGCCAGCCTGGCGCGTTACCTGATCGCTCGCCTGCCTGCCGGTGCCAGTAATCAAAGCGGCATGGACTGGATCAAATCCATCCTGACCCGCAACCTGACCACCATAGGCGATGAAAACGAAATCCTGGAAAAGGGTGGTGTCTATGCGCTGGTCGGCCCTACCGGTGTCGGTAAAACAACAACCACAGCCAAACTGGCTGCGCGTTGCGTCATGCGTCATGGCCCAAGCAAACTGGCTCTGATTACAACGGACGGTTACCGTATCGGCGGTTACGAACAACTGCGCATCTACGGCAAAATCCTCGGCGTCATGGTGCATTCGGTCAAGGATGAAGCTGACCTGCGCATCGCGCTGGACGAGCTCAAAGGCAAGCATACGGTGCTGATCGACACGGTCGGTGTCAGCCAGCGTGACCAAATGGTGGCAGACCAGATCGCCATGCTGGCCGGTGCCGGTGACCAGGTCAAACGCCTGCTGTGCCTGAATGCGACTTCGACCGGTGAAACACTGAACGAAGTAGTGCGCTCCTACATGGGTGATGGCCTCGCGGGCTGCATATTGACCAAACTGGACGAAGCTGCAACCATTGGCAGTGCACTAGATGTAGTCATTAGACAGAAATTGAACTTATACTACGTCGCGAACGGACAACGCGTGCCGGAAGACCTGCACGTCGCGAACCAACAGTATCTGGTAGACCGTGCATTTAAACTCAAGCGCGAAACAGCGCCATTCCAATTGGGTGATGCGGAGATACCAGCTGTCATGGCAAATACCGTCCGTGCAATGAACGATAAGAGTTTGCGTGAGGTGATTCTTGGCTAGTTTCGAATGTGATCAGGCAGAAGGTTTGCGGCGTATGCTCGCAGGACCGAAGCCGCGCATTTTTACATTTTTATCTGCGGCTTCGGCCACCGATAAAAGCGCGATGCTGGTCAATCTGAGCGCCTCGCTGGCTTTAAGTGGCAGTGATGTCGTCCTGCTCGACGCCTGCAGTTCCAATGATGGCATCAGCCATCGCATGGGCGCAGAGTTGCAGGCCACGCTGCTGGATGTGGCACGTCAGGAACGTGCATTGAACCAGGTCGTCCATGCAATGCCGCAGGGCTTTGGTCTGGCTTCGCTAACGCGTGGTTCCCTGCGCGCAGCGAATGGCAGCGATCAGCATCAGCAACGCCGTTTGTCGAACGCCTTTGGCGTCTTGGCGGCGCAATCTGATGTATTGATGGTCGATGCCGAACTGGATATGAACGATAACTTTGCTATTCCGGCGATGGGCAATGGCGAAATCATCGTGCAGGTCACACCAGGTGCTGCCTCCATCAAGAAAGCATACGCACTGATTAAACGATTAAACGCGCAATTGGGTCGCCGTCCATTTGGCATCCTGGTAACCGGTGCCGATGCACAGGAAGCCGCTGTCGTTTATCAAAACATGGCGCAAGCAGCCAGCCGTTACCTGGCCTTGCAATTACATTCCGTTGGTTTTGTACCGCAGGACGATCATATGACACGCGCTGCACGCTTGGGACGCGCCGTCATCGATGCTTTCCCGCTGGCAGGCGCATCCGTTGCGTTCCGTGGCCTGGCTGAACGTTTTACCTTGTCCGCTCATAGCGCCAAGTTTGGAGCCTGATTCACACATGTATACCGCGGCCGGAAAATCGGACAAAAATCATCTGGTAACTGAGCATGCGCCGCTCGTTAAAAAGCTGGCGCACCAGATGAAAGCCAAGCTGCCGCCCAGCGTAGAAGTCGATGATTTGATACAGGCTGGCATGATAGGCCTGCTTGATGCAGTCAGCCGTTATGAAGAAACGCACGGCGCACAGTTTGAAACCTATGCAGTGCAGCGCATACGTGGCGCCATGCTGGACGAATTGCGCAGCAGTGACTGGATGCCACGCAGCATGCGCCAGAACATGCGCAAGATCGAGGTGGCGATGAACACCTTGCAGCAGCGTCTCGGACGTGCACCGAATGAAAGCGAAGTAGCGAAGCAGCTCAAGTTGTCGCTGGCCGACTATCAGGACTTGCTCAGTGATGGCGGTGGTCACCAACTGGTCTACTACGAAGATTTCCACGATAACGAGGATAACGAACACTTCCTCGATCGTTATTGCACCGACGAGTCTCCGGATCCGCTGCAGAACCTGATGAACACAGGCTTCCGCGCTGCCGTGATCGAAGCGATCCAGGCCTTGCCGGAGCGAGAAAAAATCCTCATGGGTTTGTACTACGAGCAGGAAATGAATTTGAAGGAAATTGGCGCCGTCATGGGAGTCACCGAATCACGCGTATCGCAATTGCATAGCCAGGCTATCGCCAGGATGCGTGCGAACTTAAGGGAGAAAGCGTGGACTGGGGTAGCTTAGTTGGTATAGCACTGGCGCTGGGCGGCATCCTCCTCGGGCAAATACTCGAAGGCGGTGCTTTAGGTTCGTTGGTACAACCTGCAGCCTTCATCATTGTGGTGGTCGGCACGATAGGCGCGGTTCTGCTGCAAAGCGGCTGGCGCAACTTTGTGCAAGGCGTAAAAATGGCCGGTCAGGTCTTCATGCCCAAGGACGACAATTATCCTGGTCTGATCAAGGACATTACCGCATGGAGTGTCATCGCACGCCGTGAAGGTCTGCTTAGCCTGGAACGCGTCATCAAGGACGTCAAGGATCCGTTCATCGCACACGGCCTGCGCCTGATCGTCGATGGTGTAGATCCGACCAAATTGCGTGATGTGCTGGACCTGGAAATAGGCGCATATGAAACACGTCAACGCCTGGCCATCAAGATCTGGGAAGCCGCGGGTGGCTATGCGCCGACCATCGGCATTCTGGGTGCCGTATTGGGTTTGATCCACGTGATGGAAAACCTGTCCGACCCTAGCCGTCTCGGTAGCGGTATCGCTGTAGCTTTTGTCGCGACCATCTATGGTGTCGGCTTCGCCAATCTGGTCTTCCTGCCGATCTCGAGCAAACTCAAGGCATTGGTCAGCAGGGACATCTTCAAACGTGAAATGCTGGCAGATGCATTTGCCGGTATTGCTGCAGGTGACAATCCGCGCTTGATCGAAGAGCGGATGAACGTCTATACGATGTAAGTTAGCCCGCCCAAAGCGTAGGCAGATAGATCCACCATGGCACGTAGAAGAAAATACGAAGAAGAGCATGAAAACCATGAACGTTGGCTGGTGTCCTACGCCGACTTCATCACGCTCCTGTTCGCCTTCTTCGTCGTCATGTACGCGATTTCATCCGTCAACGAAGGCAAGTACCGCATCCTCTCCAGCTCGCTGGGCATCGCCTTCGGTGGTGTCGCAGCGAAGACCGAAACCATCAAGGACCCGGTCAATCAAAATACTCCCATCCTGCCGCTGCCTATACCATCGCCATCGCAACGCGCGAATGAAGCAGTCGTCAAACGCGAGAAAGCACGCATGACCAGCATTGCGCGCGACATCCTCAAGGCCATGGCTCCTTTGGTTAGCCAGGGCAAAGTGCGCGTTACGCAAACCAATCGCGGCGTCAGTGTGGAAATCAATGCGAGTGTGCTGTTTGCGCCGGGTGAGGCGAAACTGAATGCACAATCGGAAGCAGCATTGCGTGCAGTGGCTCAAGTCTTGAAGGACGTCGATAACGACATCCAGGTCGAAGGTCACACCGACAACACACCTATCAACAACTCCATGTTCCCTTCCAACTGGGAGCTCTCCGCGGTACGCGCCAGCAGCGTGGTGCGCTTATTCCTGGCAAATGGCGTCGCTGAAAAACGCCTGGTCGCCATGGGCCATGGTGCTAACCTTCCTGTCGATAGCAATGACACGACAGAAGGGCGTCTGCGCAATCGTCGCGTGCAACTGATGATCCTCTCGGGTATGCCTGATGTGGTGACTGAAGTGCCGGTTACTGCTGACGATTAAGTACCGTCTCCCTCTATTCTTTGGCTTATTCGCCACAAGTCCCCGTGTTTGGGAGAAATCCCCCAAACTTTATTAGCTCCGCTATTGGAGGATGTTGGTATCGCGTGTCGAAAGTGCCTGTTTTTGCACGCTGCCTCGCTATCCAGCATGAGGCTTAACGATGCGCATTTTTTCTCTGGTGCGTCATTTCTAATTTCATTCATTTGTTTTTAAGTTCTCTTATTTTTGAATAAGATTGCCCTTATTTTTGGTAACTTTGTTGCGTCTGGAACCCCTTAAATATGGGAGGTGCTCGCGCTAAATTCTCTATATCGTCCTGATTTTTTTGAGGCATATATTGAATCAAACCGAGACATCCACCGTTGCGCATCAGCTCACGACTACCAGTTCTCTCGCCAGCAAATCAGTTACCGCAGCAACTTGCCTGCTCATCGCCGGGCTCTTCTGTCTTGCTCCGGCGTATGCGCAAAGTCCTGCCGCCGACGAGTTGTTGCGTCAGCAAGAACGTGAGCGGCAATTGCGTTTGCAGCAAGAGCAGGTCCCTGACGTTCGTCTACAGACGCCAGAGATGCAACCGTCTGCATTGCTGTCGGAGAACGAGACACCTTGTTTTCGCATTAATCATATTTCGCTGCTTGGTGATGCTGCCGAGCGTTTTCAGTTCGGCCTGAAGAGCGTGATTGATGGTGAGGACTCGCCTATAGGCAAATGCCTGGGCGTAAGCGGTATCAATCTGGTCGTGGGTCGCATACAGAACGTGATCGTCGATAAAGGATATGTAACGACGCGTGTGCTGGTATCGCCACAGGATCTGAATGCAGGCAACTTAGTACTCACCGTGATTCCAGGGCGCGTGCGCAACATCAGGTTTGCGGCTGACGCCGATCCGCGTGGCACGAAGTGGAATGCCATGCCGGTTCAGTCTGGCGATATTTTGAATCTGCGCGATATAGAGCAAGGCCTGGAAAACTTTAAACGTGTTCCGACTGCAGCGGCTGATATCAAGATAGAAGCCGCGGAAGGTGAAGGCGCGCAGCCGGGGCAAAGTGATCTGGTCATTTCATACAAGCAGGATATTCCGTTCCGTATGTCCGTCTCGGTCGATGATTCAGGTTCCAAATCGACTGGTAAATATCAGGGCAGCGTGACGCTCTCCTACGACCATATGCTGACGTTGAATGATCTGTTCTATGTCAGCTTCAACCATGACTTGGGTGGTGGCGATAGCGGGGCAAGGGGGACACGCGGTGGCGTTGCGCATTACTCGATACCGCTTGGCTATTGGTTGCTGAGCACAACTGCCACACGCAACCGTTACTTTCAAACTGTCGCAGGCCTGAACCAGGATTATGTTTACTCCGGTACCAGCGCCAGCAATGATCTCAAGCTATCTCGCGTGGTGTATCGGGATGCGCAGCGCAAAACGACTTTGGCCGTACGCGGCTATCTCAAAGAGTCGAGCAACTACATAGAAGACACGGAAATAGAAACCCAGCGCAGGCGCACTGCGGGCTGGGAGGTCAGTGTCGCGCATAGAGAATTCATGGGCGCGAACACGCTCGATCTCAATCTCGCATATCGCCACGGCACTGGTGCATTCCAGGCATTGCAGGCCCCGGAAGATCTGTTTGGTGAAGGTGCCTCACGTCCCAAAGTCTGGAATGCCGACGTGTCTGTATCAGTTCCTTTCCAGCTTGCGCAACAAAACTTCCGTTACCTCGGTGCGTTACGCGCGCAGTGGAACGACACCCCTTTAGTACCGCAGGACAGGTTTGCCATCGGCGGTCGTTATTCGGTGCGTGGCTTTGACGGAAACATGATGCTGTCCGCCGATCGCGGCTGGACCTTGCGTAATGACATAGGCATGGTCCTTGGCCCGATAGGTGCAGAGCTATATCTCGGACTCGACTACGGTCAGGTCGGAGGGCAGTCCAGCCGCTACCTGCTAGGCAGGCGACTGGCTGGTACGGCCTTGGGACTGCGCGGCAGTGTGTTGGGTGTTTCGTACGACATCTTCGTCGGTCAGCCGATTAAGAAGCCAGATGGATTCAGGACTGCAAATACGACCGCAGGCTTCAATCTGAACTGGAGCATTTAGAAAAACGCGTGGCTCGTAAAACCTTGTGATTCACATTTATCACATTTCCATATTGAATAAATCAGGCAAGAGGCAGACATGAATAAGCATCTATATCGCATCGTTTTCAATAAAGCGCGCGGCATCATGATGGCGGTCGCGGAGAATGTATCTGCGTATGGCAAGGGGGATGCGGCATCATCTGCTGTAATCAGGCCGATGGTGGAGCAGATTGATTTACGTCTGAAATCCATTTCCTTTGCCGCCAAATTGACCACCGGGGTCATGACAGTCATCATGCCTTTTGCCCATGCGCAGATCGTGGCAGACCCAACTGCACCGAACAACCAACGCCCGACCATCGTACAAACAGCGAATGGTCTGCCACAAGTCAACATCCAGACACCATCGGCTGCGGGCGTGTCGCGTAATACCTATAGCCAGTTCGACGTGCAGAGCAATGGTGCCATCCTCAATAACAGCCGGGACAATGTGCTCACCCAAACTGGTGGCTGGGTGCAGGGTAATCCATGGCTATCGGGTGGTGCGGCGCGTGTGATTCTCAATGAAGTCAATTCCAGCAACCCCAGCCATTTGCGTGGCTACGTCGAAGTCGCAGGGCAGAAGGCAGAAGTCATCATCGCCAATCCTGCGGGCATACAAATCAATGGCGGTGGCTTCATCAATGCTGACCGTGTCACGCTCACGACGGGAACTGCAACAAGCAATCCGGTCAATAACGGATCACTGGAAAGTTACCGCATTACGCAAGGCACCATCAGTGTTGAAGGCCTGGGGCTGGATACGCGCGGTGCAACTTACACGGACATTTTGGCCAGGTCGGTGCAAGTCAATGCCGGTATCTGGGCGAATAAACTAAAAGTGGTGACAGGCGCGAATGACGTGTCCGTCAACGGTACAGATTATCCGGGCAATGTGGCGCAAGGTATTACACCGATTGCAGGCGCCGGGCCAACTCCTCAATTCAGTCTTGATGTCGCTGCACTAGGTGGCATGTACGCTGGCCACATCTATCTGGTCGGCAGTGAAAGCGGCATGGGTGTGCGTAACCAGGGGGCCATCAATGCGAATGGCGGTAACCTGGTTCTGCTATCGAATGGTTTCCTCACGAATGAGGGGGCGATACTGGCTGCATCGTCGAATGGTAATGGCGGAAAATTGCATATCGAGACTGCAGGCAATATCACTAACAGCGGTGCCCAGGCGGTTATAAGAGCACAAGATCAGGCTGATCTTGTGACGACTGGTGAGCTATTCAACACTGTCGATGCACGTATAGATGCGAACAATAATCTTGCTATTACAGCAGACACACTAAGCAATGCCGGCAAGCTAGGCGCTACGGACAAGTTGATAGTAAATGCCACAAATATCGACAACGCAGCAACCGGCGAGATGGCTGCCAACACAGCAAACCTTACTGCCGCAAATAAACTCAGTAATCGTGGTCTGATCGACGGAACGGAAACCGTCTTACGTGTAGATCAACTCGACAATATAGGCACTGGCCGTATTTATGGCGATCAACTAGCCATTGCGGCAAATACACTGAACAACGATAGCGAAACACTAACCGGCCTGCGCTCAGATGCAGTCATCGCTGCTCGTCAGCGTATGGATTTGGGTGTCGGCACGCTCAACAATCGCGATGGATCATTACTCTTCAGCGCAGGCACAGAAGAAACTGCGCTGAACATCGGACGCAGTCTGGACGCGCAAGCGCATGCGACAGGCACGGCAGATGTCGTCACTAATCAAGCTGCGACGATAGAGTCGATGGGCGGCCTGACTATCACGGCAGGCAAGATTAATAACTTGAATCCTGACTTCAGTACACGTACCGATACCACTAGCGAGTCTACCTATATTCACTACATACGCTTGGGTGGTACCAGATATCTGGAAAGTGCTCTGGGGCGTTGCTTTAAATGTGCATCGGATCGCTTCGATGACGGTGATCCGAGTTTGCCGCGTCTGGAGTATGTGGCACCTAGTAGTGCTTATCCTTTTGAGGCAGGATTCTCACGCGTTCCGTATCAACTCAACACGTATGAGTACTATGAAACGGAAGTAGGTGGAATGACCGTACAAGTGCCGTATCTGTATCCAGCAGATAGCCCGGTCTGGGCGCTTTTCGGTGTCGCGGTTGGTGACCAGGTAACACTGAGAAGCTATCTGCAGAGTTACAACCAAAGCATCATTTCTCGCGCCTATCGTGACTTCTATCAGATATGGGTAACGAGTACGCAAACCGTACAAACTGTTGTCGACAATCCGGGTACGCCAGGACGCATAATTTCGGCAGGTGGAATGAAGCTGGCTGGTGCAGCGGTTCTCAATGACAATAGCCAGATCATGGCTGGCGGTAATCTGGACATCTCCGGCGCTAGTCTGACAAACACAGAGACTATGGGGCAGAAAGTGGTAACAGATTTTGGCTCCTTCCGCGGCGATAGTGTGAAATACAAAGGTTATGGCATACACGCGGGGTACTTCGGTAGCGGTGCTTATGCCGAAGTGACGGAAAGTGTTACAACCAAACTAGATACATCGGTCGCTAAAGGCAATACCAGTGTCTCGGGGACAGGGACGCAAGTTGCAGGGCCGCGTACGCCACCTAGCAGCAGTCTGCTGATACTTAATCCCGACCCGTACGATAGCCACATCTACAAGGGCGATCCGCGTTTCAATAACCAGCAACAATGGCTATCCAGTGATTACATGTTGCAGGAGCTCGCTACTGATCCAAACACAATAAAAAAACGTCTGGGTGACGGTTTCTATGAACAAATGCTCATTCGCGAACAAGTCGCGGAACTGACAGGGCGCAGATTTCTTGATGGCTACGCCAGTGACGAAGCACAGTATCAGGCATTGATGCAAGCAGGCGCCGCTTATGCCAAGCAATGGGAATTGGTGCCCGGCGTTAGCCTGACTCCAGCGCAGATGGCTGCACTCACCAGCGATATCGTCTGGTTGGTCGCGCAAGAGGTAGTGCTGCCAGATGGAACGACCACTACAGCGTTGGTGCCTCAGGTATATGTCGTGCCTAGACCTGGCGATTTGTCGACTGGCGGCTCATTGCTGGCAGGGCAGAACGTTAATATCCAACTCTCGGGCGACCTCAAAAATTCCGGCACCATCGCTGGACGTAACGTCATGCAGATCAACGCCGACAATGTGCAGAACTTTGGAGACATAGTCGGTAAAACAGTGAATGTAGCGGCGCAGGAGGATTTGCTTAATATTGGTGGCAGCATTGTCGCAAACGATAGTCTGACTGCAAGCGCAGGCAGAGACTTTGTCATCGAAAGTACAACCAGTACAGGTACAGCTTCGTCTGGACGTTCCAGCAGTTCTCTCACTCAGATAGACCGCGTAGCGGGGCTGTATGTGACAGGAGATAAGGGCATCCTTGTAGCTAGTGCTGGCAACGACTTTAGCGTTCTGGCAGGTGTGCTTGCCAGTTCTGGTGATATACAGGTTTCCACTGGAAATAATATGAACTTGGGTACGGTAGAGACTGCATACAAAAGCGATCTCACCGCGAATGATCGTAACTACATGCGGGCATCCGGAACTCAAGACGTTGGTAGCCAGATTGTTTCCGTTGGTAAAACTACTTTAACGGCAGGGAATAATTTTGATGCAAAAGCCGCTACTGTTAATGCCATAGGTGATTTAAGTGTTAATGCTGCAGGTGACATCCAAATTGCTGAAGGTCGTGCGACCAGCCAGAGCGATGACGCACGTTATGCGAAGAGTAAAGGATTTCTTTCTTCGTCCAGTACCGAAAGCCGTGAGCAGAGTTCGAGTAATACCGCTATTGGTAGCTATTTTGGTGGTGACAACGTCACCATTACGTCTGGCGGGAGCGCAGTAATCCGTGGTTCTACAATCATTGGCGACGCCGATACGAAAATAGCCGCGGATAAAGATTTGATCATCGAAGCCGCGATCAGCTCTAGTCAGTCCAGTACGTTCTCTGATTCGCGAAAAGGTAGCCTAATCTCGAGCAAGGAAAACAAAAAAACTACCGAGACCTACAATACGCAGGTGGTGGGTAGTTCCGTCGCAGGGAATAACGTTACGCTTTCAGCAGGCAGTGATATTGCAGTTATAGGGAGCCAGGTTGATGCAGTGAAAGACGTTATCGTCAGCGCCGGGCAAGATGTCTTGATTGCTGCTGCAATTGAGGACCACAATACTGCACAAACAAGTGAAACAAAACGATCCGGATTCTCGGGAAGTTTTCAGACAGGTTTGTCCGTGGGTAGTAGTAAGAGCAATCAGACCCTGGATCAACAAGGGCAGCTTGCGATTACATCCAGCATCTCCGGAAATAATGTCAAGATCAATGCAGATCGGGATGTGGATGTGCTCGGCAGTGCGGTACTGGCAGACAAAGATATCAACATCGCCGCTGGCAGAAATATCAATATAGACGTCGTCAAAGAAACACAGAGCACGACAAGTACCAGCCAAAGTTCCAGTACCAGAATAGGGCTGCATCCGAGCCTGAGCGGCAGTATGACCATACTCGGCATCAATTCTGAAAAACAGAATGGTCAAGCGGATGGGCAGAGTTCCGTCACCAGTTTGTTGTCGGCTAATAGCGGTAACCTCACCATGGTAGCCGGTAATGCGGGTACGCGGGATGCCACCATCACGACACGCGGAGCAGATCTGTTGGCGGGAAATGCGATTACGCTCGAAGCTGATCGCATCGACCTGTTGGCTGCACGTGACACGAGCAGCAGTAGCAACCAGGCAGAAAGTAAGAGTTTCACTGTGGGTAGCAAACCTGCAGGGCAAATTGGCGGACTGATCAATAGCGCAATTGAGTCGGCCATGGCGGCTAGCCAAGGTAGCGGCAACGACAGGCTGGATAATGCCCTGGCGTTAAAGGCTGGATACGACACCTACAAAGCGATAGAGAAAAGTGCGGCACTTGCCAATGGTTTTAAAGACTTGGCACAAGGTGCAGACCCAGGTGGAGCTGCGTTTGGTGTATCCATCAGTGTCGGTAGCTCTAAATCGAGTAGCTCTAGCAGCTCAGCAAGTACGGAGGTTACAGGTACCAATTTACAAGCCAAGTCTATCGACCTGAACGCACGCCAGACCGATATCACCATGGAGGGCGCTAAACTTCAGGCAGAAACGATTAACCTGGAGGCCAAGCGGGACGTGATTTTAGTCGCTGCTGCGAATACCAGCGAGGTGCATAGTGTTAATAAATCCTCGAGTGCAAGTGTAGGCATCACGGTCGGTATCGGTCAGCAAAGTGGCATCAGTCTTCAGCTAGGCGTGCAAAATGCCAAAGGCAAGGCTAATGGAGAAGAAACTACCTATGACAACACACTCATCACTGCCACAGATAAGCTCACGATAAAAAGCGGTAATGACACGACCTTGCAGGGGGCGCAACTCGCAGCTCAGCAAGTGAAAATGGAGGTAGGTGGCGACCTTACTATTCAGACTTTACAGGATCAAAGCAAATACGAAAGCGAACAGAAGAGCAGTGGCTTTGGCCTCAGCTTATGTATACCGCCGTTCTGCGTGGGTGCCAGCTCAGTCTCCGTCAATACAAGCAATCAAAGCATCAAACATAATTACCAAAGTGCTCAGGGGCAGAGTGGTATCTCGGTGGGTGATGGCGGTTTTGATATCACCGTGGCCAATGCGACAGATCTGGTTGGCGCAGCTATTACCAGTACAGCCGACAAAACGAAAAATAACCTTAGCACCGGTAGTCTGAGCAGCAGTGATCTGAACAACGTACAAGACACTGCCACCAAAAGCAGCAGCTTTAGTGGAACAGCTGCTTTGGGGCCTGGTGCCACGATCTCTGAGAATCTAACTAAATTAGGTAATGACAGCGCACTCAATCTTCTGGGTAATGCCGCGGCAAATAAGGCCTTGCCAAAAGACGGGCATGAGCAAAGCCAGACATTGAGCGTTATTAGCCCGGCAAATATCACCATCACCGGCAGCAACGCCGAGCAGAATGCGCAAAGTCAGCAAACAGCTGAAGAGCTGACAAGTCGTGATGCATCTATTGCCAACGGTGCGCTTACCAACACACTGACTCTGCAGCAAGCGGCCGAGCTTGAGAAGAAACTGCAGCAGGCGCGTCTGGAGGATCAGGCTGCACGCATGATGGGTGAGCTAGGCCAAAAAATGGCCGAGGATATAGGAACGTACGCTAACAACAAAGTCTTGGCATTAATGAGTGATGCAGAGAAAGCACTTGATTCGGGTAACGTTGCCTTAGCGAACGAGCTCAACGCGGAGGCAGAAAAATGGAATGAGGGAGGGATCTATCGTGTTGGTCTGCATACGGTAGTTGGGGGAGTGAGCGGAGGTGCTGGAGGAGCATTAGGAGCGGGTTTTAGTGCGGAACTTATACCAGAAATAGCCAAATCAATTGATGCGCTTGATATTCCCGTGGATGCAAAGCAGGCGCTAATTACATTGGCCGGAGCAGCTGTTGGCTCTACGGTCGGTGGCGCTGCTGGTGCTGCGACAGGGCTTAATCAAACGGTCAATAATTATCTTAATCACGTTCGACCCAAGATGCTACAACTCTCCGAAAAGGAACTTTATGATAATGCTGCTGCGGCCTGCAGTAGTGGAAATAATTCGGATGCATGTAATAAGCGAAATGAGTTAGCATTATTATCAGCCCAGCGTGATGCTATTTTTCAGGCTGTTTGTGGTAGTGGGCCGTCAACAGATTGCAACCAATTGATTAGCCAAGCTAAAGCAATGGGTAATATTGTTGGCGGTAAATATGGTTCTGTTGTTTATGCGAATAGTCCCGATGTATCACTGGGATTGAACATGCAACCTATTGGTCCGTCGGATTTAAACAAAGCATATGCCAATGCATTTCAGTATCAACAAGCTTTGAGCTTACAAGATGGTTTATATTTGGCCGGTTCGGGTTATGTAGGTGGAAAGTTGGCTGCAAGTACTTTGGATATGTGGAATGCTTATCGAGCTGCTTCAGCTGCATATTCAAGCGGTGCAGCATTGGGAACAGGTGTTACAGTTGGCGGCGTATCTTATACTGCTTCCGCAGCATTTAATGCTTTATACGACGAGAGATTTGGATCGGGGCAACCTTTCGGAGTTGGTTTTGATCAAAGATTTTCTTATGGTGGGTTGGGGACTTCTGCGGCAATTGGGGGGCTAACTGGGTTATACGGCACAGCAATGTTTGGTTGGGCAGGAGTGCCAAACTCAATAACTAATGTTATGACGTTACCAGGGGCTATTATCCGCATTAATAGTGCTTTGTTAGGTAAGACAGCAGGAGAAGCTATGCATAGCATTCTCAAATCTTCAAATAATCGCTAACTTATTTAGGTTTTTATGTTTGATGGGTTTTGGTCTGGTTTATTCAGTGGATTATTTGGTCCGGCCTTAGTAACGTGGTTAGGTAAATTTAGATACGGAGTGATATTTCTTCTATCTATGTTAGCGGTTCATCTTGGTCTATTTCTTTTGGGTGTTTATGCAAAGGGATTTCGAGCCGCAGTTCAAATTACGTTAGATAAAACATTTACTTTGACCGGCATTTTTGTACCTGCGGGTATAGGCTTGCTTGTTATGTTTGTGGCTTTTATTGGTTCATTGAACAAATCTCACACTGGCCAATTACAGAAAAGCCCACGATCTAAAAATGAAAACAAAGACGATTAATGGGGCAATATTTAGATCGGTTTCATTTATTCCTTTTTATATGTTCTTTTGAATATTTGTAAATGAATAAAAACATTCTATTTCTAATGGCCATATGTTTTCTCCTAAGTGGCTGTAACACACTCAAGCAAAACGTCGTTGTCAGCGAACCTACAGGAGGAGAGCGCGCAAGAGTCCGGGTCGTTATTCAAGATATCGATTACCGTGGGGTGCGGGCTTATCCAAGCAGCACATGCGTGAACGATAAGTTGCCAGGAAACGGCATGGTCGCCAATGTCCAAATGGTCCTGGGATTTGAAAAAAATCTGAACAATAAAAAAATCGGCATACCTGAGACGGCATATTCTGGTGATAAGAATTTTGTCACTTCTGAGATTTATGTCGCTGCGAATGAACCGATTACATTCAGGTTTCACAAGCCAAACACCAAGATTGAAGCGGGGATATATTCGACCTGGCGTAATGACGGTTGTTATATGAAAAAGACCTTGATCCCTGAACCTAACGCTGACTATGAATTGATCTTTACCGACGTTCCGCAATGTATGGCAACGGCGCAGAAGATAGTCAAGACTAACGAGTCCATGACGATGGTGCCGGTTGAGTATAAGGATACGACTGACTGTGGAAGAAAGAGATAAACGATCAAATGGTCGATGATTAAAATGCCTGGCATGTGCCAGGTATTTTTTCGTCTGCTCTCCATGCAAGAAAGGCGCTAAGCTGAGCTTGCGATTAAAGACCATGCGCGACTGCTGAATAAACGGTAATCTGACATTGTTTAGTCCGGATAGGCTATCTACCCCTATGTCTAAAGCATCCCATTTGACTCGCTCCCACCTGCGCCTGACGTCTATCATACTGATCGCCGTCATAGTCGCTCTGATCACGCCTGATTCATGGAATCTTGTCACACGCGCCCTGGCCGGCTGGAATGTCGCGGTGTGGGCGAATCTGTTGCAGATGGCATGGTTGATGACGACGTCCAGTCATGAACGGGTGAAGGCGATAGCTGAGCGTGAGGATGCCGGGGCGGGGACGGTGGTCGGGATTTTGTCTATTGCTGCGCCTTTGAGTTTGCTGGCGATTATTCTCGAGCTTACTTCGGCCAAAGGTTTGGCTGGCACTGACCAGCTTGTACATTATGCGTTCACTGGTGTGACGGTGCTGGGTTCCTGGTTGTTGCTGGGTGGCGTGTATACGCTGCATTACGCACGTCTGTATTACCAGTCGCCGGTGAAGAGCAGGGCTTTGAAGTTTCCTGATGCAGAGCTGAATCCCGATTATTGGGATTTCCTTTATTTCTCTTTTACGATTGCTGTTGCTGCGCAGACTTCCGATGTGACGGTGATGTCTTCGGGCATGCGCAAGGCGGTGCTGGCGCAGTCGGTGTTGAGCTGAGCCTGTCAGATTTTTTGTGTGCCGAAGGTCATGAGATGATACCGAAAGGGAAACACCATGACTACATCGATGAGCACAGTAAAAAAGCCCAAGAAACCGAAAGCCCTCAAACTTTTTTCCGACGA
>NZ_JADOEL010000001.1 GCF_015645465.1 Herminiimonas contaminans | reverse complement strand
AAGATGCCTCCGGTGACGTGGAAGCAGGCGGCCAATCAGTTTGCCATTCTGTTCGGCGAACGCTTCACCAACGCATTGCACTAGAATTTTTTAACCGACCTTCACACACAGAATTTCTGACACTACCCATCGCGCACACTCAGCTCCATGCGTGTAAACTTGCTCGCATTATCTCATTAGCCCGATTGCATTATTCGTGTCTTCCCTGCCGCCACAATCCGATTCCAAACTCAGTGCCCCGATCGACCTGAACCGTGTCCGTGATCTGTTCAGCGATCCCGTGCGCACGCTGGAATCAGGCTTCCTGCGGCGTGAAGTGGCGGCGCGCATGCATGAGCGGCTGGCATTGGTAAAGATTGCACCTGCCCATGTACTGGACGCCGGTTGTGGTGAAGGGGCAGACCTGACGACCTTGCAGAAGCGCTTCCCGCAAGCCGCTATGCTCGGCCTGGATGCCTCCAGCGCCATGCTGGCAGCGGCGCAAGAGAGCCAGGTGGCCGGTCTGTCGTCGATGAACCGTTTGCTGCAGCAATGGTTGCCCGCGGTGATGGGTCGTGACTCGAGCGCCAGCCTGATATGTGGGAATTTCGCGCAACTGCCGCTGGGCCTCAATGCGGTCGATCTGGTATGGTCCAACCTGGCTTTGCACTGGCATCCGCAGCCGGACCGGGTGTTCGTCGAATGGCGGCGCGTGTTGCGTCAGGATGGCCTGCTGATGTTTTCCTGCTTTGGTCCGGACACCTTCAAGGAATTGCGCGCGGCGTTTGCGGCGGCTGATGCCGAACCCCATGTGTTGCCTTTTGTAGACATGCATGATTTTGGCGATATGTTGGTAAATGCCGGTTTTTCGACGCCGGTGATGGATATGGAAACCCTGACCGTGACTTACGGTTCGGTGGAAAAGCTGATGGCAGATGTGCGTGCAATGGGCGGTAACCCGCTGGATACGCGCCGCCGCGGTTTGTTGGGCAAGCAGGCATGGCAGCGCGCGATGGATGTACTGGAACAAAGTCGTCGTGCCGATGGCAAGATTCCACTCACATTCGAGGTAATCTATGGTCATGCGTTCCGGCCAGCGCCGCGGGCGACTGCGAGCGGGGAGTCGATTATTCGTTTCGACCCGCCTAGGAAGTAAGAATAGTTATTAAATAATTATTAAAAATATATGCGGGAGACAAGCAAAATTATGGTCGCGGCAACTAAAAACAACAGGCCGCACATGCGTTTCCGGGATATTCGAAGGTAGTAAAAAGTACTGAAAATGGGAGCTGTTGTCATTTGTTTTTATACTTGATAACAAAACCCTTTCCGACTTATACTTCGACGGTTTTGCGCGAGTGCAGCTTGCTTGCGCAAGGCGTTCAGGCGGTGTGCTATGGCCAACCGAGAATGGTTATTGAAACGTAATTGTTCGATATCACCACGACAACTGATGCAGGCTTATTCAGTGTTGTGCGTGGTTTCCCTGACAATCGCGTTTTCCTTCACCTGGCGCGGTGCGTGGTACATCTTAGGTTTTGCAGTAATTGAATTAGCGGCTGTAGGGTGCGCTTTTCTTTGTTATGCACGCCATGCTACCGATTGCGAACACATAGTCCTCACCGACGATCTGTTGGTAATACATCTAATTCAAGCCGACCAAGCTCGGCACTTTAAGCTAATAAGACATTGCACGAAAGTCGATCCGCCAGCGAAGCGGCATCGATTGATAGGTCTGGAATCCTCCGGTACGCGTGTTGAAGTGGGGCGATTCCTGACAGAATACAAGAGGCGTGAGTTCATACGTGAGCTGCGTCAGGAGCTGGGGTCTGCAGTTATGCCTGGTTGTTAAAAGAATTCTTAATCATGGGCTTTTGAGGAAATCATGAAACAAGCGAAGCGCCTTCAATCTTTGATGCTTGGTGCGTCGTTCCTGGCGGCTGGTATGCCGTCGTGGGCGGTGACCGATAGTCCGGGCGGACCTGCAGTGCGTCAGCTCAATTTTCACGAACCTGTAACGCAGATCGCGGAACAAATCTATTCGCTGCACACCCTGATGCTGATCATCTGTCTGGTGATTTTCGTCGCAGTGTTTGGCGTCATGTTCTATTCCATATTCAAGCATCGCAAGTCGCTCGGCCATAAATCGGCTACCTTCCACGAAAGTACCGCAGTTGAAATCGCATGGACTGTGGTTCCTTTCCTCATCGTTATCGGGATGGCGCTGCCAGCGACCAAAACCGTGGTGGCGATGAAAGACACCTCAAATGCAGATATCACCATCAAAGCCACCGGCATGCAGTGGAAATGGGGATACAACTACCTGAACGGCGAAGGTGAGGGCATTAACTTCCTGTCCAACCTGTCCACCCCGCGTGAACAGATCGTCGACAGCACCGTAGCCAAAGGCGAAAACTACCTGATCGAAGTCGACAATCCTGTCGTTGTACCGGTCAACAAGAAAATCCGTATCGTGTTGACAGCCAACGACGTGATCCACGCGTGGATGATTCCTGCCTTCGGCGTCAAGCAGGATGCGATTCCTGGCTTCGTGCGTGATACCTGGTTCAAGGCTGAAAAGATCGGTACCTACCGCGGCCAGTGTGCCGAGTTGTGCGGTAAGGATCACGCCTTCATGCCTATCGTTGTGAATGTCGTCAGCGATGAAGACTACAAGGCATGGGTAGACGGCAAGAAAAAAGAAATGGCGGCGAATGCCGACGACCCAACCAAAACATGGACTGTGGATGAGCTCGTGCAACGCGGCGAGAAAGTCTACACAGCTAACTGTATCGCCTGCCATCAGGCAAACGGTAAAGGTGTACCTGGCAGCTTCCCGGCGCTGGATGCATCGCCTATCGTGACCGGACCGAAAGCAGCCAACATCCATATGGTGATGGAAGGTAAAGGCGCGATGCCTGCCTGGAAGCCGGTGTTGTCGGATACCGAAATTGCCGCGGTGATTACTTATACCCGCAACCATTGGTCGAATAAGGCCTCGGAAAACATCGTCCAACCAGCAGAAGTGCTGGCTGCGCGTAAGTAATAGAATCGGGAGACAGAGATGAGTACAACTGCAGTCGATCACGCACACGCGCATGACCACGCGCACGATCATGACCATGCGCACGATCATCCGCATGGCTGGCGTCGCTGGGTATTTGCGACCAACCACAAGGATATCGGTACGCTTTACCTTTGGTTCTCGTTTGTCATGTTGCTGTCAGGCGGTTTCCTGGCGATGTTGATCCGCGCCGAGTTATTCCAGCCTGGCCTGCAATTGATGCAGCCTGAGTTCTTCAATCAGTTGACCACCATGCACGGCATCATGATGGTGTTCGGCGCGATCATGCCGGCTTTCGTTGGTTTTGCTAACTGGATGATCCCGTTGCAAATCGGCGCGTCCGATATGGCGTTTGCCCGCATGAACAACTTCTCGTTCTGGCTGCTGCCACCGGCAGCGATCCTGCTGGCTGTGTCCTTCCTGGTTCCAGGTGGCGCGACTGCTGCAGGCTGGACCCTGTATGCTCCGCTGTCGACCCAAATGGGCCCTGGCATGGACATGGCGATTTTTGCGCTGCATATCATGGGTGCTTCGTCGATCATGGGTTCGATCAACATTATCGTGACCGTCCTCAACATGCGCGCACCTGGCATGACCCTGATGAAGATGCCGATGTTCTGCTGGACCTGGCTGATCACTGCCTACCTGCTGATCGCTGTGATGCCGGTGCTGGCTGGTGCGATCACCATGACGCTGACCGACCGTCACTTCGGTACCTCGTTCTTTAATGCGGCTGGCGGTGGTGACCCTGTCATGTATCAACACATCTTCTGGTTCTTCGGACACCCAGAGGTGTACATCATGATCTTGCCTGCCTTCGGTATCGTGTCGCACATCATCCCGACTTTCGCGCGCAAACAATTGTTTGGTTACGCATCGATGGTGTACGCAACTGCTTCGATTGCCATCCTGTCCTTCATGGTCTGGGCGCATCACATGTTCACCACCGGTATGCCGGTGACTGCACAGTTGTTCTTCATGTACGCGACCATGCTGATCGCGGTACCAACCGGCGTGAAGATTTTCAACTGGGTTGCAACCATGTGGAGAGGCTCGATGACATTTGAGACTCCTATGCTGTTTGCGATCGGCTTCATCTTCGTGTTCACGATGGGCGGCTTCACCGGCCTGATCCTGGCGGTGACCCCTATCGATATCCAGTTGCAGGATACCTACTACGTGGTGGCTCACTTCCACTACGTGCTGGTGGCTGGTTCCTTGTTTGCCCTGTTCGCCGGTTTCTACTACTGGGGTCCGAAGTGGACTGGTTTCATGTATAGCGAAACCCGCGGCAAAATCCACTTCTGGGGTTCGCTGATTCTGTTCAACATCACCTTCTTCCCTATGCACTTCCTGGGATTGGCCGGTATGCCACGTCGCTACGCCGATTACCCAGCGCAGTTCACCGACTTCAACATGATCGCGTCGATCGGTGGTCTGGGCTTTGGTTTGATGCAGGTGTACTTCCTGTTCGCGGTGGTTATCCCTTCGATCAAAGGTGGCGTGCCAGCAGAAGCGAAACCTTGGGATGGTGCAGAAGGCCTGGAATGGACCGTTCCTAGCCCGGCTCCTTTCCATACGTTTGAAGTTCCTCCAACAGTTAAATAAACGGAGTGGCGGGCGCAAGCCCGCTACCTTGCGATGTCGGATTTGAAGACTGAACAAAAGAAACGTAATCTGCGTACCGCCCTGATACTCGGGGTCATCGCTGCGATGTTCATGTTCGGTGTTATCGCAAAACGCTTATGGTTTGTTTAGGGTAAAGATGGATAACCAGACAGAAGACAGCGCGAACAGTAAGTTGAATGCCCAGATGTTTGGCAAGCTGGTTGTTATTGCTGTGATGATGTTTGGTTTTGGTTACTTGCTGGTACCGATCTACAAGCAGATTTGTGAAATTACAGGCGTCAATATCCTGACCTCGCAAGAGATGAAGGTAAAGCCGATCGATAATTCGCAGGTCGACAAGAGCAGGACGATTACGGTCGAGTTTGATGCAAATACGCAAGGACCATTCCGTTTCCGCCCTACGGTAAACAGCATGCAAGTGCATCCGGGTGAAATGGCCCAGATCGTGTATGAAGTAGTGAATACACAGGCACGTAGCGTAGAAGCGCAGGCGATTCCGAGTTATGCGCCGCAGCAGGCAGCAGCGCACTTCAAGAAAGTGGAGTGCTTCTGTTTCCAGCAGCAAACTCTGGAAGCCAGCCAGGCGAAGCAGATGCCAGTTGTGTTTTACCTGGATCCGGCTTTACCGAAGGATGTAAAGACAATTACCTTGTCCTATACTTTCTTTGAGATCGCAGGGCGTGAGAAGAAGGCAGAATTGAAGGAACCGGCAGTAGCAGGCTAATAGTAAAAAAAAGAAGTCGGCCAGGTAGTCGAGCCGATAGTCGAAATGAAATTTATCACGTGGTCTGTGGCCTCAGATGGTCCTGACAACGTCACTATTTGAATTTTGTATTGGGAGATGGAGATGAGTGCTCAACACGCGAATGCGCCTTACTATTTCGTGCCTGGCCCGTCCAAATGGCCAGCGATAGCGGGAACTTCGTTGCTCGTGATGATGCTCGGTGCGTCGGGCTGGGTGAATGATGCGAGCTGGGGCGGGTATGCCACTTTCGCTGGTTTGCTGGGTTTCCTGGTCGTCCTGTATTACTGGTTTGGTGATGCGATTGCGGAATCCGAAGGCGGCTTGTACAGCAAGCGCATCGATGCTTCGTATCGCTGGAGCATGAGCTGGTTCATTTTCTCCGAAGTAATGTTCTTTGCTGCATTCTTTGGCGCTCTGTTTTATGCCCGCAGCATCGCGATGCCATGGCTGGGCGACCTGGACAACAAAATCCTGTGGCCTGACTTCGCAGCGCACTGGGGCAATGTCGGTCCGGCTGGTACGGTAGAACCGTTCACCACCATGGGCCCATTCTGGATCCCTACCATCAATACCGCTTTGCTCCTGTTGTCCGGTGTGACGCTGACGATTTCGCATCACGCGATTCGTGAAAACCATCGCGGCAAGACAGCTTTCTGGCTGGCAGCAACTATCCTGCTGGGCGCGATCTTCATGGGCTTCCAGGTATATGAATACATCCATGCGTATACAGAACTGAACCTGAAGCTGACTTCGGGCGTGTATGGCTCGACCTTCTTCCTGCTGACTGGTTTCCACGGCTTCCACGTGACACTGGGAGCGATCATGCTGAGCGTGGTCTTGTATCGTGTACTGAAAGGTCACTTTACAGCTGACAACCATTTCGCGTTCGAAGGCGCCGCCTGGTACTGGCACTTTGTGGACGTGGTCTGGCTCGGTTTGTATGTTGTAGTCTATTGGCTGTAAGTCACGCGGGCAGTATGCGCGGGACATGAAAAAGCCGCACTTCGGTGCGGCTTTTTTGCGATTGGGGCGGCGTGTTATGCAAGAGGCAAGCGCCCTGATGGATATCTGCTTGTATTAGCGGATGCCGGTCGGCTGGATCAGGCCAAATTTGTAGGCTAGCAAGATCAGGATAAACAGCGCGACTGAAAATCCTACGCGCATCGTCAATGCCTTGACCGTGCGATTGCTTTTACCCTTGTCCCTCATCAGGAAGAACAGCGCCGAGCCCAGGCTGCCGAGGATCAGGAGGAAAGCAATGGCGACGATGATTTTCATAGCTTTAAGGGTGAGCTTGCCGGGTTCCGGAAGACTTCTTCATCCGACGCAGGTTGGTTAGATAAAGTGACATTGTAATGCGATTCACCTTTCGATTTAGGCTTGTTCCATTTGTTGCTGCAGCGATTGCGGTGGCGCTAGGTTTGTCACTGGGACAATGGCAGACCAGACGGGCGGCCGAGAAAATTGCCATTGAACAAAAGCTCAATGAACGACAAGCGGCCGCTGCCATGAAGTTCAATGAGCTTAGTGGCTCGGCATTGAATCCCGATGACATTGAGTATCACCGCCTGCTCATCAAAGGCGAGTTCCTGCGTGACTGGCCGGTTTATCTGGATAACCGCCCGCATAATGGCGTTGCCGGGTTTTACCTGTTGATGCCATTCAAGCTGGCCGGTAGCCAGTTACACGTGTTGGTCGCGCGCGGCTGGATTCCACGCAATGTGGCAGACCGCACTAAAATGCCAGCTATTGTTACGCCGAGTGGTGAGATACAGATTGAAGGTGTGGCACGACGCGATATCGGCCATGTGATGCAATTGGGTGAAATTGATCCACCGCGTCCGCAGGCGATAGTTCAGAACCTTGACGTGACAGGATTCGCTGCTGCCAGTGGTTTGCAGATGTCACCTATCGTGTTGGAGCAATTGACGGATACCAACGATGGCCTGGTGCGGGACTGGCCGGTGCCATCGACCGGAGTAGACAAACATCGCGGCTATGCATTTCAGTGGTACGGCCTGGCTGCGATGGCTTTTATATTTTTTGTTGTGACTGGAATTCGACGTGGAACCAAATAAAAACAAGGGACGCTGGAAATTATTGGCCGTGATACTGGTGTGCGCAGCACCCATCATCCTGTCTTACTTTACCTACTACGTAATCAAGCCACAAAGCCGCACCAACTACGGCACTATCCTTGATCCGCGCAACTATCCTATGCCCAAGCTGGATGCTGTGACGCTGGATAAGAAGCCAGCCAGCCTGGAGAGCTATCAGGGTAAATGGGTGATGCTGCAAGTCAGTGGTGCCGAGTGCGAAGCATCATGCGAAAAGAAATTACACGATATGCGCCAGTTGCGCCTGGCGCAGGGCAAGGAGATGGATCGCATAGAACGCGTGTGGCTGATCACCGATGACAAGCCTATCGATACCATCCTGATCCGTGAATTCGATGGCACCAATATGTTGCGCATCAAGGGTGACGTCGTGCGTGCATGGTTGCCGGTGGATGAGGGCACAGATGTGACCGATCACATCTACATGATTGATCCGCTCGGACATTTGATGATGCGTTTCCCGAAAGACGCCGATCCGAACAAGATCAAAAAAGATTTGTACAAATTGTTAAAGGCTTCCGCAATTGGTTGATTCAGGTACCTTGTTCCAACTGGGCAGCAAGGGCGTTTTTGTCGCCTTGCTGGCTTTCGTCATCGTCTGGTCGTCGAAAGATCCGGATAAATATCGCAAGCTGGTGTGGGTCACCTTATTCCTCACCTTTGATGTGATTATGTTTGGCGCTTTCACCCGCCTCACCGATTCCGGTCTCGGTTGCCCTGACTGGCCTGGTTGCTATGGCCATGCCAATCCGCTGCAAGCGATGGAGCATATACGCGCTGCCGAGGCATTGATGCCGGATGGTCCGGTCACCGTGATGAAAGCCTGGGTCGAAATGATTCACCGCTATCTGGCGATGGGCATAGGCGTGTTGATCATTGCCATCGTCGTGATTTCTTGGCGCTTTTGGTTGCAGAGCGGCCGCACGATACATAAGTTTTCCCCGCACTTCCCGGTAGCCTTGCTGATCTTCGTCTGTATTCAGGGCGCGTTCGGTGCGTGGACCGTGACGATGAAGCTGCAACCTATCATCGTGACTATCCATCTCTTGCTCGGCATGACCTTGCTTGGCATGCTGACCTGGGTCGGCGCGCGGCAGAAGGAGCATCCACCGGTGGCTGATGCTGCCTACACTTTGCGTATCCCGGCCTTGATCGCCCTGATATTGCTGACTTTCCAGATCGCTTTGGGTGGCTGGGTCAGTACTAATTACGCGGCGCTGGCTTGCAGCGATTTTCCGCTGTGCCACGGTGCGGTGATTCCGCAAATGGATTTTGATAACGGTTTTACGCTGTGGCGCAGCCTGGGCATGACGGCGGATGGTGAATACCTGCCGTTCCCGGCACTGACGGCGATCCACTGGACGCACCGCATGTTTGCTTTTGTGGTGGCGGGCTATATTGCCTGGGTTTGCTACAAGGCTTACCGGATAGAGGGTTTGCGCACGATAGCGCGCGGCGTATTGGGTGCGCTCGCTTTGCAGATCACGATAGGAATTGCCACAGTGTCATTGAAATGGCCGCTGGCGCTGGCGGTCGCGCACAATGGTTGTGCAGCGCTGCTTGTCCTCTTGCTGGTCATGTTAAACTACAAGGCTAGAATCCCCGGTACTGCCGGGGCAAATCGTGGGCTCGTACCTGGCAGAGATACGCTGAGATGAGCTCACAGGCTGCACCCAACGACTACGCATGACTACTCTGACTGCCTCTCCGAACCGTATCGCCCAGTATTGGGCCCTGACCAAGCCGCGTGTCACGCAGCTGGCAGTTTTTTGCGCCGTGATAGGCATGTTCCTGGCAACCCCCGAGTTGCCTAGCTGGAAGATAGTCGTGTCGGCAACGATAGGTATCTGGTTGCTGGCCGGTGCGGCATTTGCGATCAACTGCCTGGTGGAACGCGAAATCGATTCACGCATGGCGCGCACTGCGCGTCGTCCCATGGCACGCGGTGAAATTACCGTACTGCAAACACTGGTGTTTTCAGGTGTGATCGGCGGTGCCGGTATGTGGGTGCTGTATAACTTCGTGAATCCTTTGACGATGTGGCTGACCTTTGCCACCTTTGTTGGCTACGCAGTGATTTACACCATCATCCTGAAACCAGCGACACCGCAGAATATTGTGATCGGTGGCTTGTCCGGCGCGATGCCGCCGGCCTTGGGTTGGGCAGCGGTGGCCAATGATTTGCCTATGCAAGCCTGGATCCTGGTACTGATCATCTTCATCTGGACGCCGCCGCACTTCTGGGCGCTGGCCTTGTATCGCCGTGACGAGTATGCGAAATCGGGCTTGCCGATGTTGCCGGTCACGCATGGTACCGAGTTCACCCAATTCCATATCTGGCTGTACACCATCGCGTTGGTCGCGACCACCATGTTGCCTTTCGCGGTCGGCATGAGCGGCTTGATTTACCTGGTGTCGGTCGCCATCCTGGATATCATTTTCGTTTGGTATGCATGGCAGGTTTATCGCCATTACACCGATATGATTGCGCGCAAGATGTTCGCTTACTCGATCATCTATCTGTCCCTGCTGTTTGCGGCCTTGCTGGTCGACCACTATCTGAGATTCTGAAAACATGCGTTTCCGTTCCCTTCTGGTAATTTGTGCCGCACTATTTGCCTTGGCTGCTTGTAGCGATAAACCCAAGCAAGTTTTCAATAACACCGACCTGACTGGTCTGGGCTATGCCAAGGAATTTTCGCTGCATGACCATAACGGCAAGCTGCGTACGCTGGCTGATTTCAAAGGCAAGGCAGTCGTGGTGTTCTTTGGCTTCACGCAATGTCCGGACGTGTGCCCGACGACCATGATGGAAATGTCGAACGTGATGAAGGCGTTGGGCCCGGATGCGGATCGCGTGCAAGTCTTGTTCGTCACGGTAGATCCTGAGCGTGATACGGCGGCCTTGCTGGCGCAATACGTACCGGCTTTCGATCCGCGCTTCCTCGGCTTGCGTGGTGATCTGGCCGAGACCGAGAAGGTCGCGAAAGAATTCAAAGTGTTTTATCAAAAGGTGCCGGGCAAGACTCCAGGCAGCTATACCGTCGATCACACAGCGGGCAGCTATGTGTTTGACCCGCAAGGTCGCATCCGTTTGTTCATCCGCCACGGTCAGGGCATAGATCCTATCGTGCAGGATTTGAAGACTTTGCTGGCGGACAAGACGTAAAGACCAGACATAAAAAAAGGCGCTCCGAGGAGCGCCTTTTTTGTTTGCTGCTACTGACTGCTTAAGCGTAAGCGGCCAGCGAGCCTTTCATTTTCTTCAGTGCGACTGCTTCGATCTGACGGATACGTTCAGCCGATACGCCGAACTCATCTGCCAATTCATGCAGGGTTGCGCCCGAACCGTCATCGTTCGCCAACCAGCGCGCTTCGACGATGCGACGTGAACGCGCATCCAGTTTGCCCAATGCATTCGACAAACCTTCGGTTTGCAGACGATCAAACTGCTGCGATTCCAGCACCTTGGTCGGTTCCTGCATATCGGAGGACAGGTAAGCGATAGGCGCAAACTTGTCGTCTTCGTCATCAGTAGGCGCTTCCAGTGCGATGTCGCGTCCGGACAGACGGGTTTCCATCTCTATGACTTCTTCCCGTTTGACGTTCAGCGTTTTCGCCAGCTCGTCGACCTGGTCCGGTGTCATCGAATCCAGACCGGTTTTGTGGCTGCGCAGATTGAAGAACAATTTGCGTTGTGCCTTGGTCGTCGCGACTTTTACCAGGCGCCAGTTTTTCAGGATGTATTCATGCATTTCTGCTTTGATCCAATGCATGGAATACGAAACCAGACGTACGCCCTGATCCGGGTCGAAACGTTTCACGGCTTTCATCAAACCGATATTGCCTTCCTGAATCAAGTCTGCGTGCGGCAGGCCATAGCCCAGATAGCCGCGGGCGATCGAGACGACCAGGCGCAGATGCGAGAGCACCAGTTTTTGTGCGGCACCCAGATCGTTTTCGTCGCGCAGGCGGCGCGCCAAAGATATTTCTTCTTCGTGCGTCAGCATAGGGAGGCGATTGACCGCCGAGATGTAAGCGTCAATATTGCCCAGCGCACCAGAAAACCCCAATGCCAGCATATTGCTGTTAGGAACTAATGCGGTTGATGCAGATACTGCTTTCATGCGTTCTCCTTGCTTAAGTTTCAGTCAGAAACCACTTGTTTCTGTGAACTAGACTACTTTGAGTAGCTATATTAGCACTCTCTTGAAATGAGTGCTAATGAGCGGTTTTTATTGAAGCGATAGCCTAAACACTATTGCTTTTTTAATCATTATTGCTCTTTTCTTACAGGGATTAGAGAGGTTTCTTGCCCAGAAGTTGCGTCCCCAAGGGCGATTTTGACGAAGATTTTCATTTCTCTTGAGAAATAAAAAAGGACCTTTTCAGGTCCTTTTTTATTTGCCGTCCGGCACCGGTGATGGCACAAGTCAGTGTGTGCTCACATGGCGGTTAATGCAGTCGTGCCAAATGCCGCTGTACAGAAAGCAGTGCACCCAGCAAACCGAGGAAGGCACTGGCTGCCAGCAGGATCAGCGTAGGGACGAGATCCAGTGGTGCGAGGCGGAACTCCGACGCATAGAGGCGAGCGAAATCAGCGATAGCCGTGTTGAGCGGATTCAAGGCCAGGGCGACCGCGATCAATGCCACGCCACCGGCGATCAGACCGAGCAAGGCACCGGTGTAATAGAACGGACGGCAGATGAAGGAGTCGGTGGCACCCACCAAACGCGAGACTTCGATCTCTTCGCGCTGCGTCATGACTTGCAGGCGGATGGTATTGAAGACCACGGCAACCACTACCACGCCAAGAGTGGTGGCGAGGAAGATCAGGATCAGGCGCATGACTTGCAGCAGCGCAGCCAGGCGCTCAACCCAGGCCGAATCCATTTGCACGTATTCGACGCCATTGAGGGCTTGCAGCTTCTCGACGATGCTCTTGATTTTCTTCGCGTCGCCATCGTTCTGGAAGCCGGTCATTTTGACGACATAGGCATCCGGCAAAGGATTGGCACCCAGCGTCGAGATGGCATCGTCCAGCCCGGTTTTGTTTTTCAGCGTACTGAGTGCTTTTTCACGCGGGATGAATTCCAGTTTGACCGGATGCTTGGCTTCTTGCGCGATACGGCGAATTTCCGGTGCGATGGCAGTGGCACGTTCGCGCGAGGTATCCATTGCCATGAAGACGCTGATTTCCGGTTCGACCGCCAGTTGCTCGGAGACCGGGCGTACGTTTTCCAGCAAGGTCATACCAGCAAATGGCAATGCCAGTGCGATCGAGACTACCAATACATTCAGCAGGAAGTTGCCCGGGGTTTTGAACAAATGACGGAAGGCGTCGCCGAGTGCGAAGCCATGGTGTCTGAGCCAGCTATTCATGCAGGCTCCTGTACTGCTGTGCGACGCCAGCTTTCAATAATTCGGCCATGATCGAGATAAATCACGCGGGTTGCGGTATCGAGGAATTGTTCATCGTGGGTGGAGATCAGGCAGGTGACACCGACCGAGTGGAATGCTTTCAATGCATCCAGTACCTTGTTCGCGGCGGCGCGATCCAGGTTGGCGGTAGGTTCATCGGCCAGGATGATTTGCGGACGGTTGACGATGGCGCGGGCAATGGCGACGCGTTGCTGCTCACCACCGGACAAGGTAAGCGGCCCCGAATTGGCCATGTCGAGCAAACCGACTTTATCCAGCGCGGCGCGAGCCCGGCGTTCGGCATCTGGTCGGGACGCACCGCAGACGATCAGCGGCAACATCACATTGGCCAGCACGCTGCGATCTGCCAATAGGCGTTGCTGTTGGAAAATCAAACCGAGATTGCGACGCAGATAGGGCAGGCCGGAGGTCTTGATGCGGCTGATGTCGTGACCACTGACGATGACCGAACCTTCGGTCGGGCTTTCCATCGCCGCGATCAGTTTCAATAGGGTGGATTTGCCTGCGCCGGACGGACCAGCGAGGAAGACCAGCTCACCTTTGCCGACCGACAAACTGATGTCGGATAGCGCAGTGACGTTTTGCGTATATTTCTTCGATACCTGTTGGAATTCAATCATCGATATGTTTAGCCCAAGAGAGCTTCTACAAATTCCTGTGCATTAAATGGCTGTAAATCTTCGATCTGTTCACCGACGCCGATGAAATAAACCGGGATCGGGCGGGCGCGGGCAATTGCTGCCAGTACGCCGCCTTTTGCCGTGCCGTCGAGTTTGGTGACGACCAGGCCGGTGAGGCCGAGCGCATCGTCGAAAGCCTTGACCTGGGTCAGCGCATTTTGTCCGGTATTGCCATCGATGATGAGCAGGATTTCATGCGGTGCGGTGGCCATGCCTTTGGTGATCACGCGTTTGATTTTCTTCAGCTCTTCCATCAGGTGCAGCTGGGTAGGGAGACGGCCTGCGGTATCGACCATGACCACATTGGTGCCACGCGCCTGTGCCGAATGTACGGCGTCGAAGGCGACGGCAGCCGGATCGCCGGATTCCTGCGCGATGACGGTAACGTTATTGCGCTGGCCCCAGACCGTTAATTGTTCGCGCGCTGCGGCGCGGAAGGTGTCGCCCGCGGCCAGCAGCACAGATTGATGATGCGCCTGCATATGCTTGGCCAGCTTGCCGATGGTGGTGGTCTTGCCCGCACCGTTGACGCCAGTAATCATCATGACCAGCGGCTGGTGTTGACCCAGTACCAGTGGTTTCTGCAGCGGGGTCAGCATTTCCAGCAGCAGGGTGCGCAAGGCGGTTTTGACCTGCTCGGCTTCGGTCAGCTTGTCGGCTTTGACCTTGCGTTTGAGGGCATCCAGCAGGAATTGCGTGGCATCCACGCCAGCGTCTGATACCAGCAGCGCAGATTCCAGCTCTTCGTACAGGTCATCGTCGATCTTGGCGCCGACGAAGAGGGTAGTCAGGTTGGACGAGGTTTTGGACAGGCCGACTTTAAGGCGCGCCATCCACGATTGTTTTTGCTCGATCGGGGTGACGGCGGCAACGATTTCAGCCTGTACTTCGGCGGCTGGTGCTTCCGCTGGTGGTGCCGGGACGGGAGCGACAACTTCAGCGCTCACTGGAGCGACCGGCGCTTCCGGAGCGGGTGCAGGTTCCTGCGGTTTTTTCTTAAAGAAACTAAACATCTCGAGTGGAGTCAGAACAGCGGTCAGAGGCGCTTGCCGGTATGATGCAGGTAAGCGGATACAATCGACGTATTCTATCAGAGCGAAGGTCATGAAATTGAGTATCAGAACATTGCTGTTGGCGGCTTCCGTCGTTTTGACCCCCTTATGGGCAAATGCCGCACAAACTGAAGAGTTCACGCTGAAAAATGGCATGAAGATCATCGTCAATGAGGATCACAGGGCACCTACCGTCGCCCATATGGTCTGGTACCGGGTCGGTTCTGTCGATGAGCGCAATGGCGTGACTGGTGTTGCCCATGCACTGGAACACATGATGTTCAAAGGTACAAAGAAGCTGAAGCCGGGTGAGTTCAGCAAACGCGTGGCCCAGCTGGGTGGCCGTGAGAATGCCTTCACCAGCAAGGATTACACCGCTTATTTTCAGCAAATCGAAAAATCCAAGCTGGAAGCGGTGATGGCGCTGGAAGCGGATCGCATGGCGAACCTGGTGGTGGACAAGAATGAATTCGCCAAGGAAATCCGCGTCGTGATGGAAGAGCGCCGTCTGCGCACCGACGACCAGCCTGCCTCCAAATTGTATGAAGCCTTGTCGGCTACAACCTACGCAGTCCACCCCTACCGCAATCCCATCATCGGCTGGATGGATGATTTGCAGAATATGACAGCGCAGGATGTCAAAGCCTGGCACGACACCTGGTATGCACCGAACAATGCAACCATGGTGGTCTCCGGTGACGTCGAGCCGAAGAAGGTATTTGCTTTGGCGGAAAAATATTTTGGTTCCTATCCGGCGAAAACATTGACCCGCACCCGTCCGCAAAACGAGCCGCCGCAAGCAGGCATCAAGCGGGTGACGGTCAAGGCCCCAGCGGAAAACCCATATGTCGTACTGGCATTCAAAGTGCCTGCCTTGCGTGATATCGCAAAGGACGACGATGCCTATGCGCTGGATGTGTTGTCCGCCGTGCTTGATGGTTACGACAATGCACGCCTGAGCGCGAAGCTGGTGCGTACTGATCGTGTCGCGAATGATGTAGGCGCATCGTACTCCGGTATCGCACGTGGCCCGGTGCTGTTCATACTGGATGGCACACCGGCACAAGGCACTACTACCGAACAATTGGAAAAATTGCTGCGTGCCGAAGTTGAGCGTGTGGCCAACGAAGGTGTGTCGGAAGCTGAGTTGAAACGCGTGAAAACCCAATTGATCGCAGCGCAGATTTACAAGCGTGATTCCGTCTTCGGTCAGGCGATGGAAATCGGCGTGATGGAAATGTCCGGCTTCTCATATAAAGATACCGATCGCGTGATTGAGAAATTGCGTGCGGTGACGCCGCAGCAAGTGCAGGCAGTTGCACAGAAATACTTTGGCGATGATGCATTGACAGTGGGCACGCTGGTGCCACTGCCCGTGACCGAGAAAAAGCCAGCGGCAGCGCCTGCTGGTTTGCGTCACTAAGTATGCAAGCTATCTACTTATAGAAATCCGGAGTCTTGATGTTAAAAATTATTAGCAGCGTTGTACTGTGTGTCGCGTGCAATGCTTCATATGCCGCCTTGCAGATACAGTCGTGGACCTTGAGCAATGGTGCGCGCGTACTATTTGTTGAAAACCACACGATACCGATGCTGGATGTCAGCGTCGATTTTGATGCCGGTTCCCGTCGTGATCCGGCAGGTAAATCCGGCACTGCCGCGTTGACAAGTGCGATGCTGGCGCGTGGCGTACATGCAGCCCCGAACGGGAATGAAGCGGCGTTGAGCGAGGCGCAGATTTCCGATGCATTCGCTGACACTGCAGCGCAACGTGGTGGTCGCCTCGACGATGATCGGGCGGGTGCAACCTTGCGTACGCTTGTAACGGAACGCGAGACGGCAGTGTCCTTGCTGGCGCGGGTACTGGCTTATCCGAGCTTCCCGGAAGAAATCCTGCAACGCGACAAGGCGCGCACCATCGCTGCCATCAAGGAAAGCCTGACCAAGCCGGAAGCCATTGCCGGCAAGGCATTCAGCAAACGCTTATATGGCAATCATCCTTACGGTCAGCAACCTGACGTGGCATCGATAGATGGCATCACGCGCGACGACTTGCTGGCCTTCCATCGCCAATACTATGTCGCCAATCGCGCCGTAGTCGCCCTGATCGGTGACGTAACGCGGGCCGAGGCAGATCAGATCGCGCAGCAACTGACACAGCGTTTGCCGCAAGGTGCACCATTGCCAGCCTTGCCACCGGTAGTGATTGCGCCGGGCGAGGAGGAGCGGATTGCGCATCAGGCGAGCCAGGCGCACATCCTGATCGGCATGCCGGGCATGGCGCGACATGATCCTGATCACTTTGCGTTGACGGTTGGCAACTATGTATTGGGTGGCGGCGGCTTTGTCTCGCGCCTGATGCAACAGGTGCGCGAACAGCGTGGCCTGACATATGGCGTCAGCAGTTACTTCATTCCTATGGCGCAGCCTGGCCCGTTCCAGATTTCCCTGCAGACCAAGAAAGAGCAGGCGAACGAAGCCTTGCAAGTAGTGCGTTCTACCGTTGCCGATTACCTGCGTGACGGCCCGACGCCTGCCGAGCTGAAGGCGGCCAAAGATAATCTGATTGGTGGCTTTGCGCTGCGTATCGATAGCAACAAGAAGATATTGGAGAACATCGCCGCGATCGGCTTTTACGACTTGCCGCTCGATTACCTGGATACCTGGACCGACAAGGTCAGCAAGGTGACTGCGGCGGAAATCAAGGCTGCTTTCCAGCGTAAGATACAGTTGGATAAATTGGCAACAGTTGTAGTCGGCGCGGCCGATAAATAAGCCTCCATCAGCAAACGCACTGGCGCGCGTGGGTTGTACTCATTACAATCCACGCTGCAAATACTTTTCCGCGGCTGATGCCGTCAGCCGCTGCCCGCCATGCCCAAGAAACCTAGTTCCAAACCAGCACCTAAAAAACCTGTGCACAAGCCACGCCCGAGCATGACGCACCAGGTGCGCATCATAGGCGGTCAGTGGAAACGTACGCCCCTGCCGGTATTGGACGTAGAGGGCTTGCGCCCGACGCCGGATCGCGTGCGGGAAACAGTGTTCAACTGGATTAATCACCTGATAGACGGCGGCTGGAGTCGCATGAGGTGCCTGGATTTGTTTGCCGGCACGGGCGTACTCGGGTTTGAAGCAGCCAGTCGCGGTGCGGCACAAGTTGTCATGGTGGAAATGCATACCCCCGCGGTACGACAACTGGAAGCAAGCAAGGAAAAACTGCGTGCCGAACAGCTCAGCATAGTACGTGGCGATGCATTAATGGCAACGCAAGGCATGGCGCGCAATGCCGCCAAATTCGACCTGATCTTCCTGGATCCGCCTTACCATCAAAACTGGCTGGAAAAAATGCTGCCTGGCTGTGCGCAATTGCTGGCTAAAGACGGCATGGTTTACGTCGAATCCGAGGAATCCTTGGTCACGGATACGCCGCCAGCATGGCTGGCAGATTGGGAGATAGTGCGGGCAGATAACGCCGGCATGGTCTTTTACCATCTTTTGCAATCAAAAAAATTGCCTGAAGTTCAGGCATAATGCGCTTTCAGTTATTTGCGGTGTCCATAACGCCCTGGTGCGTTGTGTAGAAACTAGCAGCAAAACATCACTCTTTGCTACTCATCCGGCGCATGCGCCGCGTGCTTTCCGCGAGCTGAGAACCAAGCCACCCTACGGAGCCAAAATGGTTACAGCCATCTATCCTGGAACATTCGATCCACTGACGCGCGGTCATGAAGACCTGGTGCGTCGTGCTTCAGGTCTGTTCGATAAATTGATCGTCGGTGTTGCCGACAGCCGCAACAAAAAGCCTTTCTTTTCGCTCGAAGAGCGCCTGACGATTTCGAATGAAGTCCTCGGCCACTATCCGAATGTGCATGTGGAAAGTTTTTCCGGTTTGCTGAAAGATTTTGTGCGCCGTCATGATGCGCGTGTGATTGTGCGTGGTCTGCGCGCGGTCTCTGACTTTGAATATGAATTCCAGATGGCAGGCATGAATCGCTACCTGCTGCCAGACGTGGAAACCCTGTTCCTGACCCCGTCGGATCAGTATCAGTTCATCTCTGGTACGATAGTGCGTGAGATCGCCACTCTGGGCGGTGATGTGTCGAAGTTTGTTTTCCCGTCGGTCGATAAATGGCTGAAAGAGAAAATCGCGGCACAGCGTTAATCAGGAATTAAGTTTGTTATGGCTCTGCTGATTACTGATACGTTGAGCGGGAATTCGCAAGGCACTGCCTTGCGCCACTCATCGCAGCAAATGCTTGCAAGCGTTTGCTGTATTCGTCCTGATGCTTTGCATGCGCTTGTTCAGAGAGATTTACCATGGCGCTGCTAATTACGGACGAATGCATCAACTGCGACGTATGCGAGCCTGAGTGCCCGAACGACGCGATATACATGGGGCAGGAGATCTACGAGATCGATCCGACCAAATGTACTGAGTGCGTCGGCCACTTTGATGAGCCGCAATGCCAGCAGGTTTGCCCGGTCAGCTGTATTCCGTTCAATCCGGAATGGCGCGAGAGCAAGGAAAAGTTGCAGGCCAAATATGAACGTTTGCAGGCAGAACTTAAAACCGCTACCTGATAAAAGCAAAGGGACCAGATGGTCCCTTTTTTATGCCTGCTGGTTCAATCTGCACTCATGACTTTATTGCGTCCGGCTTTCTTGGCCTGATACAGCGCCAGATCGGCCTTGGCGAGCAATTGCTGGGCAACGGTGCCGCTTTCCTGTTTGTCTGCCGTATTTACACTGGCCACGCCTATCGAGACGGTGGCCTGCAGTTCTTCGCCGCTGTTGAGTACGATAGGGCGTCCGTTCACACTGGCGCGTATGCGCTCCGCTACCACCAGCGACGCATCCAGCGATGCATCTATCAACAGCACAACAAATTCCTCGCCACCGAAACGGCCGAGTGCGTCACTCAGGCGCAATTCAGCCTTGATGCGATTCGCCACCTCGCACAAGACTTCGTCACCACCCTGATGTCCGAAGTTATCGTTCACTTTCTTGAAGTGATCGAGGTCGATATACATGGCGGATAAGGCGTAACCATGCCTTTGTGTGCGACCTACTTCTTCCAGCAAGCGTCGTTCCACATAGCGCCGATTGTTGACGCCGGTTAGCGGGTCGGTCAGGCCTATGTGTTGCAGGCGCTCGTTATTGACGACGTTTTCTACGCAGATGGCGACGATGGAAGCGCGATGCTGCAAAAAATCACTCGCCATATTCGCAGTGAAGCGGGTCGGATCAAGGCTGCCGAGGCTGAGCCAGCCTATCAGCGTATTACGTCGTATCAGCGGCAGGATCGCGACGCTGGCTGGTTTCAGCACCGTATCCGGAAACAGGCGACGGTGCTGCGTAGTGTTGTATGAGCCTAAAGTAGGCCTGCGCATCGGAAGCGCGATTTCATTGGCGCCATCCTTTTCTTCGACGAAGAGCAGGTTAGGATAGTCGCTGATATCGATGCGCAAGTCGCTCAGGATGCGGCGGATTTCAGCGGCAGGATCGATCAGTGTGAGCGTGATGACATCCAGCTCCGACGCTTCGGTCAGCGTGTCAAAGACGCTGTCTATCAATTCCTGGAAGGTGTTCGCGCCTATGAACTTCAGGTCGAATTCCTGATAGCGCTGCATGATTTGCTGATTACGATGCGCCTGCTCCAGCAACAGTTTCAGCTGGGTGCGCAACTGCGAATTTTCAGTAACCAGCTTGTTAGACATCGATGTCAGGTCAGGGCGGCAGTAGGGTAGTGCTAATAAGGAGGTAGTAACAGCGTGCTGCATACTACCTTGATGCTTACTTTATAGCAATTTTTGTGCGGATCAGAAAACCGGATCGACGCTCACGTTTTGCCCGACGCGCAAGACAGTCCCTGTGCCGTTGAGCACGACCGCATTCATGCCGAAAGTGATGCTGCCATCAACCTTGGGATTGGCGCGGTAAGTGCCGAGGATATCCAGCGGATCCGGCCCGAATTCACCGGTGGCCTGATCGACCGATGGTAATGGGCAGCGTGGACAAGGTTTGACTGGTTTCAGGGCAGCACCGGCGAATTGATAAACCTCGGCCAGGTCTTCTTCAAACGGCGCGATGTCGCTGAACACCAGGTTAGGACGGAAGCGGTTCATCGGTACCGGGCTGCGGCCTTGTGCGACCAGCTTTTCATTCAGGTCTTCGAGTGAACCTGTGCCTATGACCAGCATCGGGTAACCGTCGGAGAAGAGCACTGGTACTTCGGCGTCGGCCGTCCATTTTTTGCTTGAGTAACGTGTCGCATCCGGATGAAAACGTACCAGGCGGCATTTCACACCGAGCGCATTCGAGAACCACAGAGCGGTGGTGTCATCGCAATCGTAGGCTTCGACCTGGTCATCCCAGACTTGCACGCGTATGCGTTTTTCATCTTCCGGATCAGGCAGGCCGAGCGGTACTTCCAGGCGCAGCATGCCGGGTGCACGCAGCTCCAGCGTATCGGCCTTGATGCGTGGCGCGATCAAGGCCATCTTTGGGTATTCACGCTGCGTCAGTGCATCGCCGTTTTCATCGACGATCATCCATTCACGGTCATAAATCTGTTCGCTCATCAAACCTGCTTCTGTGAGCGTTGCTTCGCGCAATGAAATACCTGCGCAGGATTTGATGGGGTAGAGATTGAGTTCGGTGAGGATAGGCATGGCGCAGGTTTTTCGTTTGTAGAGTATGCGCATCGCCCCGTATCAGGAGCGATGCCTTATCTGGATAGACCGATTAAACGTTGAACAGGAAGTTCAGCACATCGCCATCCTTGACGATGTATTCCTTGCCTTCAGCGCGCATTTTTCCAGCTTCCTTCGCACCGTTTTCACCCTTGTAGGTGATGTAGTCTTCGTAGGAAATGGTTTGTGCGCGGATGAAGCCGCGTTCGAAATCGGTGTGAATGACACCCGCAGCTTGCGGTGCGGTAGCACCGACCGGGATGGTCCAGGCGCGTACTTCCTTTACACCTGCGGTGAAGTAGCTTTGCAAGCCCAGCAGTTTGAAGCCAGCGCGGATCAGGCGATCCAAACCAGGTTCTTCCATGCCCATGTCGGCCAGGAATTCTTTTTTGTCTGCTTCATCCAGATCAGCGATTTCGGATTCGATGGCAGCGCAAATCGCGACGACTGGTGCGTTCTGCGATTTGGCATAGGCAGTCAGTGCATCCAGCAGCGGATTGTCGGTGAAGCCGGAATCCGACACGTTACCGACGTACATTGCAGGTTTGGCAGTGATCAGGCACAGCGGCTTGATCAATTCCATTTCTTCCTTATCCAGGCCCATGGCGCGTACTGGTTTGGCTTCGTCCAGGTGCGGCATGATGCGTTCCAGCAGTGCGACCAGTTTGGACGCATCTTTGTCGCCGGAGCGTGCTTTTTTGTTTTCGCGATGGATTGCTTTTTCTACGGTGCCCATGTCGGCCAGTGCCAGTTCGGTCTGGATGACTTCGATATCGTCGAGTGGATTGATTTTGCCTGCGACGTGGATCACATTGTCGTCTTCAAAGCAGCGGACGACGTTGACGATGGCATCGGTTTCGCGAATGTGCGCGAGGAATTGATTGCCCAGGCCTTCGCCTTTGGATGCGCCCGCTACCAGGCCCGCGATGTCGACGAATTCGACGGTGGCAGGGAGGATGCGTTCAGGTTTCACGATTTCAGCCAGAGCCTGCAGGCGCGGGTCAGGTACTTCAACCATGCCGACGTTAGGCTCGATGGTGCAGAACGGATAGTTCTCAGCAGGGATGCCGGCTTTCGTGAGGGCATTGAAAAGGGTGGATTTGCCGACGTTAGGCAGGCCGACGATGCCGCATTTGAGACTCATGATATGTGCTTTGCTGAGATGTGAATTAACCCGCTATTTTACCGTACCGGCACCGCTTGCCGGTATTTAAGACTTGCTGTGCCGGATGGGGTGTTGCGGACTTACTTGTTGGTATGCAGTTGCATGGTGGCGGCTTCGAATTTGCCTTCGCACAGCATGGGGATGATATCCAGGCTTTTGGCGATGGCTTCATCGATCAGCGGCTGTTCTTCCTTGCGTGGGCGGTGCAGTACGAAGTCGACCACGGCTTGCTGCAGGTTGAGGGTGCGCGGATGGCCTATGCCTATGCGCAAGCGCCAGTAATCCTGCGTTCCGAGCGCGGCGGTGATGTCTTTCAGGCCATTATGTCCGCCTGACGAGCCACCTTTTTTGAGTTTGGCGACGCCTGGTGGCAGGTCCAGTTCATCATGTGCGACCAGGACTTCATCCGGTTGGATTTTGTAGAAGCGGGCGAGCGCGCCGACTGACTGGCCGGAACGGTTCATAAAGGTCTGTGGTTCCAGCAACCAGACTTCCTGGCCAGCGATCACGGTTTTGGCGGCGAGCGCATTGTATTTGCTTACACGCGACAAAGTGCAGCGCGGCGTATTGCGCGCCAATTGATCGACCAGCCAGAAGCCGGCGTTGTGGCGAGTTTGTTCGTATTCCTGGCCGGGATTGCCGAGACCGACGATAAGACGTATAGGCATGGCGTCGTGAAAATTGGAAAACCTGATTATCGGGGATGTAGCCTGCTTGTGTCCGCTTTATTGAGTACAGGCGTGCAAAACAAGCGTAAAAAAACCCGCCACAAGGACGGGTTTTTCATTGTCCGACCTAAGCCGGACAAAAATTTACTGATTACTTCTTGTCGTCAGCTGCTGGAGCAGCTGCTGCGGCAGCAGCGTCAGCTTCTGCTTCGACTTTACCGGCTGGAACCGAAGCGGTAGCGATAGTTGGGTTGTCTTCACCACCGTGGATCACTGCAGAAACGCCTTTAGGCAGTTTGATGTCAGCGAGGTGGATCGAGTGACCAACGTCCAGCTTAGCCAGGTCGATTTCAACGAATTCTGGCAATGCGCCTGGCAAGCAGGAGACGTCCAGTTCGGTAGCAACGTGGCTGATGATGCCGCCGTGCAGTTTAACTGCTGGCGAGATTTCTGCATTGACGAAGTGCAGAGGCACTTTTACGTGGATCTTTTGTTTAGCATCGACGCGTTGGAAGTCAGCGTGCAAAACGAGTTGTTTGTATGCGTGGACTTGGAAGTCGCGCAACAGAACTTGTTCTACTTTGCCATCTACTTCCAGGTCGAGGATCGACGAGTGGAAAGCTTCTTTTTTCAATGCATGGTACAGAGCATTGTGGTCGAGCGAGATATTTACTGGTGCTGCGGTACCGCCGTAGACGATACCAGGGGTCAGGCCTGCATTGCGCTGGCGGCGGCTCGCTCCGGTCCCCAGATCTTTGCGTGCAAATGCGATTACTTTCATGATGAAACTCCAAATATGCGGGATGAAAAATCATCCTGCGGTTAAATCCCCCGCGACCAGGGGATTTTAAAAGCGGGCAGTGAACCTGCCCCAGTTTCGGATATCAGCATGAAACGCAGCGCTGACATCCTGCCTGTGTCTTGCGACACAGCTTAAACGTTCTTAGTCGGCAAACATCGACATCACGGAATCACCGGTGCTGATGCGCTTGAAGGTTTCTGCCAGCAATTCAGCGCAGGACAGCACGCGAATTTTTGGACAGGCACGAGCAGCTTCTGTCAGCGGGATGGTGTCGGTGACGACCAGTTCATCCAGCGGGGAGGTGGTGATGCGCTCAATCGCAGGACCGGACAGGACCGGGTGCGTACAGTAAGCGATAACTTTCTTCGCGCCGCGTTCTTTCAATACTTCTGCTGCCTTGGTCAGGGTGCCTGCGGTGTCGACCATGTCATCCATGATCACGCAGTTGCGGCCTTCGACTTCACCGATGATGTTCATCACTTCGGAAACGTTCGCTTTAGGGCGGCGTTTGTCGATGATGGCCAGATCGCAGTTCAGGCGTTTTGCCAGGGCGCGGGCGCGAACTACGCCACCGACGTCCGGGGAAACGACCAGCAGGTCTTCGTGATTCTTGGTAACCAGGTCACGCAACAAAATCGGGGATGCGTAAATGTTATCAACCGGAATGTCGAAGAAGCCCTGGATTTGATCAGCGTGCAGATCCATGATCAGTACGCGTTCAACGCCAGCTTCCTGCAACATATTGGCAACGACCTTGGCCGAAATCGCAACACGCGCCGAGCGTGGGCGGCGATCCTGGCGTGCATAACCGTAGTAAGGGATGGCGGCGGTGATACGGCCGGCCGATGCACGTTTCAGTGCGTCTACCATCAACATGATTTCCATCAGGTTGTCATTGGTCGGCGCGCAGGTCGATTGCAATACAAATACGTCTTTGCCGCGTACGTTCTCGTTGATTTCAACAACGATTTCGCCATCGGAAAATTTGGAAACAACAGCTTTGCCGAGCGGGAGGCCGAGTTGCTTGGCAACGCCCAAAGCCAGATCCGGATTTGCGTTACCGGTAAAAACCATTAGGTTTTCGAGTGCCATGGAAATCTCTGCTTGCAGTCGTTAGAAAGGTGGAAAGCCGCCAAAACTCGACGATGGTGTCTTGTGTTGGCGGCTTGCTTGTATGTCACTTACTCTTGAATGTAATGGCAGGGGAAGAAGGATTCGAACCTTCGAATGCTGGAATCAAAATCCAGTGCCTTAACCAACTTGGCGATTCCCCTACGCAACCTTGTGTTTGCCGTTGCATCTTCGCTATCAAAGCGGCGGATGCTGCGTCAAACTAATCTGGTGTCACGACTGCTGCAAATAAGCGAGCGGATGATGCTTGATCGCTTTGGCTTTCCAGGCTTTCCAGTGTGTCGGTACTGTTGCCAGTACTGCATCGGCTTGCTGTTCTTGCTCAAACGGGCAAAACACACAAGCGCCGGATCCTGTCATTCTTGCATCTCCGTATTGTCTCAGCCATTTGATGGCTTCGGCAACAGGTGGAAACAATTTTTCAGCCACGACTTGCAGGTCGTTTTTACCGAAGCAATCTTGAGCTCCGGAAAAGTCCGATATTTTGACGGGTTTCGTATCCCGTGTCAATTCACTTGATGAAAATATCTTCTGGGTTGGTACAGAAACTCCCGGTTCGATGACGACAAACCAGCGATCCGGCGTTTTTACCGCGACTAAAGCCTCGCCTATGCCCTCTGCAAACGCATTTTGGCCAAAGATAAAAAACGGTACATCGGCACCCAGCTGCAGGCCCAAGGCCATTAATTCTGCGCGTGTCAGGCCGACTTGCCACAAATGATTAAGCGCCAGCAGGGTAGTGGCTGCATCGGAAGAGCCGCCGCCGAGGCCGCCGCCCATGGGCAGGTTTTTTTCGATGGCGATATCGGCGCCGAAGTTTTTATTCGGATTTTTCTGTGCTGCTGCGGTTTGCAATAATTTTGCTGCGCGCACGATCAAATCGCTTTCTTCAGGTACGCCAGCGAGTTCGGTACTGCGCCTGATGTGCGCATCATCACGTGTCGCGAAGTGCAGTACGTCGCCGCGATCTATCAGCTGGAATACGCTTTGCAGCAAGTGGTAGCCATCTGCGCGTCGCCCGGTGACATGCAGAAATAAATTCAGTTTTGCCGGTGCCGGGCAATTATTAAGTGTGAGCGTCATGGAATGGTGCGTGCGATGAAATCAGGGAGTTTGCCAGCTATCGAGCACGATACGTATCGCTACCTTGCCAGCCTGCTCGGTCTGGCGTTCCAGGTCTATGCGTTTTGGGCGTTCTTGCGGCGGTGTTTGCTGATCACTTTCCCAGGTCGGGTACTGGATATGCCAGCCGTCGCGGGTGGTGACTTTATTGCGGCTTGCTGACGCGATGTATGCCTTGTTACTGCTGTCGTTGGCAAAGCCCTGCAGCCAGCTGCGCAAGCCGGAAACCGGCAATGGCCATCCCAGTGTTTGCGTTACCAGCAGATCGACATCAGCGGCGCTGCGTGGTGGCTGTCCCGACTGGATCAGCGTTGCGTTATCAGGTGTTACTTCTATTGTTGCCAGTATCTGGCCGAGCGGCGACAGGATGGCGATAGAGCTGCGATCCCGGTTTTGTTTCCAGGTGAAGCTGCCGTGTATTGCCTCATCCTTATCGTCTTTTTGATATTGCACGGACAAACGACCAGCCAGCGTAATGGCTTCCTGATACTTGCGCGCGGTGCCAGCTTGCTCACTGGTTGTTTCAGTAGGCGGTGCAATGCTGGCACAAGCGCCGAGCAAGGCGGTGGACATGATGAGGATGGCGGTCAGTTTACGCGGCATAGGCAATGATTTTGTATCTGTTGGTCAGCCTTAAGCAAGGCTGAAGCATGAGAGATGAAATGAATGATGCTGTTACTGCGCGATGAAGCAAGAAACAGCATCGATTGCAGACAGGTCCGTAGCGGCAGGGCTTGCGAACCGACAACTGTAATTAACAGTTGTAACGGACGGTTGGACAGCAAGGACTGTCCAACCGTTCACATCATAATTGAGCGCGCAGGCGTGCCAGTGTGCTTTTCAATAAATCGCTCTGTGGATCTTTCTGATTGGCATCGCGCCACAATTGTTGTGCATCGGCTTTCTGGCCTTTGACCCACAGCACCTCACCGAGGTGCACGCCGATTTCTACGTCAGGACGTATTGCGTAAGCGCGTCGCAGATAGCGTTCCGCTTCATTCAGGCGACCGAGACGGAATTGCACCCAGCCCATGCTATCCATGATGAATGGATCTTCGGGGGCTATCTTCATGGCTTTTTCTATCAACGCCAGTGCTTCCTGCAAATGGATATTGCGATCGGCAAAGGAATAGCCAAGTGCGTTGTAGGCGTGCTGATTGTCTGGTGCGAGGCGGATGATTTTGCGCAATGCGGTTTCCATTACATCCATCTTGTTGGCTTTTTCAGCCAGCATCGCATAGTCGTACAGCAGCCCGGTATCGTCCGGATAGCGTTTCAAACCATTGCTAAGTACCGTCATCGCTTCCGGTACACGATTGGCGTCGCGCAGCAATTGCGCATCGGCGACGATGACCTGGATTTGTTCGCGCTGGCCTTGTGGCTTCAGGTGGCTGAGCAAATTGCGTGCGCCATTCAGGTCGCCACCGATAGCCATTAATTGCGCGCTTCTGATTTGCGCTGCCATGTAGGCTGGGCCGGGTTCTACCTGTGCCAGCCATTTCAGTGCGGCCGGATAGTCTTTTCTATCTTCGGCAATCTGCGACATGATCAGCAAGGCTTGCACCGGATCACGGCTTTCGTCGGGGTTGTCTTCCAGTGCCTGCAGATAAGCGCCCAGATATTTTTCCGCCATGGGAATGTCATTGGTCTGCGCGCCGAGTATGCCCATCGCATACAGGATGGTCAGGTCTTTCGGGTCTTCCTTCAGCAGCACTTCGAATTGCTCACGTGCCTGATCGTATTGTTTGTCATCGATCAGGATCTTTGCGTAAGCAACGCGCACTTCGCGGGATTTCGGATTGGCTTTCAGGAAGTCGGCCAGGATTTGCAGTGCCTGGCTGCGCTCCCGTGTCGATTGCGCGACCATCAGTACTGCGAGTTCCAGGTCCGGTTTGATTTTCAATGCAATCTGCGCTTCGCTGTTGGCGCGCGCAATGTCATTCTTGATGAAGGCTGCTTGTGCCAATGCAAGGTGGGTTTCGACCAGATCCTGATATGGCGCGGTAACTTCTTCCAGCAGTGCAAATGCTGCGGCTTTATCCTTGGTGTTGGCCAGCAGGCGCTGGATTTGCAGGATTAGCAAGCCGCGTCCTTGCGGTGTGGCCTGACGCAAGCGTTCAATAAAGATAGGGCGCGCTTCTTTCAGGTTGTCGCCAAGAACAATCAGACCGAGGTAAAACTGGTTGGCTTCGTCCGAAGCCGGTGCCAGCTCATGCCACAGGCGTACCGCGGACAGCGCTTCACTTACCTGTTTGGCGTTCAGGGCAATTTCCGCCGCACGTCGTGCCAGGCGCGGATCGCGGGTTTCTTGTGCTGCAACCAGGTTGGAAACATATGCCAACTGCCAGTCGCCGCGCTGGTAGGCCAGTTCGGCGCGCAATAATTTATACAGCAACGGTGCGGTAAGCTGAACTGAAGGCAGGGATTCATCCGCTTTGCCCGTGGCTACTTTTTTGTTGCCGGCAGGTTTGGCCGTGACCGGAGTCGGGCTTTCCTGGGTTGCCGCAGCGGAGGTGTCGGGTGCCTGTGGTTGGGCCTGGGCATAGCCACCAGCCGCGAACAGGGTAGACAGCGTTACAATGACAAGGGCATTTTTCAATTGAAGTCCATGCAAATCGAGCGAGGTTTTATTCTACGCTCAACCGCCCGGCAATGCGCTACCTTGGTAGCATCGTTTAAATCATCCAGGAAATCGCAGTTCCCATGCCTGAATTACCTGAAGTCGAAGTAACGCGTCGCGGTGTAGCGCCGCATCTGGAAGGGCAAGTCGTCACGGGCGTGGCCTTGCGTCATACCGGTTTGCGCTGGCCATTTCCTGCCGCCCTGGCGCAGACCCTGGTCGGGCATACGGTACGCAGCACCGGACGCCGCGGCAAATATCTGCTGCTCAATTTTGACCATGGCACGCTGATCATCCATTTGGGCATGTCCGGACATTTGCGCATCCTGCCATCCGACGTGCCGCCGAAGAAGCATGATCATTTTGATCTGGAAACCGGCAGCCAGTTATTACGTCTGAGCGACCCTCGCCGTTTTGGTGCAGTGCTGTGGCATGCCGCGGAAGAAGGCTCGATAGAAAATCATTTACTGTTGCGTACACTGGGCGTCGAACCACTGGAAGCGGGATTCAGTGCGCAATGGCTGTACCAGCAAACGCGCAAGCGCAGCTCTGCCATCAAGCAAGTGTTGCTGGCGGGCGACATCGTCGTCGGCGTCGGGAATATCTACGCGTCCGAGAGTTTGTTCCAGGCGCGTATCAATCCGCGTACGCCTGCGCACCGTATCGGGCTGGCGCGCTATGAGCGGTTGGCGGAGGCAATACGGCAGATACTGGCTGCTGCAATAGAGCAGGGTGGCAGTACGCTGAAAGACTTTATAGGTGTTAACGGTCAGTCCGGCTACTTCCAGCAGAATTACTTTACCTATGCGCGCGCAGGCGAACCTTGCCGTATTTGCAAGACGCCGATACGCCAGATCGTGCAGGGTCAGCGTTCGACCTTTTACTGTCCAAATTGTCAAAAGTAGGCAGCGGTGCTAGTGTCGCTCTGGGATGCAGGGTTTAAACCGAATAAAAGAGGCTTACGTGAGTAATCTGGTGCAAAAGTTTCAGGAATACAGCGGCTGGCGCAATGACGTCAAACTTGCGCTGGAGCGTTATCGCGATTGCGTGAGCGCGGGTGACCTGGCTGATGCTGCCAGCGACCAGCGTTTCCTGCAAACTCTGGCGCGTCTGAACGAAGATAAATTATCGATCGCTTTTGTCGCCGAATTTTCGCGTGGCAAATCGGAATTGATCAATGCGATCTTTTTTGCCGATTATGGTCAGCGTATTTTGCCAACCTCGGCTGGTCGTACCACCATGTGTCCGACCGAACTGATGTACGACGAAACCTTTCCGCCGTCGATACGTCTGCTGCCAATAGAGACACGTGCACAAGCGCAATCAACCAGTGATTTCAAGTCGCAGAGCCAGGTATGGACGGTGCTGCCGCTCGATACTTCGTCCGCGGATGGCATGCTGGAAGCCTTCAAACAAGTCAGCCTGACCAAGCGTGTGCCGATAGAAGAAGCGACACGCTATGGTCTCTATGATGAAACCGATCTCGATATGGTCGTCGCCGTGGGTGATGATGGCATGGTCGAAATTTCACAATGGCGGCATGCCATCGTCAACTTCCCGCATCCTTTGTTGCAGCAAGGCCTGGTGATTATCGATACACCGGGTCTGAATGCGATAGGTACCGAACCTGAGCTGACGCTGAACCTGATCCCGAATGCACATGCAGTGCTATTCATATTGGCAGCTGATACCGGCGTGACCAAGAGCGATATCGACATCTGGCGCAATCACATAGGCGGTAGCGGTGCGGGGCGTCTGGTGGTGCTGAATAAGATAGACAGCATGTGGGATGAATTGCGCAGCCCGACAGAAGTCGAGCAGCAAATCCGCATGCAGCATGCCAACGTGGCGCAAACGCTGGAGTTGTCGGAGCGTCAGGTCTTCCCGGTCTCTGCGCAAAAAGGCCTGGTCGGAAAAATCAATCGCGATGCGCCGTTGCTGGCGAAGAGCCGTTTGCCAGCGCTGGAAAGCGCGCTGTCCAGTGAACTGCTGCCAGCCAAGCAAGACATTATCCGCACCCAGTTGATGGCGGAAGTAAATGAGCTGACTTCGGCCAAGCAAGCCTTGTTGTCATCGCGGGTGCGCAATGTGGTCGAACAATTGATAGAGCTCAAAAGCTTGCGTGGCAAGAATCAAACTATCCTGCAGCACATGATGAAGCGCATCGATATGGAAAAGATGGAATTCGATGGCAGCCTGTTCAAGTTGCAGGCAACGCGCTCGGTATTCGCACGCCTGTCGACAGAAGTGTTTACGCATCTCGGCATGGGTGTCCTGAAAGACAATATCAACAAGACACGCGATGCGATGGAGCGCAGCAAGTTTTCTTCCGGCTTGCGGCAGGCGGTAAAAGAATTCTTCCAGGAAGCGCTGGACAGTCTCGAAGCATCAGCCGCCAAGACCGACGAGATAGGCGAAATGATGTCCGTCATGTACCGCAAGTTTTCCACCGAACACGGTCTGGCCTTATCGACGCCTATGCCGTTTTCGCTGGATAAGTACAGCAAGGAAATCGTGATGATAGAACAGCTGTACCACAAGCAATTTGGTGCAGCTACCATCCTGACCACGCCGCAAGTCGTGCTGATGCAGAAGTTCTTTGATTCGATCGCGTCACGCGTCAAACAAAGTTTCCTGCAAGCCAATCGCGATGTCGAAGCGTGGCTGAAAGTGGTGATGGCACCGCTGGAAGCACAAATCGGTGAGCACAAGATACAACTGAAGCGGCGCAAAAAGTCGATAGAAAAAATCCATTTGGCGACCGACAGCCTGGAAGAAAAAGTGCTCGCTTTCGAACAAATGCAATTTGAGCTGGATACCCAGCGCGCCCTGTTGACGCGCCTGGAAAATGAATTGAAGACTGCGATCATGGCGCAGCTGGATTCCTATAAAGCGGCGGCCTGAATTTAGATGAAACGTGTAGTCAGTGATACCCGCAGCAAGGCAGTTCCTTCGGCTCAATCTTCCAAGGCTAATGTCGAGGCATTAGCCGACCCGTCGTTCTCTGCTGATGTGATCACTTGGCAAAAGCAGCATGGACGCCATGCCTTGCCGTGGCAAAACACGCGCGACGCGTATCGCGTCTGGCTCTCGGAAATCATGCTGCAGCAGACCCAGGTCGCCGCAGTGATTCCTTACTACTTGCGCTTCCTCGAATCTTTCCCTACCGTTGCTTCACTGGCGGCAGCGCCGTCTGAAGAAGTGATGGCGCACTGGAGCGGACTGGGCTATTACTCGCGCGCGCGTAATTTGCATAAGTGCGCGCAGACGATAGTCGCAGAGTACGGTGGCGTATTCCCCAGTGATCCGGAGTTGCTGGAGCAATTGCCCGGCATAGGTCGTTCCACTGCCGCCGCCATCTCTGCATTTTCCTACGGCACCCGCGCCGCCATCCTCGACGGCAACGTCAAACGCGTCTTTGCGCGCGTGTTTGGTGTGGAGCGCTATCCAGGTGAAAAGGCTGTCGAAAATGGATTGTGGTTGCGTGCGGTTGCTCTGTTGCCTGAGAGCGGTGTGGAAGCTTACACGCAAGGTTTGATGGATCTGGGCGCGACGCTGTGCACCCGCAATCGTCCTTCCTGCCAGCGTTGTCCGCTGGCGCACCGCTGCGTCGCTTATGCGACTGGTCGTACCAATGAACTGCCGGTGCGCAAACCTAAAAAGGCCGTACCGGAAAAACAAACGATCATGTTGCTCATCGTTGATAAGGATGAGATCTTACTGGAACAGCGCCCGGATAAGGGCATATGGGGCGGTTTGTTATCGTTGCCGGAGATTGCTGTGACGGCAGACGAGGCCGGATTCGATGCGGCGCTGGCGCAAGCGGTGGCTCGTTTCGGTGTCGCCGCCGGGCAGGAAGAGTTGCAGATGTTTACGCATGTATTCACGCATTTCAAACTGCATATAACGCCGTATCACATCGCTTTGAAGCGTCGCCTGCAGCGCGCGGGAGAGGATGCATACGGCTGGTATCCGATTGCAAGAATGGCTGATGCGCCTTTGCCTGCGCCCGTCAAAAAATTATTGCTGACGGTATTTCGCGAGCCGGATTTGCTGACGCAGTAACTGCGCTGTGCTTTAAATAATTTCGTGCTGTTGCAGGTATTGCTGGATGATGGTCAGACGGGTTTGTGCATCATCGACTTCCAGCAATTTCTGCCTGGCCTTCAGCGGTATAGGCAGGATTTCACACCAGCGATTGGCCACCCAGCCTGCATCGTCCAGATGCAAGTTTTCCGTAAACGGACTTTCAAATTCCTCGCCTATTTCGGCGCGTCCTTTGGTATTGATGTCGTGGATCACCAGCTTGAGCGTGTTGGCACAGCCCTGATGTTCCTGCGCCAAGATGCTGGGGCCGCCGTGTCCTATGATTTCTACGCGTCCTTCCAGATGCTGATCCTTGTGTACACGTGTTTCCAGGATACGGAAACGGGTGCCGCCTTCCGTACGTAGCAAGAGTACGCCGAGTTGTGGTGCATCCCAGTCGGTAATGTGCGCCATGCAGCCGACATCTTCCGGTTCCGCCGCTTCGCCGATCTCCTGTCCGGATTTGATCAAGACCACGCCGAACGGCATTTCTCGCTTCATGCAATCGCGCACCATGTCTATGTAGCGCGTTTCAAAAACCTTAAGGGGGAGTATGCCGCCCGGGAACAGCACGGTATTGAGGGGGAACAGCGGAAGCCAGTATTCGTTTGCAGGCATGAGAAATGGGTGTTCGGGGTAGAGGCTGATACCGCTTGGACAGAAATATGATCAGTCTAGTTCGCGATGCCTGAGGATGACGTGTTCGTGCGCACGGAAATGGGCGGCCAGTTGCTCCACCATATACACCGAGCGATGCTGGCCGCCGGTGCAACCGATGGCGACAGTCAGGTAGCTGCGATTATCCTTCTTGAACGCAGGCAGCCATTTTTCGACGAAGCCGCGTATATCTGCCAGCAAGGCAGTGGCATCCGGCTGTGCCTGCAAAAAGGCCTGCACCGGCGCATCACGTCCGGTTAACGGGCGTAATTGCGTGTCGTAGTGTGGATTCGGCAGCATGCGCACATCAAATACCAGGTCGGCATCCAGCGGTACACCGAATTTGAAAGCAAAAGATTCAAACAATACGGTTAGTGGCGAGTGATCACTTTCGATCAGCGCCTTGATCCAGCCGCGTAATTTATTCGCGCTCATGCCCGAGGTATCGATAACATGGCTGACTTCTTCGACACCGGACAGCATTTCGCGTTCTTCGCGTATGCATTCGGTCAGTGTGCGGCGATCTTCTGCTGCGCTGCTGCTGAAACCGCGATGCGACAGTGGGTGGCTGCGCCGGGTTTCGGAAAAACGCGCGATCAGTGAATCGGTCTTCGCCGTGAGGAACAGGACTTTGACTTCATGTCCCTGGTTTTGCAGCCATGAGATATCGGCAGGCAAGCCCATGAGCGAGCTGGCACTGCGTGCGTCCATCGCTACTGCGAGTTTGTCCGCATGCTCTTCCTGGCGCGTAGCAACCAGCGCCCGCAACAGGGTAGGCGGGAGGTTGTCGACACAGAAATAACCAGCGTCTTCGAGGGAGGTCAGTCCGACTGATTTGCCGGATCCGGAGATTCCGGTGATGAGAATAATGCGCATAGCTTGATGATACCCCAAGCACACGACTAAGGTGCCGTCGCGAAAATTCTGCTTCAGCTTGCCGAGGGATTATTCGTCGCTTTCCATCGCTTTTTGCTGGCGCACCATGAAGTCTTTCAGGGTGTCTATGCCGCGCAATTGCAGGATGGTATTGCGTACCGCTGCTTCCAGCAGCACCGCCAGATTTCGACCGGCTTCGACCGGGATCACGACTTTGCGTATCGAGAGGCCGAGGATTTCTTCGCTCTGCGATGGCAGCGGCAGGCGCTCGTAACTTTCTTCCAACGTGCTGCGACGAACCAGGTGCACGATCAGCTTCAGGCGCATTTTGCGGCGCACTGCGGTTTCACCAAAGATGGTGCGGATATCGAGCAAGCCGAGGCCGCGTACTTCCAGCAGGTTTTGCAGCAGTGGCGGACAGCGGCCTTCTATCATGTGCGGCGCGATGCGCGCGAACTCGACTGCGTCATCGGCCACCAGGCCATGATTGCGTGAAATCAGTTCCAGACCCAGTTCGCTTTTACCTAGGCCGGATTCGCCGGTGATCAGTACGCCGACACCCAGCACGTCCATGAATACACCGTGCATCGTGATGCGCTGCGCCAGCTTTTTCGACAGATACACGCGCAGGTAATCGATCACTTGCGCGGCAGGCAGCGGCGTCGAAAACAATGGAATGTTTTTATCGTCGCAAATCGCCATGATGTCGGCCGGTGTTTCCAGGCCCTGCGCAATGATGAAGGCGGGTGGCTCGCCAGCGACCAGTTCGGCGGTATGGTGGGCGCGTCCGTTATCGGACAGACGCTGGTAGTACTCGACTTCCTGATGACCGAAAACCTGGATACGACCGGGGTGGATCAGGTTCAAGTGACCCACCTGGTCTGCGGCCGAAGTCGCATCGCCGGAAATCAGGCGCTCACCACCGGGGAAGCCCGCAAACCATCCGAGTTGCAGGGTTTCACGGTTATCGTCGTAAATTTGCTGGACAGAGAGCGGTGTCGGTAGTGGCATGTTGTGGATGCTGACAGGACAGGATGCGCGCCGTGGAAAGGCGCGGCGGATTAGTTGGTGCTTTGCAGGCTAGGCTGCCAGGTAATCAGGCGTGCATGGACTGCCGCCGGATCTTCTGTGCTGGCCAGCAAATTACGGAACGCTTCATCGGAAAACATTTCTGCCAGTTCGGACAGGATTTCCAGATGCTGTTGCGTCACGTGATCCGGGATCAACAGGAAAATCAGCAGATTTACCGGCTGTCCGTCAGGCGACTCAAACGGAATCGGCTGCGCCAGGCGCACGAAAGCTGCCAATGGTGCTTTCAAACCTTTGATGCGACCGTGAGGCACGGCAACGCCATGGCCGAGGCCGGTCGAACCCAGACGTTCGCGCGCGAACAGATTGTCGGAGACGACGGAACGGGCAATGCCACAGTTGTTTTCGAAAATTAAACCTACCTGTTCGAACGTACGTTTTTTACTGGAGACATCCAGATCAAGTACTACGTTGGCAGGGGGGAGAATCTGACTTAAATGGTTCATGGTGCGACGCACAAAAAAAGGACTCTGCGAGGAATTATAGGCCTATTCGATGGCGATAGGGCCTGAATCGGGAAAGCTGGGCCGGTGCCGACCCGTCTGTTGCAGATAAGACGCACCTTTTTAATGCGACTTGCCATAGTTATTGCTGTTTTCTGATAGATCGATTAGACCACAAGCCAACTGATACGTTAAGCCCGGATGAAGCATATAAATAGCTTCATCCATGGAACTTACATCGTGCTTACTGCCTTGCGTTACGGGCGTTAGACGGCGGTTTGCCAGTGCTGAAATTGCTGCGCCACGGGTTGATGTCGAGACCGCCGCGACGGGTATAGCGTGCATAAACAGCAAGTTTTTGCGGTTTGCACTGACGCAAAATGTCCATAAAGATACGTTCTACGCATTGTTCATGGAATTCGTTGTGTTCGCGGAAACCTATCAGGTAGTGCAGCAAGCCGGCCTGATTAATCTGCGGTCCCACGTAATGGATTTGCACGCTGCCCCAGTCCGGCTGGCCGGTGACCAGGCAATTCGATTTCAGCAAATTGGACAACAGGGTTTCTTCCACTGGCGCTTCATCATGTGCGGCTTGCAGCAGCGAAGGATCCGGCGTGTAGTCGTTTACTTCTATGTCCAGTCTGTCCAGCAAGACTCCATCGAGCTCACCGATGCTGATCTTGCTGAAGTCTTCCGGCAATGTCAGTGAGATCTGTACAGGTGCACCAAAGCCTGCCGACAAATCTGCGCGCAATAACTCCAGCAAGGCGTCCGTGCCGCCCAGCTTGGTCTGGTTAAATGAATTCAGATAAAGCTTGAACGATTTCGATTCGATGATGTTAGGCGAATCGGCCGGTGCCATGATGCGTGCGATTGCCACTTGCGGCTTGCCGCGCATATTCAGCCACGACAATTCATAGGCATTCCAGATATCGACACCAAAGAAAGGCAGGTCGCCGGACAAACCCAGTTCATCGCGCTTGCCCTGGCGTGGTATCGGGAACAGTAGCGACGGATCGTACTGGGTCTGGTAAACCGATGGCTTGCCCAGCGGCGACGCGTCTGGTGTGGATGAAGTGCTCATGACGATAACTTTTTACAAAAACAATTTATACACAGGGTTGTCGGTCTCATCCCAGTGGCGATAACCGAGACCTGCAAGCGAAGTGCGGAAGGTTTTCATTTCTTTCTTCGGTACTTGCAAACCGACCAGGATGCGGCCTACATCGCCGCCCTGATTGCGGTAGTGGAACAGGCTGATATTCCAGTTTGGTGCCACGCTGTCGAGGAAGCGCATGAGTGCGCCCGGACGCTCCGGGAATTCAAAGCGATACAGGATCTCGTCCTGCGTGAGTTCGCTCTTACCGCCGACCAGATGGCGGATATGGCCTTTCGCCAATTCGTCATGCGTCAGGTCCAGTGTCTTGAAGCCATGCTTTTCAAATAGCTTGGTGATTTTCCCGGCTTCATCACGGTCCGCGATTTGCATGCCGACGAAGATGTGCGCCAGTTTGTCATCGCTGATGCGGTAGTTGAATTCAGTGACGTTACGCGGGCCGATCAGTTCGCAGAAGCGCTTGAAGCTGCCGCGTTCTTCCGGGATGGTGACGGCGAATACACCTTCGCGTGCGGTGCCGACGTCGGCCATTTCAGCGACGAAGCGCAGGCGGTCGAAATTCATATTCGCGCCGCTGGCAACCGTAACCAGGGTTTCATTCTTCAATGGCTTCTTGCTGGCGCGGGCACGTTCTATATAAGCCTTGGCACCGGCGACAGCAAGCGCGCCGGATGGCTCAAGGATGCTGCGCGTGTCCTGGAATACATCCTTGATCGCGGTGCATACTTCATTGGTATCGACCACGATGACTTCATCTACATATTGCTTCGCGAGACGGAAGGTTTCTTCACCCACCAGCTTGACCGCAGTACCGTCGGCGAACAGGCCGACATCCGGCAAAGTGATACGTCGTCCGGCTTGCAGGCTGCGCGCCATCGCATCGGAATCCGAAGTCTGTACACCTATGACTTTGATTTCCGGACGCACGGCTTTGACATAAGCGGCTACACCGGCGATCAGGCCGCCACCGCCGATAGGAACAAAAATCGCATGGATGGGGCCAGCGTGCTGGCGCAGGATTTCCATGCCGATGGTGCCTTGTCCTGCGATCACGTCCGGATCGTCAAATGGGTGGACAAAGGTCAGCTTGAGTTTCTTTTCCAGTGTCAGCGCATGCTGGTAAGCATCGGAATACGAATCGCCGAACAGCACGACTTCACCGCCACGTGCTTTAACTGCTTCCACCTTGACCGATGGAGTCGTGGTCGGCATCACAATCACGGCACGGCACCCGAGTTTGGTGGCGGACAGTGCCACGCCCTGGGCGTGATTGCCAGCCGATGCGCAAATGACGCCGCGCTTCATTTGCGCTGGTGGCAGGTGTGCCATCTTGTTGTAGGCACCGCGCAGCTTGAAGCTGAACACGCTTTGTATGTCTTCGCGTTTGAAGTAAATCTGATTGCCCACACGCTGCGACAGCGTTGGTGCCAGCTCGAGTGGGGATTCCACGGCGACATCGTAGACGCGCGCGGTTAAAACTTTCTTCAAATAGTCGGTAGTCATAGGATTCAATATCATGGGCGCGCTGTGAAAACAGGGTTAGTCTTCGTGCGGCGCAGCACATCATTATAATGGACGGCGTTTAAGAACTCATTTCACAAATATCCGTGAGATGCGTTCTAGCTATATCAGCATGCTGATATAGCTTTCTTTCACTCAATATGAATGAGCCTGCGATTTGAATCTATTGCCCTTGAATTTGCTGATACGCGTGATGCATGGTTGAGACCGCTGTCCAGTGGGTGCTAACGACGCTGGCCGCACCTGAAGTCGGCCTGCTTTCAGTCTTTCTCATCAGCTTTGTCTCTGCGACCCTGCTGCCGCTGGGCTCGGAGCCGGCCGTCTTTGCGGTCGTCAAGGCAAATGCTGCCCTGTTCTGGCCGGTTTTGCTGGTGGCCACGGCCGGGAATACCCTGGGCGGTGTGGTCAATTACTGGATGGGGCGGGGTGCGAAGCAGGTATTTGCCAAGGAAAGGGAAACCCGCTGGTTTGGCTGGTTGCAGCGTTTCGGCGCCAAAACCATGCTGCTGGCCTGGCTGCCGGGCATAGGCGACCCGCTGTGCCTGCTGGCCGGATGGCTCAAATTGCCGTTCTGGCCGTGCGTACTCTATATGGCGATAGGCAAATTCCTGCGCTACCTGACCATGACCTGGCTGCTGCTCTATATACCTGATGGTTTTTGGCATTATTTGGCGAATGTCTTTTAAAACGCCGGATTTCTCGCTTTTTACCCCTGCTCATACGGATCAGCCCATCATTTTTCCCTTTTCTGCCATGCACGTCTGTCGGGCGTGTTGCAGCGCAATCAGCTAAAATGCGTATTTAGCGTTAATTCAATTGACCCACTGATGAACGCCCCAGTACAAATACAGAACCTTCTGGCGGATGGCCCTGGCGGTGCCGTGCCTACCCGCTTGCGTGAAATTCCCTATAACTACACTTCATTTTCCGACCGCGAAATCGTGATTCGCCTGTTGGGCGAGGATGCATGGCAGCTGCTCGACGAGCTGCGCGGTGCCCGCCAGACCGGTCGTTCCGCACGGATGCTGTACGAAGTGTTGGGCGACATCTGGGTCGTGCAACGCAATCCCTATCTGCAAGACGACCTGCTGGACAATCCCAAGCGTCGCCAGGCTTTGATCGATGCCTTGCACCACCGTCTGGTTGAAGTCGAAAAGCGTCGCACTACCGACCTGGCTACCTCGACTGATGAAAATGCTGCACGTCGCGGTGCTGCGGTCGAAGCCCTGCTGAAATCGGCGCGCAAGGCAGTCACTGCCTTTGGCGAAGAATTCCGTCGTACTTACGATTTGCGCAAACGCGCGAACCGGGTGCTGGGCCGCTATACCGAAAAAGACAATATCAAGTTTGATGGCTTGTCGCGCGTCTCGCACGTGACCGACGCTACCGACTGGCGCGTTGAATATCCGTTTGTGGTGTTGACGCCTGACAGCGAAGATGAAATGGCTGGCCTGGTCAAAGCGTGTATCGAGCTCGGCCTGACCATCATCCCGCGCGGCGGCGGTACCGGTTATACCGGTGGCGCAGTACCGCTGACGCCGATGTCGGCTGTTATCAACACCGAAAAACTGGAAGCGCTGGGCGCGGTTGAAATGACCATGCTGCCAGGCGTAGACCGTGAATACGCAACTATTTATTCGGGTGCTGGCGTCGTGACCAAACGGGTTTCTGATGCGGCAGAAAAAGCCGGTTTCGTGTTTGCGGTTGATCCGACCTCGGCCGAAGCTTCGTGTATAGGCGGCAATATCGCGATGAACGCAGGCGGCAAGAAAGCCGTGCTGTGGGGTACTGCACTCGACAACCTCGCCAGCTGGCGCATGGTTGATCCTAACGGCGACTGGCTGGAAGTCACACGTCTGGAGCACAACCTCGGCAAGATCCATGATGCGCCGGTCGCCAAGTTCAAGCTGGAATGGACGCATCCGGCCGAGAAAGGCCGCGTCAACCAGCCATTCAAGACCGAGACGCTGGAAATCGCTGGCCGCACCTTCCGCAAGGAAGGGCTGGGCAAAGACGTTACCGATAAATTCCTGTCCGGTTTGCCGGGTGTGCAAAAAGAAGGTTGCGATGGCCTGATTACATCGGCGCGCTGGATTCTGCACAAGATGCCCAAGCATACGCGTACCGTGTGCCTGGAATTCTTCGGCCATTCGCGCGATGCGATTCCATCCATCGTCGAGATCAAGGATTTCCTCGATGCCGAAACCAAAAAGGGCGGCGCTATCCTGGCCGGTCTTGAGCATCTGGACGAGCGCTATCTGCGCGCAGTCGGCTATGCGACCAAATCCAAGCGCGGCATCTTGCCGAAGATGGCTTTGTTCGGCGATATCGTCGGTGACGATGAAAACGCGGTAGCGCAAGCTGCATCCGAAGTCGTACGCCTGGCGAATACCCGCGTTGGCGAAGGCTTCGTCGCAGTTAGCCCGGAAGCACGCAAAAAATTCTGGCTCGATCGTGCGCGTACCGCTGCGATCTCCAAACACACCAACGCCTTCAAAATCAATGAAGACGTCGTGATCCCGCTGGATCGCATGGGTGAATATTCGGATGGCATAGAACGCATCAACGTAGAGCTTTCGATAGGCAATAAACTGCAATTGCTGGAAGAGCTGCACACCTTCTTCACCAAGGGCAATCTGCCACTGGGCAAGAGCGATGATGCAGAAGGCGATGACATTCCAGCCGCCGAATTGCTGGAAGATCGCGTGCATCAGGCAGAGGCGCTGATCGCTGCTGCCACCGCACGCTGGACTTATATGCTGGATAACCTCGACCAACCTTTGCGTACTGCGAAGGATGAGTTGGGCGCGCTGGGTCTGGAAAAACTCTTGCCGGTATTCGAAGAGCGTTTGCAGGTGCAACCGGACGCGACCGTATTCGATGTGATCCAGGATCGCACCATACGCGTGTCGTGGAAAACAGAAATCCGTGCGCCATTGCGCCAGATTTTCAGCGGCGCATCGTTCCGCCTGATCCTGGATGAAGCTACTGCCATCCACAAACGTGTATTGCGTGGCCGCGTCTTCGTCGCGCTGCATATGCACGCAGGTGATGGCAACGTGCACACCAACATTCCGGTCAACTCCGATCACTACCAGATGCTGCAGGATGCGCACGCAGCCGTGGCGCGCATCATGGCGCTGGCACGTTCGCTGAACGGTGTGATTTCCGGTGAGCATGGTATCGGTATTACCAAACTCGAATTCCTGACCGAAGCCGAACTGTCCGATTTCCGTTCGTACAAACGACGCATAGATCCGGAAGGCCACTTCAACAAAGGCAAGCTGATGGATATGTCTGAGCTGAGCGCAGATTTGCGCAATGCTTACACTCCATCTTTCGGCTTGATGGGCCATGAATCGCTGATCATGCAACAAAGCGATATCGGTGCGATAGCCAATAGCGTCAAGGATTGCCTGCGTTGCGGTAAATGCAAACCGGTATGTGCGACGCATGTACCGCGTGCCAATTTGCTGTACTCGCCACGTAACAAGATCCTGGCGACTTCATTGCTGGTAGAAGCCTTCCTGTATGAAGAGCAGACCCGTCGCGGCATCTCGATCAAGCATTGGGAAGAGTTCGAAGACGTGGCTGATCACTGCACGGTTTGCCACAAATGCCTGACGCCTTGCCCGGTCGATATCGACTTTGGTGATGTGTCTATGAATATGCGCAACCTGCTGCGCAAGATGAACAAGAAGTCCTTCAATCCGGGTACGGCTGCGTCGATGTTCTTCCTGAATGCGACCGATCCGGCGACCATCAATGCGACGCGCCAGGTCATGATAGGTTGGGGCTACAAGGCGCAGCGCTTTGGTCATGACGTGCTGAAAAAGCTGGCGAAGAAACAGACTTCCGCGCCACGTGCGACAGTCGGCAAGCCGCCTATCAAGGAACAGGTCATCCACTTCATCAACAAGAAGATGCCGGGCAACCTGCCGAAGAAAACGGCGCGCGCCTTGCTCGATATCGAAGACGATAAAGTCGTACCTATCATCCGTGATCCCAAGACCACGACGATGGATACCGAAGCCGTGTTTTATTTCCCGGGTTGCGGTTCCGAGCGCCTGTTCTCGCAGGTAGGTCTGGCGACGCAGGCGATGTTGTGGAACGTCGGCGTGCAAACCGTGTTGCCGCCGGGTTACCTGTGCTGCGGTTATCCGCAACGTGGTTCCGGCAATTACGACAAGGCGGAAAAAATCATCACCGACAATCGCGTGCTGTTCCATCGCATGGCGAATACGTTGAATTACCTGGATATCAAAACCGTCATCGTTTCTTGCGGTACTTGCTACGATCAGTTGCAAGGCTATGAATTCGAGAAAATTTTCCCGGGTTGCCGCATCGTCGACATCCATGAATACCTGATGGAAAAAGGCGTGAAGCTGGAAGGCGTGAACGGCGTGCGTTACATGTATCACGACCCTTGCCACAGCCCGATGAAATTGCAGGATCCGTTGAAAACGGTGAACGCCTTGATCACGACGGTAGACGATCAAAAGATCGAGAAGAATGATCGCTGCTGCGGCGAGTCCGGCACGCTGGCCGTGACGCGTCCGGATATCTCGACCCAGGTGCGCTTCCGCAAGGAAGAAGAAATGACCAAGGGCGCGGATAAATTGCGCGGCGATGGTTTCACAGGTGACGTCAAAATCCTGACTTCGTGCCCGTCGTGCCTGCAAGGCTTGTCGCGTTACAACGAAGACTCGGACACCACTGCTGATTACATCGTGGTCGAAATGGCCAAGCATTTGCTCGGACCTAACTGGTTGCCTGAGTACGTCGATCGCGCCAACAACGGTGGTATCGAACGCGTGCTGGTGTAACGATGGCGGCTTGCGAGTTATGTGAAGAAGGCGGCGGGGAAGTATTGTTCCGCAATGAGCAATTGCGCATCGTGCTGGTAGACGATGCGCAGTACCCCGGCTTTTGTCGCGTGATCTGGAATGCGCACGTAGCAGAAATGACGGATCTGCAACCGGAACAACGTTCGGTTTTGATGAAGACAGTCTGCCAGGTTGAATCTGCCTTGCGTGAAGTGATGCAAGCGGAAAAAATCAATCTGGCCAGCCTCGGCAACATGGTGCCGCATCTGCACTGGCACCTGATCCCACGCTTTAGCGATGACGCGCATTTCCCGAGTCCCGTCTGGGCAGCAGTACAGCGCCAGACTGCGGACGATATACTGGCGCAGCGTCGCGCCTTGCTGCCTGCATTGCGTACGGCTATCGTTCGCAACGCAAACTGCAGCGCCTGAGTAAATATACCTACAGCACAGAACAATCAATCGGCGGTATGCTTGCCGCCTGCACTCACCCTGAACGAGAGACGATCATGGCTGGTTCCAAACAAACACCTCCTGCACCACAACCCACCGGCTTGACGGTGCGCAAACAATCGCGCGTACTGGAAATCGAATTCGATGATGGCGCGACTTTTTCGCTGCCATTTGAATTGATGCGCGTCTGGTCGCCGTCGGCCGAAGTGCGTGGTCACGGCCCGGGGCAGGAAACCCTGCAGACCGGCCAGCGCAATGTGGAAATCACCGGCGTCGAACCGGTTGGCAATTACGCGATCAAACCTTCTTTCTCCGATGGTCACGATACCGGCATCTTTTCGTGGGAGTATCTGTACCACCTCGGCACCGATAAAGATGCCCTGTGGGAAGACTATCTGCGTCGCCTCGAAGCGGCCGGGTTTACACGTGAAAGCGGACGTGACGCACCGATGAGCAAGGCAGTGACCGGCGGCTCTGGTTGCGGAAGTCATTGATTTGACTGGGTTTGTGAGCAAACTCGAGTTTGAATTTATTGTGTGATCAGCAAGTAAAAAATAATTTTTAACGTTTTCTTCACATCTCAATAACGCTTGTATAATGTAATTGGCTAGCTATGACAAATTCCACACATTTCGGTTACCAAACCGTCGCTGAAGAAGAGAAAGTCCACAAGGTCGCGGAAGTGTTTCACTCCGTTGCCGCCAAGTACGACGTGATGAATGACTTCATGTCGGCGGGCCTGCATCGTGTATGGAAGACCTTCACGATTGCACAAGCTGGTGTGCGCCCCGGTTTCAAAGTGCTGGATATTGCCGGTGGCACGGGTGACCTGGCCAAGGCGTTCGCACGCCAGGCAGGTAGCACCGGTGAAGTCTGGCTGACGGATATTAATGAGTCGATGTTGCGTGTCGGGCGCGATCGACTGTTGAATAAAGGCTTGATTACCCCAACATCCTTATGTGATGCGGAGAAATTGCCTTTCCCCGATAACTATTTTGATCGCGTCAGTGTCGCTTTCGGTTTGCGCAATATGACGCACAAGGATGTGGCGCTGGCAGAAATGCGGCGTGTATTGAAGCCCGGTGGCAAGTTGCTGGTGCTGGAGTTCTCGAAAGTATGGGAGCCATTACAAAAACCGTATGACGTGTATTCGTTTTCAGTGTTGCCGTGGTTGGGCAAGCGTATTGCAAATGATGCCGAGAGTTACCGGTATCTGGCTGAATCGATCCGCATGCATCCGGATCAGGAAACACTGAAAAAAATGATGCAGGATGCTGGGCTTGAAAGAGTCGAGTATTTTAATTTGACAGCCGGCGTGGCGGCATTGCACACCGGGATTAAACTCTAGGAGACGAGCATTATGAAGAAATTACTTTTGGCAATCGCAGTGATGGTCAGTTCGATGACCTTCATCGCTGTAGAAGCGGAAGCCAAGCGTATGGGTGGCGGCGGTTCTTTTGGTAAGCAATCGCAAAGCTTCCAGCGTCCGGCTCCGGCTCAATCTTCGTCGGCAAGCAGCGCTTCCAAACCTGCAGCAGCACCTGCTGCGGCTGGCGCAGGTGCTGCTGCAGCGGCTAAACCTAGCATGATGAAAAACATCCTCGGCGGCGCATTGCTCGGCCTGGGTCTGGGCGCACTGTTGTCGCACCTGGGTATCGGCGGCGCATTGGCCAGCATGATCAGCACCATCCTGATGGTGGCCCTGTTCGCATTCGCAGCGATGTTCATCTACCGCATGATCAAAGGCAAAAACGCTGGCAACGGCGCGCAACCTTCGTTCGCGAACGGTTACTCGGCCAAGAACAGCACACCTGATATCGGTTCGGGCCTGAATCAGAACCAGCCTTCGGCCCTGCAATCGGCAGCGCCTATGGCATCCGGTGCTGCATACGGCGCGGCTAATGATTTGCCTGCCGATTTCGATGTTGAGTCGTTCATCCGCAATGCAAAAACCTACTTCATCCGCCTGCAAGCTGCATGGGATAAAGCTGATATCAACGATATCCGTGAATTCACCACGCCGGAAATGTTTGCAGAACTGAAATTGCAATTGCAGGAACGCGGTGCAACTGCGAACGTGACGGACGTTGTGACCCTGGATGCAGAGTTCTACGGTGTAGAGACCGTTGGCAATGATTACATCGCCAGCATCAAGTTCAGCGGTCTGATCCGTGAAGCTGATTACGCTCCGACCGAGCCATTCACCGAAGCATGGAACCTGTCCAAGCCAGTTACTGGCAATGGCGGTTGGGTATTGGCTGGTATTCAGCAATTACCGCAGTAATTAACGTAACAAAAGCAGGGAATTGCGCTATCCGGTTGTCAGTCAGTTCCGACTTGCCATGTAGATAGTTAGCGACGCCACGCAGCAAACTGCTAAACTTGAAGCCGCCCGTGAATGGTTCACTGGCGGCTTTGTTTTTTTGACGATGACATCTCTTTCTCCTGCCCACATATTCCCTGCCGCGATTAACCACCTGCTTGCGCAGGAAGCGTGGGCCCGTGCCAAGTTGATGCCGCATGCCGGCAAGGTGGCAGTGCTGGACGGCGGTGTACTGGCAGTGCGCCTGAAAGTCAGCGCCGATGGCATGGTGGAGACGGCCGCAGCGGACGATATACCGACTGTGACGATACGCATGCAGCCATCCGATTTGCCGCTGATCATGCAGAATCGGGAACGTGCGTTTTCATACGTCAAAATCGAAGGCGATGCTGATTTTGCCAACACCATCTCGCAACTGAGCCAGTCCTTGCGCTGGGAAGCGGAAGATGACCTGAGCAAGGTAGTGGGCGATATTGCCGCTACCCGCATCGTGTCAGGCGTGCATACTGCTGTGAACACGGCCAAAGCGTTGCATCAGTCCGTCACAGAAAACATCGCCGAATACTTTCTGGAAGAAAATCCCCTATTAATCCGTCCGCAGGCAGTCACCGGCTTTACCGCAGAAGTGACTAAATTGCGTGATGATGTGGCACGACTCGCGAAGCGGATCGAAAAGCTGAAGGGCAGTAAGCAATGATATTGAAATTTCTTCGCGTCTTGAAAATCATCCGTGTCGCCCTGCGTTACGGACTCGATGAAATAGCCATCTCCGGCCTGGCGATTCCACGTACTGCCAAATTCATCAATCAAGTCATGTTCTGGCGCGACTTGTCCGCACCACGTGCGATCCGTTTGCGTCGCGCACTGGAAGACCTCGGTCCTATCTTCGTTAAATTCGGCCAGGTGCTGTCGACCCGTCGCGACCTGATGCCTATCGATATTGCTGATGAGCTGGCGCGCCTGCAGGATCGCGTACCGCCGTTCTCGTCCGAACTGGCAATTGCACAAATCATTAAGTCATTGGGCGCACATCCTGATGTCCTGTTTGCCGAATTTGATCCGGTGCCGGTCGCATCCGCATCCATCGCGCAAGTACACTTCGGTCGCCTGAAAAGCGGCAAGGATGTCGCTATCAAAGTCCTGCGCCCAGGCATCAAGAAATCCATCGATGAAGACGTCGCGCTCATGCACATACTGGCTGGCCTGGTAGAGCGTATGTGGGCAGACGGCAAACGCCTGAAACCTAAAGAAGTGGTCGCCGAATTCGATAAATACCTGCACGACGAACTCGACCTCATGCGCGAAGCGGCCAATGGCAGTCAGTTGCGTCGCAACTTTGCTAACTCTACTTTACTGGTCGTGCCGGAAATGTTCTGGGATTACTGCTCGACTTCGGTAATCGTGATGGAACGCATGGTTGGTATCCCGATCTCGCAGACCGACAGACTGATAGCGGCTGGTGTCGACCTGAAGGAGCTTTCTCGTGATGGCGTGGAAATTTTCTTTACGCAAGTCTTCCGCGATGGTTTCTTCCATGCCGATATGCATCCTGGAAATATCCAGGTATCGGTCGAGCCTGCGACGTTCGGCAGCTATATCGCATTGGACTTCGGCATCGTCGGTACGCTGAACGACTTCGACAAGGATTACCTGTCGCAAAACTTCCTTGCCTTCTTCCGTCGTGACTATAAGCGCGTCGCGGAAGCACATATTGAATCAGGCTGGGCCCCGAAAGACACGCGTGTCGACGAACTGGAATCGGCAGTGCGTGCATGCTGCGAACCTATTTTTGACCGGCCCTTGAGTGAGATTTCATTTGGTCAGGTCTTGCTGCGGCTGTTCCAGACTTCACGTCGTTTCAATGTCGAAGTGCAGCCGCAACTGGTGCTGTTGCAAAAGACTTTGCTCAACGTTGAGGGGCTCGGACGTCAGCTCGATCCGGAACTGGATTTGTGGAAAACCGCTAAGCCTTATCTGGAAAACTGGATGAACGAGCAAGTCGGCTGGCGCGGCCTGTGGGAAAACCTGAAAGCTGAAGCACCGCGTTACAGCAAGCTGCTGCCGCAATTGCCGCGCTTGGCGCATCAGGCTTTGACCCAGGCTTCGCAGCCGCAGCATGACAATACGGAACTGATCAGACGCTTGCTGGAAGAACAGAAGCGCACTAATCTCTTGCTCGGCGTCGCGGTCTACTTCGGTGGCGGCCTGGTTGCTGGCGGGATTTTGACGCTGGTGTTTTTTACCTTTATAGGTGGATAAAGCAGTAAAAACATATTTACAGGGGGCAGTAATGCCTACGATCTATCGTTCCAAAGTTGATGTCTGGTTGTTCGTCGTACTCGCCTTCGCCGCGCTGGCAGCCTTGTATTCGGCCGTGCAGACGATGGCCGCAGGTACCACCGGCGCTACCGGGGTGGCAGTACTGATCGCAGTAGTCGGCGTCGGCCTGCCACTGTGGCTGCTGTTTTCTACCCGCTACACTTTGCAGGCTACACATCTGTTGGCGCAAAGTGGCCCATTCAAATGGGTCGTACCTCTGGCTGATATCAAAAGCATCACGCCCAGCAACAATCCACTTTCCAGTCCGGCGCTGTCGCTGGACCGCTTGCGTATCGATTACGGTAAAGGTCGGATGTTGCTGATTTCCCCGCGCGATAAAGAGAGGTTTCTGCAGGATATCGAAGCAGCCCGTCGCGCCATCGCCTGAGTCCGGCTCCGCTGTCCAGTTGGGCTGGTTTTCCCCCGCCGAGCCGTCAGCCGCGACAGTCCTGGTTCTGATGCGCCATTTTTGAGAAATCAGGCGCGCTATTTGCTACAATTGCCCCGGTTTTTGTATCTATCCCTTGCAGCCCCGGCCCAGGACAAGATGGCGCTCCTCGAAATTCGCAATCTCATTCGTCGCTTCGGCGACAACACCGTAGTCGACAACATCAGTCTCTCGATAGAGGCGGGTGAGTTCTTTACTTTGCTCGGACCTTCGGGCTGCGGTAAGACGACACTCTTGCGCATGATCGCAGGCTTCGATGTGCCTGATGCAGGGCAAATCCTGCTGGATGGTGTCGACCTGACCGGCGTGCCGCCTGAACAGCGTCCGGTGCGTACCGTATTCCAGAACTACGCTTTGTTCCCACATATGACGGTGGGCGGCAATATTGCCTTCCCGCTGGAAATGGCAAATACCCCTAAAGCCGAGATCCAGAAAAAAGTCGAAGAAGCGCTGGAAGACGTGCGCCTCACCGGTTTCGCTGCGCGTTATCCGCATGAGCTGTCTGGCGGACAACGTCAACGGGTGTCGATTGCACGGGCACTGGTGACACATCCTAAATTGCTGTTGCTGGATGAACCCTTGTCGGCACTCGATGCACAGTTGCGCGAACAGATGCAGATTGAATTGATCAACCTGCAAAAAGAAGTCGGCATTACCTTTATCTACGTCACGCATGACCAGGCCGAAGCGCTGGCTTTGTCGCACCGGATTGCGGTGATGAATAAAGGCCAGGTCGAGCAGCTGGATGAACCTACCCGTATTTATAGCTACCCGCGCAGCCGCTTCGTGGCTGACTTTATCGGTACCTGTAATCTGTTTGATGGTGTCGTGACCAGGATCAATGGCGACATGATGTGGCTGGATGTGCCGGGCATGGGTGAGGTTAAGGCCTTTACCTCGCCAGGCGTGACAGTTGGCAGCAAAGGGACGATAGCCCTGCGCCCCGAAAAGACGCAGGTCAGCGCCGAAATAGTGCGGGGCGTGGCGGACGAGAACCACTTTGATGGTTACGTCAAAGAGTTGCTGTATATGGGTGGCGTGACTGTCTACATCGTCGAAACTGAAGGCGGCGTGCGCATAGAAACCATGCTGGCGAATTCGGCCATCGGTCGTCCGCGCTTCTTTGAAGTCGGCGATGCGGTGGACGTAGCCTGGCGTGTCGATGCCGGGCATTTCCTGCCGGAAGTGGACCATGTCTGACGCAGTGGTTACACCTGCAAGCAGCAAGCCGGTGAGCGGCAAGGGTGGTCTGGCGCGCTGGTTGATCAGCGGGCCGCCGCTGCTGTACCTGATTTTCTTCTTTGCGGTGCCGACACTGATCATGGTGTTTGCATCGTTCCGCTTCCCTGGCGATTACGGTGGCCTGGCGCCACTGTTCGATGCAGGCGGCGCACTCAATCTGACACTGGAAAACTTTGAGCCGTTCTTCACCAGTTTTATCTATACCTGGGTTTTCCTGAAGTCGTTTTTATATGCGATCGTGACCACGCTGGCTTGTCTGGTGATGGCGTATCCGGTCGCGCTGCTGATTGCGCGCAGCCCGCAAAAATGGCGCAACCTGCTGATCTTGCTGGTCATCCTGCCGTTCTGGAGTAACTTCCTGATCCGCATTTATGCGTGGATGATTTTGTTGGGTCCGCAATCACTGATCACGCGTGGCCTGAACGCGGTGCTGGACGTATTTGGTTTCGAGCCTGTGACACTGCTGTATAGCGGCTTCGCTGTGATCGTCGGCCTGGTGTATGTGCATTTGCCGTTTATGGTCTTGCCGCTGTATGCGAATCTGGAGAAGCACGATCCGGCCTTGCTGGATGCGGCGCAAGACCTGGGTGCAGGCAAGTGGCAGATCTTCTGGCGCGTGACTTTCCCGCTTTCCTTGCCGGGTGTGTATGCCGGTGCGGCGCTGGTGTTTATTCCTGCGCTGGGTATCTTTGCGGTGTCCGACATTCTGGGTGGTACCGGCGGCCTGATGATAGGTAATGTCATCAAGCAGCAATTCCTCGAGTCGCGCGACTGGCCCTTCGGCAGCGTGCTGTCCATCATGCTGACACTGGCAGCGTTGGCAGCGGCTGGCCTGGCCGCATTGCTGGCACGCCCACGGAGGAAGCATGCATAAGACGCGTCCTCATTCGATAGGGCTGACCCTGGCGGTGGTGTTGGTCTATGCTTTCCTGTACGTACCGCTGGCGATCGTGGTGGTCTATTCGTTTAACGATTCGCGCCTGAATGCGGAGTGGGTCGGATTTACGCTGGACTGGTATCGCACCCTGTTTGCCAATAAGGAGATGCTGCAGGCAGCAGGCAACTCGCTGATCATTGCGCTGGTTTCCAGTCTGGTATCGACCGCCTTGGGCACGATGGCGGGTTTTGCGCTGCATCGTTACAAGAGTCGTGTATTGCAGGTGCTGGTGCTGACGCCGATCGCGATACCTGAAATCCTGGTTGGTGTGTCCTTGCTGATTTTCTTCGTCATGCTGAATCTGACACTGGGTATGTTGTCGGTGACGCTGGCGCATATTGCTTTCAGCATGGGCTTTGTCGCCATCGTCGTGCGTTCGCGCCTGAGTGGTATGGATGAGAGCCTGACCGAAGCGGCGCGCGATTGTGGTGCGACGCCGTTGCAGGCCTTCCGCCGTGTGACTTTGCCATTGATCATGCCGGGTGTGCTGGCGGGGGCGTTGATGGCCTTCACGCTGTCTATCGACGATTTTGTGATTACCTTCTTTACCGCGGGTGCGAATACCTCGACCTTGCCACTGCAAATCTATTCGATGATCAAGATCGCAGTGACGCCGGAAGTGAATGCGGTTTCCACCCTGTTGATGGCTTTGACCTTGTTCCTGATCGTGATTGCTTCCAAGTTGTCGCCGAGCGCATTCCGCTCCTGATTCTGCTCCTGATTTTTACCCGGGACCGCCATGAAAAAAATAGTCACGACCCTGCTGCTTGCTCTCGTTGCCATATCAGCACAGGCGCAAGGCAAGCTCCATCTGTATAACTGGAACAATTACATCTCGGATGAGACGGTACGCCGTTTTGAAACGGCGTGTAAATGCCAGCTGGTGCAAAGCTACTATGGCGACAATGAAGAGATGCTGGCGAAGCTGGCGGCCGGTGCCAAGGGCTATGACCTCATCGTGCCGACCGGTAATGCGCTGCAGTCGCTGATTCGTCAGGGGGCATTGCAGCCGCTGGACAAGAGCAAGCTGCCGAATCTCAAGAACCTCAATCCGCAATACCTGAATACCGAATTCGACAAAGGTAACCAGTACTCGGTGCCTTATGCGTACACCATCACCATGCTCGGTTATAACGAGCAGAAGATGAAAGAGCTGGGTATCAAGGTGGATAGCTGGGCGGCGATTTTTGATCCTGCCATCCTGGCCAAGATCAAGGGCAAGGTCACCGTGCTTGATTCAGCCAATGAATTGATGGCGGCAGCATTGAAATACCTCGGTTATTCCATCAATGACACCGATGAAAAGCATTGGGAAGAAGCCAAGAACATGATCCTGAAAGCCAAGCCGTATTGGGCGGCCTTCAATGGCACCAGCTATATCAAAGGTTTGACGGTAGGGGATATCTGGCTGGTGCACGGTTATTCCAGTGACATCTTCCAGGCGGACCTGGATGCGCAGAGTGCCGGACGTAAATTCCGTATCCGCCACGCCTTGCCGAAGGAAGGTGCAGCGATGTCGCTCGATAGCCTGGTGATCCCTAAAGATGCGCCGCGGCCTGACCTCGCTCATCTATTCATCAATCTGGTACTGGACGGCAAAAATTCGGCGGAATTGACCAATATGCTGGGTACCGGCAATCCGAACAAGGCCGCGCTGCCGTTCATCAATCCGGAAATTGCCGGGAACCGGGAAATCTTCCCCGACAAGGCTGAAAGCGCCAAGCTGGAAATGCTGAAAGATTTGAATAGCAAACAACGTCGTGCGCTCAATCGTGTCTGGACAGAAATCCGTGTCCGCTAAATTGCTGCCAACATGCTGAAAGTCATCGCGCAGGATTTCATCCGGCCGGAACATATAGAGACGGTGCGTCCGTGGTACGAAGAATTGGTCGCCAAAACACGTCTTGAAAAAGATTGTATTTCCTACCATCTATACACCGATCAAAAGGATCCCGGCCATTTTGTCTTCATAGAAGAGTGGCCAGATCGACAAGCTTTGGATGCCCATTGCCAGACTGAACACTTCCGTCGCCTGGTTCCATTGATCGATGCCTGCCAGCGCCAGCCCGGAACTTTCCTGCTGATGGATGCTTTTTAGGCTGAAGTGAGGCCAGTGGCGGCACTTGAGTTACAAGTCCCCGGTAAAACGGGGCAGAAAACCTTTATAATTCAGGGTTTTGGATGATTTTTGCGGGAATTTTTTCATGCCGATTTATGCGTATCGCTGCGAAGCGTGTGGTTTTGCCAAAGATGTATTGCAAAAGATATCTGATCCAGTGCTGACCGATTGCCCGACTTGCGGCAAGGCGACCTTCAAAAAGCAACTGACTGCGGCTGGTTTCCAGCTCAAGGGTACCGGCTGGTATGTAACGGATTTCCGTGGTGGCCAGGGTGGTACGACTGCGCCTGCGGTTTCGTCTACAGCGGCGGATGCCCCCAAGGCGGATAGTGCAGCAACACCAGCAGCCCCGGCTGCAGCACCTGCGGCAAGTGCCGCAACAGGCAGTTCGGAGTCCTGATAATTTCGGCGTGCCGCATCGCAGCGGCAGCTTACTTACGGTAGAAAATCATGCGTAAATATTTTGTTACCGGTTTATTGATCCTGGTTCCGCTCGCAATTACTTTGTGGGTGTTGAACCTGATCGTTGGTACGATGGATCAGTCGCTGCTCTTGCTGCCTGCGCGCTGGCGGCCGGAAGCCCTGTTTGGTTTTGCGATACCTGGCCTCGGTACGATACTGACCTTGCTGGTCATCTTCCTGACCGGTCTCGCGACCCGTAACTTCATCGGTAATCGTGTTGTCGCCTTGTGGGAATCCATCCTGCATCGCATCCCTGTATTCAACACGATTTACTCCAGCGTCAAACAAGTCTCGGATACGCTGTTTTCTTCGTCCGGTAATGCATTCCGCAAAGCGCTGTTGATCGAGTACCCGCGCAAGGGAGCCTGGACCATCGCGTTCCTGACCGGTGCGCCGGGTGGTGACGTGCGTAATCATCTGGTGGGCGACTATGTCAGCGTATATGTGCCGACCACGCCTAACCCGACTTCGGGTTTCTTCCTGATGATTCCGCGCGCAGATACGGTAGAACTCGATATGAGTGTCGATGAAGCGTTGAAATACATCGTCTCCATGGGCGTCGTGACGCCGGAGCACCAGGAAAAGAAACTCATCGTTGATCCGAATCAAACGCAAGCGAACGATACACCACAATAATTAACGATCGCGTACTACAGCGATTGCATCACCTGAAACTGGAAATTCACTATGTCTATGCGAACTCATTACTGCGGCCTTACCTCTGAAGCGCTGCTCGACCAAACCGTCAGCCTGTGCGGCTGGGTACATCGTCGTCGTGACCACGGCGGCGTGATCTTCATCGACTTGCGCGATCGGGAAGGTCTGGTGCAGGTGGTATGCGATCCTGATCGCGTCGATGTCTTCAAGGCAGCAGAAGCGGTCCGTAATGAATTCTGCCTGCGCATCACCGGCGTAGTACGCAGCCGTCCTGAAGGTACCAGCAACGCCAACCTGACTTCAGGCAAGATCGAAGTACTGGCGCACGAACTGGAAGTATTGAACGCGTCGGTTACGCCACCGTTCCAGCTGGACGACGACAACCTGTCGGAAACCACACGCCTGACGCATCGCGTGCTGGACCTGCGTCGCCCGCAAATGCAAAACAACCTGCGCCTGCGTTACAAGGTCACGATGGAAGTGCGTAAATTCCTCGACGCACAAGGCTTTATCGACATCGAAACACCGATGCTGACCAAGTCGACTCCGGAAGGCGCACGCGATTACCTGGTGCCATCCCGTGTTAACGCTGGTCACTTCTTCGCGTTGCCGCAATCGCCGCAGTTGTTCAAACAATTGCTGATGGTTGCCAACTTCGACCGTTACTATCAAATCACCAAATGCTTCCGCGATGAAGATTTGCGTGCTGATCGCCAGCCAGAATTTACCCAGATCGATTGCGAAACATCGTTCATGAATGAACAGGAAATCCGTGACCTGTTTGAAAACATGATCCGTCTGGTCTTCAAAAACGCACTCAACGTCGACCTGCCTAACCCATTCCCGGTCATGGATTACGCCACCGCGATGGGCCTGTATGGTTCCGATAAACCGGACATGCGCGTCAAGCTGGCATTCACCGACCTGACCGACATCATGAAAGATGTTGAATTCAAAGTGTTCTCCGGTGCAGCCAATATGGAAGGCGGCCGCGTAGTCGGTCTGCGCGTTCCAGGCGGCGGCGCGATGCCGCGTTCCGAGATCGATGCTTACACCCAATTCGTTGCGATCTACGGCGCGAAAGGCCTGGCTTACATCAAGGTCAATGAAAAAGCGAAAGGCCGTGACGGTCTGCAATCGCCTATCGTCAAAAATATCCACGACGAAGCATTGGCAAAAATCATCGAAGTAACTGGCGCACAAGACGGCGATCTGATTTTCTTCGGCGCTGACAAAGCTAAAGTGGTCAACGATGCGATTGGCGCATTGCGTGTCAAAGTCGGTCACAGCGATTTCGGCAAGAAGAGCGGTTTGTTCGACGACGAATGGCGTCCATTGTGGGTGGTCGATTTCCCGATGTTCGAGTTCGACGAAGAAAACCAACGCTGGTCGGCGACCCATCATCCGTTCACCGCGCCAAAAGATGGTCACGAAGATTTGATGGAAACCGATCCGGGCAAATGTATCGCGAAAGCCTACGATATGGTCCTCAACGGTTGGGAACTGGGCGGCGGTTCGGTCCGTATCCACCGTGCTGACGTACAAAGCAAAGTATTCCGTGCATTGAAGATCGGTGCAGAAGAAGCGCAATTGAAATTCGGCTTCCTGCTGGATGCATTGCAATACGGTGCGCCACCGCATGGTGGTCTGGCATTTGGCCTGGATCGTATCGTCACCATGATGACCGGTGCAGAATCGATCCGTGACGTGATCGCTTTCCCGAAAACCCAGCGTGCGCAATGTTTGTTGACACAAGCGCCGTCGGAAGTGGACGAGAAGCAATTGCGCGAATTGCACATCCGTCTGCGCAATGTGGAACCTGCAGTCAAAGCGTAATCACGTTTTTACGGCATAATAAAAAGGCGCGGGATTCCGCGCCTTTTTTGCATCTTTTTATCCTTCTTCGTTTGCCGTCTGGTGATCTGTAATGACTGCGCAATACAAAATTCCCGAATCAGTACTGGTCGTCATCCATACCGCCGAGATGGAAGTCTTGCTTATAGAGCGCGCTGACCGCCCGGGATTCTGGCAATCGGTGACTGGTTCCAAGGATGTTGAGAACGAACTCTTGCTGGAAACCGCTGTCAGAGAAGTGGCAGAGGAAACCGGTATTGTTGTACAGAATTTATCGACGCCGGTGCCCGCAGCATCGGAGTTTTCAGCTGTTGCCCTGGAAAATCTACAAGACTGGCAACTTTCCAACGTTTATGAAATCTATCCTGTGTGGCGTCATCGCTATGCACCAGGTGTGACTCAAAATACCGAGCATGTATTCGGTTTGCTGGTGCCGCGTGAGATACCGATAGTGCTGGCACCGCGCGAGCATCTGAATTTTATTTGGTTGCCGCATCGGGAGGCTGCTGACAGGTGTTTCTCTTCGTCGAATGCCGAAGCGATATTGCAACTTCCCACGCACATGAAGATTTGAAGCGGATATATTTTCATCTGATGGATTTTGGTTTTTAACTTACGTTTAAGACTTAGGCCATACAACAGCATGCAATTACGTATCACGACGTACAACATACACAAGGGCGTCTCCTCCTTCGGCAGTCGCCCGCGCATACACGCACTCAAGCAAGCAATTAATTCGATGAAGTCCGACGTGTTATTCCTGCAGGAAGTGCAGGGGCGGCATGATTTGCACGCCCTCAAACACGCGACTGATTGGCCCGAGTTATCGCAGCAGGATTTTCTCGCTGGCGATTCGCATGAATGTGCGTATGGCATGAATGCAGTTTATGACCACGGTCATCATGGTAATGCGCTGTTGAGCTGCTATCCCATCCTGTCGTCGCGCAATCAAAACATCTCCGATCATCGCTATGAGTCACGTGGCATCCTGCACTGCGTCGTGCGGGCGCCGGAAGCCGAAGTACATTGCTTCGTGATTCACCTGGGTTTGTTTGCCGGTAGCCGTAAGCGCCAAACGGAAGCATTGATAGAAGCGGTGACCAACTCGGCCAAGCCGGGTGAGCCCCTCATCATCGCCGGTGACTTCAATGACTGGAGTAATGACCTGAGCGAAGAGTTGCGTGCGCGCCTCGGTGTGAACGAGGTCTATGATGAAAACCTCGTCAAACGCGGCTTTGGTACCTATATCCGGCAACTGGCCGGGCGCGGTCCCAAGATACAGCCAGCACGTACTTTCCCGGCCGCCATGCCCTTTTTAAGGCTGGACCGGATTTATGTACGCGGTTTCAAAGTAGAATCAGCGGAAGTCTTGCATGGAGCGATCTGGTCCAAGCTGTCTGATCACGCACCTTTGGTTGCTACCCTGCGCCTGAAATAGCATCTGGTTGGCCGCCGACAGAGCGGCGGCGCATGCGGTTATGCGCTTATAAAACAGCTGGCAAGGGACGGCCTGTGTATTCCTGCCTTACTTTAGTCAGCATTCCGACTCACCATTCATTGCAAGGCATTCCTGCTTATGCGTTCAGTCAGTTTCACCGGCAATAACGACATCCAGCTCCTGCATTGTGGCGGTGAATACTTTCCTGCATTGATCCAGGCCTTTGACAATGCGACGCAGGAAATCTATCTTGAGACGTATATCTTTGCTGATGATGTCACGGCGAATCTGATCAAGGAAGCCTTGATACGTGCTGCGCAACGCGGCGTGATAGTGAATGTGCTGACCGACTGGCTGGGTACCGGCAACAAGGAATCGGCCTTGTTGCATCGGGAATTCCAGAAGCATGGTGTCGAGCATCGCAGCTTTAATCCACTCTTCATACGCGGCATCGCCCGCATGCATCGCAAGGTGTGCGTGGTTGATCGTATCGAAGCCTTTCTTGGCGGCCTGAATATCGTCGATGACATGCATGACGATGGTGACGTGCATATAGCCTTGCCTGCACCGCGCTGGGATTTTGCCGTGCGCGTGACTGGGCCGCTGGTAGCGACCATCCATTGGGAAGTGGCTGTGCATTGGGCGCGCCTGGGTAGCCTGAGCTGGCGCACGCGCTGGGCGACGTTCAGGGAGCTGCGCCAGAATAAACCGAGTGATGCGCGCGAGCCCATGGTGGCGGGGCTGGTGATGCGCGATAACTTGCGGCATAGGCGCACGATACAAACCGCCTACCTGAAGGCACTCGGTAGCGCGCGCCACACTGCCTTGCTGGCCAATCCTTATTTTGCACCCGGGCGCCGCTTGCGCAACGGCCTGGCGCAGGCGGCGCGGCGCGGAGTCGATGTGACCTTGTTGCTGGGCATAGGTCACTATCGTTTCCAGGATGTGGTGGCGCGTTCCTTTTATCGCGGCTTGCTGAAGGCAGGCGTCAAGATAGTTGAATATCGCAAGACCCATTTGCATGGCAAGGTCGCCGTGATTGATGACACCTGGGCCACCGTTGGTTCCAGTAATTGCGATGGCTTCAGCCTGTTCCTGAACCAGGAAGCGAATGTGGTGGTGCTCGATACCGAGTTCGCGCAAAAACTGCGGGCACAAATAGAGCAGGGTATCGCCGATGGCGTGGTGATGAACTGGGAAGAGTACGCCAACATCCCGCTCTACAAACGCATCTTTTATCGCTTCTCCTACTTCATCTATAAAAACATGATGCGTGTCATGACCTGGGGTAAGTCTAACGAGTAGTGATCGCTTGTCACCATCATCACTTCGGAAGACTGCCGTCTATAGATAGTAGATTTCAGGCCCTCGCCGACGTACATTTCAAAATAGATTTAAACTACGCTCTGTAACGTGGCGCTGATATACATTGGATATATGATCAATGTAGTCGGCGCCACTATTCTTTAGACTGCCGATTAATGGGTTAGAGCGATATGTCCACGCAGAGTAGTGCAACAGCGCAGCAGGGGATGACAGAACAGGACGGCTTGCCGGAGCACGAGCGGCGTTGGGCCATCGTTTCAGTCGCGATCGGTGTCGGCATGGCTTCGCTGGACACGGCGATTGCAAATACCGCCTTACCGGCTATGGCCTTGCAGTTGAACGCGACTCCCGCTGATTCGGTCTGGATCGTGAATATTTACCAGCTGGCGATGGTGGCAACCCTGTTACCGTTTGCTGCGCTGGGAGAGATACTCGGTTATCGCCGCATTGCGATTTTTGGCTTGTTGCTCTTTACCGCTGCTTCGCTGGCTTGTGCCTATGCCTGGTCGCTGCCGACGCTGGTGATTGCGCGTTTCTTTCAGGGTGTCGGAGCCAGCGCCATCATGGGTGTGAATACTGCCTTGCTGCGCTCCATCTATCCGGCGCGCATGCTGGGGCGCGGCCTGGGTACCAATGCACTGGTGGTGGCAGTGGCCTTTGCGGTCGGCCCGACCACCGCTTCGCTGATCCTGTCGGTGTGGTCATGGCCCTGGCTGTTCGCGGTCAATGTGCCGCTGGGGTTGTTTGCCTACTTCCTGGCGCGCAAGGTCTTGCCGCATACCCGTCGTGCCACGCATAAATTCGATGCGTTGACTGCCATCTATAACGCCGGTGCTTTCGGTTTGCTCATCCTCGCCATCGGTGAAGGCGCGCATCTCAGCGATGCCAAAACTGTGGCGCTGGAATTATTCGGCGCGCTGGTTTTCTTCATCCTTCTGTTACGCCGACAAAAAGGGCATGCTGCGCCTATGTTGCCGGTGGATTTGTTTCGCCGTCCGCTCTTCACTTTGTCTGCGTTGACGGCTGTCTGCACGTTTGCGACGCAAAGCCTGGCCTTTGTTTCACTGCCGTTTTACTTTGAATCCGTGCTTGGTCGTTCGGCGATAGAAACCGGCTTCCTGATTACGCCGTGGGCCGTATTGGTCGGCATCATGGCGCCGATAGCAGGACGCCTGAGTGATCACTATCCGCCAGGTTTGCTGGGTGGTATCGGTTTGTCGGTGCTGTCGGCGGGCATGGTGTCGCTGATATTGATGTCGCCTGATGTGTCCGTGTTCGGCATTTGCTGGCGCATGGCGATATGCGGCATAGGCTTCGGCTTTTTCCAGGCACCTAATTTGCGCGCCATCATGAGTAGCGCACCACCGGAGCGTGGCGGCAGTGCCAGCGGTGTGGTCGCGACTTCGCGCTTGCTGGGACAGGCATCCGGCGCAGCCCTGGTCGCCTTCTGTTTCATCATCTCGACGCAACACGGTGAAACGCTGGCACTGGCTCTGGGCGCAGTGTTTGCAGCGATCGCCAGTATTGCGAGCTTCATGCGTTTGTTTGTGCAGCAACCCAAATAAAAAAGCGGGTCTCATTCCGAGGCCCGCTTTTTTTATATCACTAAGCTGTCTGACTTAGATGTGCAGCCATGCGCCTTTGAAGACGATAGGTCCGGTCGGACCATTCGGATTCGGTGAGCCACCTTTCGGTTCCAGCGTGACGGCCAACAAAGGAATCGAGTCAGGCGTAGATCCCGCAGGCATAGGCAAGGTCACCGTACCATCGGCGGCGATCAGGCCGAGTGAACGTGGCGCACCGTCTTTCGGTACGGCCCACAATTCCAGACTCTTGTCTTCAGCCACAGCCTGGCGTGTCACCACCTTGATGACCATTTTGTGATTATGCGCATCGCCGGTTACCAGTGCGATAGGTTGCGCCTGTTCGTTGGTCAGTGTGGCCACAAACATAGGTGCTGGCGGCACGGCGACTTCCGGTTGACGTGTCAGCAGGATGGCGATCAGCACAGTAGCCAAAGCAGTCGAGGTCATGCCCAGGCCACGCCAGAAACTCAGGTCTTCGCGCAGGCCTAGCCAGAAGGATTTACGGCTTTGCTGTTCCGCTTTCTTCAAGCCTATCTGTTTCGAAATGGCGCGCCATACTTCCGGCGACGGTTGCTCCGGCGTTGCGAACTCGGACATTGGGTTCAATCTGTCCTGCCATTCGCTGATCGCAAAACGGAGTGCTGCATCATCTTCCAGCCACGATTCCAGGCGTCGACGTGCGCCTCCCTTGAGGGTGCCGAGTGCGTATTCGGCGGCCAGCATTTCCCTTAAGGTTGCATTTTGTCGGACGTTTTGCCGTATGGTCATACGCCCTCCAGTTTAGTCAGGCACAGGCGCAGCTTTTCCAGCCCGCGTCGTACCCAGGTTTTGACGGTGCCTATCGGCAGTGCCAATTGTTCGGCGACTTCGCTATGCGAGAGGTCATGGTAAAAAGCCAGTGCTATGGCTTGCCGGTGCAGGCTTTCCAGCTTGGCAAAGCAGCGTGCCAAAGCCTTGGATTCGTCCGAGATCTGCAATGCTTCGATCGGGGTCGGATCTACACTTTCCAATGCGTCCATGACTTCCTTGTCAAAGTGATCGGCATCGATTTCCACTGCGCCATCGATTCGGCGCAAGGTATCGAATGCCTTGTTACGCACTATGGTGGTCATCCAGGTCATCGGAGCAGCCAGACCAGCTTGGTAGCTGGCTGCGTTGTTCCAGATGCTGACAAAACTTTCCTGTAAGACTTCTTCCGCCAGTTCGCGCTTAACTAATATACGTAGCGCGAAGCCAAACAGTTTCGAAGAAGTTGCATCGTAGAGTTGGCGGAAGGCGTCGCCATCCTTGCGGGCGGTGGCGGCGAGCCAGGTTTTGAGTTGGCGGGTATCAGTTGTCAATTTTCAGTCCGTTTCGAAGTAGGTCGGCGTAAGTGCTTGATTGATAACATTGCTGTACCGTATTTTTTATTCTTGCAATGCGCAGGTTACCTCATGCTACACACAAAAAATATGCTTTTTTTAACAATCTGCGCCGTCCATTGAGGCTCGCGCCACTTCTTTTTCATAGCTGGCTACAATGGGGTTTTACTGACAAACGAGTACGGAAGCACGATGGCGACTGAGAATGTGCGTTTGGATAAGTGGTTATGGGCGGCCCGGTTCTTCAAAACCCGGACGCTGGCGACCGATGCCGTTGACAGGGGCAAAGTGAAACTGGAGCAGGAGCGAACCAAGCCGGCTCGTACGGTCAAATGTGGTGATGTGCTGCAGATAGATAATGGCTCGACCGAGTGGGAAGTCGTCGTGCAGGCTTTATCCGATGTGCGAGGTTCGGCTGAAATGGCGCAGAAGCTTTACACGGAAACCGAACTAAGCCTTATCCAGCGGCAGCACGAAGCGGATCAGCGCAAGTTCTTCAAGGAGCCCGGCCTGGGTATCAAGGGCAGGCCGACCAAGCGCGATCGCCGCTTGCTGGATAAAACCAGTCAATAAGATAGTGTGCAGCGCGTCAAAGTCGCTGTCATGCGCTAGTATTCAACTAGCAATTTAATAAATCAGTAAATCAGCCGCGAGGAGACGTTTATGGGTCAATACATTGCACCGTTACGCGATATGCAATTTGTACTGCACGAATTACTACATGTTGCAGATGAATTGAAGGTTTTACCCAAGCATGCTGAGATCGACGCCGACATCATCAACCAGGTGCTGGAAGAAGGCGGCAAATTCACCTCTGAAGTCCTGTTCCCGCTGAACCATAGCGGCGACCGTGAAGGTTGCAAACTGGACAGCACCACACACGAAGTCACCCCACCCAAAGGTTTCAAGGCCGCCTACGAGCAATACGTGGCAGCGGGCTGGCCATCGCTGACCTGCGATCCGGAATACGGCGGCCAGGGTTTGCCTATGGTGTTGCAAAACTCTTTTTATGAAATGCTGAATTCGTCGAACCAGGCCTGGACCATGTATCCGGGTTTGTCGCACGGTGCTTACGAGTGCCTGTATGCGCATGGTACCGAACAGCAAAAAGCGCTGTACCTGCCGAAGCTGGTGTCCGGAGAGTGGACCGGAACCATGTGTTTGACTGAAGCGCAGTGCGGTACCGATCTCGGGCTGTTGCGCTCGAAAGCCGAGCCACAGGCAGACGGCTCGTACAAAATCACCGGCAGCAAAATCTTCATTTCCGCTGGCGAGCACGATATGGCTGCCAACATCCTGCATCTGGTGCTGGCTCGCTTGCCGGATGCACCGGAGGGTACCAAAGGTATCTCGCTGTTCATCGTGCCTAAATTCCTGCCGGATGCCGATGGCAAGCTGGGCGTACGCAATCCTATCTTCTGCGGTGCACTGGAAGAGAAAATGGGCATACACGGCAATGCGACCTGCCAGATGAATATCGATGGCGCTACCGGCTGGCTGATAGGCGAACCGAACAAAGGCTTGAACGCGATGTTCGTGATGATGAATGCAGCACGTCTCGGCGTCGGCATGCAATCGCTGGGCCTGACCGAAGTGGCGTATCAGAATGCCCTGGTCTACGCAAAAGACCGCCTGCAAATGCGCAGCCTGTCCGGTCCCAAGGCAACCGACAAACCGGCTGATCCCATCATCGTGCATCCCGACGTACGTCGTATGCTGCTGACGGCCAAGGCCTATGCCGAAGGTGGTCGTGCGTTCAGCTCCTACGTTGCGCTGCAAATCGACAAGGAATTGAATCATCCGGATGAGGCAGTGCGCGCCGAAGCGGTGGATGAAGTCGCATTGTTGACACCTATCATCAAAGCCTTCCTCACCGACAATGGCTGGATCTCGACTTCGGAAGCGATGCAAGTCTATGGTGGTCACGGCTTCATCTCCGAATGGGGCATGGAGCAATACGTGCGCGACTCGCGCATCAATATGATTTATGAAGGCACCAACACCATCCAGTCGCTGGACTTGCTGGGCCGTAAAATCCTGCTGGATAACGGTGCCAAGCTGCGTAAATTCGGCGCCAAGATACAAGCCTTCATCGAAGAAAACGGCACCGATGAAGCGATGTCGGAATTCATCACACCATTGGCTGACCTCGCAGACAAGGTCACCAAGTTGACGATGGAAATCGGTATGAAAGCTTTCCAGAATCCGGATGAGGTCGGCGCGGCTGCTGTACCTTATCTGCGCGTGGCCGGTCATTTGGTCTATGCCTACTTCTTTGCGCAAATGGCAAAGATCGCATTGGCCAAACAGGATGACAGCGATCCATTCTATAAATCCAAGCTGGCGACCGCGCGCTTCTACTTTGCACGCCTGTTGCCGGAAACCGCGATGCTGATACGCCAGGCACGCGCCGGTTCGGCCAGTCTGATGGCACTGGATGCCGAATTGTTTTGAACTTCAGGCCAGCTCGTTACGATAGAAAAATACGCATTACTCATTGAGAGGTTTAGGCATGTCAAATTTCATCGTCAGGAAAGTCGCCGTATTAGGCGCGGGCGTGATGGGCGCGCAAATTGCCGCGCATTGCGTGAATGCCAAAGTGCCGGTCATATTGTTCGACCTGCCAGCCAAGGAAGGCCCAAAAAACGGCATCGTCTTGCGCGCGGTCGAGAACCTTAAAAAACTCAGTCCGGCACCTTTGGCGAACGTTGATTACGCGCCTTTGATCGAAGTGGCGAACTACGAAGATGACCTGGAAAAGCTCAAGGATTGCGACCTCATCATCGAAGCGATCGCCGAGCGCATGGACTGGAAGCATGACCTGTATAAAAAGGTTGCGCCGCACATCGCAGCCAACACCATCTTTGCATCGAATACTTCCGGCCTCTCCATCACCGCATTGTCCGAAGGATTTGCAGCGGATTTGAAAGCCCGTTTCTGCGGTGTGCACTTCTTCAACCCGCCGCGTTATATGCATCTGGTGGAATTGATACCGACCGCCGCGACCAAAGCGGAAATCCTTGATCAGTTGGAAGGCTTCCTCACTTCGACCCTGGGCAAGGGTGTGGTGCGTGCCTACGATACGCCTAACTTCATTGCCAATCGCGTCGGTATCTTTGGCATGCTGGCTACCATGCATGAAGCTGAAAAATTCGGCCTCACCGTGGACGTGGTGGATGACCTGACCGGTAGCAAGCTGGGACGTGCCAAATCAGGCACCTTCCGCACTGCCGATGTGGTCGGTCTCGACACCATGGCGCATGTGATCACCACCATGCAAAACACTTTGCAGGACGATCCTTTCTTCCCGGTATATAAAACGCCGGACATCCTCACCAAGCTGATAGGTGGCGGCGCACTCGGACAAAAAGCCGGTGCCGGGTTTTATAAAAAAGTCGGCAAGGATATCCTGCGCATCGATCCGGCCAAAGCAGATTACGTCGCCGGTGGCGGCAAGGCAGATGACTTGATCGGCCGCATCCTGAAAGAAAAAGATCCGGCCAAGCGCATGAAAGCGCTGCACGACTCCACCAATCCACAAGCGCAATTCCTGTGGGCCATCTTCCGCGATGCCTTCCACTACATTGCCGTGCATCTGGAATCCATCGCCGATAACGCACGCGACATAGACTTCGCCTTGCGCTGGGGCTTCGGCTGGAATAATGGCCCGTTCGAAACCTGGCAAGCCGCAGGCTGGCAACAGATCGCGACCTGGGTCAAGGAAGACATAGATGCAGGCAAGGCACTCAGCAATGCGCCGTTGCCGGCATGGGTATTCGACGGACGCAATGGCGTGCATGCGGCGGATGGTTCATGGTCGCCCAAGCAAAAGAAAAACATTCCGCGCTCCCATCTTCCTGTCTATCAACGCCAGGCCTTCCGCGCTGCGCTGGTTGGTGACAATGGTGCGAATGGTCAGACAGCAGGTGCCACCGTATTTGAAGATGAGTCTGTACGCATCTGGCATCAGGATGATGAAGTCCTCATCCTGTCCTTCAAAACAAAAATGCACGTCATCGGTGCCGGCGTCACTGCAGGCATCAAGCGCGCGATAGAAGAAGCAGAGCAGAACTACAAAGGCCTGGTCATCTGGCACGCGGATGCCGCCGAAGGTGGCGCGTTCTCGGCGGGTGCTGATTTGCAATCGATGCTGCCGCTCTTCATGTCTGGCGGTGTGAAAGCGATAGAGCCCGAAGTCGTCAAATTGCAGCAGGCGCACCAGGCATTGAAATATGCGAATGTGCCGGTGGTTGCCGCGGTCGCCGGACTGGCGCTGGGCGGTGGCTGCGAATTGCTCCTGCATGCCGCCAAGCGTGTTGCTTCGATCGAGTCCTACATCGGTCTGGTTGAAGTCGGCGTCGGCCTCATTCCTGCCGGTGGTGGTTTGAAAGAAGCGGCTGCTCGCGCGGCCAGCGATGCGCGCGGTAACGACATCCTGCAATTCCTCAAAAACTACTACATGAACGCAGCCACGGCTGCGGTCTCGCGTTCCGCACTGGAAGCGCAAACCATGGGTTACCTGAAGAGTGATGACATCATCGTCTTTAATGCCTATGAGTTGCTGCACATCGCGAAGACACAGGCACGCGCCATGTTCGACGCAGGCTATCGTGCACCACGTAAAGCACTGGTGCCTTTGACCGGTAAATACGGCCTGGCGACGATAGGTGCGCAGCTCCTCAATATGCGTGATGGTGGTTTCATCTCGGCACATGATTACAAGCTCGGCATGATGATTGCGGAAGTCGTCAGCGGCGGTGACATCGAGCAGGGCAGCCTGGTCGATGAGCAATGGCTGCTGGATCACGAGCGCAAGGCCTTCATGGAATTGCTGAACAACCCTAAAACCCAGGAACGCATCATGGGCATGATGCAGACCGGTAAACCAGTGCGCAACTGATCAGGAGCATAAGATGAGCAAACAACTTCAAGATGCCTACATCGTTGCCGCGACACGTACGCCTATCGGTAAGGCGCCACGCGGGATGTTCAAGAATACGCGGCCGGATGATTTGCTGGTGCATGCCTTGCAATCAGCTTTGGCGCAAGTGCCATCGCTGGATCCGAACCTGATTGAGGATGCCATCGTCGGCTGTTCTTTCCCGGAAGCGGAGCAGGGTTTGAACATGGCGCGCATGGGCGTGCTGCTGGCAGGTCTGCCGAAGACCGTGGGCGGTGTCACAGTGAATCGCTACTGCGCATCCGGCCTGACCGCAATTGCCATGGCAGCGGACCGCATCCGTGTGGGCGAGGCTGATGTCATGATCGCTGCCGGTGCCGAGTCCATGTCCATGGTACCTATGATGGGCCACCATCCGTCGATGAACATGGGCATCTTCAAGGAAGAAAATATAGGCATGGCCTACGGCATGGGCCTGACCGCAGAGAAAGTCGCGACGCAATGGAAAGTCAGCCGCGAAGCACAAGATCAATTCGCACTGAATTCACACCTGAAAGCATTAGCGGCGCAGCAAAGCGGCGAATTTAATAATGAAATGACGGCGGTGGAAATCGTCGAGCGCTTCCCGAATCTGTCGACTGGCCAAATTGATGTCAGCACCCGCATCGTGAACATGGATGAAGGCGCACGTGCCGACACCAACCTCGAAGCACTCGCCAAACTGCGCCCAGTGTTTTCGCCTAAAGGGTCAGTCACTGCAGGCAACAGCTCGCAAACTTCGGATGGTGCAGGGGCGCTCATCCTGGTCAGCGAAAAAATCCTCAAGCAATTCAACCTGACACCGCTGGCACGCTTCGTCTCCTTCGCCGTGCGCGGCGTACCACCGGAAATCATGGGCATAGGTCCGAAGGAAGCGATTCCGGCCGCCTTGCGTGCTGCAGGCCTGAAGCAGGATCAGATGGACTGGATAGAGCTGAATGAAGCCTTTGCCGCGCAAGCCTTGGCTGTTATTCAGGATCTGGGCCTTGATCCGGCCAAGGTCAATCCTATGGGCGGCGCGATTGCGCTGGGCCATCCATTGGGCGCGACTGGTGCGATTCGCTCGGCGACCGTGGTGCATGCACTGCGTCGCAAGAATCTGAAGTATGGGATGGTGACGATGTGCGTGGGTACGGGTATGGGGGCTGCGGGGATTTTTGAGAAAATGTAAGGCAACACCGCCTCATAAAAAAGCACAGGATTTATACCCTGTGCTTTTTTTCTGCCCGATGGCCTTGTTCATTCCGTCCGCGATCAACTCTGCTCGAACCATTCAACGGCATCGGCGCCAGCAGGAACACGGAATGCAGTCGTATTGTCTTGCGTCACTTGCCAGACCACTTTGGCGACATCGATCGCATGCGTTACTGCACCCTGGTAGTTCTGGAATCCCGACAGCACTGCATTCATGGTGGCTGCATAGTCATCAGGAAATGTCTGCGCGACCCGTGCATGAGCATTGCTGGCAAATGCGGTTTCCGGTGCCATGCCGGGCAATACCGTACCCACCCTGATATTGAATTCCTGCAGCTCCAGTGCCAGCGATGCGGTGAATGCGACTATCGCTGCCTTGCTGGCCGTGTAGACCGGTAGCAAAGGTGTCATCGTCAACGTCACAGACGATGCCACGTTGACGATGACACCGGATTTGCGTGCGCGAAACTGCGGGAGCAGGGCTTGCGTCATGGCCATAGTGCCAAACGTATTTGTCTCAAACACATCGCGTACCGCATCCATGCTCGTGCTTTCGAATGGTCCCAGCATGCCGACACCGGCATTGTTTACCAGGACATCCACGGGGCCGGCTTCCTCGACTGCACGACGTATGCTCGCGGCATCTGTCACGTCTAGTTGCAGGATGCGTAAGTGCTCGGATTGCGGCAAAACATCAGCGCGTGGTGTACGCATGGTGGCGATGACATTCCAGTTGCGTTCCAGGAAATATTTGGCGATTTCAAGACCGAATCCGGATGAACAGCCAGTGATTAAAACGGTTTTCATGTGCGTCCTCTCATCAATAGGGAGGCTCAACGATAGTCGTGATGCGGCAAACCATCTACAATAGAAAGTCTTAAATTTGTTTGCGAGAGTCCGAAATGGTTGATCCTTTGACCTCGGTTGTCACCCTTCTTCAGCCCAAGATGGCGTATTCAAAAATTGTGACCGGTGCCGGGCGCTGGGGTGTACGCGGTGAATTCGATGATGCGCCCTTGTTCTGTTGCGTCGTCCTGGAAGGGAGGATGCGCTACATGGTTGACGAGTCGCCATTGATAGTTGAAGCAGGCGATTTCCTGCTGATTCCTTCGATGTCGAAATTCTCGGTATCGAGTTTCGACGTGCCTGCCGATCACGAATGGCAAACGGAACCTGCATTGCTGGAAAACGGCGAGCATCGCAATGGTTTGCTATCAGTCGATGCCGATGTGAGAACGCTGGTCGGTTTCTGTCATTTGACTTCGCCAGATTCTGCCTTGCTTTTGACGCTGCTGCCGAAGCTGGTTCATATTCGTGGCGACCTCCGCCTGTCGGCGCTGGTTCAGTTGGTCATAGATGAGTCGCGCTCACAGCGACCCGCACGGGAAGTGGTACTTGAGCGCCTGCTTGAAGTGTTGCTGATAGAGGCTTTACGTTCGTCCAACAATGCGGGGACTTCACCCGGCCTGTTGCGTGGACTCGCCGATATTCGTCTGGCGAATGCCATACGGTGCATCCATGAAAATCCGGAGCAGCCGTGGACTGTTGCACTGCTGGCGAAAGCATCGGCGCTGTCGCGTTCCACTTTCTTTGAGAGATTCAGCACGGCTCTGGGTGTCACGCCGATGGATTATCTGCTGTCGTGGCGGATGGCATTGGCCAGAAATTTTCTTGAGCAGAAAAAGAGCATTGCAGAAGTGGCGGCGTTGGTCGGCTACAGTTCATCAAGTACTTTTACCGTTGCTTTCACTCGTCACACCGGTATGCCGCCTGGTCAATATTCCAAATCGCGCCTCCTTGCGGCGGTGGCCGACAAGGTGGATGCTGTTTCATGAATTGTTTTCAACTTTGAACGAGTGCTAGATAAAGCTCTCTGCTATTTGATGGCCGTTGCGATCGATAGTCGCATAGCAATTCGCCTGCTTGCTGGCAAACCATACTTCACCTCTGCATCAAGCAATTGCCTTAAGCGTTGTTCTACCGACGCAGACACAATCTGAAATCCGAGTTGTGCATACCAGGGGGCATTCCAACTAACATCGCTGAAGGTCGTTAAGGTGAGTGCAGACAAACCACGATCCGATGCATGTTTGTATGGCTCCTGCACCAATCGTTTACCTATGCCCATGCGCTGAAAGTCTGCGTGAACGGAAAGCTCCCAAATATGCAGTTCATCATCGAACTCCTCTGTGCAGATAAAACCTATGACTTGTCCGGCATCAGTCTGTGCAACCCAGACAGTCCCTAGCGAGATAAGGCATATAAGTACGGGCTCGGACAAAGTGTCACTGTCAGCAAGCCATTCCAGACCTGGTGCTGTTTTGAATAATTGGGCTGCCGACTTTTCGATGACGGGTAACAGCGCCGCATCTTGCAGACAGGCGGGACGGATAGAAAATTCCATATCTAAGGTGTGTAGCAATCAGATTTAAATTCTACGACAGAGGCATGATAAGCATCTGTTAGCAAAGTAATGCACTCAAGCAGTGCAAGCACGCACCACGGCGACCCCCTGCGCCTGCATCCGGCGCAATCCCTCATCTCCCTCTGAACACAGTCAGCAATTTGTCGACTATTTGCCGAAAAATCGTAGTGGCACAGACCTTGCTATGACGTAGTTAAGCTTGTACACAAGAAGGTATTCTAATTACCGATCTGGTGTTGGCAGGCCGAATGCGCGCTTACTCGTCAACTTAATAAGGATCAGCCATGCACCCACGCAGAAAATTTATTGCCTCCCTGATTGCAGCATCGTTTGTCTGTGCCGCAGCGTCTACATCAGCACTGGCAGCGGATCAGGTGATCCGTGTCGGCACTCTTAAACTGATGCATGGCATCACGCCTTACTTCTACGATAAGTTCACACCACCGGGCTACAAGATAGAAGTGATCCCGTTTGAAACACCAACCGATGGCAAGAATGCAGTCGTGACCAAATCAGTTGATTTCGGTACCTACGGCCTGGCAGCAGCGACATTGGGTGCAGCAGCAGGTGAGCCGGTCGTGATCGTCGCAGCGCAGTGCAATCGCGGCATGGCAGTGGTGGCACGTGCTGACAGCAAGATCGCTTCCATCAAGGATTTGAAAGGCCAGCGCGTCGGCATCCTGCCTGGCTCGACGCAGGAAGTGGTGATTCTCGATCGCCTGAAACAAGAGGGCATGACTGTAAAGGACATCAAGCCTGTGCGTGTCTCTTTCAGTGAGATGGCTTCCGCACTGGAACGCAATGATATCGATGCATTCGTCGGTGCAGAACCTGGTCCATCCATCAGCGTCAGCCGTGGCATCGGCAAGATAGTTGAGTACCCGTATTCGACGCCGACCGGCACCGTGAATATGGTCATGACCACGCACGCAGATAACCTGAAAAACAAACAGGAACTGATCAAGGTCTTCCTGAAGATACATCGTCAGGCTACCGAGTACGCAATGGCGAATCGTGGCGCCTTCGTCGAGATGTCGGAACAGAAGCTGGGCTTGCCAGCCAAGGTCGTAGAGCTGGCCGCGCCTAACGTCGAGCTGACCTGGAAACTCGATGATGAATGGATCAAGCGTGCCAAGTACTACGGTTCGCAAATGCTGGACAAGAAACAAATCCGCCAGTTGCCTGATTACGGCAAGTTCATTGATGCCAGCTTCAATCAGCAAGTGAAGTAAGCATGACGTATCAAGCAGCAAGTATCTAGCTTAGTTTTATCTGGAAGGATTTATCGTGGAACAAACCGTCGAGTTACCGATGAAAGTTGTCAGGCCTGAGTTGTGGCCGCGTATCAAGCGTAGCCTGACGCCGTTGATAGTGCCCCTGTTGTTGCTGTTGGGCTGGCATGTGGGTGTCAAGGCGTCAGGTACGCAGTTGATCCCGCTGCCCAAGGACGTCGGCCTGATGTTGTATGACTTCGCGTTCGGCGGTATCTACGACGATGCCTTCAGCGAAACCTTGCCGCTGCATTTATGGAAATCGGTCACGCGCGTCTACGGTGGTTTCTTCGCCGCCGCGCTGGTCGGTATTCCGCTCGGTTTGCTGATCGGTCGCATCAAGGTAATACGCGAGTTGCTCGATCCGACCTTGCAGTTGCTGCGTCCAGTACCGGTGACTGCGTGGTTGCCGCTGTCGATGATTTTCTTCGGCATTGGTCCGAACGCAGCGATTTTCCTGGTCTTCCTCGGTGCGTTTTATCCGATTGTTTTTAATACGACTTTTGGTGTGAAGGCAGTTGATAACCGTTTGTTTGAAGCGGCGCTGATGCTGGGCTGTAATGGCTCATCGTTGTTCCGTCAGGTAGTGCTGCCTGCTGCAATGCCATCCATCCTGAATGGCTTGCGTCTGGGGCACGGCTTCGCCTGGATTCTGATCGTGGTCGGTGAGATGACAGGTGTACCGGAAGGCCTGGGTGCGGTGATTATGGATGGTCGCATGTTGTCGCGTACCGACCTGGTGATTGCAGGCATGGTCGTGATCGGCATCGTTGGTTACAGCACCGATCGCATCCTGGTCGCGATCAACAATTATTTACTCAAATGGAGCCCGCAACATCATGTCTGATACATACTCCGAACGTCGCCCTTTACCGGCGATAGATATCAAAGGCGTCAGCAAGGTTTTTTCGATAGGCGGACAAACCGTGCAGGCTTTGCGTGAAGTGAACCTGACCATTAACAAAGGCGAGTTCGTATGCCTGATCGGTGCTTCGGGCTGCGGTAAATCGACGCTGTTGCGCATCATGGCTGGCTTTGAAACGACTTCTTCCGGTAGCGCAAATATGTATGGCATGCCTATCGACGGACCTAGTCCGGAACGCGGCATGGTGTTCCAGGATTACGGCTTGTTCCCGTGGTTGACCGTGAAGGAAAACATAGGCTTCGGTCAGCGTCAGCGTAATCTGCCCAAGGCCAAGCTGGAAGAACTCTCGGCTTATTACACCGATATGGTTGGACTGACCAAATTTGCCAATTACTATCCGGGGCAGTTGTCCGGCGGCATGAAGCAACGTGTGGCGATAGCCCGTGTGCTGGCGAATGATTGTGAAGTTTTGCTGATGGATGAGCCGTTCGGTGCGCTGGATGCGTTGACACGTGAAAAACTGCAGCAGGATTTGCTGGAAATATGGGAACGTACCAAGGTGACCGTCGTGTTTGTCACGCATGCGGTAGAGGAAGCCGTGATGCTGTCGGATCGGGTGGTGGTGATGACAGCTGGCCCGGGCCGCATCGAAGAAGATATCAAGCTGGATCTGGCACGTCCGCGCGATATTACGGCGGTCGAGTTCAATGAAATCCGGCGCGATATTACCCAGTATTTGACCAGTCACGTATCGGCCAAAGTCGCAGCCTGAAGTTGGCAGCAAAATAGTCGTAAAGGCGGAAATTCGCGCTACCATGGCATAGGATTTCCGCCCATGCGGAAAAAGAGCCAAATAAAATAACAACGTGAATCCGCTATGAATTCGATATATCACGGCATGGACCAGGCCGCTCTGGACGCCGGTTACAACAACTCGCTGGCGGTCAAGGATAGCCCGGCCATATTGAAAGATTTTGATCAGCGCAGTGCGGCTTTGCGCGCCGAGTACGGGCAGCGGCTGGATTTGCGCTATGGCCCGGCAGAACGCAATCGCATCGATTACTTTGCCGGCAACAAGCCGGGACCGCTGCTAGTGTTTATCCACGGCGGCTACTGGCAAATGCGTGCCAAGGAAACCTTCAGCTTTCTCGCTGCAGGACCGTTGGCGCACGGCATGCATGTCGCGCTGATTGGTTATACGCTGGCACCGGATGCGACATTGACTGAAATCGTGGCAGAGGTAAGGGCGGGCATCGCCTGGTTGCGGCAGCATGCCGCAGAGTTTGGCGCTGACGTGGAACGCATAGTCGTATCCGGTTGGTCGGCCGGTGGGCACCTGACTGCCATGTGCGTCGATGAGCCCGGTGTGATCGGTGGTGTGGCGATCAGCGGCATCTATGACCTGGAACCGATACGCCTGTGCTACCTGAATAACAAACTACAACTGAGTGCAGCGGAAGAGAAAGAGCTGAGCCCGTTACTGCTGCCGCTCAGTCCACGCCCGTTGACGCTGATGTATGGCTCGGATGAGTTAGCCGAGTTACAGCGGCAGTCCGAGCAGTTCGGTGCAGCGCGCAATGCCTTGCCGGGTGCGCTGGTGCCGCTGGCACAGCGCAATCACTTTACTATCCTCAATGATCTGGCCGCGGTCGATGGCGCGATTACGCGTGAAGTGTGCGTCATCGCCGGGATTGCTTAATTCGCTGCAGCGGCTATCGTGGCGTCGGAGCGGAAGCGCTGGCGGTAGTCGCTCGGTCCTATGCCCAATCGTTTCGAGAAGATGCGGCGCAGCGTAGCTGCATTCGTCAGTCCGCAACGGCGGGCAATTTCACTCAGGCCGAGATCGGTCGATTCCAGATAACGACGTGCCGCATCGATGCGGGCGTCATTGACGAAATTCATCAGTGTTAAACCGGTTTCCTGCTTGAAGACGCGCGACAGATTGCGCGCACTCATTTGCATTTCATCGGCGATGCTGAGCAGCGTATGCTCAACGTTGAGGTTGTTGAGTACATAGTTCTGTACTGCGGCAACCGGCGAATCGTTCTTGACCTGGACTTCCAGCAGCGGACTGAATTGCGATTGTCCGCCAGCGCGGCGCAGGTAGACGATGAGATACTTGGCCACATCGAGTGCCATTTGTTTGCCGAAATCTTCTTCTATCAAAGCCAGCGATAAATCGATGCCTGCTGTCACGCCAGCCGTGGTGTAGAGACTGTCGTCCTTCACATAAATCCGGTCAGGCTCTACCGTCGCCTTGCGGAACATGGACGCCAGGCGTGCGGCATCCATCCAGTGTGTGGTGACGGTCTTGCCATTGATCATGCCCGCCGCACCCAGTGCGAATACACCGTTACAGATCGCGCCTATGCGACGGCAGCTTTCGCCTTGCGCCGCCAGCCAGTCGGTCAGCGTGGTGTCTTCCAGGATGTCGAACACCCCAAGCCCGCCCGGCACGATCAGCGTATCAAAGTGCGGGCAGGGATCAAAGATGGTGCGATCCGGCATGACGGTCAGTCCGCTGGATGACTGGATAGGCCCGCGCGTGGTGGCGATGGTCAGGATTTCATATTCGCATTCGCCATTGCTGAGTACTTTGACCTCGGCAAAGGCATCGCCGGGCGCAGCGATGTCCAGCATCTGGAAACGGGGGAAGACGACGAGGCCTATCGTAATTTTGCGCATGAAAAGTGGTGTGCAGAAAAATTCGGGATTGGTATAAATCTGTGCAAATCATACCTGATGCAGGCCGCCAGTTGCATATAGACAGAATCAGGGGGCAAGCATTGCTTTGGCAGGATAGCCGCCATGTTTGGCGGATTAAGACCGCAGACTATGGTTTTGCTTTTTGCTCTTGCTTTGCATACTGGATACGGGTTCAGCACAGCTCATTTCGGGATGTGCGACTGCTTATTCAATCAGGAGAGCAAGATGGAAGTAGCAATATCCAGTGCCGAGGATGTAGGCCCGGCTTTTTCAGTAGATGGCATGTTGCAGGCGCGCGCCAAAACCCGTGAAGCGATACGTACCATCGCCGCGTTGGTGCGACCGGGCATGGTGGAAGAGGATGCGGTCGATATGGCGAAGCGTACGCTGATCGCTTCCGGCCTGGATCTGACCTGGCATCCGACGCGCATACGCTTCGGCCGGAATACCATGAAGGCGATGAAGCAGGCTTCCGAGCCGGGCATCGTGTTGCAGGAAAACGATATTTTCTTTATCGATATGGCACCGCGTTTTGCAGCATGGGAAGGGGATGGCGGCGCATCTTTTGTAGTCGGCCAGAACGCCGAGTACGCACGCTGTGCTGCCGATGCAGAAGAGATTTTTCATGCCGTGCGCAAGGTCTGGCTAGAGGAGCAGGCGAGCGGACAAGAGCTGTATCGCTACGCCGAACAGCAAGCACGGCAACGTGGCTGGGAATTGAACTTTGACCTGCCCGGCCATCGCGTATCTGACTTCCCGCATGCGGCCATACACACGGGTTCGCTGGCCGATTTTGCAGCGACACCATCCGGCATGCGCTGGATACTGGAAATCCATATCCGTCATCCGGAACAGCAGTTTGGTGCTTTCTTTGAAGACATGCTGCTGGACGACAGCAGCTATATCGTCGCCTGATCCGTATCAGTTGCCGTTCCGCTCAGGCCGATAGCTGCGCCGCCAGCCGCGCCTGGTGCAACATCTGTATTGTGATTTTCTTCACTTCAGATTGACTCAGGGCGATGTGGGCGCGCAGCAGGTCCTTGGCCTGACAGCTGCGTTTCTCGATGATGGCACGCAGGATGTGCGCATGTTCGGTATAGGTGACTTCTATGCGCATTTCCTTGGTGAATTCGAGACGACGGATGACGCGTATGCGTTCGGTGATTTCGTGATGTATGCGTGCCATCTCGACGTTGCCACTGGCTTCCACCAATTGTTCATGGAAGCGTTCGTCATGCACCGAGAGGGTGGGAACATCGGTGATGCGTTCATGTTCCGGTACGAACCAGAGCGCCGCCAGTTCCTGCAATAGTGGCGGTGCTTCCGGCATCGCGCACAATTGCTCGACGGCCGCGCATTCGAGCACGCTGCGTACATCGTACAGCTGCTCAAACATCTGGAAATCGAAGGGCCGGATTTGCCAGCCTGCCTTGTGCAAGACTTCTACATAGCCTTCACGCTGCAAACGGAATAATGCTTCGCGTACCGGCGTACGGCTCATTTGCAGGCGCTCGCTCATTTCGTTTTCGCTAAAGCGATCACCGGGCAGGAAGTGGAAATCAAAGATATCCGCTTTCAGCCGGGTATAGGCTTGCGAGGCGAGGCTGTCCGGCAGGACTTTGGCAAATTTAAGCTTGGGGATCATGGACGTTCCAAAAGTCAGTTCAGGCTGCCTTGTTGCAATATGCGCGCCAGCCACCGTAGGCCGTAATGTCCTGCGCACTTTCCAGTGCATAGGGTTCACAGATGAAACCCTTCACTAGCCTGCCGTCGGCCAGTTCCAGCGTGCCTATACCCAGTGGCGCGGGTACACCAGCGACAAAGGAGCCGAAGGCGGTGAGCGGGATATCCCATAACTCCACAGCAATCGCAGCGCCGTCCTTGCAGCGCGCCAGGCCGGGTTTGGGCGGGACGGTTTGTGCCAGTGCGTACAGGCGGTAATTGCTGGCGGTTAGGGTGCTTTCTACCAACAGGGCTTTGCGTTCAGTCAGCTCACGATTCAGTGGCATGCCGGTCAGGTGCGCACCTACCACAGCGATGCGCAAATGACCTGCCGGTACTTGCTCCTTGGTCGATGACGTTGCGTCAGCCCCGTTATAAGGCAATCCGGTAGCACCACGCGTCAGCCCTGTTTGCGCCTGCCAACGTTTTCCGTAGGCAGCCAAGGCCTGATCCGACCAGGCCGGGCCTATCAGCGTCAGGCCGAACGGCAGGCCGTCGTTACGCAGGTTGGCCGGTACGGCCAGAGCGCACCAGTTCAGCAGATTGACGTAGTTGGTGTACTTGCCCATATGACTGTTGAGGCGTACCGGATCGGCTGCTACATCGGCGATTTTGTAATGCGTCGGTGCGGTCGGTACCAGCAAGGCATCGACCGAGGCCATGATCTTGTCGGCAGCGCGCTTGAGATCGGCCAGCTTGTATTGCGCATTGAAGGTATCCGCCGCAGAGAATTCCTGCGCGCGGAAGATGATGTTGCGTACGACCGGATGGATGGCATCCGCATGTTCTTCGGCGAAGGCTGCAATGGCGGCATAGCGTTCGGCTACCCATGGGCCATCGTAGAGCAGGGCGGTGACTTGATCGAAGAGTGAGAAGTCGAGCGGGATGCATTCCGCGCCAGTGGCACGTACTGCATCCAGTGCTTTTGCATAAGCCGCTTCGGCCACAGCATCGCCATAGAATTCAGGTGCAGCCGGGATGCCGAAACGCGGTTTGGCTGGCAGTGTGGTTGACACTTGTTCCGGACGCGCACGGGAATAGGCATCTGCGTCATCGTAGCCCGCAGCTTGTGTATAGACCAGTTCTGCATCAGCGACGGTGGTCGCGAAAATGGAAACGCAATCCAGCGTACGGCATGCCGGTACTACGCCACGTCCGCTGAGTGAACCTACCGTTGGTTTCAGTCCGACGATATTGTTAAGTCCTGCCGGTACGCGACCCGAACCTGCGGTATCGGTGCCGAGTGAAAACGGTACCAGGCCACGCGCAACGACCGAGGCCGAACCGGAACTGGAGCCACCGGAAACATATTCCGCATCGAAGGTATTTGGCACGACGCCGTAAGGAGAGCGGATGCCGACCAGGCCGGTAGCGAATTGATCAAGATTGGTTTTGCCGATGACGATAGCGCCTGCATCCAGCAAGCGCCGTACCACGGTCGCATGTTGTTGCGCGATGTAGGCAAACTCGGGACAGGCTGCGGTAGTGCGTATGCCTGCCACATCGATATTGTCCTTGGCCGCAAACGGTACCCCGTACAAAGGCAGCTTGCTCAGATTTGGATCGGATACACGTCTGGCTTCCAGCGCTTGTAGTTGTGTTGCCAGATAAGGCTGGTCTATCAGCGTGATCCAGGCGGCATCATCCTGCGCCATGCTGTCCAGCAAGCCGGGAAGTAAAGATGCCGGTGTTGCACCGTCGCGGTAAGCGTTTTGCCAATCAACTATAGTCCATCCCAACATTTTGAATACCCTTATGTATACAAGTTTGTATTTGTCTTAGCATGAGTCATGCCAGTGGAAATTGGCAAGCTTTTGCTCACGGCAGGGCAGATGTGTGCACTCTTGCATGTGGCCTGTTTCGCCTTGGTGCGGGCGCGCACTTTTCGAGTGCGTTTGTATGTTGCGTACGATAAGAGTGCGCTTTCTTCTGCAGTTTTTCTCTCGCTACTCTCGTCAATTCTCTCTGTTGTTTTTCGCTGATGTTCACGTCGCGAAACACTTCACTTCTCATAGCAAATTTCATTTTGCTTCACATCGGATTGCATCCTTTTCACGCCTTCGCCGGAATCAGCTATGACAGAATTTGCGTCGCTGTTCCGCTGTAAAGATCAATTAAAAAAATGACGTCGGCTTCACGCCTGCTAACGATTACACCCATTTCCTGGGAGACTAAATGATGTGGTCACACGTGTACGATCCTTTTAACAACGCGCTACTCTCAACGCTGGCGGCGGCAGTACCTGTCGTCGTGATGTTGTCGGCGTTGGCTTTCTTTCATATCAGGGCACATATTGCCGCGCTGCTCGGTCTGGGCTCGGCTATCGTGGTCGCGATATTCTGTTTCACCATGCCTGCTTCGAGTGCGCTGTCGTCCGCTGCATACGGCGCGGCAAATGGTCTGATGCCTATCGGCTGGATCATCCTGAACGTCATTTTTCTGTATCAACTCACCGAGCGTAAAGGCTACTTCAAGGTGCTGCAGGAAAGTATCACCGGCATTACGACGGACCGACGTTTGCAACTGTTGCTGGTGGCGTTTTCCTTCGGTGCATTCTTTGAAGGTGCAGGTGGCTTCGGCACGCCGGTAGCAGTAACTGGTGCGATGCTGATCGGACTTGGTTTCGCTCCGCTGGCTGCTTCCGGTTTGTCGCTGATTGCTAATACCGCACCGGTAGCGTTCGGTGCACTGGGTACGCCTATCATCGCGCTGGCTGGCGTGACCGGACTCGACATGCTGCAACTGTCGGGCATGGTAGGTCGTCAGCTGCCGGTGTTTTCCATGCTGGTGCCGTTCTGGCTAATCTGGGCCTTCTGCGGTTTCCGCGGCATGCTGGCTGTGTGGCCTGCGATCCTGGTAGCTGCTGCTGCGTTCGCGGTACCGCAGTACCTGATTTCCAACTTCCACGGTCCGTGGCTGGTGGACGTTGGTGCAGCGATTTCGTCCATGGTCTTGCTGACTCTGTTCCTGCGCGTATGGAAACCAGCCGCGATCTGGACTTCGGCTGCTGGCAAGTTCAAGGCTGCGCCACAACAACAGCAAGCGTCAGTGATCCATACCCATACACGTGAGGCGGTGATACGCGCGTGGTTGCCGTGGTTCATTCTGTCGGTGCTGGTGTTCCTGTGGGGTATACCGGGCTGGAAGAAGATGCTGGATGGCATCTCGGTGCTGCGCTTCGAATGGCCGTGGTTGCATATGTTGACGCAAAAGATGCCACCAGTCGCTTTGCATCCGCATGTGGAAGCCGCCATCTTTAACCTGAACTGGTTGTCTGCAACCGGTACCGGGATTTTCATTGCGTCGATGATTTCCGGCCTGGTGATGGGCTATCGCTTCAAGCAATTGTTTGTCGTGTATTGGGACACGCTGAAGATACTGCGTCACTCACTGATCGCCATCGCAGCGATGCTCGCGCTCGGTTACATCACACGTTACTCCGGCATGGATTCGACCCTGGGCTTGGCATTTGCACACACCGGTGCCTTCTATCCTTTCTTCGGTACTTTGCTGGGCTGGATGGGCGTCGCACTGACTGGTTCCGATACTGCAGCGAATGTCTTGTTCGGTGGCTTGCAAAAAACTACCGCAGAGCAGCTGGGCCTGAATCCTGTGTTGATGGCATCAGCCAATTCATCGGGCGGCGTGATGGGCAAGATGATCGATGCGCAATCCATCGTGGTGGCCGCTACCGCCACCAAGTGGTACGGCCATGAAGGCGAGATCCTGCGCTATGTCTTCTTCCATTCGATCGCACTGGCTTGTCTGGTTGGTCTGTTCGTCACCTTGCAGGCGTATGTGTTCCCGTTCACCCGCATGGTCTGGTAGCGGCTCTGGCATTAGGGATGCAGTTTTCCTGCATCCCGGATGCAAATCATTTCAATCTGTAAAGCGCTCTTTTTTCGCTGTACCCCGCCTATAGTGGCACGTGACTTTCGGACTCACTATCCGGACTCAAAATATATTTTAGGAGAGTAGTAATGAAGGAATATCCAAAATTCAAGGCCGCAGCATGTCATGCAGCGCCTATCTATTTCGACACCCCTGCCACCATTGATAAAGCTTGCGACCTGATCGCTGAAGCTGCGCGCAATGGCGCTTCGTTGATTGCATTCCCGGAAGCGTTTGTCTCTGCATTCCCGATCTGGTGTGGTGTATGGGCGCCAGTTGAAACGCATGAATTCTTTTTCAAGCTGGCTTCGTCAGCGATAACAATCAATGGCCCGGAAGTAGCGCAGTTGCGCGAAGCAGCACGTCGTCATGGCGTGTTTGTTTCGATGGGTATCAATGAAGGCACACCTGTCAGCATGGGCTGTGTCTGGGATACCAACATCCTGATCGGCGACGACGGCAGCATCCTGAATCGTCATCGCAAACTGATCGCCACCCATTGGGAAAAGCTGGCATGGGCCAGCGGTGATGGCAGTGGCTTGCGCGTGGTCGATACACGTATCGGTCGCATCGGCGCACTGGTGTGCGGTGAAAACACAAACGCACTGGCGCGCTTCTCACTGATGGCGCAAGGCGAAAACGTACACATCTCCGCATACTCGCCACGCTGGCCTACCCATCCTTCCGGCGAAGTGGCGTATGACCTGGAAGCATCGATCCGCCTGCGTGCCGGTGCTGCTGCGTTTGAAGGCAAGATGTTCAACATCGTTGCTTCCGGCTTCCTGCCACCAGAAGCGATCGACATGATCAGCCGTAATGATCCGCGCGTACGTCGCCTGATGGAAGAAGCATCGAAGAGCGTTTCCATGATCATGGGCCCGGATGGCATGCCTATCAGCGACACCTTGCAGGATGAAGAAGGCATCGTCTATGCCGATATCGATCTCGCCAAATGCGTCGTACCTAAACAATTCCAGGATGTGGTCGGTTACTACAATCGTTTCGATGTATTCGAATTGAAGGTCAATCGTCGCGCATTGACACCAGTCGAGTTCAATGACGCAGAAGCGGAAACCGAGCGCGCGCAGTTTGCTGCCGAGCTCGGGCCTTTGCCTGCACTGTCACGTGTACCTGACGGCAGCGACCGTTTGCAATAAGGTTAAGCCGCCTTTACGAAGGCGGTGTTTTCATTTTTAGATAGCAGGGCGATTATGTCTTTACCTCTCATCACTGAAATGCGTGTACGTGCGTTGATCATACCGCTCGCACAGCCGCTGAAAACGGCGAGCGGCACGGTGCAAGCGGCACCCATGCTATTGCTGGATGTACAGACGGATGCCGGTGTTTGCGGTCATGCGTATATCTTCACGTACACGCCGCTGGTGCTGGGCGCAGTCAAGCAACTGGCGACTGACCTGAACTTGTTGCTCGAAGGTCAGCCGCTGGATCCGCTGGGGCTGACGAATAGTCTGCGTAGCCGCTTCATGCTGATCGGTACCTATGGCCTGTTGGACATGGTGCTGGCCGGTATCGACATGGCGGTGTGGGATGCGCATGCGAAGTTCCTTCAGCTGCCGCTGGTGCGTGCGCTGGGTGGCAGCGTAGGCAGTGGTACTGCAGCTGACGGTATCCCTGCGTATGCCAGTTTCGGTATGGATGGGATGGCAGATGCGGTCAAGCATGTGGCCGCTGCAGTGGAGCGCGGCTTCAAGGCGATCAAGATCAAGATCGGCTATCCGACCTTGCAGGAAGATATTGCGGTGGTGCGTGCAGCGATCAAGGCGACGGAAGGTGCGGCGCGCCTGATGGTCGATTACAACCAGAGTCTGGATGTGGCTGAAGCGATGGTGCGTTGTCCGGCGCTGGATGATGAAGGTTTGCTGTGGATAGAGGAGCCGACCCGTTACGACGACAACTGTGGTCATGCGCAAATTGCAGCTGCCATCAAAACGCCGCTGCAGCTAGGCGAAAACTTGTGGGGGCCTCGTCAGGTAGCAGAGAGCCTGCGCATGAAGGCATCGGATTACATGATGCCGGACCTGATGAAGATAGGTGGCGTGTCGGGCTGGATGCAAACGGTCGGTTTGTGCGCGGCGAATAATGTGCGTGTCTCGAATCACTTCTTCCAGGAAATCAGCGTGCATTTGCTGCGCGTGACACCGACTGTGCATTACATAGAGTATTTCCAGATGGCAGATCCGATACTGGTCGACCCATTGCAGGTACGCAATGGCAACGCGATCGTACGGGATAGTCCTGGCAACGGTATCCAGTGGAAAGAGGAAGCCGTTGAACGTTACACCCTCTGAAGATGGTGTGTCTCTTTAGGCAGTGCCCCGCGCGTGCGAGGTGCTGCCTATTTTTTTCTTTTGCCTGATGGTTTGCTGGCCAGCGCCAATGCCTGCATCGCATCTTCACGCTCAAGGTCGCTGCGCAGCCAGTTGATCACTTCCAGCGACTCCGTATGTTGCAAGGCTTCCGGCAAGCAAGTTGCGAAGTAGGAATAGGCAGGCTTCGCACTCAAATCAAACACCGGTACCAGCCGCCCGCTGGCGGTCAGTGAGGCTGCCATTTTCGGACGCGCCAGCGCGACGCCGTGACCCCATGCCGCTGCCTGCATGCAGGACCCGATATCGACGAATTGCAGTGTGCCGACCGGCTCGCGCCAGTCCAGACCGGCCGCCTGGAACCATGGATGCCACGGTTCTATCGTGCAGCGTAGCAAGGTCGCGCGCTGCAGGTCTTCGTAAGTCTCAAACGGACCGTGTTGCGCCAGGTATTCCGGGCTGCACATAGGCACCACATCTTCATCGAGTATGCGCGTGACGTGATAGCCGGGATAGTGGCCTATGCCGAAACGTATTTCTATATCCGAATCGTCCGCTTTCAAACCGACCAGTGGCACTGATAGCTGTAACTCAAAACGCAGTGCCGGGAAATTTTCCTGCAACGAGCTCAGGCGCGGAATGATGATCTGATAGGCAAAGGTCGGTGGCGCGGCGATGCGCAATTGCTTTTTAACTTTGCTGCTGGCAGCGGGATTGCGCCCGAAGTGACTCAGTGTATTCAGCGCATTGCGCACCGCTTCCAGGTAAGCCTGGCCATCGGCGGTGAGGACTGCTTCGCCACTGGTCTTGCGAAACAGTTGCAGATTGGTCGCTTCTTCCAGTTGCTTGATGCGATGACTGACAGCGCTCGGTGAAATGCACAATTCGCGCGCGACCAGTACACCGCTGCCCAGGCGTGCACGCGCTTCAAATGCAATCAGGCAAGGAATCGGCGGCAGGCGGAAATCGATAGTAGACATGGATGCGCTATCTCGATGGTGATGTGCAATGAACGATTATAGAGCGCTATGCGGAGATGCGATTAACCGTAAGCACCACCAGTGAGAAATAAATCTGTCATGCGTGCCATGCTGATGACGATGGTGGTGAATGTGCAGGCGAAAGTGAGCACGATCAGGATGACGACAGACCAGCGCGAGTCGGATTGTTGTGCCGACAGTTCGTTATGTTTCGCATCCCATTTCTCATCCGGTGTGAGGCCGATCACGAGCGCTTCTATCCACGCCGCAAAGACGGGAATAGGAAACAGGCTGAGCAGATTCAGCGCCAGCGAACTCGATGTCTGCGCGACGAACAGGGTCAGGATGAAAAGAACAAAAGCACAGAAGTAAATCCAGGCCCAGAAGTCCTTGCGACCATATAAGTAAAAACGATGTGCACCGGTGCCACCGAGCAAAACCGCCAGCAAAGTGGTGCTGGTCTTGCTCTTGTGTTTGCTGCTCAGTAGTGGTGTGTGACGTGATGATGAATGCGATGCAGGCATGTTTTAACGTGAGCGATAACGATTGACATCGTTGGGTGAGACCGCGCTAGCCTGGTTGCCCCAGGAATTGCGGATGTAGGTCACGACAGAGGCGACTTCTTCATCCGTCATCGAGTGACCGTATGGTGGCATGCCGTAAGGACGCGGATTGCCTGCAGTACTCGGGGCATAGCCGCCATGCAAGACCATGCGGATGGCATTGGTCGCAACCGGTGTGGTGATAGCGCGGCTACCGGCCAGTGCCGGATAGATGGAGGCCACACCTTTGCCGGATTCCTGATGACAGCTGGCGCACTGGTTTTCATACAGCTTGGCACCGGCCTTGATCATGTTTCTCTTGGTTTCATCCGGGATGCTTTCAGCTGTCACTGCCGGTGCCGCGATTTGTTGCGGTAGTGATTTCAGGTAAACCGCCATCGCCTTGACGTCTTCATCCTTCGCATATTGCAGGCTGCCGAATACCACTTCTGCCATCGGACCGCTGACTGAGCGACTTGGTGCGACGCCGGTTTTCAGCAGTGCTGCCAGGTGTTCGGTTTCCCATTTTCCGAGGCTGGTCTGGGCGTCACCATTCAATGGCGGTGCGTACCAGTTCAGCACCGGGATCATGCCGCCGCCGAGCTCGGCTTTCAGGTCAGTGCCGCCGAGATTATCGCGCGGGGTATGGCAGGCACTGCAATGGCCCAGGCCCTGTGCCAGATAAGCGCCGCGATTCCATTCCACCGATTGCTTGTCATCATTCGCGTACTGGCCGGGACGGAAGTAGAGCGCACGCCAGACATAGAGTGCGAGACGGTTGTCGTAAGGGGAGCGCAGCTCAGGTGCGCGATTCGGCTGGCTGACCGCAGGCAGGGTTTGCAGGTAAGCGAAGATGGCATCCGAATCTGCGCGCGTGACCTTGGTGTAGTTGGTGTACGGGAAGGCTGGATAGAGCAGGCTGCCATCTTTCGATTTGCCGTTGTGCATCGCTTGCCAGAAATCGTCGCTATTCCATTTGCCCAGACCGGTTGCGTCATCCGGCGTCAGGTTGGATGTATAGATATTGCCAAACGGGGTCGGTACCGCACGGCCACCGGCGTAGGACTCGCCGCCGCGCGAGGTGTGGCAGCTCATGCAATTGCCGACGCGTGCGAGATAGGCACCTTGTACCAGTTGCTGGGCCGGATCGGCAGGTGGCACCGACGGCTGGTCGAGGTCAGGGTTGCGATTGGCGAGGAATAGCCAGACGATGAAGACCGTGAAGATGCCGAGCAGCAGAGCGAAAAAGCGCAAGAGATAGGATCGTTTCATGGGTCTGCTTCCCTACGGTGCGAGTTTGCCGCATTCCAGCGGGAGCTTGGCCGTGATGGCGGGGGCTGGCGAGGCATCGGCCGGTACGCGCTGTTCGGACAACCAGGCGGCGGCGGCACTGATATCTTCCGCACTCATTTTTTTGACGATGTCGGCCATGCAGTCCGGCTTGGCGGCGTGGCGCGTGCCTATCTTCCATGCGCCTATTTGGCCCAGCAGATAGTCACGCGGCAAACCGATCAGGCCGGGGATGGCAGGTGCGGTGCCGGTCATTTTTGCGCTATGGCAGGCGACGCAGGCCGGTATACCTTTGGCTTTGTCACCGTCATGCACCAGGCGACGACCCCGTTCCAGTTCAGCAGGATTTGATTGCGAGGCTTGCGGTTCGGGGTAGGGCGGATGCTGATCGGAGAAGTATTGTGCGATTTCGCGCAGGTAGGTATCCGACATGTTTTCCAGCATGGCGGTCATGACCGGATAAGTCCGTTTGCCGTCGCGGAAGTTGATGAGCTGGTTATATAGATAGCCGGCTGGTTTGCCTGCAATGCGTGGATAGTAGCCGTCGCTGCCGGCGCGGCCTTCCTTGCCGTGGCACACCACACAGGCGGCCACGCGTTGCGCGATGGTATCGGGGATTTTTCTGTTGTCTGGCGTCGTATCCGCGGCAGCAATTGCCGTGGTTGCAGCAAGCGCGAGGCTGGCGCTGGCGAGCAGGCGCATCAAGGCTGAGCATTTACTACGCATGGTGTGCGATGCACTCATTGTTATAGGTCTCTAGTCTTAGGCCGAGGGACTGATGATGCGTGCTTAACCCTCTGCAGCTTGTCGGATTTTCTACATGATACTGCAAGGGTAAGGGGGCAGCGCTGCTTTGCCTAGCATCAGTAGCTGCGCAAAAAACCATAGCAGTTTGCGTACAAGTGCCTGATAACCATTTTGTGATGATTAAAAAGGCATCGCCGCGCGGGCTCAGACCATCTTTTGTACCAATGCACCTAGCGTGGCCAGCGCCGTTTCGCTGCGCTCATCCCATGCATGCCCATAGTTCAGGCGTATGCAATTGGTGAAGCCGTGATGGGCGGAAAAGATGGGCCCCGGTGCAATGCTGATGCCCAGCGCCAATGCCTGGCGGTGCAATTCCAGCGCGTTTACTTCGGCTGGTAATTCCAGCCATAGGAAATATCCGCCTTTGGGCCGTGTCGCCTGTGTACCCGGCGGAAAGTAGCGGGCGATCGCTTCCATGAAGAGTGTTTGCTGGACCGACAGTGTGTGGCGCAACTGGCGCAGGTGTTTGTCGTAGCCGCCTTTTTCCAGATAGGTGGCGAGTGCTGCCTGTGCCGGAGCGGAAGCGGCCAGCGTCGTGGTCAGCTTGTGGCGCGCCACGGCACGAGTAAAACGGCCGGGTGCAGCCCAGCCGACACGATAGCCGGGAGCCAGGCATTTGGAGAAAGACGAGCAATGCATGACCAGGCCTTTGCTGTCATAGGCCTTGGCCGGCATCGGTCGTTTGTCGCCGAAGTAGAGTTCGCCGTAGACATCGTCTTCGATCAGCGGGATTTCATGTTGTGTCAGCAACTTGACGAGGTCGCGTTTTTTTTCATCCGGCATCAGGCTGCCGAGCGGGTTCTGGAAGGTGCTCATCAGCCAGCATGCTTTTGGCTGGTGTCGCTCGATGGCGCGCGCCAGCGCTGCGAGGTCTATGCCTTCGCGCGGATGGGTAGGTACTTCTATCGCGTGCAAGCTGTTACGTTCCAGTGCTTGCAGTGCTGCGTAGAAGGTCGGCGATTCGACCAGTACCGCATCACCGGGACGTGTCACTGCACCCAGGCACAGATTGAGTGCGTCCAGCGCACCGTTGGTGATGACGATTTCATCGCTATGTATATGCAGGCCGTCGGCCAGATAGCGCAAGGCGATCTGACGACGCAATTGCGGATTGCCCGGTGTCAGGTCATCGACGGCGCTCCACGGATCGAGTTGCTGCACGCTGGATGCCATTGCCCGCGCCAGCCTGGCCATAGGGAATAGCAAAGGGCTGGGGAAGGCGGAACCGAACGGCACCAGGTCGCGCATCTTCGCGGATTCCAGGACTTCAAACACGCGTTCACTGATGTCGACAGGCGATGACGCTTCGTCTGGCTGCGAGGCCTGTTCCGGTTCCGGCGGTAATTTCTGCGCGGCACCGGCTACGTAGTAACCGGAGCGTTCGCGCGCCCTTATCAGGCCGCGTGCTTCCAGCAGGTAGTAAGCCTGGAAGACGGTGGATGGGCTGACCGCGCGACTGGTGCTGGCCTGGCGTACTGAAGGCAGACGATCACCCATGCGCAAGACGCCATCCTGTATGGATTGCGCGAGTTCGGCGGCGAGCGTTTCGTACAATTTCATGTAATGAATCTCTGCGTGCAGGGGGATGGGTGAAATCAGGATAAATTTCTATCGCGCAAGTGCATGATAAAACATTATTCGCGCTTGCCGACGCTTGCTGGACTACAATGTCGCCTGAAGTAAGCCAAGACAACCGCTGGCTGTCATTTCGGTGATGGCGGGAGGAAGGTCCGGACTCCATAGAGCAGGGTGACGGTTAACGGCCGTCCGCCGTGAGGCGAGGAATAGGGCCACAGAGACGAGCGTATTAAGTTACGGTGAAACGCGGTAACCTCCACTCGGAGCAATTCCAAATAGGCACGCGTTGACGTTGCTCGCGGAGCGTGCGGGTAGGAAGCTTGAGCCGTGGAGTAATTCACGGCCTAGAGGAATGGTTGTCATAACGCATGGGCTTGCCCATGCGTCGTAACAGAATCCGGCCTATCGGCTTGCTTCAACTTCTATGCAAAACGGTGCGATGAAAGTCGCACCGTTTTTTTTTGCGCCATCGGTATGGCCATGCAGCCAGTTAAGTTGCTGCAGGTATATATGCAGGCAAATACATACGCACATAGTTGAATCTGTCCGTGTCGGGACGCCGTATATCACTACGCAATCCTGCACATTCCGGAAGGAAACGATCATGCGCAAACTTTCTTATGCCTTGCTGCTGTCCGCCTCACTCGCTTCAGTTTCATTCGTTTATGCTGCCGATGCCGTCATGGTCGGTGGGCAAAGCATGCTGCCCAGCAAGGATATTGTTGATAACGCAGTGAATTCAGCCGATCACACTACCTTGGTCGCTGCCGTGAAAGCAGCGGGCCTGGTTGATACCCTGAAAGGGAAAGGCCCGTTCACTGTATTCGCGCCAACCAATGCTGCGTTCGGCAAATTACCCGCCGGTACGGTAGAGAATCTGGTCAAGCCGGAAAACAAGGCAACCCTGACAAAAATCCTGACCTATCACGTGGTACCCGGCAAATATGACTTTGCTGCTCTCGAAAAAGCCATCAAGAAAAACAAAGGCAGCGCACAACTGGCAAGCGCCAATGGTGCAAAACTGACCTTTGTCATGAATGGCAAACACAATATCAATGTGAAGGATGACAGCGGTAATACGGCCAGTATCAGTACCTATGATGTGTATCAATCTAACGGTGTGATCAACGTGATCGATACGGTTCTGCTGCCGAAATAAATAAATCCTGATGCGATGCCTGAGGGTGTTGCTTGGCGCGCGATCGTTACCGATTGCGCGCTTTTTTATTTGCGACATGGTGCGCTGTGCAAGCGAACGAGCGATGCGGATAGGGTAAGCTTCTGCCGCAAGAATTTGCCTTGACGGTTTACATATAGGAGTCTGCCTTGAATCTGCATATTACCCTCGCACCACTGCTCGCCCTGATCTCCGGTATCCTGATTTTGCTGATGCCGCGTTTGCTGAATTTCATCGTGGCCTTGTACCTGATCGTGATCGGTCTCATCGGCTTGTTCGGCACCGGTCACTTCTTCCGCTGAGATGACGTGGGCATGCGCGTTACAGGCATGCTATAAAGCTATTACCTGTCCGCGTATACAAGGCGACTCATGGCACACACCTTCCTTACTTTTATCGCTTGCTGCTGCATGGCGTCGGCCGTGCATGCAGATGAAATCTATCGCTGGGTAGATGAAAAAGGGCGTACCCAGTTTTCGGACCAGGTGCCTGAGCGTTACCGGAATGCGGCGACCAGGGTCGATACCAATCCTTCCGAACTGACTGATGCGCAGCGCCAGGATGCGGCGGTACGTGCAGCGCGTGAAAAAGCGATGGTGGAACGTGCGAATGAAGAGCGGCCAGCGCCGCCGCAACCGGCAGGAGCGGTGATGGGGGCGCGTGACAGCCTGACGCAGAAGCAGCTCGATTGCGAACGCATGCAACGCGAGTATCGTGAAAGCCAGGAGTGCTTTGCTCCATTCATCATACGTGGCCGCGATGGTCGTCCGCGTCGACGTGGTGCAGCAGTGCGGGAGGAAGCTTTCCTGTACTGTAAACCAGTACCTGATCCGTCGGCCCAATGTGGTTCGCCGCCGCAATATATCGGACAGTAAAATCCGGTTTGGCAGGACGGTGGCGAATTGTTAAATTGGCCTGTTTAAATAGTGCAAATTAGGCAATAAAACAACCTTGTTTTTGCGTTGCATCATATTCTTTTGATATCAAATGCTGTGGTCCGCAGCGAAATTTTCGATATCAGCCAAGAAATCGGCATTAAGCCGATTTTTCCGCGATCTTGACGACAAGACGCACCAAAATCCTACAGAAATTTCCCCATCGTGCACTGCGTTTTCCTGGATAAACACATGTGTTTATCTGAAGTGCCACTTTCACTATCAATCATAAGTGCTTAATTCTTAGAGGTATTTCATTTACATGTTGCGTCAACGTAATGCGCTAAGTCCTTGACTTCATTGAAAAAATTCTTGTTTTTACCCCTGAATATCGCTTGACCGGTAATGGTGCATCCTCTAAAGTGGGCGACAGTGTGAAAAAGTGTTTATTTGTGGGTATTTGAAACGTAAAAAATAAACACGGAATCCACCCGATTCAGCATGTAAAACGTACAAAAAAAGGATTTCAGGGTGTTTCAAGGCGCGTCCTCTCTCAATCTCGATGCCAAAGGCCGGATGACTATTCCGTCGCGGCATCGTGACGCACTGCTTTTGCAGTGTGAGGGTCGTGTCACCCTGACCAAACATCCGCACGGCTGCCTGCTGTTCTTCCCGCGCCCGGTATGGGAAACCCATCGCGAACAAATCGCTGCATGGCCTATGTCTGCGCGCGCGTGGCAACGAATTTTCCTCGGTAATGCTTCTGACGTAGAGATGGATGGCGCTGGTCGCATCCTGATCGCGCCTGAATTGCGTTCGGCGGTAGGTATGACGCGTGACGTGATGTTGCTCGGTATGGGTAGCCATTTCGAGATTTGGGATGCGGCGAAACTGGCGGAAAGCGAAGCGGCGGCCGTAGCCAACGGCATGCCGGATGTACTCAACGATTTTTCTTTCTGACGCCGTGATGAATGCAGATGCGGTGCAGCAATACCAGCACCGTACGGTGTTGCTGGATGAGGCGGTCGATGCGCTGGCGCTGAGTGGTGATCGCGTCAATGGCGTGTACGTCGACGGCACCTTCGGGCGTGGCGGGCATAGCCGCAAGATTTTGCAGCAGCTTGGTAGTGGTGGTCGTTTGCTGGCCTTTGACAAGGATACGCAGGCGATAGCCAATGCAGCGACGATCAATGACCAGCGTTTTGAGATTGCGCACGACAGTTTTGCAACCTTGAGTGAGGCTTTGGCTGTACGCGGTATCAAGCAGGTGGATGGAGTATTGCTGGACCTGGGGATTTCGTCACCGCAAGTTGACGATGCGACGCGTGGTTTCAGTTTTCGCGCAGACGGGCCGCTCGATATGCGCATGGATACAACGCGCGGCATGTCGGCAGCGGAGTGGCTGGCGACGGAAACTGAACAAAAAATCGAGAAAGTGATACGAGATTATGGGGAAGAACGGTTTGCTTTTCAGATTGCAAAGGCGATTGTTGCTCGCAGGGCAGTCGAGCCAATTTCAAGCACACGACAGCTTGCCGAGATCGTGGCACGCGCCGTCAAAACCCGCGAGAAAGGCAAAGACCCGGCCACTCGCACCTTTCAGGCTATCCGGATTTTCATCAATCAGGAGCTTGAAGAACTCGAAGTAGTCTTGAACGAGGCATATCGGTATCTGGCCCCGCATGGGAGATTGGTTGTGATCAGCTTTCATTCTTTGGAAGATCGCATCGTCAAGCAGTTCATGGCCGGCAAAGCGAATGTGCCGCAGCCAGACCGTCGCCTCCCGATTCGTGCCATCGATTTGCCGCAACCAGAAATGAAGCTGTTGTCCCGAGTAAAACCATCCGCTGCAGAAATCAGTGAAAACCCACGCGCGCGTTCCGCCGTGATGCGGGTGGCTGAGCGTCTGTCGGCGGGCGCTGGAGGGACAATATGAGCGGCCGCATCTGCTTCGTCCTCACCCTGATTCTGGTCGCCTGCGCGTTGTCGGTCGTCAACGCGCATTATCAATTCCGTCGTCTCTTCATTGAACTCGAACGTGCCCAGGCACAAGCGCGTCAGCTCGACATTGAATGGGCGCAGCTGCAACTCGACCAATCCACACTCGGCAAACACGCGCGTATCGAAGGCAACGCACGCCGTGATTTGCGCATGGTGCCGGTGACACCGGCCAGCACGCAGTACCTGACGATGGGGGCTAAATGACGCGTAGTACGTCGCGCACTGCCGCATCCAAGGGCGTGCCATTCTCGTCGAACCCGGTACTGGCAACCAAGTTGCCAGCCTGGCGTTCTCGGGTCGTGCTATTCCTGATTTTCGCTGCTTTCCTGACCCTGGCTGGTCGCGCCTTGTGGCTGCAGGGCATGTCGACTGAGTTCCTGCAAAAGCAGGGCGCTTCGCGTTATGCGCGTACGCTGGAATTGCCTGCGACACGCGGCAAGATTACTGATCGCAATGGCCAGGTATTGGCTTCGTCTATCCCGGTGCGTGCAGTGTGGGCGATCCCGGAAGATGTACTGGAATCACCACCGGAAAAATTGCAGGCACTGGCCAAGTTGCTGGATATGCCAGAGCGAGAACTGCGCCGCAAGCTGGATTCTGATCGTACCTTCGTCTATCTGAAGCGTCAGGTTGAACTCGACACCGTCGACAAAATCCTCAAGCTCGGTATCGCCGGTATCGACACCCGTAAAGAATACAAACGCTATTACCCTGAGGGTGAGGTGATGGCGCATATCGTCGGTTTCACCAATGTCGAAGACAAAGGCCAGGAAGGTATGGAGCTGGCTTATCAAAAGACCCTGGTTGGTGTGACTGGCAGCCGCCGCGTCATCAAGGACCGCCTGGGTCGCATAGTTGAAGATATCGAATCGGTGCGTGAGCCGCATGACGGCAAAGACCTGGCTTTGTCGATAGACAGCAAGATCCAGTACATCGCATTCACCGCCCTGAAAGAAGCAGTCGAAGAGAACAAAGCCAAAGCGGGTGGCATCGTCGTCCTCGATGCGAAAACCGGTGAAGTACTGGCGCTGGCCAACCTGCCGACCTATAACCCGAACAACCGTTCTGTACTGACTGGCGCGCAACTGCGCAATCGCGTGATTACCGATACCTTCGAGCCAGGCTCTACGATGAAGCCGTTCTCGGTTGGACTTGGACTGGAAACCAAGCGCGTTACGCCTAACACCATGATCCAGACTGCGCCGGGCAAGATGACTATTGGTACGGCGACCATCGGTGATGCCCATGCATCCGGTTTGCTGTCGGTGTCACAGGTGATACAGAAATCATCAAACATCGGCACTGCAAAAATTGCACTGCAAATGGAACCACATGAAATGTGGGACATGTTTACCAGCATAGGCCTAGGCCAGCAGCCTAAGATTAATTTCCCAGGTGCGGTAGCAGGGCGGGTACGGCCATATAAATCCTGGCGTCCGATTGAGCAAGCCACCATGAGTTACGGGCACGGTATATCCGTGTCTTTGTTGCAATTGGTGCATGCGTATACAGTCTTCGCGCGTGATGGTGATTTGATTCCGATTACCTTCCAGCGTGCGACCGACCAGCCTATCGGCGAACGTATTTTCAGCCCGACTACTGCGCGCCAGATGCGCGGCATGCTGGAGATGGCGGCGGGTCCGGCTGGTTCAGCTCCACGGGCACAAGTGCCGGGTTATCGCGTCGCCGGTAAAACCGGTACCGCTTACAAAATTGAAAAAGGCCAGTACGTGCGGAAGTATGTTTCTTCCTTCGTTGGTTTTGCGCCGGTATCTGATCCGCGCATCATTATTGCCGTGATGATCGATGAGCCGGGCGCAGGTAAGCACTACGGTGGTCAGGTTGCCGCGCCGGTGTTCGCGACCGTGACAGCAAATGCCTTGCGTTCGATGAACGTCGCGCCGGATTCCAGCGTGACCAATATCATCATCCCGGCCGGTTCGGAACAGGAGAATATGTAATGTCTATCCTGACCACGACCGCGCTCGCAAACATCCTCGACTGGCTGGCCGCTAACGCGCCCAAGGCCGAGCTCGCGTCTGATTCGCGTCGTATTGCGCAGGGAGATGCTTTCTTTGCCTATCCTGGTGACGAAGCCGATGGTCGCAACTACATCGCCAACGCGATCGAGCGTGGCGCACAGGCAGTAATCTATGAAGCTGCCGGTTGCACCTGGGATGCGGAATGGAATGTGCCGCACCTGGCGGTCGAAGATTTGAAAGCGCATGCAGGCGAAATCGCCGCAGCGTATTACGCCCATCCTGATCGTTCGATGTTTACCGTCGCGATCACCGGTACCAATGGCAAAACCTCATGTGCGCAATGGCTGGGCAATGCCTTGTCGCGCCTCGGTCAACCGACGGCAGTGATAGGTACGCTCGGTATCGGCATCTATACCAATGGCGGAGCGGGTGATTTTGACGTCACCGGTTACACCACGCCGGATGCAGTCTTGCTGCAACGCTCGTTGGTCAATGTACGCAATCTCGGTGCAAGCGCGCTGGCAATAGAAGCGTCGTCCATCGGTTTGCATCAGGGGCGCTTGTCCGGCATGCACTTCGACATGGCCTTGTTCACCAACTTCACGCGCGATCACCTGGATTACCACGGTGATATGGCGGCTTATGAAGAAGCCAAGGCGATGCTGTTTGACTGGCCGGGACTGCAACACGCGGTCATCAATCTGGATGATGCGATGGGTCTGCGCATGGTGCAGCGCTTGCAAGGCAAACAGGCTGATACCGCGATTACAGGTTACACACTGGGCGAGCAAAAAGTCGACGGTATTGCACTGTTGCGCGCAACGGATATCCGCAGCAACCAGAGCGGTACTGCTTTCCACCTCGAATCAGCGGTGGGTAGTGCACAAGTCAAAACGCAGCTGGTGGGCCAGTTCAATGTCAGCAATGTGCTGGGCATTATCGGCATCCTGCTGGCGAAAGGCGTGAGCCTGCATGATGCAGTCAACGCCATCGAGGCTCTGACAGCAGTGCCAGGCCGCATGCAGCAACTCGGCGGAGGTGAAGCACCGCTGGTCGTGATTGACTATGCGCACACGCCAGACGCGCTGGAAAAAACACTGGCTACTTTGCGCAATGTCGCAAATGACCGCGGTGGCGAGCTGTGGTGTGTGTTTGGTTGCGGCGGTGACCGCGATCCGGGCAAGCGTCCGCAAATGGGCAAGGTCGCAATGGCGGCTGACCATATCGTGGTGACGACAGACAATCCGCGCAATGAAGAGCCGACCACCATCATCAGCGACATCGTGGCTGGCATTACTGCACCGAAAAATGCACCGCAAATCATAGAGGATCGCGCCAGCGCGATTTTGTGGGCCGGACGTCATGCAGCGCGACACGACGTTATCCTGCTGGCGGGTAAAGGACATGAAGCCTATCAGGAAGTGAAAGGCCGCAAATTACCTTTCCTCGACGCCGACCATGCCGCACTGGCTTTGTCGACACGTGTCATGCAGGGAGCGAGCTAATGAACTCTACATTAGCCATCCTCCAGTCTGCACTGCAAGGTGCACGCATGACGGCTGACGCAGCTTTTGATGGTGTCTCGACTGACAGCCGCACTGTAGGCGAGGGTAATTTGTTCGTCGCTTTGCGCGGTGAGCGCTTTGATGCGCACGACTTCCTGCCGCAAGTGGCGGAGCGCAAAGTCGCGGCCGTGGTGGCAGAAACCGTACCGGCAGGCCTGACAGTGCCAGCGTTGATTGTGCCGGATACCCGCGTCGCGCTCGGACAGATCGCGCATTACTGGCGTCAGCAATACGCGATACCTGTGATTGGCGTGACCGGCAGCAATGGCAAAACCACGGTCAAGGAAATGATCGCGGCGATTCTGGAAGCAGCATGCGGTGTCGATAACTATCTGGCGACACGCGGCAACTTCAATAACGACATCGGCGTGCCTTTGACGCTGATGCGCTTGCAAAAGTCTTGCAAAGCCGCGGTGATCGAACTGGGTATGAACCATCCGGGTGAAATCGCCGTGCTGTCCGCGATTGCGCGTCCGACGGTCGGCCTGGTGAATAACGCACAGCGCGAACATCAGGAATTCATGGAGAGCGTGGAAGCGGTTGCCAAGGAAAACGGTGCGGTACTCGCTGGCTTGCCAGCTGACGGCATCGCGGTATTTCCGGCAGATGACGAATTCACGCCTTTGTGGCGCACGCTGGCAGCGCAGCGCAAGGTGCTGACTTTCGGTTTCTCGGATGATGCAGACGTACGTTGCAGCTACAGCGCGAACGCCTTCGGCAGCGATATGGAAGTAACGGCAGGTCGTCAGCAATTCAGCCTGGCGCTGGCTGCTGCCGGTGTGCATAACGTCCGCAATGCGCTGGCAGCGATCGCTTGCACACTGGCGATTGGTATTTCGACCGATGCCATCGTGCGCGGCTTGCAGGCGTTTGCACCTGTCAGTGGTCGTTTGCAACGCAAGCATGCAGCGAATGGTGCACTGGTCATAGACGACACCTATAACGCCAATCCGGACTCGGTACGTGCTGCGATTGATGTGCTGGCGCAGATGTCGGCGCCACGCATCCTGGTCCTCGGAGATATGGGCGAAGTCGGTAATGACGGTCAGCAGTACCACGAAGAAATCGGTGCGTATGCACGTACTAAAGGTATACAGCATGTGCTCGCACTGGGCGATATGACGCGTTACATCGTCAGCGCCTTCGGTAGCGGTGCACATCACTACGACAGCGTAGAAGAATTAAACAATGCATTGGCTGGAATCTTTACGGTGGATGTAACGGTGCTGGTTAAAGGTTCGCGTTTCATGAAGATGGAGCGCGTGGTCCAGCACTTACTTGGTCAACAAACTCAGGAAGCCCATTAATATGCTGCTCTGGCTGGCACAATATTTTCAAGACGAACTAGGGCCACTGCGGGTCTTTAACTTTATTACTTTCCGCGCGGTGTTCGCGACCCTGACTGCACTGGTCATCGGCCTGGTCACAGGGCCGGCCGTGATCCGCATGCTGACCCGCCTGAAAGTCGGACAAGCAGTGCGCACCGACGGTCCGCAAACACATCTGGTGAAAAGCGGTACACCTACCATGGGTGGCGTGTTGATCCTGGTTTCCATCGGCATTTCGACTTTGCTCTGGACTGATCTCAGCAACCGCTTTATCTGGGTCGTGTTGATCGTGACGCTGGGCTTTGGTGCGATAGGCTGGGTCGATGATTACCGCAAGGTGGTCTATAAAGATCCGAAAGGCATGGCTTCGCGTGAAAAGTACATGTGGCAATCCATCATCGGTTTGTTTGCTGCTATTTATCTGGCGTTTTCGGTCTCCGCACCGAGCAATTCGCAATTCCTCGATCTGTTTGTGGCATGGGTGCAGTCCGGCTTCAGCATGGACTTGCCACCTAAAGCCGATCTGATTGTTCCTTTCTTTAAGACCATCAGCTATCCGTTGGGCGTCTGGGGCTTTATCGCACTGACTTACTTCGTTATCGTCGGCACCAGCAATGCAGTCAACCTGACCGACGGCCTCGACGGTCTGGCGATCATGCCGACCGTGATGGTGGGTACCGCGCTGGGTCTGTTTGCTTACCTGACCGGTAGCGCCAACTATTCCAAATACCTGTTCATTCCGCATATCCCGGGTGCCGGCGAATTGATTATTTTCTGCGGTGCGATGGCCGGTGCGGGTTTGGCTTTCCTCTGGTTCAACGCACATCCGGCGCAAGTTTTCATGGGCGACGTCGGTGCGCTGGCACTGGGTGGTGCGCTCGGCACCATCGCCGTCATCGTGCGCCAGGAAGTTGTGCTCTTCATCATGGGCGGCATCTTCGTGGTGGAAACACTGTCCGTCATGTTGCAGGTGGCCTACTTCAAGTACACCAAGATGCGCACCGGTATCGGTAAGCGCGTGTTGCTGATGGCGCCTTTGCACCATCATTTTGAACAAAAAGGCTGGAAAGAAACACAAGTCGTGGTGCGCTTCTGGATCATCACGATGATGCTGGTGTTGTTTGGTTTGTCTACTTTGAAATTACGCTAATGAACTACGCAGGTAAACACGTTCTGGTTTTAGGGCTCGGTGAATCCGGGCTGGCGATGGCGCAATGGCTGGTCCGTTGCGGCGCGTCTTTGCGTGTTGCCGATACGCGTGAGCAACCGGATCGCCTGCCGCAGTTGCGCGAGATCGCACCGCAAGCCGAGTTCATCGCAGGTACATTTGATGCCGCCTTGCTGGAAGGAATCGATTTCGTTGCCGTCAGCCCTGGCCTGATGCCAGCGCGCGAACTGGCCGCGATTATTCCAGCTGCCGCAGAAAAAGAAATCCCGGTCTGGGGCGAGATCGAGCTGTTCGCGCAGGCCCTGGCTGCACTGAAAGAAGAAAAAGAGTACGCACCGAAAGTCATCGCTATCACCGGCACCAATGGCAAAACCACGGTCACCAGCCTGGTTGGTTTGTTGTGCCAGCGTGCGGGTTTGACGGTGCAGGTGGCGGGCAATATCAGCCCGGCAGCACTGGATAAATTGCATCAGGTGCTGGCCGATGATCAATTGCCGCAAGTCTGGGTGCTGGAGTTGTCCAGCTTCCAGTTGCATACGACTTACAGCCTGCAAGCCGATGTCGCTACCGTCCTGAACCTGACCCAGGATCATCTCGACTGGCATGGCGACATGGCCGCTTACGCCGATGACAAAGCACGTATCTTCGGCAGCAACACGATACGCGTGCTGAATCGCGACGATGCGCTGGTTATGCAAATGGCTAGCCCGCTGGCGAAAGTCATCACCTTTGGTGCAGATGAAGCAGAGCAGGCAGATTGCTTCGGCCTGGTCGATGAAAACGGCATGCGCTGGTTGTCGGTTGCGGTAGAGGAAGAAGAGCCGCAAAAGAAACGCCGCAAGAAAGACAATGTCGAGCTGGCCGTATCGACCAATAAATTGATGCCGGTGGATGCACTCAAGATCCGTGGTCAGCACAATGCGATCAATGCCTTGTCGGCACTGGCGCTGTGCCGTTCGATAGGCTTGCCGTTTGCCCAGTTGCTGCACGGCTTGCGTGAGTATCACGGCGAGCCGCATCGGGTTGAACATGTGATGACCATAGGTGGCGTTGATTACTACGACGACAGCAAAGGTACCAACGTAGGCGCGACCGTGGCGGCCTTGAATGGTTTGGGTGCGAGCCAGGACGGCGCGTCCAATCATCTGGTGCTGATCGCTGGTGGTGATGGCAAAGGACAGGATTTTTCGCCACTGGCGGATCCGGTCGCCAAATATGCGCGTGCCGTTCTGCTGATCGGCAAGGATGCCGACAACATACGTGCAGCCTTGCAGGCGACCAGCGTGGAATTGATCAACTGCGCGACTTTGCAGGAAGCAACCCAGAAAGCCGCGGAACTGGCACAAGCGGGCGATGCAGTCTTGTTGTCGCCAGCATGCGCTAGCCTGGATATGTTCAAAAACTATGCGCATCGGGCGCAGGTTTTTGTTGATGAAGTGCGTGAAATCGGTTTGTCGCGTGGCGAGGTCTCTGCATGAAATTCGCCTTCCCATCATTCTCCGGCGCTGCGGCTAAAAAAGCCGTGACCAGTCTCGACCAGCGTTCGAAGATGATGGCCTACGACCAGCCTTTGGTGTGGGTGGTCGTGCTGCTGATGTTGTTTGGCATGGTGATGGTGTACTCGGCTTCGATTTCGCTGCCGGATTCGCCTAAGTATGCGCGTTACGACAATGCGCACTTCCTGACCCGCCAGGCGATGTTTATCAGTGTGTCGCTGTTTGCTGGTTTGCTGGCTTTCCGCGTACGCATAGAAACCTGGCAAAAGCTGGCGCCTTACCTGTTTGTGGCGACGCTGATTTTGCTGGTGCTGGTATTGGTGCCGGGCGTAGGTAAAGGCGTGAATGGTGCGCGTCGCTGGTTGTCGTTCAAGGTCTTCAACCTGCAACCGTCCGAGCTGATGAAGTTATTCGTGGTTTTGTATGCAGCTGATTACACAGTGCGTAAGCAGCAGTACATGCACAAGCTGACCAAAGGCTTTATGCCGATGACGCTGGCGATAGGTTTCGTTGGTTTGCTCTTGCTGCTGGAACCGGATTTGGGCGCGTTCGGTGTGATCGTGTGTATCGCGATGGGTATTTTGTTCCTCGGCGGTATCAACGGTATTTGGTTTGGTGGCATAGGCGCGACGCTGGTCGGTATTTTCAGCATGGTGATTATCTTGTCACCGTGGCGGCGCGAACGAATATTTGCTTACCTGAATCCGTGGGATGAAGAGAATGCATTGGGCAAGGCGTATCAGTTGTCGCACTCGTTGATCGCATTTGGTCGTGGTGAATTGTTTGGAGTCGGTCTCGGCGGCAGCGTGGAGAAACTGCATTACTTGCCGGAAGCGCATACCGACTTCTTGCTGGCGGTGATTGGTGAAGAGCTCGGTTTTGTTGGTGTGCTGGTGGTGGTGGCGCTGTTCTATTGGCTGATCAAGCGTGCATTTGAAATCGGCCGGCAGGCGATTGCGATTGATTTGACATTTGCCGGTTTGACGGCGAAGGGCATAGGTATCTGGATAGGTGTGCAGGCTTTCATCAATATGGGCGTGAACCTCGGCTTGCTGCCGACCAAGGGTTTGACGCTGCCATTGATGAGCTATGGCGGTTCGGGTGTGCTGATTAACTGCATAGGTTTGGCGATCCTGCTGCGTATCGATTATGAAAATCGCGTCCTGATGCGCGGAGGTCGTATATGAAACGACTCGTGATCATGGCGGCAGGTACGGGCGGACATATTTTCCCGGGACTCGCGATAGCGGAAACGATGAAGGCGCGCGGCTGGCAAGTGAGCTGGCTCGGCACTTCGCACGGTATGGAGCGTGAGCTGGTGCCTAAAGCGGGCATCGAGATGGACACCATAGAGTTCAGCGGCCTGCGCGGTAAGGGTTTGCGTCACACGATTACCGGTGCGTTCAAGCTGGTGGCGAGTTTTGCAACTTGCTTCTCCATCCTGAAGCGTCGCAATCCGGGCATTGTGCTGGGCATGGGCGGTTATGTAACGGTGCCTGGCGGTTTCATGGCGAAACTGCGCGGTGTGCCAGTGGTGCTGATTAATGCGGATGCTGCCCTGCAGTTGTCGAACAAGACTTTGACGCCGGTGGCCGAGCGCGTGCTGTTTGGCTTCCCGGCTGATTTTGGTCCGGCTGCGAGCAAGGCTTTGGTGACTGGTAATCCGGTGCGTCAGGAAATCATTGCGTTGCCGACGCCGACCGAGCGCTATGCAAAGCACAGCGGTCCTTTGAAGGTGCTGGTAGTGGGTGGCAGCCTGGGTGCAAAAGCACTGAACGATGCGATGCCTTTGGCTTTGGCGATGTTGCCAGCCGGGCAGCGACCAGTGGTTACGCATCAATCGGGTAAGAAGAATATAGATGCTTTACGCGCTAATTATGCGCAAGCAGGAGTGGAAGCAGAAGTTCTCGATTTTATCGATGACATGCCGCGTCGTTATGCAGAAGCAGATCTGGTGATTTGCCGTGCTGGTGCAATTACGGTGTCGGAATTGACCGCTGCGGGTGTGGCCAGTGTGCTGGTGCCTTTGCTGGTATCGACCACGACCCATCAACGTGATAACGCGCAGTGGATGGAAAAACAAAATGCGGCGATACACCTGCCGCAAAGTGAATTAAGCGCGCAGGGTTTGGCAGAACTGCTGCAAAACATGACGCGCGAGAAATGCAAGCAAATGGCCGAGGCAGCGTATGCCCAGGGTCGCCGCGATGCGAATGCCGCTATCGCCGATGTACTTGAAAAGTTAGTGAAGATCACATGAAGCACAAAGTCAAAAATATTCATTTCGTCGGCATCGGCGGCAGCGGTATGAGTGGTATCGCTGAAGTGCTGCTGAATCTCGGCTATACGGTGTCAGGCTCCGACCTCGGCAGCAATGCCGCGACCCGTCGCCTGAGCGAGCTGGGTGCGAAAGTGATGCTGGGTCACGCGGCTGAGAATGTGGAAAAAGCAGATGCGATCGTCACTTCGACCGCAGTCAAGGAAGACAATCCGGAAGTCATCGCTGCCCGTGAAAAGCACATTCCTATCGTGCCGCGTGCTGTGATGCTGGCTGAGCTGATGCGCCTGCGTCGCGGTATCGCGATTGCCGGTACCCACGGCAAGACCACGACTACCAGCCTGGTTGCCAGTGTATTGGCCGAGGGTGGCCTGGACCCTACGTTTGTGATCGGTGGCTTGCTTAATAGCGCAGGTGCGAATGCCAAGCTCGGTACCGGTGAATTCATCGTGGCTGAAGCCGATGAGTCGGACGCGTCCTTCCTCAACCTGTCGCCGGTGATTGAAGTCATTACGAATATCGATGCCGACCATATGGAAACTTATGGTCACGACTTTGAAAAACTGAAGCAGGCTTTCATCGAATTCACGCAGCGCTTGCCGTTCTACGGCGTTGCAGTGCTGTGCCTGGACGATGCGACGATACGCGAAATCATGCCGCGTATCTCCAAGCTGATCACGACATACGGCTTCCATGAAGATGCGCAAGTACGCGCGATTGACGCGCAAGCCATCGATGGTCATATGCATTTCACCGTGTTGCAGCAAGGTTATGCGCCGATGAAAGTCAGCCTGAACCAGCCTGGCATGCATAACGTACAGAACGCCTGTGCCGCGATTGCGATTGCACGCGAACTGGGTGTCGCTGATCAGGCGACACAAAAAGCACTGACTGAATTCAATGGTGTGGGCCGTCGCTTCACACGCTATGGAGAAATAAGCATCCCGGCTGTCAACGACAAGCCTGCTGGCTCGTTTGCTCTGGTGGACGATTACGGCCATCACCCGGTGGAAACCGCAGCAACCATCGCAGCGGCGCGCGGTGCTTATCCGGGGCGTCGCCTGGTGTTGGCATTTCAGCCGCATCGCTATACGCGTACCCGTGATTTGTTCGAGGACTTCGTCAAGGTCTTGTCGACTACCGACATGCTGGTGCTGGCGGAAGTGTATGCAGCAGGTGAGCAGCCTATCGTTGCCGCCGACGGACGCACGCTGGCGCATGCGTTGCGGGTGGCAGGCAAGGTAGACCCGGTGTTCGTGGAAAAGATAGCCGATATGCCGGCGACCATCATGAACATCATCAAGGATGGTGATGTGGTGATCACGATGGGTGCAGGATCGATTAGTGGCGTGCCAGCCAAATTGGCAAAGCCTGAGTGAAGAAGATCATGACTACAGAGCAAATGAAAAAGGAATTTGGCAAGGTCGGCGTGTTGTTCGGCGGCCGCTCTGCCGAGCGCGAGGTTTCGCTGATGTCGGGCAAGGGTGTATTGGCAGCCTTGCAATCGAAAGGCGTAGACGCGCATCCGTTTGATCCGGCTGAGCGCAGCCTGGCGGAACTGGCAGCGGAAAAATTTGATCGCGTTTTTATCGCGCTGCATGGCCGCTTTGGCGAAGACGGCAGCCTGCAGGGTGCGCTGGAACAGCTGGGTATTCCATACACCGGACCGGGGGTAATGGCGTCGGCGATTGCGATGGATAAAGTGATTACCAAGCGTGTGTGTCTGAGCCACGGTGTGCCTACACCGAAGTTCACCGCGCTGGAAGTGGAAGCGACTACGCCAGAACAGTTGCAGGCAATCGCAGCCGAGTTCGGTATGCCGCTGATGCTGAAGGCGCCGCATGAAGGTTCGACCATAGGTATCGCCAAGGTTGAAACAGCGGCAGGCATGCAGGCCGGTTTTGATTTGTGCGCCAAATACGATGATGTGGTGCTGGTTGAGCAATTCGTCAAAGGACGTGAATTGACAGTGCCGGTACTGGGTAGTGGTCGCAATGCACGCGCGTTGCCGATAGTTGAAATCATCGCGCCGCAAGGTAACTACGATTACGAGCACAAGTACTTCAGTGATGACACTCAATACCTGTGCCCGGCACCGCTAGACGCAGCTTTTACCAAACGGGTACAGGCATTGGCGGTCAACGCCTTCAATGCCGTTGGTTGCACCGGCTGGGCGCGGGTGGATTTCCTGGTGCGTGAATCGGATAACGAGCCATTCCTGTTGGAGATTAATACTTCGCCGGGCATGACCGGTCACTCGCTGGTGCCGATGTCGGCCAAGGTCGCGGGTACTGCTTATGAAGATTTGTGTGTGGAAATTTTGCGTATGGCCAAGCTGGGCCTGAAACCAGTGCAGCACAAGTAATTGAGACGGAACGATAGATAACGCTATGTGGCAAGACATCAGAACCCTGAACGCAACCGCCAATGCCTTGTTCGGCCTGGTCGCGCTCGCGCTGGTTTCTTGCTGCCTGTGGTGGGTCGCGCAACGGCCTTATTTCACGCTGAAGGTGATACGCATAGAAGGTGCGGAGCAGGCGCAGTTGCGGCATATCAATCCGCTGACCGTACGCAGTGCAGTGCTGGCACGTATCAAGGGCAATTTCTTTACGGCCAATCTGGATACGGTACGTCAGACATTTGAATCAGTACCTTGGGTACGCAAGGCAACGATACGTCGTGACTGGCCGAACCAATTGACGGTGACGCTGGAAGAGCACACGCCGCTGGGTACCTGGGGTGAAGACGGACGTTTGTTGTCGACCAAGGGCGATGTATTTACCGCCAATCTGGCCGAGGCGGAAGAGGATGCCAACCTGCTGACCTTCAATGGTCCGCCGGGAAGTGAAAAAGAAGTGGTGGCGCGCCTGAATGATTTGAATGAATGGTTCGCGCCGTTGAATTTAAGCGCCGAGGCACTTTCATTGTCGGGGCGCTATGCGTGGACTGTGAAGCTGAGCAATGGCGTGACAGTGGAGTTTGGCAGGGAGAAAAGCAGTACGACTTTGAAGGAACGCGTGGATCGATTGGTGGGGATATATCCGCAATTGCTCGCACGTTTGCAGGACAGGATAGAAAGTATTGATATGCGTTATCCGAACGGATTGGCCCTGAAGGCGCAGGGTTTGAAGGTCGGATCGGACAGTAAAAAAAAGTAAGTGGAAAAACATGACTAAAGACGCAAAAAACCTGATCGTCGGTCTCGACATCGGCACCTCGAAAGTGGTGGCTGTAGTGGCGGAAGTAATGCCCAACGGCCGACACGAAGTGATTGGTCTGGGCCAGCACGAATCCAAGGGGCTGAAGAAGGGGGTGGTCGTTAATATCGAAGCGACCGTCGAATCGATACAGCGCGCACTGGAAGAAGCAGAGCTGATGGCGGACTGCAAGATCCGCAATGTGTATACCGGTATCGCCGGTAACCACATCCGCAGCTTCAATTCCAGCGGCATGGTGGCGATCAAGGATAAGGAAGTCACGGCGACCGATGTTGCACGCGTGATCGAAACCGCGAAAGCCGTCAATATCCCGACCGACCAGCAATTGCTGCACACCGTGCCGCAGGAATTCATTGTCGATAATCAGGAAGATGTGCGTGAACCTATCGGCATGAGCGGCATCCGACTCGAGGTGAAGGTACACATCGTGACCGGTGCTGTTTCCGCCGTGCAGAACATCGTCAAATGTATCCGTCGTTGTGGTCTGGAAGTCTCCGATCTGATTTTGCAGCCTATGGCTTCAGCCGAAGCAGTGCTGACGGCAGACGAAAAAGAATTGGGCGTGGTGCTGATTGATATCGGTGGCGGTACGACCGATGTTGCGATCTTCACCGAAGGTGCGATCCGTCATACCGCTGTGATCCCGATTGCCGGTGACCAGATCACCAACGATATCGCGATGGCGGTACGTACGCCGACTGCGGAAGCAGAAGAAATCAAATTACGTTACGGCATGGCCAAGCAAGTGTTGGCTGATCCGGCCGAAACGCTGGAAGTACCTGGCCTCGGTGATCGCGGTACCCGCGCCTTGTCACGCCAGGCTTTGGCTGCAGTGATCGAGCCGCGTATTGAAGAATTGTTTTCGCTGGTGCATCAGGTGGTGCGTGAATCCGGTTACGAAGAAGTGCTGTCATCCGGCATCGTGCTGACCGGTGGTACCGCGATGATGCCGGGTATGGCAGAACTGGCAGAAGATATTTTCTTAAAGCCTGCGCGTTTGGGTACGCCCGAATACAACGGCCAGTTGGCAGATGTAGTCCGTAGTCCGCGGTATGCAACCGTATTGGGTTTGTTGTTGGAAGCGAAAAAGCAGTACCTGCGTGGACACATCGTCACGCGTCAGGATGGCTCGACGGTGGCAATTTTCCGTCGTATGAAGGAATGGTTTTTAGGTAATTTTTAAGTTGGTATTTACGCAGTAAGTATTTAATTCGCAGCAAATATTTAGTTTTGTCTTAACTCATTTTGTAATAACCCGCAGTTAGCAGTTGCTAGTTGTCACACCGCGTGAGAACTATCAACTGGAAACTGCATAATCTTTAAGGAACTATCATGGAAATCGACATGCTCGAAAATGTGGCACAAGGAACCGTGATCAAGGTGGTTGGCGTTGGTGGTGCTGGTGGCAACGCTGTACAACACATGATCAATAAAGGCGTGAACGGCGTTGAATTCATCGTCGCCAACACCGATGCGCAAGCATTGCAATTATCGAAGGCGCACAACATCATTCAAATCGGTGAAACCGGTCTGGGTGCTGGCATGAAGCCTGCGGTAGGTCGTCAGCTGGCGGAAGAAACCCGTCCACGCATCGAAGATGCACTGCGCGGCGCACACATGGTCTTTATCGCTGCAGGTATGGGCGGCGGTACCGGTACCGGTGCTGCTCCTATCATTGCGCAAATCGCGAAAGAGCAAGGCGCACTGACAGTGGCTGTGGTTTCCAAGCCATTCTCGTACGAAGGCCGCAAGTGCATGGACATCGCTGACGAAGGTCTGGAAGCGTTGGGCCAGCACGTAGATTCGCTGATTATCATCCTGAACGAAAAACTGGAAGAGATTTACGAAGACGACAGCATGATCGAATGGCTGCAACACGCGGATGACGTATTGAACAATGCCGTTGCCGGTATTGCAGAAATCATCAACGTACCAGGTCATATCAACGTCGACTTCAATGACGTGAAAACGATCATGGGCGAACAAGGCAAGGCGATGATGGGTACCGCAACCGCACAAGGTATCGATCGTGCACGTATCGCTGCTGAACAAGCAGTGGCTTCGCCATTGCTCGACGGCATCGACCTGTCCGGCGCGCGCGGCGTACTGGTCAACGTGACTGCCAGCCGTGGCCTCAAAGGTAAGGAAATCAAGGAAGTCATGGCGACTGTCCGTGCATTCGCAGCTCCAGACGCATCGATCGCGCAAGGTATCGCGTACGACGATGAAATGGGCGACGATATCCGCGTGACCGTGGTGGCAACTGGCCTGGGTCGTGCGCGTAAAGGCGTACAACTGGTACAGACTCCAATGTTGCGTACCGGCACCCATAACGAACCTATGATGGCCAACACCGGCATGATGCAAGGCGCAGCGCAACCAGCCGCTTCGTTCGACGGTTTGAAGGCGCCAGCAGTATGGCGTCGTGAATCGGCGTCCGATACGGTACGTGCGCTGGAGAAAAACGGCATGGAAACCTACGATATTCCTGCCTTCCTGCGCAAACAGGCTGACTGATTCCGTATGGCATTTTGCGGGTAGCTTGACGATTTATTGTCAAACTACCTGCAAAATTGAACGGAACAAGGCATACTTCGGTTTCTACGCCGCGCCACGTGCGCGGCGTTTTCTAGTCGGCTATGCCGGTAAAACTATTCAAAGGAATTCGCAATGACAATCAAAGTTGGTGATCAGCTGCCAGAAGCGCGGCTCGCAGAATACGTCGATGTAGCAACTGAAGGCTGCTCCGTTGGCCCAAGCAAAGTCATGGTGCACGAAGCAACCAAAGGCAAAAAAATCGCAATTTTCGCGGTTCCTGGTGCATTTACCCCAACCTGCTCCGAACAACACGCTCCTGGCTACATCCAGGCAGCTGACCAGTTCAAAGCCAAAGGCGTTGACGAAATCTGGTGCATCTCGGTTAACGATCCGTTCGTTATGGGCGCATGGGGCCGTGAACAAAAAGCAGCTGGCAAAGTACGTTTCATCGCTGACGGCAGCGGTACTTTCACCAAGGCACTGGGTCTGGAATTCGATCTGACCAAGGGCGGCCTGGGTGTGCGTTCGCAACGTTACTCGATGCTGGTTGAAGACGGCGTCGTCAAACAATTGAACGTTGAAGACAGCGGTCACCTGGAAGTATCGACAGCAGAAAAACTGCTGGCACAAATCTAAGTTCCTGTTTCCGCAGGAAAATATAAAGAACGGCGCCTGGTGCGCCGTTTTTTATGCCTGCAGTTGGCGGAGAGCGCCGCCTGGCTGTTGTTTTAGATGTCAGCAGGCGTAACAGTGTCGGGTGATTTGCGGCTTAGGTTGCTATAATCACAGCATGTTAAAACAACGCACCATCAAACAAGTGGTCAAGTCCGTTGGCGTCGGTCTGCATTCCGGCACCAAGGTAGAACTGACCATGCATCCGGCACCGATCGATGCCGGTATCGTATTTCGTCGTGTCGACCTCGACCCAGTGGTCGAATTGCCTGCGCAGGCGACCATCGTCGGCGATACGCGTATGGCATCGACACTGCAAAAAGGTGATGCCAAGGTTTCCACTGTTGAGCACCTGATGTCGGCCTGCGCCGGCCTGGGTATCGACAATCTGTATGTCGACCTGACCGCTGAAGAAGTGCCCATCATGGATGGTTCGGCCTCTTCCTTTGTCTTCCTGCTGCAGCAAGCCGGTTTGCAGGAGCAGGACGCGCCGAAGAAATTCATCCGTATCAAGAAAACGGTGGAAGTGCGGCAGGGCAGTGGTGATCGTGAAATCTGGGCACGACTGGAGCCATATGAAGGCTTCAAGCTCAAGTTCTTTATCCAGTTCAATCATCCGGCAGTCGACGGCACCGGCCAGACTGCAGAAATCGATTTCAGCTTTGAGTCATACGTAAAGGATGTCGCACGTGCGCGTACCTTTGGTTTCATGCAGGATATGGAAACCTTGCGTGGCATGGGCCTGATACGCGGCGGCTCGCTGGAAAATGCGATCGTGATGGATGAATATCGCATCCTCAATACCGATGGTTTACGCTACGACAATGAGTTCGTGCGGCACAAGATACTGGATGCGATTGGTGATTTATATCTGGTGGGGCATCCGCTGATCGCCAGCTATAACGCGCATAAATCCGGTCATATGCTGAACAACCTGCTGGTAAGGGCGTTGCTGGAACAGCCGGATGCGTATGAAATCGTCACGTTTGAAAAAGTCGAAACCGCACCTACCGATTATGCCCGTCAAGCCAGCCTTGAATGGGCGCTGACCTGATCAGACAGGTCGTCTTCCTATTGATTATTTGATGCCAGCGCTGCCGTCGGGCGTCAAATAATCAGCTTTCCATCAAATTCCTGTTTTTGCTTTTTTGCTGTGATGATGTTGCATCATCGATTCCAGCGCCGCTTTTAATGCCTGGTTGCGCGGACTGTCTTCCAGCGCTTCCTCCAACTCTGCAAACGCGGAAATCGCTTGTCGGGGCAGTTCCAATTGTCTGGAAGCTGTTGATTTTATAAGGGTTTTGGCAACTTGCACTTTGAGGCGTATTGCGTTAACCTGCCAACCCCGCTGCTGCAATTCATCTTGTAATTTTGGTAATTGTTGTTTCAGTCGCGCCGCCAATGCTGCATTGGGCGTAGACAAAACCAGCTGGTTCGCCTCAAACTGCAACACCGCACAGTGCGCAAACATGGCCGGTAACGCTGCAGCACAATCGTTCTGTAGCGACGCCATGCGTTGGACTGCCGGTAACAGTGCCGCAAGCTTGTCGTGCGAACGCAAGAATTCCGCAGCACCCTTCGCAGGTTTTTGCGTGGGAGTGCTTTGTTTGAATGGGATAAATGAGGATGGTCGCATCGTCATGGAACCTTATCACACCTCGTCTTGAAGCGGCGAGCCTAGGGAGTCGCGATGCAGATTATTTTGTTGCACCCTCGTTTTACCCATGCCAAGTCAGTCACGCTGACGCGCCGGCATTTGCTGGCCTTGTTCGTCAGTTTTGTCGTGGCAGTTATCCTCGGCGCATCCTTCCTGTCCTACCTCGTATTCAGCAATGCCTCCAGCATGCCGTCGCCGGTGCGCGAACTGGTGAGTGGCGGTTCCAGTGGTGAGGAGGCTAATAAAGACAAATTCCTCAAAGAGAACCTGGCGCTGATGGCGCGCCGCCTCGGTGAGATGCAGGCGCAACTGATGCGTCTTGATGCGTTGGGCGAACGGGTGCAAGGTCTGGCCGGTGTCAAACCAACCGAATTCAATTTCCGCGAGATGCCTGGTCGTGGTGGCATAGAGCCGATGGACGGTACCAGCAGCCGTGATCTCACCATGTCCGAATTCAAGGCGCTACTTGATGCGATGGCGCACGACGTCGAGCGTCGTGCCGACTATATGAATGTGGTCGAGTCGACGCTGATGAGCGACAAGATCAAATCCAAGCTACTGCCTACCATCCAGCCGGTTAACGTCAGCTACAACGCTTCGACCTTTGGCCGTCGCCTCGATCCGTTCTCGGGTCGCAGCGCGATGCATGAGGGGATAGATTTTGCTGCGCCTATCGGTACGCCTATCGTGGCGGCTGCTGGCGGTGTGGTGACAGTGGCTGAATTCCATCCGCAATACGGGAATATGATGGAAATCGACCATGGCAATGACATGATTACCCGTTATGCGCATACTTCGCGCCTGTTGATGCAGGTCGGCGACATCGTGCGACGTGGCCAGCATATTGCCGATATAGGTACCACCGGCCGTTCGACCGGCCCGCATCTGCACTTCGAAGTGCGGGTCAAGGGTGTGGCGCAGGACCCGCATAAATTCCTGTTGGCAGGTGCAAACCAGGCGCGACTGGCCGCGAAATGACGTTTTATACCCGAGCGCGAGCTAAGGGTATTCAGGCGCTGGGCGAACAAAAGTCGCTATGACGGGTCAGATCTGGCACTGCTAGTTGCAAAAGCCATTGCAAAAGCTATTGTTTCCGGACTGATAAGCCCAATATGCCGGAAACGACATGATAAAATCCACCATTTAGCCCAAGCCCAATTCGATGCAGGTCAGGCCATAGCTTGCTGCATCCGGTTGTTTCAAGGCGCCTTTTTTAGAATCCAAGCATGTCATTACTGACTCAGATTTTCGGTAGCCGCAATCAGCGCTTACTCAAGCAATACCAGAAGACCGTTCGTGAAATCAATGCTCTTGAACCGGCGCTGGAACAATTATCCGACGAGGCCCTGAAGGCCAAGACCCCGGAATTCAAGGAGCGTCTCACCAAGGGCGAAGACATCGACAAGCTCCTGCCGGAAGCCTTTGCTGTCTGCCGTGAGGCCAGCAAGCGTATTCTCAAGATGCGCCACTTCGACGTGCAACTGATAGGCGGCATGGCGCTGCACTACGGGAAAATCGCCGAAATGGGTACGGGTGAAGGTAAGACCCTGATGGCAACGCTGCCAGCCTACCTGAATGCACTGGCTGGCAAAGGCGTGCACGTGGTGACGGTCAATGATTACCTGGCCCAGCGCGATGCTGAATGGATGAGCACCCTGTACGGCTGGCTCGGCCTGACGACTGGTATCAACCTGTCGCAAATCGATCACGAAGCCAAGCAAACTGCGTACAACTCCGACATCACCTACGGTACCAACAACGAATTCGGCTTTGATTATCTGCGCGACAACATGGTCTACGATACGGGCGATCGCGTCCAGCGTGGCCTGCATTACGCGATTGTCGATGAAGTTGACTCCATCCTGATCGACGAAGCGCGTACCCCGTTGATCATTTCCGGTCAGGCTGAAAACCACACTGACCTGTATCACAAAATCAATGAAGTGCCGCCGCTGCTGTCCTTGCAAATCGGTGAAGAAACACCGGATGGCAAAGGCAAGATTGAAGTGCCGGGCGACTACACCAAGGATGAAAAATCCCATCAGGTCCTGTTGACCGAAGCCGGTCACGAAAAAGCCGAACAAATCCTGACCCGTATGGGCTTGCTGCCGGAAGGTGCATCGCTGTACGACGCTGCCAATATCACCCTGATCCACCACTTGTACGCTGCCTTGCGCGCACACACGCTGTATCACAAGGATCAGCACTATGTGGTGCAGAACGGTGAAGTAGTGATCGTTGATGAATTCACCGGTCGTCTGATGACTGGTCGTCGTTGGTCCGAAGGCTTGCACCAGGCGGTGGAAGCGAAGGAACACGTCAAGATCCAGAACGAAAACCAGACCCTGGCTTCGATCACATTCCAGAATTACTTCCGTATGTACACCAAGCTGTCCGGCATGACCGGTACAGCGGACACCGAAGCCTACGAGTTCCAGGAAATCTACAAACTGGAAACCGTCGTCATCCCGCCGAATCGTCCTAGCCAACGCAAGGATCGCCAGGATCAGGTTTACAAATCGTCGGAAGAAAAATACGGCGCGATGCTGAAGGACATTCAGGATTGCTACGAGCGTGGCCAGCCAGTCCTGGTCGGTACGACTTCGATTGAAAATTCCGAACTGTTGTCCGGCATCCTGACCAAAGCCAAGTTACCGCATAATGTGCTGAATGCGAAACAGCATGCACGCGAAGCGGAAATCATTGCGCAGGCAGGTCGTCCGAAAGCCATCACTATCGCTACCAATATGGCGGGTCGCGGTACCGATATCGTCCTCGGCGGTAACGTTGGCAAGCAAGTACAGATCATTGAAGCCAATGATGCCTTGAGCGATGCGGATAAAGCGGCGCAAGCGCAAACCTTGCGTGACGAATGGCAGTCCTTGCACGATCACGTCGTGAACGCAGGTGGCTTGCACATCATCGGTACCGAGCGTCACGAATCCCGTCGCGTCGATAACCAGTTGCGTGGTCGCTCCGGTCGTCAGGGTGATCCGGGTTCCTCGCGCTTCTACCTGTCGCTGGATGACGCTTTGCTGCGTATCTTCGCCGGTGACCGTGTACGCGCGATCATGGATCGTCTGAAAATGCCGGAAGGCGAACCGATTGAAGCAGGTATCGTGTCGCGTTCGATTGAATCGGCACAGCGCAAGGTGGAGGCACGTAACTTCGATATTCGTAAGCAATTGCTCGAGTACGATGACGTTGCCAACGACCAGCGTAAAGTGATTTACCAGCAGCGTAATGAATTGCTCGAAACCACCGACGTTTCCGAGATGATCACTTCCTTGCGCCAGGGCGTATTCACCGACTTGTTCCGCACTTATGTGCCAGAACAATCGATGGAAGAGCAGTGGGATCTGGCAGCACTCGACGCAGCGTTGCGCGATGAGTGGAAAGTCGATTTCTCGCTGGCTAAAGTACTGGAAGCCGAGCCGAATATCACTGACGAAGACATGCTGGAACGTCTGCTGAAATTCACCGACGACATCTATGCACAAAAAATTGAAATCGTCGGCAAGGAAGCATTTGCCGGTTTCGAACGCAGCGTGATGTTGCAGGCAGTTGATTCGCACTGGCGTGAACATCTGGCGGCGCTGGATCATCTGCGCCAGGGTATCCATCTGCGTGGTTACGCGCAGAAGAATCCTAAGCAGGAATACAAGCGTGAAGCATTTGAATTGTTTGGCCAGATGCTGAACCTGATCAAGGATGAAGTCGTCAAGATCGTGATGACAGTGCGCATCCAGTCGCGTGAAGAAATTGATGCGGCGGAAGAGCAATTGTCGCAATCGCATGTGGAAAACGTGCACTACCAGCACGCTGACTTCGACGCTGATGCAGCGCCGGAAGAATTGCTGGCACCGACCGCAGCGGCGAGCGAGGCGAACCAGACCCAGGTGAATGCCTTGCCTAAGGTTGGTCGCAACGATCCATGCCCGTGCGGTAGCGGCAAGAAGTACAAGCAATGCCATGGTCGCCTCGCTTAATCGCGACCTGATGCGTTGAAACCGGAAGGGCGGGCTTATCCCGCCCTTTTGCTTTGGTAGTCCGCCTGCGGGGCTGATAGATGCATATGCCCGCTAGCGATTACAATATTGATCTGATCTGTAGTCCGCTTTGGTAGTCTGTCTTATTAACCCTCTGATATAGAAAACTTGCGATGGCCGTTAATCTTCCTCTCCCGATTCCTGAAAATCTGACCGCTGTAGCCGGTATCGAACTCGGCCATGCCGAAGCAGGCATACGAAAAGCCAATCGCAAGGACGTGCTGGTCATGAAGCTGGCACCGACCGCAACCGTGGCGGGTGTGTTTACGCAAAACCGTTTTTGCGCAGCACCGGTACAAGTCTGTAAAGAACACCTGGGCAAGCTGCAAGCCAGCGCGCCTATACGCGCACTCGTGATCAATACCGGTAACGCGAACGCAGGCACCGGCGAAACCGGCCTGGCGGACGCAAAAGAAACCTGTAGCGCACTCGCAGGTCTGCTGGGCTGCGATGCGTCGCAAATCCTGCCGTTCTCGACCGGTGTGATCCTGGAGCCGCTGCCTATCGACAAACTGAAAGCCGGTTTGCCGCAAGCGATCGCCAACCTGAAGTCGGATAACTGGCACAACGCTGCCTTGTCCATCATGACTACCGACACGCAGCCGAAAGCAGCTTCACGTCAGGTCAGCATTAATGGCCAGACCATCACCCTGACCGGTATCAGCAAAGGCGCAGGCATGATCAAGCCGAACATGGCGACCATGCTGGGCTTTATGGCGATGGATGCGAAAGTCGCACAACCGGTACTCGATCATCTGACCAAGGAAGTGGCGAATCGCTCGTTCAACTGCATCACCATCGACGGCGATACCTCAACTAATGATTCCTTCATCGTGATCGCAACCGGTGCTTCCAGTGTTGAAGTGCATGCTATCGACACCCCTGAATACCAGGCACTGGCAGCTGCAGTGCTGGGCTTGTCGCAAGAGCTGGCGCAAATGATCGTACGTGATGGTGAAGGTGCGACCAAGTTCATCACCGTCACGGTAGAAGAAGGCAAGAGCGTTGAAGAATGCCGCAAGATCGCCTACTCGATCGCGCATTCACCATTGGTTAAAACCGCTTTCTTTGCCTCCGATCCTAACCTCGGCCGTATCCTGGCGGCGATAGGTTATGCCGGTGTCGATGATCTCGATGTGACCACCTTGAACCTGTACCTGGACGATGTCTGGGTCGCGAAGAACGGTGGCCGTAATCCTGACTATCAGGAAGCAGACGGACAGCGCGTGATGAAGCAAAGCGAAATTACAGTGCGCGTAAAACTAGGTCGCGGCAAGGCAGACGCCACCATCTGGACCTGCGATTTGTCGCATGAATATGTAACGATCAACGCGGATTACCGTTCCTGATTCGCTTTTGAATAATTAATACGCTCGATTACGATGACTCAACTAGAACAGTTTTTAACGCGGGCGGAAGCCTTGCTCGAACGCCTCGAATCCTTCCTGCCACCGGCGGTGCCGACACCGGACTGGAATGCAGGGATCGCTTTCCGCTGGCGTAAATCCAGCGGCAACGCGCGCGGCTATCTGCAGCCGGTCGCGCATTTGTCGCCTATCGCTCTGGATGACTTGCATAACATCGGGCCGCAAAAGCAGCAGATAGAACAAAACACCCGCCAGTTTGTGGAAGGTGTGCCGGCTAACAATGTCTTGTTGACGGGCGCACGCGGTACCGGCAAGTCTTCATTGATCAAGGCTTGTCTGAACCAGTTTGCCGACCAGGGTTTGCGCCTGATCGAAGTCGACAAGGATGATCTGGGCGACCTGGCTGATATCGTGGATCTGGTTTCTGGCCGTCCCGAACGCTTCATTATCTTTTGCGACGATTTGTCGTTTGAAGAGGGTGAGGGCGGATATAAGGCATTGAAGGTGGCGCTGGATGGCAGCATTTCCGCGCAGTCCGACAATGTCCTGATTTACGCGACCTCGAATCGTCGGCACTTGCTGCCGGAGCGCATGTCGGACAACGCCGGTTACAAGACTGACGATAACGGTGACCTGCATCCGGGCGAAACCGTGGAAGAGAAAATCTCGCTGTCCGAACGTTTCGGTCTGTGGGTGACTTTTTATCCATTCCGTCAGGATGACTATCTGGATATCGTCGCGCACTGGCTCAAACATTTCGGTTGCAACGAGCAACAGATAGAAGAAGCACGCACCGAGGCTTTGCAATGGGCCTTGCAGCGTGGTTCACGTTCCGGTCGTGTGGCCTGGCAATTCGCCAAGGACCACGCCGGAAAAATGCGCAAGTAATCCACTACGGGTGCCTGGCCAGTCCGGGCACCTGCCTAGCTCCCTTCAAGTCTTTCTCATGTCTGAAACCAAATCCGCACCCATCGATGTCGCTGTAGGCATCCTCATGAAGCCGAATGGTGATGTCCTGCTCGGCCAACGGCCGGATGGCAAGCCCTATGCCGGTTACTGGGAATTCCCGGGTGGTAAAGTCGAATCCGGCGAAGCCATCATAGATGCACTGAAGCGCGAGTTTGTCGAAGAGCTGGGTGTCGAAGTGTTGTCAGCGGAGCCGTGGTGTGGCGTCGAACATGTTTATCCGCATGCGCATGTACGGCTGCATTTCTACATCAGCCAGGAGTGGCGTGGCGAACCGCAGAGCCTGGAGAATCAGGCTTTTGCATGGCAGGGGAGTGTTGGGGTGGAGCCTTTGTTGCCGGCGACCATCCCCTTGATTGAATGGCTGGATAAGTTGCGCTATCCGGCGGCGTCTGCTTAAAACCAGACTTCAGGGTTGCGATGGTGGCGGGATATCGTCTTCCAGGTCATCCAGCGGATTGACGACCGGAATCACATACTTCTCTTCAGCCCAGGCACCGAGGTCTATCTGTTTGCAGCGGTTGGAGCAGAACGGGCGAAACTTGCTCAGCTCGGTCCATTCCACTTTGGTGCCGCATGTCGGGCAATTGACTGTTGTAACCATTATTCTCTACTCAGAAGCTGCACAAGCTCAATTCAAAAGGCACATCGCCTTCAAAGGCTTTTGGCTTCATGTCGCCATCCTGTGAAGTAAAGCGTATCCACAGCATGTATTTGTTGGCGGAGATCTCGGGAATCGCACCCAGCGCTTCATCGATATTCAGACGCAGCATTTGATAAGCCTTGCCTTGCAGCATTTGTTGGTAGCTGCCGGTTTGCGCAATCATTTTGACCGGACGACCAGATTCACGCAGCAGGCGCAAGACCATGCCGATGGCATCGAACAGTGGGGCCAGCGGGGTGAACCATTTATGGATATCGGCCAGGCGCTGTTCTGCCGAATCATGCTGCCACGCGTAATACGACGGTAAATCGAATTCGCAGGCACCGCCCGGGATGATGGTACGGCCACGTATGCTCATCAGCCATTCGTTTTCACGGATGTGCTGACCGGTCTTGCCTTGGGATGCGATCAATGCGGCACTGATGCGATCCAGGTCAAACAGGATGGTGTCCAGCATTTCTGCTTCGACGTTCGGATTGGATTTAAAACCAAGCAGGGTTTGCTTTTGACGTTCCAGCTCTTGCAGCAAGTCGGATTTGAGGTCGGCGCGACCAGCCACCTCCAGCATTTCGAACATGGTGGCAAGGGCAACGTGGTGATGCTGCGGATGATCCTGACCGATAAAGAAAGCGAATTTCTCGTATAGGTCTTCTAGCCGCAACAACGTGCGAATACGCTCGTTGAAAGGGTATTCGTAGACAATCAAAGTGGCATCCCTTAAAAGTTAAAACCGGGCAATACGAGCTAATGTTGTGATTCTGAACGAAGCCGCGACAAAATACAAATGATGCAACGATTTTGTTTGGCATTCATTAAAACGGGCACTGCTTTTGTTCTGATTTTAGTACCGGATTCCGGTGCCGGATTGCAGCTATAGACAGCGTCGCTGCGCTAACGTTCACTGGGCTGATGCCAGTTTCAGATATAGCTGGTGCAACTCCAGGACCTGGGGTAATAGCGCTGCGCTATCGCCTTCGTTGCTGATGACGTCATCGGCTGCTTTCAGTCGAGCGCTGCGGCTGGCCTGATTCGCCATGATGGCACGCACTTGCTGCTCACTTAAGTTATTGCGTTGCATCACCCGGCGTATCTGTACTTCTTCCGAACAGTCGACAGTCAGTACGCGTGATACCCGCTGTTGCCAGAGGCCGGACTCGACCAGTAAGGGCACTACGAAGAGCAGATACGCTCCTTCAGCTTGCTCCGCCGCCTCACGGGTGGATAGGCGTATTAACGGAATCAGGATGGCTTCCAGGCGCTTCTTTTCAAGCGGCTCGGCAAATACGCGCTCGCGCATCGCCGTCCGGTCCATGGAGCCATCGGGCAGGATGAACTCCGCGCCGAAGGTAGCGCGGATAGCCGGGATCGCGATGCCGCCAACGGCAGTCAGTTGATGCGCTATCAGGTCGGTGTCGACGACTGCCGCGCCTTGTTCGGCAAACAGATCGGCCACCGTGCTTTTACCGCTGCCTATGCCACCGGTCAGGCCTACGGAAAAGCGTTTGAATGTGCCCAGTTCGTCCATGCTGCCTAGTAGTAGAAGCCCAGATAAGTTTCGGCCAGTGATTTGCCATATACCAGGGCTATCATACCGGCCGCAGCGAGATAGGGGCCAAACGGAAGCGGGATGTCGCGTCCGCGCTTGGCCAACACGATGAGGGCGATGCCGACTACGGCGCCGACCAATGACGACAGCAGGATGATGACAGGCAGCATTTTCCAGCCCAGCCAGGCACCGAGTGCGGCCAGCAGTTTGAAGTCGCCATAGCCCATGCCTTCCTTGCCGGTCAGCAGCTTGAATAGCCAGTAAATCGACCACAGGGTGAGGTAACCCGCCGCCGCGCCTATGACTGCCTCATGCAGTGGCACGAAGGTGGCATTCAGATTCAGTAGCAAGCCCAGCCACAGCAGCGACAGGGTCAGGTCATCCGGCAGCAGTTGCGTGTCGGCATCGATGAAGGTCAAGGCAATCAGCAAGTAAGTGAAGAGCAGGGTACTGAGTCCGAGCAAGCCACTGCCGAAGTGCCAGATCAGGAAGGCGGACAGCACGCCGCTCAACAGTTCGATGATCGGATAACGTACCGAGATCGGGGTTTTGCAGGCCTTGCATTTACCACCTAGCGCGAGGTAGCTGACGACGGGGATGTTTTGCAGTGCGGTGATTTGGTGACCGCATTGCGGACAGGCGGAGCGTGGCACGACCAGGTTGTAACGATCTTCGTGCGGCAGCGGCTGACCGCTTTCGCTGGCGACGTAGTTGTCCGATTCACGTTGCATCATTTTCGGGATGCGGTGAATCACCACGTTCAGGAAGCTACCTATCAATAAGCCAAATACGCCTGCGACAACGGCAGGTAATACGCTGCCCGCGGGGGCAGACCAAAGTAAATCCATCATCAGACCACGGAACCCAGTTTGAAAATAGGCAGGTACATGGCGATCACCAGACCACCTATCAGTACGCCCAGTATGACCATAATCAGCGGTTCCATCAGGCTGGAGAGTGATGAGACAGCTTCATCGACTTCGTCTTCGTAGAAGTCCGCGACCTTGCCCAGCATATTGTCGAGGGAGCCGGATTCCTCACCGATGGAAACCATCTGCGTCACCATGTTCGGGAACACATCCGAGTTTTGCATTGCGACTGTCAGGCTGACACCAGTGCTTACTTCGGTTTGTATGCGCTTGGTGGCGTCCAGATAAACGGCGTTACCAGATGCGCCACCTACCGAGTCCAGCGATTCGACCAGCGGTACGCCAGCAGCAAACATGGTCGCCAGGGTGCGGGTCCAGCGTGCGATGGTGGCTTTGCGTATGACGGCGCCGAAGATGGGTAATTTCAGCAGCAGCTTGTCCATCGAGCGCTGCATTTTCAGCGAGCGTTTCCACGACTGGAAGAACAGGTAGAGACCGCCAAATAGCAGGCCGAAGATGATGTACCAGTTGGCTACCATGAAATCAGACATGGCCATCACCATTAGCGTCGGTGCCGGAAGGTCGGCACCAAAGCTTTTGAATACTTCTTTAAAGGCTGGAACCACCCAGATCATAATGACGGCGGTCACGATGAAAGCGACGGCCAGGATCGATACCGGATAAAACATCGCGGACTTGATCTTGCCCTTGATGGCCAGGGTTTTTTCCTTGTAGATCGCGAGTCGGGTCAGCAGATCTTCCAGGATACCGGCTTGCTCACCGGCGCCGACCAGATTACAAAACAGCGGATCGAAGTAGAGCGGGAATTTGCGGAAAGCCTGGTTCAGGCTGGTACCGGTTTCGACATCGGAGCGTATGTCCTGGACCAGCTTGGATACGGACGGGTTGTCATTGCCCTTGGCGACGATATCAAAGGATTGCAGCAGCGGCACACCGGCTTTCATCATGGTGGCCAGCTGGCGGGTGAATAAGGTGATGTCTTTTTCGGAGACCTTCTTGCCGCTGCGATAGGTTTTCTTTTTGACCTTGGTGACCAGCACGCCCTGACGACGCAGCGTTGCGCTGACTACGGATTCGCCACCGGCACGTAATTCGCCGCGCACGATCTTGCCGGATTTGTCCTTGCCTTCCCAAGCGAATACGGACTCCTTGGGTAGTGTTGCGCTTCCGACCTTACGTGCGGATGTTGCCATGCATAGACCTCTTTATTATTCGTTGGTGCAGCCGAGAACTTCTTCCAGGCTGGTCAATCCCAGTTTGACTTTTACCAGGCCAGATTCACGCAGGTTACGTACGCCATCTTTTTTGGCTTGCGCTTCGATTTCCATTGACGTGCCGTGATTCAGGATGATGGCTTCGATTTCCTCGCTGATCGGCATGATTTGATAGATGCCGACCCGACCTTTGTAACCACTGCCGCTGCAGCGTTCGCAACCGACCGGTTTGTATGGCAACCAGGTGCCGTCCAGATCATCTTCGCTAAAACCTGCTTCCAGCAATGCCTCATCCGGTATCACAGTGGTTTGCTTGCAGGAGCAAAGTCGGCGCGCCAGGCGTTGCGCAGTAATCAGGATCACGGACGATGCGATGTTGAACGGCGCGACGCCCATATTCATCAGGCGCGTCAGTGTTGCTGGTGCGTCATTGGTATGCAGCGTGGAAAACACCATATGTCCGGTTTGCGCCGCCTTGATGGCGATATCGGCGGTTTCCAGATCGCGGATCTCACCGACCATGATGATGTCAGGGTCCTGCCGCAAGAAGGCTTTCAGCGCGACCGGGAAGGTTAGTCCGGCGCGGTCATTAACGTTGACCTGATTCACGCCTGGCAAGTTGATCTCGGCCGGGTCTTCCGCGGTCGAGATATTGATGCCGGGTTTATTCAGGATGTTGAGGCAGGTGTAGAGCGAAACGGTTTTGCCCGAGCCGGTAGGGCCGGTGACCAGCACCATGCCGTATGGGCGCTGGATGGCATTCAGCAGCGTTTCCTTTTGGTCCGGGTCGTAACCCAGTGCCTCGATCCCCATTTGCGCCTGTGTGCCGTCGAGAATACGCATGACGATTTTTTCGCCAAACAGGGTAGGCAGGGTGCTGACGCGGAAGTCGATGGAACGGGTCTTGGACATCACCAGTTTCATGCGGCCGTCTTGCGGCACGCGTTTTTCTGAAATGTCGAGTTTGGAGATGACCTTGATACGTGAAGCCAGTTTTTCCTTGATTGCCAGCGGTGGCTGCGCGATATCGCGCAAGACGCCATCGACGCGGAAGCGGATGCGGTAAAACTTTTCAAATGGTTCGAAGTGCAAATCGGATGCGCCCAGGTTGATCGCATCAACCAGGATTTTTTGCAGGAATTTGACGATAGGTGCGTCATCGATATCAGCGGTGCCGCCTTCGGCCGGGGTCGCCAGCTCTTCCTCGATGAAGTCGATATCGAGATCGTCACCTATCAGTTCATTCAAGCCTTGCTCGGCACTTTGGCCTAGCTTCTCTATGATCTTGAGCAGTGTCAGGTGGTCGACGATGATGGGTTCGACCGCCAGCTGGGCCTGGAATTTGATTTGATCCAGCGCCTGCGAATTGGTCGGATCCGAGATCGCTATCGAGACTTTATTGCCGCGTTTGCCCAGCGCGATCACGTGCTGGCTTTGCATCAGCTTCGCATCGATGATTTTTTCGGGCAGCAGGCTGGTATTAAAGGCCGCCAGATCCAGTAAGGGATAGCCGAAGGTTTCAGAGCAAAAGGCGGCGAGTTTGCCGGAATCGATCACTTCGCTTTTCAGCAACATGTCGATAAACGGACTTTTTTCGTTGGTGGCTTGTTTACAAATGGTATCGGCTTGCTGTTGCGTCAGCCGCCCTGCTTGCAAGAGTGCGCGGGCGAGGCCAGGCATTGCATTAGTTGATGCCGAACTAGGAAGGACTGCAGCCATTTATTTACGCCAGGAGCATCAAGAGGTGCATTAGATAATGCCTCTAGGCACCTGTTTTGTAAAGATATCCTGCGGGAAATGTTACTTTTACGCATAAAAATGCAACGGCTGTGAGCGCCTGCTGAAGGAGCAGCATTTAACAGTGTTTACAGCCGATAAGGGCGGGGAGATTACGATAGTGGTGCGCATGTGTGGAACATGGCACCACCAGCGTATTAGTGATTGCGGTTGACTGCGAAGGCGCTCAGTTTGAGGAGGGCATCCTTGAAAGCATTGTCCGGCAGACCGGCGATGGATGCGGTGGCGCGGGCAGATGCTTCTTCTGCCTTGCGTTTGGTGTAGTCGAGGGCGCCGGAAGTGGTTACAGCCTGCAGTACAGCGTCGAAATGTTGTTCGTCGCCATTCTCGATGCAACCACGTACCAGTTCGCGTTGTTCCGGTGTGCCATGCTCCATCAGATAGATCAGTGGCAGCGTGGCTTTGCCTTCGCGCAAGTCATCACCGACGTTTTTGCCTATATCGTCGGCCTGGCCGGAGTAGTCGAGTACGTCGTCGATTAACTGGAAAGCGGTGCCCAGCGAGCGACCGTATTCCGCGGCTGCTTCGATTTCATCATCGGAAGCGCCAGCGATCAGGGTGCCGAGCTGGGCAGCGGCTTCAAACAGCTTGGCCGTTTTGGAGCGGATCACTTGGGTGTAGCGTTCTTCCGAGACGTCTGGATCATGCATATTTAGCAACTGCAGCACTTCGCCTTCAGCGATCACATTGGTTGCGTCAGCCAGGATTTGCATGATGCGAATATCGCCGACCGAGACCATCATCTGGAATGCGCGCGAATAGAGGAAGTCACCTACCAGTACCGAGGCAGCATTGCCAAACAGGGCGTTGGCGGTCTTGCGGCCGCGGCGCAGCGAGGATTCATCGACCACGTCATCATGCAGCAATGTTGCCGTATGGATAAATTCCACCACAGCAGCCAGTTGATGATGGTCGGTGCCGCGGTAGCCATAAGCATTGGCCATCAACAGGACCAGGACCGGGCGTATGCGCTTGCCACCTGCGCTGATGATGTAGTCGGCGATCTGATTGACCAGCGCTACTTCAGAGTGCAGCTTCTGGCGGATCACAGTATCGACTGCATTCAAATCAGCTGCGATGGGTTGTATAAGCAGGTTTTGAGCGGAGGGTGCGGAAGCGGAAACCAAGTTGAGCCTGATTAATGAGCGTTAATAAGCGTTAATTTATGGAATTATACGACGAGCCGGGCGGGAAACGTTGCTTACCCGCTACGAAGCAAGGGTATAGATGCCCTGGAAAGCTGTCTTTTTAATACAGTAATACAGTCTTTGACCGGGATCCTAAGTCCATGTATAATTGGGGGTTTTCCCGATTCCGTCTGCGTAGTTCTGGCCGGTTTCAAGAGAAAAAGTCCTTAAATCATTTGATGAGGTTTCACATGTACGCGGTCATAAAAACCGGTGGCAAACAATATAAAGTTGTCGCTGGTGAAAAATTCAAAGTAGAACAGATACCGGCAGACATTGGATCCGAAATCACCTTAGATCAGGTGCTCGCATTGGGCGCTGGAGAAACCATCAAGTTTGGTGCTCCGCTGGTCGCTGGTGCTACGGTCCTTGCTACGGTTGTCTCCCATGGTCGTCACGACAAGGTTAAGATTTTCAAGATGCGTCGCCGTAAGCACTACCAGAAACACCAAGGCCATCGCCAAAATTACACCGAATTGCAGATCGTTTCGATCAACGGCTAAGCCGCTGACTCGGACTAACCAGATACAAGGAGTCAGAAATGGCACATAAAAAAGGCGGCGGCACTACGCGAAATGGTCGTGACTCAGAGTCAAAACGACTGGGCGTTAAAGTCTACGGTGGTCAAGCTATCAACGCAGGCGGCATCATTGTTCGCCAACGTGGTACCAAAATGCACGCAGGCGAAAACGTCGGTATCGGCAAGGATCACACCTTGTTCGCACTGACCGACGGCAAAGTTGCATTTGTTACTAAAGGCGCGTTGAAACGCCATTACGTCACTGTAGTACCTGCTTAATTCACTTAAGCACGCAAGGTAAGGCGAAAGCCTTCAATCGAAAGGCTCTGCCCCAGGTAGAGCCTTTTTAGTTTTATAACGGCAAATATTATGAAGTTTATCGACGAAGCAAAAATCGAAGTCATTGCCGGTGATGGCGGCAACGGCGTCGCATCCTTTTGTCGTGAAAAATTCAGGCCGTTTGGTGGTCCGGATGGCGGCGACGGCGGAAAAGGCGGCAGCATCTATGCGGTAGCAGACCGCAATATCAACACGCTGGTTGATTTCCGTTTTGCCAAAATGCACAAAGCCAAGAATGGCGAAAATGGTCGCGGTGCTGATTGCTACGGCAAGGGCGCGGACGACATCAAATTGCGCATGCCAGTCGGCACCCTGATTATCGATAACAAAGATGGTGAGCTGATCGCCGACCTGACCGAGCACGGGCAGGAAGTCCTGATCGCCAAAGGCGGCGAAGGCGGCTGGGGCAATATCCATTTCAAATCATCGACCAACCGCGCCCCTCGGCAAAAATCCGAAGGCAAGGAAGGTGAACGACGCGAACTGCGGCTGGAGCTGAAAGTGCTCGCCGACATCGGTTTGCTCGGTATGCCGAATGCAGGTAAATCGACCTTCATTACCGCTGTGTCGAACGCGCGTCCGAAGATCGCAGATTATCCGTTTACTACGCTGCATCCAAACCTGGGCATGGTGCGTGTCAGTCATGAAAAGAGTTTCGTGATTGCCGACATTCCAGGTCTGATCGAAGGAGCATCTGATGGCGCCGGACTGGGTATCCAGTTCCTGCGCCACTTGCAACGTACCCGTCTGCTCTTGCACATCGTGGACCTGGCGCCGTTCGACAATGTCGATCCGGTCAAGGAAGCGAAAGCCATCGTCAAGGAATTGCAGAAATACGATGAGTCGCTGTACGACAAGCCACGCTGGCTGGTGCTGAACAAGCTGGACATGGTGCCGGAAGACGAACGCAAAAAACGCGTGAAGGACTTCATCAAACGCTTTGGCTGGAAAGGTCCGGTGTTTGAGATTTCGGCGCTGACACGTGATGGTTGCTCCGACCTCGTAAATGAAATCTACGAATACATAGCTGTGCAACGCCAGGCAGAGCAACGCACTGAAGAAACACCGCAAATGGTTGAAGAGGCGCGTGGTATTGACTCTATCGACCCGGATGATCCGCGCTTCAAGATCATCGACTAAAGTTGTAAGGGATTGCCGTAGCCCGGCAATCCGGCATCCTCACCGTTCAGGTACCTCAAAACTAAAACAGAGCCGGGTTATTAAGCATGGACTCCGTCATTCAAGAAGCCAAACGCGTCATCATCAAAGTCGGTTCTTCACTCGTCACCAATGACGGTAAAGGCCTGGATGCCAATGCCATCCAGAAATGGGCGGCGCAAATCGCGCAATTGCGGGCACTCGGCAAGGAAGTCGTGCTGGTCAGTTCCGGTGCTATCGTCGAAGGCATGCAACGCCTGGGTTTTGACAAGCGACCGGTAGGCATCCATGAATTGCAGGCTTGCGCCGCAGTAGGGCAAATGGGCCTGGCGCAAATTTACGAAACCAGCTTCCGCCAGCATGACGTGCGTACCGCGCAGATCCTGCTGACGCATGCTGACCTGGCCGATCGTGAGCGCTACCTGAACGCGCGTTCTACCTTATTCACCTTGTTGCGCCTGGGCGTCGTTCCCATCATCAATGAAAACGATACCGTGGTCACCGATGAAATCAAATTCGGCGACAACGATACCCTGGGTGCACTGGTTGCAAACCTGATCGAAGCGGACGCCCTGATCATCCTGACCGATCAGCGTGGCTTGTTCAGCGCTGATCCACGCAAAGACCCGAATGCAGTCTTTATCCATGAAGCCAAGGCCGGTGATGTGGCGCTGGAAGCAATGGCCGGCGGTGCGGGTAGCAGCCTCGGACGTGGCGGCATGCTGACCAAAATCCTGGCGGCCAAACGTGCGGCCTTGTCCGGTGCACATACCGTCATCGCCTGGGGGAGGGAAGATAATGTCCTGACACGCCTGGCTGGTGGCGAAGCCATCGGCACCCAGCTGACGGCTCAAACCGCGCAACTGACGGCGCGCAAGCAATGGATGGCCGATCACCTGCAAACCGTAGGTGCAGTGGTGCTGGATGATGGTGCGGTACGGAAGTTAACGGCTGATGGCAAGTCACTGTTGCCTATTGGCGTCACCGACGTGACTGGCAGTTTTGGTCGCGGGGATGTGATTACTTGTGTTGACCAGCACGGACGTGCGCTGGCACGCGGGATCAGCAATTATGCAAGTTCGGACGCACGTCGCATCATGCGCAAACCTTCATCGGACATCGCTGCCATACTCGGTTTTGTCGAAGAGCCGGAATTGATTCACCGGGACAATCTGGTCTTGTTGTAACTGATCTGCAGTAAAGCAAAACGGGCGATGGTGCGCCCGTTTTTTTATTCCCGCAACAATTCGTCTGTCAGTGTCTTGCGGTACTTCATGCGTTCCAGCATTTCTTTTTCATTCCCGACTATCGTCAGATTACTGCAAAAGTAATCTTGCGCCAGTGCCGCATGCTGGCGGTTCACCTTGCTGCGTACGATCACTTCCCACTGGTTGCGGCGTGAAGGCGCCCATGTGCCGTCTTCACGTCCCAAGGCATAGATTTTCTTTTCGAAGGTGGCGCAACGTATGCCTTCATAACTGATGTTTTTGGCACCGCCCTGGCTGACCGCAACCAGCGTGTAACGGATTACGCCATCCTTGCCTATCGCCAGCGACTTGGTGTCAATCGCAAAAGTCTGGGTAGCGGTAGGTCCTACATAAAAAGGTTGCAGGTTTTCAGTCTTGGGTGCTGGAGGTGGCGGCACCTCAAGTTCTTCCCAGTTCTTTGCCTCGGCTTCTTCGAACCCTTTGTTGTATTCCAGCTGTTGCGCCACGGAAATTTGCGTGGCTGCCAACAGCGCCAGGGCCAGCAGGGTTTGCGGCAATGCGTGCAAGGAAAAGAACGACTTATTCATTGTCAGGTTTGGTCTTTGCGGTAGATGGTTCGTCAGGTTTGCGCGATGCATGCGTCTGGCGCAGGTAGCGTGCGGTATTGTGCTGTGGCGGTACATGTTGCGTCGGGCGCGACAGGAAACGTGATAATTCCTGCAAGGCACGCTGGTAAACATCCCGTTTGAATTCGATCACCACATCCAGTGGTACCCAGTAATCATGCCAGCGCCAGGCGTCGAACTCCGGATGTTCGGTCATGCGCAGATTGACGTCGCAATCACGTCCGACCATGCGCAGCAGGAACCAGATCTGCTTCTGGCCCTTGTAATGGCCGCGGATTTCCCGCTTGATGAAATGATCCGGCACCTCGTAGCGCAGCCAGTCGCGGGTGCGACCTATGATTTTGACGTGCTCCGCCCGCAAGCCGACTTCTTCTTCCAGCTCGCGATACATAGCCTGCTCAGGGGTTTCGCCAAATTTAATGCCGCCCTGTGGGAATTGCCACGAATGCTCGCGCACCCGCTTGCCCCACCACACTTCATTCCTGGTGTTGATCAGAATGATGCCGACGTTAGGGCGAAAGCCTTCACGGTCCAGCATGTTGTACCTCAAAACTTTCTGCGGCTAACGGACCCTCAATCGAACATCGTCACCTGTACGGCCTTATACCGTAGTCCCGCGCAATGACGCGCGAACAACGGAGAGAGCAATCAATTGTACGAAGAGTGGGTGCATCAGCCAGCTAATCCTTTAAAATTGAGTTGATTATAACCCTCTCTCTTTTTAAAAAGAATTCATCGTCATGCGCGCATCCCGTTTTTTCATTTCCACTCTCAAAGAAGCTCCTTCCGACGCAGAAATCGTCAGCCACAAGCTGATGATGCGTGCCGGCATGATCAAGCGCATCGGTTCCGGTATTTATACCTATATGCCTATGGGTTTGCGCGTGATCCGCAAGGTCGAGGCGATTATCCGTGAGGAAATGAATAAGGCCCATGCCATCGAGCTGCTGATGCCATTAGTGCAACCGGCCGAGCTGTGGCAGGAAACCGGCCGCTGGGACAAAATGGGCGCAGAGTTGATGCGCGTCAAGGACAGGCATGGCCGTGAATTCGCGATCCAGCCGACTTCGGAAGAAGTGGTTACGGACGTGGTACGGACGGAAATCAAGTCCTACCGCCAGCTGCCTATCAATTTTTACCATATCCAGACCAAGTTCCGTGACGAGCGTCGCCCACGCTTTGGCCTGATGCGGGGTCGTGAATTCACGATGAAAGATGCGTATTCGTTTGACCGTGATGTCGACGGTTTGAAGCGTTCGTATCAAATCATGTTCGATGCCTACGTCAAAATCTTCAATCGTTTCGGCCTGCAGTTCCGTGCGGTGGCTGCCGACAATGGTGCGATCGGCGGTTCCGGTTCACACGAATTCCACGTGATTGCCGATACCGGCGAAGACGCTTTGGTTTACTGCCCGAACTCTGACTATGCCGCCAATATGGAAGCGGCTGAAGCCTTGCCACTCGGCACTGAACGTGCAGCGCCGACCCAGGCCCTGACCAAGACCGCAACACCTGGCAAAGCCAAGTGCGAAGACGTGGCTGCCTTGCTGAACCTGCCGTTGGCACAAACCGTAAAGTCCATCGTGTTGACGGTGGAAAAAGAAGAAAAAGGCGTGACCAGCAAGCAAGTCTGGCTCCTGTTGCTGCGCGGTGACCACGAATTGAATGAAGTCAAAGCCGCGAAAATCCCTGGCATCGCCGGTTATCGCTTTGCCAGCGAGGCAGAAATCGTTGAATGGTTCGGAACGCCACCTGGTTACCTCGGTCCGATCAACACCAAGAAACCGGTCAATGTGGTGGTCGATCGTACGGTCGCCAACATGCATGACTTCGTCTGCGGTGCGAATGAAGTCGATTTCCACTTTACGGGGGTGAACTGGGGCCGCGATTTGCCGGAAGCGCAGGTTTTCGATATCCGCAATGTGGTCGAAGGCGATCCATCGCCGGACGGCAAAGGCGCGCTCGCGATACAACGCGGCATCGAAGTCGGCCACGTATTCCAGCTCGGCACCGCGTATTCCGAATCGATGAAAGCGACCTACCTCGATGAAAACGGCAAGCCACAACTGATCCAGATGGGTTGCTACGGCATCGGCGTGACCCGCATCCTGGGTGCTGCGATCGAGCAGAATTTCGACGACAAGGGCATTATCTGGCCGACTGCACTGGCGCCATTTGAAGTGGTGCTGTGCCCTATGGGTTACGACCGCAGCGAAGGTGTCAAGGCTGAAACCGACAAGCTGTATGAAGCTTTGCAAGCTGCCGGAGTCGACGTGATTCTGGATGATCGCGGTGAGCGCCCAGGGGCCATGTTTGCTGACTGGGAACTGATAGGCGTACCGCACCGTATCGTGATCGGTGATCGCGGCCTGAAAGAAGGCAAGCTTGAATACCAGGGCCGTCGTGATGTCGCGGCGACACCGGTTGCGCTGGAAGAAATGCTGGCTTTCGTTCAAGCCAAACTGGCTGAGTAATCATTACGATGCGTCAGGCCAGCATGTATGCGATAGGGCAGGACTTGAGTAGTCATCAGGTTGTATCTCCCGTATGTGCTGCGCCTGATACTTCGTTGCATGGCTATCGTAGATATGGCACTGGACTCGCTTGTGCCTTGTTGTTCGCGCTGCTGAGTAATGCCGCCAGCGCGGGTAATCAAAAAGAAGAGGCGATGGCCGATGGTGTCCGTATTGCCTTGTCACGCGCGATTACAGATCCGCGTCCGCCGATACCGCAGTTTGCCGGTATCGATGAGCGCATCGAGTATTTGCATTGGCTGGGTGAGATGTCGGATCGGCTGTACAAGAAGCTGCCGGATCGTCAGGTCCGCCTGGAGTTCTTGCGTACGACATGGTATGAGGCGCGGCGTGCTGGCCTGGATCCGGCTTTGGTACTGGGTTTGATACAGGTGGAATCGGCGTTTCGCAAATATGCGGTATCACCAGTCGGTGCCCATGGCTATATGCAGGTGATGCCGTTCTGGACGCGTGTCATAGGCGATGGTGATCGCAGCAAGCTGTTCCATATGCAAACCAATTTGCGCTTCGGCTGCTCCATCCTGCGTATGTATCTGGATATGGAGCGTGGTGATTTGTATCTGGCTTTAGGCAGGTATAACGGTAGTCGCGGCCGTCCTGAATATCCGAATGCTGTGCTGGCGGCGTGGAAGAAGTGGGAGCATCAGCGTGCACCGATCACGAACGTAGTGGCAGAAACCGGATCGGAACGGAAGTAAAGCAGAACAGAGTACAAATACAAAAACGCCCGCGCGATGCGGGCGTTTATGTTTGGCACAGAGGCAAATTATTTCAGGTGACCCGAGATGAGTTTGGTCATCTCAAACATGGACACTTGTTTTTTACCGCCAAAGACAGCTTTCAGCTTTTCATCCGCATCAATCATGCGTTTGTTAGCTTCGTTTTGCAGTTTGAACTTCTTGATGTAGTCCCACACTTTTTTGGTGACTTCAGTGCGTGGAGCTGGCGATGCACCGATAACAGCGGCCAGAACGGCGGACGGTGTTACTGGTTTCATGAATGCGGCGTTAGGCTTGCGTGCGGCTGCTGGCTTTTTCGCTGCAACTTTTTTCGCTGCTGGCTTTTTAGCGGCTACTTTTTTAGCAGGAGCGGCTTTCTTTGCCGGCGCTGCTTTTTTTGCTGGTGCTGCTTTTTTCGCTACGGGTTTTTTCGCAGCTGGTTTCTTGGCGGCCGGTTTAGTGGCCGCTGGTTTTTTGGCTGTTGCCATCTTCAAACCTCCTTCACATTGTGTTGGGAAATTGCGCCAATTCACGCACCGTCAATAGTGGTGTGGTTTTTCTTGCTACGCAAGTGTTTTTTGTGCGTTCCCCTCTGTATTTGTAGGCTGCAAGCCACGTATAGCGTAGTGTTGGAAAGTGCGGCTGGTTTATTCGATTCTGTGGCGCAGTTTTTCATCTCATTTTTCGATGCGCTTTGGGATGCGCAAGCGGCAGGTTTTGCATCGCAGCGAATCGGAAAGACGGCACCGCATTCCTCCCTTTTTTGTGCGGATCAGTAAAAAGGTCGGGATGTAGCGGTGGCAGAATAAGAAAAAGCCCGGTCTTGCGAGCCGGGCTTTTTGTCTAAATGGCGGGAAAAATCAGCGCATGCCGGGTAGCATACCCTTCATGCCGCGCATCATTTTCATCATATTGCCGCCTTTGAGCTTCTTCATCATGGTCTGCATTTGATCGAATTGCGCCAGCATGCGGTTGACTTCCTGCACCTGGACGCCTGCGCCGGTAGCGATACGGCGTTTGCGCGAAGCCTTGATCAGCTCTGGTTTGGCACGTTCTTGCGGCGTCATCGAATTGATGATGCCTTCCATGCGGACCACCTGTTTGTCAGCCATGCCCATATTCGCGCCAGCGGCGGCTTGCTGCAGTTGCGCTGGCAGTTTATCCATCAGGTTGGACATGCCGCCCATTTTCTTCATTTGCGCCAGTTGCGATTTGAAGTCGTTCAAATCGAACTTGCCGCCGACCTTGATTTTATTGGCCAGGCCTTGCGCCGCTTCCATGTCGACGCCTTTGCGGGCTTCTTCCACCAGCGCCAGGATGTCGCCCATACCGAGGATACGGTCGGCCATACGAGCCGGATCGAACGCTTCCAGGCCATCGAGTTTTTCTGCGACACCAGCGAATTTGATCGGTTTGCCGGTGATGTGGCGTACCGAAAGTGCGGCACCGCCGCGTGAATCACCATCCAGTTTGGTCAGCACGATACCGGTCAGTGGCAGTGCATCGCTAAAGGCTTTGGCCGTATTGATTGCATCCTGACCCAGCATCGCGTCGACCACGAACAGGGTCTCTATCGGTTTGACGGCACCATGCAGGGCTTTGATTTCCTGCATCATCGCTTCGTCTATGCCGAGGCGACCGGCGGTATCGATGATCAGTACGTCGTGATAATGGCGTTTCGCATAGTCCAGTGCGGCCAGTGCGATGTCGACCGGCTTGTCAGTCGGCTGCGACGGGAAGAAGTCAGCACCGACTTGTGCGGTGACGGTTTCCAGCTGGCCGATAGCGGCCGGACGGTAGACGTCGGCGGAAACGGTCAGGACTTTTTTCTTCTTTTGCTCGCGCAGGTATTTGGCCAGCTTACCGACGGTGGTGGTTTTACCTGCACCTTGCAGACCGGCCATCAGGATAATGGCGGGCGGCTGGGTGGCAAAATTCAGTTGTGATGCTTCCGGACCGAGATCGCCGCCCATGATGGCAGCCAGTTCGCGCTGTACGACACCGACCAGTGCCTGGCCAGGTGTGAGCGAGCCCACTACATCTTCGCCCATCGCTTTTTCTTTGACGCGGCTGATGAATTCGCGCACGGCGGGCAAGGCAACGTCGGCTTCGAGCAGGGCCAGACGGACTTCGCGCAGCATTTCTGCAGTATTGGTTTCCGTCAGGCGCGCTTCTCCGCGCATGGTTTTGACGGCTTTGGCTAAGCGTTGGGTGAGATTGTCGAGCATGGATAGTGGCTGGTGTGAGTCTGACTAAACGGTGATGCCAAGGGCGACAGCGCTAAAGCGGCTTGCGGCACAGTATGGCGAAAGTCTCATTTTAACCGATGCGCTGGCGGATGCGCCGCCTGGCCTGAGATAGTTGCTGGCCTGCTATCTATATATAGACGCCTGCTTGGGTCGGCCCTGGCCTGGCAAATTTTTATCGCGCAAACGCATCTAGTACGCGCGTTTGTGTCCGGCTAGTGGTAATGTCACGGGAGCAATTTCACGGCAGACACAAAGCTGCTGCCAGTGAGCTGCAAAAGCGGCGCGCCGCTGGTCCTGCCGACCGGGGTGCTGGCCTTACATGGTGTAAACTTAAGCGATGTACACATACTTCTTTGTCTTGGCTGCATTGTTCTACGCAGCTTGCGCATTCCTGCCGTCGAAACAGCACACGGCAATCTCTACCGGCACCCTGATCGGCTGGCTGCTGCACGGGGCTGCGCTGTGGGTTGATGTGATCGGGCATGGTGTCTTGCGGATGGGATTTGCCATCATGTTGTCCGGTGCCTTGTGGATTTCGGTCGCGATTTACTGGCTGGAAAATCGCAATTTCAGTCTCGATGGTTTACGTGTTCTGGTTTTGCCCAGCGCGGCCATCGGCGTATTGCTGCCCACGGTGTTCCCCGGCAGCCTGATCCCGCTGGATGGCAAGTCGGCACTATTTCCCTGGCATATTGCGATTGCGATGCTGGCTTACAGCACGCTGACCATCGCGGCCTTTCACGCAGTGCTGATGGCGTTGCAGGAATCCAAGCTGCATACCCGTCTGAGTGTACAAAAGACCGGCTGGTTTGCGCTGGCGATCGACCGGTTACCAGCATTGCTGACGATGGAGAAATTGCTGTTCCGCCTGATCGGCATCGGTTTCTTCCTGTTGACGCTGACGGTATTGTCGGGCGTGGTGTTTTCCGAAGAGTTATTCGGCAAGGCATTTAAATGGGAACATAAAACCATCTTCACGATGCTGTCGTGGATTTTGTTCGGTGTCTTGCTGGCCGGACGCAGATGGCGCGGCTGGCGTGGCAAGACTGCGCTTAGTTTTACACTGACGGGGTTTACTACCCTGTTCCTGGCGTATGTCGGCAGCCGTTTTGTATTTGAAGTAATCCTGCACCGGAGCCTGGCATGAAGTTGTTGTTATGGGCTGGTGTAATCGTCGCAGTGATCTGGATACTGCGCAGCAAAAAGTCGAACAAGGCTGAGCCGCCAAAAGCGCAAACTCGCCCGCCAGCCGCGACCGGCGAGACCGAGACTATGCTCAGCTGTGCCCATTGCGGCACCCATTTCCCCGCATCCGAGGCGGTGTTGGGGACTTCCAGCCTGGCCTTTTGCAGCGATGAACATCGCCGTCAGCATCTGGCGCGCTGATACATGGTGAATACCAAACCGGTGGCAGCGGATACGCGGGATACCTTCTGGCGTACTTTGCAGGCTTTTGCGCTGACGCGCACCCTGATTGCCGCAGTTTTGTTCGGTTACTTCGGCATGGGCTCATCCAAGCTGTGGCTGCATAAGGAAAATTTCTGGGGCGCCTGCGTGGTGTACCTGGTGCTGGGTTTGCTGTTTGTCTTGTTGTCACTGTACTGGCGCCGTCGCTTCCTGTTGCAGGTCGTGGTGCAGGTATCGGTAGATATCGTCGCCATCTCCATGCTGTACCTGACCGCGGGCGGTCTCAAGAGCGGTCTCGCCATCCTCTATTTATTCCCGCTGGCTGGTGGTGCGATTCTGACGCCACTGGTGCTGGCGCTCTTCTTCGTTTCTGCGGCGACGCTGGTCCTGCTGGCAGAAAACGGCTATCAATTATTGAATGACAACGCCGACATTTCGTCTTCGCAAGTCGGTTTGTATGGCGCAGCGTTTTTCATCATCATCTTTGCCATTAACCGGCTGGCGGCGCGCCTGATCAAACAGGAAACGCTGGCACGCGGCCGTGGTCGCGCCTTGCATGTGCAACAGGCAATCAATCGTTTGGTGATCGCCGATATGGAGGATGGCATTTTGGTGGTGGATCGTAAAGGTCGCGTACTTACCAGCAATCCGGCAGCAGCACGTATGCTCGGCCTGACTTTTCCACACGTAGGTGACTACGGCAGGTTGTCCGATATGGTGTGGCTGGCACCGATCGCTGCCGCTTATTCCGCCTGGGGCGCACGTTCCGGCTTGCGCGCACCGACGCAGCCCAACACATTGCAGCAGACTCCGACTTTTGTATTCATCAAACACACGGAAGAAAACACCTTGCAAGGCGGTAGTACCATCATGGGTGGACGTCGTGAATTGATGACGCATTTGAAACTGCGCTTTGCCCGGGTCGATGCCGATGGCGTGCAGGAAGACCGGGTCGTGATTTTCCTGCAGGATGTCAGCGAGATTGAAAACCAGGCGCAGCAATTGAAGCTGGCGTCCATGGGGCGGCTCACCGCCAGCATTGCGCATGAGGTGCGCAATCCCTTGTCGGCGATAGGCCATGCGACTTCTTTGCTGAAAGAAGATGAGCTCAGCTCCGGCCAGCAGCGCCTGCTCGCCATTATCAGCGACAACGTGGCACGCCTGAACCGGATGATAGAAGACATCCTGAAGCTGTCGCGCAAGGCACACCAGTACCACGAGCCGCTAAGCCTGGATCTGCTGTTCGAAGACTTGCTGAACGAATTAAATGAGCTGCACGAGATCAAGGATGGCATGATCACAGTGTCTGACATGAAGCCGTATAAAGTCCGTTTCGATCCGTTGCATTTGCGCGAAATCGTCTTGAACTTGCTGACAAATGCGTTACGCTACGCCAGTGGAGCCGCCGCCAGTATACGTATATATATAGTAGCGACGCCCGGCCATCGGCTGGAGTTGCACGTACAGGATGACGGCGCGCAGATCACGCCTGCGGTACGTGCTCATCTGTTCGAGCCGTTTTATACGACCTCCAACAAGGGTACCGGCCTCGGTCTGTATCTGGCGCGCGAGCTGTGCCTGAATAATGGCGCGATGCTGAACTATGAGTGCCGGACGGATGAGGAGTCGGGTAAGCCCTCAGGTCGGTTTGTGATTACTTTTGCCACTAACGAAGCTGTTTAAATGTCCTTCAACCCTACACACTGCGCACCATGACATCTCCTCGTATTCTTATCGTCGATGATGAGGCGGACCTGCGCGAGTTGCTGGAAATTACACTCGTCAAAATGGGTTTGGATATCGACAGCGCATCCGACCTGGCTACTGCGCGCGATTATCTGAAGCAACATGAATATGCGCTGGTCTTGACCGATATGCGCTTGCCGGATGGCCTGGGCATAGAGCTGGTGCAGGAAATTACTGCGCAATATAAAAACACCCCGGTCGCTGTGATTACCGCTTTCGGTAGTGCTGACAATGCGGTGGTGGCTTTGAAAGCCGGTGCTTTTGATTATTTGTCGAAACCGGTCGGGCTGGAGCAATTGCGCGTCATGGTGCGTTCCGCCTTGCGTATCAGCCAGTTCGATGAGCAGCCTAGCGTCAAAGTGGCAGTCACACCAGCCTTGCGTCTAATGGGGCAGTCGGCAGCGATGCAGGCACTGCGGGCACAGATTGCCCGCCTGGCGCGCAGCATGGCACCGGTTGCCATCAGTGGTGAGTCCGGCAGCGGCAAGGAATTGGCGGCCCGCGATATTCATGCACAGAGTGGTCGCAGCGACAAACCGTTTGTAGCCGTTAACTGCGGCGCCATCCCGGAAGCGCTGATGGAAGCGGAGTTCTTTGGTTACCGTAAAGGTGCGTTTACCGGTGCGGTTGATGACCGTGATGGTTTCTTCCAGGCGGCGAACGGCGGCACCTTGCTGCTGGATGAGGTGGCCGACCTGCCGCTGGCGATGCAGGTCAAGCTGCTGCGCGCAATTCAGGAGCGTCGTGTGCGCAAAGTCGGGGCGACGGTGGAAGAGCCGGTCGATGTACGTATTATTAGTGCGACTCATCAAAACCTGCTTGATTGCGTGGGACGCGGTACCTTCCGCCAGGATTTGTATTACCGCCTGAATGTCATTGAATTGAATTTGCCGCCTTTGCGCGAACGCCTCGACGATATTGCCTTGCTGGCGCAAGCCATCCTGACGCGTCTGGATACCGAGCCGGTCAGCCTGGCTCCGGCGGCACTGGATGCCTTGCTGGATTATTCCTTCCCCGGCAATGTGCGTGAACTGGAAAACATACTGGAACGTGCGCTGGCCTTTGCCAATGACGGCGTGATCGAAGTAGGCGACCTGGTGCTGAAGGCCGCATATACGCCCAAGACGGTTGCGGTAGCGGAAGCAGAGCAATCAGTCGCAGCGCTGGCCGAGTCTAAAGTGGTGGTGCAGGACGCCCCGGCGTTGACAGCCATTAACGATATACCCGGTTCCTTGCCGGATCACCTGGATGACGTCGAGCGTGAAATCATCCGCCGTGCCTTGAGCAAAACCCAGTTCAACCGTACCCAGGCCGCCGAATTGCTCGGCATCAGCTTCCGCCAGTTGCGTTATCGGATGCAGCGGCTCGACATCAATGCACCGGAATAAGACTTTGGGCCAGCCATCAACGCAGTTCCGGATCGACGCCGCGGGTTGGGCTATCGGGGCAGAGCACCTGCCTTCGCCCAATTTTGACGCACGGGCAGAAGGAACAGAAATTGCATTACTGGTGATACATAACATCAGCTTGCCGCCGTCGCAGTTTGGCGGACCGTATATTGCTGACCTGTTCCTGAACAAATTGGATTATGATGCCGACCCGTATTTTGATCAGCTGCGGCCTTTGCGTGTTTCTGCACACTTCCTGATCCGGCGTGATGGTGCGGTGATGCAATTTGTTTCCGCGCATGACCGGGCCTGGCATGCCGGGGTTTCGTCCTTTTGCGGACAGGAGCGGTGCAACGATTTTTCGATCGGGATCGAATTGGAAGGTACCGACTTTGCTGCTTTTGCGGATGCGCAGTACAGCGCGTTGGCGGCGTTGACGGCAGCACTGAAGGTGGCTTACCCGCTGATGCATGTGACCGGACATGAAGATATCGCGCCTGGTCGCAAAACGGATCCGGGACCTTTTTTCGATTGGGCAGAGTATCAGGCACGTTATCGCCTGCAGCAAAAACAGGCAAATACAGGTGAGCCCGCACCAGATTTGGCTTTCCGCGTAATGTAAAAAATGCAGCTATGCAATCCCATATATTCTTATAAAAAAATATATCTGAAACTGCTGAAAAATTGATTGCATCCTCGCGTCTCGCGCACTAGAATTAGTGCAGATCGTGATTTTCACACTAGATGTAGTAAGTTTTCGGTCCCGCCTTAAGTTTGTTCAGGTAGATGCACCTTCAAGCAATTTGTTAATTCATATGATGTAAGGGCTCTGGGCAGATGCCATATATAAATAGAACGATGTTGGCACGGGCATTCAACACAGCTAGCTGTGTTTCTGGCTGCGGCTTTGGTTTTCATTTGAACCTGGTTCTGCAGCTGTCATCGAGACAAAACAATTTCGCGAAACCGGCAGTAGCCGGTTTTCTCTCTTAAAAAAAGTACGGCAATATTGCCCCCAATCCCTATTGAAGGAGTCGTAATGCTCTCTACGCAAGAAATTTCAGCCAAGTCACCGACAGAAATTGGCAATATCGCGTCCCTCGCGACTGCACCGTCGACCTCCAATACACAGACCGCTGGTCTGGGCGAACATCGCATTATTCGTCGTAATGGCGCAGTTGTTGGTTTTGAGCCATCGAAGATTTCCATCGCAGTAACCAAAGCATTTTTGGCAGTTAACGGTGGCCAGGGTGCGGCATCGGCGCGTGTGCGCGAACTGGTAGAACAACTGACTTCGAACGTCGTCAATGCTCTGGTCCGTCGTCAGCCTGCCGGTGGCACCTTCCACATCGAAGACATCCAGGACCAGGTTGAACTGGCGCTGATGCGTTCGGGTGAACACGATGTCGCGCGCGCTTACGTTCTATACCGCGCCAAACGTATGGAAGAGCGTGCGCAGCAGCAAGCCGCCAAACCAGTCGAAGAAGCACACCAATTGCACGTGACCGAAGACGGTCAGCGTCGTCCGCTGGACATGAATCAAGTGCGTGACCTGATCAATGCAGCTTGCCTGGGTCTGGAAAAACACGTTGATGCTGAAGCGATCCTGCACGAAACAGTTAAAAACCTGTACGACGGCGTACCGGTTGAAGAATTGCACAAGTCTGCCATCCTGGCTGCCCGCGCGCTGATGGAAAAAGACCCTGCATACAGCACCGTAACCGCACGTTTGCTGATGCACACCATTCGTAAAGAAGTATTTGGCCAGGAAGTGGCACAAGCTGACGCGCCTGCGCAGTACATCGAATACTTCCCGAAATTCATCAAAAAAGGTATCGAAGCAGAATTGCTGGACTCCAAACTCGGCCAGTTCGATCTGAAGAAACTGGGCGACGCACTGGTTCCTGAGCGCGATCTGCAGTTCGGCTACCTCGGCCTGCAAACCCTGTACGACCGTTACTTCCTGCACATCCGCGATACCCGTATTGAAATGCCGCAAGCGTTCTACATGCGTGTAGCGATGGGCCTGGCACTGAACGAAATCAACCGCGAAGAACGCGCTATCGAGTTCTACAACCTGCTGTCCAGCTTCGACTTCATGAGCTCGACACCAACCCTGTTCAACTCCGGTACCCAACGTTCGCAATTGTCGTCGTGCTATCTGACCACCGTTGCTGATGACCTCGACGGCATCTACGAAGCGATCAAGGAAAATGCATTGCTGGCTAAGTATGCCGGCGGCCTGGGCAACGACTGGACTCCGGTCCGTTCGCTGGGCGCACATATCAAAGGCACCAACGGCCGTTCGCAAGGCGTGGTTCCATTCCTGAAAGTCGTCAACGACACCGCAGTTGCGGTTAACCAGGGCGGCAAACGCAAAGGCGCAGTCTGCGCATACCTGGAAACCTGGCACATGGACATCGAGGAATTCCTCGACCTGCGTAAAAACACCGGCGATGACCGTCGTCGTACGCATGACATGAATACCGCTAACTGGATTCCTGACCTGTTCATGAAACGCGTCATGGAAAAAGGCGAATGGACCCTGTTCTCGCCATCCGATGCACCAGACCTGCACGACAAAGTCGGCAAAGCGTTCGAAGCGGCTTACACCGGCTACGAAGCCAAGGCAGCGCGCGGCGAACTGAAACTGTTCAAGAAAATTCAGGCACTGGACCTGTGGCGCAAAATGCTGTCCATGCTGTTCGAAACCGGCCACCCATGGATCACATTCAAAGATCCTTGCAACATCCGTTCGCCACAGCAACACGTGGGCGTGGTTCACAGCTCGAACCTGTGCACCGAGATCACACTGAACACCAACGATTCGGAAATCGCAGTCTGCAACCTGGGTTCGGTCAATATGCCGGCCCACATGAAAGACGGCCAGCTGGACCACGTCAAGCTGCAAAAAACGGTACGTACCGCGATGCGCATGCTGGATAACGTGATCGACATCAACTACTACGCAGTCAAGAAAGCACGTGATTCCAACCTGCGCCACCGTCCGGTCGGCCTCGGTATCATGGGTTTCCAGGATTGCCTGCACATGATGCGCATTCCTTACGCTTCGGATGAAGCAGTACAGTTTGCTGACCGCTCAATGGAAGCCGTCTGCTACTACGCTTACTACGCATCGACCGAACTGGCCGAAGAACGTGGTCGTTACAGCTCCTACCGTGGTTCGCTGTGGGATCGTGGCATCCTGCCGCAAGACTCGCTGAAGCTGCTGCAGGAAGAGCGCGGCGGCTATCTGGAAGCCGACCTGACAGAAACCCTGGACTGGGCACCGTTGCGTGAACGCATCAAACAATACGGTATGCGTAACTCGAACTGCGTGGCGATTGCACCAACCGCAACCATTTCGAACATCATCGGCGTTTCGGCATGTATCGAACCGACTTACCAGAACCTGTACGTTAAATCGAACCTGTCGGGTGAGTTCACCGAGATCAATGAATACCTGGTACGTGATTTGAAAGCACGTGGCTTGTGGGATGAAGTCATGATTTCCGATCTCAAATACTTCGACGGCAGCCTGGCCAAGATCGACCGCATTCCGCAAGACTTGCGCGACATCTACGCAACGGCGTTTGAAGTTGAGCCGAAATGGCTGGTTGAAGCGGCATCGCGTCGTCAAAAATGGATCGATCAGGCGCAATCCCTGAATATCTACATGGCTGGCGCATCCGGCAAGAAACTGGACGACACCTACAAACTGGCATGGTTGCGTGGCCTGAAAACCACTTACTACCTGCGTACCATGGGTGCAACGCATACCGAGAAATCGACGTCCAAAACCGGCGCGTTGAATGCAGTGGATTCGGGCGCTCCATCGGCAGCACCACAAGCAGCGGCAGAAACAGACGGTCCTGCTTGCATGTTGCGTCCTGGTGATGCAGGATTCGAGGAATGCGAAGCTTGCCAATAAGCGGTAGCCAAGCGCTGGCAGGGCGGGATTAAACCGGCTGGCCAGCGCGAGATTGAACTAGATGTAAAGAAAGCAGACAAAGGACTATGAGCTTTTGTTCTGCAACGACGGTGTAACGACACCAGCAGAATACGAATAAGGAAATAAGTCATGCTAAGTTGGGATGAAGAAGTAACTCCGGCAGCACCTGCGCCTGGCGCGCAACCAGCGTTGCAACCAGTGCGTGAAGCAGCCGCACCACGCGCGCAGGCGCAACAGGATGTGGCACTGGATCCTGCACTGGTAGCGAAAAACGCTGCTGCAGTCGACCCGACCCGCCGTATGGACGCCGCCGACAAGCGCGTCATCAACGGGCAAACAGACGTTAACCAACTGGTTCCGTTCAAATATAAATGGGCATGGGATAAATATCTGGCCGGTTGCGCTAACCACTGGATGCCGCAAGAGATCAATATGCAGCGTGATATTGAACTGTGGAAAAACCCGAATGGCCTGACCGAAGACGAGCGTCGTCTGGTCAAGCGTAACCTCGGCTTCTTCGTTACCGCCGATTCTCTGGCTGCCAACAACATCGTGCTCGGTACCTACCGCCACATTACCGCTCCGGAATGCCGCCAGTACTTGCTGCGCCAGGCATTTGAAGAAGCGATCCACACTCACGCTTATCAATACATCGTTGAATCGCTGGGCCTGGACGAAGGCGAAATCTTCAATGCTTACAATGAAGTCGAGTCGATCCGCGACAAGGATCAGTTCCTGATCCCATTCATCGAGACGCTGACCGATCCTGAATTCAAGACCGGCACGATTGAGAATGATCAAAAATTGCTGCGCTCGCTCATCGTGTTTGCCTGCCTGATGGAAGGTCTTTTCTTCTATGTCGGCTTCGCACAAATCCTCGCGCTCGGTCGTCAAAACAAGATGATGGGTGCTGCAGAGCAGTATCAATACATCCTGCGTGATGAGTCGATGCACTGCAACTTCGGCATCGATTTGATCAACACGATCAAGCTCGAAAATCCGCATTTGTGGACGCCGCAATTCCGCGAAGAGATTAAAACGTTGTTTTTACGCGCAGTAGAGTTGGAATATCGTTACGCAGAGGATACAATGCCGCGTGGAGTGCTTGGTCTTAACGCACCGATGTTCAAAGGCTATTTGAGATTCATTGCAAATCGCCGCGCACAACAAATCGGTTTGGAACCGATGTTTGAACAAGAAGAAAATCCATTCCCATGGATGAGCGAAATGATCGATCTGAAAAAAGAGCGCAACTTTTTTGAGACACGTGTCATCGAATACCAAACTGGTGGCGCGCTCAACTGGGAATAAATAATTAAAAATCGCGTTGCCTGAGCAACGCGAAACAAGCAGCAAAAGAGTAGTTCCAAAGATGCAGTCGCTCAAGCAGGAATTACAAAGACTGCGTAAAACAGGAAAGGCAACAACCAAATTTAATGAACAGTAGAAGACCTATACGATCTCATCTGCTCAAACCGCAACACTTGATTCAGTCAGGTGCGGCGGTTTTTTTCTTTAAAAAAGGTTTGTTTTTTCTGAAACAGTATTCCAATGCCGGCGTGTGCGCTGGCGTTTTTTTTGGCTATAGCGGTAGCTCCGCTACGTTGGACGCATAGCCAAGCAAGGCTGAAGTGCTGCATAAGTGAGGGGATGCAGCAGTTCAGCTGGAGCCGAATTCATTAGCGCAAGCAACAAGCACGCTTGTGCCGATGAATAATTCGCCCAAACCATCGCGATGGTGCGGGAGAGTTTCAAACCTAGAAGCTTGATTTTTTCCATCACGTGAAGGAGAAACAAAATGGCAACAGCAGCAAAAAAACCAGCAGCTAAGAAACCAGCTGCAAAGAAAGCAGCAGCTAAAAAACCAGCTGCAGCAAAAAAACCAGTAGCTAAAAAAGCAGCAGCTAAAAAGCCAGTGGCTAAAAAAGCAGCAGCTAAAAAGCCAGTAGCGAAAAAAGCCGTAGCTAAGAAAGCTGTAGCTAAAAAGCCAGTGGCTAAAAAAGCAGCAGCTAAAAAGCCAGTAGCGAAAAAAGCCGTAGCTAAAAAAGCCGTAGCTAAAAAAGCTGTAGCGAAAAAAGTCGTTGCTAAGAAAAAGCCAGTGGCTAAAAAAGCAGCAGCTAAAAAGCCAGTAGCTAAAAAAGCAGTTGCTAAGAAAGTCGTAGCTAAGAAAAAGCCAGCGGCCAAAAAAGCAGCAGCTAAAAAGCCTGCTGCTAAAAAAGCAGTTGCTAAAAAAGCCGTAGCTAAAAAAGCTGTAGCTAAAAAGCCAGCAGCTAAAAAGGCAGCCGCAAAAAAGCCAGCAGCTAAGCCTGCTGCTAAAAAAGCAGTTGCTAAAAAACCTGCAGCTAAAAAAGCAGCGCCTAAAAAGCCTGCCGCTAAGCCAGCAGCAGTAGCAGCGCCTGCAGTTAAGACGGTGTTGAATCCGGCAGCAGCATGGCCGTTTCCAACGGGCACACGTCCGTAAATCCAGGTTCGCTTGGATGCGCCTGATTAAATTCAGGCACAATCCCGCTGTGTGGCTTTGGTCGCACAGCGGTTTTTTTTTAAGGAGTCTCCGTGCTGGATAGCATCTTTACGCTGATTATCGATACGGTCGCCATCGTGCTGGCCGGTGCCTTGCTGCTCAGATTCTGGATGCAGGCTGTGCGCGTGCGTCCACCGATGGAACTGGCACAATTTACCTATCAACTGACAGACTGGCTGGTACGCCCGTTGCGCCGAGTATTACCGGGTGCCGGTGGTTACGATTGGGCCAGTGTGATTGCTGCCTTCCTGGTGGCGTTGGTGGCAACAGCTGTTGACCTGTTGTTGCGGGGTGGCTTTAGCGCGCAAACGCTGTTGCTCCTGTCCTTGCTGCGCGTCGTGCAGTGGGCTTTATATGGCCTGATCGGCCTGATCCTGATCGAAGTGATCTTTAGCTGGGTGAATCCGCGTGCGCCGCTGGCACCGTTCGTCCGTGCCTTGAATGATCCGCTGATGCGGCCTTTGCGCCGGGTAGTGCCTTTGATAGGCTCGGTGGATTTATCGCCGCTGGTTGCGCTGATCCTGCTGCGCATAGCGATACAGTTGGTCACTACCGTGGTGGCAGCGCTACTGTAATGAATATGCGGTCCGGCCACCGAGCCGGATCCGCAGTACTTCCTTCTTACAGACGATAGCCGAAAGCTTGCTGGAAGCGATCGTCGATCTCTGTACGCGACAATACGTGGTTTTGTGGGCCCTGGTGTGCAATCTTGATGGAGCCCATCAGACTGGACAAACGTCCGGTCGTCGCCCAATCCATATTGTTGGTCAAACCAAACAACATACCGGCACGGAATGCATCGCCGCAACCGGTCGGGTCGAGTACCCGTTCCGCCTTAACGCATGGGATATTCAGATGTTCGTTGCCGGTGAATATCTCTGCGCCTTGTTCGCCGCGGGTGACGACCAGGGCCGAAACGCGCTCTGCGATCTGTTTCAGTGACAAGCCGGTACGCTCAGTCAGCAATTCTGCTTCGTAATCATTGACTGCAACATAGGTTGCCAGGTCGATGAAGTTCTTCAGCTCATCACCATTAAACATAGGCAAGCCCTGGCCCGGATCGAAGATCAGCGGGATATTCAGGTCGGCACAGTGCTGTGCGTGCTGCAACATGCCGTCGCGGCCATCTGGTGCGACGATGGCGATGGCGACCTGGCCAGCGTCTGCCACCTTGTTGTAATGGGAGTAGCTCATTGCGCCCGGGTGGAACGCATTGATCTGGTTACCGCCAGCATCTGTCGTGATGAAGGCCTGGCCGGTATAGGAGTTATCTATGGTTTTCAAGCATTGCTGCGAAATCTGCAATTGCTCGAGGCGGTCACGATAGGACGCGCCATCCTGGCCTATGGTTGCCATGATGAGCGGATCGCCGCCCAGCAATTTCAGGTTGTACGCGATGTTACCGGCGCAACCACCGAATTCGCGGCGTATGCTCGGAACCAGGAAGGACACATTGATTTTGTGCAATTGGTCGGCCAGCAAGGCTTCGGAGAAACGGCCTTCAAAGGACATGATCGTATCGAATGCAACGGAACCGCAAATTAAGGATTTCATATTTAGTATGGAATAGGCCAGAGATAAGAAATTGGTCGCAATCATACACTGGGCCGCTGCTTTGCGGCACGGTGTTCAATGGCAGGAGTTCAGGGGTAGAACAGGTAGACGCGGTAGCCGGATGCTTTCAGCTGCGATAGTTCAAACGATAGTTTGACGCTGCGCTCGCTGTTGGCGCTAAAGCCTATGCGCACATCCTCGCTATTGTTGAGATAGTCAGCCGGTGTGAAGACGCGTCGCAACAAGGCTTTTTCATTGGTGTCGTTGAGCGTCAATTCTATGTGCGGCCACTCCTGATACGTACTGCTGTAGTTGCGTAGCAGCGTAGTGAGTACAAACGTATCTTTGTCATTGGCGAGCGTTTGCAGTTCGCTGGATTCTATCGATACCTGGTCGATCTGGGCAGGCAGGTCGATGCGGCAACCCAGTAATTCACAGGCGTTGATCAACGCCGGTTTGGCTTGCGGGAACCAGCCAGCGATTTGATTGCGGAATATATAGGTGCCCTGCAGCAGGGCCGCGATCAGCAAAATGAAGCAACTGATGCTGAGGAAAATGCGCAACTTGCGGCTCAGGCGTTGTTTGCGCCTGCCTCGTTTCAGGAAGTCGGGCTCGTCATCTGCATCGACTTCATCCAGTGCGTCTTCGGTCGCTGCTTTCGCCGATTTGCGGCTACCGCGCCAGGGTTTGCGTTGCAAGTCATTGATCGCCTGGTCCAGCTCGTTCGGGTCGTAGGTGGACGCGGTGTTTTCGGCATTGATTTCATCCGGGAGTTCACGGGTGAAATCCAGCAAGGTCATACGCTGCAGCGGGTCTTCGGGTTTGTTTGCTTCGTAATCGGGATCAGGTACATAGACATCCGCATCACGTTCAAAACCGGCCGGGATCTCGAAATCTATCTTGCTGGCGGCCGGTGCTTTTGCTACTTCCGGTTCTTCTTCTACTGCTTGGTCTTCGATTGCGGCTTCGTCTGTCTCGGTTTCTGCGGTATCCGGTGCGGATGCGCTGCTTGTGTCAGCGCTGTTATCCATATCTACTTCAGAGACGGGTGCTACCGGAGTTGCAGGAACAGATGGGGTTTCGACGACGGCGGGCGCAGCAGGTGTCGCGGGTGCTGGTGTGGATGCTGCGGCATCTTCAGACGGCAACAGATTCTCTATGCCGTTAAAGATTTCCTTGCAGTAGCCGCAGCGCACCAGGCCTGCGCGCAACTTCAATTGATCATGCGCGACGCGGAACGTCGTCTGGCAGTGGGGACATTGAGTCGCGAGTGCCATAAGTGCGTTGGTCTTTATGCCTGGCCGGGCGGGAGATGGCCAGCCAACGCGACCCAACCTTCATGTTCTGCCCAGACACTGAGCGCGATGAAAGGAGCGTAAGCGGCGGTGACTTCTTCGACCTGGGTCGCGAGTACGCCGGACAGGATCAGCTTGCCACCCGGACGGACGCGTCCGGATAGCATCGGCGCCATCACCTTGAGCGGGTTGGCGAGGATGTTGGCGACGACCACGTCAAACGTGTGGGCATGGCCGGAGATGGCAAATTCATCCGGCAGGTAATAAGCGACGTCGCAATGATTGCGTTCGGTATTGAAAACTGCCGACTTGATCGCTTGCGGATCGATATCGATACCGATCACGTCGGTGGAGCCCAGCTTGGCTGCCACCATCGCCAGTATGCCGGAGCCACAGCCATAGTCGAGTACGCTCAGGCCGACTGGCGGATTTGCTTCCAGCCATTCCATGCAGAGTCGTGTGGTCGGATGGCTGCCGGTGCCAAAGGCGAGGCCGGGGTCCAGTTCCAGTACCAGCGCCTGCGGGTCAGGTGCATCGTGCCAGCTCGGCACGACCCAGATGTTTTTACCGATATGGATAGGTTCGAATTGCGATTGGGTTAAACGTACCCAGTCCTGTTCTTCCACGGCGCGCAGTGTAAAGACGACGTCAGCAGCGACGAGCCCGACTGCTTGTGCGGCTTCGGCCACGATGCTGGCCTGGTCTGCTTCGATGGGGGTGAGGGCGACAACGCGGCTATGTTCCCACGCTGCGTCTGTCGGTTCCATGCCGGGTTCGCCAAACAAAGGTTGTTCGGCGTCAGTGCCGAAGTCAGCGTCTTCTACCGAGACTGATAATGCGCCAGCCTCCATCAGCGCATCGGATAATGCTTCCGCATGCGTACGGGCGACTTCGATCACAATTTCGGTCCAGCTCATGTATTACCTCGATGTACTTTACTGTCAGTCATTATAGGGGCTGTGCGCCCGCAAGGGGCAGGGTGATGATAGTTTGTATACGCTGTAACAATCAAACCGCTTGATTGTTACAGCGATAGGCTCGACGCCAGGAGATGATGCTGATTACGCTTTCGGCAAATCTGGCTTGTTTGCCAGTTTTTGCTCGAGGTAGTGAATGTTGGTGCCGCCTTCGATGAAGCGTGCATCCACCATCAGTTCACGATGCAGTGGGATGTTGGTTTGTATGCCTTCCACCACCATTTCGGACAAAGCGATTTGCATGCGCTTGATCGCTTGTTCACGGGTCGCACCGTAAGCAATGACTTTGCCTACCATCGAGTCGTAGTGTGGCGGCACGTAGTAACCAGCATACGCATGCGAGTCTACACGGATGCCAGGACCACCAGGTGCATGCCAGGAAACAATCTTGCCTGGCGACGGAGTGAACTTGAACGGGTCTTCCGCATTGATACGGCATTCGATGGCGTGGCCGCTCAGGATCACGTCACGTTGGCGGAAACGCAGTTTTTCGCCAGCAGCGATACGGATCTGCTCTTGCACGATGTCGATGCCGGTGATCATTTCGGTGACCGGATGTTCAACCTGCACGCGGGTGTTCATTTCGATGAAGTAGAACTCACCGTTTTCGTACAGGAACTCAAACGTACCAGCACCGCGATAACCCATTTTGCGGCAAGCTTCTGCGCAGCGATCGCCGATGCGTTCTATGGTTTTGCGTGGAATGCCAGGAGCTGGCGCTTCTTCCATGACTTTCTGGTGGCGACGTTGCATGGAGCAATCGCGCTCGCCCAACCAGATGGCGTTTTTGTGTTCGTCGGCCAGGATCTGGATTTCCACGTGACGTGGATTTTCCAGGTACTTCTCCATATAGACTTCCGGATTGCCGAAGGCTGTACCGGCTTCGGTCTTGGTCATGGTGACCGCATTCAGCAAAGCTGCTTCGGTATGCACAACGCGCATGCCGCGTCCACCGCCACCGCCGGCTGCCTTGATGATGACCGGGTAGCCGATCTTGCGTGCAATCTGCACGATTTCTTTCGGATCATCCGGCAATGCGCCGTCCGAACCTGGCACGCATGGCACGCCAGCTTTAATCATGGCTTGTTTGGCCGACACTTTGTCGCCCATCATGCGGATCGATTCCGAGCGTGGACCGATAAAGACGAAGCCGGATTGCTCTACGCGTTCAGCAAAATCCGCATTTTCCGACAGGAAGCCGTAGCCGGGATGGATCGCTTCGGCGTCGGTCACTTCTGCCGCGCTGATGATGGCCGGCATGTTCAGATAGCTTAATGTGGATGGTGCCGGGCCGATACAAACGGACTCGTCGGCCAGTTTGACGTATTTTGCATCGCGGTCTGCCTCGGAATGGACGACCACGGTCTTGATGCCCATTTCGCGGCAGGCGCGCTGGATTCGGAGCGCAATCTCGCCACGGTTGGCGATAAGAATTTTTTCAAACATAGTGGAAACTGGATTCGTCGTTATAGGGAATGAATCGAATCAGCAAAATGGGAGGGGCGGCTAAGCGTCTCTTGCTTACGCTACCCCTGCAACCATTTATTAGCCGATGATAAACAACGGTTGGCCAAACTCGACCGGTTGGCCGTTTTCGACCAGGATTTCCTTGATAACGCCAGAAGCGTCAGCATCGATTTCATTCAAGAGTTTCATCGCTTCGATGATGCACAGGGTGTCGCCTTCTTTGACAACCGAGCCAACTTCAACGAATGCTGGCGAACCTGGAGCAGAGGAGCGGTAGAAGCTGCCAACCATAGGCGATTTAACGACATGACCCTTGATTTCAACTGGTGCTGCTGCAACTGGTGCCGCGGCGGCTACTGGAGCTGCTGCTGGTGCAGGTGCATATTGCGCTGGAGCGCCTTGCGGTTGCATCATCACTACTTGGTTTTGCGGTGCTGCGGAAGATTTGACGATACGGACTTTGCTTTCGCCTTCCGTGACTTCCAGTTCAGCGATATCCGATTCTGCGACCAGATCAATGAGGGTCTTGAGCTTGCGTAAATCCATGTGAATTTCCTTGGAAATTTTAGTTTTTATGATTGAAGATGGCGGCAATTATAAGTCATTTGCCGACAAATGGTGAAATTTAGAGCTTTTTGAGCGCAAAAGAGATAGCTGCTGTATATCCTTCGGTGCCCAATCCGCAAATCACGCCGACAGCGATGCCGGACAGATAGGAATGATGGCGAAATGCTTCGCGCTGGTGAATGTTGGAAACGTGGATTTCCACAAATGGTATGGCAACGCCTGCCAATGCATCGCGCAATGATACGCTGGTATGCGTAAGTCCGCCCGGATTTATCACGATGGCATCGATACCTTCTTTTTTCGCGGCCTGGATGCGGTCGATTAACGCGCCTTCATGATTGCTCTGGAAGGTCGTCAATTTGGCACCGGCTTGCGCAACCTGTTCGCTGGCCGCACGTTCCACATCAGCAAGAGTGGTGCTGCCATAGACTTCAGGCTCGCGCGAACCCAGTAAATTCAGGTTCGGGCCGTTTAATAAAAGAATATTTTTTGCCATGGAGATGCAACTCCGTTTGCAGACGATGGGCGCATTTTGCCGCTAAATGGCGCTGATTGGCAAGGAAAAATCTTGCTTTGGATTTAAAGAGCGGCGATGTCGGCGCGCAGTTGATCCATCTTCAGGCGACCCAGGTAGGTTTTGCGTACGTCGCCTTTCGGTCCAATGATCACGGTAAAAGGCAGGCCGCCAGCCTGATTGCCGAATTGGCGCGACAGTTCGCTGCCGGTCAGTCCGGCTATATAAAGCGGATAGGTGATTTTATATTTGGCGGCGAATTCGCGGATATTGCTCGGCGAGTCTATGCCGATACCGAGGATCTGGATGTTCTTTCCGGCCAGCTCTGTTTGTAATTCCGTCAGTTCAGGCATTTCTTCCACGCAGGGTGCGCACCACGTTGCCCAAAAGTTAACGATCAGGGTTTTGCCATGGTATTCACCCAAGCTATGTGTTTTGCCGTTGCTGTCTTCCATGTTCTGCGCGAAGAAGTTGGCGACGGCGGGAGATTCGGGATTGGCCGGACGGTGATGTTTGGCACCGAAGTAGATGCCGAAGGCAGCAAAGAATACGGCGATAGTGGCGAACAAAAAGACATTACGTTTCATATTTACTCATTTTCCTCGGATAGCAGTGCGCGCACTGATTCTATATCAGCACGCTCGGCACGGCCGGATGATGACTTTTTCAGGGCGCCTCGCAGATCATCGCTGTTGTAGAGTGCCAGGTGTACGCCTTCCTGTTGCCAGAGGAAGCTCAGGGTTTCTACCGGCTCGTTGTGACCTTTGAAATGATTGGACTCCGAAACGTCGAAGTCCACCCCCTTATTTAATAGATAGATTTCTACGTCTTTCGGACTTTCTGCGAACAATTGCAGATGGATTTCCGAGTGTTCGCCTGCGGTGCCGTTCAGGATCGCGCCGGTCAGGTGGGGCTGGAAAGGTGCCAGTTCGGCCATCAGGCGCACCGCGAGTTGCCGCAAATGCAATAAGCGGGCAGGCTGGGTGTCACCGAAAAACAGCTCGTTATATATCCGTACCTCGTCTTCGATCTGGCTGTTGTCCGGCAGCACATTGCCGCGCACTTTGCTATTGCCCAGTATCTGTTTGACGGCCTTGCGTTTGGCCGTGCCGTAGTCGACCCCATCTTCTGCAATCAGGCGGGCGGCGGCTGCGGCGATTTCCGCGCGCAGCAATTCGGTATCGGACAAAGGGGGTGTAGGCATGGCGTGATTGATACTCCCGCCGACATAGGCCCGTCGTCGGGTAAAATCTCGTTAATTCAATCTGAAATTGTACAATGCATATCCACATACTTGGCGTTTGCGGCACCTTCATGGGTGGTTTGGCAGTTCTGGCTAAGGCCGCCGGCCATACGGTTACCGGATGCGACGCGAACGTCTATCCGCCTATGAGTACCCAGCTTGAAGCACAAGGCATCAAGCTGATCGAAGGTTACGGTCCCGAACAGATCAGCCTGTCCCCTGATTTATATGTCATCGGCAACGTTGTTTCGCGCGGCAATCCGCTGATGGAAGAAATCCTCAATCGAGGTTTGCCATACACCTCCGGCCCGCAATGGATAGGTGAGCACATCCTGCAAGGTAAGTGGGTGCTCGCTGTTGCAGGTACACACGGTAAAACCACGACTTCGTCCATGTTGGCGTGGATACTGCAAGATGCAGGCTACGATCCCGGCTTCCTGATCGGCGGCGTGCCTATGAACTTTGGTATTTCTGCGCGCTTGTCCGGCAGCGGCAAGGAATCGTCATTCTTCGTGATTGAGGCGGATGAATACGATACGGCCTTCTTCGACAAGCGCAGCAAGTTCGTGCACTACCACGCGAAGACAGCGATCCTGAATAACCTGGAATACGACCACGCCGATATTTTCCCTGACCTGCATGCAATCGAAACCCAGTTCCATCATCTGGTGCGTACCGTGCCGGGTGTAGGGCGCGTGATTGCAAACGGACGCGAGGAGGCGTTGCAACGCGTATTGCAACGTGGTTGCTGGAGCGAGAGCGAATGGTTTGGCGGCAAGGATGGCTGGTCGCTGACCACGCATGACGATGGCAATTTCGATGTGATCTTCAATGGCGAATTGCAAGGCACAGTGCAGTGGTCGCTGACCGGCGAACACAATCGCATGAATGCGCTGGCTGCCATCGCTGCTGCACGCCACGTTGGCGTATTGCCAGCACAGGCAATCGCCGCACTCGGACAATTTGAAAACGTCAAACGACGCATGGAGCTGCGCGGTACGGTCAACGATATCGCCGTCTATGACGACTTCGCGCATCATCCGACGGCCATCGCGACCACGGTAGAGGGCTTGCGCAAGAAGGTCGGCAAGGCACGCATACTCGCAGTGCTGGAACCGCGCTCGAATACGATGAAGCTGGGCACGATGAAAGAAGCCTTGCCTGGCAGCCTGGTCGATGCCGACTTGGTCTTCGGTTATGGCGCCAGCGGTAACGGCAAGGATGCGCTGGGCTGGGATCTGGCGGAAGCACTGTCACCTTTGGGCGACAAGGCGCGCGCCTTTAATGACTTGCCAACTCTGGTGCAAGCGATTGCGCAAAGTGCACAAACCGGCGACCAGATCCTGGTCATGAGCAACGGTGGCTTTGGCGGTGTGCACCAAAAGATTCTGGATGCGCTGGCTCAATGATTTTGTATCTGCACGGTTTCCGTTCTTCCCCGCTGTCATATAAAACCAGTTTGCTGGCGGCCCGCATGCAGGCGCTGGGGCGGGGTGATGAATATATTTGTCCGCAACTACCCGCTTCACCAAGCGCAGCAATCGCGCTGGCATTGTCGCTTGCGCAGGATATTCCTCCTGCCGAGCTCACACTGATCGGTTCTTCGCTCGGTGGCTACTACGCAACCTGGCTGGCAGAACGACTGGGTTGTCGGGCTGTCATGCTTAATCCTGCCGTGCACGCAGCACGCGACCTGGCGAGCCAGGTTGGTGTCAAAACGCAATATCACTCGAATGAGGCGTTTGAATTCAAGCGCGAGTATATTGATGAATTGACGGCGCTGGCCGTGCCTGTGATTACGCAGCCGCAACGTTATTTCCTGATAGCAGCAAGCGGTGATGAGTTGCTCGACTGGCGTGAGATGGTGACGCAATTCGCAGGTGCAAAACAGCATGTAATAGAAGGCAGCGACCACGGCATATCTGATTTTGCCGAGTATGCAGATGAAGTGCTGGCCTTTTGCGGTGTCGACCTCGGAGCGGTGCAGTGATGAGCGAGACCAGGACACATCGCGCGGTTACGCACGCGTACTGGTATGCACATGTCAACGCCGTGCAGCCGTCGCCGCAGATGCGGGGCTGGCTGACGGATGAGATGTCGCTGACGATGAAGCTGGTCGCACGCTGTGAGCAATTTCGCATACGCCGGCTGGTACAACAGCAAGCGATGGTGTTGGCGGATGAATATGAGATGGTCGCCTTGCCGCGCCGTCTGCAAGTGCAGGAACGTGAAGTATTGCTGTGCTGTGATGACACGCCTGTCGTCTATGCACACACGATAGTGCCGCTGTCGGCGACTGCTTCTGACTGGCCATTTTTTGGCACGCTGGGCGAGCGCTCGTTGGGGACTACCTTGTTTGGTGATCCCAAGGTGTGGCGCGGCAAACTGGAATATGCGCGCCTGTCGGCACAGCATCCGCTGGCGGTGCGCGCGGCGGCAGCCCTGGGTCAGGCCTTGCCTGCACCTTTATATGCGCGTCGTTGTTTGTATCGTCGCGGCCAGGGTTTGCTACTGGTAACAGAAGTTTTTCTCCCCAATCTGGCTACGATCCGGCAGAATCCGCACGCCGAGAGGAAAAGCTAAATAACACAGCGCAAATGTGCGCGTAATCCATGCAGCAATCTATCCTGTGTACAAGCGGGAGCGATAGTAGGTGCAGCTGTATAAAGAACGATTAAGAATTACTAAATAAGCAAAGTATTGAATGAATCTATTTTTTGATGAATCCGGTGACTTCAAGGCCGGCGTCGCGATGTCGCAGCAGGGTGAGGCATATCAGGTAGAACTGCCTACGGGCAAACGCAGCAAGGTGAGATCCAAGGATGTCCTGCTGCAATTTGCCAGTCCTGCACCAGCGGAATTCATGACGGATGCGCAAGCCATCGCCGCGGATATCGATCTCGATTTCCTGTGGGAAGTGGCGGGCCAGGAAGAATTTGGTTTTGCAGAACTGGGTACCGAGTATTTTGGTCATGAACCCAAGCCACATGAAGCGGCCGGGTTGATACTGCGTTTGCATGCTGCCCCGATTTATTTCTATAAAAAAGGCAAAGGCCGTTACAAGGCAGCGCCGGAAGCATCGTTGAAAGCGGCTTTGGCGGGCGTTGAGAAAAAGCGCCAGCAAGCGTTGGTGCAAGCCCAGTACGTTGAAGAATTAAAAGCGATGCGCTTGCCGGATGCCATGCTTCCTATCGTGTTGCAGCTCTTGTTCAAGCCGGATAAAAACTCGATCGAGTACAAAGCGCTGGATGCTGCCTGCGCAGAATTGCAAATGGCACCACAGCGCCTGATGCTGGCGGTAGGCGGCATTCCATCAGCCAAGGATTTGCACTTCTCGAAATTCCTGTTTGAGTCATTCCCCAAAGGCACAGGCTTCCCTGAAATTACTTTGCCGACCTTGCCGGAATTGCCGGTGGCTGACGTGCAGGCATTTTCTATTGATGACGTCACCACCACCGAGATCGATGATGCGATGTCCGTGACGCGCCTGCCGGATGGCAAGGTTTGCGTCGGCATCCATATCGCTGCACCTGGCCTGGGTATCAAGCGTGACGACGCACTTGATGTCATTGCGCGTCAACGCCTGTCTACCGTGTATATGCCGGGTGACAAGATCACCATGCTGCCGGATGAACTGGTAGAAGAATATACGCTGGCAGAAGGCCGGACTTGTCCGGCGCTGTCCTTGTACGTCACGCTTGATCCAAGTGACTGGTCCGTGATTAGTACTGAAACCCGTGCTGAACGCGTGCCTATCGCTGCCAATCTGCGCCATAACGATCTCGATGCTTATGTCACCGAAGACAATCTGGCGGCCGACGTCGGCGACTATCCGTACAAGGAAGATATCGCGCTGTTGTGGAAATGGGCGCAGGTATTGGAACAAGGTCGTATGGCCAAGCGTGAGAGCTTTGGCTTGCGGCCGGAACAAAACAATCGCGTCGATTTCAACTTCTATGTAGAGAATGACGTGGTCTCCATCCAGCGTCGCAAACGCGGCGCACCGCTGGATAAAATCGTCGCCGAACTGGCGATCCTGACCAATAGCAGCTGGGGCAAGTTATTGCATGACCACGGTGTGCCAGGCATTTACCGTGCTCAAGGTGGGGCTGGTAATGGCTGGGCGGCAAAAATGCAGGTGCGCATGCAAACACATGCAGCGCCGCATCAGGGTCTGGGTGTCGATCAATATGCGTGGAGCACTTCGCCTTTGCGTCGTTACACCGATCTGGTCAATCAATGGCAAATCCTGGCTTGTATAGAGCACGGTGTAACAGCACCGCTGGTCGCGCCATTCAAACAACGTGATGCGGATCTGTTTGCGATCGTGTCGGCATTCGACGCTGCTTATAGCGCCTACGGTGCGTTCCAGGCGGACATGGAGCGTTACTGGTGTCTGCGCTGGTTGAGTCAGGAAAAAGGCGAGGCCGAGACCCTGAAGCTCGAAGCCGCGGTTCTGAAAGAAGAGATCTTGCGCCTGATGGATATACCACTGGTCATCAAACTGTCCGGTATGCCGCAGCTGGCACGTGGTTCGCAGGTCAAGCTGGATTTGCTGCGCTGGGATGAAGTGGATCTGACCGTGGAAGCACGTTTGCTCGATATCATCCAGGATGCCGCTGCCAATGCGGCAGTAGCCGAGGAGCTGGATGATGAAATGACGGACGATATGATGGAAGGCGATGCCGAGCCGGTACCGCTGGAACCGGAATTGCAGGAAGCGCCGACAACGGAAGGCGAGCCCGCACCAGAAGGTAATACGAATCCGTAGCGGCAGACCGGCTTTGCCGTAAAATTCATTCTTTTAAACACTATTGCCTAACGCCTGCACGTGAAGTCTCTTTTCCAGAACCGCTTTTTGACTGCTGCCGTCACGATTTCCGTGCTGGCGCATGCGGCGTTGCTGGCCGTGCACTTCACGCCACCCGAAGCCTTCAAGTTCAAGCCGACTGATCCGGGACTGGAAGTCATCCTGGTCAACGCCAAGCATGACAAGCAACCGTTGAAAGCGGATGCGCTGGCACAGGCGAATCTGGACGGTGGCGGGAATGCGGACGCCGGACGCGCCAAATCGCCTTTGCCGGATTTGCGCAAGAGTGAGGATGGCGATAGTGCGAAGGCTGCGCGCCGCAAGATAGAAGAACTGGAACGGCATCAGCAGAAATTGCTGGCGCAGATGGAAAAGAAAACACCTGTGCACACGCCGAAAGTCAGCGATGTGGAACCGGTCAAGGATGTGCCGATACAGCGTAATGCGACTGACATGCTGGATAGCGCGAAAGCTTTGTTGCGGCGTGAAGCGGAAATCTCGCGCAGCATAGAGGAATACAACAAGCGTCCGAAGAAAACCCAGGTCACACCAAGTACGCGTGAGGTCGGTTATGCCGCGTACTATAAGACCTTGCAGGATCGCATCGAGAAAAACGGCACGCTGAATTTCCCGCAAAAAGACGGCAAGAAACTCTACGGCCAACTGGTGGTGTATATCCCCATCTTCCAGGACGGCACCATTTATATGAAGGAAGGTGGTCCGCGGGTCGAACGTACTTCCGGTAACCCGGCACTGGACCAGGCGGCGCTGAACATCGTGCGGCGTTCCGCGCCGTTCGGCAAGTTCCCCGATAATATGCGCTCAGTCGGCAAGGACGATGTGTGGGAAATTATTACGCGCTTTAACTTCACGCGTGACGATGCATTGCAAACCGAAACACGAGGGCAGTGAGTGAGTATGACGACGGATCATTATGCAGTGATCGGCAATCCGATCGCACACAGTAAATCGCCGGATATCCATGCGCGCTTTGCGGCGCAGACCCGGCAAGACCTGCAATACGATCGCTTGCTGGCACCGCTAGACGGTTTCCTGGCAACCGTACAGCAGTTTGTGCGCGCAGGTGGCAAGGGCTTGAATGTGACAGTACCGTTCAAGCTGGAAGCGTATGCGATGGCAACCCGCCTGACCGAGCGTGCACGTGCAGCCGGTGCAGTGAATACCCTGAAGTTCGAAAACGGCGAGATGTTGGGTGATAACACCGATGGTGTGGGCCTGGTCACCGACATCGTGCGCAACGCAAGTGTCGCAGTAGCCGGTAAATCAGTCTTGTTGCTGGGTGCCGGTGGTGCGGCACGCGGTGTGATCCTGCCTTTGCTACATGAAAAACCGGCACGTCTGGTCGTCGCGAATCGTACTCACTCCAAAGCGGTCGAACTGGTGGAACGCTTTGCGCCGCAACCTTGCCTGGAAGTCAGCGATTTCGGCATGTTGGATGATACCTTTGATATCGTGATCAATGCGACGGCAGCCAGCCTGGCGTCGGAAGTGCCGCCGATTTCGCCGCGTGTTTTTGCGCCGCGCACTTTGGCTTATGACATGATGTATGGCGCAGCGCCCACCGCTTTCATGCAGTTTGCTACCCAGCATGGCGCAGCTGCGCGTGATGGCCTCGGCATGCTGGTAGAGCAGGCGGCAGAATCGTTTTATCTGTGGCGCGGTGTACGACCAGAGACCGCTGCCGTGTTCGCGGAGTTACGCGACAAACTGTAAGGCGCGCAGTATCCTGTTTTACAGTTGTCGTAGACAGTGCACCATGCTTTTTCCAAGAACCAGGCAGACTATATAAAAATGAAAATACTGCGCAAGCTGCTGTTTTGGCTAATAGTTGTGCCAGTGCTGCTGGTGTTGCTACTGCAACTCTACTTCTTCCTGCAGATCGGTTGGTGGGTCAACCATAATCCGGATTCGACCAGCTTCATGCGGCACCAGCTTTCCATCCTGCAGGAAAAAAATCCGAAAGCGCAGCTCAAGCAAAAGTGGATACCGTATAAACGTATTTCCAATAACCTGAAGCGCGCCATCATCGCGTCGGAAGATTCCAACTTCTCCGAGCACGAAGGCGTGGATTGGGATGCCTTGCAAAAAGCCTACGAGAAAAATATCAAAAAAGGCAAGGTTGTGGCCGGTGGCTCCACCATCACGCAGCAACTGGCAAAAAACCTCTTCTTGTCCGGTGAGCGCAGCTACCTGCGCAAAGGGCAGGAAGTCATCATCACTTACATGCTGGAATACTGGATGGACAAAGAGCGTATCTTTGAAATCTATCTGAACGTGGTCGAGTGGGGTGTCGGCGTGTTTGGCGCTGAAGCTGCAGCCCAGCATTATTACGGTGTATCCGCTGCGCAACTCAGTGCGGCTCAGGCAGCGCGCCTGGCCGTGATGTTGCCGAATCCGCGTTTTTACGATGTGCACCGCGGTACTGCTTATCTGGGGCGTCGCACTGATCTGATCCTGCGTCGCATGAACTCGGCGGCCTTGCCCTGAGTCACTACACACTGCAGTCATATTGCCTGTGTAAAAGACAGTCTGAAGGACAAGGTGGTGTCGGCAATACAGAGTTGAGGAAAAAATGCTGCAGTGCGCTATTCGCGGCTTGCTAGCCGTTGCACTTATCAGTACACTTGCGCTGTTTTCGTTTCCGGAGCCCTGAATTGGGTAGTCCTACTTATAGTTGTCCGCCGTCTTGCGACGGTTATTCCGCGAGATAGTGCTTTAGCGATCACCTTCCTTTAGCGCCTCTCGCCGGATACGGTGAGTGGTCGCGTCCTGGCCTGTGTATTTTGTTGCATGGCCGCGTTCCCTCAAAAAATAATGAGCTGCAGCGTTGGCGCTGCAGGATATGTTGTGTGTTTCATCAATCATATTGATGTTTCCGGCGCGACAGGGAGAGCTAATGATCAATGTATTTGTATTGCAAAATGGTCGCCTGAACCAAATCAATATCGACAGCCGTGCTGATCTCGAGCGGGCTACGCCGGTCTGGGTCGACCTGACTGATCCGAACGACGATGAGCGGGACTGGGTTAAAAGCATTTATGGCGTGACCTTGCCGGGTGAGGATGACGTCAAGGACATTGAGGCGTCCGCGCGTTATTACGAAGGCGAAAACGGCGACTTGCACCTGCGCACCGATTTCCTGCTGGAAGAAGATGATGGCCCGTCCCGTGTGGTGACCGTAGCGTTCATCCTGGCGCGCGACATCCTGTTTTCCGTCCATCCTGAAGATTTGCCGATTTTCCGCCTGGTACGCATGCGTGCACGTTCGCGTCCCGGCTCGATTGCAGATTACAAGGATGTCTTGCTCGACCTGTACGCAACCGATGCCGAGTATTCGGCGGATGCGCTGGAAGGCGTGTACCAAAGTCTGGATGAAGTCAGCCGCAGCGTCTTGCAGGAAGAACTGAGCGATCAGGACGCCGCCGTTGCGCTGAATGCCATCGCGCATGAAGAGGATTTGAATGGTCGTATTCGCCGCAATATGATGGATACGCGACGCGCAGTCAGCTTCCTGATGCGTGGTCGTTTATTGAATGCGGAGCAGTTTGAAGAAGCGCGCCAGATTATGCGCGATATCGAATCGCTGGACGGTCATACTGCCTTCCTGTTCGACAAGATCAACTTCTTGATGGATGCGACCGTCGGTTTCATTAACATTAACCAGAACAAGATCATCAAGATCTTCTCGGTTGCTTCGGTCGCCTTCCTGCCACCGACGCTGATCGCCAGTATCTACGGTATGAACTTCAAGGTCCTGCCGGAGCTGGACTGGACCTTCGGTTATCCGCTGGCCATCGTCATGATGATCGCCTCTGCGGTCACGCCATTCTGGTACTTCCGCCGCCGCGGCTGGCTGAAGTAATTCACTACATGTTTTCCACGCACCGTGCGGTGCGTGGAGTATTTCCTTACATCAATCGTCGCAGTCGTCAGCCAACTGGGCAAAGGCGGCGCGTGCTGCCTTGATGCTGCTCTCTATGATGGCGTCATCATGCTGGGCCGAGACGAAGCCAGCTTCAAACGCAGACGGTGCGAGATACACGCCAGCATCCAGCATCGCATGGAAGAAAGCGTTGAAACGTGTCTTGTCGCACTTCATCATCGTGTCATACGACACTGGCACTTCTGTCGCGAAATACAAACCAAACATGCCGCCGACCGAGTTGGCACAGAAGGCAATGTCCGCCTCGCGTGCCGCAGCGCTGAAGCCATGTACCAGCTTGGCGGTTTGCGCGCTCAGGTTTTCATAGAAGCCTGGAGCCTGTATCAGTTTCAGCGTGGCCATACCGGCTGCGACGGTGACCGGATTGCCGGACAGCGTGCCCGCCTGGTATACGCCACCCAGCGGTGCCAGGTGACGCATGATGTCAGCGCGACCACCGAAGGCAGCAACTGGCAAGCCACCGCCTATGACTTTGCCGAGTACTGTCAGATCCGGTGTGATGCCGTACAGCGATTGCGCCCCACCGAGGGCGACGCGGAAACCGGACATCACTTCATCCAGAATCATCACTGCGCCGTACTGGGTACAGACGCGGCGCATGGTTTGCAGGAATTCAGGTGTGGCAGGCAGCAAGTTCATATTGCCTGCAACTGGTTCGACGATGACGCAGGCGATTGAGTCACCCATTTCCTTGAACACGTTTTCCAGTTGTGCCGGATCGTTGTAGTCGAGCACCAGCGTGTGTTTGGCAAAGTCTTCCGGTACCCCGGCTGAAGTCGGATTACCAAAGGTCAGCAAGCCGCTGCCTGCTTTCACCAGCAGCGAATCGGCGTGGCCGTGATAGCAACCTTCGAACTTGATGATCTTGTCGCGTCCGGTTGCACCACGCGCCAGACGTAGTGCGCTCATCGCTGCTTCGGTACCGCTGGAGACCAGGCGTACTTGTTCTATCGATGGAACCAGGCGGCAAATCAATTCAGCCATCTCGATTTCAGCTTCCGTCGGTGCGCCGAAACTCAGGCCGCGGGTCGCCGCTTCCTGTACCGCCTTGACCACATCCGGGTGTGCATGGCCGACGATGGCCGGACCCCAAGAGCCTATGTAATCGATGTAGCGACGGTCATCGGCATCCCAGAAGTAGGGGCCTTCGGCACGGGTGATGAAGCGTGGCGTGCCGCCGACCGAGCGGAAGGCGCGGACTGGCGAATTAACGCCGCCCGGCGTACTCAATTGTGCGCGGGCGAAGAGTTGATCGTTCTTGGATGTCATGCAGAGACCGTAGCGGTGAAAAATAATTATTGTATCGGTGGCGGCAGGATATCGATGTTTTCATCGAATTCGCGCGCCCAGAAATAGCGGTCCAATACCAGCTTACCCATGCCCAGGCGTTGCGCATTGGCGATCGAGGCGATGGTGAATTCCTGTGCTTCGAATACCGCTTCCGGCACATCGAGACCGTTCGCCAGCAGGGCGGCAATGGTCGCCGCCAGTGTGCCACCAGCACCACTGTAGGAACCGGAGATGCGTTGCCAGTTATCGTGGCGGATCACGCCGGTTTCGTCGAACAGGGTATTCGCGACATCGGTCAGGTCGGACGGGGTACCGGTCACGAATACATATTCGCAACCCATTTCTATCAGGCGCATCGCATCGACCGCCATCATGTCTTCCTCGGACGCTTCGCGCCAGGTTTCTGCCAGGCGTGACAGTTCGACCGCAGAGATGATCAATACCGTGGTTTGCGGGATCAGCAATTCACGGGTGGCCATCAACATATCCTCGCCATCCGGGCCCTGGTCGGGCAGGGAAGACAGGAACGGGTCGAAAATGAGCGGAATATCCGGGTAATCGGACACGATTTCGGCAATGGCCGAGACATTTTCTATGCTGCCGACGGCGCCGACCTTGAAAGCGGCGACCGGCATATCTTCGAGTACGACGCGTGCCTGGTCGGCCACCCAGTCGGAATCAATGACTTGGGTATCTTCGATCCGGGCGGTGTCGCCTATAAATAAGGAGGTAATCACCGACAGGCCGTGGCAGCCCATCGCGGCAAAAGAGGCCAGATCAGCCTGAATACCAACAGCACCGACCGGATCGGTAGGGCCAAAGGTCAATATAAGCGGAGAAGTTTGGTTTTGCACGGCGGGTATATTAAGATAGCTGACTATGCATTTTAACTTGAAGGGCTGTCAGACGTGAGCAATAACGAAACATCGAACGAACAATTCCAAACCTGGATGTGCCTGATCTGCGGTTGGATCTACGACGAAGCCGCCGGTTTGCCGGAAGAAGGCATTGCGCCGGGTACGCGCTGGGCCGATGTGCCTATGAACTGGACCTGTCCGGAGTGCGGCGCGCGCAAGGAAGACTTCGAAATGGTAGCAATTTAAGGCAGTAATCACGCTAGTCCAGCGTTATGACTTCGGCAATTTTTGTTTAAAAACGACGGGTGTTAATACATACCCCCGAGTTGGCTTAAAGAATCTTGCTTTTTGTTACGGATGCGCCGTATATTGTTGACACAGTTCAACGAGACGAATCATGACAATAGCGCTGGATAATGCCGACATGAAAATCATGGTGATCGACGATAGCAGCACTATTCGTCGGTCTGCCGAGATATTCCTTGGTCAGGCAGGTTATAAGGTCGTGCTGGCTGACGATGGATTTGACGCACTTGCCAAGATGCATGATCACAAGCCTGCGCTGATCTTCTGCGACATCCTGATGCCGCGTCTTGACGGTTATCAAACCTGTGCACTTATCAAGAAAAGTGCGAAATTTCATACAACGCCGGTCATTATGCTGTCATCCAAAGATGGTTTATTCGACCGTGCGCGTGGTGCGATGGTCGGTTCCGACGCATACCTCACCAAGCCATTCACAAAAGACAGCCTGCTCAAAACTGTGCGCGAACACGCGCTCGAGGCAGTCGCAAGGTAAATTCGATCTAAAGGTTTCAGATGGCTATTCAAAAAATTCTGGTCGTGGACGACTCACCGACTGAACGTTACTTTCTTACCGATATCCTGATTAAACGAGGTTTTTCCGTCTCTACCGCAGAGAATGGCGAAGAAGCGCTGCTGAAAATCAAGGCAGACAAACCACAATTGATCCTGATGGATGTCGTGATGCCAGGTCAAAACGGTTTCCAGGTAACCCGTTCCATTGCGCGTGATCCGGAAACCCAAGATGTACCTATCATTATTTGCACCAGCAAGGGCCAGGAAACCGATCGCATCTGGGGCTTGCGCCAGGGCGCGCGCGACTACATCGTCAAACCAGTGGATCCGGCTGAACTGTTATCCAAAATTGCAGCGCTCGGATAAGTAGCTCCTCATGAGCCAGCCTACGTCGGATTTTCAAACGGATAGTGCATCCCCGAAATCGGATATCACCGCGCGGCGTACGCGTTTGCGCGAATTCCAGGCGCAGTTGGTGGAGCGCATGCAAACCGCACGCAGCGGTACCGATGCACGTGTAAGCCAGTTGGGTGTGATGATAGGTGATCAGCGCTGGCTGCTGAATCTGCAGACCGCAGGCGAAATCGTCTCGGTCGGCACGATCACACCGGTGCCGCTGACACAGCCGTGGTTTCTCGGCCTGACGAATATACGTGGCAACCTGATCAGCGTGATCGACTTCGCGCGGTTCCAGGGTTTGCCCACTACTAATATAGAGAAAGACAGCCGTATCGTGGCCTTCGGTCCGTCGCTGGCATTTAATAGCGGTTTGCTGGTGTCGCGTGTACTGGGTTTGCGCAATGTCGCGCAAATGCAATTGCAGGCTGACACTGCTGAAGCCGATGCACCATGGGCCAGCAAACGCTACCTCGATCAAGAGTCGCAAGTCTGGACCGAGCTCGACCTTTCTTCAGTAATACAAAACCCCCAATTTTTACATGTCGGCCTGTAAGCCTCGTAACCATAGTCCGAGCGCTTCATCTATAGAGAATCAGGAGAATCAGTATGGCGTTTAAATTACCGCTCTTTTCCCAAAATAAAAAAGAGACGGCTGCGCAAGGCAATGATGCCAATAATGCTGCGCCAACTGAGGGGGGTACACACGCAGAGTCTCCTGCTGCGCCAAACACGATTACACGTGCCAACATCAATCCGAACGCGACCTACATCGGCGACGTATTGCAGAAAAGTGGCGACATCACGCTGCCACTGATCGGCAAGCTGCCACTGCAACAACAGGTTCGTATTTTGCTGATCGCACTTGGCGGTTCGCTGGTGGCTGGTGCCTTGTTCGTCTGGCTGAGTGCCGATTCCTCTGCTTTGAGTTCGACCCAGACCCAGATCGCCGGTGATGCACTGATGCACTCGCAGCGTGTGGGTAAGGCGACGCCGAATGCGATTCAGGGTAACAAGGAAGCGTTCCAGCAACTTGCTGACAGTCGTAAAGAATTCAATAACGACCTGGCCATTCTGTCCAAGGGTGGTGTGTACCAGGGGCGCAGCATCAGCCCGCCGGACGCACAGATGGATGCGATGCTGAAAGAAACACAAAAGCTGTGGACCGGTACCGACAAGGCTGCCGGAACAATTCTGAAGCTGGAAAAAGAATTGACTGGTTTCGGTAGCACATTGCAGATCCTGAACGGTATCTCACCTAACTTGCTGGAGCTGACCGAACAAATCTCGACCCTGAAAGCACAGGGCGGTGCTTCTCCGCGCGAAACAGCGCAGGCTGGCCAACTGGTCATGCTGACACAGCGTCTGGCACGTAGCGCGAACGAATTCCTGACGTCCGAAGGTGTGAACCCGGAAACAGCCTTCTTGCTGGGTAAAGATACGAACACCTTCCGCGAAATCGTCGACGGTTTCCTGAACGGTAGCGAAGCTTTGCGCCTGAGCAAAACCACGGAGCCTGATACCCGCGACAAGCTGCTGGAATTGCAGGCCAACTTCAATGAATACCAAAAATCGATTTCGCTGATTCTCGGTAATCTGCAAAACTTCATCTCGGCAAAACAAGCCGAGGAATTGATCTTTAAAGAAAACGAAGCGCTGAAACAACGCCTGACCGAACTGCAACAAAGCTATCGCAACGAGCAGGATTCGCTGACAGTGCCATTCTGGTTAATGCTCTTGAGCGTGCTGGCGGCACTGTTGTCTGCTGCAGGTATTGCACTGGTACTGCTGCAGGACAGCCGTAACCGTACCAAGGAAGCGGATGCACGTCGTCTCGAAGCTGAGGGCCAACGTCTCGAAGCGCAGAAACAGGAAGAAGAAGCGAAACAAGCGAACGATCAAAACCAGGCGGCGATTTTGCGTCTGATGAACGAATTGCAGGAAGTGGCGGATGGTGACTTGACGGTGCAGGCGACGGTCTCGGAAGACATTACCGGCGCGATTGCCGACTCGGTTAACTACACGGTGGAAGAGTTGCGCGGCCTGGTAGGGCGTGTCACGAATACAGCGGAACAGGTTACCTCGGCCTCGACACAAGCGCAGAACATCTCGACCGAATTGCTGGAAGCGTCGCAAAAGCAATCGCGCGATATTCAAGAAACCGGCCAGGCGGTATTGGATATGGCGGTACAAATTACCGACGTTTCCAAATCAGCCAATGAATCAGCCGAAGTTGCACGTCAGTCCGTGACGGCAGCGGAAGAAGGTTCACGTGCGGTGGAAAATGCGATCAAGGGCATGAACGAGATTCGCGAACAAATCCAGGAAACCTCGAAACGAATCAAGCGACTCGGTGAATCGTCGCAAGAGATTGGTGAGATCACTGAACTGATTTCCGACATTACCGAGCAGACCAACGTACTGGCGCTGAATGCGGCGATCCAGGCGGCGTCTGCCGGTGAGGCCGGTCGCGGCTTCTCGGTGGTGGCGGAAGAGGTGCAACGACTGGCGGAACGCTCAGGTGAAGCGACCAAGCAGATCGGTGCACTGGTACGTACGATTCAAACCGATACCCATGATGCGGTAGCGGCGATGGAAAAATCTACACAGGGTGTGGTCGAGGGGGCCAAGCTGTCAGATGCGGCCGGTGCTGCGCTGTCCGACATCCGCCGCGTGTCGAACCGACTGGCGGAACTGATTCAGGGTATTTCATCTGCGACCGAACAGCAGGCAACATCGGCGAACGGCGTGGCGCAAAACATCCAGGGCATTTTGACGGTTACCGAGCAAACGCAAGAAGGTACGCAGCAGACGGCGCATTCGATTCGCGAATTGTCGAAACTGGCCGAAGAATTGAAGAACTCGGTATCACGCTTCCGCGTCACCGCTTGATATTAGAACTCATTTCACCAATATCCGTGAGATGCGTTCTTACCAAAAGCGGTGCTGGCAAGGCGTGCGACGCGTCGCATAGTGGCCTATGCGCAAGGAGCACAACGCGGCCAGCGCCGCTTTTGGTAAGAACCCGGAGGGAACGGGCTATTTGGGCGTATTGCTGCGTTGCGCCGCTTGCCAAGGGACCACCCTTGGCTGCGCGACACGCCTTGCACTACCTCCCAAATAGCCGCGTTCGCACTCGCGGATATTTATGAAATGAGTTCTAACTATTGCAGGCTTGCAGTGGCTTAGACCCAATAGCAATTGCGGTGATCGACCAATATAGGTTGATCACCTACGCACCGCGAGGCAGTCATGAATACCCCTACCTCCCCATTGTCGCAAGGCAGCGGGGCACACTTCGATACCGGCCCCTTGTCATGGGTGATCGGTGAAATCAGCGGAGCGCTGACGCGTTCAAAAATCGCGCTGGGCGAAGCATTGATGCAAGATGCCGAAACCAGCTCGACCACCTTGCGTCATGCCAAGGCATATTTGCATCAGGCACATGGTGCTTTGCAAATGGTGGATGTTGATGGCGTCGTCATCATTACCGAAACAGTAGAAGATTTGCTCGATCGCGTAGAGTCCGGTCAGTTGCAGCTGGATGAAGGCTGCGTGCATGCGATCACGCATGCTTACCAGGCTTTGCTCGAGTACCTGGAAGAGTTGTTGGCAGGTGTGCCGCACCAGCCGGTGCGCTTATTCCCATACTACCGCGCATTGTTGCAAGTACGCGGTGCGGAACGCATTCATCCAGCCGATCTGTTTTTCCCCAACCTGGCGATACGACCACAGCTGCCATCAGCCAGTGTCAAGCTGTCGCACGATGATTATGTAGCGCTGCGCAAACGCTTTGAGCGCGGCCTGTTGATGTTCCTGAAGAATGCGCCTGATGGTTCGGCCATCGCCAGTGCGCAGGCGATGCGCGACATCGTCCTGCGTGTCGAGCAGGCACAGAATACGCAGCAGGGACGCAGCTTCTGGTGGGTCATGCGAGGCTTTGCCGAAGCGGTCGCAGGCGGACAAGTACCGAACGAACTCTACGTCAAACAATTGTTTGCACGTATCAATCTGCAGATGCGCCGTCTGAGTGAGGGTTCATCCAGCATCACGGAAAGATTGTTGCGTGATGCCTTGTTCTTCATCGCGAAAGTTGAGCAACCATCGCCGGTGGTACAGCAAATCCGCGCCGCTTATCAGCTCGACGGCGTGGTCCCGCCTGATTATGAGAAGAAGCGTTACGGCCAGATTGATGCACAGGCGTTGACACAGGCGAAAGAGCGCCTGATGCAAGCCAAGAATTTCTGGAATCGCATCGCAAGCGGCGATGCCAGTGTTGCCACGGCTTTTGAAAAAGAAATGGGCGGCCTGGCAGAAGCTGGCGCACGTCTGAATGCACCAGCGCTGGCCAAGTTGTTGCGTGAGCTGGGCGGCATTGCCCGTCATGCGGCGCATACCCAGCCGGGCGATAACCTGAGCCTGGAAATCGCGACCAGCCTGCTGTTTGTGGAAAACGCCCTGCAGCAAATCGGCCACTTGTCTGAAGACTTCGCCGAACGTGCTGATGCATTGACTGCACGTTTGTTGTCGGCAGTAGCGGGCGAGCAACTGAGTGTATCGGCATCGTGGCTGGATGACATGTCGCGTGAAGCGCAAGAGCGCCAGACCATGGGGGCGCTGGCGACAGAAATGCAATCCAGTTTGCGTCAGGTAGAGAAACTGCTTGACGAATACTTCCGCGACACGACGCAACGTAGCGGTCTGGCTGATATCGACACCATACTGCATCAGATCAGCGGTGCACTGGCCGTACTGGAGCAGGATGATGCAGTGCTGGCAGTCCAGCATACGCAAGCGGCAGTACGTCGCTTCATCGAAGCGGAAGACGAGCCTTATGTACAGGAATTTGAGCAGGTCGCGCAAAACGTCGGTGCGCTGAGTTTCTTTATCGAGACTTTGCAACTGCATCCGGACGGTGTGAAGAATCGCTTTTCCTTTGATCAAAAGCTGGGCGTGTTCCATGCCCGCCTGACGGAAAAGAATCAGCCGGATGAGAGTGCGCTGGATGTTGCGCTGATGCCGATACCGGACGAAGGCACACCGGTGCCAGCAGATCGTGCGTTCGATGCACCTGATTTGCCTACGGTTGAGGCTGAACTCGCTTACCACCAGAAGCAATCGGAAGAACTGGCGATGTCCTTGCTGGCCGAGCCTGATAACTCCTTGTTGCAGGAGCAGCTGCGCGAATCGCTGGAACAGGTGCGCCTGGATGCGACGCTGGTCGACAATCCGGAAGCCAATGACAGGGCGCGTGCCGTGATCGATATGCTGGAGCATCCGGCTTTCGTGGCTTCGCAGGATGCGATGGAAGACGTCGCACTGGCCGCCGCGGCACCGGTCAAGACAGTCGCGCAAGTCGATGAAGAAGTACCGCGTGCGACGCCAGTCAGCGATGAGGCGATCGATGCAGAATTGCTCGAAATCTTTTTGTCGGAAGCGGTCGAAGTGCTGGATTGCGTCAGGCAAACCATGCCGGAATCGCGCAATGCACCGCATAACCAGGAATACCTGACCACGCTGCGTCGGTCCTTCCATACACTCAAAGGCAGTGGCCGTATGGTCGGTTTGCTGGCTTTCGGCGAAACCGCATGGAGTGTGGAGCAAGTCTTGAATCTGCGCTTGTCTGAAACTCGTGGTGGCGATCCTGATTTGTATGCTTTGCTGGATCGGGCGACACAGGAACTGGATGCCTGGGTTCAGGATTTGCTGACACAAGGCCGCTCTGATCGTCAGGGTCTGGCACTGATCAATGCAGCGGAACGCGTGAAAAATAATGCAGGCTTCTATTACGAAACTGCAGAGGAAGCCGCGCATGAAGCTGCCCCTGCAGTAGCAGACGTAGTTGCCGAAGCTGAGGATGGCAAGGTAGCAGAAGCAGATACTGCACTTGAGTTCAACACGGAAGAAGCGCCTGCAGTCACGGAAGCGGAAGAACTGGAATTAAGTGACGAAGAATTGGCGCAATTCCGTCAATTCGATGCTGCACCTGAAGCGATAGCGGCGGAAACCAAGAAGACGCAGGCAGCGGGTGAATTTGATCATCTGCAGATAGCCGATGTCATTGATTTCCCGAACAAGCCTACGCCGCTGAAAACAGATGACAACATCAAGTACATAGGCGATCTGGAAATCAGCCTGCCGCTGCACAATATCTATCTGGCAGAAACCGATGAGCTGGTGCGTTTCCTGTCGCAAGATATAGGTGAATGGCGGCACGAACCTGATCGCCAGGTGAATACCCAAGTCGTGCACGCGGCGCATTCGCTGGCTGGTAGTTCCGCTACCGTCGGCTTCAAGCCGCTGCAGGAAATTGCCTATGCGCTGGAAACAGTGCTGCAATACCTGGCACGCAAACCGGTGAAATTGCTGATCTCTGAATACGATGCGCTGGAGCATGCGGTTGGTCGCATACGTTTCATGCTGCAAATGTTTGCGCTCGGCGAAATGCCGGATGCAGAACCGGATCAGGTCGCTATTCTGCAAAGCATGCCGGAAGATTTCGAAGCGCGTTCGGGTTTGCGTAACGGCTTCGCTGCGCCTGATGAAACAGAATATGCAGAGCCGGAAACAGCCGCGCCATTGCCGGATTATCCTGAGCTTAACGAGCAAGTATTTGTCGCGCCAGTTGCAGAAGCAGCGCCGCAAGTACAAGCCGATAGTCAGCAACCAGCGCCGTTTGCCGAACCGGTTTATCCGCAGCTGGATGAAGAGTTAAATGATCCTGCGCTGCTGATCCGCGATGAAATCGATGCCGATTTGTTGCCGGTATTTATAGAAGAGGGCCGCGATATGCTGCCGCAGATGGGGCAGGCGCTGCGCGCCTGGCAACAGGATCTGGGTAATTCCTTGTTGCCACAATCCTTGTCGCGTTTGCTGCATACGGTTAAAGGCAGTGCGCGTATGGCTGGTGCGATGTCGCTGGGTCAGCATATGCACGAGATGGAAACCCGGATCGAAAACATTACGCATGCCGGTCATCCATCGCATGCAGCCCTCGAAGATTTGCTGGCGCGCTACGACCAGGGTCTCTATCTGTTCGAGCAATTGCAAAGCCAAAGCAAAACTGCAGCACCAGCTGCCGCAGCAGCGACGACGGTTACGCCAAAAGCAGAGTTGCCACAAATTCATAGCGCGATGCCGGTACCGCCGCATCGTCTTGCACCTATTGTGCCGGATGCTGCTGCGCTGGCTGCGACAACTGCCGCGCCTTTGGTGCGGGTGCGCGCCGACATTCTGGATCGCCTGGTCAATCAGGCGGGTGAAGTATCGATCTCGCGTTCCAAGCTGGAAAACGAGGTTGGCAGCTTGCGGCAGTCCATGGGCGAGTTGTCGGAAAACGTGGTGCGTTTGCGTGAACAACTGCGCGAAATTGAAATGCAGGCGGAATCGCAGATTACGTCGCGCATGGGTATCTCGGCCGACCGTGAATTCGATCCGCTCGAGTTCGACCGCTTCACGCGCTTGCAGGAACTCACACGCATGATGGCGGAGAGTGTGAATGACGTCGGTTCGGTGCAACAGAACCTGAGTCGCACCATCGATAGCGCCACCACTGACTTGTCTACGCAGGCACGTTTGACACGCGATTTGCAGCAGGATTTGATGCGTGTGCGTATGGTGCAGTTTGCCAGCATCTCTGAGCGCCTGTTCCGCGTCACGCGCCAGGCTGCCAAAGAAACAGACAAACGTATCAACCTGGATATCCGCGGTAGTGCGGTCGAGATCGACCGCGGCGTGCTGGAAAAAATGGCCGGTCCGTTTGAGCACTTGCTGCGGAATGCGATCGTGCACGGTATCGAGTCACGCGAACAACGCCAGGCGGCAGGCAAGAATGAAACCGGCGAGCTGCGCATAGAAATCCGTCAGGAAGGTAATGAAGTTGTGATCCATTTCTCTGACGATGGTCAGGGTTTGAATCTGAATAACATCCGTAACAAGGCACTGAACAGTGGTTTGCTGACGAACGATATGGATTTGTCCGATGCCGAAGTCACCGATTTGATTTTCCATCCGGGCTTCTCCACTGCAGAAGAAATCACCGAGCTGGCTGGTCGCGGCATTGGTATGGACGTGGTGCGTTCGGAAGCCGCCTCGCTCGGTGGTCGCGTTGCGATTGCATCGGAAGCGGGCAAGGGTGCACAGTTCACCATCCATTTGCCACTGACACTGGCCGTTACGCAAGTGGTGTTGCTGTCTACTGGCGGCAAGACTTATGCAGTGCCATCGGTGCTGGTCGAACAAGTGCAGCAATTGAAAACGGGGCCGCTGGCCGCCGCGTATAACGAAGGCGCAGTCATGTGGCAGTCGCAACGCGTGCCTATGCATTATCTGTCCAGCTTGCTGGGCGACCAGCAGGTGGCGCCGGTGACGCAGCAGTATTCACCGTTGCTGATTTTGAAGAGCGGCAATGAACGCGTCGCCTTGCACGTCGATGAAATCCTCGGCAACCGTGAGGTGGTGGTCAAGAACATAGGCCCGCAATTGTCACGCATGATAGGGATCGCCGGTGCGACAGTGTTGGGTTCGGGTGAGATCGTGCTGATCCTGAATCCGGTGCCACTGGCACAACGCGCAGCGCTGGACAATATTCGTGCACCGCGCCTGACACCATCGGATGCTCCTGATGGCATGGGTGCGATCGCGGAGATGGCTGATTCGAATGTGCGCGGCGCTGAACCGGTACAAGGCTTGCGTACGCAATCTATCGTGATGGTGGTTGATGATTCCCTGACCGTGCGTCGTGTCACCCAACGTTTGTTGACACGTGAAGGCTATCAGGTGGTGCTGGCAAAAGATGGTGTCGATGCCTTGCAGCATTTGCAATCTGTGACGCCGGATGTGATGCTGGTCGATATCGAAATGCCGCGCATGGACGGTTTCGATTTGACGCGCAATATACGTGACGATGAACGCACACGTAATATTCCTATCATCATGATTACCTCACGCACCGCCAGCAAGCATCGCAACTACGCGATGGAACTGGGTGTAAATGAGTACCTCGGTAAGCCGTATCAGGAAGATGCCTTGCTGGAGTTGATCGCCGGTTTCGTGGCTAAGGCAGCGACCCTGAATTAAGTAATCGTTCTTCACAAAAAAATCCCGCATTCAGGTGCGGGATTTTTTTATGGTTAGTCGTCTCCTGTGACCTTTTTCACGACTGCGTAGCGCTGCAAAGTACGTGCGCGTGCCTCGTCGTGTTGCAGTAAGGGATGCGGATAGTTCTGTCCGAGCGTGACGCCCGCCTTTTGCAATTCCATCGCCGGTACGCGCCACGGTGCATGGATATGCTTGCCCGATAGCTTGGCCAGTTGCGGCAGGTAGCGGCGTATGAATTTGCCGTCCGGATCGAATTTTTCCGACTGCGTCAGCGGATTGAAAATGCGGAAGTAAGGCTGTGCATCACAGCCAGACGATGAGGCCCATTGCCAGCCGCCATTGTTGGCCGACAAGTCGAAGTCATTCAGCTTCTCGGCAAAGTAACGCTCACCCCAGCGCCAGTCTATGCCCAGGTCCTTGATCAGGAAGGAGGCGGTCACCATGCGCAGGCGGTTATGCATATAGCCGGTCTGGTTCAGTTGCGCCATCGCCGCATCCACCAGCGGATAACCGGTACGACCATCGCACCAGGCCCGGAATATTTCTTCTGCATGCGGCCCGCTTTCCCAGACGATGGCGTCATAGTCTGGTTTGAAGGCACTCTCGCACACATGTGGATGCTGGTACAGGATCATGAAATAAAAGTCGCGCCAGACCAGTTCGGATAGCCAGACTGCGGCACCGCTGCCGCCTGCACCCATGCGGATGGCGTCCAGCGCACGCCTGACCAGTCCGCGTATCGATACCGTACCGAAGCGCAGGTGTACCGACAGGTAAGACGGCCCTTTGACGGCCGGGAAGTCACGCGTGCTGTCATAGTTGCGCATGCGTTCGGCAAAGTCGTCCAGCAAGTCCTGGCCACCCTGCATACCGGTCGGGATCTGCAGTTCACCCAGGTTGGTTTTTTCAAAGCCGAGTTCGCCCAGTGTCGGGATGGCAGGCATTGCGGGTGGCAAGGGTGCGAAGTGTGCATTGAGTGCGTCGACTTCGTACGCAGACAGTTCGGCTGGTGCCAGTTCGGTTTGCAGTTTTTTCAGCCAGGCATTCTTGTACGGCGTGAATACCGAGAACGGTTTGCCTGCCAGCGACAAGACTTCATCTTTTTCAAAAATGACCTGGTCTTTATAGCTGCGGAACTCGCGCCCGGCTTTCTTCAGGGTGGCGGCCACTGCCGCATCACGTGCGATGGCCTGCGGTTCATAATCATGGTTGCAAAAGACGGCATCCACGCCGAGTTCGGCTGCCAGCTCGGGGATCGCCTGTTCTGCGTGGACATGGCGTACGATCAGGCCGCCACCGAGTTCGCGTAGCGCCGTATCCAATTCCAACAGACTGGCACGGATGAATTCGACGCGGCGGTCATATTTGGGCAGATCATCCAGTATGTTGCGGTCAAAAATGAAGGCGCAGTAGACCTGGCCGCTCAAAGTCAGCGCATGGTGCAGGGCGGCATGGTCAAAGCTGCGCAAGTCGCGGCGGAACCAGACCAGGGATTTATCAAATAGCAGCATGGGCGGGAGGTCTGAAAATTCAGGGTTGAACAAAAAACATGAAAAATATGGGCAAAATCGATCCGGACCGCGGTTGGGGAGCTAGATTTCGGCTAAAACTGCTAAAATACCGCCATGCCGAAGCAACGTAAGACTAGCAAATCCTCCGAACATCCCGATTCACCTTGGGAATCCCTCGATTTTTCCGCAGCACCCGATACTCCACCCCGCGAATCGCTGAACCTGGCCGATCATTTCCTGATTGCCATGCCATCCATGCTTGATCCGGTATTTGGTGGAACCGTAGTGTACCTGTGTGAGCATAACGCCAACGGTGCACTGGGTGTGATTATCAATAAAGCGACTGATATGACGGTCGATGTCTTGCTCAATCGTATCGATTTGACGCTGGAAATCGCCCCTGAGCTGTCGGCGCTGGACAAGGCTCCGGTCCTGTACGGTGGTCCGGTACAGTCGGATCGCGGCTTTGTGCTGCATGCACCGCGCGGCGACTTTACGTCGACTTTGCCGGTAACGGAAGATATTTCGCTGACCACCTCCAAGGATATCCTGGCGGCAGTCGCGCTCGGCTCCGGTCCGCAGCGCATGCTGGTCAGTCTCGGCTGCGCTGGCTGGGGTGCCGGTCAGCTGGAAGATGAAATTACCCGCAATGGCTGGCTCACGGTACGCGCCGACCCGGCCGTATTGTTTGACCTGCCGCTGGAGCAGCGCTTTGTCGCTGCGATCAAATTGCTGGGCATAGACCCGATGATGCTGAGTGGCGAGGCCGGGCATGCGTGACGGGGTAGCGCGCTAGTGGAAACCGTACTGGGTTTCGACTTTGGCCTGAAGCGCATAGGCGTTGCGGTCGGCAATACATTAATTAAACAGGCACAACCCTTGACGATCATCAGCGAGGCGACGAATGACGCGAAATTCGCGGCCATCGCCGGACTGGTGCAGGAGTGGCAGCCGAGCGTATGCGTAGTAGGCTTGCCGCGCCACCCGGATGGGGAAGAGCATGAAATGACGGTGCGCTGCCGGCGTTTCGCCAATCAGCTGCATGGACGTTTTAACGTGGCAACGGTGCTGGTGGATGAGCGTTATTCATCCGCAGTGATTTCTCATCAACGTGGTGAACTGATCGATGATCAGGCTGCCGCAATCATCTTGCAACAATACTTCGATGACTATACCCAATCCGAATCCTGATCACGCGCTCGACGCTGAAGCCCTGTACACGGTACTGGCGCAACAAGTGAAAACCGGTCTCGCACAAGCTGAAAATGTGGCGATAGTCGGCATCCATTCGGGCGGCGCCTGGCTGGCAGAACGTCTGGCCAAGGAATTGCAGCTGACCGAGCGCCTGGGTTTTATCGATGTTTCTTTTTATCGCGACGATTTTTCAGAAAAAGGTTTGCGCCCGGACGTGAAGCCAACGCAGATTCCATTCGATGTCGATGGTGCGACCATCCTGTTGGTGGATGATGTGCTCTACACCGGCCGCACCACGCGCGCTGCGATCAATGAGTTATTTGATTACGGCCGTCCGGCCCGCATCATGCTCGCCGCACTGGCTGATCGTGGTGGTCGTGAGTTGCCGGTGGCAGCTGACTTTGTCGCAAAAACGATTTCTATTCCCGGCCAGCAATCGCTGGTACTTCAACGGGCCGATGACGGCCGCTTTTCCCTGACGGTGGATCATGTTTAATCCGCAACTGAACAAAAACGGTGAGCTGCAACATTTGCTCACTATCGAAGGCCTGCCCAAGGCTAACATCCTGCACATACTGGACACCGCATCGTCCTTTGTCAGCATCGGTGACCGCGAGGTGAAGAAGGTGCCGCTGATGCGCGGTAAAAGTGTTTTCAATCTGTTCTTTGAAAACTCGACGCGCACCCGTACCACTTTCGAAATCGCTTCCAAGCGTTTGTCGGCCGATGTGATCAACCTGAACATCCAGGCATCGAGCTCGAGCAAGGGCGAATCCCTGCTCGATACCATCGATAACCTGTCAGCCATGCATGCCGACATGTTCGTGGTACGCCATGCACAATCGGGCGCGCCTTACCTGATCGCCAAACATCTGAGCGACACCTCGCAATCGCATGTGCACGTCGTGAACGCAGGTGATGGTCGCCATGCGCACCCGACCCAGGGTTTGCTGGATATGTACACGATCCGGCACTACAAGAAAGACTTCAGCAACCTGACCGTTGCGATTGTCGGCGACATCCTGCACAGCCGTGTCGCGCGTTCGGATATCCACGCGCTGACGACGCTGGGGGTACCGGAAATCCGCGCCATCGGTCCGCGTACCTTGCTGCCTAGCGGCCTCGAGCAAATGGGCGTGCGTGTCTTCACCGACATCAACAAGGGTTTGAAAGACGTCGACGTCATCATCATGCTGCGCTTGCAGAATGAGCGCATGAGCGGTGCCTTGCTGCCATCCGCGCAGGAATTCTTCAAGAGCTACGGCCTGACGACAGAACGCCTGGCATTGGCCAAACCTGATGCCATCGTCATGCACCCGGGCCCGATGAATCGTGGTGTGGAAATCGAATCGGCAGTGGCCGACGGTACGCAAGCCGTGATCTTGCCGCAGGTGACTTTCGGTATCGCGGTACGTATGGCCGTGATGAGTATTTTGGCGGGAAATTAAGAGATGAAAATTCATATCAAGAACGGCCATCTGATCGATCCGGCCAACGGCATCGATGCACAACAGGACGTCTTCATAGCAGCAGGGAAAATCGCCGGTATCGGCAGCGCGCCGGAAGGCTTTGTCGCCAGCAAGGTGATTGATGCGACCGGCCTGGTCGTCGCACCTGGCCTGGTCGACCTGAGCGCACGCTTGCGCGAGCCTGGTTATGAGCACAAGGCGACACTGGAATCGGAAATGCAGGCAGCAGTGCAGGGCGGCGTTACTAGCCTGGTATGTCCGCCGGATACTGAGCCTGTGCTGGATGAACCGGGCCTGGTCGAGATGCTCAAGCATCGCGCCAAGTCGCTGAACCAGGCACACGTGTACCCACTCGGTGCCTTGACCGCTGGCTTGAAAGGCGAGTCGCTGACTGAAATGGCAGAGCTGGCTGAAGCCGGTTGCATCGGTTTCTCGCAAGCCGATAATCCTATCCTCGATACCACCGTCCTGTTGCGTGCGATGCAGTACGCAAAGACATTTGAATACACGGTCTGGTTGCGTCCGCAGGACCCGCATCTGGGCCGCACCGGTGTCGCGCATAGCGGACCGGTTGCTTCACGCCTGGGCTTGTCCGGCGTGCCAGTGATGGCAGAAACCGTCGCCTTGCACACCATCCTGGAACTGGTGCGCGTCACCGGTGCCCGCGTGCATCTGTGCCGCATGTCTACCGCTGCTGGTCTTGAGTTGGTGCGTGCTGCGAAAAAAGAAGGTTTGCCGATCAGCTGTGACGTCGGTGCACACCATATTCACCTGACAGAAAACGATATCGGTTTCTTCGATTCGAATGCACGCCTGACACCGCCGTTGCGTAGCCAGCGCGATCGCGATGCGATCCGCAATGCTTTGCTGGATGGCACCATCGATGCAATCTGTTCGGATCACACGCCAGTCGACGATGATGAAAAATTATTGCCGTTTGGTGAAGCGTCACCGGGTGCAACTGGTCTTGAGTTGCTCTTGTCGTTGGCTTTGAAATGGGCGGAGGACTGTGTCGATGGCAAGCAGCAGTTGTCGCGTGCCATTGCCAAGGTCACGACCGATGCAGCGCGCATAGTCGGTTTGCAATCCGGTCAGCTGGCTACCGGTAGTGTCGCCGATATCTGCGTGTTTGATCCGGCCGAGCGCTGGACCGTATCGTCCAAGGTATTGGCCAGCCAGGGCAAGCACACACCTTTCCTAGGCTATGAAGTAGCGGGGCAGGTGAAGGCTACTATCGTCGCCGGACATATCGCATTCCAGCGCTGATCCGTAGTTTCTCCTTACTTTCGGTTCACGCATGATTCAGTATCGTTTGATAGCTGTCATCAGCGGCAAGGCATACCCATGATAGCCTTGCCGTTTGTACGTGTAATGCTGCATTTGTTGCAGGGTTTGTGCACGAGTGCTTTCATTTTTCCGTTTATCGGCAGCGTTGGCCGTGACCGGCGTATCAAGAAATGGTCGGCTGGTTTGCTGGCCATCCTGCATGTCGAAGTAGAGGTCATCAATGAAGCAGGGCCAGCGGCGCAGGCACTAATCGTATCCAATCATATTTCCTGGCTGGATATCTTCGTCATCAATTCCCTGCAACCTTGCCGCTTCGTTGCAAAAGCCGATATACGCAGCTGGCCAGCGTTAGGCTGGTTGTGCGCAAAGTCGGGCACCATCTTTATTGCACGCGGCAAGCAACGCGAAGTGCGTCGCGTCTACGAAGGCCTGGTAACCAGCATACGCGCTGGTGAACGCATCGCCTTCTTCCCGGAAGGTACGACAGCTGCGCAAGGTACCTTGCTACCGTTCCATCCGAATCTGTTTGAAGCCGCGATAGAAGCGGGTGTGCCGGTGCAGCCGTATGTGCTGCGCTATGTCGATGCGCAAGGCAATTTGCATAGCGCTGCCGATTTCATCGGTGACATGACCTTTGTGGATAGCATGTTGCTGATCATGAAGACACGCCAGATGACCGCGCAATTAACCTTGCTGCCAACGATAAGCAGTACGCATGAGCACAGGCGTGACCTGTCGCAGAAAGCGCGCCAGGCAATCGCTGGCAAGCTTGGCTATGACGGTCAGCCTGGAGCGGCGTCCTAGTTCTTCCCGGGTTTCTGGTGTTGCGGACACCTGACTTGTATGATGCTGCGGTCCTGCAGATTCATGGCTGTCAACTGACCACCCCAGACGCAACCAGTATCCAGTCCGATTACATTTGGTGAAACCATCAATCCCAGCGTCGACCAATGACCGAACACCACGGTCGTATCGGCACTGCGCCGATTCGGCGCTTCAAACCATGGCATTAAACCGGCAGGCGTGTGTGCGAGGCCTTCGACTGCCTTGAAGTCCATGCGACCATCTGCTTGGCAGAAACGTATGCGTGTCAGTGCATTGACGATGCAACGCAGACGATCATCACCTTGCAGGCGGTCATCCCATATCGCAGGCTCGTTGCCATACATTTTTTGCAGGAAGGCGACCCAGTCCGGGCCTTGCAATACGGTTTCCACTTCGCATGACAGTGCGACCGTCTGCGCCGCAGTCCATTGCGGCAAGACACCGGCGTGCACAAATAAATGACCATCCTGTTCCAGCGCCAGCGGCTGGTGCCGCAACCAGGTAATCAGTTCATCCCTGTCATCCGCTGCCATGATGTCATCCAGCGTATCGCTGGCGTGTGGTTTGCGCAGGCCACAGGCGACTGCCAGCAGGTTGAGATCATGGTTGCCGAGTACGATGCGGGCACGTGTGCCGAGTGCACGTACCTGGCGCAGGGTGGCGAGCGAACGCGGCCCGCGATTGACGATATCGCCGACGAAAACCAGTTTTGCTTGTGGTGCGACTGCATCAATTTCTTGCAGCAAGTCGTTTAATTGCGTCTGGCAACCTTGCAGGTCGCCGATGGCGTAAGTAGTCATGTAGGCAGATATCCGGTAAAAGCAGGCGTGATGGCAGACATTATCGCGGATTCCGTACGGAATTTCTGGTGGGCAGCAAAAGATACCCATCCTGCTGCAATCTGTTTGAAACTAGCGGGCCGGTGATGTGTCGAACTAGCTCGTGTAACAAATGTTGACCGCAGGAACGATGACCACAGGCTGGCAGTAAATGAACGCTTAAGCATCGCATCCTATAAAATGCGTGCAGTTGGCTGGTATCGCAAGCGGCAGCGCCGACAGAAAACTAAACTGGATAAGGATAACGACTAAACATGCTGACTCTCTCGCAAAGCATTTTCAAAGCCTATGACATACGCGGCATTATTGATTCCACGCTGGATGCCGATGTGGCACGCGATATCGGACGCGCTTTCGGTAGCGCGGTACGCGCCAAGGGTGAGCAGGTCGTGGTGCTGGGACGTGACGGGCGTTTGTCCGGCCCTGCGCTGGCAGCAGCACTCGCGGAAGGCATGCAGGAAGTCGGCATTGATGTAGTCGACCTCGGTGTAGTCGCGACGCCTATGCTTTATCTCGGCACTCACGTACTGGATGCGCAGTCCGGCATCATGGTCACTGGCAGCCACAATCCGCCTGATTACAATGGTTTCAAAATGGTGTTGGCAGGTGAAGCAATTTACGGCGACACCATACAGGCTTTATACCAGGCCATCGTGAATAAAGAATACGCAGAAGGCAAAGGCAGTTATCGCACATACGATATCGCTGATGGCTACCAAAACCGGATAGTGAGCGACGTCAAACTGGCGCGTCCTATGAAAATCGCTATCGATTGTGGTAATGGTGTGGCGGGTGCATTTGCCGGTGACCTGTATCGCGCGATGGGTTGCGAAGTCATAGAATTATTCTGCGAAGTCGATGGTACTTTCCCTAACCATCATCCCGACCCGGCTCATCCGGAAAACCTGCAAGACCTGATACGTTGCCTGCAAACTACCGATGCTGAAATCGGCCTCGCTTTCGATGGTGACGGTGATCGCCTCGGCCTGGTAACCAAGGATGGCCAGATTATTTATCCGGATCGTCAACTGATGTTGTTTGCACAGGATGTATTGACCCGTCATCCGGGCGAACAAATCCTGTATGACGTGAAATGTACGCGTCACCTCGCGCCGTGGATTACCGAGCGTGGCGGCAAGCCGCTGATGTGGAAAACCGGCCATTCGCTGGTGAAGGCAAAAATGCGTGAAACCGGTGCACCGCTCGGTGGTGAAATGAGTGGCCACGTATTCTTCAAGGACAGATGGTATGGCTTTGATGACGGCATGTATGCGGGTGCACGTATGCTGGAATTGCTGAGCCGCGAAAATAATCCTTCGGCAGTCCTGAATGCCTTGCCGCAATCGGTTAGCACACCGGAACTGCAACTGAAGCTGAAAGAGGGCGAAAGCTTCCCGCTGATCGCCAAGCTGCAACGCGAAGCACAATTCCCCGGCTCCGATCAGATCATCACCATCGATGGTTTGCGGGTTGAGTATCCGGACGGCTTTGGCCTGGCACGCTCGTCGAACACCACGCCGGTAATCGTGATGCGCTTTGAGGCAGAGTCGCAAGCGGCTTTGCAGCACATCCAGGCTGAATTCAAACGGGTGATCCTGGCGGCCAAGCCGGATGCGGTATTGCCCTACTAAGCCGGTATCCCGGGCGCAGTCGGTGCAAAGCCGGTTGCGCCTGTTGATAAAAACACGAAATCCTGTCTGAACTCCATACGGAATCTGCACCAGATTCCGGCTGCACGGCATAATACGGCTGACCGATTTAATTTCTCATTGATGCCAGCGATGCTGCCCTTTCCCTGCCCGGCAATACTATGCGCCTGATTTATTCCCTAGCCTGGTGGTTCGCCTTGCCGCTCGTCTTGTTGCGGCTGTTTGTACGCGGGCGTAAAGAACCGGGCTACCGTTTGCATATAGCTGAACGCCTGGGTTTTTATGGTGGCGTACGGTATGACGGCAAAACGCCTTTGCTATGGGTGCATGCGGTGTCGGTGGGTGAGACGCGTGCGGCACAACCGCTGATCGACGCTTTGCTGGCGGCTTATCCGACTCATCAATTATTGCTGACGCATATGACGCCGACCGGTCGCGCGACTGGCAAGGATTTATTTGGCAAGCAGCCACGCGTATTACAAAGTTTTTTGCCGTATGACACCGGCTGGATGGTAGGGCGTTTCCTGCGCACTTTCCAGCCGCGTATCTGTGTGCTGATGGAAACCGAAGTGTGGCCGAATGTGATGGCGCAATGTGTGCGCTACGATGTGCCAGTCGCTTTGGTCAATGCTCGCTTGTCTGAGCGCTCATTGAAAAAAGCATTGAAGTTTCCGTCGCTGTTTGTCGAAGCTGCGGCTGCCATGTCTTGCGTCGCAGCGCAAACCGAGAGTGATGCCCAGCGTGTCAAACAACTGGGTGCGCCCGATGTACATGTCACCGGCAGTATTAAATTTGATGTGACGCCGCCAGCGGAAATGCTGCAACGTGGCGCATTGCTGCGTGCGCAATTCGGTCAGCGCAAAGTGCTGGCCTGTGCCAATACGCGCGATGGTGAGGAAACGCTGATCCTTGATGCGTTGCTCGCCGTGAACCGTCCCGATATCTTGCTGATGATAGTGCCGCGCCATCCGCAGCGCTTCGATGATGTCGCACAAATGGTGCGGGCGCGTGGTTTGTCGTTGGCCAGACGCTCGACGGCCGGTAGTGCAACGCTGGATGCCGATGTGCGCGTCTTCCTTGGCGATAGCATGGGTGAAATGTTTGCCTATTATTCGGCGTGTGATCTGGCTTTTGTCGGTGGCAGCTTGTTGCCGCTGGGCGGGCACAATCTGATAGAAGCCAGTGCGGTCGGCAAACCAGTACTGGTGGGGCCGCATACCTTCAACTTTGCCGATGCGGCAGAGAATGCCATCGTTGCCGGTGGTGCGATTCGCGTCGCGAATGCTGCCAATCTGTGGCAGCAGGCCATACGTCTGCTGGACGATGATACAGCACGACATGCGATGGGATTAAAGGCGCAACACTTTGCGCAGCAGCACGGCGGCGCTACCCGCCGCACCATGAGCCTGCTCATGCCGCTCATTAAATAATGAGCGGCTTCAAATCACTTCAGATCAATAGCGGTAGGGATTGTTAGGTCGACGGTCATAACGGTTAGGTACGCCGTCATGGTCGCGATCGTGACGATCGTAGTAATGCCTGTGACGATAATGTCTGTCGCCGTAGTAAGGACGCGGATGGACATAAACCGGACGGGGCTGCACGTACACCGGTTGCGGTTGTACATATACAGGCTGTGGCTGCACATAAACAGGTGCGGGCGCGCCGTAAACCGGGACGCCGATATTCAGGTCGACATCCACGCGTGCCATTGCCGGTGCTGTTGCAAACAGCAAGGTGGCGGTAGCCAATATGCCTGCGCCTGCGCTTAAAAATTTATTCATGGTCTGCTCCTTGTTCTATGCCTGTATTACAAACCAAGGCAGCAGTCATATCTAGAGTAAATCCGTAAGCTTTGTTACGACTTGTATCAGCGCTGGACTAGCTGCAGGCCCACAGTTTAGTTGCCAGCCTTGCCGACAGGACAGCTTGCAGCGATCCAACGGCCGCTGGTATTGGCTGATTCATCGACTGCCACGCCGCGCACGTTACCTTTGAACGAGGTTTTGCCGCTGAAACTTTCCGGCGTATTCAATGTGGCTTCGGCCTTGCCCTGGCCACTTACCTGATCGCTGTTGCAGACCAGATCGGCGCTATAGCGATTGTCGACGCGATTGGCATTGCGTGCTTCACAGCCGGACTGGCGATGATAGAAGGATGGTGGAATGTTTTGTGCTGCCATTTCTGGTGTGATGCAAACCTTGGAGGTGGCTGCGCCGTTTTGAATTTTTGGCATGTCAAAACCATATTGTTTTGCCAGATTGCTCAGATTTTGCATTTGATTCGGTGGAATTTGTTCGACCAGATTCAGCAATTCCGAGCTTGCACTCATTTCCCACAGGCCAGGTTTCATTTGCATCTTGTTTTCTGCAGCATGTGCCCCCATATGGAGTGCCATCAGCAAGGTGAGGGAGAGCGGGAGTTTGCGCATGAACTTTCCTGTTGAGTTTGTATCCGATATGCGTCTGAGTGTAATCAGGCGATGAGGTTCAAATCACAGCCGAAACATATCGGCATAAAAATAATCAATAGCGAGAAACGACGTTATACGCGCTTATCTTGATCGATATCCCATATCGATGGGATACGAAAAGAACGCGAATACGACGAGAATAGAGACTGAAACGGAGCACACATTATGTCATTTCAATTACCACCGAATGTCACCGCGCAGCGGAAACCCATCTCTGCGACTTCCTACGAATATATTTTGCGTCACAGCGAACTCGGCCAGTTGGGCCAGATCATGTTGAGCGCTTGTACATCCGGTAGTTGCAAGGTGACTAGCCTGGTCAACGGCCAGCCTGGCGATCAATTGACGGAGCAACGTCGTGCTGTGTTTGAGCCGCTGGCAAAAACACTGGCTGAACAAATCCAAATGACAACCAATTTCCCCAAAGCAGTAGCAGAAAAAAATCAAACTGTTACTGCTTAGTATGTTGATGTAATCCATCAACGGGTAGTCGTCTGTACCTGCGGATGGCAAAAAAAAGGGAGGCCACACAATGGCCTCCCTTTTTTATTGTTGCTGCAGTTTATTTTACTGGCGTCGCTGCTGGTGCGGCCGCCGGAGCAGTTGCCACGGTAGTTTCTACCAGGCCACCGCCGAGCGAACGATACAGATCGATCGCGTTGGTCAGGCGCAGCAAGCGTGCTTGTACCAGCGTCAATTGCGCCGTGAACAATTCACGCTGTGCATCCAGCACGTCCAGCGAGCTGGCTATGCCGTTCTGGAAACGTTGCGTCGCAAACTTGTAACGCTCTGCCTGTGCTTCCTGTACCAGGCGTTGTGCATCAATTTGTTCGTCGAGCAGGCTACGTGCAACCAGTGCATCCGAAACTTCGCGGAATGCAACTTGTATGCTTTTCTCGTAATTCGCAACGGCGATGTCTTTGCGCACTTCTGCCAGGTTCAGGTTGCCACGATTACGGCCTGCATCAAAAATCGGCAACACCAGTTGCGGTGCAAACGACCATGAACGCGAACCGCCTTCAAACAAGCCGGACAACTCATTGCTGGAGGTACCCAGGCCAGCGGTCAATGAAATACGCGGGAAGAACGCTGCACGCGCTGCGCCGATATTTGCATTGGCGGAGAGCAGAGTTTGTTCTGCACTGCGGATGTCAGGGCGCTGGGTCAGCAAGTCGGAAGGCAAGCCTGCCGGGATGTCGGTCAGGATGTCTTGTGCCGACAGAGGCTGGGCCGGTGGCAAATCATTCAATGGCTGACCGACCAGCAAGGTCAGTGCATTCATTGCCTGTGCGCGCTGGCGTGATGCCGCCAGTTCGGCAGCACGTGCGGTTTGCATCAGTGCTTCGTCATTGCGTAAGTCCAGTGCTGATGACGCACCTACGTCAAAACGCTGTTTCGACAGCTTGTAGGCTTGCGCACGGCTTTCATAAGTTTGGCGTGACAATTCCTGCTGCTCGGCAAACGCACGCTCCGACAGATAGGCTTTGGCAACTTCCGATACCAGGCTGATCTGTGCAGCGCGCTGTGCTTCTTCGGTCGACAGGTAGCTGGCCAGTGCTGCATCGCTCAGGCTACGGACACGACCAAAGAAGTCCAGTTCGAATGCCGCCAGACCGAGACCGACCTGGTAGTTGCTCGATACCACGCTGCTGCCGGTATTGTTGATCGAAGCCGGAACACGGCCACGTGAGCCGGTTGCGTTGGCATTCAGGGTCGGCAACAAGTCTGCCGACTGAATGTTGTACAGCGCACGGGCTTCTTCAATACGCAATGCTGCTACACGCAGGTCCCGATTGTTGGCGAGTGCGTTGGTGATCAAAACCTGCAGGCGCGGATCAGTAAAGAAATTGCGCCAGCCGATGTCAGCTGCACGTACCTGGTTGTTACCAGCTGCGGATGGCACACCGTAATCCGCAGCGACAGGTGCATCAGGGCGCACGTATTTCGGCGCCATCGAGCAGGCGCTCAAGACGCCCGCTGCCAATAAGGCCAGGGTTATGGACTTCATCATAATTCTTCTTCCTCATCACGTGGCTTGCTCGCAGCGTATTTACGACGCTGACGTTCGCTACCTTTGAACATCGTACGAACCACCACAAAGAACACCGGTACCAGGAACACTGCGAATACGGTAGCGGTGATCATGCCGCTCATCACACCAGTACCGATAGCGCGTTGGCTGGCAGAACCGGCTCCGCTTGCAAGCACCAGCGGCAATACGCCAAGGATGAAAGCCAGCGAGGTCATGATGATAGGGCGGAACCGCAGGTGTACCGCTTCCAGTGTTGCTTCGATCAGGCCTTTACCCTGCGCTTGCAGGTCTTTCGCAAATTCGATAATCAGAATCGCGTTCTTCGCAGAGAGCCCGACCACCGCAATCATGCCGACCTTGAAGTACACATCATTCGGCATGCCGCGCAGCGTCACACCCAACAGTGCACCAAAGATACCGAGCGGCACCACCAGCATCACCGAGAATGGGATCGAAGTGCTTTCATACAATGCAGCCAGCACCAGGAATACAGCGATCAGCGACAGTGCATACAATGCAGGAGCTTGTGAGCCGGAGGTTTTTTCTTCCAGCGACTGACCAGTCCATTCGAAACCGAAGCCAGGTGGCAACTTCGCTACCATTGCTTCCATTTCCGCCATCGCTTCACCAGTACTGCGGCCAGGCGCTGCACCACCGGAAATCTTGACTGCTGGGTAGCCGTTGTAACGGATCAGTTGGACCGGACCGATAATCCACTTCGATGTCATGAAGGAGGAGAACGGCACCATGGTGCCCGACGAGCTACGTGCGTACAGACGAGTCAGATCTTCTGGTTGCAAACGTCCCTGGCTGTCAGCCTGCACGATCACACGTTGTTGACGACCCTGGTTCGGGAAGTCATTCACGTAAGACGAGCCGAGTGCTGTCGACAACACGCTATTGATGGTCGAGAACGGTACGCCCAAAGCATTCGCCTTGTCGCGATCGATATCTACCTGTAATTGTGGCGCATCTTCGAGACCTTCAGGACGTACACCTGCCAGCACTTTGCTTTGTGCTGCCATACCCAGCATCTGGTTACGTGCTGCGATCAGCGCATCATGGCCGAGACCAGCGCGATCCTGCAGACGGAAGGTGAAGCCGGTTGCATTACCCAATTCAGGGATAGGCGGCGGGTTCAATGGATACACAATCGCATCCTTGATGCCCATGAATGCACCGAAGGCCTTGCCTGCAACTGCATCAGCAGATTCGTCAGGACCGCGTTTGCTCCAGTCTTTCAGCGGGGTAAATACCAAGCCCGCATTTTGACCGTTACCCGAGAAGCTGAAACCTGCAATCGCAACCACGTGTTCCACTGCCGATTGTTTCAGGTAGTAGTCTTCAATGGTTTTCAATACTTCCATGGTACGACCAGTGCTGGCACCCGCTGGCAACTGGACGTTGGTCACGATGTAACCCTGGTCTTCGTTAGGCAGGAAGGATGCCGGCAGGCGTGCATACAGGATGCCGACGCAAGCCAGGATCAGACCGTAGACCAGCATGTAACGACCGGTCTTGGTCAGCATCTTCGCCACAAAGCCCTGGTAACCTGCAGCTGTGGTGTTGAAGTGACGGTTAAACCAGCCGAAGAAGCCACGCTTCTCGTGATGATGGCCGGCTTCCACTGGTTTCAACAAGGTTGCGCACAGTGCTGGTGTCAGCGTGAACGCCATCAATACCGAGAACACCATCGAAGCAACCATGGACAGCGAGAACTGACGGTAAATCGCACCGACCGCACCACCGAAGAATGCCATCGGGATAAACACCGCGATCAGAACCAGCGTAATACCGATCAGCGCGCCGGTAATCTGGCCCATCGCCTTGCGGGTCGCATCACGTGGCGACAAACCTTCTTCGCTCATGATACGTTCGACGTTCTCCACCACCACAATCGCATCATCGACCAGAATACCGATCGCCAGCACCATACCAAACATGGTCAGCACGTTGATCGAGAAACCGAACAGCAGCAAGGTCGCGAACGTACCCAGCAATGCGACCGGCACCACGATGGTCGGGATCAATGTATAGCGGATGTTCTGCAAGAACAGATACATCACCAGGAACACCAGGATGATCGCTTCGAACAGTGTTTTAACCACTTCTTCGATCGAGATCTTGACGAACTTGGAGGTGTCGTAAGGGATGGTGTACTTCACGCCTGCCGGGAAATACTTCGACAGTTCATCCATCTTCTTGTGCACTGCAGTTGCAGTACCCAGCGCATTTGCAGTTGGTGTCAGCTGTACGCCAATAAAGGAGCTAGGCTTGCCGTCGAGACGACCGGAAGTCGCGTAGGACTGACCACCGACTTCGATACGGGCAACGTCACGCAAGCGTACCGACGAACCATCCTTGTTGGCGCGCAAGACGATATTGCCGAACTGCTCCGGGCTGGTCAGCTGGCCGTTAACAACAACGGTTGCTGCGATCTGTTGCGTGCTCGGACTAGGCAAGTCACCCAGCGTACCACCAGCGACCAGTGCATTCTGGGTCGAGATAGCGCTGCTGACATCAGATGGTGTCAGGTTCAGGCCGACCAGTTTGTTCGGGTCGATCCAGATACGCATCGCACGTTCGGTACCAAACAATTGTGCCTGGCCGACGCCTGGTACACGTTTGATTTCATTGAGTACGTTACGTGACAGATAGTCACCGAGTGCAACCGGATCCAGTGTGCCGTCAGTCGAAGACAGACCGATAAACAGCAGGAAGTTACTACGCGATTTGGTTACCTGCACACCTTGTTGTGTAACGGCTGCAGGCAAACGTGCTTCCACGCGTTTCAAACGGTTTTGTACATCGACCGCTGCCAGATCCGGATTGGTACCCGGCAAGAAGGTCACGGTGATTTGCACAACGCCATTGGCCTGGCTTTGCGATTCGACGTATTGCAAACCGTCGGCGCCGTTCATTTCCTGTTCGATCAGACTGGTGACGCTATCGTCCAGCGTCTGTGCCGTTGCACCCGGATAGGTAGCGGTAACAACGACTTGCGGTGGCGCGATGTTCGGGTACTGCGAAACCGGGAGGCTGGTGATAGCCAGGACACCTGCCAGCATGATGAAGATCGCCAGCACCCAGGCAAAAACCGGGCGGTCAATAAAAAATTTACCCATTACAGTACTCCCTTACTTCGACTTCGATTGTTCTGCGGTCTTGTCTGCAGGGGCTGGTTGCGCAGGTTTGGCAGCTGCGTCAGCAGCGGGTTTCTCTGCAGGTGCGGCAGCTGTCGGAGCTGCTGGAGCAGCCGCAGGAGCAGCAGCGGCTGGTGCAGGTTTTTGCCATTGCACCGGTTTAACCGTTGCGCCTGGTTGTACTTTTTGCAGCCCTTCAACGATGACCTGGTCGCCTTCTTTCAAGCCGTCAGTGATGATCCATGCGGTGCCGCTCGAGTTACCGGTTTTGACTGGACGCGAAGCGACCTTGCCGTCAGCACCGACCACCATGACAGCAGAGCCGCCTGGGGTACGGAGTACCGCTTGTTGCGGTACGGTGATGGCGTTTTCATCAACCGCTTGTTCGAGGCGGGCACGTACATACATGCCCGGCAGCAGCAGGCCGTCCGGGTTAGGAATTTCAGCACGCAATGTGATGGCGCCCGAAGTCTGGTCTACGGTCAGATCGGAGAACAGCAGCTTGCCGGTGCGACCATATTCCTGGCCATCATCAGTCACCAGGGTGACCTTGGCAGCACCTTTGCCAGCGCTCTTCAATTTACCTTCATCCATTGCGCGTTTCAGTTGCAGGACTTCATTCGCTGATTGCGTCATGTTGACGTAGATAGGATCGATTTGCTGCACAACGGCGAGTGGCGTCACGTCGCCCTGGCCAACCAGTGCGCCTTCAGTGACGAGGGCACGACCGATACGGCCGGAGATAGGCGAAGTCACGCTGGCATAACCGAGCGACAGACGTGCATTTTCACGTGCAGCCTTGGCCGAAGCGAGATCAGCGATAGCTTGTTTTTCGGCAGCGACGACATCGTCATATTCCTGTTTGCTGACAGCATTGGTTTCTACCAGCGGTTTGTAACGCTTGGCTTTCAGTTCCGCCGTCGCCAGGGTTGCTTCGCTGCGCGAGACGGCTGCGTCAGCACTGTTATAAGTGGCTTGCAGCTGTGCCGGATCGATCTGATACAACTGCGCGCCCGCTTTGACATCACTGCCTTCGCGGAAGACACGCTTCAGGACGATGCCGGGTACGCGCGCACGTACTTCAGCGACACGGATCGATTCCATGCGGCCGGGCAATTCATTGGTCACACCCAGTACGCCTGGCTGAACGGTGACGACGGATACTTCTTGTGGGGGTGGGGCTCCGGCTTGTTCGGATTTTGCACCGCAACCGGCGATTGCATAAATAAGGAAGAGGGCGGCGCTAAGGCGTGTCAAACGGGGAAGTGAACTCATAAACATCTCGCACGGTAGGTGGATTGCGCTGTCAGAACATCAACAGTCCGGTAAAGAAAAAGGTAAGGCTGAATTGGGGCAATACATTCGTTTCTGCGATCTGGCCAGAATGCTTTGCTTTGCTTTGCTGCTATGCGGTAAATCGGGTATTATACATACGTTCGCGAATGTATGTATAGGTGGCAATTATTGATTTGGCCAGATAACTAAACATACATAAATATTCGAAAATTATGACAGGACTATGATTTTATGGCTCGCTCAACGAAAGAAGAGGCACTCGAAACACGCAGTCGCATACTTGATGCTGCGGAAGAGGTGTTCTTTACTCGTGGTCTTGCGCAATCTTCGTTAGCAGATGTTGCAGTTGCAGCAGATGTGACACGTGGTGCAATTTATTGGCACTTCAAAAACAAGAGCGATCTGTTTGAAGCCATGTGCGAGCGCGTGCGTTTGCCTATGGAAACCATGATGACAACGCCGGGCGAGAAATTCGTGCGTGATCCCTTGGGCCATTTACGTCATACCTGGATATATCTGTTGCGCGATGTCGTCGACAATCCGCGCTCACGCCGGGTACTGGATATCATATTCCTGAAATGCGAATTGGTCGATCACAACGATCCGATCTGGGTACGTCAACGTGAGTGCCATCGCGAAGGTCTGGAAATGATGGAAGGCATTTTGCGCGAAGCGGTTGCCATCGGGCAATTGCCCGCGGATCTGGATACTCATCTGGCCGTCTTGTGCCTGCACGCCAGCTTGGTCGGTTTGCTGACTGACTGGTTGTTTTCACCAGATAGTTTTGATTTGAAAGCAGTAGTGGAACCGCTGGTGGATGCCTGCCTGGATAGTTTGCGCAATGCACCATCCTTGCGCCAGAAAAAAGCAGTTGTAGCTAACTAAGTAAGTGCGCCATCAGCAGATGGCCGCATGTATCCGCAGAGAGATCTGCAGAATATTCAGGGCTGGATCAACAAGGTATTGATCTGTACCAGGTCCTGTTCCCGCAATGAGCCAGCTGCCGACTTCAGGCGCAGGCTATTCATCAGGGTGTCGTAACGCGCTTTCGAGAGATCGCGCTGAGTGATGAATAATTGTTGCTGTGCATTCAGCACATCAATATTGATACGTACCCCTACCTGATATCCCAAACGATTCGATTCCAGCGCCGAACGGCTGGAAACTTCTGCCGCCTGCAAGGCTTTCACTTGCGCCAGGCCACTCGTTACACCCAGATATGCCTGCTGCGCATTTTGTGCTGCACTACGACGCGCACTTTCCAGATCCGAACGTGATTTGTCTTCCAGTGCAATGGCTTGTCGTACCTTGCTGGTAACGGCAAAGCCGCTGAAGAGTGGGATGTTCCATTGCAGGCCTACCGAGCTGGTCGCGCCGGTGCCGCTGTTGAGGCTGGGTATGGCGCTGTTGCGCTGGTTGCTGTCACTGCGGCTGGCAACCAGATCGACGGTAGGGTAGTGACCAGCGCGATTGCGCGTGATCTCACGCTTGGCGATTTCGAGTGCCAGCTTTTGTTGCAGCACGACGTAATTCTGTTCTTCTGCGCTGCTGACCCAGGTGCTGATTTGCGCTGGTTCCGGTGCATTCAATTCCACACCTTTGCGCAGGATGGCCAACTCAGCGGGTGGCTTGCCTATGATTTGTTGCAAGGCTGTGCGTTTGATCGCGAGGTCATTTTGCGCGCCGAATTCCTGCGCAATCACCAGATCGTAACGAGCTTGTGCTTCGTGTGTGTCGGTGATGGTGGCGGTGCCGACTTCGAAGTTGCGTTTGGCCGAAGCGAGTTGTTCGCTGATTGCATCTTTCTGTACCAGCAATGCTGCCAGCGTATCCTGTGCTGCCAGCACATCAAAGTAAGCTTGCGCCACGCGCAGGATCAAATCCTGCTGCACGACGGCGAATGCAGCTTCGCTGGCCGCGACCGCGAGTTTGCTTTGTTCGTAATTCTGCCAGGCTGCGACATCCAGCAAGGGTTGCGACAGTGAGAGCGTGTAACCGTGCGACCTTATATCCGGCACATTGCCGCGTTGTGCACGCTGATAGGTGCCGCCGATGCCGATCAACGGCAAGAGCTCGGCACGACCTTGTACGGAAGCTTCTTGCCCTGCGCTCAGGTTTGCACGTGCGCTCGAGTACACCGCATCATTGAGCAAAGCGTCCTGATACAGCTGCAACAAATTGACTGCCTGCGCCTGCAGTGAGAGAAAAGCGCCTGCGATCAATGTGACGAGCTTGGCATTACGCATTGCTTTTCCGTTTGCTGAGTGATGTGTAGGGCAGGCGAGTGACGGAAGGAATTAATAAGTAGGCATGGCTGGATCGACTTGCTGGGCCCATGCATGGACGCCGCCAGTCAGATTGGTCACGCGCGAGAAACCGTTGGCTTCGAGGAAATGTGCAACCCGCAGGCTGCGTGCACCGTGATGACAGATGCAAACGATAGATGCATTCCGGTCCAGCTGTTCGAGCTGGCCGGGTATGGTATTCATAGGAATCGAGACTGAGCCCTGGATCTGGCAGGTTTGTACTTCCCATGGCTCGCGTACATCGAGCAGGAAGGGGGCGGCACCATCGGGTGCCGCGATCAGCGCTGCCAGTTCGGGCGCAGTCAGGTGTTGCATGCTATTCCTTAGAACTTGAACTGCGAAGGTGCAGGTGCATTACGCAGTGGCTTGAGCAGGGTCTCAAACAAGCCAACGGTGCTGTAGCCTACATCCGAAGTACGGGTGATGATTTGTGCGGTCATCGCAGGTGCAGTACCGACTACAGCCAGCAGGCGACCACCGACTTTAACGTTAGCCAGCAAGCCAGCAGTGACGCTAGGTACCGAACCGGATACCACGACGACGTCATAAGTCGCATCGCCCCAGCCTTGTACGCCGTCGCCCAGTTCAACATTAACGTTGCTGATGCCGTAGTCAGCCAGGTTCTTTTCAGCCATGGCTTTGAGTTCTGGTTCGATTTCAACGGTGGTGACGTGGCGTGCTTTGTGCGCCAACAGTGCTGCCATGTAACCGGAGCCAGCACCGATTTCGAGTACGTTTTCGTGTTTTTGTACGGCCAGCTCCTGCATGATGCGTGCTTCAAGCTTAGGCGTCATCATGCTTTCTTCGTGCGACAGCGGGATTTCGCTATCGGCAAAAGCTAGGGCACGGTAGGCGAGCGGAACGAAAGCTTCGCGCTTTACTACAACCAATAATTCGAGGACGTCCTGATCGAGCACATCCCAAGGACGAATTTGCTGTTCGATCATGTTGAAACGGGCTTTTTCGATGTTCATTTTGTTGGCTCTAGAATAGCTAAATAAGAAAAACAGGCATTTTATCAAATGACGGGCACCTGGCCGCATTCATATAGTCGATAACAGTCGCAACATAGCTGGCGTAAGCGCTGGCTATGAAGCGGAAGGACTTAAGCATTCCAGGGGGAGGCTGCGGTCACGACATGATCAGTGTTTGCGGCACTGTGCTGCACCTGGGCAAAATGAATGGCTTCATTGCCGGGCATCCGTAATGTAAGCGCCCACCCTGCAAGCGTCAAGCCTGCGAGCCGAATCGGCCATTTATTTGTGGCGATAGCGTGCTTTTGCAGCTTAAAAGGGGCGATTTCGACACTTCCCGGTAGAATCACGCCTGTCCTGCACCCCTTGCCAAGTTAAATTGTCGAATGACTAACGATTTACATTGCCGCCCCGATTGTGGTGCCTGCTGCACCGCGCCGTCGATTTCATCGGCGATACCCGGCATGCCGAACGGCAAACCGGCCGGGGTCCGTTGCGTGCAACTGGATGAGCGCAATCTTTGCCGGATTTTTGGACAACCGGAACGACCAGCAGTGTGCGGTGGTTTGCAGCCGCAAGCGGAAATGTGCGGTAGCTCGCGCGAAGAAGCGATGATTTATTTAATGACATTGGAACGATTAACCGCCGCCTGAGTCGGATCGTTAGCGCGCTGGACAGGCTAGTCTTCCGGTGCGGCAATACGTGCTGTCAGCTCTGCTGATGACGCGAAATCAGAACAGCGATATGCGCTCTCGTGGTAACCTTTGAGCCTGCACGATCGCGCTGACTGAAGTGCCGCATGCTGGCCACACAGCGCATACGTTGTAACCCGTACGGCGTCACAACCGGCGGGTTTTTTATTACCCTCTTCATACTGAACACATCGCCATGGATCCAATTCTCGCGCTCAAAGCCATCATCATGGGCATCGTCGAAGGCTTTACGGAGTTTTTGCCGATTTCTTCGACCGGACATCTGATACTCGCCGGCAGCCTGCTGGATTTCACCGGACCCAAGGTTAAGGTTTTTGAGATTGCGATCCAGACCGGCGCCATGCTGGCAGTGGTGTGGGAATACCGCGCCAAAATCGCTGCAGTGCTGGGTGGCTTATTTACTGAGCGCAAGGCGCAGAAGTTTGCGCTGAATATCATCATCGCTTTCCTGCCAGCTGCCTTGCTCGGTTTTGTCTTCGCCAGCAAGATCAAGGAAAAACTGTTTGCACCGGTGCCGGTCGCGATTGCCTTTATCGTCGGCGGCTTCATTATCCTGTGGATAGAAAAGCGCAACCGCAATACGGATTTCGTGGCGCGTGTAGAGACCGTGGATGACATGACCATGCTGGATGCGTTGAAGGTCGGTTGCGCGCAGGCATTCGCATTGATCCCGGGTACCAGTCGTTCCGGTGCCAGCATCATAGGTGGCATGTTCTTTGGTTTGTCGCGCAAAGCGGCCACGGAATTTTCTTTCTTCCTCGCGATTCCCACCCTGATGGGGGCAACGGTTTATTCTGTTTATAAAGACCGGGCCTTGTTGTCTATGGCCGATATTCCTTTATTCGGCCTCGGTGGTTTCGCTGCTTTCGTATCTGCTTTCCTGTGCGTACGCTGGTTGCTGCGTTACATCAGCACACATGATTTCACTTTCTTTGCGTACTACCGCATCGTGTTTGGCCTGTTTGTATTGTTGAGTGCCTACTACGGCTGGGTTGTGTGGGCGGATTAAATCGCAAGACTGAATGAACAAGACTGACCTCGGCGCGCAGGCGCTGCATATCCTGGAAACCGTTTTCGGCTACTCGTCCTTTCGCGGTGAGCAAGCCGAGATCGTGGATGTGGTCGCGCGCGGTGGTGATGCACTGGTGCTGATGCCGACCGGCGGCGGCAAGTCGCTGTGCTATCAGATCCCGGCCTTGCTGCGCGACGGTGTCGGCGTCGTGATTTCCCCTTTGATCGCCTTGATGCAAGACCAGGTTGATGCGCTGGCTGAAGTCGGTGTGCGCGCCGCCTTCCTGAATTCGACGCAGAGTTTTGACGAGTCGGTACGCATAGAAAGACGTTTGCGTAGCGGTGACCTTGACCTCCTATATGTCGCACCCGAGCGCCTGATGACGTCGCGTTGCCTGGACATGCTGGAAACCACCAAGATAGCCCTGTTTGCCATCGACGAAGCGCATTGCGTGTCGCAATGGGGGCATGACTTCCGTCCGGAATATATACGCCTGTCGGTATTGCATGAACGCTTCCCGCAGGTGCCGCGTATCGCATTGACGGCGACCGCCGATCAACAGACCCGCGCTGAAATTGCCCATCGTTTGCAGCTGGATGATGCGCGCATGTTTGTCTCATCCTTCGACCGGCCGAACATACGCTACCAAATAGTAGAGAAGGCTAACGGTCGCAAACAGGTGCTGGACTTCATAGAAAGCGAGCATCCCGGTGATGCCGGTATCGTCTACTGCCTGTCACGCAAGAAGGTGGAAGAGACGGCCGAGTTCCTCAATGAAAACGGCATCAATGCCTTGCCGTATCACGCCGGGATGGACTTCGCTACACGTAGCAAAAACCAAGCGCGCTTCCTGCGCGAAGAAAGCATCGTGATGGTGGCCACCATCGCTTTTGGTATGGGTATAGATAAACCGGACGTACGCTTTGTTGCGCATCTGGATTTGCCGAAAAGCATAGAAGGCTATTACCAGGAAACCGGGCGTGCCGGACGCGATGGCGGTGCCGCGAATGCCTGGATGGCCTACGGTTTGCAGGACGTGGTGCAGCAGCGCCGCATGATAGATGAGTCGGATGCCGACGATACCTTCAAGCGGGTGCAAAGCGTCAAGCTGGATGCAATGCTGGGTTTGTGCGAGACGCTGCATTGTCGACGTACGCGCTTGCTGGATTACTTCGGACAGGCTTCAGCGCCTTGCGGTAACTGCGATACCTGCCTCAATCCACCTCGTTCCTTTGATGCGACTGTCGAAGTGCAGAAATTACTGTCGACGATATACCGCGTTGGTCAACGCTTTGGTGCGATGCATGTGCTTGATGTCTTGCGCGGTGTTGATTCTGACAAGATCAAGCAATGGCAGCATGAAGAAGTTTCTACCTTTGGTATCGGCTCGGATCGCAGTGAAGCTGAATGGCGCGCTATCTTGCGTCAGTCGATTGCACTCGGCCTGGTCAGTGTGGATCATGAGTCGTATGGGGCACTCAAGCTGACTGAAGCAGCGCGTCCGGTGCTGAAGGGCGGTGAAAAAGTACAGCTGCGCGAATACCAGAAACCGCTTAAATCCAAGCGCGCCAGCAGCAAGCCTAAAGGCTTTGTGGAAACCGATTTGTCGGCGGCAGAGCAAGCGGTATTCGAGAAGTTGCGCTGGTGGCGCATGGAAACAGCACGCAAGCACAATGTACCGGCGTATGTCATTTTCCATGACGCGACCATGCGTGAAATCGCCAAGGCGCAACCAGCGTCGCTGGATGATTTGCGCGGCGTCAGTGGGGTTGGTGAAAAGAAACTGGAAACTTACGGAGCAGATATCGTGGCCCTGATTGCCGAGATGGCCTGAGGCCAGTCCGGATCAGGGACGCGGATTTATTTTTTCTCGAACACCAGATCCCACACGCCGTGGCCTAACTTCAAGCCACGGTTTTCAAACTTGGTGACAGGACGGTAGTCCGGCCGTGGCGCGTAGCCATCGGCAGTATTTTTCAAGCTCGCGTCACCACTCAATACTTCCAGCATTTGTTCTGCATATTCCTGCCAGTCGGTAGCGCAGTGCAGATAGCCGCCTTTTTTAATGCGTGACGACAGCAGCTCGACCAAAGGCGGCTGGATCAGGCGACGCTTGTTGTGTCGTGCTTTATGCCATGGATCCGGGAAGAATACATGTACGCCCGCCAGTGATTCTGGGGCGATCATATTGGTCAGTACTTCAAATGCATCGTGCTGGATGATGCGCAGATTGCTCAGGTTTTGCTCGCCGATCAGCTTTAACAGGCTGCCGACGCCGGGCGTATGCACTTCGACGCCAATGAAATTTTTCTCCGGCATACCGGCAGCGATCTTGGCGGTGGTTTCACCCATGCCGAAGCCGATTTCAAAAATTGTAGGTGCAGTGCGGCCGAAGGCCTGGTCTATATCCAGTGGTGCTTTGTTGTACGGGATAAAAAATTGCGGTCCCAATTCTTCGATCGCGCGCGCTTGCGCAGTCGACAGGCGACCGGCGCGTGTCACGAAGCTGCGGATGCGGTGCTCGGTCGGATCGTAGAAAAGAGGCTTTTTGCCGTCGTCGGCTGTGTGATCGGTCATGCTGGATATCTTCTGTACAGGAAATAAATTGCGCGCTTGCCTCGGGAAAAGCCTAAAACGGCTTACACCAAGTGCGCTGGCGGGGCGTATTGTACCGTGCAGGCATGCTTACTACCGTATTCCGGATGATTTATGCCTCTGAATGGCAGGTGGTAGCGCTACAACATTTATTTTTAAAATAGCTTGCAATTAAATAGTGTGCTATATATTATTCATTTCATGAAATCGAGATCCGCAAAAACCGATAACGCGCCACGGCTGGATAACCAGCTTTGCTTTGCGCTGTACTCAACGTCATTGGCGATGAGCAAGGTTTATCGCAAGCTTTTGCCGCGGCTCGGGCTGACCTATTCGCAGTATCTGGTCATGATGGTGTTGTGGGAGCAGGATGAGTTGACGGTGTCGGATATAGGCGAGCGCCTGTTCCTCGATTCCGCTACGTTGACGCCTTTGCTCAAGCGGATGGAAGCAGCAGAATTGATTACCCGTGTCCGGGCGGCCAACGATGAGCGTCAGGTCATCATCACGCTGACCAAAAGCGGGGATGCCTTGCGTAGCAAAGCGCTGGAAATGCAGGGCGAAGTATTGTGCGCGACTGCATGCAGCCTGGATGAAGTCGTGGCAATGAAAGAACAGCTGATCGCCTTACGCGGCAAGCTGGCAGGAAATAGCTAGGTTTTAAAAATTCGTGGGGTGGGTGTATAAATGTTCCATTAATAGTTGTATTTATATAGCGCACTATTTAATAGCTTGCAATTAATAAGCTTGTAACTTTTGTTTTGTAATTTCGGTATGCAGCGAGCCGTATAGATTAAATCGCTGAATTTCTTAAATGATGCAACCTTCAGGAGAATGACCATGTCGATCGAAAAAGTCCTTTATCGCGCTCACGCAACTGCAACCGGTGGCCGTGACGGCCGTGCTGTTTCATCCGATGGCGTGCTGGACGTCAAACTGGGTACACCGAAAGAACTCGGTGGTGCCGGTGGCGCCGTCACCAATCCGGAACAATTGTTTGCAGCTGGTTACTCGGCTTGCTTCTTGGGCGCGATGAAGTTCGTCTCAGCCCGCGAAAAAATCGCCTTCCCGGCAGATGCATCGGTACAGGGTAATGTCGGCATTGGTCAAATCCCGACCGGTTTCGGTATCGAAGTGGAACTGCAAATCAACTTGCCAGGTCTGGACCGCGCAGTAGCACAAGGCCTGATCGAAAAGGCGCACATCGTTTGCCCATACTCGAACGCGACCCGTGGCAACATCGACGTGACGCTGACACTGGTGTGATTGCAGCAAATTAACTACCGCTGTAGCGAAAACGGACTTGTTGAGGCAGGTCCGTTTTTTATGTGCGTCTGAAAGAGTGGCGACGTTGATTTAGCTGACCTGCCACGCACCATCACGATAAACAACTTCATCATCGAGATAGACTGCGTCGGTCACCGCGAATACGTCGACGTGATAGCGTGCAGTAGCGCGCCGGATCAGCGCCTTGTTGTAGACGCCGTGTTTGGCTCCGAGTGACAAATGGATGCCGCACATGCGTTCATAGGTGCCTATGTCATCCACCAGGCAGGTTCGTGAAAACGCGCGGTTCATGCCAAAGCCCAGCTCCCGTAACCAGACTTCGCCTTCGTCGGCGCGTATGTTGGCCATGACCTGGTCAAAGGCCGGGGTGGAGTTGATGACATCTGTCACGCGTCCCTGTGTGATGACGAGTGTAATCGGTTGTTCCGGTTTATTGACGTGGAACGAGGTATCACCAAAGACGAAAATTTTTACCTTGCCATGGACTGCTTCCAGGTCGCGCGCCTCGGTGAAGACTTCGCCCAGCGGAAACTGGCCACCGACATTGTTCATTTCGCTGTAGTCGCCGATATTTAATTTGGCGGGTTCAAACGGCGACGTGAAGTGCAAATGTTCGCCGTCGCTTTCCACCATGCCCTTACTGGCTTTATCGATGCGTGCTTTCAACGCATGGCCGACGCCGCGATAGTAGGCCGGGTCATAGGCCAGCGATGCGATGTAGTGCAGGGCCTGGATGCCGGGCATGCGCGACAGGTGCGGATGTTCTATGACTTTGAGCCCGAGTTTGAAGAGCTCGACCCGTATGCGGAACGCTTCGAGACGGAAGTTGGTGGACTGGATCAATACCACCAGGTCGCCGGGCTTAAGTTCGTCAAAGGCGGCGCGTACGGCTTCCGGGCTGACACCGTCAAAGTCTATGAACCGTGCGTCAGGCAGGCAACGTCTATACGCCTCGCTCAATGCGCGTGATAGTTCGCTACGCGTATCCATCACGATCAGAGCAGCTTGTTCAGGCGTGTGTTGTATCGCCAGCGTCAGTACGTCGCGCAGGTGTTTTTCCGCGTCGTCTATGGCGAGGTCGCTAATTGTGCTGCTGGCGGTATGCGCGCTGGGGCTGGGACTAGTCATGGGATGTTGCTCTGCAAAGGAGGAGCATGGCGTATGACGGGAAATGGCAAACGAATAACAGTATGTCAAGCGCTTGCACAAGCCGGCACGGCGATGCGGTGACGCATGTTACACCATGCGCCACCCCGACATAACTTCAGCGCGGATGGGCGAGCAGGTGTTGCGCCAACGCGTGATAGGCGGGTAGTGAGGTAGGGTCATTGGCTGCATTGCCAGCGACCGGATTGGATGCAAAGCGGACGATGACCATTTCCGCTTTCGGATCGATGTAGATAGTCTGTCCATGTACGCCACGGGCTGTGTATGCGCCATCTTCATTGTGCGTGACCCACCACATATTGCGATAGCTCCAGCCGGGCAAAAGGGTGTAGTTGGCTTGGGCGAAAGCCTCTTTGTCGCCACCACGACGGATATCGTCGACCACTGATTTTGGTACGATTTGCTGGCCGTGATAGCGACCATTGTTGCGCAGCATTTCGCCAAAGCGGGCGAGGTCGCGCAAGCCTGCGTTGAAGCCGCCGCCCGCGAATGGTGTGCCTATCGAATCGACGCTGAAGTAGGCATCCTGTTCGGCACCGAGGCGACGCCAGATACGTTCGGATAGCAGTTCAGCGACGTTGCGCCCGGTTACCCGCGCGATGACCCAGCCCAGCACATCGGTGTTCACGGTTTTATAGCCGAAAGCCACACCATGCTGTCCTTGTGGCTGCACGGTTTGCAGGAACTCGTAGTAGCTGCGCGGGCCGGTGTAGTCCTTGGGTTTGGGTAGCGGATTGCCCGCCTGTGCATGGGCCCAGACTTCAGCCTTCGGATCAGCGTAGTCTTCGCTGAATTTCAAGCCTGTCGTCATATCCAGCACCTGACGTATGGTCGCGTTGCCAAAGGCGGATTGCGCCAGTTCCGGCACGTATTTTGCGACACGCTTGTTCGCATCTATGCGTCCTTCGGCGACCAGCGTCGCACCCATGGTGCCGATCAGGGATTTGGTGACTGACATCGCGCCATGCTGGCCATCCGCTTTCAAGACACCAAAGTAGCGTTCATACACGATGCGGCCTTGATGCAGCACGACGATGCCATCGGTATAGTTGGCTGCGAGTGATTCTTTCCATGTCATGCTGGTCTTGCCGTTTAGCGGCATGAAGTGCAGATTGTCGATATCGCTGCGCAACGCACGGGGCAAGGCTACAGGTGCTGACAAACCGCGCGAGACATTGATGGTCGGCATCAGCTGGCGGAAGTTGGATACACTCCAGCGCAGCGCCGGGAACTGGAAATAACTGCCATCTTCGAAGCGCAGTATGCGATCCGGTGGCGGCGGTGCGCCTACCATCCAGCCTAGCGTGGCCGGATCACTGGCTGCGGCGTTAGGAAAGCTGGCTGGCTCGCTGGCGTGGACGCTGCCATACAGGCTGCAGGCAAGGAGGGTAGTGACTAGGGAAGCGCGTTGCATACGTGTTTTAAGCATGATGGCCGCCATTTCTGTGGGAGAGTGCTTGCTGCCGCGAGGGCATGTCGTCCCTATACTGCCTGATTTATTCCTAAACGACGCGATATTGCAGAAAAAGGTCGGTGTGACAGCCAAATTGAAAGTAATCTTGCTGTCACAGAAATATATGCGCACATCGATATAATGCTGATTAAGCGCTCCTTCCTCTAACCCAGCAACGCATAAAAACAATGTTCACTCAACGTTCCGGCCTGTGGCGTACCGCATCCATATTGATGTTTAGCGCTTTACTTGCTGGTTGCAGCAGCCTGGTGCAATACAACATCAATGAGCCATTGACGGAATACAAGCCGGATCACGGCTACACCATCAAGTCGATAGACCTCGCGCCTGGCGATAGCAAGATGTTTATGGTGGTGCTGTTTTCCGGTGGCGGTGCGCGTTCCGCTGCTTTGGGCTATGGCGTGCTGGAAGAACTGGCACGCAACAAGTTTATGCAGAACGGCAAGGAAAAACGTTTGTTCGATGAAGTCGACCTGGTCTATGGCGTGTCAGGTGGCTCCATCCTCGCGGCTTACTATGGTTTGCACGGGCAGGATGTTTTTCCCAGTTTCAATGATCGTTTTCTGAATCTGGATTTCCAGGACAAGATCGTCAGCCAGATTATTTCCTTTTCCAATCAATGGCGCCTGACCTCGCCGCGCTTCGGCCGCTCCGATTTGCTGGAGGAGCAACTGGACGAAGTCTTGTTTGATAAAAAGACTTTTTCCGATCTCGCCAAAAAGAAACGCAAAGGCCCGTTGACCATCATTAGTGCGACCGATATGTCTTCCGGTGCGCGTTTTGATTTCATCCAGGAGACTTTTGATTTCCTGTGCTCCGATCTGAACCGTTTCTCGATTTCGCACGCCGTTGCAGCTTCCAGTGCCGTGCCCTTATTGTTTTCGCCTGTCACCTTGTGGAACTACGCGGGTATCTGTGATTTCCATGTGCCGGATAGCATGATGGCCGCAGCCGACAATAAGAATCGTGGTCGCATCGCCGCAGTGTCGCGCACGCGTGCGCGCGAGTTGTTCAGCTATCTGGATCCGATTAAACGACCTTACATCCATCTGCTGGATGGCGGCCTGTCCGATAACCTCAGCATACGCAGTATCCTGGATATGGAAGCGCTGGTCGGCAGCGAAGAGGTCAGGCAAGACTTCCGCCTGGATGAAATGGAAAAGCTGGTGCTGGTGGTCGTGAATGCGCAAAACAATCCGGAGAATACGATAGACCAAAGTGCCGATGTGCCGGGCTGGCGCGACGTGATACGTGCGATCAGCGATATTCCGATTGCGCGTTATACGCAGGAAACCGAGCTGGCGATGCAGTCATCGATAGAGCGCTGGCAGGAAGCAGGTCGCCTGCGTGCCGAGAAGAATCACACCACGCCTCCTTCGGTGTATTACATCAATGTTTCGCTGAAGAATATGACGGATGAAGAAGCGCGGACTGACTTGCTGAACGTGCCGACCTCTTTATACTTGCCGAAAAAAACGGTGCGCGAGTTGCGTGCGGCAGCGACCACGCTCTTGCATGACTCGCCTGAATTCCAGCGCCTGCTGAAAGATATTTCGGCCAAACAGGACAATTGAGCAGCATACTCATATTTGTGAAATGAGTTCCAGTAAGCGAGGTGCAGTATGGGTAAGGACGATGAATTGCAGAAAGCAATTCTGAACAATATTCCTGATCAGGCATGGCTGAAGGATAAGGATTCACGTTATATCCTGGTCAATGAGGCATTCATCGCGGCATGCCGTTTGCCGGAAAGTGAAATCCTGCATAAAACCCCGGCCGATGTGTGGCCTGAAGAATGGGGTAACAAATACATAGATACCGACAAACGGGTGATGGAACAGGGTGAACGTCTGCGCTATGAAGAATGGCGTCATACCGAAGATGGAACGCTGCGCTGGTACGACACCATCAAGACACCTATCCGCAATGAGCAAGGTGAAGTAATCGGTACCACCGGTATCTCGCGTGATATCACTGATCGCAAAATGGCGGAGCAGGAATTGCTCGCTTCGCGTACCCAGTTGCGCGAGCTGTCGGCGTATCTGCAAGTGGTGCGCGAAGAAGAACGCACGCGCATTTCACGTGAGTTGCATGATGAGTTGGGACAGGCGTTGACAGCGATCCGAATCGGTCTCAGCGTAATAGAAACCCAGCATGAAATGCACGACGACGAATGGCTTAAGAGCGTTTCCGGATTGAAGAAAATTGCTGATTCCACCGTAGAGTCAGTGCAGCGCATCGCGGCCGATTTACGTCCGTTGATTCTGGATGAACTGGGCTTGCTGCCAGCGATAGACTGGCTGCTCGAATCCTTCTCCGAACGCAGCGCGATTACCTATGAATTGAGTTTGCCCGCTGCACCTTTGCACTTCAGTCGCGAAGCAAGTACTGCTATATTCCGCATCCTGCAGGAATCACTGACGAATATCAGTCGGCATAGCCAGGCGACACTGGTAGTGGTGGCACTGAAAGAAACAAAAGATTTCATCACGATGAAAATTACCGATAATGGAAGCGGCATAGACAGTACCGTATCGCGGCAGAACAGCCTGGGTTTGCTCGGTATGCGCGAACGTGCGTTTATGCTGGGCGGTAAGCTAAGGATACAGAGCCGCGCCGGGTCTGGCACCAGTGTCGAGCTGCGTATTCCAAAAATAAATGCCGCGCATGCGGGAGAAAGAAAATGATCCAAATCCTGATTGCTGACGACCATGCCATCATCCGTGATGGCTTGAAGCAAATCATTTCTTTCGTGTCGAATATGGCGGTGGCTGGCGAAGCATCGAACGGCGAAGAAGTGCTACAAAAAATCCGCATGCTGAAGGTCGATGTGCTGGTGCTGGATATGTCCATGCCGGGCAAGAGCGGAATCGCGCTGATCCAGCAGATCAATGCGATCAAGCCGGATTTGCCCATCCTGGTATTGAGCATGCACCAGGAGAGTCAGTATGCGGTGCAGGCCATGCGCGCCGGTGCGTCTGGCTACATCACAAAAAACACCGCCTCCAGCCAGCTGATCGAAGGCATACGCAAGGTGGCCGAGGGTGGGACCTTTGTTTCGCCGGAGATTTCTGCCAAACTGATCAAACAGTTGCACAAGCCGGAAACGGATTTGCCCCATACCAAGCTGACAGCGCGGGAATTCCAGATTTTCAGCATGCTGGTCGAGGGCCATTCGGTCAACGATATCGCCAAAATATTGTCACTTAGCAACAAAACAATCAGCACCCATAAAGCAGCCGTTTTACAAAAAATGGAGGCTTCCACCACGGCCAGCCTGGTGTATTACGCGCTCAAACACGGCTTGATCAATGAGGGGTACGATTGAATCGTGAGCATCTAGGAAAATCCCTAGATTCGAATCAGGTAATCCTGATTCCCACCTGAGTCATTGATCTTTATGCTCATCTTCCATGAACCCGATTCTTGGAGAAATGATGAGAACCACCCGCCCAGTCAGTTATGCCGAACATGGCATGGTCGCTACCGCCCACTATCTGGCGACCGGCGCAGCACTGGATGTGTTGAAGGAAGGCGGTACGGCAGTAGACGCAGCAATCTGCGCGGCCGCGACCATGAGCGTGGTCTTGCCGCACATGATAGGCATAGGCGGCGATGCATTCTGGATGATACACGACGCCAAATCCAACACCCTGTCCGCGCTGAACGGCAGCGGCACCTGCGGTAAAGACATCACACTGGACACCTACCGCGGTATGGACGCGATCCCGAATCGTGGTCCGCAATCCGCGATCACCGTACCTGGCGCGATCGATAGCTGGGCGCTGGCGCACGAACGTTTCGGCACCATGCCACTGAGCCGCCTGCTGGCACCGGCGATTCGCTATGCGAGCGAAGGCGTGGCGGTCACGCAGGATATCAGCCGCTGGATCAGCGATGACACCGAAGACTTCCGCAAAGATCCTGGCTCGGCTGGCATCTTCCTGAAAAACGGCAACGCCTACCAACCTGGCGAACGCCTGCAGCAACCGGCATTGGCCAAGACCCTGGAAAACATCGCGCAACACGGTCCGCGTTACTTCTACGAAGAAACCGCACAATCGATCGTGTCTTACCTGAAGAGCCAGGGCGGTTTGTTGACGGTTGAAGACTTCCAGAACTATCACGCGAAGTGGGTCAAACCGATCTCGACCAACTATCGCGGCTTCCAGGCGTTCCAGGTACCGCCACCGTCGCAAGGTATCGCTGGGTTGATGATCCTGAATTTCCTGAACGGTATCGACCTGTCAGGACTGGACTCGAACTCGCCTGAGTACTACAACGCCATGATCCAGGCCATTAAATGGGCCTTCAACAAGCGCGATAAGTACCTGACCGATCCTGAGTTCTCCGATATCCCTATCGAGAAACTGCTCGATCCGGAACTGGCTAACGCCGAGCGCGCAGAGTGGCTGGCAGATACCAAACGTACGCATGAAAACCGTCCGGGCGGCAGCGACACCACCTTCATCAGCATCGCCGACAAATACGGTAATGCGGTTGGCCTGGTGCAAAGCCTGTACTTCGACTTCGGCTCCTGCGTCACTGACCCAGGTTCGGGCGTGTTGATGCAAAACCGTGGCGCGTTCTTCTCGCTGCAACCAGATCATCCGAACGTCCTCAAACCAGGCAAACAAAGTGCATCGACGCTGATGTCGGGCATGTTGTTCAAGGACGGCAAGCCTTACATGGTGTACGGCACCCAGGGTGGCGAAGTGCAGCCACAGACGCAAACATCAGTTGCAACCCGCGTGGTCGACTTCGGTCTGAACGTGCAGGAAGCCATCGATGCGCCACGCGTGCTGTACGGTCGCTCATGGGGCGATACATCGAACAAATTATTGCTGGAGTCCGCAGCACCGGAGGCAACCTTTGACGCATTGCGTGAACAAGGTCATCCAGTGGAACCGGCACAGTGGCCATTCCCACGTATGGGTACGGCGCAAGCGATCCGTTTGCCGGGTCCGTGGTCGCCGTTCTTTGAAGGCGGTGCAGATCCGCGAGGCGAGGGAATTGCTTTAGGTTTTTAGTTGTTTCATCCAGAGGAGAAGGTTATGGAGATGGACTTGTTAATACACAATGTACGCGTGTGGGATGACAAACCACTGATGGACATTGGTATCAAGGATGGAAAGATTGCTGCCATAGAAGAAGGCCTCGATGCCTCGGCAAAAGAAGCAATCGACGCAGAAGGCCGTGCCGTTATTCCAGGCATGGTTGAGCCACACATGCATTTGGAAAAAGCATTCCTGCACCGCCGCTTGCCGCCGGTCCTGGGTACGCTGGAAGAAGCGATCCGCGTGACCGGTATCCTGAAAAGCAAACAGGAACGCAAGGACGTGCTGGATCGTTCCCGCCAGGTGCTCGATATGGCCGTCAAAAACGGTACCGTCGCATTGCGCGCTCACCCGGACGTTGATTTGATCCAGGGGCTGATCGGTGTGGAAACACTGGTCGAGCTGCGCGACGAATACAAAGACCTGATGGATATCCAGATCGTTGCGTTCCCACAGGAAGGCATCATCAAATCGCCAGGCACGACTGACTTGATGGAGAAATCCATGAAGCTGGGTGCGGACGTGGTTGGTGGCTGCCCATACAACGAACTGACCTGGGAAGACACCAAGCGTCATATCGACATCGTGTTCGACATGGCGATCAAGCATGATGCACCTATCGACCTGCACGCGGACTTCTCCGACGATGCCAGCGATCAGCGTTTTGCAGCCACTGCTTATGTCGCACAAAAAACCATAGATACCGGTTATCAGGGACGCGTCTCGATGGGTCACGTCACCAGCCTTGGTTCGCTCGATCCGGACGAACTGAAACCGATCATTGAATTGCTGCGCAAGGCTGACATCAGCATCGTGACCCTGCCAGCAACCGATCTCTACCTCGGTGGCCGCAACGATACCAAGAACCGTCGTCGCGGTTTGACACCAGTACGTTCGCTGCATGAAGCAGGTGTCAACGTTGCTTACTCGTCGAACAATATCCGCAATGCGTTCACGCCTTTCGGTAAAGCCGACATGCTGGTCATCGGCAATATGCTGGCGCATGCAGTGTCCTTCGGTACACCTGCACACCAGGCCGCGATCCTCGAAATGGGCACCACCAATGCTGCACGTTCCATCGGCATCGGCGGTAACTACGGTGTCGCTGTCGGCAAACAGGCTGACCTGGTCATCCTCGACACCTACCAGGTCGCGGATGCCTTGCTGGATATTCCGGCTCGTTCATGGGTAATCAAACGCGGCAAGATCACCGTCGTTACCCAGCACAAAGCGGAAATCCACCGTCACGGCTGTTGCGGTGCAAAAGACCATGGCGCTAAAGGCCACGTCTGCGAACCGGCTACTGCCAAATAAGAACTACAAAAGAATCACATCATTTGATAAATCAGGAGACAGAAATGAAAAAGCCACCACACGCCGTTGTTGCATCACTACTCGCAGTTACCACCGTCCTTATGGTCCAGTTGCCGTGGCATTTGCCAGTCTGGGCGATCTTCGTCAGCTGGGCAGGTACCTTTGCGATGGGTGGTCCAACCGCAGCTAATATGAAACGTATCTGGCCTACGCTGGCCTTCGGTTCCTTTACCGGCTTTCTGGTCGTCACCGGTTTCGGTATCGCATCGAAAAACTTCTCCGGCACCAACCTGATGATCGCAGAAATGATTATCCTGTTTATCCTCAATACAGCGATGATCATGATGGCACGCGTACCAGGCCTGAGCTTTGTGCCAGGTATGTTCTTCGGTTTCGCTTCGTTCTTCGCGACCATGTTCGGCGGTTTCGGTCCTACCCCCAAAGATCCGTTGTCGGCACTGGGCGTCGTGATCGTGATGAATGCACTGGGTCCTATCTATGCATGGATCACAGCTAACTTCTCGCATCGCCATGTACCGTTGGAAAATACTTTCCCGCAGGCAAAGCAAAATCAGCAAGTAGAGCAAAAAGTATAAGTGTAAAAATATCGCCGCCCTCTCTGATAGATGGGGCGGCTTTTTTTTCGACCATATGCGATATAGGCGCTGCTATTATTTAGCTTGCCGTACCGTTGCATGCATTACCTAAAAAGATAGGCAAGCTCGCATCAATCGCTGTGGAATTTGTTGTTGGTGCGTGTCTTGTCCCAATTAAAAAATGGAGAAGACATGAAGAACAAGATGTTTCAGGATATGACGAGACGAGACTTTTTATCCGCTTCCGGTGCAATGGCACTGGGTTCGCTGGCACCACTGTCGCTGGCACAAGATGCCAAGCCCAAGAATATATTGGCAACCTCGACCAAAGGCATGGTCACCAGCCCGCACGAACTGGCTACCAAGGCCGGTCTGGACGTGTTGAAATCAGGTGGTAATGCGATCGAAGCAGCGATCGCCATCGCCAGTTGCCTGAACGTTACCTATCCCCATTTCTCCGGATTTGGCGGTGACGCCTTCATGATCATCAGTGATCGCAACGGCAAAGTCAGGACCCTGTCTGGCATCGGTCAGGCTCCGCAAATACTCCCTCAATACAGTGGTTCCATCCCGGTACGTGGCCCTGGTTCCATGCTGACGACAGCTGCTAACGTTGATACCCTGGGCAAGGCCTTCGATATCAGCAACAAGGAACTGGCAGGTCGCAAAAGTTGGGCTGAATTGCTGAAGCCGGCGATAGGCTATGCACGTAACGGTTTCCCGGTTTCACCATCAGAGCGCTTCTGGATGGATTTCCGCCTGAAGGAATTGGCGGACATGCCAGCGATTGCCAATCACTTCATGGTGAATGGCAAAGTGCCGGAAGTAGGTGAGTTGTACAAGCAGCCGCAACTGGCTGACACGCTGGAAATGCTGGCTGTGCGTGGTTACCGTGACTTCTATGACGGCAAGCTGGCAGAACGTATTGCGAAAGGCCTGAAGGATGCAGGTTCGCCGCTGACTGCTTCGGATCTGGCAAAGACGCAGGCGCGTATCGAACCGCCTTTGCGCGTTGCTTATCGTGGCGGCGAATTGCTGGCCAACCAGCCGCCGACACAAGGCATCACTACGCTGGAAATCATGGGCATACTGGATCGCTTCGATCTGAAAAAAATCCCGGAAGGCAGTGCCGACTACTACCACGTTGTGGTGGAAGCAGTGAAACGCGCTTTCATCGACCGCAACCAATACGTGGCCGATCCGGAATTTGTACACGTGCCGTCAACTACCATGCTGTCCAAGTACAACCTCGATAAATGGGCAGGCCGTATCAAGATGGATCAGGCGCTGGCCTGGCCGCACGTCTTTAAAAATGGCGATACGGTCTACATCGGCGCAACCGACAATCAGGGTAATTCGGTGTCGATGTTGCAGACCGTGTACTTCGACTGGGGTAGTGGCGTGATGGCGGGTGATACCGGCATTTTGTGGCACAACCGTGGTGCTTCTTTCAGCCTGAAGCCAGGCCATCAGAACGTACTGCAACCAGGCAAGCGTCCGTTCCATACCCTGAATCCGGGCATGTACATGAAAAATGACAAGCCGCAGATCCTGTACGGTACGCAAGGTGCGGACGGGCAACCGCAAACACTGGCGGCGATCCTGACGCGCATGATCGACTATGGCATGGATCCGGCCACGGCTCTGTCCAGACCGCGCTTCCTGTTGGGCAAAACCTTCTCGGATACGCGGGATACCTTGAAGCTGGAAAAAGATGCGGGCGAACAGGTGTTCCAGGAGTTGGCACGACGTGGTCATGAGATGAGTGTGATTCCGGCGCAAAGTCCGTTGGCAGGACATCCGGGCGCAATCATGATCAACCAGAAAACAGGGACGTTCACGGGTGCACATGATCCACGCAGTGACGGCAGGGCTTTAGGCGTTTAATGTGCAATGTGTTGCTTGATGCGTCTGGTGCGCGTTGAGCAATACATAAAGCAAGCGCGCATAAAAATGCCCGATCAGTATCCGGTCTGATCGGGCAATAAAAAAGACAGGCAAGACCTGTCTTTTTTAATTACTGCGAATTACTTAGCTGCTGCAGGCGCTGCTGCTGCAGGTGCTGCTGCAGGAGTCGCTGCTTTTGCTTTCTTAGCTTTTTTGTGTTTTTTAGCGTGTGTTTTGGTTGCTTTAGCTGGGGCTGCAGCTTCTGTTTTTGCAGCTACTGGAGCTGGGGCAGCAGCAGGTGCTGGAGCAGCAGCTTGTGCGAAAACGGTGGAGGCAAACAGACCGGCAACCAGGGCAGCGATTAATTTATTCATTTGAGTGCTCTCTCTAAAGTATTAGGAAATTTTGCGAACTGCTTAGTCAGTTCGTACGTATATAACGCCAGCCAATTAATGCGGTTGACGCGATTACACAAATATTTTGAAATCATTTTCAGAGTGAAAATCATGTGATTTGCGTGACGATATCGTTAAGAATTCGTGACGAATTTTGATCCCTTGCCGTCACCTCTGGTCGCGTCCGACTACTGCATTTGCAGTATTTACTCCCGGCAAGTCGATTGCTATTCTCGCCGCCATTAGCCGTTTCTATATACGGCCTGCCACGGGAGAAGCACATGCACTCATTTACCTCTATATATAAGTACCACCCGCTTATGCCGCTACGGCAGACATGGGGGCTGTGTTGTGCTGCTTCTGTCTTGTTGACACTCGTAGCCACGCATGTCGAGCCGGTCCAAGCGCAAGATGTGCAAGGTATCGATGTCGATCTGGGGCGTGCCATGCAGAAGCAGCCTCCTGGACAACAAGGAGGACAGCAGTCGGGTGCTCAGCAGACGCCGATACCTTTATCCGACAGCACATTGTTGCGTATCACGAATATGCTGAAGAATCTTACGCCTGCAGGGCGGGACATCTTGTTGAGCAAGACGTATACGCCGGAGGAAAGACAGCAGATCCTGGGCTACATGCAGTCCCAGACCAAGCAGCAGGAAGTCACACTGCAACCTCAGCCGCAGGAGTTAACACTGGAGCAGCGCAGGCAATTGATGTCGGCGCCGCAGGCTGAAATGACGCAGCAACAGACTGTGCCGGAAGAAGTGAAGAAAACTGAACAGCTGACAATGGAGCAGCAAAAGTTGCCGTCCAAGACTTTGCAGCAGCAAGAGCAGCTTAAGGAAGAAATCAGGAAGACTGAGACGCTGACGCCTGAACAGCAGAAGCAATTCTTATTGACGCAGCAGTTGGAGCAAAAAAAGCAGCTCGAGCAAGTTCAAGCTGAGCAGACCAAAGAACAAATCAAGCAAGTGGAGAGGCCGACGCTTGAGCAACAAAAACAATTACTGTTGACACAGCAACTGGAGCAACAAAAACTGCTGGAAAAAACACAACAGCAGCAATTAAAAGAAGAAATCAAACAAGTCGAAAAGCCGGTGCTGGAACAGCCCAAACAAATTTTACCGATCAAGCAAACCAGCTTGCCAGCTGCGACGCCGGTATCTCCCGCAAGCACCGTGCAGGAGAAGTATCAAAAGCTGCTGGAAGCAGGTGTCTTCTCTGCCGGCAGCGACGGGACACTGGTTCCGGATGCAACAATGACGCGCACGCAATTCGCGATGATTGCGAACAAGCTGAAGGATCTGGCGGCCAACTCGGGTGGTACCTTTTCTGACATGCCGAGCTCGCCCTGGGGTGAGCTGACTGGAGCGCAGACTATCGGCACGATAGAGGGCCTCGGCAAGCAAACGATCACCGTGGTTTCCGATGACAAGAAATCTTCGGTGGATTTCCTTGCATTGCTGGCGGCATTCAGCAAAGAAAAAGTGAATCAGGAAGACTTGGATAAGTTAATCACAAAACTCGGCTCCATGAATCCGACTGTTAAACCGGCTGCATCACTGTTTAACGGCGAGGTTCCTGTACTGGGCGCAATCCGGCCAGTCGAGCAGATCGTCGCTCCGCCTGGTGGAGCTGTTGTGGCAACGGGTATAGCCGGCATCACAAGCGGAGGACTCACTGCCATACAGGCAGCTTTAGCTGCTGCGCAGGCGGCTGCCATTGCAGCATCCAGCAGTGCAAACAATATTGCGCTGGCAAACGCAGTGACAATGGGCACTGAATATACCGTGGTCACACCGCGTGCGAATTTCCCCACCAATCTGAACGCAACTTTCAATGGCCGCATGACCGGAACCCTGAGCGATAGTTCGGCAGTCGGCGCTAACCTGACCATGAACGTCAACTTTGCCAATATAGGCAATGGCACACCGATAGGCGGCAACGTCCAGTTCGACAATAACAAAGGCAGTGCGAGCTTTAATAGTGTCGCTTACATCGGCGGATATGTAGGCGGTGGCATGAATGGCACGTATAACGGTGCAGCCATGAATGGCTTTATCCGGAACGGACAATTCTTTGGCCCGGCTGCTAACGCAGTCAAAGGTTCCTGGGATATGACGACGAATAGCGTAAGTGGCGGCGGTAGCTTTGCTGCTACACGTTGATGTCATGCCAGATATTTACTCCCTACCCATTTCATCCATGAATCATATGCTCCGTTCGCTTGTCGTCGTATTGATGTTGTCCTCTTCCGTCGCTTACGCTGCGACCCCTGCAGTCGATGGTCGGAATGAATTATTGGTCGCGCGTTTGATGCAGGAAAACGGCAGGCCGGATATGGCATGTGCATTGCTGGAAGATACGTCTGTAAACAGTGTGGATGCAGATCGCCTGTATGTGCTGGCGCGTTGCAATGCATCCTTGCAGCGGATAGACACGGCGATTGTCTACTATCAGCGCGTGATCGCTTTGAAACCGGCAGAAGCAAATCCGCGGGTGGAACTGGCGGCGATCATGGTTGCGCTGGATCGCAAGGATGAAGCGGCACAGCTATACAAGCAAACCTTGCCCCTGTTGCCAGCCGGGCAGGTATCGACCCAGATGAGTAACCTGATCGAGCAACTGGGACGTGACGACCCCGCTGCATTTGCGCGCCAGGCATCAGGCAAACCGTGGTCACTGGAGTTCTATGCCGGGCTGGTGCATGACAGCAATATCAATGGCGGGCCGGTGTCGAATATCATTCCTGCGATGGTTGGCGGCTTTCCGGGTAACTTCGTTTTGTCGCCCGATGCGATGCCACGTTCTTCATGGGGTGCCAGCGGCAGCCTGACAGGCAGCTATCTGGTGCCACTGAATGAACGCTGGTCGGTGCTGTTCCAGGGCGTATTGCTGGGGAATGGTTACTTCGATACGTCAGACTTCAATAATGAATACATGTCCTTGTCCGCGGCTTTCATTTATCGCGATAAGGACTGGAGTGCCAGCATACAGCCGAATATCGGTTTTTCGCGGCAGGCGAATCGCATGAATGAAACCACGCCTGGTGTGATCACGCGTGTTTCGCGCAATCTGAATTCGACCTGGTCGCTGACCGGTTCGCTAGGCTATATCAACCGCACCGTGCATTTGGATAGCAACAGAAACGCCGATGGCGTACTCGGCAGTGTCGGCGTAGTCGCGCAAGTGCAGCCGAATTTGCAGGTGGGTGCTGATTACAATATGCAACGTGAGCATGCCGACGCGGCGGTGTACTCACGTCGCCTGGACGGGCCTAGTGTGTTTGCCGCCTATCGCATCAAGCCGCAATGGACGGTAGTCGGCAACTATAGTTATTCCAAGGTGAAGTACGACGAAGGCAGCTTCTTTTTCCCGGCCCGTGAAGATACACAAAAGACTGCCAGCCTGACCAGCTTGTGGGACATCAGTGCATGGGCGGGACGCAATATGGTGGTACGGGCGCAATATACGCAGATCGATAATCCGTCGAATATCGGCTACAGCAATTACTCACGCAATATCTTCAGCGTGGGTGTGCAGACGCAATTCTGATCGTGATTTAGAGCAGCCCCTGATGCATGGCGTAACGCGTCAGTTCCACCGCGTTGTGCAACGATAATTTGGCCATCAGGTTTTGTTTGTGTTTGCGCACGGTAAAGATGCTGAGTTGCAGTGCATCGGCAATTTCCTGTGATGATTTGCCGGCGGCGACCAGTTTCAGGATTTGTTGTTCACGTGGCGTGACGGCCTGGTCTTCCTGCTCCTGGAAGTGCGTCAGCGGTCCCAGCAGTTTGCTGACGTAGCGTTGATTGCGCAGCACGGTGGGGATGGCTTCCAGCAATTCGCTGCTATCTTCCAGTTTCAGCAGATAACCATCAGCACCTGCAGTGAAAGCCTGGCGTACGCTATTGTGATCAGTTGATCCGGTCAGGATCAGGATTTTGATGTGCGGATGTTGTTGCTTGATGCGTGCGGTGAGGGTGATGCCGTGGCAACCGGGCAGGTCGAGGTCTAGTAGTAGCAAATCGGCAGCGTGCCGGGTCAGCAGCTCCTCGACTTGCGTACCGCTGCCGGTATCCGCAATGATCTGCATGCCGTCGACGTGCGCCAGCAAGGAGCGTAATCCTTCGCGGATCAGGGTGTGATCTTCTGCAATGATGATGTTAGTCATGGTGCCGGACGCGTGATAATTTCCGCTGGGACTTATATTGTTACACGGTAATAATAGGCAAATATTACACTGCGCAGCAGTAGCTATCCATTTTCCTCGTTTTAGGCGGGACATTCATGAACAATCATCCAGCTGCATCCGCAGTGGAGACGCGCATATTCGACGAACTGGTGAATGTCCTGTACCGACAGGCAACTCCTATCTTTTTTGGCAATTTTTCAGTTGTCATCCTCTCGGTTTACCTGCTGTGGAATGAGCTGCAGCACAGCGTCCTGCTATCGTGGGCGAGCGCGATCTTTGTCCTGACGCTGATCCGGATAGTCATCGTTCGCCGCGATTTGCGCGCAGTCCATACGCCGGACCAGGCGGAGCGACGGGCATGGGTATATACCGCGTTCGCCGGACTTTCCGGCTGCCTGTGGGGTTCTATCGGGATATTCTTCTTCGCGCCTGACAGCACGATAGTTACGGTCTTCATCTGCATCCTGTTGGCCGGGATGACCGGCGGTTCAGTCGCGTCGCAGTCTTCATTTCCGCCAGCGTATTACGCGTTTGCGCTGCCTACTGTCCTGCCATTTGCCATCCGTTGCTTTATGTATGGCGGCCCCCTGTTTTCCGTATTCGCTTTGTTGTCGCTTTTTTTGCTGGGCGTGAATCTGGCTTACAGCCGTAACGTGCATCGCACGGTGCGTGAGGCCGTATCCCTGCGTTTCGAAAACACCCAGTTGATAGCGCAACTGCGACAGGAGAAGGAACGGGCCGAATCTGCCAGCCGTTCCAAGTCACAGTTTCTTGCCGCGGCCAGCCACGATTTGCGGCAGCCTACGCACGCGCTGGGTTTGTACATCGCTACTCTGCGTGCGCTGTGCAGCACGCCTGCGATGAGCGGGGCAGAGGTTGGCAATATCGCCGGTAAATTGCAGACGGCGCTGAAAGGTCTGGTGCAATTGCTGGATGTGTTGCTGGATATTTCCAAGCTGGACGCCGGCGCGGTCAAGGTCAAGCGCGAGGTATTTGACTTGCAGGACTTGCTGGAAACGATAGACCAGCAATTCTCTGCCGTTGCCGTTGAGCAGAAATTGCGCTTCATCGTCAGACCAACTGCGGTACTGGTACAAACCGATCGCGCCCTGGTGCACAGCATATTGGCAAATTTCGTTTCGAATGCCTTGCGTTATACCGAGAGTGGCAAGGTATTGGTCGGCGCGCGCAGGCGTGGCGAGTTTATAGAAGTGCAGGTGCTGGATACCGGTATCGGTATTGCTGCCGAGCAGTCGCAGCTGATCTTCAGCGAGTTTTACCAGATCGGGAATGCAGCGCGTCGTCGTGAGCATGGCCTGGGTCTGGGATTAGCCATCGTCAAACGTACGGCTGATTTGCTGAAGATACGTATAGGCCTGCGTTCGATGCCGGGGCGTGGCTCGGTCTTTTCCGTCTGGCTGCCATTGGCACCGCAGGTAAGCGCCGCAGCGGGTGCTGCCATGCCTGTGCAGACGCCATCGTCCGGCGCGGCGAAAAACATCCTGGTGATAGATGACGATGCCGCCGTATTGGATAGCATGCGTTTACTGCTGTTATCCTGGGGGCATCAGGTTACGGCAGTGGCATCGCTGGGCGACGCTTTGCAGGCGGCAAAGACACAGCAGGGTGCAAGCGGACGGGCGTTTGACCTGATTCTGAGCGACTTCCGTCTGGCGGAGAATGTCAGCGGGGTGGATGTGGTGCAGGCAGTACGACAAGCCAGTGGCTATGCCATCCCGGCCGTGGTGATTACAGGTGACACATCGGTGGAAAGCATACAGAGCATAGCCGGCGCCCAGCTAGGTATATTGCATAAGCCTTTGGCACCCGAGATGCTGCAGGAAGTGTTGCGCGATTTACACTAAATTTCTGTTTTATCCAGCTCTTCAACACATAAAATCTGTCAACTTGCGCAAACTGCGTTTAAAGTGAGTTTCTGCCGTCATGGTATACGCTTGTTAATAAAGAAAAATTTCGTAAAAAGAAATCTTTCCTTAAAACTATTAAAGCACCAGTGCATCTAAAAGATGCATGCTACCAATGAAGTAGCCACGGGACATCGAATGCGACCAAAAACACCGGAGCGCTTGCGACTAGCTACCCTAGTGACGATAGGCGTGTGCGCGACCGTGATCGTGACCATGCTGATCTTGCTGGTACTGATCGATCATTTCGCTGCGACCTACGCCAAGCAACAAGCGCAAGAACGACTGCAACAACTATCGTGGCAAATGCGTGATTCGATGGATCGCGGCATGAGCCGCATGATAGATCATGCGCAAGTGATAGCCGAACTGGCACCTGTGCGCGACGGGCAGAATCCTGCCGAGATCCGGCGCGTCTTTGACAGCGTCAATAAAAATTTCCCCAATTACGCCTGGATAGGTTTGACCGATATTGAAGGCAAGGTAGTTGCCGCCAGCAGAGGTTTGCTGGAAGGCGTGGATGTAAGCCAACGTCCGTGGTTCAAGGGCGGCGAAAAGCAGATATTTGTCGGCGATTATCATCCGGCCTTGTTACTTGAAGATAAATTGCCGGAAACCGAAGACCGCTGGCGCTTTGTCGATGTCGCCTTACCCGTCACGCATAGCGACGGCCACTACCGCGGCGTATTGGGCATACACCTGAGCTGGAGCTGGGCACGTGGTTTGGTGAATAGCTTGCTGATACCGGCAGACCGCCAATACCTGGTCGAAGTGCTGGTGGTGCGCAACGATGGCGTGGTGATGCTGGGGCCGGATTATCTCGAGGAAAGCACGATAGCCACGACCAGCCTGGATCTGGCGCGCACTGGCAGTACTGGTGCCGTGGCAGAAAAATGGCCGGACGGACGACGTTACCTGACCGGCTATGCATTAACCGGTACGCAGGCACGTCCCGGACATCCGACCTTGAAGTGGGCCATCCTGATCCGGCAGCCGGAAGAAATTGCACTGGCTGACTTCCGCGATTTACAGCAACAGGTCTTATGGGTAGGCGGTGCCATCGGTGTGCTGCTAGCCTTGATCGCGGTCGCCCTGGCACGACAACTGGCACGGCCACTGGATGAGTTGAGTGCCGCGATTACGCAGCGCAAGGAAGGCACCGCGGCGACTATTCCGGTGATTGATGGTTACCATGAAGTTCATTTGCTTTCGCGCACACTGGCCGACATGGTCGGACGTGAGCAGCAGCATATCGGCAAGCTACGCACCCTGAATGAAAACCTTGAGAACCTGGTGCGTGAACGCACGCAGGAGATAGAACAAAAAGCGCAGGCGCTGGAAGATGCCTTGCAACAGCAACTGGTGATACAGGACAGATTGCAGGAGAGTGAAGCGGAACTCCGGGCCACGTTGCAAAATGCGAATGACGCTTTCATCTCGATGGACCAGGACGGCATCATCGTCGACTGGAACGAGCAGGCCGAACATTTGCTGGGCTGGACGCATAATGAAGCAGTCGGCCAGTCGCTGGCTGAACTGGTGGTGCCGCCAGCGATGCGCGAAGGATATGGGAAAGACTTCCAGCACTTCTTGCAGACCGGCCAGAGCAACATCATCAATCGTCGGGTCGAACTGACTGCCTTGCGTCGCGATGGTGTGGAATTCCCGATAGAACTGGCGGTGGGCTGCGTCGCCCGTCGTAAAGGTTATTTATTCATCGCCTTCCTGCACGACATCACGGAAAGAAAACTGATGCAGGCGTCGCTGATGGGCATGGCGCTGAAAGATCCGCTGACTGATCTGCCGAATCGGCGCGCACTGATACAAAAGCTGCCTGAATCTATCGCGCGCGGCGCGCGTCTCGGCAAACCTGTCGCAGTGTTGTTCCTCGACCTTGATGGCTTCAAAGGGGTGAACGATGGTTATGGCCATGAAGCGGGCGACGAGCTACTGCGTACCATCGCGCAACGCATGATAGGTGCGGTACGTACGACCGATACCGTAGCGCGGCTGGCGGGTGATGAGTTTGTCGTGGTACTGGAAATGTTGAATGGCGATCAGGATGCGATGGAGGTCGCGGACAAGATACTGCAGACCTTGCAACAGCCGTTTGCATTATCTGCAGCAACGGTATCGATATCAGCCAGCATAGGCATCGCCATGCATTGGCCGGAAGACACGACCACGCCGGAACAATTGATTACGCTGGCGGACGGTGCAATGTACGCAGCGAAAAAGCAGGGCAAGAACCGCGCAGTCGCGGTCTAGCCCCGTCTGGCCTTACTCCACGCTTTCCCATGCATTGGGTTCCTGTCGCGCATCGAGGAAGCGTCGATAGGTACGACCTCCTAACCACAAGCTCAGTGCGATCAGCGTAAATATCATCTGTCCCGCTGCCAGCGCGATCGGTGTATGCGAGAGTGCCGGTGCAATCACACCTGCTACCAGAGCACCCAGTATCGTCAGCACAAAGGATTGGCAGGAAGCGACGATGCCACGGATATTCGGAAACAAATCCAGCACCAGCAGTGTGGCACCCGGTGCCACCATAGACATGCCAAAGGTATAGAAAAACAAAGGCGCAACCGACCACGGCAAAGCAGGCGGGAACAGCGCATGGTAAGTCACGTTGAATACTGTGGCACCGATCAGGAAGCCAAAGCCGATCAGGACCTGACGTGAAATCGGAATATTGCCTGCCAGTCGATTCGCTGCCAACGCACCACAGAAAATACCGGCCACGGTAGGGATGAATTGCCAGCCAAACTGATCCGGTCCCAGCCCGAGATGCTCGACCAGGAACACAGGCGCTGCCGCGACATACAGGAACATGCCCGCGAAGTTAAATGCAACTGCACCGGCTTTCAAATGAAACAGCGGTGAACGGAATACGCGCTTATAGCTGTGGTACAGGAAGTGTGGGTTGAAGGGCTGTCGTTTTTCTGGTGGCAGTGATTCGGGTAAGCGCTTGTAGCAATAAATCAGCAACAGCACCGCATACGCGAATAGCGCGAGGAAGATGGTGCGCCAGTCGCTATGCTTGACTATCCAGCCGCCCAGTATCGGCGCGATCGCCGGAGCAATGGAAAATATCATGGTCACCAGCGACAGCAAACGTTCTGCTGCCGATCCGGCATACAGGTCACGGATGATGGCGCGTCCGATTACGACACCCGCACCTGCAGAAATTCCTTGCAGCATACGAAACACCCACAGGTATTCAATGCTATGCACGGCCGCGCAGGCTAGCGTTGCCACCGCAAAGACCGCGAGCGAGACCAGGATGATGTTGCGACGGCCAAACGCATCTGATAGTGCGCCATGCCACAGGATCATGACCGCGAATGAAAACAGATAAGCGGTCAGCGTTTGCTGCACTTCCAGTGCGCTCGCATTCAGTGATGCCTGGATATTCGGAAACGCAGGCAGATAGGTGTCTATCGAAAACGGGCCGAGCATGGACAAGGCCGCCAGCATGATAGCCAGCGCGCTGCTATTGATGACCACGGCTGCGGCTGTGCTTGCAGGCAGCGTGTTCGTTTCTTTTATCTCAGACATCGGTATTACTCTTTATTGTTGGTATTAGAACGTATCTCACGGATATTTATGAAACGAGTTCTACGCTTGTGACCGATGTGATGGAACCATGTAACCGCGCGGGTTTAGATGCCACCCATGCACAGATATTTGATTTCCAAATATTCTTCTATACCGTACTTCGAACCTTCCCGGCCCAGACCGGATTGTTTGACTCCGCCAAAGGGCGCGACTTCATTCGAAATCAGGCCGGTATTAATGCCGACCATGCCGTACTCTAGCTTTTCGGCGACACGCCAGACGCGGCCGATATCACGTGAGTAGAAATAACTGGCCAGGCCGAAGTCGGTGTCGTTGGCAGCGGCTATTGCTTCTTCTTCGGTTTTGAACTTGATGACAGCGGCTACCGGGCCGAAGGTTTCTTCATGCATGATCAACATGTCTTTACTGATATTGGATAGCACGGTCGGTTCATAGAAATAGCCACCCAGCGCATGCTGTTTGCCGCCAGTCACGAGGTGTGCGCCTTTGTTCACGGCGTCGCTCACATGCTGTTCTACTTTCTTTACAGCTTGCGCATCGATTAGCGGGCCTTGCAGCACGCCTTGTTCAAAGCCGTTACCGACTTTGATCTTGGCCGCACCTTCTCCCAGCTTCTGCACGAAGGCATCGTAGATGGATTCATGTACATAGAAGCGATTAGTACAGACGCAGGTTTGTCCTGCATTGCGATACTTGGATTGCAAGGCACCGACCACGGCTGCATCCAGGTCGGCATCGTCAAAGACGATGAAGGGTGCATGGCCACCGAGTTCCAGTCCTATCTTTTTCACTGTCGGTGCGCATTGTTCCATCAGAATGCGGCCGACGGGTGTCGATCCTGTGAACGAGACATGGCGCACAATAGGGCTGCTGCAGAGTACCTTGCCGACCACGATAGATTGCTCGGAATCTGCCGTCACGACGTTGACAACACCAGCGGGAATGCCAGCCCGGTGCGCCAGCTCAGCGATGGCCAATGCTGACAATGGGGTTTGCTCGGCGGGTTTGATGACGATGGTGCAGCCCGCGGCGATGGCAGGTGCGACCTTGCGCGTGATCATCGCAATCGGAAAATTCCACGGCGTGATCGATGCACACACGCCTATGGGCTGCTTGAGCGTGACCGTGCGTTTATCGCTCCAGGTCGATGCCATTACATCGCCGCTGACGCGTTTGGCTTCCTCGGCAAACCATTCGATGAAGCTGGCCCCGTAAATGACTTCGCCGCGTGATTCGATCAGTGGCTTGCCTTGCTCTGCCGTCATCAGCGCCGCCAGATCGTCTGTGTGCGCGATGATGAGGTCAAACCATGCGCGCATGACAATCGCGCGTTCCTTGGCGGTTTTGGCAGCCCAGGCGGGAAAGGCGACATGCGCGGCCTGTATCGCCTGCTCGGCTTCGGCTGCGCCCATGTTAGGTACTTGTGTGATGTGTTTGCCATCGGCCGGATTGTGCACGTCGAAGCTGGCCTTGGCCGTTACCCATGCGCCGTTGATGTAGGCCTGGTTACGCAAGAGGCTAGGGTCTTTTAACTGTAAGGCGGTGTTGTTCGACATGGCATGCTCCTGCGTGGCAAAAGGAAAAGCATAGCCCAATCAAGGCGAACGCGCTGACGACGCTCGTAAGCGCTGGGGAATCCGACACGGACGTTGACGGCGGATGACTTTAGTTGCAGTCCATCTGTCGTTTCATCGCGCGCACAAAATCCGGCAGTCGACGGCCGCTGACACCAGTGTAGGAGCCGCCATCGGCCAGTGTCTGCACGCGATCCAGGCGGAAGGAGCGGAAATCGCTGCGTGTTTCGCACCAGGCCGCGATAGACCAGGTATTGCCCCAGAAATACAGTGCCAACGGCCAGATGGTGCGGCAACTGGCTTGCTGTTTGGCATCAATGTAATTGAGCAAGAGCTTGTTTTGTTTGCCTATCGCCTTGCGTATGTTTTCCAGTCGTTCGCCGTGGCTGGCATCGATATGGAAATCCGGTGCAAACAAAGGTGTGGCTTCGACGAAGTCGCGTTTCTCGCGCGGGAGGGCGAGGGTGATTTTGGCCAGTGCTGCAGCACCGGAGGCTGCCAGTTGTGGACCACCCCAGGCTTGCACCATGCGCACACCAGCGACCAGTGCTTCGATTTCATCGGAGCTGAACATTAACGGTTGTAAATCGAAGCCTGCCTTGACGCGGTAACCGACGCCAGCTTCGCCTTCGATCGGCACGCCAGACAATGACAGGTCGCGTATATCGCGGTATATGGTGCGTTCGGATACGTACAGCCATTCCGATAATTGCAAGGCGGTAGTCAGTCTGCGGCCACGCAAATATTGGGCGATCTGGAACAGGCGTTCAGCGCGGCGCATGGTGTTTCTTGGTAATTGATTGGAACTGCAGCATACAGATACTCCAGTGACAGGAAGGCCGGGCGCGCGGCGCGACAGGCGCTTCATTTTGACAAATGCTAGCGCCAGCGTCCAGTTGCCCGTAGTTCGGTTTATTGCATGGCGTGCAGGCCGATCAGATTGCCTTCGGTATCGACGAAGTGCGCCATGTAACCGATGTCGTCCGGCAGCTGTGTTTTCGGTACATAGACTTTGCCACCGGCCGGTGCGATGCGTTGTATGACGGCATCGATAGATGCGCCTGCATCCAGATAAATCATGGTGCCGTTGCTGCTGGGCTTTTGATGCTCGCTGTGGGTGACACAGCCGCAGCTATCACCGGCAGGGCTGGTGAAGATAGCCATCTGCATCAGGTCGGCAGTCGCACCTTCTATCTGTAGTTTGGTATCAAACAGGGTTTCGTAGAAACGTGTGGCGCGTGCAAAGTCGTTGGAAGGGATTTCGAACCAGTTTATTTTTGTTTGCATGATGTCCTCGCATGAAATGGCCAAATGGCAGATAGCATCATGCGCGGATGCTCCTGACAGCATACTGTCAGGAGACTTCAGCAGTTTTACTGTTTTGGTTCGGTTTTTGGGATTGCTTGTTCACGGCGGTTGAAGCCAGCCACCATATCGAAGCGGAACAGGCGGCATTCCAGTGCACCGTTGAAGAAAGGTGTTTTACGCGCTTCTTTCAGGCGCAGCAATTTCGGCAAACCGAGGTCGGCAGTGAAGAGGAATACTTTCCAGCCAGCGAAGCGTTGCTTGAGCGTGGTACCGAAGGCGCTGAAGAATTCTTTCGCCATGTCATCCGCTTCCATCGTGCTATCACCACGCACACCGATACGTTCGCCATAAGGCGGATTGGTCAACAGGATGCCCGGTGTTTCGCTAGGCGCTTTGACTTCCTGTGCTTCGATTTGTTTGAGCGGAACTTCGAAGCGTATGCCGGCCTTGTTCAGGTTGTTGCGTGTCATGGAGACCATGTCGCCCGAGATGTCGCTACCGAAGATGGTCGGTTCGGTCGGCAATGGATTTGGTTTGACGCTGGCTTTGATCGCGGCCCATTCCGCCTTGCTGAAACCAGCGAATTTTTCAAAAGCGAAATCGCGATGCAAGCCGGGCGGGATGCCCGCCAGCATTTGTGCTGCTTCTGCCAGGATGGTGCCGGAGCCACACATAGGATCAAACAGGGTCATGCCTGGTTTCCAGCCTGAGGTGCGCAGCAAGCCCGCTGCGAGGTTTTCGCGCAATGGTGCGTCGCCTGTTTCCATGCGCCAGCCGCGTTTGAATAACGCTTCGCCGGAGGTGTCCAGGTAGAGGGTGAAAGTGCGCGCGTCGAGGAAGCCGACGATGCGCATGTCCGGCATCTTGGTATCGACCGATGGGCGGCGATTGTAGATGTCGCGGAAGCGATCGCAGATGGCATCCTTGATTTTCAGCGTGGTGAATTCCAGGCTGCGCAATGGTGATTTGATGGCGGTGACGTCTATGCGTATGGTGTGGTCGACTTCAAACCAGTCTTCCCATGCCTGCGCCAGTGTCAGGTCATAGATATCGTTTTCGGTGGTGTAGCTGGCATGTGCCATGCGCATTAATACACGAGATGCGATGCGTGAGTGCAGGTTGATGCGATACGCATCCTGCAAACTGCCGGAGCAATGTACCCCGCCCGGAACCTGGGTGTGTACCTTCAGGGTTTTATCGAGCAGGGCGATTTCGTTGAGCTCTTCCGCGAGGGCGATTTCCAGGCCACGTGGGCATGGGCAAAAATAGGAATACGATGAAGACATGTGGGGAACCCTTTATCCGTTATAAAAATAGACGCGCGACCACATCATGGTGATGCGTCGCGCGAAGCTTGTTGCTACTGGTGTTGCCAAATACTGCGTTGCTGCTTTTACTTTTGGAATGCGCGTTCCACGAAATCCAGCCGATCCTGGCCCCAGAAGGCTACACCGTCGACGATATACCACGGTGCACCGAAGACACTGGCCGCCATCGCATCGTTGGTAAATTGTTCGTACTCGTTTTGTACGCTGGTGGTTTCTGATGCCTTGACCAGCGCGTTACCGTCATGGCCGGCGGCGCTTGCCAGCCCGCTCAGGGTTTCGGCATCCATGATGTTTTTATCGTCGGCCCAGAACGCATGCATGATGTCACCCGTCAATTTCAGCGCGGCGTCAGTGCCATGTGCAAACTTGGTCGCGATGATGAGTTTGGATGCTGCATCACCAGAGGCTGGTGAAAACTTGGGCTGCAGATTCAGCGGCAAGTCCAGGTGCGCACTCCAGCGTTTGAGTTCGACCAGGCGATACGCCTGGCGTTGCGGTGGACGCTTGGCCAGTGGCAAGCCGCCGGATACGCTGAACAACTTGGGTAGATCGATAGGTTTCATATCGATTTGCACATCATATTGCTTCGCCAGCGCGATCAGGCGTGCATGGCCGAAGTAGGCCCACGGTGACTGGGGCGCAAAATAGTATTCGCAGATCTTGGCCATGTAGGCTCCGAAGAATGTTTAAAACGGTTTGACCACGACCAGGATCACGATGGCGAGCAGCAGGACGATAGGCACTTCGTTGAACCAACGAAACCAGGTATGACTGCGCTTGTTGACGCCATGCTCAAATTTTTTCAGCAAGGAATTGCACGCATGCTGGTAGCCGATGACCAGGATGACTAATACGACCTTGGCGTGTAACCAGCCATTACCGGGACCCTGACCAAAGCCGTAAAACAGCAGGCCGGCACCGAACAGTACTGCCGGCACCGCCAGGATGGTGGTGAAGCGATACAGTTTGCGTGCCATGAGCAGCAGGCGTGTGGTCGCAGTGGCATCGGTTTCCATCGCCAGGTTCACGAAGATGCGCGGCAGGTAAAACAAGCCTGCGAACCAGGAAATGACGAATACGATGTGCAGCGCTTTGATCCAGAGCATGTGATTTTCCTGCTGAATATAAATGCCGTAGGTGCGTTATTAAACGCGCACTTCCCCGTGGTGCAGCAGGGATTTCACAGGGCATCTGCCCTGTGCCTGCGAAACGATGTTGCCTTGCAAGGCAACACTCCTTTGCACGGCATTAAGCACGTACTTCCCCGTGTCCAAAGACGACATACTTCAGCGACGTCAGTCCATCCAGACCTACAGGTCCGCGTGCATGCAGTTTGTCGTTGGAAATGCCTATCTCGGCACCCAGGCCATATTCAAAGCCATCAGCAAAACGGGTCGATGCATTGATCATGACCGATGCCGAATCCACTTCACGCAGGAAGCGCATCGCACGGGTGTAATCCTCGGTCACGATGGCGTCTGTGTGTTGCGATGAATAGGTGTTGATGTGATCAATGGCTTCATCCAGGCTGCCGACGATTTTGACCGACAGGATGGCGGCCAGGTATTCGGTGCTCCAGTCTTCTTCGGTGGCGCTGGCCAGATGCGGATAACCTTGCAGGATGGCACGCGCTTCATCGTCGCCACGCAATTCCACTTCTTTGGTGGCGTACAGTTTGGCGAGTTCAGGCAAGACTGCAGCGGCGATGCTGCGTGCGACCAGCAGGGTTTCCATGGTGTTGCAGGTGCCGTAGCGATGGCATTTCGCGTTGAAGCAGATATCCAGCGCTTTTTTAAGGTCAGCCTTGTCGTCGATATAGACGTGGCAAATGCCATCCAGGTGCTTGATCATAGGCACGGTGGCTTCATGCATCAGGCGTTCGATCAGGCCCTTGCCGCCGCGTGGCACGATGACATCGACATACTGCGGCATGGTGATCAGTTCACCGACTGCAGCGCGGTCTGTGGTTTCGACGATTTGTACGGCATCGGCTGGCAGGCCAGCGGCAGCCAGGCCTTCGTTGACCAATTTGGCCAAGGCTTGATTGCAATGAATGGCTTCGGAGCCGCCACGCAGGATGGTGGCATTGCCGCTCTTGATGCACAAACCGGCAGCGTCGACGGTCACGTTAGGACGTGCTTCGTAGATGATGCCGATTACTCCCAGAGGCACACGCATCTGGCCGACCTGGATGCCGGTCGGACGGTATTTCATGTTCGAGATTTCGCCGATAGGATCCGGCAGCGCAACGATTTGCTCCAGGCCTTCAGCCATGGTGGCGATGGCTTTGTCAGACAAGGTCAGGCGATCGAGCAGGGCGGGTGCCAGGCCGTTGGCACGGGCTGCTTCCAGATCACGCTGGTTGGCGGCGCGCAAGGTGTCCGCTTCGCGTCGTATCGCTGCTGCGATGAAGAGCAAAGCCTGGTTCTTGGCTGCGGTGTCAGCTTTGGCCATGGCGCGTGATGCCTTGCGTGCACGCAGACCAACTTCTTTCATGTATTGCTTGATATCCATTTTGCTAAGGAATGGTTGGTGTGACTATTAATGAATAACTAACTGTTGATGCTTAAGGCCCGAACAACTATATGCTGGACGTTCCGCGCGATTGCAAGTTGTGACAGCTGCAAACTAACCGCGTGCGATTTTCAGTCCTAACTGCAACATGGCATCCCAGGCATCGCCGGAAAACTGTTTCGCCCGTAAACCTTTCACCATCTTATCGATTTGTGCCGCTTCTTGCAGCGCGCTTTCCAGTGTCGATAATTTGAGGCGGCGCAGAGCAGGTTCTATCAGGCGCTCGCGCGGCCCCCAGATGCGATATTCTTTCGTCAACTGACTCAGCGGGCGGCCTTGTGCCACGCCAGATTTCAATTTCAACAAGGTGCGCACCTCTTCTGCCACCGCCCACAGTACCAGCGGCAAGGCTTCGCCTTCGCCTTTCAAACCTTCCAGCATGCGTACCAGACGGGTGGCGTCGCCGCTGAGCATGGCTTCATTCAGCTTGAACACGTCGTAACGCGCCACGTTCAATACCGCATCGTGGATTTGCTCGAAACTTAAGGGCCCTTCCGGATAGAGCAGGGCCAGCTTCTGGATTTCCTGATGTGCAGCCAGCAAGTTACCTTCGACCCGATCCGCGATGAAGTCCAGGCATTCGCGATTGGCGCTCTGGCGCTGCGCTGCCAGTCGCACGCCCAGCCAGGCTGGCAATTGCGCACGTTCGATCAGTGGAATGTCGATGTACACACTGGCTTGCTGCAGGCTGGCAACCCAGGCCGCCTTTTGCGTTGCCCAATCGAGTTTGGGTAAGGTGATCAGCGTGACATTGTCCGGACTAAGCGATGCCGCATAGTCCTGCAATGCCTTGCCGCCATCTTTGCCCGGTTTGCCGGTAGGGATGCGCAGTTCTATCAGCTTCTTATCGCCAAACAGCGATTGCGATTGATTCGCTGCCAGCAATTCGCCCCATTTGAAGCTGCGATCAACGACCAGCACTTCGCGTTCCGAATATGCTTGCGCACGGGCCGCCTTGCGTATCTTGTCGGCGGCTTCCAGTGCCAGCAAATGCTCATCGCTCGTGATGACATACAAGCCGGACAAGGGCTTGTTCAGATGAGCGTCTAGCGCATCAATCCGCAGTTGCATTGTCGACCGGCTTGATGGCGGCGATGCGGCGCAGGATTTGTTGCACCAGATCGGATTGCATGTCGCGGTACAGCATGGCTTCTTCCGCTTCCTTCGCCAATACTTGCGCTTCGTTATAGCTGAGGTCGCGTTTCAGGATGATCGTGGTCGGCGGCATGTATTCGACGCCGGCATTGTTACGCACGCGTACCGCGACCTGGTAGTTCAGCACGTATTCACGCACGCGACCCTGGCTGTTCAGCGACAGGATGACTTTGTTGCGTACCTCGCTGACGATATCCAGGATCGCTTCCGCTTCTTCCGGCCTGTCCTTGATGGCCAACTCACCGCTGCCGCGTATATAGCGCCGCAATTCACTGCCCAGTGTGGAATTTGCCGGTGCGGCGATGTAGATCGACTTGAACGGCAGGTCGCCGCCAAGTATGGTGCCGCGCAGCTTGAAGCCGCATGCACTCAGCAAGAGGCTGGAAGCCAGTACCAGGGTCAGGAGACGACGGTTCTTTAACATGAATAATCCTGCGTCAGTTGTACTTCAAATGTTGTGCACAAAGTTTAAGCAATCATCAGGCAACGATGTTGACCAGCTTGCCTGGAACCACAATGATCTTCTTCGGTGTGCCTTCGATGAATTTCTGCACGCTTTCATTCGCCAGCGCTGCTGCTTCTATGCTGGCTTTGTCTGCGTTCTTGGCCACGATAATGCTGCCGCGCAGTTTGCCATTCACCTGGATCATCATTTCGATCTCGGCTTGTTCCAACGCCGCTGGATCTACTTGTGGCCATGGCGCATCGAGGATGTCGCCGTGTACTTTGGCAAAGCCGAGCTCCTGCCACAGCGCATGCGTGATGTGCGGTGCAACCGGATTCAGCACGCGCAGGAAGATGCTGAGGCCTTCGCTGATGACGGCATTCGATGCTGGCGAGTCATCCAGCTTCGCCGCTTCCAGTGTATTGAGCATTTTCATGCTGGCTGACACCACGGTGTTGTACTGGATGCGTTTGTAGTCGTTATCCGCTTGCTGCAGAATCTTGTGCGTTTCACGACGCAAGGCTTTGTGTGTTTCGGGCAAGGTGCCCAGATCAACAGCTGTCGCGTTGGCCACGCGCGCTGCCTGGTTGTAGCCATAAGCCCAGACCCGACGCAGGAAGCGATTGGCACCTTCGACGCCAGCACCCGACCATTCCAGTGTTTGTTCTGGTGGCGACGCAAACATGGTGAACAGGCGTGCGGTGTCCGCGCCATACTGATCGATTTGCGCTTGTGGATCGATGCCGTTGTTTTTCGACTTCGACATTTTTTCGGTGCCACCGATTTCGACGGCTTTGCCATCGCTGCTCAGGACGGCAGAAACAGGGCGACCTTTGTCGTCGAGTTGCAGTTGCACATCGGCCGGATTGAACCAGGTTTTCTTGCCGCTGGCATCTTCGCGGAAGTAGGTTTCGTTCAGCACCATGCCTTGCGTCAGGAGATTGGTGAACGGCTCGTCGAATTTGACCAGGCCGAAGTCACGCATGACTTTGGTCCAGAAACGCGCATACAGCAAATGCAGGACCGCATGTTCGATACCACCGATGTATTGATCCATCGGCATCCAGTAATCGTTACGGCTGTCGACCATGGCGTCGCTGCTGTTAGGCGAGCAATAGCGCATGTAGTACCACGACGAATCGACGAAGGTATCCATGGTGTCGGTTTCACGACGCGCCGGCTTGCCGCATTGCGGACAATCGACGTGCAGGAATTTTTCGTGTTTATTCAGCGGGTTGCCGCTACCATCCGGTACGCAATCTTCCGGCAGGACGACAGGCAAATCTTTTTCCGGTACCGGTACATCACCGCAATCCTTGCAGTGGATGATAGGAATCGGGGTACCCCAATAACGCTGGCGGGAAATACCCCAGTCGCGCAGGCGGTAGGTGATCTTCTTTTCGCCGAGACCGAGTTCGGCCAGGTCGGCGGCAATCGCGTCGACTGCTTGCTGGTAGTTCAGGCCATCGTATTTGCCGGAATTGATGCAACGACCGTTTTCCTTGTCGCCATACCATTCATGCCAGGCAACGTCGGAGAATGTCTTGCCCGGTACATCGATGACCGGGTGGATAGGCAATACGTATTTTTGCGCAAAGGCGAAATCACGTTCGTCGTGCGCTGGTACGCCCATCACGGCGCCGTCACCGTAAGTGATCAGCACGTAGTTGCCGACCCAGACTTCGACCAGTTGGCCGGTCAGCGGATGTTTGACGAAAAGGCCGGTAGGCATGCCTTTCTTTTCCATCGTTGCCATATCGGCTTCGATGACGCTGCCGAGTTTGCATTCGGCGATGAAGTCGGCGAGTTCAGGATTTGATTTGGCGGCGTAGGTCGCCAATGCATGTTCCGGCGCCACGGCGCAGAACGTGACGCCCTTGATGGTGTCGGCGCGGGTGGTGAAGACCCACAGCTTGCCGTCATTGATGAGCTTGCCTTCGTCGGCGATGTCGTGCGTGAACGCAAAGCGTACGCCGGTCGATTTGCCGATCCAGTTCGATTGCATGATGCGCACACGTTCTGGCCAGCCTGGTAATTTATTGTCGACGTGGTCCAGCAATTCTTCCGCGTAATCGGTAATGCGTGCGTAGTACATCGGGATTTCGCGCTTTTCGATCAGCGCGCCCGAGCGCCAGCCGCGACCATCGATGACTTGCTCATTGGCGAGCACGGTCTGGTCGATAGGGTCCCAGTTCACGGTACCGGTTTTTTTGTAGATGATGCCTTTTTCCAGCATCTTCAGGAACATCCATTGGTTCCATTTGTAGTATTCCGGACGGCAGGCGGTCATTTCGCGCGACCAGTCGATCGCCAGGCCCATGGAAGCCATTTGCGTCTTCATGTAGTCGATATTGGCGTAGGTCCATTGCGCTGGCGGCACGTTGTTGGCCATCGCCGCGTTTTCCGCAGGCATGCCGAACGCGTCCCAACCCATAGGCATTAACACGTTGTAGCCGTTCATCCGCAGGTAGCGGTACATCACGTCATTGATGGTGTAGTTGCGCACATGCCCCATGTGCAGCTTGCCGGATGGGTACGGCAGCATAGAGCAAGCGTAGAATTTCTTCTTGTCGTTGCCGTTTTTATCCTTGGCGTTTTCGACGGCTTTGTAAGCGTCGATTGCCTGCCAATGGTCGTGCGCCGATTTCTCTACTTCGGCGGGGCTGTATTTATCTTGCATGACGGATGGAGCCAAAAGTGAATGTGAACCTGTGATTATACTGGTTCACCACCTAGAACTCATTTCCTAAATGCGTGTGTATGCGACTGTGGCCGCTTATGTGGTCGCTAATGGTCGCTAAATCAGGCCAGCTTGAGTTCCAGCGCCGGATTTTCGCCGTAATCGGCGTAGCGTTCGTTGATGGCTTCTATGCAGAAAGCGAGGTCTTCCAGGATGTCCGGGGCTTTTTTCTGCAAAATATCTGCATGATCGACGATGATCTGGAGTTTTTCTGCCGGTTTTAAACGGAATTTGGTCATGCCGTCTTCATCACGCAGATAGCTCATGCAATCGACCCAGGCATCCATATTGTCGCCATAGAAATCCGGAAAGCCGAAGGCAGTCTTGCAGGCGCTGTGAAAGGATGGCCAGTCGGTGATGGTTTCACCGTTTAAATGTACGACAGCCATCGACTATTTCTTGTTGGATTGCGGTGTTTCGGTGACAAAACCCAGCTTGGTGATGCCATTGCCCTGCGCGGCAGCCATGACTTGCGCAATGACTTCATAGCGGGTGCCTTTGTCAGCGCGCAACTGCACCTGTGGTTGTGGTTGCTGCTTGGCAGCGGCTGACAGCCTGGTCGTCAGATCATCCAGCGTGACCGGGTCATTGTTCCAGAAAACTGCGCCCGCACCATTGATGGAAAGCGAAATCGTGGTCGGTTCGGTCGGCGCCGGTGCTGATTTGGCGCTAGGCAGGTCGAGCTTGATGGCGTGTGTGAACAGCGGGGCGGTGATGATGAAGATCACCAGCAATACCAGCATGACGTCCACCATAGGCGTGACGTTGATGTCGGCCATAGGACCGGCTTGCTGCTTGTCGTTGAATCCGCCGAATGCCATATTGCTCTCCCGGTTTGCTTACTTGCCGACGCGCGCGCCGGTAGTCAGGTAGGCGTGCAAATCATGCGCGAAGGCGTCCAGTTCAGCCAGCGTGATGCGATTGACGCGGGTGAAGGCGTTGTAAGCCAGTACTGCAGGAATCGCGACAGCCAGGCCGAGCGCAGTCATGATCAATGCTTCACCAACCGGGCCTGCGACTTTGTCGATTTGTATGGTGCCGGACGACGAGACTGCAACCAGCGCGTGGTAAATCCCCCAGACCGTACCGAACAAGCCGATAAACGGCGCAGTAGAGCCGACCGATGCCAGCAGCGTCAGGCCGGTTTCCAGGCGCGACGATACGCGATTGATTTCCTGGCGCAGCGTACGGGTGATTAGTTCGCCGGGATCGGTGTTGGCGTTGAGCGAATTCGCATGCGGTTTGATATTGGCGGCTTCGACGCTTTGCGCGGCCAGTGGCGTGTAGACGTTTTCGCTATCGCTACGCTTGATGGTCGCGATGGCATCTGTCAAGGTTGGTGCCTGCCAGAAGCCATCCAGCGCGGCTGCGCTGCGACGGATGCGCCATGAGCTCCAGGCTTTGGACAGGATGTAGTACCAGCTGAGGATGGACATGATCAGCAGCACGTACGCAACGCTATGCGAAACGGCATCGCCTTGTGCCCAATAGTGCGCGAGTCCCAGGCTTTGCTCTGCTGCTGTTGAATTCATGTTGTCTATCCGAGGAGAGTTGTTTTAGTCAGTCAGGGATCAGCGCAAGCCGAGCACGTCCTGCATATCGTACAAACCGGTTTTCTTGTCAGCCAGGAAGCGGGCGGCACGCAAGCTGCCGTGTGCATAGCTGACACGGCTCGACGATTTGTGCGAAATCTCTATGCGTTCGCCAGTACCGGCAAACAGCACGGTATGGTCACCGATGATGTCGCCGCCGCGTACTGTGGCAAAGCCTATTGATGACGGATCGCGTGCACCGGTCACGCCTTCACGTGCCCAGACTGCAACATCGTTGAGTTCCTTGCCCAGTGCTCCGGCTATCACTTCGCCCATTTTGATCGCGGTACCGGATGGTGCATCGACCTTGTGGCGGTGGTGTGCTTCTATGATTTCGATGTCATAGCCTTCGGAGAAATTCTTCGCCGCCATTTCCAGCAACTTCATGGTGACGTTCACGCCTACGCTCATATTTGGCGCAAACATGATGGCGGTTTTTTCTGCGGCAGCAGCGATTGCCGCTTTGCCAGCCGCGTCGAAGCCGGTGGTGCCTATGATCATTTTGATGTTGTGCGCCGCGCAGTATTCGAGGTGCTTCAGTGTGCCTTCAGGGCGGGTGAAGTCGATCAGGAAGTCGGAATCAGCCAGGCCCTGGGCGAAGTCGGATGCGATCAATACGCCGCTAGGTTTGCCGAGGAAGGCTGCGGCATCATTGCCGATAGCTGGTGATGTTGCGATATCCAGTGCGCCCGCGAGTTTGGCATCCGGTGCTTCCAGGATGGTTTCGATCAGCATATGGCCCATACGGCCGGACGCACCCGCTACCGCGATTTTCAGTTGATTCATGTGTTCAGATTCGGTTGATTATTTGTTTGCTGCTTTGGCTTTGTCTGCGATACGCGCCAGGTAGTCTTTTTCAGTTGGCAGGTCGCCACCGCCTTCGAAGGACGAGACCAGCTTGTCCTTGAAGTAGACAGTAACGCGGCTGCTGGTGATTTCGCCATTACCCTTTTGCATGCGGAACGCGTAGTCCCAGCGATCAGCGTGGAAGACGTCGGTCAGCAAAGGTGTGCCGAGCAGGAAGACGACCTGGTCCTGCGTCATGCCTTCTTTCAACTGGGCGACCATTTCCTGCGAAACGAAGTTGCCTTGCTGGATGTCAGGACGGTAAGGGGAGAAAATGCCGAGGAAGCGTTTTTCACGTTTGACTTGCACACCGCTGCTGGCGGCGGCTGGTGCGGCGGCGACTAATGCTGGCTTGGCTTCGGCCGCAGCAGTTGTCGTTGCGGCTGCAGCTGCTGCAGTTTCCGTTGCTTCGCTTGCAGGTGCGGCTGTTTCTACGGCTACTTTTTCTTCGTTGGCTGCTACTGGTGCTGGCTGTGCGGCTGGCTTGGCGGCAGGTTTGGCCGCAGCGGCTACCGGTGCGGTTTCGTCTATCAATGGGTTTTTCGAGGCGCAGCCTGTGAGTACACCTGCCAATACCAGGCAAAATGTACCAGCGAGGAGCGGAGCGCGATTAGAATGACGGGGCAGCATTTGCATATGGGGTCTCAAGGGATTGAGCAATTGTACGAAAACACTATATGATAAGGCAGATATCCTTAATATGAGCAAGAACATGCCGAACAATCCATCCGAGTTAAAAGCCAGCGGCCTGAAAGCGACGCTGCCACGTCTGAAAATCCTCGATATTTTCCAGACTGCCGAAGTACGCCATCTGAGCGCAGAAGACGTCTACAAGATGTTGCTCGCTGACAATCTGGATGTCGGCCTGGCAACGGTTTACCGTGTTTTGACGCAATTTGAACAAGCAGGCTTGCTGCAGCGTAATCACTTTGAAACCGGCAAAGCCGTATTCGAACTGAATGAAGGCTCGCACCATGACCATCTGGTTTGCCTGGATTGCGGCAAGGTAGAAGAGTTTTTTGATGCTGAAATCGAAAAGCGCCAGGTACGTATCGCTGAAGAGCATGGTTTTGAAATCGCCGACCATGCGCTTGCCTTGTATGGGCATTGCAAGAGTTGCCAAAAAGCTAAAAAGTAAGCTGTCACGTTTTACGAAAACCATGCTGGTGGAAACACCCGCATGGTTTTTTTACGTTTTGCAGTTTTTTCTTGGCTGCTTCAGCCAGGATTGTGGCTGAGTGCGTTCGACAGCAATTTGGCCGTGATGTCGACGATAGGAATCACGCGTTCATACGCCATGCGTGTCGGGCCGATAACGCCCAGTGTGCCGACGACTTTGCCGTTCACGGTGTAGGGCGAGGTCACGACGCTCATCTGGTCCATAGGCACCAGCTTGGATTCGCCACCGATAAAGATTTGTACGCCGTTCGCCTTGTTTGACACGTCGAGCAATTGCATCAGGCTGGTTTTTTGTTCGAACAGGTCAAACAGCTGGCGCAAGGACACCATGTTCGATGACAGGTCACTCACGCTGAGCAGATTACGCTCACCGGAAATGACGACATCATCGCTATTGTCATTCATCGCATCGCTGCCGGCTTCGACTGCAGCTTGCATCAGGCGCGTCATATCGTCGCGCAATTGCTTCAATTCACCCTGCAAACGTATCCTTACTTCGTCGAAGCTGAGGCCGCCGTAGTTCTGGTTGATGTAATTCGCTGCCTGTATCAACTGGCTAGGTGTGTAATCGACATCGGTCAGCAGCAGGCGGTTTTGGACGTCGCCGCTGGGGCTGACGATGACCAGCAGTATGCGTTTCTCGGACAGGCGCAGGAAATCGATTTGCTGGAATACCGATTCGTGTCGCGGCGTCATGACGATGCCAGCGAATTCGGATAGCGAAGACAGGATTTGTGCGGCGTTGGAGATAATTTTTTGTGACGAACCGGTTTGCAGCGAATTCTGCAGTTTCGATTCGAGTGCGCTTTCATCGATGGATTGCACCGTCAGCAAGGTATCGACAAACACACGGTAGCCGCGCGGCGTAGGTACGCGTCCAGCCGAGGTGTGCGGACTGGCGACAAAGCCCATCTCTTCCAAGTCCGCCATCACGTTGCGTATGGTCGCGGGTGACAGGTCGAGGCCCGAGATTTTGGAAAGCTCGCGCGAGCCGACCGGCATGCCGTCCGCTATATAGCGTTCGACGAGGGCTTTAAGCAGGGTTTGTGCGCGGTTATCAAGTTGCATAGTATCGCTATTGTATGAGTGGTCATGCCGGGCGGCAAGGGCAAGGCCACAGGGGGCATGCTGCCCATTATGCGCGCTTTAGCCAGGCATCGAGCTCATATAAATTGGTGACGCTGGCAGTCGGCACAATATGGTCGGGCAATGTGTGGTCGAAGCGATTCATCCACACCGCGCGCAAACCGGCGTTTTGTGCACCCTGGATATCCAGTTTGGGGTCGTCACCGACGTAAATGGCTTCGTGTGGCGCAACGTTCAGTGCGGCGCAGGCCGCATGAAAAATCTCTGCGCCGGGTTTAGCGCTGCCAAATTGATGGGCCGCGATCGATACCTGGAAATAAGATGCCAGGCCAATTTCGCCGAGGTCGGCAAAACCGTTGGACACCGAGCCCAGGGCAAAACGTTCGCTCAGGCTGGCCAGACCAGGTGTGACATCTACAAACGGGTTGACGGTGTTGCGCGCGACTGAAAAAACCGCCATCGCCTGATCCACCAGATCCTTGTTTTCACTCGTTAAATGACAGGCGCGTGTCAGTGCAGCGTGGCGTAAAGCCCATACATTGAATTGGAATTGCGGATCGGTAGGCAGCAATTCCATGCGCAGCTCGCGTAACTCCTCATTGCTGAAGCGTTGTGTTACACCCGGAATGTGCTCATTCAGCCAGTCATACAAAATGGCTTCTGCCTTGACCAAAGTCGGGGCCAGGTGCCACAAGGTGTCATCCAGATCGAACAGGATGGCCTTCACAGGCGGATGAGTGGAATGCGGTGTAGGCAGGGACGTCATGTTGGATACTCAATCATTTGCATGGATGATGCGTTGCATAGCGCACGAGAAGGCCAAAAGAAGGACAAATTATGGTCTAATCTGCAGCATGTCGCTTACCTCACACTCTACACACCCTTCCAGTTTTAATACGATCGCTATCTTCGGCAAACATATGGCCGGTGGGATTGCGAAATCGTTGACTGATATCGCCGATTGCCTGGGCAAGACCGGCCGCAAAGTCATTTTCGAAGCAGAAACCGCACTGAACTTTTCGCTCAGCAATTACGATTCCATGACTTTGCCGGAAATCGGCGAGTGCGCGGATGCCGCTATTGTAGTCGGCGGCGACGGTACCATGCTGGGGATTGCGCGCCAATTGGCGCCATACAATGTGCCGCTGATAGGCGTGAACCAGGGACGTCTCGGTTTCATGACCGATATTTCGCTGGACCAGATGATGCCGCTGCTGAAAGAAATGCTGAATGGGAAAGTCCGTTCCGAACAGCGCAGCTTGCTGAAGGGCTCGATAGAACGTGAGGGTGAGGCTGTATACAGCACACTGGCTTTCAATGACGTCGTCTTGTCGCGTGGCTCGGGTTCCGGCATGGTGGAATTGCGCGTCGAAGTCGATGGTCATTTCATGTACAACCAGCGTTCGGATGGCCTGATTGTGGCGACACCGACTGGCTCCAGCGCGTATGCTTTATCGGCCGGTGGCCCGATTTTGCATCCCAGCCTGACCGGGATCGGACTGGTGCCGATTGCGCCGCACGCCTTGTCGAATCGTCCTATCGTGGTGCCGGACAGTAGCGTGATCGAAATCGAAGTCGTCGGTGGTCGCGAAGCCAATGTCAATTTCGATATGCAATCAGTGGCGCGCCTGCTCAAACATGACCGGATTACCGTGCGTCGTTCCGAACATACGATTACCTTCCTGCATCCGGAAGGCTGGAATTATTACGATACCTTGCGCGAAAAGCTGCATTGGAATGAATACCCGTCAGTAGAAGGTCGCTTGAAATAAACATGCTGCGCACGCTCTCCATCCGTGATTTCGTTATTGTCGATGCCATCGAACTGGAATTTTCGCCTGGTTTCTCCGTTTTCACCGGCGAAACCGGCGCGGGTAAATCCATCCTGATCGATGCGCTGGCACTCGCGCTTGGCGGGCGTGGTGATGCCAGCGTGGTACGCGAAGGCGCAGCCAAGGCTGACATAACGGCCGAGTTTTCCAGCAGTGCCGAGTTGGATGCCTGGCTCGCCGAAAACGAATTCAGCAATGAAGACGGCGGCGCATTGCTACGCCGCGTCATAGACAATGCCGGTCGCTCCAAAGCCTTCATCAACGGCATCGCCGCTACCGCCACGCAATTGCGTGAGCTGGGTGAGCAACTGGTCGATATCCACGGCCAGCATGCGCACCAATCGCTGCTCAAAACCGATGCGCAACGCGTGCTGCTGGATAACCAGGCTGGTTTGCAGGATGAAGTGAAAGCAGTCGCCGCCGCATATAAAGCCTGGCGTGCGCTGGCGCGGCAACGCGAAGAATTCGAAACCAATGCCAAGAATGTCTTGTTGGAGCGTGAGCGCCTGGAATGGCAAGTCGGCGAACTGGAAAAGCTCGCAGTCAAACCGGGTGAGTGGACCGATATCAGCAATGAACATAGCCGCTTGTCACATGCAGCCAGTCTGATAGAGGGGGCGCAAGAAGCGCTCAGCCTGATCTCCGAAGCCGACACACCGATGCTGTCGCAGCTGTCGTCGCTGAATACCCGCATCGGCAAACTGGTCGATCTCGATGCGGGCTTGCAACCGGTGCTGGATGCACTGGAGCCAGCGCGTATCCAGTTACAGGAAGCGGTCTATGCGCTGAACGATTACCTGAGCCGGGTCGAGCTGGATCCGGCGCGCTTGCGTGAGGTTGAAGTGCGGCTGGAAAACATCCATTCGGCCTCACGTAAATTCCATGTCGCTGCCGATGATTTGCCGCAGGAACTGGAAACCCTATCCACGCAATTGAAGCAACTGGCTGATGCCAGCGACCTTGATGCCTTGCGTGCGCAGGAAGAAAAACTGAAAGCGGTCTACACCGGTGCCGCGCAAAAACTCACCAAAGCACGTACCAAAGCCGCCAAAGCGCTGGGTGATGCAGTGACTGCAGCGATGCAGGACCTCAGCATGAGCGGTGGCAAGTTCGCAATCGCCCTGCAGCCATGCGAACCCGCTTCGTACGGATTGGAACAGATTGAGTTCATGGTGGCTGGTCATGCCGGTACCACGCCGCGGCCACTGGCCAAGGTTGCATCGGGTGGTGAGCTGGCGCGTATCGCGCTGGCAATTTCCGTCATTACCTCCAGCGCGACTGCGACACCCACATTGATTTTCGATGAAGTCGACAGTGGCATAGGTGGTGGTGTCGCCGAAGTTGTCGGCCGTTTGTTGCGCCGTCTCGGGCAGGACCGGCAAGTACTGTGCGTCACACATTTACCGCAAGTGGCGAGCCAGGCCAATCAGCACTTCCAGGTCAGCAAACAAAACAACAAGGGCAAGACCGCATCGTCGATCGCTGCGCTGGATAGCAATGCGCGCGTAGAAGAAATCGCGCGTATGCTGGGTGGACTGGAAATTACTGCCACTACACGTACGCATGCACGGGAATTGCTGGCAAACTGAGCTAAGCTTATACCTGCGATGCTCAGGCATCGCTTCCCATAAGACCAATAATATTGAGAGCTCATGTCCTTTAGAACTGAACCACCGTACACCCATGGCAGTTTGCCGAAAACAGCAGTCGTACTGGTTAATCTTGGTACCCCTGATGCACCGACGACTTCGGCAGTAAGGCGTTACCTCAAACAGTTTTTATCCGATCCGCGCGTGGTGGAAATCCCGCGTGCGATCTGGTGGTTCATCCTGCATCTCATCATCCTGCCGTTCCGGTCCGGACAGTCGGCGAAGAAGTATGCGTCGATCTGGAGTAATGAAGGTTCGCCGCTCAAAGTACATACCGAGAAACAGGCCAGGCTGCTCAAGGGCTATCTGGGCGACCGCGGTCACAAAGTAAAAGTGGTGTATGCGATGCGTTATGGCCAGCCTGCGTTGCCGGATGTCTTGCGCGAGCTGAAAGCTGACGGTTGTGAACGCATCCTGATCCTGCCTGCCTATCCGCAATATTCAGGGACAACGACGGCTTCTATCTTCGATGCCGTATTCAGTCATTACGCGCAAGAACGCAATGTCCCCGAGTTGCGCTTCGTTAAGCATTATCACGACCACGATGCCTACATCCGCGCCTTGTGCAAATCGGTGCAGGCGCATTGGGATATGGCCGGACGTCCGGACAAGCTGGTCATGAGTTTCCACGGCGTGCCCAAGCGCACCTTGACGCTGGGCGATCCGTATCACTGCGAATGCCATAAAACGGCACGCCTGCTGGCCCACGAGCTGGAGCTGACTTCGGATCAATACATGGTCACGTTCCAGTCGCGCTTCGGCAAGGCTGAGTGGCTGCAACCCTACACCGCACCGACGCTGAAGAAACTGGCGCAAGAGGGTATAGGCCGGGTCGATGTGATTTGCCCGGGCTTTACCAGCGATTGCCTGGAAACGCTGGAAGAGATCGCAATGGAGGCGCGCCATGACTTCATGAGCGCCGGTGGCAAAGACTTCAACTACATCGCTTGCCTGAACGAGGATGATGCGTGGATTAAGGCAATGGCGGAAATTACGGAGTTGCATCTGGTAGGCTGGCCGACTATCGTCTCGCCTGCGCAGCACGAAGAGCAGGTCCACGAGGCGCAGGTTTCGCTGGATGAGGCGCAGCGCCTGGGCGCCCAACAATAAAAATGGCCCGCGAGGGCCTTTTTCATTAGAAAACCTTGTTTTTTTGCAATAAACCCCTATTTATTGAGGGTAAAAGTGGTCTGCACATGCTTTTACCCCGCTGCGGCTATTAAGTGGCTGGTGCATTGTTTTACAATGTCGTATAACAAATGACCGTGGTCGCAATAGCGGTATAGGCAACAATCGACATGGAAATAAGCGGCAGTTTCATGGCTGGCTCCTGTCGGTAGCAGTGGTGGCACACAAGCCACCCAATTACAGCCTAGTCCGTATAGAGAAAAATGCCATCCCATGAACAGGGAAATTTTGTAACAACGACACTGCCACAGCGCTTATCATCGCGTTTCGTGAATTTTTGCTAAGCCTGCAGGAATACCCCTTGAAATAGTGTGGGATAACCCCATGTGCACTGTCGCATTGGCATTTTTTGTCATAACTCATTGATTGTTGGAGATTTTTTCATGCAAGACCAAGATAAATACGCTGAGCAAGCAGCGTCGATCGAAGATCCGGTAACGGCTGAGGCGGCTACTGCACCTACTCCTACTGTGGAGGAGCAGCTCGCGGCGTCCCAATTGCTCGTACAGGAATTGCAGGACTCATTCTTGCGTGCCAAAGCTGAAGTCGAGAATTTCCGTCGTCGTGCCCAGGAAGATGTCACCCGCGCACACAAATTCGCGATTGAAGGCTTTGCCGAAATGCTGCTGCCAGTGAAAGACAGTCTGGAAATGGCGCTGCAAGTAGAAACACCTTCCATCGAGTCCTTGAAAGAGGGTGTGGAAATGACCTTGAAACAGCTGAATGCTGCCTTCGAGAAGAACCGCCTGCTGGAAATCAAACCACAGCAAGGCGACAAACTGGACCCTATGAAGCATCAGGCGATGTCCCTGGTTCCTGCTGATCAGGAGCCAAACACAGTCGTCAACACGCTGCAGAAGGGCTATCTGATTGCAGATCGCCTGTTGCGTCCAGCGCTGGTAACGGTTGCACAAGAAAAATAACTTGAAAGCATCTGTTTACACCACATATTGACGTTAACAAATTTTGTATTTAACAGTTTCGCATCACAGACATTAAGGGAAATTCCATCATGGGCAAAATTATCGGTATTGACTTAGGTACGACCAACTCCTGCGTAGCAATCATGGAAGGCGGTAAACCAAAAGTTATCGAAAACTCGGAAGGTGCGCGTACTACGCCCTCCGTGATCGCATATCAGGAAGACGGTGAAATTCTGGTTGGCGCACCTGCCAAACGCCAGGCTGTCACCAATCCAAAAAACACGCTGTACGCAGTCAAGCGTCTGATCGGCCGTAAATTCGACGAAAAAGAAGTGCAAAAAGATATCGGCATGATGCCGTATCAAATCGTCAAAGCCGACAACGGCGACGCATGGATCTCCGTGCGCGACAAAAAGCTGGCCGCACAGCAAATCTCCGCAGAAATCCTGCGCAAAATGAAAAAAACCGCCGAAGACTACCTCGGTGAAGAAGTGACTGAAGCCGTCATCACGGTTCCTGCTTACTTCAACGATGCACAACGTCAGGCAACCAAAGACGCAGGCCGTATTGCTGGTCTGGACGTTAAGCGCATCATCAACGAACCTACCGCAGCTGCGCTGGCTTTCGGCCTCGACAAAGGTGGCAAGGGTGACCGCAAGATCGCTGTGTACGATCTGGGCGGCGGTACCTTTGATATCTCCATCATCGAGATCGCAGACGTAGACGGTGAAATGCAATTTGAAGTGTTGTCGACCAATGGTGACACCTTCCTCGGCGGTGAAGATTTCGATCAACGCATCATCGATTACATCATCGACGAATTCAAGAAAATCAACGGCCTCGACCTGAGCAAGGATGCGATTGCATTGCAACGTATCAAGGCATCGGCTGAGCGCGCGAAGATCGAATTGTCGTCGTCGCAACAAACTGAAATCAACGAACCGTACATCGCGATGGCGAACGGCGCACCGGTGCATTTGAACTTGAAAATCACCCGTGCAAAACTGGAATCGCTGGTTGAAGAACTGATCTCGAAAACCATCGAGCCATGCCGCACCGCGATCAAGGATGCAGGCGTTAAAGTTTCCGACATCGATGACATCATCCTGGTCGGTGGTATGACCCGTATGCCTAAAGTGCAGGAAACCGTAAAAGACTTCTTCGGCAAAGATCCACGTAAAGACGTGAATCCGGATGAAGCAGTTGCTGTCGGTGCTGCAATCCAGGGTTCGGTTCTGTCCGGTGATCGTAAAGATTTGTTGTTGCTCGACGTGACTCCGCTGTCGCTGGGTATTGAAACCCTGGGTGGCGTGATGACCAAAATGATCCAGAAGAACACCACCATTCCGACCAAGTTCAGCCAGGTGTTTTCGACCGCTGACGACAATCAGCCTGCGGTCACCATCAAAGTGTTCCAGGGTGAACGCGAGATGGCAGTTGGCAACAAGGCTTTGGGTGAATTCAATCTGGAAGGCATCCCACCAGCAGCACGTGGTACGCCGCAAATTGAAGTGACCTTTGACATCGATGCCAACGGTATTTTGCACGTCGGCGCGAAAGACAAGGCAACCGGTAAGGAAAACAAGATCACCATTAAGGCAAACTCCGGTTTGACTGAAGAAGAAATTCAAAAAATGGTGCAGGACGCAGAAGCGAATGCAGAAGAAGACAAACGCCTGAAAGAAGTCGCGGAAGCGCACAACCAGGGCGATGCACTGGTGCATTCGACGCGTAAAGCCTTGACCGAATACGGCGACAAGCTGGAAGCCGGTGAGAAAGAAAAAATCGAAGCAGCGATTGCTGAACTGGAAGAAGCATTGAAAGGTAGCGACAAGGCTATCATCGATGAAAAATCTGCAGCCCTGACCACTGCAGCGCAAAAACTCGGCGAAAAAATGTACGCCGACATGCAAGCGCAACAAGCAGCAGGCGCAGCTGGTGGTGATGCAGGCGATGCCGGTCACAGCCACGCTGACAGCAAACCACAGCAAGATGACGTAGTGGATGCTGACTTCAAAGAAGTGAAAGACAAGTAATTTTTAATGGTCTAGCGGTCTGATGCATGGCACCGCTGGTCACTTCAAATTGTTGTCTTGGAGTGTCTTGCGCTTGCCATCGTCTGTACTGTGCAGACTCGCCGGGTCGTATGGTTTTTGTAAAAAAACCGTCGATTCGGCGTTTTAGTTTAGATAGAACAAGGCGCCTACAAAAATGGCAAAACGTGATTTTTACGAAATTCTTGGCGTAGGGAAGAGCGCTTCCGACGAAGAAATCAAGAAAGCGTATCGCAAGCTTGCAATGAAACACCATCCGGATCGCAATCCGGATAGCAAGAGCGCGGAAGAAAAATTCAAAGAGGCTAAAGAAGCCTACGAGATGCTGTCGGATCCGCAAAAGCGCGATGCCTATGATCGCTATGGTCATGCCGGTGTTGATCCGAATATGGGCGGCGGCGGAGGCGGCGGTGGTTTTGCTGATGCCTTTGGCGATATCTTTGGCGACATCTTTGGCCAGGCTGGCGGCGGTCGCGGTGGACGCGGCGGCCCGCAGGTATATCGCGGCGCAGACTTGCGCTACAACCTCGAAATTACACTGGAACAAGCTGCACACGGTTACGACACGACTATCCGTGTTCCTTCGTGGGATAACTGCGAAACCTGTGACGGTAGCGGTGCCAAGCCGGGCACTTCGCCAGTCAGCTGTACGACTTGCGGTGGCCACGGCCAGGTACGCATGCAGCAAGGCTTCTTCAGCGTGCTGCAAACCTGTCCCAAGTGCCATGGTAGCGGCAAGATCAATCCATCGCCTTGCGGTACCTGCAGCGGCGCTGGCAAGATCAAACGCAACAAGACACTGGAAGTCAAAATCCCGGCAGGGATAGATGACGGCATGCGTATCCGTTCGTCCGGTAACGGCGAACCAGGTATGAATGGCGGTCCTCCAGGTGACTTGTATGTGGAAATCCGCATCAAGCAGCATGCGATGTTCCAGCGCGACGGCGACGACTTGCATTGCGAGATTCCTATCTCATTTGCGAAGGCAGCCCTCGGCGGTGAAATTGAAGTGCCGACGCTGAATGGCAAGGCTTCGTTCACGATTCCTGAAGGTACGCAGTCGGGTAAGACTTTCCGCCTGCGCAGCAAAGGGATCAAGGGCGTACGTTCCGGTTATGCTGGTGACCTGTTCTGCCACGTGATTGTGGAAACACCTGTCACCCTGACCGAACGCCAGAAGGAATTGATGCGTGAGTTTGAACAATTGACGGTGGAAGGCGGTTCCAAGCACAGCCCGCAAACCAAATCATGGAAAGATAAGGTCAAGGAATTCTTTGAATAAGGTTTCCTGATCCCAGCAAAATGCCGGTCGATATTTCGACCGGCATTTTTTTTTGTTGATCGCCGGACGACAAGGTTCTATGCTGGTTCCACATCCATTACAGGAGACACCATGAAACCGTTACAGGCGATAGGCTGCATCCTGGCCTTATGCAGTGCCGTGTTCTTCTCCGGCAATGCAGCAGCAATCGAATTGGCCGGGGTCAAGCTGGACGACAGTGTGCGAGTGGCGAATCAGGACTTACGTCTGAATGGTGCGGGCATACGCAGCAAGCTGATTTTCAAAGTGTATGTGGTGGGTTTGTACTTGCCGGAAAAGAAAACCTCGACCGTTGAGGTGCTGGCTGCTATCGGAGCGCGACGCGTCAGCATTGTGATGTTGCGCGATGTTGCCAGTGATGAATTCGCCAAGGCATTTAGTACGGGCATAGAGCAGAATACCGACGCGGCAGAACGCGCGACGCTGGCGCCATCGATGGCAAAATTCAATGCGATGTTTGCATCTGTTGCGCAGTTGAAGGAAGGCGATGCCCTGCAGGTGGATTGGGTACCGGCGACCGGCATGACCGTGCAACTGAACGGCAAACGCATACTCGAGCCGCTGCTAGATGCTCCTTTCTACAATGCCGTACTGCGCATCTGGCTGGGTAACAAACCTGTAGATGACAAGCTCAAGCGACAGCTATTGGCAGAGCAGTAAAGCCGGATACGTATCGTTCCATGCTGTTCTACGCTCTTTATCCGGGATGCCCAATACCGGATAAAATGGCAGCCATTGCAGCCAGGCCGTCGGCCTGGCCAGTCCGCAGCATGATAGAAAAAGATGACTAAAAAAGAACCGCTGGAATTGGAACAACTGTTTCAGAAGAACCGTAATTGGGCAGCAGCGATGGTGGCGCAGGATGCAGATTTCTTCGCCAAACTTGCCGCCCAGCAATCTCCCGAATATTTATGGATAGGTTGCTCCGATAGTCGGGTACCCGCGAATGAGATCGTCGACCTGCAACCGGGTGAATTATTCGTGCATCGCAATGTGGCCAACGTGGTCGCGCATTCGGATTTGAATTGCCTGTCCGTGCTGCAGTTTGCGATAGATGTATTGCGTGTCAAACATGTGATCGTCTGTGGCCACTATGGCTGCTCGGGTGTGCATGCCGCGATGACAGGACGCCGCGTTGGTCTGGCTGATAACTGGTTACGCCACGTGCAGGATGTGCATCAGAAGCATGGTCGTTATCTGGGCGATGCCTTACCGACCCAGGCCCAGCATGATCGCTTGTGCGAGCTGAACGTGATAGAGCAGGTCGCCAACGTTTGCCGGACCACCATCGTGCAGGATGCCTGGGAAAACGGCCAGGACCTGACGGTACACGGTTGGGTATATGGTTTGAAAGACGGTTTGCTGCACGATCTGAACGTGACCATCAATAGTCCGGATGCGGCAGACGAAAAACTGAAAAATAGTTTTGCCCGTTACGAGCAATTGGAAAAACGCTAAGCTAGCAAAACAAGCTTTAAGCCGGGGGAGGCAACATGAAATGGGAAGGTAATCGCGAAAGCGATAACGTGGAAGACAGGCGTGGCAGTGGCGGTGGTGGCTTCGGCGGCCGTTCGATAGGCATAGGCACCATCGTGATTGCCTTGCTCGGCTCTTATTTCCTCGGCATTAACCCGGCCACTATCATCAGTTTGCTCAGCGGTGGTCCGGGGCAGTTGCAATCGCAGCAGGCACCGGCGCAACGGCCGCCAGCGGATGACCAGACGGCACGCTTTGTCGGCACTGTGCTGGCAGATACCGAAGATGTCTGGGGTCAGATTTTCCGTGAAAATGGCGGTACTTACGGCAGGCCTAAACTTGTGTTGTTCTCCGGGCAGACGCCGACTGCTTGCGGTACCGGCGATACGGCAGCCGGACCATTCTATTGCCCGGGTGACCAGAAGGTTTATATCGATCTGGAGTTCTTCCAGACCATGCGTGATCGTTTCCGTGTTTCCAGCAACTTTGCGCAAGCCTATGTGATCGCGCATGAAGTCGGTCATCATGTACAGCACATCAGCGGCATCATGGACAAGGTCGATCAGGCACGTCGCGGCGGTACGCAAAAGCAGGCGAATGCCTTGTCGGTGAAGGTTGAGTTGCAGGCGGATTGCTTCGCCGGTGTCTGGGCTTACCACGCGAACCAGGCGCGCAGTATTCTGGAAGACGGCGATGTGGAAAGTGCATTAAAGGCAGCGAGTGCGATAGGTGACGATGCCTTGCAGCGTCAGTCGCAAGGTGTGGTGGTGCCGGATTCATTCACGCATGGCACATCGGCACAGCGGGTGCGCTGGTTCCAGCGTGGCATACAACGTGGTCAGTTAAATGACTGCAATACCTTCGCGGCGCAACAGCTGTAAGTATCCGTAGCCTTATGAAAAAAGCCTGTCCACTACGAACAGGCTTTTTTATTTTCAGAAGCAGTGTTCCGGGGCTGGAAATGATCCGTCCTTGACCGCTGCGACATAAGCGCGGGTCGCGCCTTCTATGCTGGTCTGGCCTTCCATGAAGTTGCGCACGAAACGTGCTTTTTTGCCAGGGAAGACGTTGATGTAGTCGTGCAGTACCAGTACTTGTCCGGAGCAGTCAGGGCCTGCACCTATGCCTATGGTCGGCATGTCGACCAGCTCGGTGAGCTCCTTGCCGAGCGAAGCTGGAATAGCTTCCAGCAATAACATCGCAGCACCGGCTGCTTGCAATGCTAGTGCATCGCTTTTCATTTGTTCTGCGCCTTCCGCAGTTTTACCTTGTACTTTGTAGCCACCGAACTGATGTACGAATTGCGGTGTCAGGCCGAGATGCACCATGACCGGGATCGCACGTTCGGTCAAAAAGCGCACGGTGTCAGCCATCCATGCACCGCCTTCTATCTTGACCATTTGCGCACCGGCTTGCACCAGTTTGACGGCGTTTTTGAACGCGTCTTCCTTGGTTGCATACGAGCCGAAAGGCATGTCGGACATCACGAATGCGGTCTTCGAACCACGTGCCACGCAAGCGGTGTGATAAGCGACGTCATCGATGGTGACTGGCAGCGTGGAATTATGTCCCTGGCAAACCATACCCAGCGAATCGCCGATCAAGATCATCTCTACGCCGCAGGTATCCATCATCGATGCAAAGCTGGCATCGTAGGCGGTCAGCATGGTGATTTTCTCACCGCGCTCTTTCATTGCGAGCAGGGATGGAACGGTGACGGCTTTGGTACGTACTTCTTGCAAATAGCTGGACATGCTTATTCTCCACGGCTAAAAAATTCGCGTTTTCCGCGCATGTTGGCGATGCGCGTCAGCAGCAGCGCAAAGTCTTCATTGTTATCAATCGGGTTCAGATGTTCGGTGTTGACGATCAGCAAGGGTGCGGTGTCGTATTCGTAAAAGATACGGCTATAGCTGTCGCACAGGCGATGCATATAATTTTCCGAAATGCCTGCTTCCATCGGGATGCCACGCTTCTTGATGCGATCGATCAGGGTTTGCGGTTCTGCCTGCAGGTAGATCACGAGGTCAGGTAATGGTGCTTGCGGACGCAGGTGATCGTACAGTTGCTGGTACAGCGCGAGTTCGTCATCACTCAGGGTCAGGCGCGCGAAGATAGGGTCTTTGTCCAGCAAGAAATCAGACACGATGCGGGCATCGAATAAATCCGGTTGTGCCAGGTCGCGTAACTGATTCATCCGTTGCAGCAGGAAGAACATTTGAGTAGGCAATGCATAGCGCGCCGCATCGCGATAGAACTTTTCGAGGAAGGGATTTTCTTCCGGCAATTCCAGCAAGGTCTGTGCGCCGAGCTGGGTCGCGAGCTTGCGTGCCAGCGTGGTTTTGCCAGCGCCGATAGCACCTTCGACCACGATATATTTGTATTTCTCTAAATCCATAAGATGCTTTCCTGATCTTTTCTATAGGCGATGTTGCGATGGCGTTGCAGCTGTTATCAGGTGCGGAAAATGAAGTACACCGCGCCGACCAGACAGAGTGCAGCCCAGACGTAGTCCAGCTTGAAAGGCTGATCCATAAAGACAATCGCAAACGGCACGAACACCGTGAGTGTAATCGCTTCTTGCATAATTTTCAGTTGGGCCAGACTGAACTGGGTATAGCCGATGCGATTGGCCGGGACTTGCAGCAAATATTCGAAGAGTGCAATGCCCCAACTGATGAGTGCCGCTATCCACCATGGCTTGGATGCCAGACCTTTGAGGTGGCCGTACCAGGCTACTGTCATGAAAATATTCGATAGCGTCAGCAAGCCGACGGTTTGGACGATTACAGGTATTTGCATGCTGGCCTCGGGTATGGAGTAATCAGTATGTGTATGTGGCGCTATGGATGCAGGTAAAGATATCAGGCTATCTTGCTGATGGCCTGATCAGCTACTGCCGGAGCAAACTGATGTGCGGCACCCAGTCCCGGGATCTGGATGAAGGGATCGATTTGCAGCAATGGAATGAGTACGAAGGCGCGACTCGTCATACGGGGATGCGGCACGGTCAGGGTGTCGGTGTTGATCTCTGCATCACCATACAGCAGCAAGTCGAGATCCAGCGTGCGCGGTGCGTTGAAGTAGGGACGTTCACGGCCGCGCGTTTGTTCCAGCGCCAGCAAAGCCTGCAGCAATGCTTCGGCTGACAGGCTGGTGCTGACAGCTGCAACCGCGTTGATGTAATCGTCGCCGCTGGAATCTATCGGTGCGGTGCGAAACAGCGATGACTGCGCCAGCAGGCGAGTGGAGGCGAGCTGATCCAGCTCGCGCAAGGCGTACAAAACATGATCCTGCGCATCGCCCAGGTTCGAGCCTATCGCGATGTAGGCAGTAACAGCTGTTGTCACTGGGGTCATTCGGCTTTGGCTGTACCGCTAGCGCCACCACCGCCGGAACGCGAACGACGACGGCGTGGTCGTTTCTTGGCAGGAGCTGCTTCAGCAGTGCTGCTTGGTTTCTTTGCCAGCAAGGCTTCACGACCTGGGCCGTCTGCTTCCATGAAGGCAGTCCACCATTCACCAATCTCGCTATCGATTTCACCTGATGCGCAACGCAGCAACAGGAAGTCGTAACCGGCACGCATGCGCAGGTGTTCGAGCAATTTGTATGGCGACTTGCCGATGCGGCGTTCGAAGCGTGGCTGCATCGCCCAGATGTCACGCATGTCGGATGCGATCTTGCGTTGCAGTGCGAGCTTGTCGGTTTGCGTATTCAGCACGTCATCGGCCGCCAGGTGCAGCGCCGGAATCGGATACTCGCCAGCTGCCTGGTAAGCCTTCCATTTTTCCAGTACCTGATGCCACAGCAATGATGCGAACAGGAAGCCCGGTGAAACCGGTTTGCCTTGTTTGACGCGTTCATCGGTGCTGGCCAGCGCCAGGCGCACAAACTTCTCACCCAGCGGTTGTTCGAGTACCACGTCCAGCAGAGGCAGCAAGCCGTGGTGCAAACCTTCCTTGCGCAATTGCTGCAGGCAGGCGAGGGCAGAGCCACTCATCAGCAGCTTGAGCATTTCATCGAATACGCGCGCCGCCGGGACATTGTTGATCAGCGGTGCCATCACACGGATAGGTGCGCTGGTGGCCGGATCAATGACGAAGTTCAGTTTGGCGGCAAAGCGTACGACGCGCAGCATGCGCACCGGATCTTCGCGGTAGCGTGCTTCCGGTATGCCTATGATGCGCAGGGTTTTATTGCGGATGTCGGCCATGCCGCCGTGGTAATCCAGCACGGTTTGCGTGGCGGGATCGTAGTACATCGCATTGATGGTGAAGTCGCGGCGCAACGCATCTTCATGTTGTTCGCCGAAAGTGTTGTCGCGCAATACGCGGCCATGTTCATCCTTCGGTGCTGCGTCGGTGGAGGTACCACGGAAGGTGGTGACTTCGAGCAGGTCCTGGCCAAACATGACATGTACGATTTGGAAGCGTTTGCCGATGATGAAGGCGCGGCGGAACAGGCGTTTGACTTGTTCCGGCGTCGCATTGGTTGCGATATCAAAATCCTTGGGCTTCACGCCCAGCAGCAAGTCGCGCACTGCACCGCCGACCAGGAAGGCTTTGAAGCCAGCCTGTTGCAGGGTACTGGTGACGCGCACGGCATTGGCGGATACCAGCTTGGGATCGATGCGATGTTCTTTCGCAGTCAATACGACAGCTTTGCTGGTATCGCCGGTTTTTTGTTTGGTGCCGAGGATGCGACGGATAAGCTTTTTAATCATTGAAGAGATTGATGATCGGCCAGCCCTGCGCTTTAGCGTGCGCAGTCAGCAAGGCATTAGGGTTGGTTGCAATCGGATGAGTGACGACGGACAACAAGGGAATGTCGGCTTGCGAGTCGCTATAGAAATAGCTGCGTTCGAAATCCTTTAATGTAAGGCCACGCGCGGCCAGCCACGCATTGGTATGTGCGATTTTACCCGCGCCTGAGGTCGGAACGCCAACTAGTTTTCCGGTCAGGTTGCCGTCTGCCTTGACTTCAGGCTCGGCGGCCAGCAAATGCTCGACATTCAGCGCCTGTGCGATAGGTGCTGTCACGAAGCGGTTGGTGGCGGTGACGATCGCGACCAGGTCGCCAGCATCCTGGTGCTTTTTCAATAAATCACGAGCAGATGGCAGGAGTACCGGGTGGATGACTTCATTCATGAATTCCTGATGCCAGGCGTCGAGCTGGGTGCGTGGGAACTGCGCCAGGGTGCCGAGCGCGAACTCCAGGTATTCATGCGGGTCCAGCGTGCCATTTTGGTATTGCGCGAAGAATTCGGCATTGCGCTTGGCAAAGGCCTCGCGATCAACGGCGCCGGTACGGGCCAGGAACTGTCCCCATTCATAATCGGAATCGAGCGGGATCAGCGTGTGGTCGAGGTCAAATAAAGCCAGGTTTTTCATGTTTCTGCTTAACGGTTTGTTCAGTCTTGCCGTTGCAGCAATTCGCGCAGCAAAGGCAGGGTAATCGGGCGTTTTGTTTCCAGCGAATATTGGTCGAGTGCGTCCAGCATCGCTGATAAAGAGCGCATGTCGCGCGCAAAATGCGTAATGAGATAGGGTAACACGCCGGGCGACAGCGTTAGCCCGCGTGCGTTGGCCGCATGCGTAAGGGCGGCAATTTTCTCTTCATCACTCAAGCCGTGCACCTGATAAATCAGACCCCAGCCGAAACGGGTACGCAAATCTTCCCGCACCTCCAGGCTGGTGGGTGCGGCATTGCCCGCTGCAATCAGGCAGCCACCTTGTTCGCGCACTTGGTTAAACAGGGCAAACGCGGCGATTTGTGCCTCCGGCGATAGTTTGTGGCTGTCATCCAGCAGGTATAGCGTGGTTGCCGGGTCGTACAGGAAGTCGTCAGTACCGGCATTTGCCGCCAAGTAGCGCGCCCGCGGCGTTTCTGCCATCGCACGTAGCAAATGGGTTTTGCCCGCGCCGGCCTCGCCCCACAGGTAGACGAAGCGTTCATCCAGGCCATTTGGCTGGCCTGCGGCCAGGCGGTGCAGTAATTGCGCCAGTTCGGCGTTGGTGCCGACCACGAAGCTGTCCAGCGTCTGTGGCTTTTCGGCGGGTAAATCGAGTAACAACTGCCTCATGCGTGTTTGGTCATATTTATTTGTAAAAAATGCAATGTTCGCAACCGGTATGAAAAACCGGTAAAACGCCATTCCGTGCAGCATACCCGAGCATATCCGGGTTTATTTTGTTCCCAAGGCAAAGAAAGTGGCATCAAATGACGGAGGAGGGGGATCGATTTGCTAGAATACGGGCTAATCCGAATTATAGAGCCTGAATCGTCCTGTTTTGGAAGCGCGCTTAGTGATTTTGCCCGCGATGACTCCCGCTCATTGTGATCCTGATCCGATCCGTCCTCCAGAACTAATGATCCACAGGCTAGCCATCTGGCCATAACCGTCTATTTTACTGCCTCTGCTGACTATCCATCATGAGTTCCAATTCCAATATTTCCCTTTCCTACCGCGACGCTGGTGTAGACATTGATGCCGGAGATGCTCTGGTCGAAGCGATCAAGCCATTTGCCAAACGCACCATGCGTGAAGGCGTAATGGGTGGCCTGGGCGGTTTCGGCGCGATGTTCGAGATCAGCAAGAAGTACAAGGAGCCGGTACTGGTCTCCGGTACCGACGGTGTCGGCACCAAGCTGAAACTGGCTTTTGAATTGAATCGCCACGACACGGTCGGCATCGATCTGGTCGCGATGAGCGTTAACGACATCCTGGTCCAAGGTGCAGAACCGTTGTTCTTCCTCGACTACTTCGCCTGCGGTAAGCTGGATGTTGCCATTGCAACCGACGTTATCAAGGGTGTGGCCAAGGGTTGCGAACAGGCCGGTTGCGCGCTGATCGGTGGTGAAACCGCTGAAATGCCTAGCATGTACCCAGCAGGTGAATACGATCTGGCCGGTTTCGCGGTCGGCGCAGTAGAGAAATCGAAAATCATCGACGGTACCAAAATTGCCCCGGGCGACGTGGTACTGGGCCTGGCTTCGTCGGGCGCACATTCCAACGGTTACTCGCTGGTCCGTAAAATCATCTCGGTCGCCAATCCTGACCTGAACGCTGATTTCCATGGTCGCAAGCTGGCTGATGTATTGATGGAGCCTACCCGTATTTACGTTAAACCATTGCTGGCTTTGATGGCCGCGATGGAAGTCAAAGGCATGGTGCACATCACCGGTGGTGGCCTGGTCGAAAACATTCCACGCGTGTTGCAGCCGCATCTGACTGCCGTGCTGGACAGCGGTGCATGGGACATGCCGCCATTGTTCAAATGGTTGCAGGAACACGGCGGCGTGGCTGACGCAGAAATGCATCGCGTCTTTAACTGCGGTATCGGCATGACCGTTATCGTGTCGAAAGAAAATGCAGATGCAGCGATGGCACAATTGAAAGCCGCTGGCGAAACCGTAATGCGCATCGGTGAAATTCGTGAACGCGCAGAAGGCCAGGCACAAACCATCGTGCTGTAAAGATCAGCGCTGACCAGCGCATAGCAAAAAGGCTGCGACACGCAAGTGTGGCAGCCTTTTTTATTTGCCGGACGGCGTTTGTGTGGGCTAGTGCTGTTGGTTATTGCCTTCGTCCTGCGCCAGTGTTTGCAAGGGACCCGGTGCGCTGACGGTTTTATCCATACCGAACTGGGCCGGCGCCTGTATGCGTAGCGGCTGGTTCTTGTGGCCCTGGCTGGACAGGACATTGCTGGTGGTTTCCGGTGCGGCATTCCATACCGGATCGTTGATGCTTTCAAACACAGTCTTCAATTGCTTGGCCCAGGTGTTACGTATCATCTGGAAGTATTGATTGTGTTCGTCGATGGTGACGAAGCGGGTCACGGCCAGCTTGTCCGTTTCGTAGATCAGCAAGTCCAGCGGCAGGCCAACCGAGATATTCGAGCGCAGGGTAGAGTCCATCGAGATCAGTGCGCACTTCGCTGCTTCATCGAGTGGTGTGTCTGGTGTGACGACGCGATCGATAATGGGTTTGCCGTACTTCGATTCACCGATCTGGAAGTAGGTGTTTTCGTCCTGCGATTCGATGAAGTTGCCTGCCGAGTACATTTGGAACAGGCGGCAACGTTCGCCCTTGATCTGTCCGCCAAACACCATGCTGACATTGAAGTCGATGCCGAATTCTTTCAGCGTACCGGCATCACGGTCATGCACCATGCGGATTGCTTCACCGACAACTTGTGCTGCTTCATACATGGACGAGACATTCCAGATGCTCTTGCCACCAGCTGTTGTGTGTTCTGCAATGATTTGCCGGACCGATTGCGAAATCGACAAGTTCCCAGCTGTCATCAAGACCATCAGGCGCTCGCCCGGGATCTCGAAAACATTCATTTTGCGGAAAGTACCGACGTGATCAACGCCAGCGTTGGTGCGCGAATCTGACAGAAACACGAGCCCGGCGTCCAGCCGCATCGCAACACAATAAGTCATGGTGAGCAGAGAAAAAGCAAAACGCGAATTTTACAGGAAGCCCGGCTTTTGTTCATTTACTGGGCACACAGGGGCACCACTTTGACGCTTACATCCAACGATTCTTCACCGCCGCCGCGCCGCACTCCGCTGACCGGGGCTGCCGAGTCGTAATCGCGCGCCACCGCAAGGCGACAATGCGCATCGCTGGCAAAGCAGGCGTGCGTGACGTCTATGCTGACCCAGCCGGTGAAATCCAGTTCTTCGACCCAGACATCGACCCAGGCATGGCTTTCGGCATGGCCGGTGCTGCCGGAATCGATATAGCCGGAGACATAGCGCACCGGAATATTGCGCGTGTGGCAGCAGGCGATGAACAAATGTGCATGGTCCTGGCATACGCCCTGACCCAGTTGCAGTGCATCGTTGGCGGTACTGGTAACTGCAGTCGCACCGCTTTGGTACGCGACCGCACCACAAATTGCTTCAGCCAGTTTGAGCAGCTCGCTACTCCCGGTGCCGTGCAGGTTTTTCTCCGCAAATGCCTGGATGTAATCGGTCGCTTCGGTCAAACGGGTCGGCACAGTGAAGACCAGTGGCGATAAGGTGCCGTTGTCCAGCAAGCGTCCTCTATCCAGAGGCAGCACTTCCACTTCGCCGGTGACAACGATGCGCACCGTATCGTGGCTGTCGGTGATCGTCAGCATGTGGCACAGATTGCCGTATGCATCGGTAAAGGCATGGCGTTGGCCGGATGTGTCTATGGTCCATGACAGCAAGTGCTGGTGTGTCTCCACACGCGGCGTCAGACGCAGTTGCTGGATCGTATACGTCAGTGGCGAGGTATAGCGATATAAGGTTTCGTGACGGATGGCTAGTTTCATTTATGCCGCCAATGGAACGAGGAATTCACGGCTGATGCGATTGCCCAGCTCGTAAATGTCTTCAAGGAATTCGGTCAGGTAGTCGTGCAAACCTTCGTGCAAGACATCATTGATGGTAGCGAATTTCAATTCTGCATGCAGCTTGCCTGCGAAGCGCAAGGTGTCGTTATGCGGATCGCCTGTGACCATGCTCAGGTTGTTGACCACTTCGGTGAGCGAGGCCAGCAGTGAGCGCGGCATATCGGCTTTCAGCATGAGCAGATCGGCGACGCGTGCCGGGGTAATCGCATCACGATAAACCTTGCGATAGATTTCAAAGGCCGAGACCGAACGCAGGATAGCGGCCCAGTAGTAAAAGTCGAGCTGGTTTTCGTGGCTCGACTTCTCGCCCGCTTGCGCACTGGCACCGTGGAATTTGACGTCGAGTATGCGCGCGGTGTTATCAGCGCGTTCGAGAAAGGTGCCGAGCCGGATGAAGAACAATGCCTCATCCTGCAGCATGGTGCCTAGCGTGACGCCACGTGACAGGTGTGAACGGTGCTTGACCCATTCAAAGAATGGGCTGGGATCGTTTGCAAAATCGCTTTCATCGATCTGGTTTTGCATTTCGAGCCAGGTCGTATTGTGTGTTTCCCAGACTTCGGTGGTGAGGGTGCCACGCACTGCACGTGCATTTTCGCGGGCGGAACGCAGGCAGGAGGTAATCGATGACGAGTGTGAAGTGTCGAGTGCCATGAAATGCAGGACATCACGCGGTGTCAGCTTGTCGTATTTCAGGTCGAAGGCTTCCTGCAATTCCGAAATACCTAGCGTGGCGCGCCAGCCTTGTTCGGCGCTGCGGGCGGATTGTGGTAACAGCGCAGTCTGGACATTCACGTCCAGCATGCGTGCAGTGTTCTCGGCACGTTCGGTGTAGCGCGCCATCCAGAACAGGTGATCGGCGGTGCGGCTGAGCATATTAGTTCTCCAGTATCCAGGTGTCTTTGGTACCACCACCTTGTGAAGAGTTGACGACGAGTGAGCCTTCTTTCAGCGCGACGCGTGTGAGGCCACCGGGCACCATAGAGATGGTTTTGCCGGACAGGACGAAAGGGCGTAAATCAATATGGCGTGGTGCCACGCCTGACTCGACAAAGGTCGGGCAGGCCGACAATGCCAGCGTAGGCTGTGCGATATAGCCGTCGGGGCGCGCGATGATGCGCTGGCGGAAACTCTCGATTTCTGCCTTGGTCGATGCAGGTCCGACCAGCATGCCGTAACCACCGGCACCATGCACTTCCTTGACTACCAGATCTGGCAGATTCGCCAACACATAGGACAGTTCATCCTTTTTGCGGCATTGGTAAGTCGGGACATTGTTGAGTATTGGTTCTTCCGACAGGTAGAAGCGCACCATGTCCGGCACATATGGATAAATCGATTTGTCGTCGGCGACGCCAGTGCCGATCGCATTCGCCAATGTGACACGGCCGGAGCGATACACCGAGAGCAAGCCTGGCACACCGAGAGTGGAATCAGCGCGGAACGCGAGCGGGTCCATGTAGTCATCATCGATGCGGCGATAGATCACGTCGACGCGTTTTGGGCCGCGCGTGGTACGCATATACACCGCATTGTCGTTGACGAAGAGATCCTGTCCTTCGACCAGCTCGACGCCCATTTGCTGCGCGAGGAAGGCGTGTTCGAAGTAAGCGGAGTTATACATGCCCGGTGTCATCACGACGACGGTCGGATCAGTGACACCTATCGGTGCAACCGAGCGCAGATTGTCCAGCAACATGTCGGGATAATGTGCGACTGGTGCGACCTGATGCTTGGCGAATAATTCGGGGAACAGACGCATCATCATCTTGCGATCTTCCAGCATGTAGGAGACGCCGGATGGCACGCGCAGGTTGTCTTCCAGCACGTAGAACTCACCTTGCCCGGCGCGCACGATATCAACGCCAGCGATGTGTGCGTAGATGTCAGATGCGACCGAGATGCCTTGCATTTCAGGGCGGTACTGTGCGTTGCGGAAAATTTGCTCGGGCGGAATGATGCCGGCCTTGACGATGTTCTGGTCGTGGTAGATGTCGTGGATGAACATATTCAGCGTGCGTACACGCTGCTCCAGGCCAGCTTCCATATGCGCCCATTCGCGCGCGGTGATCATGCGCGGAATGATGTCGAAGGGGATCACACGTTCGGTACCGGCTTCATTGCCGTAGACGGCGAAGGTAATGCCGACCCGGCGGAAAATCAGGTCGGCTTCCGCTCGCTTGCGCGCTACGGTCTTGGGCGACTGGGTCGCCAGCCAGGCTTCGAATTCACGGTAATGGTCGCGTACGTTGTTGCTTGCGCCATCTATATACATCTCGTCGAAAAATTTTCGCATGGCGTCGCTCACTCTTAGTTTTCATGGAGATGAAATCTAGCTATATCAAGAAGCATGCCAGATCGAGCGAGTGCTGCTTACGGTGAGCGCAGATGTTTCAGTAAGTCTTCTGTACGTTGATCGGGGGCGCGCGTCAGCAGACTCACGACAATAATGGCACAAAATCCGGCAGGAACACCAAAAACTCCTGCGGAAATTGGCGCAATGTTGAACCATTGTCCAGTTGCCGAGCCACCGAAAGCGGGCAGGGTGTGAATCATGTAGTACGCGCATACCGAGAAGCCGACCAGCATACCGGCGATGGCGCCCGGCTGATTGGCACGCTTCCAGAACACGCCCAGTACCAGTGCCGGGAACAAGGCTGACCCTGCGAGGGAGAACGCGGCACCGACCAGCGACAGGATATCGCCGGGTTTCATGGAGGCAATATATGCGGCCACCAATGCGACCATGAGTAGGAGCAGTTTGGACACTGTCACGCGCTTTTGCGTCGATGCTTGCGGATCTACGGTTTTGTAATAGATGTCGTGCGACAGCGCATTCGAAATGGTGAGCAGCAAGCCGTCAGCAGTCGATAGTGCAGCCGCCAGCCCACCGGCGGCAATTAGCCCGGAGATGACATAGGGCAGGCCAGCAATTTCCGGTGTTGCCAGCACCACGATGTCGACGTCCATCACGATCTCTGCCAGCTGTACGATGCCGTCCCGATTGACGTCATTGATGCTGACCAGCGGATGCAGTTTATCTATGCTGGCCCAGTAGGAAACCCATTCCGGTAATTGCGAGAAGCTGGTGCCGACCAGTGAACTGTAGATGTCGTACTTGACCAGTACCGCCAGCGCCGGGATGGTGATGTACAGCGCCATGATGAGGAATAAGGTCCAGAACACCGAATGCCGCGCTTCCTTGACGCTGGGCGTGGTGTAGTAGCGCACCAGCACATGCGGCATTGCGGCCGTGCCCAGCATCAGGCAAAAGACTAGTGCGAGGAAATTATTGCGCTTGATATCCGAGGCTTCCTTGCTGTCGCCGGGGAAGGGCTCGGTGTGTCTGGTCGGAGGTTTGGCCAATTCGAGATTGAGTGCCCGCTCCTCTTTCCATAATCGTTCTGCTTCATCGGCATCACGCGGGTAGGCTGCCAGTTCGCGTGCGGTTTGCTTGATGTCCTGTAGCGCGGCATTGCCGAGTTTGAGTGCTTCCAGATTGTGCTGGATTTCGGCACGGCCGTTTTCCCATGACTCTGGCAGGGTCGCCAGGCGGTCGTCGAGGTCATAGGCACGCTGGCGGAAAATCGCCCGTACTTCTTTTTCCTTGGGATCGTCAATCAGGACTTTTTCACGCTCGGTCAATTGCGCAATCGCGGAGCCGTAGGCGATAGGCGGGACCGGCATATTCGTATGCTTCATCGACAGCCAGACCACCGGGATCATGTAGGCGATGATGAGGATGATGTATTGCGCTACCTGGGTCCAGGTAACGGCGCGCATGCCGCCGAGGAAGGAACACACCAGGATGCTGGCGAGACCCAGGAAGATGCCGACCGAAAAGTCGACGCCTGTAAAGCGTGAGGTAATCAGGCCGACGCCGTATATCTGTGCGACGACATAAGTAAACGAAACGATGATGGTGGCGATCACGGCGATGACGCGCACCACATTGTTGCTGAACTGTCCGGTGTAGCGCGCTGCCAGGTAATCGGGGATGGTGTACTGGCCAAACTTGCGCAGATAAGGCGCGATCAATAAGGCAACCAGCACGAAGCCGCCAGTCCAGCCCATGATGTAGGCCAGTCCGTCAAAGCCCCATAAGTACAGGCCTCCGGCCAGGCTGATAAAGCTGGCGGCGGAAATCCAGTCTGCCGCAGTCGCCATGCCGTTGAAGAATGCCGGCACGCGACGTCCCGCGACGTAGTACTCCTGCACGTCGGAGGTGCGACTGATGACACCGATGGTGGCGTACACCACGATGGTGGAGAACATGAAGACGTAGCCTATCCAGACGCGCGGGAAGCCCTCGTGTTCAAGGATAGCGACACCAAACAGGAAGAGCACAAAACCCACCGTGTATAGCAGGTAGTAGCGAACCAGGCGCTGGAAGAAGGACTTATCTTTCATGTTCGCTATCGTGGTTATAGGCGTCGTCGAGTCTGTGCATGCGCCAGCCGTAGAAGGCGATGATGGCGACAAAAATCAGGATGCTGCCCTGTGCCGCCATGAAGAAGGAAATAGGCCAGCCGAGGAAGGTGTAGACCGACAATTGACGGGCGAAGAAGATCGCAGAAAATGTCACGATGAACCACAACAGCATCAGCCAGAAGGTCATGACTTTCGTGCGCCGCCAATAGAGTCGTGCGCGTTCGGAAGTCTGTTCTCGCTGGCTTGCGGTCATATCAGATACTGCCATCAAAGAATGGTGCGGGTTGTTCCAGTGGCAGCGTGATACGCATCAGGCAGCCCGGCGCTTTCGGATTGGTGCAGTTCGGATTAGTAAGGATATCGATTTCTGCGCCATGTTGCTGTGCAATTTCACGCACGATGGCGAGTCCCAGTCCGCTGCCTTCGACGTTGCTGCCGAGGATGCGGTAGAAGCGTTCAAAGATGCGTTTATGTTCGTGCGGTGCGATGCCGGGGCCGGTATCCTCGACTTCGAGGAAGGCCAGTCGTGCTTCATCGTCAGCGCGTACACGTACGGTGGCATGGCCACCGGCAGGCGTGTAGTTAAGCGCATTGTCGATCAGGTTGTTCAGCAATTCGCGCAACATGATGGCATCGCCATTGACCATGATGTGGTAGTCCGGTTGCTCGAAGCCGAGATCGATTTTCTTGTTGAATGAAGTCTGTACCCATTCCTGTACGTTGTCGCGCGCCAGTTCGGATAATTCCAGCGGTAGCAGCGGGCGCGTGGTGGGCGTCTGGTTCTCGGCGCGTGCCAGTGCCAGCAACTGGTTGATCATGCGCGTCGCCGATTTGGAACTCTTGGCCAGTTGTTCCAGTGATTTATGGATTTCAGCCTGATCGGTCTGGCGCAGCGCCAGTTCGGATTGCATGCGCATACCGGCCAGCGGTGTTTTCATCTGATGCGCAGCGTCTGCGATAAAGCGTTTTTGTATCTTGATACTTTGCGACAGACGCTCCAGCATTTCATTCAGCGAGCCTACCAGTGGCAGGATTTCTTCCGGCACGTAACCGGAATCGATAGGGCTTAAATCATCGGGACGGCGTTCGCGTATGCGTTGCTGCAATTCAGCCAGCGGGCGCAAACCACGGGTCAGCGCAAACCACACCAGTACCAGCGCGATCGGCAGGATGATGAATTCGGGCACGATGACGCCCTTGATGATTTGATTGACGAGTTGCGAGCGTTTATCCAGCGTCTCCGCTACCTGTACCAGGGCCATTCTTGGCTCTACGCTGAGTTGTGGTGCGGTCTGGGTCTTATGCAAATCGACATAAATGTAGGCGATACGTACTTCAGTATTGCGTATAAAGTCGTAGCGGAATTGGGTCGACCACGGCGGTGGTGGCTCCAGATCTTTCGGCAATGGTATTTCTCCATCGCCTTCGACTATGTCACCGACCGCATTGCGTACTTGGTAATACACATTGTCGACATCGTCGGCATGCAGAATGTCGGTGGCGGCGCCGGTCAGGCGCGTGACGACCTTGCCGTTGACTTCCTTGACCTGTTGCGCGACGACCGTAACTTTGTCTTCGAGTGCGCGATCAAAGGGTTCATTCGCAATGGACTTTGCGACCAGGTAGGTGATGGCGATGCTGAGCGGCCACAACAAGAGTAGTGGTACCAGCATCCAGTCGAGGATTTCACCGAACAGCGAACGCTGCGTGCGTTCTTCCGGCTGGGTCGCATTGGTGCGCGTCGCCATAGGCTTGTGCGGCGTACCGGCATCGGCTTGCGCATCGAGTCGTTGGGCGTCAGGCATAGGCTGGATTAGCCGGGTGGCGCGATGGTGTTAGGAGCTGTCTCGGTAAATTTTTCGAGGCAATAACCGAGGCCGCGCACGGTGGCTATGCGCAAACCGCCAATTTCTATCTTCTTGCGCAAGCGATGGACATAGACTTCGATCGCATTGTTGCTGACTTCCTCGCTCCATTCGCACAGATGATCGACCAGCTGTTCCTTGGAAACCAGGCGACCACTGCGTTGTAGCAAAACTTCGAGCAAGCCGAGTTCGCGCGCGGACAGATCCAGCATCTGATCGTTGATATAAGCGATACGACCGACCTGGTCATACGAGAGCGGACCATGCTTGATGACGGTCGGACCACCTCCGGCGCCACGTCGGGTCAGTGCGCGTACGCGTGCTTCCAGTTCCGACAAGGCAAAGGGCTTGGCCATGAAATCATCGGCGCCCAGGTCGAGGCCTTTGACGCGCTGTTCAATTGAGTCGCCGGCGGTCAGGATGAGTACTGGCAGGCGCGAATTGCGCGCGCGCAGGCGCTGCAAGACCTCAAGGCCGGACATCTTGGGCAGCCCCAGGTCGAGTATGAGTAAATCGAAATCTTGGGTGGACAGGACGGAGTCCGCCTCTGCTCCATTTTTTACGCAATCGGTGGCATAACCGGACTGACGCAGGGAACGCGTTAAACCGTCGGCAAGCACACTATCGTCTTCGGCAAGCAGGATTCGCATGGGAATGGCAGGAGGGGGAAGTTGGCTCGTAGTCTATTGGGTTTCGCTCGCAGCAGCAAGACAAGTGTCATGCTGCGCGACTTGTTATTTACATATTAGGCCTGTTGCGGGTTTGCCGCTGCCGCACTGTTACGGATGGCCTGTTGTGACAGGGCGTCGGCCTGGGCATTCCGGTGACGTGGTATCCAGTTCAGGCTCACTTGCGGCAGGCGGGCGATCAGGCATTGCGCCTTTAAACGCTGTGCGCTGAGGATGGTCGCACCGCCGCTCTGGCTTAGTACATCGTTGATGACAACCTGGCTGTCGCCGTAAATCATGAGTTTATCGGCACCGGCCTGGATGGCTGTTTCCAGTACGCTGATGAGGGCGATGTATTCCGCCTCGCTGCTATCACCGATGCCGGCATGGAAACTGATCTCGGTCTCCGTGCCTTGCGGGCTTTTGAGCAGGCCGCCTATGCCCATCTTGCCCGGATTTGGATGGCAGGAACCATCGAACCAGGCCAGCCATGCGCTGGCATCGGGTTGCCGGGACGCCTGTTTCTGTGCGCGTGCTGTGAGTTTGGCCTGTTTATGCGCGGCGAGCTTGGCAGCGATATGTGCTTTTTCCTGCAGTCGTCGGGTCAACAGTTCGTTTAAAGGGCTGCTTCCTGCTACTTTGCTCAAGATTTCGCTCAGTGCTGCTTCCTCGCTGATGCCGAGGCGTTTCGCCAGGCGCAGGCTGGCGGACTTCTCTTTTTTATAAGCGATTTCGGATAATTCAGCGGCGGTGCACATATAGATAGGGTGTAAGCAGGTAGGCAGATATTACGTGGAAATCAGCTTGCGGCTGGAAGGAAATAGTCGCTCTTGCTAGTATGTGGGTTACTTTTCAGGCACCGTGCTTGCAGATATGAATACATGTCAAAAAACAATCTTTTTGACTGTTTTCAAAAATATCGCAAGAGCAGCTTGCATAAAGCACTGTTTTTTTATACAGTACGGTTTCTGGCTCCAAACACTGTATAAACCCTGTTTCGTTACAACCAACCGCCGAAAGAATCTTTATGGACGACAAAAAAATCGCTGCCAGCTCGGACAAGAGTAAAGCACTCGCCGCTGCACTAGCGCAAATTGAAAAGCAGTTCGGTAAAGGTTCGGTGATGCGCATGGAAGATGGCGCGGTCGTCGAAGAAGTGCAGGTTGTATCTACCGGCTCCCTCGGACTGGATATCGCACTCGGCGTCGGTGGCTTGCCACGTGGCCGTGTAGTTGAAATCTACGGTCCTGAATCGTCGGGTAAAACCACGCTGACCCTGCAAACCATCGCAGAAATGCAAAAGCTGGGTGGCACTTGTGCGTTTATCGATGCAGAACATGCACTGGACGTGACTTACGCACAGAAGCTGGGTATCAATTTGTCCGAGCTGCTGATTTCGCAACCAGATACCGGCGAACAGGCACTGGAAATCTGCGACGCGCTGGTACGCTCGGGCGGCGTCGACCTGATCGTTATTGACTCGGTCGCGGCACTGACACCACGCGCTGAAATTGAAGGCGACATGGGTGATTCCCTGCCAGGTTTGCAAGCACGTCTGATGTCGCAGGCATTGCGTAAATTGACCGGTAGTATCAATCGCACCAACACGCTGGTGATCTTCATTAACCAGATTCGTATGAAAATCGGTGTGATGTTCGGTAATCCTGAAACCACCACCGGCGGTAATGCATTGAAGTTTTACGCATCGGTTCGTCTGGACATCCGTCGTACCGGTTCGATCAAATCTGGCGATGAAGTGATAGGTAACGAAACCAAGATCAAAGTCGTTAAAAATAAAATCGCTCCACCATTCAAGGAAGCGCACTTCGACATTCTGTATGGCGAAGGCACATCGCGTGAAGGTGAAATCCTCGATTTGGGCGCCGATGCCAAAATCGTTGAAAAGTCGGGCGCCTGGTATAGCTACAACGGCGAACGCATCGGCCAGGGTAAAGACAATGCACGTAATTACCTGAAAGAGCGTCCGGAACTGGCACGCGAAATCGAAAACAAGGTACGTGCTTCGCTGGGGGTGCCTGAATTGAGCCCGATCAAGTCGGATGAGCCAGCTGCAAAGAAATCTTCGGCCAAGGAAAGCAAAGAAGCCAAAGAACTGAAAGAAGTTGAATAAGGTACAGCGTCGCTGCACTTGATTCAAAGTTTGATATTAACGAGCGCCCGCGCTGAAGGACTCATATGGCAAAACTGCAAGTGAGTCTGAAAGCGCGGGCGCTTCGCTATTTATCGGCACGCGAACACAGTCGGCAAGAGTTGGGACGCAAGCTGGCGCGCTATGCGCAAGAGGGCGACGACGTCGAAGCCTTGCTCGATACGCTGGAAGCAGCGAAGTTTCTTTCGCAAAGTCGCTTTTCCGAATCGCTGGTACACAGACGTGCAGCTCGCTTCGGCAATAGCCGCATCATGTCTGAATTAAAAAGTCATGGCATAGCCCCGGAGTCGCTGACTGACATCAAGGCGAATCTGGAAGCAGATGAGTTTGCGCGTGCACGCGGAGTGTGGGAGCGCAAGTTCGGCACGGTGGCAACGAGTCAGGAAGAGCGGGCCAAGCAGATGCGTTTTTTGATGCAGCGCGGATTTTCGCATCGGGCGATACAGGCTGCGATGCGTGCAACAAATACAGACGAAGATTGAAATGCCAGTCTGTGTTTATAAGAACCACAGACTGGCAGACATGATTAGTGATCCATCAGGGCTTTGACATGCACTGCCGTGCTTGAAGCCAAACCTTCCAGGCTGTAACCACCTTCCAGTATAGAAACGATGCGTCCTGCGCAGGTTTCGTCAGCGATTTTCATCAATTCACGTGTAACCCAGTCAAAGTCATCATCCTGCAACTTCAGACCTGCCAGCGGATCCAGGTGATGCGCGTCAAAGCCGGCTGAAATAATGATCAGTTCGGGATTGAAGGCACGGATAGCGGGCAGCATTTTTGCTGCAGTCTGTTCGCGGAACAAGGCCGAATCACAACCGCGTGGCAGCGGCACGTTGACGATATTGTGCGACACGCCGGTTTCCTTTTCGAGGCCGGTACCCGGATAGAAATGTGACTGATGGCTGGATGCATAGAACAATTCCGGCCGGTCATAAAACGCTGCTTGCGTACCGTTACCGTGATGGACGTCGAAATCGATGACGGCTACGCGTTCCAGCTTGTGTACTTCGTAGGCATAGGCCGCAGCAATCGCCGCCTGATTGAAAATGCAGAAACCCATTGCGCGGCTAGGTTCGGCGTGGTGGCCACATGGGCGGGTGGCGCAGAAGACGTTATGCGCTTCATTGTCCAGCACCAGGTCTACGCCGGCGCAGGCAGCACCGACACAACGCATGACTGCTTCCAGCGAGCCGGGCGACATGACGGTATCGCCGCCATCCAGCGGCATGGTGCCGCGGTAGGGGGAAGCGTCTTCGACGTCGAGCACAAAGTCTTCGGTATGGATGAGTAACACCTGTTCACGTGTGCCCATAGGCGCTTCGCGCCACTCTGCCGCAGCGAATTCCGGTACGCGCAAGGCGCGCAGGACAGCCTTCAAACGCTCCGGAGATTCAGGATGTCCGGAGCCAGGTTTGTGTTCCAGGCAGGCGTCGTGCGTATAGATAACTGTGGTCATATTTAATTATTGATGCCCGCTGTGGCGGCATCTTCTCCTTGATAAAAACCTGAATAGCGGATGCGTCGTTGCGCCCCGATCTGTGCATGCCTGCCATTATAGAGGCGCATTCCCGGGCAGGCGACTACAGCCGGCCGATTTAAACGACGGCTTCCTGGTATGCGGTAAGCAAGACAGTTTTATTGCGTTGACTGTGGCCGGATAGCGGTAAACGTCCATTTTTGGCCTGAAAGCAGGATATGATCTGTTCCTGTCAGGAATGTAAGTTCGCCTGTAGAAGAGTAATTCGTACTTTCACCGCCTAAAACCCAGCCGCTAATCTGCCATCTTTATGACGTATTCCGTCGAGCTTCAATTCGCCGCCAAAACCGATACGGGTTTGGTGCGTGCGCATAATGAAGATGCGGTGGAAATCAGTGAGGTACACAAAGCAGTCGTTTTGGCTGATGGTATGGGCGGTTACAACGCTGGCGAAATTGCCAGCGGCATCGCGACTACCGTTTTCCGCGCCGCGCTGGAACAGCAATTACAGCAAGTGCAGGAAAAAGGCCGTGCCACCAGCAGCAAGTCTTTGCAGCGACTGGTAGTGGACTCAGTCAGCGCTGCTAATGAGCAGATACTTGAGGTGGCACGCATCCAGCCGCAGTACAGCGGCATGGGTACGACACTGGTCGCTGCTTTATTCCATCATGACCGGGTTGTTGTCGCACACGTCGGCGATTCCCGGGCCTATCGTTTCCGGCGGGGACAACTGACACAAATCACTCGCGATCATTCGCAACTGCAGGAACAGATCGATGCCGGACTGGTAAGTCCGGAGTGGGCACGTTTCGCACCGAATAAGAACCTGATTACGCGTGCGTTAGGAGTGGCTGCGCAAGTTGATGTAGAAGTGCATGATTACCAGACCGAGGGCGGCGATATCTACTTGCTGTGCTCGGATGGTCTGTCCGACATGTTGGGTAGTGAACAGATGAGCGCGATGCTGGCTGATAACGATACGGATCTTGAATTATTATGTAGTTCGCTGGTGCAAGCGGCAAATGACAATGGCGGGCGCGATAACATTTCCGTCATCCTGGTCCAGGTTGTATCAAGCATGCCCGCGCCTAAAGCGTGGTGGGAACGTCTGGCAGCCAGCTTCAAGTCCTGACTTGGCATAGATATTGATAGTGTGGTCCTTGAACCCGCCTGAACAGGTGTAAACAGATAAGCAAGAAGAAAGCTGGAAAGTAATAATGCCTACGATTATTTTGGCAAAAGACGGTATCGCCTTGCAGGAATTCCCGTTGTTGAAAGAGCGCACCAGCATAGGCCGGCGTTCCTATAACGACATCGTCATAGATGCGGCCGGAATCAGCGCTGAACATGCGGTGATCATTTCACATCCGGTCGGATGTTATTTTGAAGACCTGGGCAGTACCAATGGCAGCCAGATTAACGGCAGGGTCGTCACGAAACATTTGCTGGAAGACAGTGATGTGATTGCACTTGCTACGCATACCATTCAGTATTGCGCGACTGCCAGCATGGACGATTCCATCATGGTATTGGCTGACAATATAAGTGGCATGGAAGATCTGGGCGATATCCAGCAAATTACCGAACCATCGTATCGCGATTCAATAGAAGCAATCATGAGTACAACAGCTGTAATCAAAATCCTCAACGGAGCCAGTGCGGGCAAGGAAGTGGTCTTGAACAAGGTCCTGACGACCATAGGTCGCCCGGGCCGGCATGTCGCCGTATTCGCGATAGGCCCGCAAGGCTATAGCCTGACCCATGTTGAAGGCGAAGATTATCCAGTGGTCAACGGGGCATCGATAGGCATGCTGACCCAGAGCCTGAACAATGGCGACCAAATCCACCTGTCGGGTACTGACATCGTTTTTCTGCATGAGGTCTGACGTATTCCTGCGTCGCTGCACTGCCGCAAGACAAAATTTATCGCACCATGTGACAAATTTTGGCGCGGCTCTAACCAAAATTGTTACTTTTCGTTAAATAATTGTGACAATTCCGCAAGTTTGGGCTGAATTTGGGGTGGCACAGCGATTGCTGTATGTCTGCCAGGGTGGAAAAGCTACCTGTATTCCCAAACCAGGAGAAAAAAATGAAATCGATGAAAATGATGAAGAAAGCACAAAGCGGTTTTACGCTGATCGAATTGATGATCGTTGTGGCGATTATTGGTATTTTGGCGGCAGTGGCGATTCCACAGTATCAGGATTATGTGACACGTGCGAAGTTGGCGAAAGTCAATACTGTTGTTGATTCAATTAAGCTCGCTCAAGCTGAATACATGCAAAATAATAACGGTACTCCATCCCCTAGTTTGTCGAGCTTGGGCATTGCAAGTGTGGCCTTGATTACTGAAGTTAGTGGCGTAACGGTTAATTCTGCAGGAGGAATTGAGACAACCCTCGCAAATATAGGCTCGCCTTTCGATACCAGTACCGTTACATTTGCTCCTCAAGTTGCAGATACGGGCATAACCTGGACAATCGCTTGCTCCTATACGAAGACAACCAAAACTACTGCGCTTATGACTAAAGTATTTGGTACGGTAGGTGCGAGTTGCTAATTTATAGTCTTTTTTGTTAAAAGCGCAATGAGTGATGCCGTTCAATTTAAAATTGAACGGCATTTTTTATTGAAACGAGTATGTAAATACGTGGCAGAGCAACTTCGTACGCACCGGCAATATGAATTACGCTGGTTTGTGGTACAAGAATCAAGAAATTACAAGTCTTGTCGCCGTGTCTATGTCAGCACATGGTGACTTCGCTCAATCAAAAATGTCGCGAACGAGAATGTGGTTGGAGTATCAGAGTAACTTCAGAACGATACACCGCTCGCTTACTCAAAAAATACTTATCAGATCAGCATTGTTTATGATGAGTTTATTTTTCTGAAAGGCTATTCGTCACTCGCGCATAGCTTCATTCAATATGAATATCAATAGAGCGCCTTAATGTATGTATAACCGTAAGGTGTTTCCAATTTTGGTTTTGCTATGCATAACCATACTAGCCACCACGCTTTATTTCCCCTTTCTTGGTAACGGTCTGGTATTCGACGATCATGGCTTGTTCACAAGCATGATGGTCTATGACAGCGCGCAGCTACCGTTTAATCTTCAGCCTCGAACATTTCCCTATTTTACGCTTGGACTGATTCACGTCTTAAGTGGAAGTATCGAAGTAAATCGCATTTTCAGCATCACTCTGCATTTGGCTTGTGCCTTCACGCTATTTCTTCTGTTAAGAGATTTATTGCAGCAGGCTATAAGGGAGTCAAACTTCCAGCATATAGACATCGGCCCAGATCCGGCACGTGCGCAGCTGCTTGCAGGCTTGTGTGCCTGCATTTTTACAATTCATCCGATTGCTGTTTACGGTGTTGCCTATCTCGCCCAACGTACGATTCTATTTGCAACACTGTTCTCTCTTCTTTCACTTTGGTTTTATCGACGGGCATTCGAGAAAAATAGAGTGGCGGATTTGTTCACTGCCGCGTTGTTTTACTCGATGGCTATTTTTTCCAAACAGCATGCAATCATGTTGCCTTTGACAGGAATATTTCTGACCGCTTTGTATCAACGGAATTTCGGTTCAATTTACAAGCGGATTTCGCTTTATCTTGTGTTGTGTTTTCCTGCCGCATGGCTGGTCTTGTCTATGACGACACAAGTCGTCGCAACCAGTTATGAGCCGTCCGTCGGGGCGATGGTGGCGCAGATGAATAAGGCCGTTGTGTTGCAACATGAGACGGCAATACTGGATCAGCCTTGGGGGAGGTGGCTGGTCAGTATATTAATGCAGGCGGGTTTCTTTTTTGACTATTTCTTTTATTGGATAGTGCCCGACGTGAGGGTGCTTTCGGCGGATATGCGGTTTGATTTCGTCGACATCTGGTTTTCGTGGACAACTTATCTGAAGGCGATTCTCTTTTTTTTATCGCCGTTGATTGCTATTTATTTTTTGCGGAAAAAGGGGCTGATTGCGCTATTTTGCTGTGGATTTTTGTATAGCTGGTTTCTTTTTTTGACAGAATTGGCCGCGGTGCGTTTTCAGGAGCCATTTGTTTTATACAGAAGTTATTTATGGGCACCGGGCTACTTCATCATGCTGGTGGCCGTATGTGCACATTTTTCGAGCCGTTGGTTAATGATTGCAGCAACACCATTGTTGATTATTTGTTTTTTGTTGGCGCGAGATCGTCTGCATAGCTTTTCTGACGAAAGCGCACTATGGAAAGATGCTGCACAAAAGTTGACGTCAACGGAGCTTGTGGGTAGCGATCGAATTTTTTATAACCGAGGCAATGCGTATTTGGCAGAGAAAAAATATGCGGAAGCAATTGCGGACTATTCCTTGATGATTCAGCGAAATCCTACGTTTCCGTATGCTTACTATAATCGCGGTCTGGCTTACTCGTTTCTAAAACAGAATAAAGAAGCGCTCGCCGATGTTGATTACTCACTATCGCTTGACCCTAATAATGCAGCCGCAATGTACGCGCGGGGTTTTATTCTTGAAGAGCAAGGATGTTTTGAGCAAGCCAGAAATGCGTATGCGACCAGTCTGGCTTTGGGTAACCGCATTGCAAAACTGAAACTTGGTGATCTGGATAAGAAAAGTGCTACGCACAAATCCGTTAAGCAGGGCACAGAAATCGGCGCTTGCCCTGATTAATCCATTGTTTACGGTGTGCTAAGGCTACCATCAGTAGTCGACCAGCTCCCCGACTTCCCACCATGTTTTTCCTCCACCCGGACGTCAGACATCACCATCCCTCTATCCACCGCCTTGCACATATCGTAAATCGTCAACAAACCGATTTGTACGGCGGTCAGTGCTTCCATCTCCACCCCGGTTTTGCCGAAGGTTTCAACTTGCGCAGTACAAGTAACACTGGAGTTCGCTTCGTTGACCGCGAAATCAACCGTGACACGGGTCAGGGCGAGCGGGTGGCATAGCGGGATCAGGTCGCTGGTGCGCTTGGCACCCATGATGGCGGCGATGCGTGCGATGCCCAGTACATCGCCTTTTTTTGCAGTGCCCGAAGTAATGATTGCCAGCGTTTCTGCTTTCATGCGGATGATGCCGCTGGCTATTGCGATGCGGTGGGTTTCATTTTTGCTGCCGACATCGACCATATGCGCCTGGCCGGTGGCATCGAAATGGGTCAGGCCGTCGTTGGCGGCTGTGTTGTCTTTATTTGTAGTCATGGTGACAAAAGGGCGGGGAAGCGCCAGAGGTGGAACGTTTGCAATGAGCAGGTATCATAGCATCGTGAAACTGAAATTCATTATTCCTTCTGCTATTTCCTCACCGCGACCATGGCTGCGCTCGCTGGCTATGGCGGGCTTGTTGGCATGCGTGAGCATGCCGGGATTGGTCGCGCCCGTGCACGCGCAATCGCTGCCCAGCCTGGGTGATACCGAACGCGAGGCTTTGTCACCGTTGATGGAGCGCAAGCTGGGTGAACAGATCATGCGCGAGATCAAGCGTAATCGTGATTATCTGAGCGATGCTCCGTTGCAAGAATATTTGAATAATCTGGGCGCCAGCCTGCTGACCGTGCGCCCTGAGGCGCGCGGCGAGGCGCAATACGATTTCTTTTTCTTTGCGGTACGCGATCCCATGCTCAACGCGTTCGCCTTGCCGGGAGGTTTCATAGGTGTGCATTCTGCACTGGTGTTGGCGGCGCAGAATGAGTCCGAGCTGGCCTCGGTGATGGCGCATGAGATAGGCCACGTGGCGCAGCGTCATATTGCCCGTATGCTAGGCAAGCAAAAGCAGGACATGTTGATTCCGCTGGCGGCCATGGTGTTGGGTGCGTTGGCCATCAGTTCCAGTCCGGATGCGGGGATGGCGATGATTATGGGTGGGCAAGGGCTGGCGATACAGCGTCAGCTCAATTTCAGCCGCGAAGCCGAACGTGAAGCCGATAGGGTCGGGCTCGATATCATGCGCGAAGCAGGTTTTGAAACCACCGGCATGATCAATTTCTTTGGCCGTTTGCAAACCGCCAGCCGCAACTATAGCGACAACGCGCCGCCTTACCTGCGTTCACACCCGATGACGACGGAACGTATCGCCGATATTCAGGCGCGCACCCGTGATTTGCGTTACCGGCAACATGTGGATAGTCTCGATTTCCCTTTGATACAGGCGCGTGTGAAAGTCTTGCAAGATCCCAGTCATCAAGGTTTGATCGATGCAGCATCCGCGTTTGAACGTCAGTTACAGCTGAAAACACGGACCGCGATAGTGGCTGGTAAATATGGTTTGGCTGTGATTGCCCTGCGGCAGGGGAATCCTGCTAAAGCACAAAGCCTGTTGAACGATGCTCGTGCTGCCTTGAATAATGGCTCGCCGAGTTCCAAGAGCGCAGTGCTGTCCAGCCTCGCTATCGAGATCAAGCTGGCAGCGCATCAGCCACGCGAAGCAGTGCAGGAAGCGGACGCGGCGCGTGCACAATTCCCAATTTCGCGCGGCATCGCATTGCAGTATGCGGATGCACTGTTTGCGGCCGGGCGTTATGAAGATGCTGCGACTTATTTGCGTGACCAGACACAGTTGTATCGGCAGGAGCCACAGCTGTATGAGCGTCTAGCCAAAGTCTATGCGGCATTGAAGATGCAGGCGCAGCAGCATCTCGCTTTGGCTGAATCGTATGCGTTGAACGGCAGTCTCTCGGCGGCACTGGATCAGTTGTCTATTGCACGCAAAGCACCCGATGCCTCGTTCTACGATCAGTCGATTATCGATGCACGTGAACGTGAGATTAAAGCGCAGCGCCTGGAAGAAATACGCCAGGAAAAAGAAGGCTATACCGGATAGTTATCGAACTGCTGGCTGGCGGCACTCAATCTGCCGTGCGCGGCTGAAGTATGAAACCGAAGCGAGTAGCTGGCTCATCATCCTTGATGTACTGCAGACTGATGTTGCCTGAGTTTGTTTGCAAACTTAAAGCGCCGGTCTTTCCTTCACTTGCCAGCCAAGCCAGCAATTCCTCATCCTTAATCGGGAGATTCCCGAGTTCAATCTGCGGTAAGCACAAAGCCATATCCCGGTCGTCCAGCGCGGCAAATTTATCATCGCCATGCAGAAATAATCTTCCCGTAGCACTGAGATAAGCAGCACTGATATTGTTCGGCGGCTCACCTGTATGCAGGACAAAACCATGAGCGGGATCAGTGTGCGCAATATATGGCGCGATTTCGAGATCGACATACACGCGTTGCGGGCCGTTCTGAAAATAGTAGCGACCTTGCGTGTCGCAAGCGTAGTTGCGCTGTATGAAGCTGATTAAAGCGGGATGGGCGATTTTGTCGCCCGGTAGTTGCTGTGCTTGTGCCGCCTCATTGCGCATGCGCCAGTTGCCACGCGCATCGAGTGCCAGCCAGCCGTAGCAATGCGGGACATTGGGCCACTTGGCCAAAGCTTGTGCAACGATTGCATCCATTCCACCTCCTCAGGCGGCTGTACCTTCGAGGAATCTGACCATACGTTGTGGCAGCCAGTTCAATTTACCCGGTATAGTGCCGACGGCAAAGCCGACATGCCCGCCATGTGCCGGATATTCCAGCGTGACTTTATCTGATGCTTTGGATGGTAAATATTTTGCGGGCAGGAAAGGATCGTTGCGCGCATTCAGTACCAGTGTCGGCACGGTGATGTCTTTCAATACGTGCTTGGCACTGGCGCGCTGCCAGTAGTCTTCGGTGTTGAGGTAACCATGCAGCGGTGCTGTCACTATATTGTCGAAGGCGTACAGGTCACGCGATTGCAGCATGGCATCGCGATTAAAGAGGTCAGGGAATTGTGCCAGCTTGGCCACGCATTTCGGCTTCAGTGTTTCGAGGAAGACGCGCGTGTAAATCATATTGAAACCGCGCGATAGCGCACCGCCGCCACCAGCCAGATCGAGTGGTGCGGACACTGCGCAAGCGGCGTCGACGATTTCGGCCTGATGTTGCGATTCGCCCATCCAGCGCAACAGCGCATTTGCGCCGAGCGAAACACCGGTTGCATAGAACTTGCCCGCACCGCGTGCGCGTGCATACGGCACCAGGCGTTGCAGTATCCAGTTGATTTCCGGTGCATCGCCGGAGTGATAGAAGCGCGGTGCGCGATTCAATTCACCCGAACAACCACGGAAGTGCACCACCGCTCCCGACCAGCCTAGACCGCTGATGTGCGCCATCAAGGCGCGTGCGTAGTGGCTGTTGGACGAGCCTTCCAGCCCGTGGAACAGCACAATGAAAGGCAGGTTTTTACGCCCGTCGACAAAATCCAGATCGATGAAGTCAGCGTCGGGCGTATCCCAGCGTTCACGCCGGTAGCTGACTTCAGGTTTGTTGATGAACTTGGCTGGATAGATGGTTTGCAGATGGCCGCCGGGCAGCCAGCATGGAGCGGGATAGTTCATTACTGGCTTAGTCCTGGAAATTCTGAGGCGTCATGCACGGCACGAAGGTGGCTTGCTTACCTGGTGACAAGCACTGCAATCAGTGCAGCACATTGCTGCTGTGTGCGAGTTCGGCGCGCGGTTTGCCGGGTGCGATGGAAGCGTGATGCAGCACGATGCGCCAGCCCACCGGCGTTTTGATATACACATTGGTGGCGATGATGTGAATGTCGCGGTCGTCTGTCGTGTTGACGGCTTCGATCAGATTGTGCACGGCATTCATGGTGTTCTGTGAAGTATGCAGCTGGGTCGGGCGGATATGTACACCGCCGCGGGTGAAGATTTCCTCCCATGAGGCACGGATGGCGGCGTAGCCGATCAAGCGCGTGCCGTCAGGGTGGATGCAGACGATTTCTTCATCGTCTGCCCATAAAGCCATGAGTGCATCCAGATCGGCACGGCCGATAGCATCGTAAAGTGCGACTTCGATGTCGTCTGCGGTACCGAACTGTTTGCGGGCTTTGGGCATGATGGTCTTAGTGGTGGTGTACGACTGCACCTGGTTTCAGGCGATATACGGTGCCGCAGTACGGACATTTTGCTTCACTGCCGTGGGACAACTCCAGGAACACGCGTGGATGCGAGCTCCAGGCCGGCATCGCCGGGTTAGGGCAGTAGGCTGGCAAATCCTTGCCGTCCAGTTCGATTGCGGATGTGCCCTTGCTTGCTTCTGTCATTTCATTCTCCGAATTACTAGGTTGTAGTCTTGATGCTTGCTTATATATTTAAACGATAGTCAGCCAATGGCTGTATTGCGGCGCTTTACCAGCGACCACATCAAAGAACAGCGATTGCAGTTGGGTTGTGACCGGGCCGCGCTTGCCGTCGCCGATCTGGCGGTTGTCGAGTTCGCGTATCGGTGTGACTTCTGCTGCGGTGCCGGTAAAGAAGGCTTCGTCGCAGCAATACATTTCGTCACGGGTGATGCGTTTTTCGATGACTTCGATACCGAGGTCACGTGCCATCGTCAGCACTGCGTCGCGGGTGATGCCGTCGAGGCAGGATGCCAGGTCTGGTGTATAGAGTTTGCCGTTCTTGACGATGAACACGTTTTCGCCGGAGCCTTCGGAGACATAACCGTCGGTGTCCAGCAACAATGCCTCGTCGTAACCGTCGGTCAGCGCTTCCTGGTTCGCCAGGATGGAGTTGATGTAGTAACCGCAAGCCTTGGCGCGTACCAGCGAGACATTGACATGGTGACGGGTGAACGACGAGGTTTTGACGCGTATACCTTTGTTCAGGCCGTCTTCGCCCAGATAAGCGCCCCACGGCCACGCTGCGATCGCGACATGGATGGTATTGCCTTTGGCGGAGATGCCGAGTTTTTCATCGCCGATCCAGACCAATGGACGCAGATAGCAGGTTTCCAGCTTGTTTTCGCGGACCACTTGCAATTGCGCTTCCATTACTGTTTCCAGATCAAATGGAATTTTCAGCTGAAAAATCTTGGCGGAATTAAACAGCCGTTCTGTATGTTCGCGCAGGCGGAAGATCGCCGTGCCTTTGTCGGTTTTATAAGCGCGCACGCCTTCAAACACACCCATGCCGTAGTGCAGTGTATGGGTCAATACATGAACGGTTGCATCGCGCCAGTCGATTAATTTGCCGTCTTTCCAAATTTTGCCGTCGCGATCAGACATCGACATTTCGGGATCTCCAGTAATTGTGCAAGATCTCGATTTTAACGGATTCGGCTATCGAGAAAGAATGATCAAGGGCATTCTTGCGCGAAATATTGTGATTTTGCGTGCGTATTGAGATCGCTTGAACCGTGCGGATAGTGCTGAAAACATTTTTTGTTATAAAAATTGAATCAATTTGGAGTGGGTGCTTCTAACCCGGGGATTTGCTGCATCGCGGTAATTTCCTTAATATGCGGCCTCTGATTTCCGTCCGGATTGCCTTTTTTGCCCTTTTTCAAGCTGAAACTAGGCATAAAACCAAGGTTTTTGCGGCATCTGGTGCGGTAAAATAGCGGTCTTTCTGATTTTTCATCTTTAACCCTCCAATTTACGAGCACATGCAATTTAAAAGATTGAGCGACCTGATCGCGCGTGGTGAACTGCAGGGCAAGCGCGTTTTTATCCGTGCCGATCTCAACGTACCGCAAGACAGCACGGGCAATATTGCCGAGGACACGCGTATCCGCGCTTCGGTGCCGGCGATACAGCAGGCCTTGCAGGCAGGTGCCGCGGTCATGGTAACGTCGCATTTGGGACGTCCGGTCGAAGGCGAATTCAAACCTGCCGATACCCTGGCGCCGATTGCGCAACGTTTGTCCGAATTGCTGGGACAACCCGTGGCCTTGAAGCAAAACTGGGTAGACGGCGTTGATGTTGCGCCGGGCCAGGTGGTCTTGCTGGAAAACTGCCGCGTCAATAAAGGCGAGAAAAAGAACGACGATGCACTGGCGCAAAAGATTGCAGCGCTGTGCGATGTCTACGTCAATGATGCATTCGGTACCGCCCATCGCGCGGAAGCAACGACACATGGCATCGCCAAGTACGCACCGGTAGCCTGCGCGGGTCCTTTGCTGGCAGCCGAACTGGATGCATTGGGCAAAGCCTTGTTTGCACCGGCCAGCCCATTGGTTGCCATCGTTGCCGGTTCCAAGGTTTCGACCAAACTGACTATCCTGAAAACGCTGGCGGATAAGGTTGATAACCTGATCGTCGGCGGTGGTATTGCGAATACCTTCATGCTGGCTGCCGGTCTGAAAATTGGCAAGTCGCTGGCCGAAGCGGATCTGGTCGGTGACGCCAAAGCCATCATAGACATGATGGCTAAACGCGGTGCATCGGTACCTATTCCGGTCGACGTCGTGTGCGCGAAAGAATTTGCGCCGACCGCAGCAGCGACCGTCAAGGATGTCGCTGATGTAGCGGATGACGACATGATCCTCGACATCGGCCCGAAAACAGCCGACTTGCTGGCCAAACAAATTGCGCAGGCTGGCACCATCGTCTGGAACGGTCCGGTCGGCGTATTTGAATTCGACCAGTTCGCCAACGGTACTAAAACCCTGGCTTACGCGATTGCGGAATCCAAGGGCTTTTCAGTGGCTGGTGGCGGCGATACCCTGGCGGCGATTGCCAAGTACGATATCGCTGACAAGATAGGCTATATCTCGACTGGCGGCGGTGCCTTCCTCGAATTCCTCGAAGGTAAAGCCTTGCCTGCGGTCGCTATTCTGGAACAGCGCGCACAAAGCTGAATGCAGCAAACGGAAGCACGCGATTCCTTGCGTGCCTTCCGCTGATTGTTTTTAAAGAAAATTGCAGCAGTATCGAACTACTGTTGAACCTTTTACTGATTTTGGAGAATTACCATGCCTCTCGTATCCATGCGTCAATTACTCGACCACGCAGCCGAAAACGGCTACGGTCTGCCTGCGTTCAACGTCAACAACCTTGAACAGGTCACGGCCATCATGGAAGCGGCGAATGAAGTCGGCGCACCGGTAATCATGCAAGCATCCGCTGGCGCACGCAAATACGCGGGTGAACCATTCCTGCGTCACTTGATTGAAGCAGCAGTCGAAGCGTACCCACATATTCCCGTCGTCATGCACCAGGATCACGGCCAGTCGCCAGCAGTCTGTATGGCGGCGATCCGTTCCGGTTTCACCTCGGTGATGATGGACGGTTCCCTGAACGAAGATGGCAAATCAGTTGCCAGTTACGAATACAACGTTGAAGTATCGCGCAAGGTTGTCGAGTTCTCGCACGCGATCGGCGTCACGGTAGAAGCAGAACTGGGTGTGCTCGGTTCGCTGGAAACCATGATGGGCGACAAGGAAGACGGTCACGGCGCTGACGGCAAAATGACACGCGAACAATTGTTGACTGACGTTGAGCAGGCAGCAGACTTCGTCAAAAAAACCCAATGTGACGCGCTCGCTATCGCTATCGGTACTTCGCACGGCGCATACAAATTCACCAAGAAGCCTACCGGCGACATCCTGGCGATCGAACGTATCCGCGAAATCCACACCCGCATTCCTAACACCCATCTGGTGATGCACGGTTCGTCTTCGGTACCGCAAGAATTGCTGGCGGAAATCCGCGAATTCGGCGGTGACATGAAAGAAACCTACGGCGTACCAGTAGAAGAAATCCAGGAAGGCATCAAGAACGGCGTGCGCAAGATCAATATTGATACCGATATCCGTCTTGCGATGACCGGTGCGATCCGTCGTTACTTCATCGAGAACCCATCCAAGTTCGATCCGCGCGATTACCTGAAACCAGCACGTGAAGCGGCCAAGCAAGTATGTAAGGCACGCTTCCTGGCATTTGGTTGCGAAGGACAGGCTGCCAAGATCAAGCCACTGCCTTTGGACAAAATCGCAGAGAAGTACAAAAAAGGCGAACTGGCGCAAATCATTCAGTAAAGTGTCCGCAGCAATTTGTTTGCTGCAATTATTTGGTAGTGCATACCCACCTTCGGCGATTCTTGGAATCGCCGTTTCAGATTTATGGAAACGTCATGACTAGTCTGTATCAATCCACCATCACATCACTGCCTTTACTCGGTCGCGGCAAAGTGCGCGAAAACTACGCGGTAGGCGACGACAAAATTCTGATCGTTACCAGTGATCGTTTGTCCGCATTCGACGTGGTGATGAATGAACCGATTCCAACCAAAGGTCAGGTGCTGAATCAGATGTCTGACTTCTGGTTCGAGAAACTGAAAGATATCGTGCCTAATCATTTGACAGGCATTGCACCTGAATCCGTGGTGGCACCAGACGAAGTGGCACAAGTAAAGAATCGTGCAGTGGTCGCCAAGCGTCTGCAACCGATACTGGTGGAAGCCGTTGTGCGCGGTTACCTGATCGGTTCCGGCTGGAACGATTACAAAGCGAGCGGTGCAGTTTGCGGTGTGGCTTTGCCAGCAGGTCTGAAGCAGGCAGAAAAACTGCCTGAACCGATCTTCACACCGGCAGCGAAAGCCGAGATGGGTGAGCACGATGAAAACATCACTTTCGCTGATATGGAACAACGCATAGGCAAAGAACTGGCCAACAAAATCCGTGACGTCAGCATCAAGCTGTACAAAACTGCTGCTGACTATGCAGCTACACGCGGCATCATCATTGCCGACACCAAATTTGAATTCGGCCTGGATAAAGACGGTACCCTGCACCTGATGGATGAAGTGCTGACCGCTGACTCGTCGCGTTTCTGGCCTGCTGATTCGTATGCTACCGGCATCTCGCCACCATCGTTCGACAAGCAATTCGTGCGTGATTACCTGGAAACACTGACCGAGTGGAAAAAGACCGCGCCAGCACCAGCATTGCCTGCTGACGTCATCGAAAAAACCGGTGCCAAGTATCGCGAAGCACTGACCCGTTTGACTGGTCAAGAACTGAAAGGCTGATATGGCAGACGCATTGACAACCAAGCCAGTAGTTGGCGTGATCATGGGCTCTTCATCTGACTGGGATGTGATGCAGCACGCAGTCGCGATCCTGAAGGATTTTGGTATTGCACATGAAGCGCAGGTAATTTCTGCGCATCGCATGCCGGATCAAATGTTTGCCTATGCCGAGTCGGCACGCAGCCGCGGCTTGCGTGCCATCATCGCTGGTGCTGGCGGTGCTGCGCACTTGCCGGGCATGGTTGCAGCCAAAACCATCGTGCCCGTGCTCGGTGTGCCGGTACCTTCCAAATACCTGCGTGGTGAAGACTCCCTGCTGTCCATCGTGCAAATGCCGAAAGGCATCCCGGTTTCGACCTTTGCGATCGGTGAAGCAGGTGCGGCGAATGCTGCGCTGGCGGCAATCGCCATCCTCGCCACCACTGATGACAAACTGGCTGCCAGCCTGCAAGAATTCCGCGCCAAACAAACGCAAATCGCCGTAGAAATGACCCTGCCGACATGAGCACACCGAAACAACTCCCGCCTTTGAATCCATCCGCAACACCTGGCACCTGGCTGGGTGTCATGGGTGGTGGCCAGCTCGGCCGTATGTTTGCGCATGCCGCACAACAAATGGGCTTCAAGGTCGCGGTGCTGGAACCGGCACTCGATTGCCCGGCCAGCCACGCGGCTGATTATTTGCATTGCGCCGATTACACCGATAGCGAAGCCCTGGGCAAGCTGGCAGCGCAATGCGTAGCTGTCACGACTGAATTTGAAAACGTCTCGGCCAAGAGCCTGGCTTTCCTGGCGGAGAGCACCTTTGTTGCACCATCTGCCGATTGTGTTTCGATTGCACAGGACCGGATGGCAGAGAAGCGCTTCTTCATAGAATGCGCGACGACTTCGGGCGTATTCCCGGCGTCGCATAAAGAAATCAATTCAACTGCTGATGTTGATGCCGTACCTGATGATTTATTGCCCGGCATCCTGAAAACGGTACGCATGGGTTACGACGGTAAAGGCCAGGTCCGCGTCAAGACCCGTGAAGAATTGCACGCTGCCTATGCCGGTATGAATGGCGTGGCCTGCGTGCTGGAAAAAATGCTGCCGCTGGCATATGAAATCTCGGTGCTGGCTGCGCGTGGCGCGGACGGCAAGGCAGTGGTATATCCGATCGCGGAAAACGTCCATCGCAACGGCATCCTGTTCACCACCACGGTACCAGGTCCTAACATTACCAAGGCTTCTGCCGAGAAAGCACAAGCAGCAACATTGGCGGTGATCGAACAACTCGGTTATGTCGGCGTGCTGTGCATAGAATTCTTCGTGCTGACCGATGGTTCGCTGGTCGTCAATGAAATGGCACCACGTCCGCACAATAGCGGTCACTACACCATCGACGCCTGCATCACCAGCCAGTTTGCACAACAGGCACGGGCGATGGCGCGTTTGCCTTTGGGTGACGTACGTCAACACTCGCCAGCCGCGATGCTGAACATCCTGGGCGACATCTGGTTCGAAGGTGATTCCGACGAAGCACGTGAGCCGGCATGGGACAAAGTGCTGGCTTTGCCGGGTGCGAATTTGCACCTGTATGGCAAAGACACCGCACGTCGCGCGCGCAAGATGGGTCACATCACCTTTGTTGCAGCGACACTGGAAGAAGCGCAAGCCAACTTGCGCAAAGCCTGTGACATCCTTGGCATCGCTGCCTGATTGCACTGACTAAGTTATCCATGCCTGAAGAGAAACTGGACTGGCCGGCGATACGCGATGCAGCTCGTCGGCTGGAGCAGGGCGAGCTGGTCGCTTTCCCTACTGAGACTGTTTACGGTCTTGGCGCGGATGCAGAAAACCCGGCCGCAGTAGCGAATATCTATGCGGCCAAAGGTCGTCCGTCGAATCATCCTGTCATCGTGCATCTGGCACCGGAAGCTGACCTGAGCTATTGGGTGCAGTCGGTTACGGCTGATGCGCAGAAACTGATCGCGGCATTCTGGCCGGGTCCGCTCACACTCATCCTGAAGCGTGCTGCACACATCCCGGACACCGTCTCAGGTGGCCAGGATTCGATAGGTTTGCGTTGCCCTTCACATCCGGTGGCACAGGCTTTGCTGCGTACTTTCAAGGATGGCAAAGGCGGCGTTGCTGCACCTTCCGCCAATAAATTCGGTCACGTCAGCCCGACCACGGCCGAGCACGTACGTAATGAGTTTGGTAATGATGCTGACAGTTTGCTGACTTGCATACTGGATGGTGGACAAAGCGAAGTCGGTATCGAATCGACCATCGTTGATATGTCGCGTGGTCACGCCGTGCTGCTGCGGCCAGGTCATATCAGTGCGGCGCAAATTGCAGAAGTCATAGGCTCTGCACCTGCGCTGCCGGATCAGGGGGCGCCACGTGCTTCCGGCACGCTGGAAGCACATTACGCACCGCGTACGCCAGTCGTGCAGGTAGATGGTGAACATTTGCTGGCCGTGGTGCAAAAGTTGATTACACGCGGCCGTCACGTGGCTTTGATGCAGCATGCAGCCGATGCGATACCACCGGTTGCTGCCAACATGCGTTTACCGAATACACCGGGTGCTTACGCTCATGATTTGTACGCAGCACTGCGTGCGATGGATGAGGTACATGCCGATGTAATCATTGTGCAGACGCCACCGGCAGATGCCGCATGGAGCGGCGTCAATGACAGATTGCGCCGCGCGGCGCATGATTCACTCGGCGTCTTGCAGCAGCTGTTGCAGGATTGATGCGGCAGGAATAAAGCAGCTGGATTAAAACTGCAGTAGCTTTATTCAGACAGGAAGCGCCCGCCGTGGAAGACCAATGGCGCTTGCGCACGGACATCACAACATTCCACTTCGCCGACAAAGATAACGTGGTCGCCTTCCGGATAGCGGCTGCGGTTATGGCATTCAAACCAGGCCGAGACACCAGCCAGGATAGGCAGGCCAGTAGGTGATAAGGTGTAATCCACACCTGCGAAGCGATCGTCGCTGGGTTTGGCAAACTTCATTGCCAGTTCAGCCTGATCGGCGGCGAGGATGTTAATCACATAGTGCGAGTTACCGCTGAATACAGGCATGCTTTTGGCGGCCTGGTTGAGGCTCCACAATACCAGCGGCGGATTCAGCGAAACGGAATTGAAGGAGCTGGCAGTCAGTCCGAGAAAGCTATTGTCAGCCAGACGGGTCGTGATAATGGTCACGCCAGTGGCAAATTGTGAGAGCGCATCACGGAAATGGCGCGCATCCATCACAGGCGCAGCGTTGGGTGAAGAAGAAATAGACATCGATGTTCCATGAAATTTCGTTCATTATGCCGAAAAAGGAAGTGACATGGCAAAACGCCTCACGTTGCATAGGGCTTTTGCATAAAATGATGTCGGAGGAGACCCCGGTATATGACCTTGTTTGAATTACTACGTGCCCGTGCGAAAACGCATGAAGGCATTATTGTCTCGCGCTCCAGCCGACGTCTGGTGAGCTGGCGCAAGTTCTGGTCGCGCATAGAACGGGGCACCGCGCGTCTGCAGGGCGAGTGGGGTGTCACCAGCGGCGATACCGTAGCGTACTGGGGGCTCGGCCATCAGGATGCGCTGATGCTGTACATTGCCACTGCGCGCTGTGGTGCACGATTGCTGCCTTTGGAGCATCCGTCCTTGCAGCAGGCTAGTGAGGCTATCCTGCGCGATATTCCGGTCAAGATCCTGTTGCACGATGATGAGCTCAGGTTTGCGCAGCCTCCAGCGGCTCCGGTACTGACCAATTTGTCGTCGCTCATTGCCACCCGCAGTTATCACGCGCCGGTTGTGGTGGAAGACGTGCAGTTACCCAGCCTGATTACTATGTTTCGTGATGCGAATGGGCGTTTCCGCACAGAAGAGCATAGCCTGCAGCAACTATCATCAATGACAACCACTCCTGTCACGCAGGAATTCAGGGTAGGCGCCGCACTCTTTGATAATGACGTATTCGCACCACAGGTTTTATCGACGTTGACAGCTGGTGGCACGATCATTTTTCGCTGAAATTCCGCACGGGCTCCCGATATATGGAGAGCCAGGCTGATATTTGCCTCTGCCAAGAGCGGTGATTAGTCTGGAATTTGGTAGGCAGGCAGCAACAGTTGCGCTACAGTCACAGGCATACATGAAGGGAGTCTATGAATGGCAATGGAAATCGCAACTCTGGGTGGTGGCTGTTTTTGGTGCACCGAGGCTGTGTTCCAGCAGCTCAAAGGTGTGCAGGCGGTTGAGTCCGGCTATACCGGTGGTCACGTCGAGAATCCGGTGTATGAGCAGATATGCGAGGGCACGACCGGCCATGCTGAAGTCGTACGCCTGACTTTCGATCCTGCGGTCGTCAGTTACCGTGAAATCCTCGAAGTCTTCTTCACTATCCACGATCCGACTACGCTGAATCGCCAGGGTAATGATGTCGGCACCCAATATCGTTCAGTGATCTATTTCCACTCGCCGGAACAGCAAGACACGGCCAAGCACGTCATCTCCGAAATGGCGAATGTCTGGGACGCGCCTATCGTGACCGAATTGAGTCCGGCCGAGACTTACTACAAGGCGGAAAATTATCATCAGAATTATTTCCGCATGAACCCGATGCAAGGCTATTGCGCTTTCATCGTGGCACCCAAGGTTTCCAAATTCAGGAAAACATTCAGTGACAAAATCCGCGGAGATATGATTTAAGCCGCAGATTTAACGCAGGAGGGCCGCATCATGCATATTGAAGAGTCAGTTAAACTGGATTTCAAGGATGTGCTGATACGGCCAAAACGCTCCACGCTGACATCGCGTCTCGATGTCGATATCTCGCGTGAATTCATCTTCCGCAATTCACACAATACCTATCGCGGCATTCCCATCATCGCTTCCAATATGGATAGCACCGGCACCATGGCTATGGCACAGGCGCTGGCAGGGCACGGCTTGTCGGCGGCATTGCACAAGCATTACTCGGCGGATGAACTGGCCGATTTCTTCCTGCAACGGCATGAGCAAGGTATACCCGCCTCCGGTGCGTTCTACTCGATGGGTATCAGCCAGCTTGATTTTGAAAAGCTGAATGCAGTGATGGCACGTACCGGCGATACGCTCGAATATCTATGTATAGACGTTGCGAATGGTTATACCGAGGGCTTCATCAACTTCGTCAAGAAGATACGCAAGGCTTATCCGCAACTCACCATCATGGCAGGCAATGTGGTGACAGGTGATATCACCGAGGAATTGATCCTGGCCGGAGCCGACATCGTCAAGGTCGGCATAGGGCCGGGTTCGGTATGCACCACGCGCAAGATGACAGGTGTTGGCTATCCGCAGCTATCGGCGGTGATTGAATGCGCGGATGCGGCACATGGCCTAGGCGGGCAGATTTGTGCCGATGGCGGTTGCTCGGTACCGGGTGATCTGGCCAAGGCGTTCGGTGGTGGCGCAGACTTCGTGATGCTGGGTGGCATGCTGGCCGGGCATGATGAAAGCGCTGGTGAATTGATAGAACGCGATGGCAAGAAATTCAAACGCTTTTACGGCATGAGCAGTCGTACCGCGATGGAAAAATATGCGGGTGGGGTCGCCGAGTATCGTGCGGCCGAAGGCAAGGATGTGCTGATCGATTATCGCGGCCCGGTCGCCGATACGCTGCAGGATATCCTCGGTGGTGTGCGTTCAGCTTGTACTTATGTCGGTGCGCACAAGTTGAAGGAGCTGACCAAGCGTACAACCTTTGTACGCGTGACGCAGCAATTGAATGAGGTGTTCGGCAAGTCCTGATCGGACTCAGGTGCTGGCTTGTTCCGCTGCCTCTGCCAGTTTGCGCAAGACGTGCGCTGCGGCTACCAGGCCGAAGGAAGCCGTTACCACCATCGCAGAGCCGAAGCCTGCGCAATTCAAGCCAGTAATGCCGCTGTGTTCATCGCCATCGACTGCACACACTTCTGCCGCTTCCGGAAAGCGCAATGGCTCACTGGAAAACACGGCATCGATACCGAACTTGTTTTTAGTCCCGCGCGGGAAGCCGTGTTCTGCACGCAAGCGTTTGCGTACCTTGGCCAGCAACGGTTCCTGTTCGGTACGGCATAAATCCAGTACTTCTATGCGGGTCGGATCAATCTGGCCACCGGCGCTGCCTATGGTCACCAGCTTCAGGCCGTGTTTGCGGCAGTAAGCAATCAGTGCAGTTTTGGCGCGTACATTGTCGATTGCATCGATGATGTAATCGTACTGATGCGCACCTATCATTTCATCCAGGTTGTCCGCGGTGAGGAAGTCTTCGATTTCGGTGACGACGCAATACGGATTGATTTGGCCGATGCGTTCCGACAAGGCCGTGACCTTGGCTTTGCCGAGGGTGTCGGTCAGCGCGTGGATTTGGCGGTTGATATTGGATTCCGCCAGGTTATCCAGGTCTATCATCGTAATCTTGCCGATGGCGCTGCGGGCCAGTGCTTCGACTACCCAGGAGCCGACGCCACCGACGCCGATGACGCAGATATGGGCGCTACGGAAACGTTTCAGCGCGGCGCTGCCATACAGGCGCGCAATGCCGCCGAAGCGACGGTCAAAATCGATATCGGGTACGGCGGTAAGGGTAGGGGCTGCATTTGAAGTCATCCCGTCATTTTAACGGAGGACGGCCCGACTTTCCTGTTTGATGATGGATAGGCGAGCGTCGGGCGTGTTGTTCTTGTTGTCTATGCAAGAAATGCTTGCGTTGGATCAAATACGCCGGAGCTGCCTGCGGTTAAGGTAGCTGCAGGGACAGGAAATACGCGCTGTCTTACAATGCATGACTAGAACTCATAAAAGAATCAGGAGAAAGAAGTATGTCGATTGCAGATATCCGTACCGATTACACACAGGCGGCCTTGTCGGAGCTGGATACTGATCCGGACCCGGTTGCGCAGTTTGCCAAATGGTTTGATGAAGCCTTGCGGGCGGAAGTGCCGGAGCCGAATGCGATGAGTGTGGCGACGGTAGGCGCCAACGGCCGTCCATCGTCGCGTATTTTGCTGATCAAGGATTTCGATCAGCGCGGCTTTACCTGGTTCACCAATTACGATAGCCGCAAAGGTCAGGAGCTGGCGCAGAATCCGCATGCCGCTTTGCTGTTTCACTGGATACCGTTGGAGCGGGAAGTGCGGATAGAAGGCAAGGTGGAACGCGTCAGTGCGGCTGAGAGCGAACAGTATTTCCAGAGTCGCCCGGTCAAGAGTCGTTTGAGCGCACTGGCCTCATCACAAAGCCAGCCGGTAGCGGATCGTGCGGCCTTGGAAGCGCAGTATGCTGAGGTTGAGGCGCAGTTTGGTCAACATCCGCCACGGCCTGAGCACTGGGGCGGTTATCGCCTGAAACCGGATTACATCGAGTTTTGGCAAGGCCGTGCTTCGCGCCTGCATGACCGGATAGTCTATACGCTGGATAAAGACGGCAAGTGGCAACGTCATCGTTTGCAGCCGTAAATCATCCCGTCGTCGTCAATAAAAAAGCCGCTATCCTGAGGAAGCGGCTTTTTTGTTTTTCTAGTGTGATATTACTTCACGTCTTTAATATCCTTGCAGCTGGCTTGTGGCGGGATGATGCCCCACTCGACGACTACGATAGGGCCACCGGCTTTTTTGGTCCACGGGATTTCCAGTGTGCCGTGTTCAGTGGTTTGCGCCATCAGGGCAATGACGTCGATACCGATGTCGTCAGGATTGACTTCGCTGCGGTTGATTGCCACCAGCATGCCGCATTTCTCGGCTTTTTCTTCATTCACCCACGGTGCCTTGTGGAAGTCTCCATCGATGAAGACCTGCACTTGCGGGCCGATGTGGGTTGCGATATTGCCGCCCAGCCAGGTATCGGATGCAACAAGTGTCAACGGCGTCTGCATATGCGCTTGCCATTGTGCATGCACCTGACGGGCCACTTCAGCACCCGGGAAAGTAGCGCGGCTGGGGCGGCCGGATTTGTCCGCCAGCGGGCCGCGTGCCAGGCCATAGCCGATGGAGCCGAGGATCTGGAACAGGACTACGATGATAATGGTTTTGCGCAGCAGTGCGGTATCGTCGCCCGAACGGAAGACCCAGAATGAAAAGAAACCAAACAGCACAAAGAAGGTGGTCGCCCAGTGTGCCGCCAGCGGTACTTTCATTGCTCCGGCTACCAGCAGTGTCAATACCAGTGGAGCCAGGCCGATGAAGAGCAGGAAGAAACGATCCGAAGCCGCCAGTTCGCTGGCGATTTTGCCCGGACGGGCAGATTTCGGCGTGAGTTTGTATTGGCGACCGGCCCAGATGGCAATCACAACGACAGCCAGGATCAGGGCGGCGATACGTCCCAGGTTGGTCACCAGGAAGCTGGACAAGTCCTTGATTTCCAGCCAATAAGTCTCCAGCGGCACCATTTCACTGCCAGCGTAGGCTATCGGGCCAGCAGCTTGCTGTTTCAGCCACATCAAGTGTGGTGCGACCATTACCAGCAGGATGACAGTTGCAAGCAAAATGCCTTTCCAGGTTTGTGCGCGCAGCAGTTTGCCGGTTACCAGCAGGTACAGGAAGAAGGCAGCGAACTGGATCAGTGCGCTGTATTTGGTCAGGAAGGCGCAGCCGCAAAAGAAGCCGAGCGCAGCCCAGGCGCGCATGCTGTCATAGCGGGTGGCACGGTAAAACATCCAGATCGCACCGGCTACGGCCCACAATTGCATCGTATTGTGGTTATTCATGACGCCGCGTACGGTGAAGTAGGCGACCAGCGAAACCAGCAAAGTCGCGACCAGTGCGCGGCTTTGCGTGGTCATTTCACAGCCTAGTTTCCAGACCAGCCAGAGTGTCAGGATGACGCTTAATTGGCCGGTGAAGAAGGTCAGCCAGACCGGACGGCCAAAAATCGAGACCAGTCCATACAGTATCCAGGTTGGCAGCGGTGGATGCTTGTAGTAGCCCCATTCCAGTCCGCTGGCCCAGACCAGCTCTTCCATATTGTCCCAGTCGGGTGCACGGTGGCTGATACCAGTGAAAACGCTCCATAAAACCAGGTGCAGCAGCAACAGTACGATGACCATCGGTACCAGATTGGATGAGTTCAGCGAAAAGAGCCGACTATTTTGATTGGACGAGGAAACTGGTGGAGTGGGCATCATCGGTAGCGAAAAATGGAAAAGATGTAGATCTGGCGTGGAAACAGGCTTAGTTTCACAAATGCATACAGTGGTGCTGAATTATAATCGCTGCTAAGAATCGTCTTATACACAATTTTTTCAGAATACATGCCTGTTTTCCTGAATTTTGCGGGATGGGTAGAAGCCCAGCAAATGGCGTCCGAAAGGCTTTTTACATGTTGACAGTGCCAGCACTTCCGAAGCATCGTCCGGCTGATGCCCTGATTTCCTGTGTAATTCCGGCTTATAACGAAGCCGCCCATCTGGCCGACTTTTTGCGCGATTTGCGTAAAACGCTGGCGGGTTTCGCTGTGCGCTATGAAATTATCGTGGTCAATGACGGTAGCCGTGACAATACCGACGAAATCATGGCCTCGCTGTTGCACGAGGGCGGGCTGCGTTATATCAGCTTCTCGCGCAATTTCGGCAAGGAAGCGGCCTTATCGGCAGGTATCGATGCAGCGCAGGGCGATGCGGTGATCCTGATGGATAGTGATTACCAGCATCCGCTGGAGTTATTGCCGGAAATGACGCGTTTGTGGCGTGACGGTATCGATATGGTCTACGGCGTGATCAGTGATCGCAGTAATGAGTCGCGCCTTAAGCGCTGGGGCACTGGAATGTTTTATTACCTGATGGAATCCGGTTCGCCGATTACCATCCCGCGCAACGCGGGTGACTTCCGCCTGATGGATAAGAAAGTGGTGGACGCCTTGCGACAGCTGCCGGAGCGCAATCGCTTCATGAAAGGCTTGTACGCCTGGGTCGGTTTCAGCAGTATCGCCTTGCCGTTTGTCCCGGCGGATCGTGCAACTGGTGTTTCCAGTTTCAGCTATCGTAGCCTCGGGCGTCTGGCGATGGCGGGAGTGACCGCCTTCACGACCTTGCCGTTGCGGATCTGGAGTATGGTCGGCTTTGTGATTTCCATTATCGCGATCCTGTATGCGTTCTGGATTGCCGGTGAATCACTGTGACGTACCGGGCTGGTCGACGCTGGCTGCGGGTTTGATGTTTTTCTCCGGCGTACAACTGATTTCCATCGGTGTCTTGGGTGAGTACCTGGGCCGCGTCTATGATGAGGTCAAGAAACGTCCCTTGTACGTGGTAGCGCACGACATTAATAATGGCCCTGCAACGACTGTAAACAACAGCAACGATAAAGATGGCACGCCATGCGCCTGATGGAGTTGTTTCGTGTAATGCGTTTCGGCATCGTCGGCCTGACGGCGGCGGCCGTGCATTACTGGGCGGTGATAGCCCTGGTGGAGTTGCTACATATTGCGCCCTTGCTGGCGAATGTCGGTGGCTTCATCGTTGCCTTCTGGGTCAGCTATTTCGGTCACCGGCACTGGACTTTTTCTGATGCGGTTGCCAGCCATGCCAATGGCGCCAGGCAATCATTCCTGCGTTTCCTGGCGGTGGCGGTGCTGGGTTTTTGCATAAATGAATTATTGTTTTATCTGTTGCTGCGTTATGCCGGTTTGCCTTACTACGTGGCGCTGGCTATCGTGGTCTTCACAGTGGCGGTGATGACTTACATCCTGAGCCGGCTGTGGGCTTTCCGCCATGCTGCACATACGTAAGAAGCTAGACTGACCATGACTCCGATTGCACTTTGCTCTGATGACTACGCACAGAATCCCGGTATTGATGCGGGCATTTTGCAATTGCTGGCGTTTGGTCGCCTGAGTGCGGTCAGCTGCTTTAGTACTGCACCGAACTGGAAGAGCACAGCGGCACCGGCGATACGCGAGCACAAGGGGCAGGCCGATATCGGTTTGCATTTCAACCTGACCGAAGGCTTTGGCCAGACCCGCATGCCGAGCTTGCACGCAGTGATCTTGCGCAGCTTGCTGAAGGGGATGAATGCAGAGCGCTTGCAGCAGGAACTGGAGCGGCAACTGGATGCGTTTGAAGATGGTTACGGCCAGGCACCTGATTTTATTGATGGCCATCAGCATGTGCATCAATTGCCCGGCGTGCGCCAGATCGTGCTGCAAGTGATTAAACGTCGTTATGCGGATAAGACTATCTGGGTGCGCAATACGGTGCCGGCGAATCCGGCATGGAGTGGCAAGCCGCAAATCCTGAAGTATCTGGGCGGGCAGAAACTGGCGGCCGGTTTACAAGTATCCGGCATCAAGACCAACCACGGCTTTGCCGGGGTGTATGGTTTTGATCGCGCTGATTACGGTAACTGCTTCAAGGAGTGGCTGGCGGCGGCGCAGCCGGGCATGCTGATCATGTGCCATCCGGCGACAGAGGTGTATCCGGATGACGAGATAGCGAAGCAACGGGTGGTGGAATACAACTTCTTCCGTTCGCAGGAGTATCTGGATATGCTGGCAGCCGCCAAACTCAAATTGGCGCGGCTATCCAGCATAGTTTGAATCACAGCTTAGAAAGTATCGAGACGATAGCCTATCGTGTACACCGTCGTCAGGCGTACATTGTTGTCCAGCTTCAGTTGCAGCTTGGTCCGTACTTGCGACATATGGGTGTCGAGCGTGCGCGAGGTCATCATGAGTTCGCGTCCCCACACTTCTTCCATGATGCGTTCGCGTGAAATCAATTGCCCGATGTTTTGAAAGAACAGGGCAGCAATATCAAATTCCTTGGGTTTCAGATCAACCGGTTCGCCGCGTATGGTGGCGATCTTGCGCATCAGGTCGAAATTGAAAATGCCGACTTCTACCGCGGTCGCCTGTGGTGCGACGATGGCTGCATCATTGCCTGACACGTGGCGTATGCGTTTCGACAACGCATGAATGCGGGCTGACAGCTCTGCCTCGCGTATCGGCTTGGTCATGTAATCGTCGGCACCGGCCATCAGACCTGCGACGATGTTTTCTTCCAGTACGCGATTGGTGAGGAACATTACGATAATGTTCTCGCCTATGTTGCTGCGTACCCATTCTATGACGTCCTTGCCTGTCATGTCGGGCAAATGCCAATCCAATATCAGGATGTCGAAACGTTGGGACTGCAATGCAGCGATCAGCGTTTTTCCATCTGCAAATGACGTACATTCATGGCCTGCATCGGTAATGACCTGATTGATCAGTTGCGATTCGATCGGATCATCTTCCAGTGACGCTATTTTCATGGCTTACTCTCTAACTCCGTTTTTTAATTAATCTATCCAATCACGCACGGCAAGGTGATGGTGAAGGTACTCCCTAGCCCTACGATACTGCTGACTTCTATACTGCCGTGGTGGCGCTCGACCACCATTTTTACAAAGGCCAGTCCCAGCCCGACGCCATCGTGATCCTGCTCGTCTGCGCGCAGGAAAGGCGAGAAGATGGCGTTGCGATCCGCATCGGCTATGCCTTTGCCATGGTCGGTAATATTGCATACGACGCTGCTGCCGGTTTCGGTATGGAGTGGCTTGGCGCTGCAAATAATTTCTGATCCTTTGGGACTGAATTTGATCGCATTCGATAGCAGATTGCCGAGGGCACGTATCACCAGCGAACGATCGACATTCAGCCAGCAATTCTCGACTTCCTGTGCATCGACCACAATGTTGATGGACTTGCTGTGGGCAAAGGCCCACATATCGTCGGCAGCTTCAGCCAGTAGCGACGAGAAGTCGGTGTCCTGCAATTGATAGGATTGCGATTCCGCCTTGGCCAGATGGACGAAGTCATCGGCCAGGTTCAGCGTGGTTTCAACCGATTTTTCTATACGGCTGAGGAATTCCGGAATGGCGAACGCGGTACTTGGGTTACGTTGCAGCTGGATCAGTGCCAGTATCGACGATTGCGGTACGCGCATATCGTGTGAAATAAAGTTCAGGCTTTCTTCGCGCCGACGTTCGGCAGCGCGCAAGGTGGTGACGTCAATCAGCGAGACGATCCAGCCCAGCATCGAGCCGTCGGTCATGCGTGATGGTGCGGATTTGATCAGGAATTCACGCTTGTTGATATCGCGCGTTTCAATTTCCACCGCAGTGTTGCCAGGGGTTGAATGCAGCAGGGCGACACGCCAGTCGGTACCATTGCTGCCGACGTCCTGCAACATGTCGAACTTGGAGAAAATCGCTTCCAGCGTCGGGGTCTGGCCTTTATCCAGGTTCAGCGTCGCAAAGTACTCGCGGGCGATGCGGTTGTACATCAGGATCTCACCGGTTTGCGACAAGACCAGGGTGGCATCCGGCATGCTGTTCAGATTGTCGATCACGAACTGATGCATGTCGCGGGAGCGATTGGCTGCTATGCGGATGGCACCGATTTGTCGGTCCAGGTAGTCTGAATTCTTGATGCGTACGGTCTCATTGGCATGACGCAAAACCATAGGCGTGGTTTGATTCAGGCGCGCGAATTCTTCGCTGAGGTAGGCGAGGGCAGCCTCCAGGCGACGCCAGCTCCATAGAGGATAAACAATTACGATCATCAAAATGGCTGCGCTAGGCGGTATCCATAATTCTTCGAGGAAGGCGCCATAGGTCAGCGCACTGATCAGGCTGGCCAGGAATAGCGTCAGGCCGAGCGCACCAAACGGTGAGAAGTAGCGGCAGGCGAGCAGTGCCAGTGAAGTGGACAGCAGCGTAAACAGTATGGTTTGCCAGCGCGCTGCCGGGCTGATACTGCGATCTTCTATCAGGCCTGTCAGGATGTTGGCGTTGATTTCAACACCGGACATCGCTTCGTGATCAGTCGTCACCGGCGTCGCAAAAGTCGATGCTATGCCAGCGGCGGTCGCGCCGATCAATACATATTTATCGGTAAAGAAGCTGGGAGGAATCTTGCCCGACAAGACGTCGATATAGGAAATCGTTTTGAAGTGACCGGGGCGGCCAGCGTATGGGATGCGCGCCAGGTGATCGCCTTGCAGGATGCTGTTGACGTCGATATCCCGATAGTCGTCGGAGACGATGTTGTCGCCGGTGAGGTTACGCGTACCGTCGCTATGCGCCGCATTGAAGACCGCCTGTGCAAACTGTGGCCAGGACACGCCATGCAGTTTTTCCTGCAGGTAAATGCCACGGACTACGCCATCCGCTTCAAAAGTGAAGTGGATATGCCCCAGGCTGTTTGCTGCCTGGCGGAACGCGGGCAGCGGCAGCGTTGGTTGCAAGCCTATCGGTGTGCGTTCTATCAGTACTGGTAAAACAGTGCGTTTGTTATTCGCAATCGCACTTGCCAGCAAGGCATCGTCATCGGAGAGGTATTGCGGTTCGGCGAAGATGATGTCCATGCCGACGGCTTTCGCTTTGGCCTTGGTCAGGATATCCAGCAATTCCGCGTGGGTGCGTCGCTGCCATGGCCAGCGTCCGAGTGAGGCGATACTGAATTCATCGATTGCGATAATGACGACGTCGGATGGCGCCGGGCGTTGTGTCGCCTTGACCAGATTGTCATATATAAAGCGATCCGCCTGGCCCAGGCCATTTTCGTAGCCGAGCAGGATTGCCAGCAACAACATGAGGAACAGGAAAATACGCCATTCTTTTCTTAATGGTGATTTGGCTGTTCGCAAATTGGGCGTAATGGATCGGATAAGCAAACCGGGGTGACTTGATTAGTAGCTGCTGCCCAGGGGCTGCCCCTGCGATTCGAGCGGTGCATCGTACTCGGTACGCCATTGCAGCGGGACAGAGAATTTTTGTGCCGGTGAGAAAGCACCGACGAAGCCATCGTCATCAGTACTGCGTACGCGTGCATAGTAGGTGCCTGCTTCCGGACGCGGAATGGCGACTTCTGCCTTGCTGCTCTCTATATTGTTCAGCAAGGTTTTGAAGTCCGGCGTGGCGGCAACCTGGAAGGTAAAGCGCTGGCCAGGTTCTGCACTCCAGGAAAACTGGATTTCTTTCTGGCCGATGCTGGCCGATGGTGCGTCCAGGCCTGGTATCACGGCCAATGGCTTCGCATCGCCAAACGGGCCTTGTTTGGATGTGTTGCCCGAACGGAGTATAGAGGCGACACGCCAGTAATAATTTCCACGCGCAAGCGGCACCGTCATTTCGTCGGCGCCGGTGTCGGCAGTCTGATCGAAGATGATGCCCTGGAACGTCGCGTCGCTTGCAACTTGCAGGCGATAATCCTTGATGCCTTCGGCCAGCGACCATTTCATCGTGACCGGGATGCGTTCATTTTGCAACTGACCCTGGAACTTGGCACCTGGTTGCAGCAGGAACGGCGGGAATGGACGGGCATCGACACGGAAGGCTTGTATCGTCGGTATACCTTCGAGTCCGGCCGCATCTAGCGCGCTGGTACGGACGAAGTAGGCACCGTCTTCCAGGTTTTCCAGTTTCGCGACCGCTTTGCCGTTATTGCTGCGTATGCTGGTTTCGGCAATATTGTTGCGTCCGGCCGCGTCGGTAGAAACGATGACGCGGAATGCCGCGGCACTTGCGTGCGACAACGGGAACTGAATAGGCAAGCGTATTTGCTGCTGGTAGCCGTCTTGCAATACCGGTGCCGTCAGTAGTGCGACTGGTTTGCTGACGCGGCCATTCTCAACCACCGTGCCATAACCGGCCGCAACCAGTTGCTTGCTGGGTTTGTTGACGGCAGTGTTTTGTGCGACCGCGACTTTACCTTCGAGGACTTCATTCAAGACCCGTTTGTCATCCACATTCACACGGAAGTTGGTGCCGCGCACACCAGAGACGGCGAGCGGGCTGATGACTTCAAATTTGCCGTCGGGTCTATTATTTAATGGCGTGACTTGTGATTCAACTCGACCCTTCTGCAGATACAGCTGGGTGCGCGGTGTTTCCACATACTGAGTGGCGCGCAACAGACGCAGGCTGACCACGCTATTCGGTGGCAGTGTGAATTGGGTGCCGTCATCCAGCATCAGCGAGATAAAGCTGTTCGCCATTGTGGTCAGCGTGTCGCCTTCCTTTAATAGCGCGTCTATTTTCGCTTCTATCGCGTTGCCGTCATGTCCGCGGATCACCACGTCGCCAAAGAAGCTTTTGATCCGTGCAAATGTTGAAACCGGCGTGAGCAGACGGGCAGGGATCAGGACTTTGCGACCGATAGGAATGGTCCTGTCGTTTTCGATCTGGTTGGTCTGGCCTATGGCGCGCCAATTTTTGACGTGGCCGGTAAATTTCTGCGAAATACTGGACAAGGTTTCGTGTTGCGAAACGGAGTACACAACGCCATCGCGCGTCACGCTGATGTTATCTGCGGATGCGGAAGAACTGATTGCGATTAACAGGAATGCACTAGCTATGGTTCTCAACACTGCTTGCCTCTTAAGGTACTTCGCGAAATCCTTGAATTTATGCGGTATTTTGTTGATTTCGGGAATTATAGGTGGATCAGAAAAGCCGGATGGAGGTGAAACGTTAACATTTGCAAATATTCGCGTTTTGGCCTGATTTTGCTTGGCGCGGGCCGTGTTTCTTATGATACCGGGGCAAGTATGGATGCTGTCTTGAACGCACATACACATTTGTTGCTGTATGGAAATGCTTTGTTGTGGCTTTTCCGCAAATTACAATGAATTGTTCGCTCCTGAACAAGTTTGCCCGCGTTGAGCAGCCTAGTATCTGCTCAATTCTATCTCCATTCCGCAGCGCCGAATTTATTCCAGGCAATGTTGTATATGAATGAGTTTCTCATTCTTTTTGTCAGCCCGGTCTGATAGCGAGTGAGCTGTCGTAATATTGCATTGAATAGAATGAGCGTGCCGCTGCAGGCATATGGAATTGGAAGATGTGGGTGAAGCATGGCTGATAACTTTAATCGTTTTTCGACGGACGCCTTCCCTGGCGAGTTGCGTGCTGCAGCATGGCAGCAAACCTTGAGTCGAATCGGACTGGCCTGTGATTTCCCCGCAGCTGAACGCACACCTTTGCATGGTTGTGCCTCCGTCAGTGTTTCTTCCCACGCTTCCGTATTCGCTAAATTACATGGTTCACCACAGATATTGCATTCGCCGCAGGATGCGGTGGGCAAGCGCAATGACGTCGTCCTGATCCTTGCGCTGCTGGAAGGTCATGGCCAGGTCAGTGTCGGTCCCGAATCTGCGACTGTGGATGCCGGTGATATCTTTTTGCTCAATCCGCAGCAAGACTGGCGTCTTGATTTACGAACTGCATTTACCGCGATTCTGGTCGAACTGAAGGAAGCCGGATTCCTGGCACGCCTGATGCGCACCGGTTCCAGTGATTTGAACAAGGTGGCGACGAGTTTTGGTACTGGTGGTATCAGTGCTGACTTCCTATATTCGATAGGCGAACACTTCGATGGCCTAGGCCCGGAAGACCTCGGGCAAATGGAGGCTAGCCTGATCAGCCTGTTGATCGCGGGCATGGCGCGGCATGCGGATGCCGAAGACTCTGGTGATGGTGATGCCGAGCATTCGACCTCGGTTCAGCTCGGACATTTGCGTCGGGTTTGTCGCAGCATAGAGAACCGCCTGACCGATCCGGATGTATCGATAGGCGAAATCGCCCGTATCGAAAATCTATCTGCGCGTTATATACAAAAATTGTTTGCAGGTGGTGATACCACCTTCGGTGAATATGTGAAGAAGCGCCGACTGGATCGTTGTCGCAATGATCTGGCCAATAGCGCGCTCAAACATTTGACCATCTGCGAACTTTGCTTCCGCTGGGGCTTTAATGACGCGGCAAACTTCAGTCGCGCTTTCAACCTGGAGTTCGGCATCAGTCCGAAAGCGTATCGCTCTTCTGCGGGCAAGCAAGTCGCTTTGCATTTGCAGCGGGGACGTCCTGCCAGCAATGCTGCAGCGACTTCTGAAAAGAGGCGCAACAGTCGCAAAACACACGGTGCCCCACGTGTTGCGCACGTCGATGGTGTGGCGGATGGCCTGCGTGACCAATTTGCCAGCATACTGAGTGAAATTGCCGAACATGCGCATGTTCCGCTCGGCGATGAGGCGGTGTCGACCAACTCCGTACAAAGCAAACATCACTACATTCCGGTTTCGGACAAGACTGTGCACTGGGGCTATTTCAGCAAAACGATCAAACCGGTCGTCAGCGTACATTCAGGCGATTGCGTCACGATAGAAACGCTGACCCAGCATGCATACGATGATTACGAGCGCATGATCAAAAATGATCCGGGCGCAGAGAGCGTATTTCATTGGGATGCCAACGGAAAGTCGGTAGACCGGCGCGGTTCCGGCCCGATAGACGGTTCCATCTACGGACGTGGAGCAGGTGAGGGCTTTGGCGTACATATCTGTACCGGCCCGGTTTATGTGCAGGATGCAGAGCCTGGCGATGTGCTGGAAATACGCATCCTTGATATACAGACCCGTCCCGCAGCGGCGGAAGAATACGCCGGCAAATCATTTGGCAGTAACGCCGCGTCATGGTGGGGCTTCCATTATCACGACTTGCTGACCGAACCCAAGCCGCGTGAAGTCGTGACCATCTACGAAATCGAGCATCCGACGCATGAGCATTGCTGCGCGAAGGCGGTCTACAACTTCCGCTGGACGCCGCAGACCGATCCGTTTGGCGTGCGCCATACCACTATAGATTATCCCGGCATCCCGGTTGATCACAGCAGCATCGTGAAGAACTATGGCGTACTGAAAAATGCGCGCATTCCTATCCGGCCCCACTTTGGTGTGATGGCAGTTGCGCCTTTGCTGGACGATGAAGTGGATTCAGTGCCGCCAGGTTCGTTTGGTGGAAATCTGGATAACTGGCGTGCGGCCAAGGGTTCTACCCTGTTCCTGCCGGTCGCGGTGCCAGGGGCCTTGTTCTCGGTTGGTGATCCGCATGCGTCACAGGGCGATTCCGAACTGTGCGGCACGGCGATTGAGTGCTCGCTGACCGGCGAGTTCCAGCTGGTTCTGCATAAGAAGAAAGACATAGCCGGGACTTTCCTCGACGATCTGGATCATCCCTTCCTCGAGAGCGAGACTGAATGGGTAATCCAGGGCCTGAGCTATGCCAATCACCTGGTCGAGCTGGGTGCCAACGCGCAGGCTGATATTTACAAAAAGGCTTCGCTCGACATGGCGATGCGCGATGCCTTCCGCAAGACCCGGCGCTACCTGATGACTGCGCACGCCTTAAACGAGGATGAGGCGATATCCCTGATATCGGTGGCGGTCGATTTCGGTATCACCCAGGTTGTCAATGGCAATTGGGGGGTACACGCCATCATCAAGAAATGCATACTGGGCCATCCGGACGAAGCGATTTAAGGACGACATCGCGTTGCATTCAATGCAGACCAGGCGTCGGATAGATGGCTATGGTGTTTGACGGATGTATGCATGCCCTTATCAATAAACAAATAATCCTGCCTCGGGAATAGAAACGATTCCCATATCCGATGATTAGCGTGTTTTTCCTCCTCCTTGCCGGTTTATACACACGGCTGATTACAGCGTCTTTTCCCTCAATAAAACGTTAAAAAAAGTACCAAATACACAAACGTTTTTCGCGATTTAACCAAAAGTCACAGATACACCAGAATATCTTCGTGATGGCCTCGTTTTTCTCTAAAGATTCGTTACGGAATGACGTAATCAGGATTAAGTTGAAGGGGGAATTTTTCCCGTTTCAACTGCCTATATTTTTACGCTAAAAGTGTTAACCACAGCGCAAAAAAACAATCCTTCTTATAAACAGGCCACCCATGCAAAACAAGCAACAATCTCTCGGCGGGACCGAGGTATTGGCGTTTACTTTAGGCAGCGAAGAATACGGCATCGATATCCTGAAAGTTCAGGAAATTCGTGGTTACGACGCTGTTACGAAAATCGCTAATGCACCCGAGTTCATCAAAGGCGTTATTAATCTGCGCGGCATCATCGTACCGATTGTTGATATGCGCATTATGTTCAAACTGGGGGCGCCTACTTATGACCAGTTCACGGTCGTCATTATTTTAAATATTGGTAATCGTGTAGTCGGAATTGTGGTCGACAGCGTTTCGGACGTCATCACACTCAATAGCGAGCAAATCAAACCGGCCCCGGAAATGGGAACCTCCATGAATGCAGACTTTTTGATCGGGCTGGGGACGATAGAAGAGCGCATGCTGATTTTGCTGGATATAGACAAGCTGATGTCTTCATCCGAAATGGGACTGATAGAAAAATTAGCGGCCTGATAAAAAATAGAGCCGTCTTCACAATAATGGTCTGAGAGGGAAAAAATGTTTAATAACTTGTCAATCAAGATGCGCTTGATAGGCACGATGGCCTTTATGGGCATCATGCTGATCGTTGGTGGCGCCATGGGTGTATTTGGCTTGCAAAGCACCAATGACTCACTGAAAAATGTATACGGTAACCAGCTTGCGTCATCGCAGGCGATTGATACTGCAATGACGCGCTTGTTCCAGGCGCGCTCGAATATCGACCGCGTACTGGTCAAGCCGCATGCAGCGAATGCAGGCGATCTGATCGCCCGCGCCGCGAGTTTGCGCGCGCAGTCTGACGAGGCATGGAAGCGTTACACCGAATTACCAGCGGATGCAGAAGAGAAGAAGCTGGCGGAAGACGTGAATGCCAAACGTGATGCCTATATACGCGACGGCGCACTGCCTTTGGTCACTGCGATCCAGGCTGGACGTTTTGAAGAAGCAGAGCGCCTGATGTTTGAAAAAACCACGCCGCTCTTCATAGAACTGAATAACAGCGCGGAAAAGCTGTCGGACTTCCAGATGAAGGTCGCCGCTGCCAGCTATGAAGCGAGTCAATCCATGTACGGGATGTTCCGTATCGCTGCGATTGGTGGCGTATTGTTTGGCCTGATCGTGGTTGCGATCGCTGCTTTCTTCCTGATCCGCGCCATCATGCAACCGCTGACTGAAATGCTGGGTCATTTCAGCGCGATTTCTTCCGGTGATCTGACCAGCCGCATCGAAGTCAAATCCCGTAATGAAATGGGTGTCTTGATGAGTGGTCTGCAAGTCATGCAAAAAAGCCTGATAGAAACCGTCTTCAATGTACGCCAGGGCAGTACCGCCATCGGTGTCGCCACCCAGCAAATCGCTGCCGGTAACCTGGACCTGTCCAGCCGTACCGAACAACAAGCCAGTTCGCTGGAAGAAACTGCGTCGTCGATGGAAGAACTAACCTCGACCGTCAAGCAAAATGCTGATAACGCACGTCAGGCCAATCAACTGGCAGCTTCGGCTTCCACCGTGGCAGAAAAAGGTGGTGTGGTGGTTTCGCAAGTGGTCGATACGATGGAAGACATCAATACATCGGCGAAGAAAATTGTCGACATCATTGGTGTGATTGATGGCATCGCTTTCCAGACCAACATCCTTGCCTTGAATGCCGCAGTGGAAGCAGCGCGTGCAGGTGAGCAAGGTCGCGGCTTTGCCGTGGTCGCCAGCGAAGTGCGCAACCTGGCGCAACGTTCCGCCGCTGCTGCCAAGGAAATCAAAACATTGATCGGTGATTCGGTAGATAAAGTCGAAATCGGTAGCAAGCTGGTCGCCGAAGCCGGTGTGACCATGAAAGAAGTTGTTCATGGCGTACAGCAAGTGACCGACATCATGTCGGAAATCACTGCAGCCAGCCAGGAACAAAGCGCAGGTATCGAGCAAGTCAATCAGGCGATTAGCCAGATGGATCAAGTCACGCAACAGAATGCTGCGCTGGTTGAAGAGGCTGCCGCTGCCGCTGAATCGCTGAATGAACAAGCCGGCAAACTGGCCGAAGCAGTCAGCGTCTTTAAACTGGATGGTGTGGCTGCCGCTACGCCGCTTAAAAAAGCTGCGAGCAAAATCACCGCAGTTCCCAGCACACCAGCACCAGTCAAGCGCGCAATCTCGGCACCCGCTCCGGCGCGTCAGAAAGTAGCGAATGGCGCGCCGACCGGTGGCGACGATTGGGAAGAGTTTTAAATCCACGCCCATCTGAAGTGTGTGATTGAGGCAGGGGCAGCTTTATCCCTGCTTTATCCCGACTATGCGATGACATCAAGTTCGCCAGCAGGCCTGGCAACTTGATGTTTTTTCGTGAACATCCTTTTGCAAATATCCTTTCTTCACTTTGAGTATAAAAATGAAAATAACTAATCTGAAAATTGGCGTACGTCTGGGACTGGCGTTCGCTGTGATACTGGCACTGATGGCATCCATGATCGTGATCGGTGTCTGGCGTTTGCAGGAGGTAGCACAGGCTACTGTGCATATGGAGGAGGCCGCTACCAAGGAGCGGCTGACACATCAATGGTATCTGGGCAATATCGCGAATGCAGTGCGTACCGCAGCACGTGTACGTAGTAATGATGCGGAAGTGCAGAAGCAATTCCAGACTGAAATGGAAGCGCAAAGCCTGGAAATCACCAAGCTGCAAAACCAGATCGTTGAGTTGATTCATAGCGACGAAGGCAAGAAGCTGATGAGCGTCGTCGGTGAGAAGCGTACTGCTTACATGGATGTCCGCAAGGATGTGTTCAAACTCAAGGCGGAAGGCAATCCTGCAGCTGAAGCCGCAGCAAAAAAACTGATAGAAACAAAAATGGACCCGGCGCTGCTTTCCTACAATCAGTCGGTACAGGCTGTCGTGGAGTTTCAGCAAACGATTTTCCTGAAAGCCAAAGCCGAGGTCGATGAGCTGTATGCATCCGGCCGCACGGTCCTGATTGCTTTGGGCACCATGGCTTTAATATTGAGCGCGATACTGGCGTGGCTGTTGTCACGCAGCATTACACGCCCGCTCGATTACGCGGTGTCGGTTGCGCGTACCGTGGCCTCCGGTGATCTGCGTAACAAAATCCAGTCCAACTCCAACGATGAAACCGGCCAACTCTTGTATGCCTTGCGCGACATGAATGATGGGCTGGTGAAAAGCGTGAGTCAGGTGCGCACAGGTATCGATACGATAGCGACCGCTTCCAGTCAGATCGCTGCCGGTAATCTGGATCTGTCCAGCCGCACCGAAGAACAGGCCAGCTCATTGGAAGAAACAGCATCTTCGATGGAAGAACTGACTTCTACCGTCAAACAGAATGCTGACAACGCACGTCAGGCAAATCAACTCGCCGTATCTGCGTCGGGAGTCGCAGAAAAAGGCGGTGCGGTTGTATCACGCGTGGTCGATACGATGGAAGACATCAATGCCTCGGCGAAGAAAATCGTCGACATCATTGGCGTCATCGATGGCATTGCATTCCAGACCAATATTCTGGCACTGAACGCAGCCGTCGAAGCAGCACGTGCTGGTGAACAAGGTCGCGGCTTTGCCGTGGTGGCGAGTGAAGTGCGCAACCTGGCACAACGTTCTGCGGCAGCAGCCAAGGAAATCAAAACACTCATCGGTGATTCGGTCGATAAAGTGGAGCTCGGCAGCAAGCTGGTTGAAGAAGCTGGCGTGACTATGGATGAAGTGGTGCAAAGTGTGCGTCATGTCACTGACATCATGTCCGAGATCATGGCAGCGAGTCAGGAACAAAGCGCGGGTATTGAACAGGTCAATCAGGCGATCGGTCAGATGGATCAGGTCACCCAACAAAATGCAGCATTGGTAGAAGAAGCTGCGGCTGCTGCGGAATCGCTCAATGAGCAAGCGGCGAAACTGGCTGAAGCAGTCAGTGTATTTAAGTTGGACAGCTCGGCTGTGACGGTAGCACCAGTGAGAAAAACAGCGAAAGTACAGGTCGTTCCTTCGCATGGTGATGCTGCCAATCGTGCGATCTCGGCTCCAGCGCCGAAGAAGATTGCGAACGGTGCTAGCAGCGGTGCCGACGATTGGGAAGAGTTCTGATCTTCACTGTTGTAAAAAAACGAAGCCGGGTTTAGACCCGGCTTTTTTTATGCACTGTGTTTGCAAGTGCAAATTTTGTAAACGATGTGTTGGATATTTCAAACGGATTGTGAAATTGAGACGCGCCTATGTCGTCTAGTTTGCAAACGTTTACTCAACAAAAAAATCATAAATTATTTCCATGTGGAAATAATTTACGCGTGTATGTGCGTCGTATCGATAAGGCGATAACGCGCTAACTAATTGTTTTTCTTGTGAGAATTTATTTCTTATCAAAAATATTCACACGCGACTCTTCTCGCATTTTCTCCTTCTTCTCCGCTCCCCGTAGTTCCGCACGTCTCAGCATTTGTCAGCATTTCCATCGCGAAACTTATTAACCTCCCGCAGCATTTCTTCAGCGAGTTTTCTTCTGTCAACACCGCGTCAACAGGACATCTGCCGCAATTCGTTTGCAAATGTTGACGATCGTTTACGTGCGATTCCTCCGCCTGAAATTTATATTCCGTTCGGAAATTTATTGCATTGGATCAATTTTTTAGCAGTCGATCGCTGTGCTCCTGGTTTTAAAAATTTTTGAAAAGTAGATAGGTCTGCCATGTCGCGTCCCACAATTTTTGCCAAATCGTCTTTCGCATCCATGCTCCGGTCAGTGCCTCTGGCTCTGGCGATGGGCTTGTTGCCTATGTCTGCATTTGCTGCATTGACTGCATCGGTGACGACGCCGGACCCGTCTTCTTTTTATCCGGGCGAGGTGCGTACCCTGCGCATTACTTTGTCGAACAATGCGACGGTGCCTGTCAATAACACCGCGTTTGACAATCTGTTGCCCGGTACTTTGCCGAACGGTTTGAAAATAGCCGGTACTCCGGTTTCTACCTGCGGCGGAACCATGACTACCTCGGTTGGTACGCAGCAGATCAAGCTGGATGGTGGCGTAGTTCCAGCTGCAACGACAAGCCCTGCGGTAGACGGCTCTTGTACTATCGATATTCCTGTTACTGCGGGAACTTCGAACGGTGCCGCTGCTAGCTACGATTATCAATTGGGTAGTGGTGCGGTAACCGGTACAGAGAACGGCGTTAATGTGGCGAATAGCGGTCAGGTAACCCAGACCTTTGGTGTACGCGCGCTTGCACAGCCGGAAATTAACAAGTCATTTGCAAATTCGAACCTGGTACTTGGTGGTGCGCCGACCGCGTTGACTGTTACCGTCAGCAATACGAATCCGGTTGCTATCGACAGTTTTAACATTGCTGATGCATTCCCTCAATTGGGTGGTAGCAGCATCATCAAGATCGCTACTCCTCTGGTTGCAAATGCTACCTGTACCGGTGGCGGTCCCGCTCCGACTATCACTGCAGTTGCAGGTGCCACGACCGTAAGTGGTAGTGGTACTTTGCCCGCGAGCGGAAGTTGTACCTTCACAGTCAACGTCGAAGCGAACCAGACCAATGGTGCATATTCGACCGGAGCGCAAACCAACCGTATCAATCGGTCCACGGGCTTCACCAACAGCGTGGGTATACCCGCATCTGCCGATGCAACTGCAAATGTCACTGTCCTTTCGCCGCTCAAGGTGTCAAAGGCATTTTCTGCGGCATCGTTATCCAGTGGAGAAAACGGTAGCTTCACGATCACGCTGACGAATGAAGGCGACACACCGCTTAACATCAGCAATTTTGTAGATAGTCCTATTGATGGAGTGGGTGGCGCAGACGGAACCAAAGGTCTGTTGGTAACTGGCGCCACCAGCACATGTGGTGCTGTACCGACCACTACTGCGGTAGGATTTTCTTTGGCAGGTGGCACCATACCTGCGAAAGTCGGTAATACAGCTGGAACTTGTACCGTCACCGTGAACTTTACCGGTCGTGTGCAAACTACTGGTGTTCCGGTTACTTATACCAATGCATTGTCGGAAGGCGCGGTCAATGTCGGTAACCCGGCGATACGTAGTCAACCGGCATCCTCCTCCATCCTGGTGGCGGATGATTTGCGTGTTTTGAAAACCTCTACACCTACCTCGGTGGCACCGGGTAACCCGATCCGCTATGAGGTTGAAGTACAAAACTACGGTGCAGGTGCGATCAACAACGTCAGCATTACTGACACCTTCACCAATGGCCAGACATTTCTGACCGGCACCATCAACGGAGTAAATTACTCGCCGACAGTGACTGGCGCAGGTTGCGGCGCGGTGAGCACGTCGTCGCCAGTCGGCGCAACATCACCAGTGGTTAACCTGACGACGGTTCCTGGTCGCAGCACCATTAACGCACCTGGTTCTTGTAAGGTCAGTTTCTGGGCGATGACTTCGCTGACTACCAATACCTCGACTGCTAACGTTATTAATTCAGGTGGCGTCTGTTACAACAATGGTGCAGGTCAGGTTTGTAACGGCGGTGGTTCGAATACGACACCGCCTAATCCAACTGCTCCGGTACTTTCTGTAAGCAAGGCATTTGCAGAATCAGCGCCTGGCGTCAGCACTTTTGCCGAAGGCACCATCGTCCGCATGACGATCAGGCTGAACAATAAATCGGTAAATCCGCTGACCAGCGTAACCATCTCCGATACTTTGCCAGCGGCAACTGCGGGTGGTGGTCTACTGCGTGTCGCAACGCCATCGAATGCCGCCAGCACCTGCGGTGCGCCGACCATCACTGCAACACCAAATTCAACTTCGGTCAGCATGAATGGCGCAACCGTTCCGGCTCGTGCAGGCAACGGGACAGGCGCGGATGGTACTTGCGTATTGCAAGTGGACGTAGTGGGGCCTGCTGGTGTGTACAACAATATTGCAACGGTAGGCGGCAATGAAACCCTGGCAGATAACCAGACGCGCTCGCTGACGCCGCTGGCAACGAATCAGGCGACCGTGACCTATACCTCGGCGCTGACTGCAAATAAAAGCTTTAATCCGGCCAGTGTAGCTTCTGGTGGCAAATCGACTGTTACCGTGCAGCTGCTGAATTCGAGCACTCTGCCACTGACCAACGTGGCCGTGACTGATCCATTGCCGACCGGGATGGTTTTGGCGAATCCGACCAACGCATATTCGACTTGTGCAGGTACACCTGTCATTACCGGTGCAGCTGGAGCGAACTCGATTTCGCTAGCTGGAGCCAGCATCAACGGCGGCGGAAGTTGCTCGCTGCTGTTTGATGTCATCGCAACGGGTAGCACGAACTGGCTTAACAGCATTCCAGCCAACAACATCACCGCCGACGGTGGCGTACGCAATGTAAGTTCGGTCGATGCGACCCTGATACGTAATGCGCCAACCAACCTGACCATTTTGAAATCGACGAATCCATCTTCGTTGACCTTTCCGGGCCAGGTCAGTCAATTGACGATTGATATCAATAGCGGTACCCAAGGCGTTACCAATATGGGTGTCACCGATTACTTCACGACTGACGGTACTGCTGGTGCACCGGAAAATGGCTGGGTTATCACTGCGAGTCCTATGGCGAGCACGACTTGCCCGGGGGGGAATGTGGTTGCCGTGCCCGGCTCGCGCTCGGTCAGCCTGAGCATTGCAACATTGGCGGCGAACACGACTTGCTCGGTCAAGGTTAATGTGACTTCAACCGTGGCAGCGGGTGTGACCAACATCATCCCGGCAGGTGCCTTGCATACTGACCAAGGCCTGACAAACAGCGCTCCTGCATCGACCAGTCTGGCGACCAGCAGCAACTTAGGTATCGTCAAGCAGTTCACACCGAATGTGGTCAAACCGGGTGAGCGTTCGCGTTTGCGCATTTCCTTCTTTAACCCTACGGCACAGGTGGGCACCAACCTGTCGGTGAACGATACTCTGCCAGCTGGCGTGACAATTCCTGCTGATGGTGGCAATCCGACGACGACATGTACAGGCGCAACAGTGACATCTTCCGGCGGCAACGTCGTACAAGTCAGCGGCGGCACGATTCCTGCTGCAAGTGGCCTGGTACCTGCCAGCTGCTACGCGGAAATCGATGTACTGGTTGCAGCGGCAGGCGACTACGTCAATACGATTCCGGCTGGTGCCTTGTCTGTCACTATCGGTGGCACGACAACCAATAACACAACGCCGACCAGCGATACTTTGCGCGCAAAATCGCCTTTGTCGGTGCACAAGGCGTTTAGTCTGCTCACGCTGGACGCAGGTAATCCTGCTGGCTTCACTACCGGTATTGATAATAAGGCCCCTGGTGCGATTGCAGTGCTGACCCTGCGTTTTGAAAACACCAATGCCACCGCATTGACCGGCGTCAATGTGACAGATGTCCTGCCGACAGGTCTGGTTGTGGCACCTACGCCGGGAGCGAGCACTACCTGCGTCGGCGGTGTAGTGACCGCTGATCCATCGGGAACCAGCGTGCGCCTGAGCGGTGCTACGATTGCTCCGACCAGTTCTTGTACGGCGACGGTCAACGTCTTGAGCAACGTATCAGGTACTTATACCAATACGATTCCGGCTGGTGCAGTCACGACTAATGAAGGTGTCGTGAATGAAGAGCCGACACGTGCAGAACTGATCGTCTCGACACCACCGACCGTTAGCAAGCAGTTTTCTCCTGCAGTGATTCCACCGAACGGCGTATCGCGCCTGAGCATCGTCATTACCAATGACAATGCGACGACGATGACCCTGACGTCCAATTTTGACGACGTACTGCCGGTCGCTCCTGGTCAGATCAGCCTGACGGCGACGCCTGGCATTACGACCACTTGCGGCGGCACGGTCGATGCAGTGCCGAATGCAGTCAGTGTACGTTTGCGTAGCGGCGGTACCATCCCGCCAGGCGGCTGTACCATCGATGTCAATGTGACCGGATTTGCTGCTGGTGTACATACCAACAATATCCCGGCCGGTGCCTTGCAAACCAATCTGGGTAATAACCAACAACCTGCGAATGCACCGCTGACTATCAGCACACGTGGCTATATTTCGGGCAAGGTATTCAAGGACAACAAGCTGGTTCCTAACGGTGTATTTACCAGTGGTACCGACACCCCGATTGCCAACTCGCCAATTGAATTGCGCAGCGGCCCGACTTGTAGCGGCCCATTGCTTGCAACCGCGACGACCGATTCACTAGGTAACTATATATTTGCCGACCTGGGTGCGGCCACCTATTCGGTGTGCCAACCTACACAACCACCAGGAACACTGAATGGCACGACCACTGCGGGCACGATAGTGAACGTAGCTGGCAGCACAGGTACACCAGGCACAGCCTCTAACCCAAGCACGACCAGCAGCCAGATCGCGAATGTCGTACTGGGTGATAACGGCGCGGGTGAAATTTCGGGTTCGATTAATAACAACTTTGCAGAGATCGCTGCATCCACGATTTCCGGTAAGGTATTCAAGGACAACAATCCGGTACCGAATGGCACGTTTGAAAGTGGTGTAGATACACCGCTGCCAGGCGTCACCATCCAGTTGCTGAATGCAGCGAATGTTGTGGTCGCAACGACAGTAACCGACGCTGACGGTAACTACAGCTTCAGCGGATTGTTGCCAGGCACTTATTCTGTGCTGCAGCCTACCCAGCCATCTGGTACCAGCAACGGTATTACGACAGCAGGCCCTGTGCCTAACGGTGGTACGCCAGGTACAGCTACGTCGCAGGCGGTCACGCCTAGCCGCATCAGCAATATCGTTCTGCCGCCGAATACATCGACGCTGAACAATAACTTCGCAGAAGAAGGGCACGGTGGTGCGACTGGTGTTGTCTATGACGCGATCACACGTCAACCGGTTTCCGGCGCAGTGGTTACCATTCAGGGACCTGCGGGCTTTGATCCGGCGTTGCATGTGATTGGTGGCGTTGGTGCGTCGACTACCGGTGCTGATGGCTTGTATCAATTCCTGTTGAATTCGAACGCACCCCCAGGCATGTATACCCTGGTTGTGACCACTTATCCTGCGGGTTACACACCGTCGCCATCGACATTGTTGCCGGTATGTTCGAATACCTTGCTGGTCTCACCGACCCCAGATCCAGCGCTGGTACAAAGCAACGTGGGTGCACCGGCACTGGCAATAACCAAGCAAAATCCTGGTGCTTGCCCGGCTACCACCAGCACGCTGGGTTCCGGCTCGACGCAGTACTACACGACATTTAATCTGTCGAACACGCCAGGTCCTACCAGATCGGCCAACGTTGGGAATAACCATATCCCGCTGGACCCAGTCCTGGGTGGTGCGATCGTGATGACGAAGAGCACCCCACTGGTCAACGTGGTACGTGGAGATCTGGTGCCTTACACCATCACCGCCACCAACACCTTGGCGGCAACCTTGACGGGCATCAATGTCGTCGACGTGATACCAGCTGGTTTCCGTTATCGCACCGGTACCGCTTCGCTGAACGGTGTGCCAACCGAACCTTTGGTCAGCGGTCGCAACCTGACCTGGCCTAACCAGACTTTCACAGCGGGTGAGCGCAAGACACTGCGCATGATGCTGGTCGTCGGTACCGGCGTCTCTGAAGGTGAATTCGTTAATCGCGTCTCTTCAATTAACGACATCACTAAAACGCAAGTCTCGAACACAGCTTCGGCTACCGTGCGCGTGGTGCCAGATCCGACCTTTGATTGTTCCGACATCATCGGCAAGGTCTTCGATGACAAGAATGCCAATGGTTATCAAGACCAGGGTGAGCCAGGTATTGCCAACGTGCGTATCGCGACTGCCCGCGGCTTGCTGGTGACCAGCGATCAGGAAGGGCGTTTCCACGTAGCTTGCGCGGCCATTCCGAATGCGGATCGCGGTTCCAACTTCGTCATGAAAGTGGATGAACGCACTTTGCCGTCCGGTTATCGCCTGACTACAGAGAACCCGCGCGACGTTCGCGTCACCCGCGGCAAGATGGTCAAACTTAATTTTGGTGCAAGCGTACATCGCGTAGTGCGACTGGAACTCTCCAGTGCTGCATTCGTAGGTGAGGGCACAGAATTGCAAGCACCTTATATCTCGGAGCTGGATAAATTGCCGGAGCAACTGCAATCACGTCCTACGGTTCTGCGTATTGCATACCGTCAGGGTAAGGAATCCAAAGACCTCGCCAAGAAACGCATCGCTGCCGTCAGTGATCGTGTACAGCGTATGTGGAAGGAGAAGCGCAAGAAAGGGCATGAGGAAAGCGAGCCACTTGTTCCGCTGATGATAGAAACAGAATTGGAGGGCGCGCAATGATGCTCCGACCACACACCATCGCATTGGCGATCAGCATGTTGTTTGCCGGTCCATCCACCTGGGCGGATACAGAGATTAATGGCAAACGTATCGATAACGGACGCATCGATTTGCATTCGATACCGCGTCCGGCGGAAGTGCAACCGAAGATTGCCTATCCTATGCCGTCCGGCGTGACACGCGCTGAAGCGACCGAGATGCGTAATCGTGCTGCGCAAGTACCTGCTGCACCTGCAGACCTGAGCAAGGCACTGCAGGAAGCCAAAGGCTTGAGCCTGTTCGTATCCGGTAAAGCTGACCTGACACCGTCCGCCAAGGAATCGCTGGATGCATTGATAGCCGAGATCCACGCACGTAAAGGTGTGATCGCCGGTATGCGTATCGCGATCGTCGGTCATACCGACAATCAACGTCTGTCACCGAATGCCAAGCGTATCTTTACCGATAACCAGGGTTTGTCTGAAGCGCGTGCGCTGACGGTAGCCGCTTACCTGAAGCAGGCATTGAAAAATCCTGCGATCACATACTCGATAGATGGCAAGGGCGAAAGCCAGCCGCTCGCATCGAATGCGACACCCGAAGGCATGGCCAAGAATCGCCGTGTGGGCTTGCAAGTCTGGTTTGATATGGCAGCACCAGTAGTTGCCTTGCCTAAGCCTGCACCTTGTTCACCGCAAGCGATGTCGCAGATGATAGATGCGCCATTCCGTATCACTATCGACGGCGTACCGTTCCAGGGTAATGACGCGAATGAGGCGGATGGGCAGCGTTGTACCGACGTTGCGCTTGAGCGTGCAGATATCCAGGTACGCTACGACAGTCTGGCAATTGCACCGACCATGAATATCTGGGCAACGCCGAATGCAGCTGTCAAAGGCCAGCAAGTCGAATTCCGTGCCTGGTCCAACTACATACCATGGCTGAAGAAGGCCGAGTTGCGTTTGTTCAAAGCAGGACAAAAGACACAAGAGCAACCATTGGAAGTGTTGCCAGTTTCGTGGACCGGTGTGACGAACTGGACTGCACCTGTGGTCGCGGATGACCAAGTCTTTTATCTGTTGCGCGTGTATGACGAACAAGGTCGTTTCGATGAAACCAGTCTGAAGTCGCTGAATCTGTTGAATCGCGCGATGCCTGCAAATGAAGATCAGGACAAGATAGAACGTGAACGCCTGACTGGTTACGGTGAAAACAGCCTGGCACTGCGCAATATCCCGGTGACCGGCGGCACGATTACCGTCAATGGCACTCATATGCAGCCAGGTCAGCGCGTCGCTGCCCTCGGACTGGATTTGCCGGTGGATGCGAATGGCAAGTTTGCGATGAAGCAAATCATGCCAGCCGGTCCGCAGTCAGTCGAAGTCACCGTGACTGAAGCAGATGGTCGTGCGAACAGCTTCCGTCGTAATCTGAACATTGCAGCCAATGACTGGTTCTATCTGGCACTTGGTGATTTGACGGTAGGGCAGAACAAGACATCGGGCCCGATCAAACTGGTGACGGGTGACAACGGAGATCATTACGACAATAAAGTCTACGTCGACGGTCGTGCCGCGTTCTACCTGAAAGGCAAGATCAAGGGCGAGTACTTGCTGACTGCTTCGGCGGATACGCGCGAAGGTCCGTTCAAGGATTTGTTCTCGAACTTCTCCAGCAAGGATCCTAAATACCTGTTGCGCAGCATAGATCCGAACCTGTATTACCCGGTCTATGGCGATGACAGCACCACGGTTGACGATGCGCCGACACAAGGTAAGTTCTATGTGAAATTGCAAAAAGGCGACTCGCATGCGCTGTGGGGTAACTTCAAAACCAGCTGGACAGGTACCGAGTTGATGCAATACTCGCGTGGCTTGTACGGTGCGCAACTGCGTCATCGTTCGGAAGATGCAACCACCTACGGCGAGAAGCAAACGCAGATCGATGCCTTCCTGGCAGATCCGGGTACCTTGTCGTCGCGTGAAGAATTCCGTGGTACCGGCGGTTCGCTGTACTACCTGCGCCACCTGGATATCACGCAGGGTTCGGAGCGGGTATGGGTAGAGGTACGCGACAAGGATTCCGGCATGGTGATCGAACGTCGTGAGCTGGCACCAGCACAGGACTACGAGATCAACTACCTGCAAGGTCGCATCTTGCTGCAATCGCCATTGTCATCGACCGGCGGCAGCGCCAGCCTGATCATGACGTCGGCGGTGAGCGGCAATCCGGTTTACCTGGTGACGACTTATGAATACGCACCAGGTGTGACAGCCATTAACAATCTGTCGACCGGTTTCCGTGGCAGCCAATGGCTGAACGATCACGTACAACTGGGTATCAGCAGCTACCATCAAGGCGAAGACGGCACCAGCCAGACTCTGAAAGGAGTAGATGGTACCTTCCGTTACAAACCGGGTACCTGGGTCAAATTCGAAGTAGCACAATCGAAGGGGCCGGGCAGTGGTTCGCAAACTTCGCTGGATGGTGGTTTCGGTTTCAACAGCCTGAATCCCGGTACCAACCAGACGGCTGGTGCGCAGCGTGTGGAAGCAGCGGTCGACCTGGCAGAAGTCACGGACGATATGAAAGGCAAGTTCTCCGCCTATGCGCAGAACCGTGAACGTGGTTACTCCGCACCAGGCCAGATCGGTGTCAGTGGTGAAGCGATCCGGCAAACAGGTGTGAATGCTGACGTCGAAATCGTGCAGGGTACACGCTTGCTGGTCAAAGCTGATCAACGTAACGGTGATCTGCAGGATAGCCAGAACCTCGAAGTCGCAGTGCGCCAAACCATCAATCCTGAATGGGATGTGGCAGTCGGTACGCGTATGGATGACCGCAGCAAGGTGGTTGCCAATGCTAGCCCATTGCTGTCACAAGTCGGGTCACGTACCGATGCACAAGTACGTGTCGGCTACAAACCGGAGCGCAAGGATGGCAAGCCGGGTGAGAAAGATGACTGGGAAGCATACGGTTTCGTGCAGGCGACACTGGATCACGATGCCACACGCGATGCAAATAATCGCGTTGGTGTAGGTGGCTCGCTGCAAGTCAGCGAACGCGTCAAGCTGCTGGCCGAAGTATCGGATGGCAGCATGGGTATAGGCGGCAAGGTGGGTGCTGATTACCGTGTATCGGATCGTAGCAATGCCTACCTGACCTATGCGATGGAAACAGAAAGTCCGGATATCGCGTGGCGCGGTCGTCAAGGAACTTTGGTTTCCGGTGCCAGCACCCGTGTATCGGATCAGTTGCGTGTCTTCGGTGAAGGACGTGCTTCCAACGGTGCAGGTCCGCAAAGCCTGACCCAAGCCTTCGGTATAGACTGGGCGCCGAATGATCGCTGGAACTGGGGCGCCAAAGCTGAATACGGTACGGTCTCCGATCCGTTGGCGGGCGATCTTGAACGTCGCGCGCTGGGCGGTTCGGTCGGCTATAAAAAGGATGGCCTTAAATACGGCGGTAGCCTGGAATGGCGCAAGGACAGCGGCAATGTGTCCGGTGAGCGCACAACCTGGCTGATGCGTAATACCCTGGGTTATCAGGTTGATCCAGCCTGGCGCATCCTGAGCAAATTCAATGTGTCACGCTCGCGCAATAACCAGGGGGCATTCATCGATGGTAACTATCGTGAATTCGTGTTGGCCAGTGCTTACCGTCCGGTCGATAACGATCGCTGGAATACCTTGTTCAAGTACACCAACCTGAACAATGTACCTACCAATGGTCAATTGACGCCGTCCGGCCTGAATGCGGATTACGCACAACGTAGCCAGGTGTTTGCAGTTGATACGATTTACGACTTGCTGCCGTGGTTGTCGGTAGGTGGTAAGTATGCTTTCCGTATCGGTGAACTGAAGACCCCGGTGGCCGGTGGCGAATGGTTCTCCAGCCGCGCGGATCTGTGGGTGCTGCGCGCTGACATACATTTCGTCAAAGAGTGGGATGCACTGGTTGAATTCCGCAATCTGCGTGCGACGGAAGCGAAAGATGCGAAGGCAGGTGCATTAGTTGGTCTGTATCGTCACTTCGACAAAGGCATCAAAGCGGGTGTCGGCTATAACTTCACCAACTACTCGGATGATTTGACGGACCTGTCGTATCGCGCTCGTGGCTTCTTTGTGAACGTGTTGGCGACTTACTGATCGAAAACGCAGGCGGAAGGCAAAATATTGCCTTCCGGAATGTGTTGACGGCTGTTTCTGTATAATGCGCGGCCTATAAGGTCGGCATGGCAGCAATTTGCCGTTTCCCATTGTTCAGGGTCACGCATTCCGTTTTCGTCAGAAGTGTAATGTCCATTAAACCGCTCGTTTTTGCAGTGCTATCCGTCGTTTCCGCCGTTTCGTTTGCAGATGAAAATGATGTCGGGAAATTCTATTTAGGCCTGGATGCCGGTAGTGGCAAGGTCAAGAAAAAAGACCCGCTAAATCCGAGTTTTCGGGTTACCTCCGAAACTGACAGGGTGGATGGCGGCCGACTTTACGTCGGTTACCAGATCACGCCCAAGCTGAGCGTAGAGCTGGGAGCAGTACGTCCCAGCGACTATAAGCAAAGCGCGACTAACGGCGTTTTTTCTTACAATGCGCGGGTCGAGACCAAAAATCATGACCTGGCTTTCTTTTATAAATTACCCGAGGTTCTGCCTGGCCTGTATGTACTGGGCGGCGCGACGTATTCGACTATCAATACCACCGCCGAGTTTCCTGCATTACGCAGAACTAACTCGGTCCGGAAAACGGATACAGACTTTACCTGGGGTGGCGGTTATGAAGCCCGGCTGTTCGGCAACGTGGACGGACGCATCATGTATGCGCGCTATGCAGGCACCAACCTTGTTACGGTCGGTCTCAAATATCGTTTCAAATAGGATGGGATAGGACGCAGATGCCTTGTTAGCGGCTGTTTAAAATACTTCTATGTCGGCGCAGAAGCTATAGCCTTTGCCATGTTCGGTCCGGAACGGCAGTTCTTCCGGACAGTTTTCGCGCCAGCGGCGGCGCAGCCGGCTAACGATTTGCTCCAGCCTGCGCTCATCGTAATCCAGCCAGTCGGCCCCGAAGGCATTCGCAATCGTACGGCGGCTGACCGCCTGGCCGGATTGCGCGGCCAGCAGTTCAAACAGTTTTAGTTCGTGTTCGGATAATACTTCGGCATGGCCGTTAGGCGCATATAGCTTGCGTTCCACGGTATCGAGTCGCCATCCACCCAGTCCCATACGCCGTTCCAGCGCGCTGATATGGGCCAATAGCTCGTCATAGCGTACCGGTTTGACCAGGTAGTGATCGGCACCGTCGCGTAAGCCAGTAATTTTGTAATTGACGCCGCCCTGGGCGGTCAGCATGATGATGCCGCATTTGTTGCGATACTGACGCAACCTGGCTGCGACTTCCAGGCCATCGCCGTCCGGCAGTCCCACGTCTATCAAGGCGATATCCATGACATCCATCAGGGGCATGAATTCTGCGGCGCTGCCTGCTTCCATCACCTGATGTCCTTCGCTCCTCAGGAAGTCGGCGATTTCCTGCCGATAGTCAACCTCATCTTCCAGTAACAACAGCTTTGCCATATCTGTATACGCCCGTTATCAGCCTGCCCAATACATACTTGCCGCACTTATCCTTCAGGGCGCATATTGCCATACATTTTTTGCGTGTTGATGTGGCTAGGTCAAATGATCACCTCTTTCCTGAGCCGGAAAGCGCATAGGGTGGGACTTACGAAGCCGGACGACTCACCATTTCGATAGTTGAAATAACATCCCTGACCTTGAATGGCTTCAGAAGGATGCGGGAAACTTGCAATATCTTTAGGCGTTCAGCCAATTCTTCGTCGCAGCTTGGTGTGATGATGAAATCCAATAGCTGTCTGGCTCGATTCTGTTGCCGTAAGGGGAGGAGTGTCAATAAGGACCTGCCAGTGGATTACGATAGTGGGCTCCCGACTGTGTGCTTGCAAGCGCACACCGCTCAGCCAGCACAACGCATGCGTTGCGCAACCCTGGCTACGCCCCGCGTCCCGCGAGTTCGATCCCCTCAACGTCAATACAAATAAAAAAGGCCATCCTGATGGATGACCTTTTGTATTGGTGGTGGAGGCGGCGGGAATCGAACCCGCGTCCAGAAGCACTCTACAGACAGTTCTACATACTTAGTGCTGCCATTTGATTTAACCCGTACGACGCGGACGCACACGCTGCGGACAGGCGAGTCACCTATTGTTTAACGTCTTGCCAAGTGACCCGGCACGACGCGATTCCTTGTATATGACTTCACTGCTGTTGCCAGCCCGCCCCAAGGAAGAAACGGTGTGAAGCTAACCGGTATTAAGCGGCTAGTGCGTACGAGTTATCGTTTGCAGTTATTACTTTTCTGGTTGTATTTACGAGGTGACCAGTCCTCGGTATGCCCTGCGCTGCTTTGCAACCCCTGTCGAAACCAGGTCGCCCCCAAAGCATTGCCATTGTATCGCATTAGATGGGGTGTTTCACGGCAGATTCAAGTGAGCCGATTTTTGCCGGTGTATCTGAAGCTGTACTGCCGTTTTACTGCTTAATCAGTGTAAATAATTGCTGTGGTGACTCTGCCAATGCATCCGCATTCCAGCTTGCCGGTTCTACATTTCCGCAATAACCCCAGCCTGCTGCGATGGTAGTCATGCCAGCAGCCTGGCCAGCCTGGATGTCGCGTAAATCGTCGCCAACGTACCAGCAGTGCTCAGGGTCTATGCCTATGCGTTTGGCGGCTTCAAACAGTGGGGCCGGGTGCGGCTTGGGATGGCTGGCCGTGTCGCCGGAGACGACGCAGGCTGCGTGATCCAGACCAATTTGCGGTACCAGTCTGTCGGTCAGGTAGCTGACTTTGTTAGTGACGATGCCCCAGACGATGCCCTGATCCTGCAATTGCGCCAGCAGTTCAGTGACGCCATCGAACAGACGGCTTTCTACTGCTATCGATGCTTCGTAGTTTTTCAGGAAAGCATCGCGTAGTTCAGGATACTCGGCATCTTGCGGAGTCAGGCCAAAGGCGGCACCGATCAGGCCACGTGCGCCAGCAGAAGCAGTAGGACGCAGCAATTCGTAGTCGGTTGGTTCCAGGCCGCGTGCAATGCGTAATTGATTGACGGCTCCGGCCAGGTCGGGCGCGGTGTCCGCGAGTGTGCCGTCGAGATCAAACAATATGGCGAGTGGCGTGCGTAGTGTCATGTGAACTCGTGCAGAGAGGTAAGCAAGGCCAGGCTACATGCGCAGGCCTTGCAGTGTGTCGAAGATCAGGCTGGCTTGGTGCAGGCGATCAGATAGTTGACGCTGGTGTCCTGGTTCAACGAGTAGATCTTGGTCAATGGATTGTAGCCCATGCCTTTGAGTGCATCGATATCCAGGCCAGCTTCGCGTGCGAAGCGTGACAACTCTGCCGGAGTAATGAACTTGGCGTAATCATGTGTGCCTTTGGGCAGCATGCGCAGCAAGTATTCTGCACCTATGACCGCATGCAGATACGCTTTCGGATTGCGGTTGATGGTCGAGAAGAATACTTTGCCACCTGGCTTTGCGAGTTTGGCGCAGGCAGCAACGATGGCTGCAGGATCCGGTACGTGCTCCAGCATTTCCATGCAGGTCACCACATCGTAGCGACCAGCTTCGCGCTCCGCCAGATCTTCTGCCGCGATCAGTTCATAGCGTACCTGTACGCCGGATTCCAGGCTGTGCAGATCGGCTACTTTCAATGCTTTTTCTGACAGGTCTATGCCGGTGACATTGGCGCCGCTCTTGGCCATCGATTCGGCCAGGATGCCACCACCGCAACCGATGTCGACTACAGTTTTGCCAGCCAGTGGCGCACGGCCATTGATCCAGCCCAGGCGCAGCGGATTGATTTCATGCAGCGGACGGAATTCTGATGTTGGGTCCCACCATTGATGGGCCAAATCGCTAAATTTTTTCAGTTCTAAAGGATCGGCGTTCATGGGCTAAATGATAACTGGAAAGTGCGGCGAGCGCGCTGGTTTGCGCAGACGAAAAAAAACCCCGCCGGAGCGGGGTTTAGATTTCGCTAGAAACGAATTATTTGCGTGTGCCAACAACTTCGATTTCTACGCGACGGTTTTGTGCGCGACCAGCAGCTGTTTTGTTAGTAGCAACTGGTTGTTTTTCGCCTTTGCCTTCGGTGTAAACACGTTTCGCGTCAACGCCTTTGCCAACCAAGTAAGCTTTAACAGCTTCTGCGCGGCGAACCGACAGTTTTTGGTTGTATGCATCGGAACCGACCGAGTCAGTGTGACCAACAGCAATGATAACTTCCAGGTTCAGATCTTTCAGTTTCGAAGTCAGATCGTCCAGTTTAGCTTTGCCTTCTGGTTTCAACACTGCTTTGTCGAAATCAAAGAATGCGTCAGCTGCGAAAGTTACTTTTTCCGAAGTTGGAACTGGAACAACTGCTGGAGCTGGGCTAGCTGGAGCAGGGGCTGCAGCTGCAACCAGTGCACCGTCGCAACCTGGAACCGAGTCAGCTGGTGTCCAGTAGCCAGTGTGCCAGCACAGACCGGTCGAGTTGCGAACGATCGTACCGTTAGTAGCTTGTGCATAAGCGCTGTTTGGTGTGCTTGCTTTGATGTCGGTCTGTGCTTGAGCAGACATTGCGACAATCGCGGACGCAGCGAAGACGAGTTTTGCTAATTTATTCATATTTCTTTCTCCTCTCGAGTGAGATATCCGCAGACTAAACTGCGCAAAATTACGTGAATGACATCGGAAATGGATATTAACACGCGCTTCAACAACCACATGAAACAAATTGTTCGCATGCAATGGTTTAACTTGGCTCCATTTTGCCACAGCCAGCCACTACAACGACCGATTGCTAAATCGACTAATTAACGTTTTTTCCAAAGCGTTGTGTTTAAACAACGCTTGCTAAGAATTATTTCCCCTGGCAAAACATTGACCTTTGGACATCAAAAACGTTCATGTTTTGAAGAAATATTTATTAAAAAGCACTCTTTTATTTCGGCAAACTGTGCATTTCTATTAAAACGCGCCGATTTGGTGCTAAACATGCAACTAGTTTGGTGCGGCTCAATTTGCTGTCACATTCCTTGACTGGCTGTGTCGCACCGGCACCGGCTACCTTCATATTGACCGTCACGCCCTTTTTCTTTAGATAGCCGGCGACCGCAGCGGCACGTTTTTCCGACAGGGCCTGGTTGGAGTGCGCATTGCCCAGCAGATCCGTGTAGCCGGTAATCGTCATGCTGCTGGCGCCGTTGCAGGCGGTCAGTTTCGGCAGGACGTCGCGATCGATGCGGTTTTTGGCTGCTCTATTTAACACTGCCTGGTTCAGGCCAAAGGTCTGGTCGCTTTCCAGTGCGATAGTGAAATCGCAAGGATTGGCCGCAAGCGCAAGCGGCGCTACCTTGCCATCCAGATGGCTGGCAACGTCGGGTGCGATTGGATTCGGAATAGGGGAGACCAATGCACCGTCGCAGCCTGGGACTGCATCGGCTGGCGTCCATGTGCCGGAGCGCCAGCACAGGCCAAAGGCACTGCGCGTGACGACGCCGCGGCTGTCCTGGGCATAAGCATTGTTGGCGGGGACCTGAATATCAGTTTGCGCGGCGACGTAGGAGGAGGATGCGCCAAGCAGCAAACCAAGGACCACTTTGTTGATCATGTTTTTCTCTTATTAATAGATGAGTGCTGGAAAAAGCAGCAAATTTTTGACAGTCAGCATTTAAACATATTTTCTTCTTGCCACGTGACCGCAATGGTCGCCGCGGCGAAAGCTCCCGGAATGCCGAAAGCGGGGAGCGAAGGCCTCTGCCGTGTTAAAATCTTACGATTTGCCGGATCGCCCGTAACTAAGCTTTACTGCTCAAGCGATTCTTCATTATTAAAACCCCTAGCCAAAGACCAGACGAACCGCCAATGGATCAATTCGCTAAAGAAACAATTCCTATTTCACTCGAAGAAGAGATGCGCAAGAGCTACCTCGATTACGCGATGAGCGTTATCGTTGGCCGCGCATTGCCCGATGTGCGTGACGGCTTGAAACCGGTGCATCGCCGGGTATTGTTTGCCATGCATGAGATGAATAACGTGTGGAACCGCCCGTTCGTGAAATGTGCGCGCGTGGTCGGTGAAACCATGGGTAAATATCACCCGCACGGCGACGCGTCGATTTACGACACGCTGGTGCGTATGGCACAGCCGTTCTCGCTGCGCTATATGCTGGTCGACGGGCAGGGTAACTTCGGCTCCATCGACGGCGATAACGCAGCGGCTATGCGTTATACCGAGTGTCGTCTGGATAAGATCGCTGGCGAATTGCTGGCTGATCTGGACAAGGAAACTGTCGACTTCGTACCGAACTACGACGGCAAGGAAAAGGAACCATCGGTACTGCCGACGCGTATTCCTAACCTGCTGATCAACGGTTCGTCCGGTATTGCGGTCGGTATGGCGACGAATATCCCGCCGCACAATATTACTGAAGTCATCGATGGTGCTTTGCATGTGTTGCGCAATGCAGATGCGACAGTCGATGAACTGATCGAAATCATTCCGGCACCGGACTTCCCTACGGGCGGCATCATTTATGGTGTGTCCGGCGTACGCGATGGTTATCGCACTGGCCGTGGCCGTGTGGTGATGCGCGCGAAGACGCACTTCGAGGAATTCGGCAAGGAAAACCGTGCGGCCATCATCGTCGACGAGTTGCCGTATCAGGTAAACAAAAAGTCGCTGCTCGAACGTATTGCTGAATTGGTACGTGACAAGAAGCTCGATGGTATCTCCGACATTCGCGACGAATCCGATAAATCGGGTATGCGCGTAGTGATCGAACTGAAGCGCAATGAAGTACCGGAAGTCGTGCTGAACAATCTGTACAAACAGACCCAGCTGCAAGACACCTTCGGTATGAATATGGTTGCGCTGGTGGATGGTCAGCCTAAGTTGCTGAACCTGAAGCAGATGCTGGAATGCTTCCTGTCGCATCGTCGCGAAGTCGTAACACGCCGTACCATATTTGAACTGCGCAAAGCACGCGAACGCGGTCACGTACTGGAAGGCCTGGCAGTTGCATTGGCCAACATTGACGACTTTATCGCGATCATCAAAGCAGCACCGACTCCGCCGGTGGCAAAAGTTGATCTGATGTCGCGCGCCTGGGATTCGTCCGTGGTGCGTGAGATGCTGGCACGTACCGGTGAAGCATCTATCGGTGGCGTAAATGCATTCCGTCCGGAAAACCTGCCTAAGCATTACGGCATCCAGACTGACGGCTTGTACAAACTGTCCGATGACCAGGCACAGGAAATCCTGCAGATGCGTCTGCAACGCCTGACCGGTCTGGAGCAAGACAAGATCGTTAATGAATACAAGGAAGTCATGGAGCAGATCGCTGATTTGCTCGACATCCTGGCCAAGCCGGAGCGTGTCACCGTCATCATCAATGATGAACTGACGCTGGCTAAAAACGACTACGGCATCGGCAATAAAGATGAACGTCGTTCGACCATCGAACTGAATGCTACCGACCTCGGTACCGAAGACCTGATCACACCGCAGGATATGGTCGTGACCTTGTCGCATACCGGTTACATGAAGGCGCAGCCGATTTCCGAATACCGTGCGCAGAAGCGTGGCGGTCGCGGCAAGCAGGCGATGGCGACCAAGGATGACGACTGGATCGACCAGCTCTTCATCGCGAACACACATGATTACATCTTGTGCTTCAGCAACCGCGGTCGTTTGTACTGGTTGAAAGTATGGGAGGTGCCGCAAGGTTCGCGCAACTCGCGCGGCAAACCTATCGTCAATATGTTCCCGCTGCAGGATGGCGAAAAGATCACTGTGATCCTGCCTATCTCTGGCGAAAACCGCAGCTTCCCTGAAGATCACTACATCTTCATGGCAACCAGCCTCGGTACCGTGAAGAAAACCTCGCTCAGCGATTTCAGCAATCCACGTAAGGCCGGCATCATCGCGGTCGACCTCGATGACGGTGACTTCCTGATCGGTGCTGCACTGACCGACGGCAAGCATGACGTCATGCTGTTCTCCGATTCCGGCAAGGCCGTGCGCTTCGACGAAAACGATGTACGTCCTATGGGCCGTACAGCACGCGGCGTGCGCGGCATGAACCTGGAAGAAGGTCAGCAAGTCATTGCATTGCTGGTGGCTGAGAACGAACAGCAATCCGTGCTGACGGCAACGGAAAACGGCTTTGGCAAACGTACGCCTATCACCGAGTACACCCGTCATGGTCGTGGCACCAAAGGCATGATCGCGATCCAGACCAGCGAACGTAACGGCAAAGTTGTGGCGGCGACCCTGGTCGATGCCAGCGATGAAATCATGCTGATTACGACCGGTGGCGTACTGATACGTACCCGCGTGGCAGAGATCCGCGAAATGGGCCGTGCGACGCAAGGTGTGACCCTGATTGCCGTCGAAGACGGCACCAAGCTGAGCGGACTGCAACGCATACTTGAATCAGATGTAGAAGTTGATGATGATCAATCCGGTACGGAGGAAGCAGAATAATGAAGCGTGTGTATAACTTTTCGCCGGGTCCGGCTGCATTGCCTCAAGAAGTAATCAAGCAGGCAGCAGAGGAAATGACAAACTGGAGAGGTAGCGGTTTGTCAGTGATGGAGATGAGCCATCGCGGGCGGGAATTTACGGAAATCCTGGCAACAACCAAAGCTGATCTGCGCTCCTTGTTGTCGATTCCGGATAATTACAAAGTGTTGTTGATGCAAGGTGGTGCCATCGCGGAAAATGCGATCGTGCCTATGAACCTGGTTGGTCATAAAGCGCAACCTGCGACTATCGACTTCGTCAACACCGGCCACTGGTCGAGCAAGACTATCGAAGAAGCGCACAAGTACGCGAAGGTGAATGTTGCTGCTTCTTCTGAAGACAAAGGTTTCACCTATGTGCCTGCACGTGATACCTGGAAGCTGACACCTGACGCTGCCTACGTACATATCTGCACCAATGAAACCATCGGTGGTGTTGAGTTCGACTTCACGCCTGACGTTGGTAACGTACCATTGGTCGCGGATATGTCGTCGAATATCCTGTCGCGCGAAATCGATATCTCCAAGTACGCCGTGATCTATGCTGGCGCACAAAAGAACATCGGCCCTGCAGGCGTAACTATCGTCATCGTGCGTGATGACATGCTGGGTCACGCATTGCCTATCTGCCCGTCCGCATTCGACTGGCAGCAAGTGGCTGAGCATGACTCCATGTTCAACACGCCGCCGACCTATCCTATCTACATCGCCGGCCTGACCTTCCAATGGATGAAACGCCAGGGCGGTGTGGCTGCGATGGAGCAGGTCAATATCGCGAAAGCGAAGTTGATGTATGACTATTTGGATTCGACCGGTTTCTACCTGAACAATGTTCCTGCAGCGAATCGCTCGCGCATGAATGTACCGTTTTTCCTGAAAGACGAGTCGCTCAATAGCAAGTTCATCGCGGAAGCGGACCAGCAAGGTCTGGTACAACTCAAAGGCCATAGCTCGGTCGGCGGCATGCGTGCGTCGATCTATAACGCGATGCCGATGGAAGGTGTACAGGCACTGGTCGCGTTCATGAAAGACTTCGAGAAAAAGTACGGCTGATTTTTATTCAAATAAAAGATTGTTTGCATAACTATGACGACCGACGACAAGCTCAAACCACTGCGTGAACAAATCGATGCCATCGATGCGCAACTTCTCGATTTACTGAATCGACGCGCACGCGTCGCGCAGGAAGTCGGCCACATCAAGGCGGAGACCAATGCACCGGTCTTCCGTCCGGAACGCGAAGCGCAGGTCTTGCGCAGCGTGGCAGAACGTAATCCCGGGCCTTTGCTCAACACCGATATCCAGACCGTTTTCCGTGAAGTGATGTCAGCTTGCCGCGCGCTGGAAAAGCGCGTGACCGTCGCTTACCTGGGACCGGTCGGCACTTTTAGCGAACAGGCTGTCTATCAACAATTTGGTCGCTCTGTCGATGCGATGCCTTGCGCCTCCATCGATGAAGTCTTCCGCGCTACCGAAGCAGGTACTGCCGATTTCGGCGTCGTGCCTATCGAAAATTCGTCGGAAGGCGTGATCAATCGTACGCTGGATTTGCTGTTGCAAACCACACTGACGATTAGCGGTGAAGTGTCTATCCAGGTGAATCACAGCCTGATGACGCGTACCGGTTCGATGACAGGTGTAAAAACTATCTGTGCGCATTCGCAGGCGCTGGCGCAATGCCAGGTCTGGCTGAACCAGAACTACCCGAACATCGAACGTATGGCTGTCGCTTCCAATGGCGAAGCGGCGCGCCTGGCGGGCGAAGATCCGAGCGTGGCTGCTATTGCAAGTGAGATCGCCGGACAGAAATACCAGTTGCAAGTCATCAAGGCGCACATCCAGGATGATCCGCATAACCGTACACGTTTTGCTGTCATCGGCCGTTTGCAAACGTCGGCCAGCGGCAAGGATCAGACTTCGTTGGTACTCTCGGTGCCAAACAAGGCGGGTGCGGTTTACAACTTGCTGGCGCCTCTGGCCAAGCACGGTGTATCGATGACCCGTTTTGAATCGCGTCCGGCACGCATGGGTACGTGGGAGTATTATTTCTACGTCGACGTTGAAGGTCATCTGCAAGATGCCAAGGTCGAAAGCGCCTTGAAAGAGCTAAAAGACAACGCAGCATTTTTCAAAGTGCTGGGTTCGTATCCTTCCAGTTTGTGATCTATAGCGGGCACTGTATGCGGTGCCCGACTTTGCTTCAGACGTGATTAATTTTGGAATCTGCTATGTCAATTAAGTTTGGTCCTGACTACGTTCGTGCGATTGCGCCTTATCAGGGCGGTCGCCCGATTGCTGAAGTCGCGCGTGAATTCGGCCTCGATGAAGCGAAAATCGTCAAACTCGCTTCAAACGAAAATCCGCTCGGCATGCCTGAGTCGGCGAAGCAGGCGATGGCAGCAGCGCTGGCGGATGCCGGTCGCTATCCGGATGGCAATGGTTTTGAGCTGAAAGCAGCGCTGACTGCCAAGTATGGTGTGCCTGCTGAATGGATCACATTAGGTAACGGCAGCAACGACATCCTCGAACTGGCCGCGCACGCATTCGTGCAGCCGGGTCAATCCGTCATTTACGCGCAGTATTCTTTTGCCGTGTATCCGCTGGCGGCGCAAGCCGTCGGTGGCCGTTCGCTGGTAATCGCGGCGAAAGATTTTGGCCATGACCTGGATGCGATGGCGGATGCGATAGAAGCTGATACGCGTTTGATCTTTGTCGCGAATCCAAACAATCCGACTGGTACCTTTATCCCGGGTGAGCAGATTGAATCTTTCCTGAAGCGCGTGCCGCCGGAAGTGGTGGTGGTGCTGGATGAAGCCTATACCGAATTCCTCGCACCGGAACAGCAATACGATTCCATCGCCTGGGTCGCCAAGTATCCTAATTTGCTGGTGTCGCGCTCCATGTCCAAGGTCTATGGCCTGGCAGGTTTGCGCATCGGCTACGGCATTGCGCAAGCGGGCATCACCGATTTGCTGAATCGCATACGCCAGCCTTTCAACGTGAATTCGCTGGCGCAAGCTGCGGCGATTGCTGCATTGAATGACCATGCTTTCGTACAGAAAAGTGCGCAATTGAATGCCTCCGGTTACCGTCAACTGACACAGGCTTTCGATGAATTGAAGCTGCGCTATCTGCCATCTTCCGGTAATTTCGTCATGGTCAAGGTTGGTGATGACGATGGCGCCGGTGCGCGCGTCAACCTGGCTTTGCTGAAGCAGGGCGTGATTGTGCGTCCGGTCGGCAATTATGGTTTGCCGCAATGGCTGCGCATCTCCATTGGACTGGAAGAAGAAAATACCATCTTCATTGCCGCGTTGAAAAAAGCCCTGGCCTGATTTTGTATTGAACCGATCAACTTTAATCCCTACGCTCTCGTGCTAAAAAAAATCGTCATCTTTGGAGTGGGTTTGATAGGCGGATCGTTTGCGCGCGCTTTGCGCCAGGCGGGAGCAGTTGAACAAATCGTTGGCGTAGGGCGCACCGCTAAGGTGTTAGAGCGCGCTAAAGAACTGGGCATCATCGATGTCGCCAGTACGTCGGTTGAAGAGGCTTTGCGCGGTGCTGACCTGGTATTGCTGGCAGCACCGGTTGCGCAAACCGAAGTGATCCTAAAATCTATCAAGCCTTATTTGCAAGCCGGTACCGTGGTGACTGACGCCGGGAGTATCAAGGGCGAAGTCGTCACTACTGCGCGTGCAGTCCTGGGTGACAAGATTACGCAATTTGTACCCGGTCATCCTATCGCCGGCTTGGAAGCCAATGGCCCTGAAGCGGCGATTCCCGATCTGTACGTAGGCAAGAAGGTCGTATTGACGCCGCTGGCGGAAAATTCCGCCGCCGATGTCGCTTTGGTAGCGCAAGCCTGGCAACAATGCGGTGCGATCATCCATCAGCTAACACCTGAAAATCACGATGCAGTATTTGCAGCTGTCAGCCATTTGCCGCACTTGCTGGCGTTTGCACTGGTAGACGATATTGCGAACAAACCGCACGCTGATTTGCTGTTTCAGTACGCCGCCAGCGGCTTCCGCGATTTCACACGGATAGCGGGCTCTTCCCCCGAGATGTGGCGCGATATCAGTTTGTCTAACCAGGGCGCGATCCTGACTGAACTGGATGCCTATATTGCACAGCTGACCCGCTTCCGTGCGCAATTGGCGGCTGGTGATGGTTTGGCGATGCAAGCGATGTTTGCGAACGCACAGCAGGCGCGCCAGAACTGGCAGCGCAGCATAGAAACGGCTGAACCTCAGCACCAACCAGATGGCGATAAATGAAACACTATCCGCATTATCTTGACCTGAAACCGGCGATGCACGCGAAAGGCGTGGTGCGTTTGCCTGGTTCCAAAAGTATTTCCAACCGTACCTTGTTGCTGGCAGCATTGGCGCAGGGGACGACGCATATCCGTGATTTGCTGGCTTCCGACGATACGCATGTCATGCTGATGGCATTGCAAAAACTGGGCGTCAAATGGGAGCAGATAGGCGAGTCGCAGGATTACATCGTGCACGGCGTCGATGGCAGCTTTCCGGTACACCAGGCCGATCTGTTCATGGGTAATGCAGGTACCGCGATACGTCCGTTGACCGCGGCACTGGCAGTGACAGGTGGTGATTACACCTTGCATGGCGTGTCACGCATGCACGAGCGTCCTATCGGTGATCTGGTCGATGCCTTGAATGCAATCGGTACACATATTGAATACACCGGCGAGCCGGGTTATCCGCCGCTGCATATCCAGCGTGGCCGCATACACGCGCATGAGATGTCGGTGCGCGGCAATGTATCCAGTCAGTTCCTGACAGCGTTGCTGATGGCTGCGCCTTTGATGGCGCGCGAACAGGATGTAACCATCAATGTGATCGGTGAGTTGATCTCCAAGCCGTATATCGAAATCACGCTGAACCTGATCCAGCGCTTTGGCGTGGAAGTGCAACGCAACGGCTGGCAATCGTTCACGGTGAAAGCCGGTCAACGCTATATCAGCCCGGGCAATATCCATGTTGAAGGCGATGCTTCGTCGGCATCCTACTTCCTCGCCGCTGGTGCAATCGCTGGTGGTCCGGTGCGTGTCGAAGGCGTGGGGCAGGACAGCATCCAGGGCGATGTGCGTTTTGTGGAAGCGCTGGAACAAATGGGTGCAACCATACGCATGGGCGATAACTGGATAGAAGCCGAGTCGAATGGTGTCTTGCGCGCGATTGATGCCGACTTCAACCATATTCCGGATGCAGCGATGACGATAGCCGTTGCGGCACTGTATGCCGACGGTCCGAGCATCTTGCGCAATATCGGCAGCTGGCGCGTCAAGGAAACCGATCGCATCAGTGCGATGGCGACCGAGCTGCGCAAGCTGGGTGCGATCGTGGAAGAGGGCGAAGACTACCTGAAGGTGACGCCACCTGCCGAGATACTGTCCGCAGCGATTGATACCTATGACGACCATCGTATGGCCATGTGCTTCTCGCTGGCGACCCTGGATGGGGCAGCACGCCGTGGCAACAAGGAACGTATTAATGACCCGCAATGCGTGGCCAAGACCTTCCCTGAGTATTTCGAAGCCTTTGCCAAGGTTACCGAAGAGAGTTTGTTTTAATGCATGGCGGGATGTAGTGTCATCCCGCCAGTATCCATTCCCTTTATGACTGCGGCGCTGGGCCGCAGTTGTATTTTTGACACACTTGTTAAATGACATCCACTCCAACTTCCGCTATTCCGGTCATCGCTATTGATGGTCCGACCGCTTCCGGCAAAGGCACGGTTGCCCAATTGGTAGCAACCGAACTTGGCTTCCACTACCTCGATTCGGGTGCTTTGTATCGTCTGACTGCCTTGTCTGCCTTGTATCGCGGCATCGCCATTGATGATGAGCAAGCTGTCGCTAATTCCGTCGAAACCCTCAAATGTGGCTTCAAAGATGGCGACATCTTCCTTGATCGTGAAAACGTCACAATGTCGATCCGGGCTGAGGAAGTTGGTAATACAGCATCAAAAATCGCTGCTTTGCCTGCTGTGCGCAAGGCCTTGGTCGATTTGCAGTTGCGCTTCCGTGAAGCGCCAGGCCTGATTGCTGATGGCAGGGATATGGGAACCGTGATTTTCCCGGACGCCAAACTCAAGGTCTTCCTCACCGCCAGTGCCGAAGCGCGCGCTGAAAGACGTTATAAGCAATTGATTGACAAGGGATTTTCTGCTAATATAGAAGACCTTCTGAAGGATTTGAACGAACGTGATGCACGTGATGCGAATCGCGCCATCGCCCCGCTCAAACCCGCCGAAGACGCATATTTGCTGGATACCTCGAATCTGACTGTGCAGCAAGCAGTGGATCAGGTGCTCACCTGGTATGCCGCTGTAAAGGCTTAGCTGTAAAGAATTAAGTAGCAAAAAAGCGTAGTAGCTGTTTGTAGTACCTGGTGTCTGTCCGATGCAAAGTCGGGCAGGCGTTGAAAAACCTAACCCATGATTCGTTCCTTTTGCTGTTTTTATATACGGCAAACCGAGTAAACCCGAGTCCTGGTCAACTTGTTTAAATCTATGACTACTGTTGTCACCTCTGAAGCAACACCTGTTGGTATGGAAAGTTTTGCCGCTCTTTTTGAAGAATCGTTGTCACGTCAGGACATGCGTTCTGGTGAAGTGATTTCGGCTGAAGTTGTCCGCCTCGACCATAACTTCGTTATCGTCAACGCTGGCTTGAAGTCGGAAGCATTTATTCCTATCGAAGAATTCAAAAACGACAATGGCGAACTCGAAGTCAACGTTGGCGATTTTATTTCCGTCGCTATTGAATCCCTCGAAAACGGTTTTGGCGACACTATCCTGTCGCGCGACAAGGCTAAACGCCTGGCATCGTGGCTCTCGCTTGAAAAAGCGATGGAATCCGGTGAAATCGTTGTCGGTACCGTTAACGGTAAAGTCAAAGGCGGTCTGACCGTTTTGACCAATGGCATCCGCGCATTCTTGCCGGGTTCGCTGGTTGATACCCGTCCTGTTAAAGACACGACTCCATTCGAAGGCAAAACGCTCGAATTCAAAGTTATCAAACTCGATCGCAAACGTAACAACGTTGTGCTGTCGCGTCGCGCTGTCATCGAAGCATCGATGGGCGAAGAACGTCAAAAACTGATGGAAACCCTGAAAGAAGGCACCATCGTTACTGGCGTCGTTAAAAACATCACCGACTACGGCGCGTTCGTGGATCTGGGTGGTATCGATGGTCTGTTGCACATCACCGATCTGGCATGGCGTCGTGTGCGTCACCCATCGGAAGTACTCACCGTCGGTCAAGAAATCACCGCGAAAGTACTCAAGTACGATCAAGAGAAAAACCGCGTATCGCTGGGCGTCAAACAATTGGGCGACGATCCTTGGACCGGTTTGTCCCGTCGTTACCCACAAGGCACACGCCTGTTCGGTAAAGTCACCAACCTGACCGACTACGGCTCATTCGTTGAAGTCGAACAAGGTATCGAAGGCCTGGTGCACGTTTCCGAAATGGACTGGACCAACAAAAACGTGGCGCCAAACAAAGTCGTTCAATTGGGCGATGAAGTTGAAGTCATGGTTCTGGAAATCGACGAAGAACGTCGTCGTATCAGCCTCGGCATGAAACAATGTAAAGCCAACCCATGGGATGACTTTGCTGTGACCCATAAAAAAGGTGACAAAGTTCGTGGCGCGATCAAATCGATCACCGACTTCGGCGTGTTCATCGGCCTGGCTGGCAACATCGACGGTCTGGTTCACTTGTCCGACCTGTCCTGGACAGAAACCGGCGAAGAAGCTGTTCGTCGCTTCAAGAAAGGTGATGAGCTGGAAGCAATCGTGTTGGCTATCGACGTGGAACGTGAACGCGTATCCCTCGGCGTTAAACAACTCGAAGGTGACCCATTCAACAACTTCGCTGCAATGAACGACAAAGGCGCGTTGGTAACTGGTACCGTTAAATCGGTTGAGCCTAAAGGCGCAGTGATCCAATTGTCCGATGAAGTTGAAGGCTACTTGCGCGCTTCCGAAATCTCCCGCGATCGCGTGGAAGATGCTGGTACGCACCTGAAAGTCGGCGATACAGTTGAAGCTATGGTTATCAACGTTGACCGCAAAGCACGCGGCATTCAACTGTCGATCAAAGCGAAAGACAATGTTGAAACGCAAGAAGCAATGCAAAAAATGTCGTCGGATGCAAACGCTGCATCGGGTACGACCAGCCTCGGCGCATTGCTCAAAGCTAAGCTCGATAACAAGAACTAAGACCATCGTCAATGACAAAGTCGGAGCTGATTGCTCGCTTGGCTGAGCGTTATCCGCAACTGGTAGCTAAGGATGCGGATTACGCGGTCAAAACCATTCTTGATGCAATGTCCGATGCCCTGGCAACCGGACAACGCATCGAGATACGTGGTTTTGGCAGCTTTGCACTCAATAGCCGCCCGCCGCGTATCGGTCGCAACCCGAAGTCGGGTGACAAGGTGATGGTCCCGGAAAAACGGGTTCCTCACTTCAAGCCAGGCAAGCAGTTGCGTGAGCGTGTGGATGCGATGGTTGGGCAACCAATCATCGAAGACTGAGTTGTTTGTAACGAAATAAGAACGGCATCTTCGGATGCCGTTTTTTTTCACGTACAATTTCATTAATCTATTACTGTGCCAAACTGAGGGCATGCAGTAGCCCGGATCAGCTTATAAAGGAACGAATGCCATGAAAATCCTGCTCAGAATTATTGCTGTCCTGCTTTTCATCGTGTTCTTTGGTTTCGCCATGAAGAATACGCAGGAAATCTCGCTGCAGTTCTTCCTCGGTTATGAAATGCGCGGACCTTTGGTATTGCTCTTGCTGGGTTTCTTTGTCGGTGGTGCCGCTCTGGGTGTATTGGCGATGACGCCGACCCTGTTCCGTCACCGTCGTGAACTGGCGAAACACAAGAAGACGATCGCAACGATACAAAAAGAAGTACAAGAACAGGCTATGGTGAAATCGCAGCCACCACAGCCGGACGCTGTGATTCATCTGTGAGTCGTGCGTCTTGCATCATTTGATTACTCTCTACGACACAACATTGCATGGAATTTGAAACTTGGTGGTTGCTTGCCATACCGGCCTTTTTTACCCTGGGCTGGATAGCTGCGCGCGTGGATATCAAACAATTGGTTTCGGAATCGCGCAGCCTGCCGCGCGGCTACTTCAAGGGTTTGAATTTCCTGCTGAATGAACAGCCCGATAAGGCGATCGACGCCTTTATCGAAATCGTCAAACTGGATCCGGAAACCGCTGAGCTGCACTTTGCGCTCGGCAATCTGTTCCGTCGTCGCGGTGAGACTGAGCGCGCAATACGTGTGCACCAGAACTTGCTGGCGCGTCCTGATTTACCGCTGGAACACAAGGTGCACGCCCAATACGAGCTGGGGCAGGACTATCTGAACGCTGGCTTGCTGGACAGGGCAGAGGAAACCTTTAACCAACTGATAGACACTCAGTACGGTGCGCAAGCCAGGCGTGCATTGCTGGAAATTTATCAGCGCGAAAAAGAATGGGAGCGCGCGATCGAAGCGGCCCATGCATTGCAGGAATCAGGTGCCGGTGGCCGTCAGAAGGAAATCGCACAGTTTTACTGTGAGCTGGCGCAGGATGAATTGGTGCATACCCATCCTGAGACCGCGATCAGTTTGCTGGAAAAAGCATTGGCGGCAGATCGTACCAGCGTGCGAGCCACCATCCTGCTGGGCGATGCGCAACTGGCGCAAGGCGATACCGAATCTGCATTGCTGACCTGGCGCCGGGTTGAGCATCAAAGCGTGCCGCACGTGGCATTGGTGGCGCAGCGTTTGATGGATGGCTATCGTGCAGTCGGACGGGCGCAGGAAGGCGTGAACCTGTTGAAGTTCTATCTGGCGGAGGCATCGTCGATAGATTTGCTGGAAGTCGTGTTCAAGGCCGTGCTGGAACTGGAAGGTGTAGACGCAGCGAATCAAATGGTCAGTGACGAACTGCGTCGTACCCCGACTTTGCTGGGGCTGGATAAGCTGCTGGAAGCGCGTCTGATGGAAGCGCCGCCGGAAATGCGTTCGGAACTGTCGCTGGTCAAGAACCTGGTGCATGGTTACACGCAAAAACTTGCACGTTACCAATGCAGCCATTGCGGTTTCAAGGCACGTCAGTATTACTGGCAATGCCCAGGTTGCAGCAAGTGGGAAAGCTACCCGCCACGCCGCACCGAAGAATTGAATGTCATGAATTAAGTAGTCTGCAACCCCCCGGCTAAGCTGCTTTATGTGTATTTAAATGCACGTAGGTTAGCCGGTACTCACTTTTCTCTCCCTTGATGTATTTCCTTTGGGAGATGTCCGATTCAAATCCCTGCTTGTTTTTTCTACATTCGGCGCTGGGCTAGCGATAAATATAGCTGTCTGACGTCGTTATCTCTGTGCATTTTTATAAACTGACCAGGAGATTCAAATGTTGAAAAAAGTGTTTTTTACACTCGTAGCTGCATTTTTCTCGATGAGCTTTGCGTGGGCACAAGTTGATGTCAATAAAGCGGATCAGGCGGCACTGGACGGCATTAAGGGCATAGGCCCGGCTACCTCCAAGGCCATACTCGAAGAGCGTAAGAAAGGCGGGAGTTTCAAGGACTGGGATGATTTGCAGAAGCGCGTCAAAGGCGTAGGTGAAAAGAGTGCTGAAAAGCTCTCGCAAGCCGGGCTGACGGTAAATGGTGCCGGGAAATCAGCTGTAAACAAACCGGCAGAAAAGAAGGGGGCAGCGAAGGCCAAGTCAGGGAAGTAAGCGCCAGGTATTTGCGTATCTTCAAGAAAGCCCCGTCCACGTCAGCGGATGGGGCTTTTTGCTGTCCGCATGGTTTTAATCGAGTTCGTACGCGCAAAGGCATCTGCGATTAAAATGGCGTTTTCCCGGATACACCATATAAGCACTCACTATGCAATATTTGACCATCGAAGACACCATCGGCAATACCCCACTGGTACAACTTAAACGACTGGGCGGTGAAGAAGCAGTACGTCGCAACAACGTCATCCTCGGCAAGCTGGAAGGCAATAATCCGGCCGGTTCTGTGAAAGACCGTCCAGCGCTTTCCATGATCCTGCACGCGGAAGAGCGCGGCGTGATCAAGCCAGGCGACACCCTGATCGAGGCGACCAGTGGCAACACCGGGATTGCGCTGGCGATGGTGGCAGCGATGCGTGGCTACAAGATGGTCTTGCTGATGCCGGAGAATCTGAGCGAAGAGCGCAGACAGGCGATGGCAGCATACGGTGCGCGTATTGTCCTGACGCCGAAAACCGGTGGCATGGAGTATGCGCGTGACCTGGCAGAACAAATGCAAAAGAACGGCGAAGGTTTGATCCTCGATCAGTTCGCCAATCCGGACAATCCGCGTGCACACTACGAAACGACTGGCCCGGAAATCTGGCGCGATACCGGCGGCAAGATCACGCACTTTGTCAGCGCGATGGGTACGACCGGCACCATTATTGGCGTGTCGGAATACCTGAAACAACAGAATCCGGACATCAAAATCATCGGTGTGCAGCCGGATGAAGGTTCGCAAATTCCTGGTATCCGCAAATGGCCGGAAGCCTATCTGCCCAAGATTTATGACGCCAGCAAAGTCGACCAGCTTGAATACGTCAGCCAGGCTGTGGCCGAGCAAATGGCTCGTCGTTTAGCTATAGAAGAGGGGATTTTCTGCGGGATTTCAGCAGCGGGCGCATGTGAAGTTGCGCTCAGGATTTCTCAGACGGTAGAAAACGCGACGGTAGTCTTTATCGTCTGCGACAGGGGGGATCGTTACTTGTCGACAGGCGTATTCCCGGCCTAAGCCGAGAATACTCTGCGGGTAACTTTCATTACTCTTGCGGCTCGCTTGCTACGACGCCGCCTTCTTTTGGTTTGAATTGCTTGTCGCTGATACGGAATTTATCGCGACGGTCACCCATCAGGATACGCAGGTCACGAATACTCAAATCACTTACTTCGTGCATGCGAATCAGCAGGGATGCACCTACCGGCAGACGGCGATGGCGGATTTTGCTGATAACTGGTGGGGCAACTTCCAGTGCGCGCGACAGAGCTGCATCATTTTTAAGATGCAGTCTTTCAATCAGGGAATCCAACAAATGATTGGGGTCGTACGCAACTTGATCTGCAAGTCGGTTACTTGTGATTTGGCTATCTGGAGTAGTCATAATATCTTCGATTTCAAAGTGTCAAACGAGGGATCGGTGAAATGCAAGGCACCTTGCAATTTCGTCGGCTACTGATATTGGAGTCTTGTCATATTAGTAAAGTTGCAAATGGTGATGATTTTTTCAGGGTATTACGACATATATGAAAAAATTAACTATATGCAATCAATATAGCAAGGAATTTCAAAAAAGCAATTACAACTCAGTGTTCTTTTGGCCTCACAATTGGTCAAGAGTTCCTTCAAACAATCTTTTCTTTTTGAGAAAAGTAGCGTTATTGAAATTTTATTCTTTTCTGTGATTTTTCACAAAAAAACCTTAAAAATCAATGCTTGTTGTTGTTTTAAGGAATGATGCCGCATGGCAATGTGCGCGCTTAAACGATGCTTAAATAATACTTGTATGTCATTATTTGCGCTTATGCCCGGGTGCTAACAATTGTAAATTCATCCATCCTTCCAGTCCCAATTTCCGTAACGTTTCCATATTCTTTTCGTAAATTTCCTCCGCTTCGGGGAAAGCTTCGACTGCGCGCTCTATGCTCGCTTCGCGTAAGAGATGCAAGATTGGATATGGTGAACGATTCGTGTAGTTTTCTATATCGTCTGCTTTGCTGTCTGCAAATTGATAGTCAGGGTGGAAACTGGCAATCTGGATTTCTCCATCCAATTCCAAATCTTCAATTGCTTCATCTGCAACATCGAGGAAGTCGTTGTAATCCAGGAAGTCGGCCAGGAGCTCCGGCAGGATTAGCAAGGTGGTATCAATATCGGCTGGATCGCTCTGATGCAAATGCTGCAACTCTGCACTGAGTTCTTCATATAAGGCATCGGTGTTGCGCGCAGTGCTGACGACATAGCGGATTTGCTGTTTGACGTAGACCGCTTTGGCGAAGGGGCAGAGATTCAGGCCGATAACGGCTTTCTCCAGCCAGGCTTGGGTAAGGGCGATGACTTCATCGTGTGCTGCCGGGGGAGTAGGTGTGTGCATGCAAGCCATCCTGTTGATCGATCGCTATTTTAAACGTTTGCCGTAATCGGCTCTGAACGATCTCGAAATGCGTACGCGCATGCGGCGTATATAAATTGATCGCAGAGTGGGGCCGGATCGGCTATTCTTGCCACCGTTCCGTTGTGCGCATACGCGCGACATTTTCATCAAAGTAGAATTTCATGGCTCTTAAATCCACCATTTTCAAAGCTGACCTGCAAATCGCCGATATGGACCGGCAGTATTACGACGGCCATGCACTGACGATAGCGCGCCATCCGTCCGAGACCGATGAGCGCATGATGGTCAGGATCCTGGCCTTTGTGTTGCACGCGCATGAGGCGCTGTCCTTTGGCAAGGGTTTGAGCACGGATGATGAGCCTGATCTGTGGCAAAAGGATTTAACCGGTGCGATCGAACTGTGGATAGATGTCGGTCAGCCGGATGAGAAGCGCATCATGAAAGCATGCGGCCGCTCGAACCAAGTGATGATTTACAGCTATAGCAGCATGAGCAATATCTGGTGGAACCAGATTGCCAGCAAGGTGGATAGGGCGAAGAACCTGAGCGTGTTTAATCTGCCGGCAGCGACCAGTCAGGCGCTGGCCAAACTCGCGCAACGCAATATGCAATTGCAATGCACGATACAGGACGGTCAGGTCTGGATTAACGGTGAAGGCGAGTCGATACAGATCGATCTCGTCCAGTTGAAAGCGCCTGCGGACGCAGCGCGCTGAGCGTGACCGCCGTCTGGCGGTCACCACATGCAATTAGAAATTGCGCGCAGCGCGCACAGCGCGGCTCAGGTCTACTACCGACATTGCATAGAAGAAGCTGCGATTGTATTGTGTGATCGCAAAGAAGTTATCCGCCCCCAGCCAGTACTCACTGGCATCAGCGCCATTCTGCAGATCGACCAGGCCGAACAGCATATCGGCAGGTGGTTCGACCAGCGGCGTCACGCCTGCTTCCTTCATTTCCTGCAATGTGAATTTCGCGCTTAGTCCCTGATTGATAAAGCGCTGCCAGTTTTCCGTCATGTCCACCTTAGCTGGAAACACGATGGGTTGTCCGCTACGCCAGCCATGTTGCACCAGGAAATTGGCAACGCTGCCTATGGCGTCGACTGGTGAGTTGCGCAGATCGATATGACCATTGCCATCGAAGTCGACCGCGAATTTACGTATGCTGCCCGGCATGAATTGCGGCCAGCCTATCGCACCCGCGTAGGAACCAAGCAGTGAGAATGGATCGATCTGTTCATCGCGGGCAAACAACAGGGTGTTTTCCAGTTCGCCGCGGAAATAGTTCATGCGTGCCGTGCGATTCGGTGTCTCCGGATAAGCGAAGGCCAGCGTCGTGATGGCATCCATCACGCGGAAGTTGCCGGTGTTACGGCCGTATACAGTTTCGACGCCCAGGATGGCGACGATGATTTCCGCAGGTACGCCATACTTGGCTTCAGCGCGTGCCAATTCACCAGCATATTGATTCCAGAAGGCGACGCCGCCGTTGATGCGCACAGGCTCAACAAAGCGTGCCCGGTAAGCCGCCCAGTTCTTCGGCTTGCCTGGTGGAGCCGGTTTCATTAACTGGATCGCGCTATCGACGTAGTGGGTTTGGTTCAGTGTGGCTTGCAACTGCTTCTTATTGAAGCCATTTTTTTCCACCATCTGGTCGATGAAGCTGGAGACATCACTCCATTGCGAGAAATTTGCGAATTCATCACCTTGTACTGGCTTGACGGCTTTTTTGGCCTTGGCTGTGGTCTTGTTTGCGGTCGCCGGCTTCTTACCGGTTTCACCAGCGGAAGCACAGCCACTCAAGGCGAGGATGGAAGAGAGAGCGATTAGTGGAATAGCTTGTCTGGAGAGCAGTGGAAATGTCATCGAATTTGAGTCAGCAATGATTTGAGTGTGGCAAGTGCGTCGGATGGCGATAAATCTTCAGCGCGACCATAACGAACTTGTTCATAAAGAGTCATAAATTTCCCGGCGGCATGTTTGCGCTTATCGGTCAGCGCAGTATCAGCAGCCAGCAATCGTAGTGCATATGAGCGCGGTCCTTCATGTGCCTGGCGCGGATAACCATGGCGTGCCATCAGTTTGCCAAACTGCGCATACGTAGCTGTCAGCGGATCGCCTTTGCGACGCACACCCAGCAGCAGGGCGGCTAGTGCGGCCATCACCGTGGCCCCCGCAAGCAGTAGCAACAAGACCAGTGTTTGCCAGTCGATGTTACCGAAGCCGAGTGAACGTAGCAAATTCTTTTGCTCATCCGGCGTGTAGTTCAACACCCATTGGTTCCAACCGTTGTTAATGGCTTCCCATTGAAAGCGCATGCTGCGCAACCATGATGCCGGATTACTATTCGTATTGAGCAAGCCGTCCAGCACCGGTTCACCTGCATCCGTCGTGGCTGTATCGCGCGAGATACGCTCCGGCGCGATCACGGCAGTCGGGTCGACGCGTACCCAGCCACGCTCTGCCAGCCAGACCTCAGTCCATGCATGCGCATCGGATTGCCGCACGATCATATAGCCATCAACCGGATTGATTTGTCCGCCTTGATAACCTGTCACTACACGAGCGGGTATGCCCATCGCACGCATCAGTACGACCAGGGCACTCGCATAATGTTCACAAAAACCTGCGCGCGTAGAAAATAAAAAGTCATCGACGCTATTGACGCCCAGCAGTGGCGGTTCCAGCGTGTAGCGGAAGGGATCGCTACGGAACAGTTGCAGAACGCGATCGATGGCAGCCTGATCGTCGATAGATTCGCGCCGGATCTGTGCTGCCAGCGCCAGCGTGCGTGGGTTGTAGTCCGGTGGCAAAGCCAGCCATTGCTTCAATACATTCGCATCTGCTTGCGGCAGGAAATCAAAAGCCAGGTGCGAAGTGACGTCGTAACGTATGCGTTCAGTGATGGGGCGTGCCGTGCGCAATTCGTACGAAGACGTATTGGCAACGAATTTTCCAGCCAGTTGCGGCATGGAAGTCGGCAATTCAAGCGCGAACAGCCATGGTTCCGAGCTGGCTTCCTGCGTGACCTGATAGTGCACCGGATTGCCATGGGTTTGCAGAGGAGTCTGATTGTTTCTGCGGCTGGCTGCTGCTTTGGTCCAGGTACGGCCATCGTACTGATCCAGCACGATGCCGCGCCAGTACAGCTGATGGCTGGGTGGAACAGTGTCGGTAAATTTAACCCTGAAGGCGACTTCGCCAGACAAGGCCAGCTTGGCGATATTACCCGGACTCATGCTGCTGGACAGGCCGCTGCGCGCAGTCCTGCTATCGTTAGGCATGCCCCACAGCGGTCCCTGTATGCGCGGGAACAGGATGAAGAGTACGACTGTCAGCGGCACGGCCAGCAACAGGATCTTGCTCGCGAGCTGCAGGCGTTTGCGCAAGGACGGTATCGCATCGGTGTACTGAAACGATAGCTGCGCCGCCAGCATCACGATGATGGTGATGATGCTCAGTGCTGCGATGGCCAGTGATTGCGAGTTGAAAAAATTCGTCAACAGTAAAAAGAAGCTGAGGAAGACAACTGCAAACAGATCGCGGCTGGCGTGCATCTCCAGTAGCTTGAATGTCAGCAGCAAGGTCAGGACGGCCACACCAGCTTCACTGCCGACAAATGTCCTGAAGGTCAGATATACACCGCCCATGGTCAGCAAGGCGAGCGGCAACAGCAGCCAGCGCGATGGCATGCGATTGCCACGGAAGGTGATCCAGCCGCGCCACAGCAGCATCACACTGCAGGTGGCGACTATCCATGGCGGGAGGTTCGCGACATTGGGTGCCAGTACCAGTGCGCATGCGCATAGCAGGAGCAGGGTATTGGCCTTGTCACGTGACATGGGGCGCAGCATTTGGGCGAGCAGCTTCATGGCGCACGCTCGTACAAGGCGAGTGCCTGCAGGCAGGCGGCCTGATGCGCCGGGCCGATGGACGGTGGCAGGTAGATGTGAGCGAGGCGGAATGCATACGGCAAGCCTTGCGCTTCCGCCATGAGTACCCAGCTCGTCATGCGCGCCAGCCTGTGTTCCACATCCATAGTCAATGGCAGCTGCTTGTAGTCGAGCGTGAGTTCACTGGCTGCGCCGCCTTCAAACTGTTTGCTGACAAGTGCGCCACCGTTGCTGCGTGCAATCTGCCGCCATGCCAGTTGGCGTATGGAGTCGCCAGTCTGATATGCGCGTATCCCAGCGAAATCATCATGCCCGGCACTGCCGCGACCATCTGTCTGGGTTCCTGCATTTAATGGCAAGGGTGGGCTGTCTGTTTCCGGGCGCGGATAAACCAGCACCTGCATGGCTGGTTGCCAGTAAGCCCATGCCTGCAGCAAGCCGAGCGGAAAGGTTGTTTGCAGGCGTATGCGTGGTGCCGCCAGCCAGCCGCGTTCTGTTGCTGGTGTGCTGAGGGTCACATCATTGCCCGCTTGCGACGGGATGTCGGCGACGTGTGGAATACCGACATTGCCATCGGCTATGAATGCCAATCGTATCGCGTAGCGCTCATAGGAGCGGCGATTATCCAGGTGCAGACTGAATTGCGCGACTTCTCCGGCGTAGACCGGCGTTGTGCGTCCGGGTGACAGATGCAAATAGGCGAGGTTGCGAAAGGTCAGGTGCATGCCGACGATGGCGCAACTGGCGAGCAAAAAAGTCAGCGCGAAGCCCAGGCTCAGGTTGTAGTTGATCGAGCATACGAAGAGTACGACCAGCATCAGGCCGAAGATTAGCCCGGCGCGGGTCGGCATGATGAAGATGCGGCGCTGTTTCAGGAACACTGTCCCTGTTTCGGCCGTACTTAGTCTGAACAGGTATTTTCCTGTCCATGGCTTGAACATCGTTTGCAGCTGTATAGGGATGAGGCGCACGCAGTGATCCCGCTTCAGACGCTGACCGACCTCATTAATTGCAATACCAGGTCGCGACTGGCGAGCGCGCTGGCGCTGCCAGTTTTGAGCGGACGCAGGCGGTGTGCAGTGACGGGCACCAGCACTGCTTGCACATCTTCCGGAATCACATGATTGCGTCCTTCGAGTGCGGCCCAGGCACGCGCTGCCTGTAACAATGCGATCGTTGCGCGCGGACTCAGGCCTTCGGCAAACATGCCGTTCTGGCGCGATGCTGCGGCCAGCGCCTGGATGTAGTCTATGAGTGCGGTAGAGACGTGGATGTTCTTCAGTTCGGCTTGTGCCGCCAGCAAGTCGCTGGCTTGCATCGCCATCGGTAGTGATTTCAATAAGGTGCGTCTGTCTTCGCCCATCAGCAAGGCGCGTTCCGATGCAGCATCCGGATAGCCGAGTGACAAACACATCAGGAAGCGATCAAGCTGCGATTCCGGCAAGGGGAAGGTGCCGAGCTGGTGTGTAGGATTTTGGGTGGCGATGACAAAGAACGGTTCCGGTAATGCGCGAGTCAGGCCGTCGGAAGTGACTTGCCGTTCTTCCATCGCTTCCAGCAATGCAGACTGCGCTTTCGGCGTCGCACGATTGATTTCATCGGCCAGCAAGACTTGCGTAAAGATAGGACCGGGGTGGAATACAAAACCGTTTTTCTCTCTATCGAAGATAGAAATACCAACCACATCGGCTGGCAACAGGTCGCTGGTGAATTGCTGTCGGTTGAATTGCAGGCCAAGCGAGATCGCCAATGCATGCGCTAATGTGGTCTTACCTACGCCGGGTAAGTCTTCTATGAGTAGATGACCGCCAGCCAGCAGACAGACCAGCGCCTGGCGTATCTGCACATCCTTGCCGACCACAATTTCGCCTACTTGCCTGGCGACTGCATGCACTTTTGCGAACATTCGATTTTCCGTCGTTAATGAGCGCCATAGCGACGCGGTGAGGGCGAGTTTCAGATTCTATGCGAAATCACTTGCTTTGACGCGAGCATAGTTAGCACTGAAAGCACCTGGAAATTGAACGAATGTTCGTTTATGCACAAGATGTGACGCGCAAGATGTGACAGTCGTTAATCCTGCTTCTGTTTGCGTATCACCAGCCAGCCGACGATGGCGGTACAGGTGGGGACTATGCCAGCCACTATCCAGAAGCCATAGCTGTGCTCGGCAAAGGGGATGCCGCCTACGTTCATGCCGAGCAAGCCGGTAATGATATTGATAGGCAGCGCCAGCACGGTCACGATGGTCAATACGTAAAGGCTGCGGTTGTTTTCTTCGTTGACCTGGGCTGCGATTTCTTCCTGCAGCAATTTGATGCGTTCCTGTAGCGAACTCATATCGCTCAGGACCACAGTAAATTCCTCGGTAGATTGGCGTAACTCTTGTGCTGCCAGTTCGGCGACCCAGGTTGGTGGCTTTTGCAGCAAGCGGAACAGGGCGGCCGGTTCCGGTGCCAGCAAGCGTTGCAGGCGTACCAGGATACGGCGCAATGCGCCGAGGTCGGTGCGTTGTTTATTCACTCTGCCGGAGAGCAGGGTGTCTTCTACTTTGTCGACCCGTGCGACGGCATCGCGCACGATCTTGACCAGCACATCAGCCTGATCGCGCAGCAGATGCACCAGCAATTCGACCGAGGACTGTATCTGGTCGCCGTGTTCGACTGCCTGGCGCAGGCGTTCGATAGATTTCAATGGCGTGCGGCGGGCACTGATGACGACATTCTGCGTGACGTTCAGCCACAAGGTCGCGATATCGGCTGATTCAAAAGAGAAGCTGTGCAGCACATCATTGACGACTGCAATCAGGGTGTTGTCGGCCTGCTCAATCCGGGTTGAGCGTGAACCATCATGCAAAGCTTCGTTGAACTCATCGGCGACTTGCGCATGCTCATGCATCCACTTTTCGCTGGCGGTATTGCTCAGGTTGAAGTGCAGCCAGATGAATTCGGCCGGATCGTGCTCTTGTACACCCAGCAGCCATTCAGCGGCTTGGACCGAGTTGATACGGCTCGCTGTCACGCCTGGCTTGAAGCGGAAACCCCAAATCAGACCGGATGGATCCGAGCCATAGCTGAAACCAGTAACGCCTGTCATCATTTATAGGGGGGGGGCTGGATGTGAGGTGATTTCTTCACGTGGCAGGTCAGGCCGCGCAATAAGTCGGCTGACGGGCCAAGAAGGTGCACGAGAGGTGCGTTTCTTGCAAGGTCGGATAGGGCTGGCAACATTACTCGGGAATTGGTCGGGGCCTTTATTTGCGCCGGTCCCCGTTAGCGCTAGCGGATGCCAGTGTGCATGCCGGATATGACGCGCGTATGACAATTTCACCCATTTAATGCGTGGAATATGACGAAACCCGGTCTGCCCAGCCGTTGAGGGGGCTGTGAGCAGGTAAAATAGCGGCTTGCTTCCCTCAGATAAAGTCACGCATGTCCATACAATGGTACCCAGGTCACATGAACGCCGCCCGCAAGAAGGCGGCGGAAGCCATGGAAAAGACCGACATGATCATCGAGGTGCTGGACGCGCGCGTACCGCAGGCCAGCCGTAATCCGATGATCGAAGAGCTGCGCACCTTCCGCCAGCGTCCTTGCTTAAAGATATTGAACAAGAGCGACCTGGCCGATCCGGTCGCGACCAAGAAATGGCTGGATTTTTATAACAACCAAAAGAATGTGCACGCGGTCGCTCTCAGCTGCAAGAAGCCGTCCGACGTGGCCAAGATTCCCAGCCTGTGTCTGAAGATTGCGCCGCATCGTGGCACGCCGCTCAAGCCTTTGCGTATCATGATCATGGGCATCCCTAACGTCGGTAAATCGACGCTGATGAATGCACTGCTGAAGAAGCGCGTGGCCAAGGTCGGCGACGAACCGGCGGTGACCAAGACGCAGCAGCGCCTGTATCTCGGCAACAATATGGTGCTGACCGATACCCCGGGCATGATGTGGCCGAAGATCGAGCATCCTAGCGATGGCCTGATGCTGGCAGCCAGCCATGCGATCGGTAGCAATGCCTTGATTGAAGAAGAAGTGGCGACTTTCCTCGCCGATGTAATCCTGATGCACTATCCACAGTTGTTGACAGCTCGTTACGGTTTTCCGACCGAAGGTATGGACGGCGTCAGCGTGATTGAAGGTGTGGCCTTGCGTCGTGGTTTCCGTATCAAGGGTGGGGAGCTGGATCTGGAGAAAGCGGCGCACACTTTCCTGCAGGATTACCGCGTCGGCGCAATTGGTCGCGTCAGCCTGGAGACTCCGGAGAGCCGTATAGCCTTGCTCGCCAGCTATAAACCACCGCCATCGTTGAGCGATGTGGAAGATGAAGTGGATGAAGAAGAGTAAGCGCAAACATAGCAGTACAAACAAAAAGCCCGCAAGGCATAAACCTTGCGGGCTTTTTGATGTGCAGATAAACGCATGGTGCTTCGGCATCGTGCAGCACGATACCGAAAGCAGGTCGGCAATTACATCATGCCGCCCATACCACCCATGCCGCCCATACCGCCCATATCACCCATGCCGCCTGCTGGTTTGTCTTCGACAACTTCAGCAACCATGCAATCGGTGGTCAACAACAGGGCAGCGATCGAAGCAGCATTTTGCAATGCCGAACGGGTCACTTTAGCTGGATCCAGCACGCCCATTTCAACCATGTCGCCGTAGGTACCGTTGGCAGCGTTGTAACCGAAGTTACCTTTGCCTTCCAATACTTTAGCAACAACAACCGAAGCTTCTTCACCGGCGTTTTGTACGATCATGCGCAGCGGTTCTTCCATTGCACGCAGAACGATACGGATACCAGCGTCTTGATCCGAGTTGTCGCCTTTGATGCTGATTGCAGCACGTGCGCGCAGCAGGGCAACGCCACCGCCAGGAACGATACCTTCTTCAACAGCAGCGCGGGTTGCATGCAGAGCATCTTCAACGCGTGCTTTTTTCTCTTTCATTTCAACTTCGGTAGCAGCACCGACTTTGATCACTGCAACGCCGCCTGCCAGTTTGGCAACGCGTTCTTGCAGTTTTTCACGGTCGTAGTCCGAAGTTGCTTCTTCGATTTGCGCGCGGATTTGTTTAACGCGTGCTTCGATGTTGATAGCTTGGCCGTTACCGTCGATCAGCGTGGTGTTTTCTTTGCCGATTTCGATACGTTTAGCCTGGCCCAATTCTTCCAGAGTGATTTTTTCCAAAGTCAGGCCGACTTCTTCAGCAACAACCTGGCCGCCGGACAAGATAGCGATATCTTCCAGCATTGCTTTACGACGATCGCCGAAGCCTGGAGCTTTCACTGCGCAGGTTTTCAGGATGCCGCGGATGTTGTTCACAACCAGGGTTGCCAGTGCTTCGCCTTCGATGTCTTCTGCGATGATCAGCAGTGGACGGCCAGCTTTAGCAACTTGTTCCAATACCGGGAGCAGGTCACGGATGTTGGAGATTTTCTTGTCGCACAACAGGATGAACGGATTGTCCAGGATAGCGGTTTGCTTTTCTGGGTTGTTGATGAAGTATGGCGACAGGTAGCCACGGTCGAACTGCATACCTTCAACGATGTCGAGTTCGTCGTTCAGGGATTTGCCGTCTTCAACAGTGATGACGCCTTCCTTGCCGACTTTTTCCATCGCTTCAGCGATGCGCTCGCCGATCGATGCATCGCTGTTAGCGGAGATCGAACCAACTTGAGCGATTTCTTTGGTGGTGGTGCATGGCTTAGCAATGGCTGCCAGTTGTTCGACAGTTGCTGCAACAGCTTTGTCGATACCGCGTTTCAGATCCATTGGGTTCATGCCGGCTGCAACGTATTTCATGCCTTCGCGAACGATCGCTTGTGCCAATACGGTTGCAGTGGTGGTGCCGTCGCCTGCGTTGTCGCTGGTGCGGGAAGCCACTTCTTTCACGAGCTGTGCGCCCATGTTTTGCAATTTGTCTTTCAGTTCGATTTCTTTAGCGACCGAAACACCGTCCTTGGTGACGGTAGGTGCGCCGAACGAACGTTCCAGAACCACGTTACGGCCTTTAGGGCCCAGGGTTACTTTAACTGCGTTGGCCAGAACGTTAACGCCTTCGACCATCTTGGCACGGGCTGCGTCGCCGAAAATTACTTCTTTAGCTGCCATGTTGATTGCTCCTGATTATTCGTTGAGTGACTGAATCACTGAATTCCGACTAGGAATGAAACCGTTTCGAGCTCTGCGGCACGGCCGCCACGCTCGAGAAACAGGATCACTTTTGTACGATTGCCATGATGTCTTCTTCGCGCATCACGAGAACTTCGTTGCCATCAACTTTGACGGTTTGGCCAGCATATTTGCCGAACAAAACGCGGTCGCCGACCTTAACGTCGAGTGGGCGTACTTTGCCGTCTTCGAGGATTTTGCCGTTGCCGATTGCCAGAATTTCACCTTGATCAGGCTTTTCAGCTGCTGCTTCAGGAATGATGAGGCCAGACGCAGTTTTTGTTTCCTGGTCGAGGCGCTTGACGATGACGCGATCGTGCAAAGGACGAAGGTTCATACAAACTCCTTAGTTTTCAATAGGTTATGGTGATTTGCGGCATCAAGCTGCAAAGCTAGCTTTACAGTGCATACATGCCGCACTAGAAAGTTGGTCGTACGGGAAAAGTTGTTAGCACTCTCGCCCGGCGAGTGCTAAGTATATGGATGCTTGTTGGATAATTCAAGTGATCAGTAAAGGAATATTGAGGAGACAGTACCGAAATCCATTTATCTCTATATAGATAGGCATGGTGCAAATGGTCAATTTAGCTAGAAGCTCATTCAATATATAAAAGACAATTTTCCGGTCGAAATCAGTAGCAAATATTTCGTGATTAATGATCCCTGGTTTCTCAAAACAACACGCTACAACAAGCTTGTTGCACTTCTTGCGCCTGTTTGTAAAATGCCATTAGAAAAAATAACAAACGCTACAGGGAGTAGTAATGAGTCGCTTGAAATCCAACAAGCTTAGGATTGCTGTATCCGTATTTTCCGCTTGCGTCGGTACCGGAGCATACGCGCAGAATGCCGGGCAAGAGAAATGGAGTACTTATCTCGACCTGGAAGGCAAAGTCGGATCCAAGCGTGACATCGGCGAAGCGAATCTCTTTATCCCTGTAGTACAAGATGCGCGCTCACTTTATTTTGCGAACGTTCGTGCGCGTCTGGCGAATGGTGGCGATTTTGAAGGAAGCCTGGGCGGTGGTATGCGTCATATGCTGGAGACCGGATGGAATCTTGGTGCGTATGGCTTTGTCGATAGGCGCAGAACTACTTATAACAATTCCTACGATCAGGCGACATTAGGTTTTGAGGCACTCGGGTCTCAGTTCGATTGGCGCGCTAATGTCTATCAGCCCTTTGGTAAGAAAAGCACCACCTTATCCAGTGTTAACACAGGATCGGTGTCTGGTGGTTCTCTCTTTGTAACCAGTACGGTGCAGGAAGAGCGCGCACTACCTGGCTTTGATGTGGAGGCCGGATGGCGTCTGCCTATCTTCGACGAAGAAGATACGCGACAGGTGAGAGCTTACCTCGCGGGCTATCGATTTTCCGATGACGGGATCAAGGTACAAGGCACCCGTGTGCGAGCCGAGTATGTGATGGCTGACTTCAGCAATACGTGGAAGGGCGCGCAGTTAACCATAGGTGCGGAGTACCAGGACGATAATGCTCGCGGCAGTCAGAGTTTCGTTGCACTGCGCTTGCGCATCCCATTGGGGAGCGCTGCTTCCTCTGCGCAACGGATGAAGGCGCAGGAGCGCCGTATGACTGCGCCGGTTGTGCGCGATGTGGATATCGTCAGCCAGGTCAGTACGCGACAAATTGCGTCTGAAAAAGCGTCTACGACGGCTGGCGGGCAGACGATAGTTGCTCTTTCCAGCGAAACGACCACTGGTGCATCTCTTCCCGGTGAAGTGGCGGCTGCGGGTAGCAATAGCACAGTAGTGTTGGCGGGCACATTCAATACCACTGCTTCTACAGTGCTCCAGAATGGCCAGACACTGATAGGTAAAGGCTCGCTGGATGTCGTTACCGCAAGTGGAAGGACCGTCACTACGTCATTGCCTGGCGCAACCATTAACTCATCGTTTGCTTCCTTTGGCGCCGGCACCAGGGCGACTGTTGCTATGGCTAACAACAGCACCATCAGCGGCATGAACATAGTTTCCACCGATGTCGCCGGAAGCGGGGTGAACTATCGAGGCATCAATACCATAGGTGTAAGCAATGTACGTATTCTGGATAACACGGTATCGCTAGCATTAAATAATTCAGTGGGCAGTAGTTCTACGGCGCTGGGAGTTGAGAATTCGACCAACGTTATCATCGGTAACAACTCAGTGAGCGCATATAACCAGAATTCCAACGCAGCGGCGCTCGTTGTACTCGATTCGAGTGTGCAAATATTTAATAATCGCCTGTCTGCCCAGGGTTCAAGCCCCGCACATAGTTTTGCCGTTCTGCTGGCGGACACTACAGGATCTGCTCTTACTGTGTTGCCTAACTCGACGGGCAACGTCATTCTGAATGGAGCATGCGATATTCCGGTCGCCACGCCAATTGGTGCTGTTCATATGGTGGACGGTACGACTTGTCCTTAAATATTGCTAACATCGTTTTTTCAATTGCTTGATTCCAGGTTTAACTTAGATGCTTTTTCTATTCACTTCGCGAGGTGTTACCACTAAGGTTGGATATGGACGCAATTAGTATTTGGAGGGCACTGCAAGTATTGCATCCGGAAAGAACTGAGCGGTTGTCTGAGATAGTTGGCCCTGTGTCAGGCACTCCAGAGAGTTTTATTATCCGTTTGGACAAATTACGTCAGGACGCGGTCATTGCAAATGATCGATGTGGTTACATCGGAAATCCTTATGAACAAATTGCGGAGGATTTCGAGGTACTTGTGTGCGTTGCTAAGAGAGATTTTTAGTCTAGGTAATCGCTTAAAATATATGTGCTCGAATGCGTAAGCACTTTGAACATGGTAGACATTGGCAGATTGTGGATTTCTCGTTCAGATAAATTATAGACCTTGAAGGAAGTGCCGTATGTCTTGGATACCTATGTACGCAACGAAGAAGGATATTGCCCAGCTCGTAGAGTACCTGAACGGTTCTGAGGAGATTGCATTCATTGTTTCGAACGGTACAAATCAATGGATTGCAGTAAACAGTGTCGAGACTCTTGAGCCAGGAAAACATTGGCTTTGGCACGTACCTAGCGGTGCATTACCTTTGGCGCGTATGGGTGAACCGTATGGAGAGATTGAGGATCCGTTTGAAGGATGGACCGCAACATATGCCACAAGGGATCCTTCGGTGCCGTACTTTGGTCCTGGCCATCCTGGCGTATTCAGTCTTGAAGTGCGACGGGAGCAACTAGCCAAGGATGGTACTCATTACATTCCCATGAGTAGCTTTGGATGGATTGGAAATCGCTATCGCATAATAGGATTTCCGGCAAACCCGGCCACAGAAAAATATTGGAAGGTGCTAAAACGCTGGATGAAAAAAACCAGCGTTCAGGTACCACGTGGCGGTCCTGGCGGCGAGTACAAACCTGAGATATGGGCATTTGAAGATGCTATGGGCCACTTTGCGCAGGGCGCTAAAGGTGTCATGAATCCTTTTTAATGTAGGTTCTTACAAATCTCGTAATTTGTGTAGAGGACATCTAAATCGATGCACTCGGATCCGCAAATAACTCCGTAGACACCTCAAACACCCCTCGTCCTATCAAGCCCGCTTCCGCTGCGTGATCCAGTATCGCCAGATTGACCATGGGCGCGCAGTCATTGCTCAGTATGCTTTTCAAATCGACGATGCCGCTGCGCGCGTTCACGACTTGTGATCTGTGCATGTGCAAATCTTCCGGCAGGTACTGCGCCCAATCCCGCGCCAGGCTGGGCACGTAAGCCAGCGCTTGCGCGCCCAGTCCAGAGAAGTCGATGACGGCGCTGTCGCCTATCGCTCCCAATGCTGCCGTGAGCTCATGTCCGGCAAAGCGTGTGCCTTGTGGTGGGGTAGCGGGTATGGTTTGCCAGGTTGATGTATCACGCAAGCGATAACCGAAGGCGAGGCCGTTGCCACCGGCGGCGACGATGTGACCGGTTTGTTCAAGACGTAGCGAGCACGCCGCCATCAGCAGCGGCAGTACGAAGCCGGGGTTGGCGAGTATGACTTGTCGGTCACGCGCATGCAGCGCATCTAGTTGTGCTGCCAGTGCCGCATTGGCACGTGCAGTAAGTGCATGACATTCTTCGCCGCCTTGCAAGGCGTAGTGGATAGCTTGCGACAGCGCGGGTGGATGCGCTTGCACGACTGGCTTTAATACATGCATGCCGAATTGCGACAGCAGTTGTAGTTGCGCACGCGTACTGGCTACCGGCTTGCCGAAGCGCAGTGCAGGCGCTGGTCCTTCGACCAGTGGTGCATAGCGTGCGCTGTCATTGCTGCTGACGACGAATAGCGGCATGGAGGCTGAGACCACTTGTGCCAATGGCGTGACCAGGCCGTGATCCTGTGCCGGTAACAGCCTGACCTTGCCTTGTGACAGCAGTTCTGCTGCGGCACCATGATCGTCAGCTAGCCCTTCGAACAGTATGGCTTCAATCGCCGCCTGCCGGATCGGTGCGGGTAGTACACCTGTCAACGGCGGGCCAGCATGCAGCAGTACATCGGCTGAAAGTTCAGGCAATGCCTGTGTACGCAGCTGCACATCGGTCCAGCGGATGCCGTCGTAGCGGCTGGCTATTTGTGCGATTTCTTCATCGAACTTGCTGGTAGTCATGGCTGTTCTCCGTGAGGGTTCAATTCGTAATAGGTTCAACTTGCAATACGAGCCTGTAACTGTTGCGCTGCATGCAGAACGATTTCATCGCAACCACGGCCACCGATGATGGATAGTCCTACCGGTGCGCCGTTGACCTGTATCCACGGCATGCTGAGTTGCGGCAAGCCGGCCAGCCCCGCGATGCATAGCAGTTGCTGCGAGCGCATGCGTATATCGTCGACTGCAGCAGCATCGGCGGCGAGTAGTGGCGCAGGTGTCGGTACGGTCGGGATGACGATGACTTTATGCTGGTCATCGAGGATGTGATTCAGCGCACGGATGGCGGCTACCCTGATTTGTTGCGCGCTACGGACTTGCCCGGCAGTGACGCCGGAAGCAATGTCGAAGCGGCGACGGATATCTTCGCCCAGCTCATCTGAGTGGCGTGATACCCAGACGCCGTGTTCCATCCATGCTTCCGACGCTTGCAAGGTACGGAAGGCGGCAGCCCAGTTACTCAGTTCCAGCGCGCTCGTTACCGGCACAAAATCTGCCTGCTCGCTTTTCAACTCATTGAAAGCCTGCAGCACGGCTGGGTCTAGCAGATTGTTGATGACAGTATCGTTGAGTGCGAGGAAGACTGGTTCCGTGTCGGTGGTTTCTGCATGCGCCAATGCGCAGAAAGTTTGCTCCAGGTGTTGCAGATTACGGGCGAACCAGCCGACTGTATCAAAGCTATGCGCCAGCACCAGGCAACCATGTCCGGATAGTCGGCCATGTGTAGGTCGCATGCCCCACACCCCGCAGTAGCTTGCCGGTAGCCGCACCGAGCCACCGCAATCGGTACCTAGTGCGACATCGGCCAGGCCAGCTGCAACTGCGGCGACTGAGCCGGAGGACGAACCTCCGGGTAGGCGATCCGGGCTGGCCGGGTTGCGTGGCACGCCGTAGTGCACATTGATACCGGCGAGGCTGTAGGTGAGTTCGTCGGTTAGTGTTTTACCGACGAAGGTGGCACCGCCGGACAATAGGCGTTCGACTGCGGTTGCATGTTTATGTGCAACCTCATGGTCGGAGAACCAGACCGGATTACCTGCACCGGTGCGCGTACCTGCGATGTCGAATACATCCTTGACGGCAAAGCGTATGCCTTCCAGATTATTGCTGACTGGACGATGCGCCTGTAATGCATAGCCATAGGCCTCCGTCAGGAAGGCACCGCCGGTATCCGGTTGTAGCTGACTCATGAGCGGGATGTTCATTTGACGTCCATCCAGCTCACGTGGGCAGCGACAACATGCCAGCCATCCGGGAATCTCACCCAGGTCTGGGTTTGCCGACCTATGCGTGTATCACCATTTTTGCTGAAGGTGATGTTGGCGACTGCGCAGTCTGTACCGAAGGTGGTGACATGTCGGCTGGTGACCGTGCGTGCCAGGTTGGCGGCCGGACGTTGCGAACGGAAGTCACGGATGGCATCGTAGCCGACCAGGTTTTCCGTTGCGCCATAACGCAGCGTGGCGTCGTTGTTCCAGAACAGTTCGTCGAGTTTGGCGACATCGTTACCGACTAAAGCCTGTTCGTAGGCATCGAAGGCCAGCTCGACTTCTTGCAGGGTAGGGGCGTGGTTGATATCCATCATGCCGCCTTTGCGACTGGAAGTATGGTCGCGTTGGAGTCAAAACGTTCACCGGCGCGGTAGCAGCAGACAGGGAAGAGCATGCGGTCAGTGATGACTTGTGTGCCTTCGTTATCGTGCAGTGCCCAACGGCCGCGCTGGTCTTCCATCACGCTGACGTCTGCTACGCCACCTACTTTGAGGGTGCCAATTTCATCTTCCAGGCCTGCCAGTTTGGCGGCATTACTGGTGACCATTGCCACCACATGATTGAGTGGCAGGCCGACGGCCAGCATGCTACTCATCGCCGAGACCAGGCTGAAACGTTCATTGCCCTTGAAGATGTGCACGCTTTCATCCGGATGCCAGTTGGGTGTGCCAGCCGGTGGTGGCACGATGGTGTTGTAACCGTGCATGTCTGCGCCCAGGGTATCCGGAATGACGCCGGCGTCGAGCACGATGCGCGCGGTTTTGAAGCTGAAGTGCGAGCCGTGGCCGACGTCTATCTTGAGGCCGCGCGCGATCGCTTCTTTCACCATAGGGTGGATGGAGCCGTTGACTTCGACGAAGCCACCCGGATGGCGGCTGAACGGATGGGCCAGGATGTCGCCGGGTTTGAGCATATCGACGACCTGATTGAAGATGCTGTCCGGATTGACCGGTGAGCCGCCGTCCTCCGGTTTCGGCCACAGTTGACCAAAGTGTATATAGACAGGCAGTGCAGCTTCGCGTCCGATCTGCGATGCGATGCGCATCACATCGACGCCCCAACGTGCAAAGCCGCCAACTTCTGCGTGTGCCTTCAGGCCGCGCACGATGTCGCTATTCTTTTTGGCGGCGGTAACGGTTGCTTCTACATCCAGGCAATCAGGGCGATACAGCTCAGGATAGAAGTGTCCTTCCAGACCACCGACCAGATAGGCCGACATATACGAGAGCACGCGGGTTTTCGATGGCTCGATCACATATTGGCGGAAGCCGGGCAGGGTAATGCAGCTGGCACCACCCTGGTCGACGATGGTGGTAACACCTGAATACACGCCGCACATATCAGCATTGAGGCCGAAGCGACCGGTTACGCCCTGGTATACATGGCCATGCGTATCGATCAGGCCTGGGGTGACCAGTTTGTCGCGGCAATCCACTACTGTTGTCTTACTATCCGGAGGCGTGATGTCACGATCGATTGCGGCTATGACGTCATCCTTGATCAATATATCGAATACACCATCGCGGTTGGCCTTGGGATCAATGACGCGGCCGCCCTTGAGAAGAATATGATTCATGGCAACTCCTTTAAGTTAAATAATATGTGGTGCACCGCATATTCTATGCCAACTTTAAATAAATGTGGTGCACCACATTTATGATATATTTTTATTGCCGTTTTTGTTGTGGATTCACATATACTCCTGATTTGTGGCATACCGGATTCCATCCTGTTCCCTTATATACCGACCATTCATGAATAAGATTGAAGAAGCAGCTTTTCCCTCTCTGATGAGCGATATGGAGTCAGTCCAGGCGCGTTCCCTGTTATTTACCCGTCCCGGGTTTTTGATACGCCGCCTGCACCAGATCCATAGTGCCTTGTTCACGGAAGAGACGCTGGAACACAACATCACGCCTGTGCAATACAGCCTGTTGACTGCACTGGAAGAGTACGGCGAACTGGATCAGAATTCATTGGCGCACCATATTGGACTGGAGCGCACCAGTGTGGCCGAAGTCTTGCCACGCCTGGAGCAGCGTGAGTTGATTGTGCGCAGCCAGTCTGAACACGACAAGCGTGTGAAGTACGTCAAGCTGTCGCGCAAGGGACGTGCGCTGGTAAAGAAGATGCGTCCTGCCGTACAGCGCGCGCATGACCGCACTATAGAGAATCTGTCGCCGGAAGAACGTCAACTGTTTATATTGCTGATGGTGCGACTGGTTGAATCGGAGGCCACTGATCGTGTGCCTTTACTCAAAGCCCGTTAATATTTTTCTATTTTTCAAAATGCGCTGCATTGCACTGCAGCGTGCAATTTCTCATTTGCTTTGAGATGATGACTCACGTTTGTTGTCGTCATGAGTAATCGCAGTGTGAGCATGTTGTTGTACCGAGTTAGTCGCTCACTGAAAGTTTGAAGAGATACAAAGTAGTGCGCAAGTGTCGTTGTTGTTGCACCTTTTTGAAACAAATTTTTTCCAATTTGATGCAAAGCGCGTGATTTTCATGTACAACAGCAAATATCGGTATTTATTCAAGAATCTTGCTTGATTAAAGTCCAATAAATGTGCTGTACCACATAAATTGAAATTTGATATTGTTTATTAAAATCAATTGCTTAACTTATGTTTTGCCTGACATGTCTGTGTAGTTGGCATGGTCGTTGCTAAAGGTATTCGGTAAGTTTGAAGTATGTGGACCTGGCTTGAAAAAGCGCATTTAAGTTGATGTTTGGTATTCAGTATCACGACAGTTGCACAGTGCCCGGTCGATTAGCGGCACTCTGAAATAAAATCGTAGTACAGCGCATAGGAGGTGAAAAATAATTCATGCTCGTAACGCAGAAATGAATCACACATAACAACATAAATGTGGTATGCCACATAATTATTGGAGATGCAGGGAATATGAATTTAATTTCAGTTCCCGGCAACGTTCAGGAGATATCGATGAATGATCTGGTGATGCCCGAGCTGCTCACGCAAGCCGGTACCGATCAAGGAATTGGTCGCGAAGTACTGCGCAAGGAAGACAAGCGACTCTTATTGGGTCAGGGCAAATATGTCGGCGATATGCGTATGCCGGATATGCTCGAAGTCGCATTCGTACGCTCACCCGTGGCGCATGCCCGTCTCGGACAAATCGAGAAGCCGCAAGGCGTGGAGCATCTGGTCTACACGATGGCAGACATGACTGGTGTGCGTCCCATCGTCGCGGCATCCTCATTGCCCGGTTTCAAACTCTCGGCACAATATCCACTTGCGCAAGACAAAGTACGCCACGTCGGTGAACTGGTCGCAGCCTGCATCGCGCCGGATCGCGCACAGGCGGAAGATATCGCAGCGAGTGTGTTCGTGGATTACCAGGAGCTGCCGGTGATGGCAGATATGTACGGCACGCTGGAAAGCGATACACGCGTACATGACGACTGGAGCGAAAACGTCTTTGCCGAAACCAATATAGATAAACGCGTCAGTGCTACCGATGAGGCAGTGCACAGTGTCAGCCGCAAGTTGCGCATGGCGCGCCAATGCATGGCACCAATGGAAGGTCGCGCCGTGCTGTGCTTCTGGGATACCCGTGTCGACCAGCTGATCATGTACTCGGCCGCGCAAGTGCCGCATATCAATCGCACCGGCCTGGCTGAATGCCTGGGTCTGGACGAAGGACAAATACGCGTCATCTCACCGGATGTCGGTGGCGGCTTTGGTTATAAGGGTATCTTGCTGCCGGAAGAAATCTGCTGCGCCTGGCTGGCGATACAATTGAAACGTCCTATCCGCTGGCTGGAAGACAGACGTGAACAACTAACTGCGAATGCCAACTGCCGTGAACACGGCTATGACCTTAGCGTCGACGTCACCAGGGACGGACGTCTGGCCGGCATACGTTGTGATGCAGTCGTCGATTCCGGTGCTTACTCATCGTATCCATTCAGCGCCTGCCTAGAAGCGGCACAGATCGGCTCCATCCTGCCTGGCCCTTATGTAATGGATAGCTTTGTTTGCCGCACCCGTTCTGCTGCGACCAACAAACCTCCTATCCTGCCGTATCGTGGCGTCGCCCGCACTGGTGTCTGTTTTGCGCTCGAAGTCATGCTGGATATTGCAGCGCGTGAGCTCGGTATAGAGCCGCATGTATTGCGTGCCAAGAGTCTGGTGCCTGCATCGGCTATGCCTTACGCAAATATCACCAACAAATTATTCGACTCCGGCGATTACACGACCTGCATGAATAAGGCGGTCGAGGCGATCGACTGGGATGGTTGCCGCGCCCGCCAAAAGGAAAGACATGCTGCGAATGGCACAGATCCGGCGCAGAAGCGTCTTGGTCTCGGCATGGCGGTGTTCTGTGAGCAAGGTGCGCACGGCACTTCGGTTTATCACGGTTGGGGCATCCCTATGGTGCCGGGCTACGAGCAATGCACGGCACGCTTTACGCCTGACGGCATACTTGAACTACGTATCGGTGTGCATTCGCATGGTCAGGGACTGGAAACCTCGATGGCGCAGGTTGCCCATACAGTACTCGGCATCGATATCGCCAAGGTTCGCGTAATCCACGGCGATACCGGCATGACACCTTACTCGACCGGTACCTGGGGCTCGCGTTGCGCGGTCATGGCTGGTGGTGCAGTCGGTACTGCTTGTGAACAACTGGCTGAACGCGTCAAGGTCATGGCCGGTGTCTTGCTCGATATCGACGCCAGCCTCATCACCCTGAAAGACGGCACGGTCGGTGTGCAGGACAGCGTTAAGCGTTTGCCTTTATCCGAGATCGCACACACCTGGTATCGCGCTCCGCAAAAACTACCGGTCGGTGCAGTCGATCCGGGTGGGCTCGAAGTGGTAGCCGGTTACAAGATGATGCCGGACGCCGGTACCTTTAGCTATGCCTGCCATACCTGTCTGGTGGAAGTCGACACCGCGACCGGTCATGTCGCCATCCTCGATTACGTGATTTGTGAAGATGGCGGCGTGTTGCTGAACCCGATGATCGTCGAAGGCCAGATATATGGTGGCCTGGCGCAGGGCATAGGTACTGCCTTGTACGAAGAAATGCCATTCGATAGCGAAGGCCAGCCGCTGGCATCGACGCTGCAGGATTACCTGTTGCCGGGTGCCGGTGAAATGCCACCGCTCAAGATGCTGCATATGGAAACCCCAAGTCCGAACAGCAAGTACGGACAAAAAGGCATAGGCGAGGGCGGTGCGATTGCACCACCGGCCGCCATCATCAACGGCATCAACGATGCACTGTATGAGCTGGGTGCTGAACTATTGCAGTGCCCGGCCAATCCGCGCCGCGTATTGGAAGCCATCGCCGCAGCGCAAGGAGCACAAGCATGAAACCTTCCGCCTATAGCCTGATCAAGGCCGACGACCTCGCGCAGGCATCTGCGCAGCTGGCTGAAAACGGCTGGGGTAGCAAACCAGTCGCAGGTTGCCAGTCCCTCGGTGCGATGCTGAATCTGCGTCTGGCACAACCAGAATCCTTGCTGGATCTCGATGCGTTTGAATCGCTGCGCGCCGTCACCGATACCGGCGACGCGATACGTTTCGGTGCGATGACCACACATGCCGCGATCGAAGACCAACGCGTACCTGACCCTAGCCAGGGCCTGATGCCTTACGTCGCACGCGGCATCGCCTACCGTGCAGTCCGCAATCGCGGCACCCTCGGTGGCAGCCTGTGCCACGCCGATCCGGCCGCTGACTGGATTAGCACCATGCCTTTGCTGGGCGCGACGCTGCACGTGCTTGGCCCGTCCGGTCAGCGCGATATCGCGGCACGCGATTTCATGAGCTCCGCTTACGAAACACAACTGGTCGACGGTGAAATCCTGGTCGCAGTCAGCGTACCTAAACGCACTACCAGCATGCAGTGGTCGTATCGCAAGTTATGCCGCAAAACCGGTGAACTGTCGCATGCGATGACTTCAGGCATCCGTGACAGCAGCGACGGTACCGAACGTGTAGTGATCGGTGCATTGGACGGTGCGCCGTTCGTGGTCGAAAGAGCGGGCCTGATGACTGAATTGCTGCAAGGCGCAGTACGTGAACAGATCGTGCGGCAGGCTGCGCCCGAGCTGGAACTTGATCGTCGCCACACCTTGATGGAGATGTTGAGGCTAGTGGCATTGGATATGGGGAAAACACGATGAGCGCATTACCAATAGCATTTCCGGAGGTGGAAACCACCGCCGTGGAGCTGACTATCAACGACCGTTGCTACCAGCTGACCCTGCAACCACGGACTCATCTGGCTGATGCCTTGCGTGACCACTGCGGCCTGACCGCGACGCACGTCGGTTGCGAGCAGGGTGTATGTGGCGCCTGCACCATCGAAGTGGATGGCGCACCACAACGTAGTTGCCTGCAATCGGCGAAACGCTTTGAAGGCAAGCAGATACGGACGCTGGAAGCGTTTGATGATGACCCTTTAATGGCCAGGCTGCGCGCGGCGTTCTCCGCCGAGCATGCATTGCAGTGCGGTTATTGCACGCCCGGCATGTTGATGACAGCACGCGACATCGTATTGCGTTTGCCTGAAGCCGATGAGGACAGGATACGTGAAGAATTGGCGGGCAATCTGTGCCGCTGCACCGGTTACTTCGGCATTGTGCGCGCGATCCAGCGTGTGCTGCGCGAACGCGACTCAACAGTTTCATCTCAGGAGATCACTCATGCAGCTTGAACAATCATTTCATATCGCAGCACCGACCGACTCCGTGTGGAAAGCTTTCCACGATATCGAATTGCTGGTCGATTGCCTGCCCGGTGCATCTATTAATAAAGAGGCGACAGCGACCGAAGAAGGATCGATACCTTTGTTGTTCAAGGTCAAGCTCGGTCCCATCGCGGCCAGCTTTGCCGGACAGGGACGCCTGAATCTGGATGAAGCATCGAACAGCGGCGCCATCATCGGCACGGCAGTCGATGCGCGCAGCAATAGCCGCGTCAAAGGCGAAGCCAGTTTTACCGTCAGCTCAGTCGCAGGCGGTGGCACCGATGTGCAGGTCAAGGTAGATCACAGCATCACCGGCTCACTCGCACAATTCAGCCGCGAAGGCATAGTCCGCGCACTGGCTGAACAGCTGACCAAACAATTCGCCGAGAACCTGCAGGCGCGCCTGCCACAACCGGTAAGCGCGAGCGACGTACACGGCAGCGGGGTCGCCGATATGGCGGCCGCCGCTCCGGCCAAACCGCGCGCAGCGCAAAGAGATACGTCGTCGATAGACCTCTGGACCCTACTTAAAGCGTGGCTGGCTGGTTTGTTTTCCAGTCGCCGCAATTAATCGCACTGAACCCACACTCTGAACTGATCAATCAGATATTCACTCACTTCGGACACTAAGGATATTTACTATGAACTGGCAAACTTCAAAATCATGGGCCGCCTCTCTTGGCTTCGCCATGCTCACCGCTACATCTGCCTATGCGCAGGAAACCATCAAGATCGGCGTCAGCGAACCACTGACCGGCCCGGTCGCGGCTTCCGGCACCTACGTCACCAACGGCGCACGCATTGCGGCCGACTACGTCAACCAGAACGGTGGCGTGCTGGGCAAAAAGCTGCAGCTGGTGATCGAGGACAACAAATCCAATCCGCGTGAAGCAGTCAACTCGGTAGAGAAACTGATTTTGAAAGACAAAGTGCCGGTCCTGATGGGCGCATGGAGCTCCACCTTCACACTCGCCGTCATGCCTAAGCTGATGGAATACGGCGTCCCTATGGTGGTAGAGACTGCGTCATCGAGCAAGATCACCACTGCAGGCAATCCTTGGGTATTCCGCACCAGTCCTACTTCGGCGATGGAAGCCAAGGCCTTTGCCAAGCTGATCGACAGCTACAGCCCGGCTATCAAGAAAGTTGATTTCCTCGCTGTGAATAATGACTGGGGCCTGGGTGCCGCGGTTGAATTCAAAAAAATGCTGGAAGCCAAAGGTATCGCCATCGGTCGTACCGAAACCATGACACCTGATATGACCGATCTGTCGGCACAGCTCGCTGCATTGAAAGGTAGCGGTTCCGATACCGTCATCGTGACGTCGGGCATCGAACAACTGACACTGGCGATCCGCCAGGCTGGTGAACAGCGTCTGCCACAACGCATCATCACGACCGGCGGTTCCTTTCCTGAGCCACTGCTGAAGACACCTGGCCCTAAAGGTTATGTCAGCCAGCATCTCCTGTTCTTTGCCCCGTGGGCACCAGAGCGTGCGAAACATCCTGCGATTGCCAAGGCATTCATGGATGGCTGGAAAGCGCGTGGCCTGGAATTCGCTGGCCAGACCGAGGGCTTCCGTGGTTTCGACGCGATCCTGACGATCGCCGAAGCGATCCGTGTTTCGGGCAAGGCAGAACCTGCAGCCATCCGTGATGCGCTGTGGAAGGTACAAGTACAGGGCGCGAATGGCGATATCGCCTTCGGCAAGGAAGGTCCTGCCGGTAAGGAAAGCGGGCAGGCGGCACCGAACGTCTATGTGGTCGAACTGAAGGACGGCCAGGTATCGGTTAAATGACGAGCGTGAACAACGCCGTCGAATAAGACCTAGCGTACGGGCTGAGTGTAGCGGCCCGCTTATTTTCCACCTATACGCGGGGTGGGCGTGACAGCTTGCTGAACACCCCCTGCCGAAGGATACCTATGGACCAATTATTACAGCATACGTTAAACGCGCTTGTGCTTGGCTCGACGTACGCCTTGCTCGGGATCGGCCTGACCCTGATCTTCGGGATCATGCGGGTGGTGAACTTTGCGCATGGTGAGCTTTATGCACTCGGTGCGTATGTCGCTTATGGCGTGGTCGCCATGTTCGGCATGAATTTCTTTGCTTCCTTGCTGGTCGCTGCCATCGTCGGCTTCCTGTTCGGCACTGCCATCGAATACTTCCTGCTGCGTCGTCGTGACCTGAAGGCGATCGATGAAGTCATGCTGATCATGATAGGCGTGATGATCATTATGCAGAACGCGGAGTTGCTGATGTGGGGCGGTGTCGCTAAATCGGTGCCATCTCCATTCAGCCAGGAGCCGATAGTCTGGGGTGCGATCTCGGTATCGCCTATCCGTCTGTTTGTCCTGGTGACGGCTGTTGCATTGCTGGTGATCTTCTATCTGCTGATCGAACGTTCGCGTCTGGGGCTGGCGATGCGCGCCACCTTCCAGGATAAGGATGCAGCCAAAATCGTCGGTGTGAATGTATCGCACATCTACACGCTGACCTTTGCGCTGGGTTCGTGTCTGGCTTCGGTAGCGGGTGCCTTGCTGGCACCAGTGTTTGTGGTGACGCCAACCATGGGTGATCTCGCCAGCCTGAAAGCGTTTGCGATTGTCATCCTGGGCGGACTGGGCAATCTGCCGGGTGCTGCACTGGGTGGCTTCATCCTCGCCATCGTTGAAGAGTTCGGTGCCGGATACATCTCTACCGCTTATCGCGATGCATTGGGCTTCCTCGTCATTCTTGCGGTCATGATTTTCCGTCCACAAGGTTTGTTCACCATCAGGGAAAGGGTGGGTTGATCATGAAAAAGAAAATGACTTTTTGCATTTCCGTCCTGGCGCTGGCGCTGTTGCCTTTGATCTGGCCGGATCCATACCTGCTGTCGGTGGTGGCTTCGGTCGGCATTTTTATCATCGCCGCGATCAGCCTGAATCTGCTGCTCGGTTATACCGGGCAACTGAGCCTCGGTCATGTGGCGTTCTTCGGCCTGGGGGCTTACACCACCTCGCTACTGTCACTGGGCTTTGATGTCACGTTGTGGGGTATGACGGAGCCGCTGGTGGTGACGCCGAAGCCGGTATGGCTGGCCTTTGTTTGCGGTATTGCATTCGCTGCGGTCGCAGGCTGGTTGCTCGGCAAGCTGGCATTCCGCGTACGCGGTGCTTACTTTGTGATTGTCACCATCAGCTTTGCGCAAGTGATGCGTATGGTGGCACTCAACTGGGTAGACCTGACCGAAGGACCGATGGCCCTGAACAATATCCCGGCTCTGACCATGTGGGTGCCGGGTGAGGGGGTGATCGATCTCTCGACCAAGTTGTCGACCTACTGGCTGGTATTGGCAGTGGCCGTCGTTGCTTACTTGCTGGTTGCGGCGCTGGTGCATAGCCGTATCGGTCGCGCCATGATCGCCTTGCGTGAGAATGAAGTGCTGGCGCGTTCGGTCGGCATCCGTGTGACCCACTATCTGGGCATTGCCACTATCTTCGCTGCGGGTATCGCCGGTGCAGCTGGTGGACTGTATGCACACACGGTGCGGATTATTGATCCGGATGTCTTCATGTTTATGTTCACCATCATGATGGTCATCATGGTCATCGTCGGTGGCAAGGGCACGCTGGCAGGGCCGGTAGTTGGTGGCTTGTTGTTTGGTTTGCTGCCGGAAGTGCTGCGTGGCGTCGTGTCGCCGGAAATCCAGTGGATGATTTATGGCGTGCTGATGATTGCAGTCCTGGTCTTCATGCCTAAAGGTGTGGTGCCGTCAGCCGGTAACCTGCTGCGTCGCTATTCATCCCGCCCTGTGCAAGAGCAAACACCTGTCGTGCGGAGGAAAACAGCATGAATTCTACTCAGACCCAGAACAAGCAGATACCAGCACTCGAGCTGGAAGGCGTGACCATGCGCATCGCCGGATTGACAGCAGTCGACAATGCCAGCTTCGCGGTACCGGCTGGCAAGATCGTCAGCCTGATCGGTCCGAACGGCGCGGGCAAAACCACTACCTACAACGTGATCTCCGGATACATGAAACCGACTTCGGGACGCGTTAAATTATTTGGCCATGACATTACCGGCATGGCCCCTGAGCAAATCTCCGCGCTTGGGCTGGTGCGCAGTTTTCAGCGTACCAGCATTTTTTCAGCGTGTACCGTGGCGGAGAACATACTCACTGCGCTGCATCTGAAGGGTGAGTGTGGCGTGTTGCAATCGCTGTTGCGTACGCATAAATTCCGTAAGGAAGAAGCAGACTTGCAGGCGCAGGCACATGACCTGATCGCCTTCCTCGGCCTTAGTGCGCGGGCAAATACACTGGCTTCCAATCTGTCATACGGCGAGCAGCGCTTGTTAGGTGTCGGACTTGCACTGGCAGCCAAGCCGAAAGTGCTGCTGCTGGATGAACCGGCAGCGGGGCTGAACCCATCGGAAACCGAAGCCTTCAAGGAAATGGTCAGGCGCATAGGGCAGGGCGGCGTCACCGTGCTACTGGTCGAGCATGACATGCACATGGTGATGTCTATCTCGGATCACATTGTGGTGCTGAATTACGGCCGCCTGATCGCCACCGGTTCGCCATCTGAAATTCAGAATGACCCTGAAGTCATTCGCGCCTATCTTGGATCGGGGATTGAACATGCTGAAAATTGAAGAAATCACCGTGCGCTATGGTGCCACTACCGGCATCAACAAAATCTCGCTGGAAGTCAACGAAGGCGAGATCGTTACCCTGATTGGTGCCAATGGCGCGGGCAAGTCGACCACGCTACGCGCCATTAACGGACTGGAGCCGCTGGCGCATGGCAGCATACGCATGGATGGTCATCTGGTTTCTGGTGCGTCACCGGCCGAAGTCATCGATCACGGTATCTCGCATTGCCCGGAAGGGCGACGCGTCTTCCCGCAACTGACAGTGCGCGAAAACATGGAGATGGGCGCATACCGACGCAAGGACAAGCCGCAGGTGCGTGACGATATGGAGCGCATGTTCGACAAGTTCCCGCGTTTGCGCGAGCGCATACAGCAAGTGGCGGGCACCTTGTCCGGCGGCGAGCAGCAAATGCTGGCAATCGCACGTGCGCTGATGTCGCGGCCACGGCTGGTCATGTTTGACGAACCATCACTCGGACTTGCACCGAATATCGTTGAGCAAATCTTCAGCCTGATCCAGGAAATCAACAAGGAGGGTACGACGGTGCTCATCGTCGAACAGAATGCCTACGCTGCGCTAGCCATGTGTGATCGGGCTTATCTGTTGGAGAACGGTCATATCGTGACACAAGGTACGTCGGCTGAAATGCGGTCCAATCCTGAAATTCGTCGCGCCTACCTGGGCGGTTAAGGAGTCATGATGGAGAACCTCGACCTGATCGTATTGCGCACCTTGCGCGACTGGCGTTTGCAAGGCAAGCACGCAGTGCTGGCAACCGTGACGCGAACCTGGGGTGCCTCACCACGTCCGGTCGGTTCGCTGATGGCATTGTGCGAGACGGGCAGTGTGGTCGGGTCGGTCTCTGGTGGCTGTATCGAGGATGACTTGATCACGCGCTTCACGAACAAGGATGCCTTTCTCAATGAAAAAGGGCAGGCGCGGCGGCCGCAGTGGGATTGCTATGGCTTGTCAGCGGATGAAGCTCATCGCTTCGGCCTGCCTTGTGGCGGTACGCTGGAATTACTGCTGGAGTTCAATCCGGATGCGCATGCACTGGAACAACTGGTCAGCCAGCTGGAAGCTGGTGCACTGGTACAGCGGACGGTGGATCTGGTCAGCGGTGCGGTGGCGCTGGCTCCGGCTGACAGGCCATCGGCATTGGCGGTTACCAAGTTTGCGATGAAAGCCGTGTTCGGGCCGGGTTACCGCATGTTGCTGATCGGTGCCGGACAATTAACCGAGTACCTGGCGACGATGGCAGCCTTTAGCGGTTTCTCCGTGACGGTATGTGATCCACGTGATGAGTACAGGCGTGGCTGGAGTGTGCCGAATGTGCGCTTCGTGGAAGGTATGCCGGACGACGCAGTGTACGAGATGAAGCCGGATCAGCGCACCTGCGTCATCGCACTGACGCATGATCCCAAGCTGGATGACCTGGCCCTGATGGAAGCGCTGGTCAGTCCGGCATTCTATGTCGGTGCCATAGGCAGCCGGCGCAACAATACGGCACGTCGGGAACGTCTGGCCGAGCATTTCGAGGTCAGCGGTGAAAACCTGGCGCGCCTGCATGGCCCGGTCGGTATTTATATAGGCAGCAAAACGCCGTCAGAAATTGCCATCAGCATCATGGCTGAAGTCGTCGCGGCAAAGAACGGCATACAGCGCCCAGATCTGGATGTCGCTATCAATAAAAAAAAGCATGAGTTCGAGGATGCTGTGCCTGCCATGCACATGTCCTGACACCTGCATCCCATCATTCGTTTACACGGCACTCCATCAGTCTATGGAGTGCCGTCCGCATTCCTGAAATTCGCGTTCCCCTGATTACCGGTTATATTGACGCTTGTCACCAGACAGACGTTGCACTTTCCATTTCTACAGGAGGTCTTATGGGATTCCGGTTCAGGCAGTGGCGAAAATTGACAGTGCAGCTGTGCGCGCTCAGCTTGTTCGCAGCACCTATGCATAGTTATGCGTGTACGCGCTTCGTTTATCTGGGACAGGATGGCAACGTGGTCACCGCCCGTTCCATGGACTGGAAATACGATATAGGCAGCAACCTCTACATCCTGCCGCGCGGTATGGAGCGTAACGGTGAGGTCGGGCCTAATTCGCTGCGCTGGACGGCGAAGTATGGTTCGGTTGTGACGACTGCTTATGATGTATCCACCACCGATGGTGTGAATGAAGCAGGTTTGTATGCGGGCGTCTTGTGGCTGACGGAATCGCAGTATCCAAAGTATGAAGCGAGCAGTAAACCGGGCCTGACGATTGCTGCATGGACGCAATACGTGCTGGATAATTTTTCCAGTGTGGCGGAAGCGGTGGCAGTGCTCGAGAAGGAACCGTTTACGCTGGTCACTGACAATGTGCCGGGTCAGCAGCGCCTGACTACCTTGCACTTGGCTATCTCCGACGCCAGCGGCGACAGTGCGGTGTTTGAATACATCAACGGCAAGCAAGTGATCCATCATGGTCGCCAGTATCAGGTCATGACCAATTCACCGACTTATGATCAGCAACTTGCGTTGAATAGCTACTGGCAGCAGATAGGTGGCACCGTCATGTTGCCGGGTACGAATCGGGCATCCGACCGTTTTGCGCGAGCTTCTTTTTACGTGAATGCGATTCCGCAAAAATCCACGTCTGATGAAAGCCTGGCCAGCGTCTTCAGTGTCATACGAAATGTATCTGTGCCGCTGGGCATTGCGACACCGGATCAGCCAGAGATTTCATCGACCCGCTGGCGCACCGTGTTTGATCACAAGCGCAAACTCTATTTCTTTGAATCAGCGATGACGCCGAATACATTCTGGGTCGATATCAGGAAAGTCGATTTCTCGAAAGAGACCGGGCGTGTGCAGAAACTGGATCTGGGGCCGCATCAATCGCACACATATTCAGGCGAAGTCAGCGGCAGCTTTGTTCCGGCCCAGCCTTTCGTCTTTCAGGGAATATAAGCAGGCAGGCTCAAGCTCGATGCATGGCTTAGGGCATAAAGTCAGTGCTGATTTTTTCCCAAAAAAATTTCCATTCGGAAACTAATTTTGCAGCGGCAATGTAGGTTTTTTTTGTTATCTCATCGAGACAGAAAAAATGCCTCATGGAAACATTTTTTCTCTGCAAATTTCTACCCGTTTTGTGTCAGCAAATAAATGTTTACATGCGTAAAAACTGGCGATGTTTCAATCGTTAACAATTGCCGTTTATGAGTGTATTAATTCAACAATTAATTAGCAATTGTTGACAATTTTTTGACGATCTGGCTTCGTCCCTCTGATACAGTCCGTTCTACTTTTTAAAAGTAATTTTCGTCGCCTGCTCATCCCCTGTTTTATGGGTAGATAAATGAAGCAGAGAAGAAACCAGCAACATGCTTTTTTCTTTCAAGGCAACAGTTTTAGGTGCAAGTGAATCTGTGTTGCTATTTAGCCCGTATGAACTCTACGCCCGCAAATATGTCGGTTTGTTATTAAGTTGACATTTGTTGGCAAAGAGGCGCAACTGGTCGGCGATTCGCTTTTAAAGGTGTGTATTTCTTTCAAGTAAAAAAATACACATTCATTTTTTATAGCGAGCTCATGAAAAATAAGCGCAATCGTTTGCAAGTAGCAGTATCGGGAATCACATTTTGCTTTTTGGGTTTCGGCGTGACACATCTGTCACAAGCAGCTATCCCATCAGGTGAATATGATGCCGTGATCCTTGCTGCGCGCGACGGTCAGACCGCTAATGCGCTGGAGAAGCTGCAAGCCTGGCATCGCGAGTATCCGCAAAATCAAAAAATTCTGTATGACCTGGTGGTTGTCTACGCGTGGGCTGGTGACTTTAATAGTGCACTGGCATATGCGGATGAACTCAGTGTCACTGGGACACCAGCTTACGTATTGAAATCACTCGGGCAGTCTGCCCGTTCTGCCGAGCGCTGGACGCAGGCGGAAAAAATCTACCGCCTCGTGCTGCGTACCAGTCCGGATGATATGGAAGCACGTACTGGCTTGGTTCACGCGCTGCTGGGACAAAAGCAACCTGACGCCGCCTTGCAGTATGTACAAAGTTTTCTTCCTGCATTCAGCTCTGCGTACAAGCGCAGCGATGCAGCTATGGTTACCTTGCTGGGTTTTGTTTACACCCGTCGTGAAGAAGCCTTGTATGCAGCGAATGCTTACCAAGACGCTGTGCGGCTTGATCCGCAATCGCGAGAAGCTTATCGCGGCTATGTGTTTGCGTTGAACGGTGCAGGTATGCCGTATCTGGCAGCGCGCACTGCAGATAAGCGCAAGGATTGGTTCAGCAAGGAAGAGCAGAGACAACTCGCGCATTCGGTCGCTGGCCATACTGTCAATTTCGGCGAAGCCCAACTGCTCGTCGATACCAAACAGCCACGTTTCCAGACTACCGATGCCGCCATAGCCGAAACAGCAAATGTCTTGCATCACTACGATCCGCAGCCTGCGACCCAGTTTGACCGGATGGTGGCATTGCGCGACCGGCAGCTGATGAAACAGGTTGTGCAGCTGTATCAGGAATTGCTGGCCGCCGGAGTCGTGATGCCGTCCTATGCGAAGGCCGCGGCAGCCGATGCCTATCTCTACCTGGAGCAACCAGAGCAGGCGCGTGATTTATATATAGCCGCCATCAGTGAAGCGGGTCGCGGCGATGTGGCCAATATTGATACCTGGCGCAATGGCCTGGCTTATGCGTATAGCGAAGGCGAGCAACACGATGAGGCGCAGGACATGGCTGACGGTGTGATGAAGGTGACGCCGACCCTGGCCAACCGTGGCATCCCGTCAGTCGAAGCGCCGAACGGTGATTATCCGACCGCTACCGTCACGCCCGCTTTGATGCGTTTGTATGCGGATCGCCTGAACGCAGCCGAAAAGCATCTGGCCGAGTTGCGCGGGATCGCGCCATTCAACGGACAAGTGAGACTGGCGTGGGCCAGCCTGCAAAGCTCGCGTGAACATCCGCGCGCTGCGCTGGAAGAGTTCACGCTGATGCAAATGGATGATGACAAGTCGCTGGGTGCGCAGGTCGGACGTGGGGAAAGCCTGCTGGCGCTGAATGAATTTGCGCAGGCCAAGATTATTTCACGGCCGTTGACTGCTGATTACCCGGAAGATAAAGGCGTGCAAAACCTCGCACGCAAGCTGGACATCCATGACCGTCCATTTCTGCGCGTCAGCACGACCATAGGTAAGGGCGGGCAGCTGGCCGGAGCGGAGTCAATTTTTGATGCGCAGTTATATTCGGCGCCGCTGACCAATACGCTGGGTGAAGAGTACCGGGTATTCACGCATCTCTCTCGTTCGACCGGTAGCATCGATCGCCGTCTGCCGACTGAAACCAGCGTACCGCGTACCCGTATCGGCGTCGGTCTTGATTACCGTGTACGTGATCTGGAGATCGAAGGTGAAGTGAATCAGGCTACACAAAACGCGGATAAAAGCGGTATCGCTTTGCAGTTTGTGAAGTATTTCTCCGATCACTGGCGCATGCGCATGGCGGCAGATAGCAACGTCAATGATTTGTCAGCGGCTGCCTACAACGCGAATGTGACTGGGCGTCGCGTATTGGCCGGTGTGACCTGGCAGCAAAACGAATCGCGCAGCATCGATGCGGAGATATCCAATACTAAATATAGCGATGGCAATAATCGCGATGTGTTCGGTATCGCATGGACGGAGCGTTGGATCAGTGGTCCTATCTTCAAGCTGGATTCCATGGTGTCGCTGGCAACTTCGCGCAACAGTGCGCGGAATACTGTGTATTTCAATCCGATCAGTGATCGTGAAGCGACCGTTGCGCTGCTGGGCGAATGGCGTACCTGGCGCCGTTACCGCCGCTGGATGGTGCAGCAAGTACAGGTCTACACCGGTCGTTACTCGCAGGAAGGTTACAACACCGGCACCACTTCCGGTTTGCAATATGGGCACCTGTGGTCGTTTGACGATGAATTCAGCATCGGCTACGGCCTCGGCGTCAGCATGCACCCGTATGACGGCATGCGCGAAAAGCGGCATTACGGATATTTGAATTTGAATTGGGCGATAAAGTGAAGAACCTGTTGGCGACAGCGCTGATTAGTCTGCGCAAACCTGAACATCTCTTCCGGCACCTGCTGAGTGTGCTGCTGATTGCATTGCTACCAGGCTTTGCATGGTCGCAGCCAGCCGCAGGGGTGGAAGTATCACGCTTGCAAATCGCGACACAGGATATGGATGTGCCGCAGTCTTACCGCGTGCTGTGTTATCACGATGTGCGTGACAACGTCAGGGAAAGCTTCAAGGTCTGGCCGGAAGCCACTGCGGTGGATACGCGCGACCTGATCGCACAACTGAGCTGGCTGGATCAGAACGGCTATCATCCGGTCAGCCTGCAACAAATCATCGATGCACGCGCAGGCAAGAAACCTTTGCCGGAGAAAGCCATTCTGCTGACCTTCGATGACGGCTTTGAAAGCATATACACCAAGGTGTTTCCGATGCTGAAGCAATTCGGCTTCCCGGCTCTGATCGCCATCGTCGGTGACTGGATACAGACGCCGCAAGATCAAGCTGTGCAGTTCGGCGATATCAAGGCACCACGCCAGGCATTCGTGAACTGGGATCAGGTCCGCGAGATGCAGGCTTCGGGTCTGATCGAAGTGGCTTCGCATTCGCACAGTCTGCATAAGGGCATCATCGGTAATCCGCAGGGCAATATGATGCCAGCGGCGATTACGCGTTTTTACTGGCCACAGAACAAGCAATACGAAAGTGATGAGGCATATACCAAGCGCATACGCGCAGACCTCGAACGCAGCGCCAGCCTGATCGAAAAGGAAACCGGCAAACGTCCGCGTGCGATGGTGTGGCCGTACGGTGCGAATAGCCAGATCGCAAATAAGATTGCGGCGGAAGTCGGCATGCCGATTTCGCTCAACCTGGAGCCTGGCCCGAATACGCCGAACGACGATCCGAATTACATCCGTCGTACCTTGGTGGTGTTTGATACTGAACTCAATGGCATGGCTGAAATACTGCGCCAGCCAGCGACCTATGATGGCGTTGAACGTCCTATGGAGCGCGTAATCCATATTGACCTTGATTACATCTACGATCCCGATCCGGAAGTACAGGAAGCGAATTTGTCCAAGCTGCTGGATCGCATAGTGCGCCTGCGTCCGACTACTGTTTATTTGCAGGCGTATGCGGATCCGGATGGCGACGGCGTGGCCGACGCCCTGTATTTCCCGAATCGTCATATGCCGGTACGTGCTGATTTGTTTACGCGTGTTTCATGGCAGTTACGCACGCGTGGCGGAGTGCGGGTATTTGCCTGGATGCCGGTAATGGCTTTCAAATTGCCGGATACCCATCCGGCAGCGACGCATCTGGTACAAACCATGCCGGGCGCACCGGAATCTGCGTCGCAGAATCGTTATTTGCGTCTGTCACCTTTCGATCCTTTGGCGCGTCAGACCATTACCGAGATATACGAAGACCTGGGCAAACATTCCGCTTTCTACGGTGTGCTGTTCCACGACGATGCGACCTTGTCGGATTACGAAGATGCCAGCCCGGCGGCGCTGGCAGTGTATCGCGATCAGTGGAAGCTGTCGGGTTCGATGGAAGAGTTGCGCCAAGATCCGCAACTGCGTCGCTTGTGGGCGCAAAAGAAAACCGCCTACCTGAATGAATTCACTTTGCAGCTGGCCGCAACGCTGCGCCAATACCAGCCTGCACTGATGACAGCACGCAATATCTATGCGGAACCTATCCTAAATCCGGATTCGGAAGACTGGTTCGCGCAGACGTATCCTAGCTTCCTCGCGACCTACGACTACACCGCTATCATGGCCATGCCATATATGGAAGGCGCGAAAGATGCTACTGCATGGCTTGCACACCTGATGGATACGGTGAAGAAAACGCCGGGCGCCCTGCGCACGACAGTTTTTGAATTGCAAAGCAAGGATTGGCGCACGGGCCAGCCTATTCCGTCGAAGACACTGGCGGCACAGATACGTCAATTGCGCCTGGCCGGAGCACGCGGCGTCGGCTACTACCCGGACGACTTCCATGCGAATCAGCCGGAAGAAGACATCATCAAACCTGAAATCTCCGTAGAAACGCATCCGGCGCGGAGATAGTCATGACTTTTGAAAACGTCCTCTTCGGTTTTACTTTTTACTACCCTTTGTTCATGGCGTATGTCTGGATCATTGGTGGTATTACGTATTACCTGCGTTATGAGAGGACTAGCCTGCATGACCAGAATCCACTGACGGAGCTGAAGTCGACGCCGCCGGTTTCTGTGATCGTGCCGTGCTTCAATGAAGGCGACAATATACGTAGCGTGGTCGATGCCCTGTCGCGCCTGAACTATCCGGACTACGAAATCATTTGCGTCAACGATGGCAGCAAGGACAACACCGGTGCCATCCTCGATGAATTGATCGCGACCCATCCGAAGTTGCGTGTCGTGCACCAGGCGCGCAACCAGGGCAAGGCCGTGGCCTTGAATACGGCTGCACTGATCGCCAAGAGTGAATTCCTGATGTGCATAGATGGCGATGCGATCCTTGACCCGGATTCGATCCCTTGGCTGCTCAAGCATTTTGAAACCGGCCCGCGTCTCGGCGCAGTGACCGGCAATCCGCGCATACGCACACGTTCGACTTTGCTCGGACGTTTGCAGATCGGTGAGTTCTCGTCCATCGTTGGCCTGATCAAACGTACGCAACGTATTTATGGTCGCCTGTTCACTGTCTCCGGCGTGGTCGTGATGTTTCGTCGTCGCGCCTTGCTGGATGTCGGTTTCTGGAGTCCGGAAATGCTGACCGAGGATATCGACATCAGCTGGAAACTGCAGGCGAACCACTGGGATGTACGCTTCGAGCCGCGCGCCTTGTGCTGGATCCTGATGCCGGAAACGGTAAAGGGTTTATGGAAGCAGCGTTTGCGCTGGGCGATGGGTGGCGTGCAGGCGATTTTCAAATACGCCTACATCTTCCGCCACTGGCATTTGCGTCGCCTGTGGCTGGTGTACATCGAGTACAACCTGTCAGTCTTGTGGGCTTACACCATGGTGACGGTGCTGGTGCTATATATCCTCAGTCTGTTCATTTACATACCGCCGCTGTGGCGCGTAGAGATATTCCCGAGCTGGCACGGCGTGCTGATCGGCACCACCTGTTTGTTGCAGGTCTTGGTTGGCATGATCCTGGACCGGCATTACGACAAAAAAGTGTATCGCCATTACTTCTGGATGATTTGGTATCCGGTTTTTTATTGGATGCTGAATATGTGTACCACCGTCTGGTCGGTGCCTAAAGTTCTGTTTCGCAAGAGCGGACGGCGCGCGGTCTGGGTCAGCCCGGATCGTGGTGTCGGCTCGGCCGACGGCGTGCACGTGAAAGCATTGCCGCCGACCAGCAATGAACCTGTACCACAGCCGCATCGAGGCAATCATGACTAGCGACCTGCAAGAGCAAACCAATCCGCTCATCCTTAATAAACCACATCTGGTGGCGCCGTTGACCAAAGTTGTCAGCGCCTTGATCACTGTTGTGTTCTGGGGTTTCTTTGTGTACCTGTGGTGGCCGCTGATTACTCTGGTGGCAGGGATGCTGGGTTACCACACGATCAATGAGCTGACCTATGCGGCCGACATGCTCAATGTGCGCCACCTGACGATTTCTTATGCGCTGATCGTGATGGCGTTGTCTGGTTCATTATTGTTGTGGGCCGCGGTCGAGTATTTCCGCTTCCGTAACCTGAACCGTCGGCGCTGGCCGAATGCGGTGGCAGTGGCAGACCTGGCTACCTATTCCAGCCTGCCGGAATCCGACTTGCAGCAATTGCAAAGCGAACGTCGCATGGTTGCGCATCATGATGACCATGGTGGCGTGATGCAGTTTGACGGCGCGCAGCAGGAGAAGGCTGCTGCGGGCGGCAAAGCCGCGGACTTTGCGCTTCACGCACGGTTGCTGGGTCATCCGACCTGATCCTGTCTGTTCTCGCGAGCTAATATCTTCCTTTTCACTTGAGGGCGTTTGCAACGCGTCTCTCTATCCGGTTCTTACGGTTTTCCCCTCATATTTACCCACCTGCCTGCACTGGCTGGGCGAGCAGAGCGTGTCTGGATGAACTTTTGACACTTGTCAAAAATCAATAAAAATTCACATCCATGTACTTTATCTCTGTTAATGATAATCATTATCGATTAAAATAAGCGCGTTTCGGCGGGCATCCATAAGATGCCGCGATTGTTGCTTCCACCAATACGGTCGCCCGCGACAAGCAGACAGGCATCAAGGAAGTCGCGCCAGCTCGGTCGCGCATTCAACTCAAGTGATTTCAAGCAGATGAAACTGAACCAGGAATTGCACTACCGCTTAGGAGTTGCATCACGTGCCATAGCCGCCATCCTTGGCGGCTATGGCGTGACGGCGCTCGCCACCGCCTTGCTGGCGGTCATCCTGCCTATGGTGCGGATCGATGCCGTGCTGACGGCTACCTTGTTATCTTTTACCGTCTATACCTGTGCAGTGCTGTGGGTGTTTGCTGCACGTAGTGCATTCCGCGCCTGGATAGGCATCGTGTTACCAGCCGCTATCCTGGGATTGGGTTTGCTGGCGCAACGGAGTTTCGCATGAAAGAAGGATTCCGCCAGTCGATGGCATGGCTGCACACCTGGTCAGGTTTGCTGGTTTGCTGGGTATTGTTCCTGGTGTTTTTCGCCGGAACGGCTTCGTATTTCCGCGATGAGATCAGCCTGTGGATGAAACCGGAGCTGCACGTAGCGGCAGCGACGCCGGTGCCTGCCGTGCAAGCAGTAGACAACGCCATACGCATGCTGGAAAAAGAAGGTGCCGGTGCATCACGCTGGTTTATTACTTTGCCGGACGATCGCAACCAGGCTTTGGGCGTAACGTGGATCGCGCAACCTGAACCAGGTAAAAAGGGTAGGGGCAAACTCGAGCGGGCGCAATTGAATCCTGCGACGGGTGAGCGCCTGGCTGAAGTGCGCGAAACACGCGGTGGTGAATTCATCTATCGTCTGCACTACGATTTGCATTACATGCCAGCGATCTGGGCGCGCTGGATAGTTGGTTTCTGCGCAATGTTCATGCTGGTTGCGATCGTCAGCGGGGTGATTACGCACAAGCGTATTTTCAAAGACTTCTTCACCTTCCGCCCGAAGAAAGGTCAGCGTTCGTGGCTGGATGCGCACAATGCCGTAGCAGTACTGGCGCTGCCGTATCACCTGATGATTACTTATACGGGTCTGGTCACGCTGATGTTCTTGTACATGCCGTTCGGCATACAGTCCGCGTACAAAGGCGATGAAAAAGCCTTTAACGCAGAAGCTTTCCGCCAGGCCGAGAACAAGAAGCCTGCAAAGATTGCAGCACCGCTGGCACCACTGGCGCCTATGTTGCTGCAAGCAGAGAAACAATGGAACGGTGGTCCGGTAGGACGTGTGACCATCAACAATCCGGGCGATGCGAATGCCACCATCCAGATCACGCGTGAGAAGGAGCACAAGCTGTCGAGTACACGTCAGTCCATGCAGTTTGATGGTGTGAGCGGTGCTTACATTTCCTCTATCGGTGATGAAACAAGTACTGCGGTTGAAGCACGCGGCGTGCTCTATGGTTTGCATATCGCGAACTTCGCGAATCCTTTGCTGCGTACCTTATTTTTCCTGTGCGGCCTGGCAGGCTGCGCGATGGTCGCGACCGGTGCCTTGCTGTGGGCCGTCAAGAAGCGACAAGGTTATGCCAAGGAACTGGCCAAGGGTGGACGCATCGGTTTTGGCCTGCGTTTGGTCGATGGCCTGAACATAGGCGCGATTGCCGGTTTGCCGATTGCAATGGCAGCGTACTTCTGGGCCAATCGCTTGCTGGCGGTTGGAATGGAAAAGCGTATAGAAACTGAAATCGCCTGGTTCTTTATTGCATGGGGTACCGCCGCCGTCCTGGCGCACATACGCCCGAATCGCCGCATGTGGCAATGGCAGCTGACGGCAGGTGGCTTGTTGTTTGCACTGATTCCGGTGCTGAATGTATTCACCACCAACTCACATCTGGGCGTGACCCTGCTACAAGGTAAAGGTCCGTGGGCGGTTGCTGGTTTTGATTTGTTTGCGCTCGGCTTTGGCTTATGCCTGATCTACGCGGCCAGGCGTCTGGGGCAGAAGAAAGCAGTGGCCAAGGCCAAAGCGGTCGAAAAGCCGGTAGAGAAAAACAGAAGCGAGACTGATAGCTCGCTGCAGGAGGCAGTATGAGCGGATTCGGATTCATAGCAGCACTGGCGTTGGCATATGGTGGCTGGACTGCACTCAGCCTGGGTATGGACAGGCATTACGCCGACATCCATGGTCGTGGCAAAGAACCGCAACAGAGCGAGCGCAATCTGTATCGCATGCTGGGCACACTAGCCTTGCTGGCTACGTATGCGATCAGCGTCAAGCTGCAAGGCTGGACGGTAGGTTCGGTACTCTGCCTCGGTACCATGACAGCAGGCGCTTTGTTATTGGTCCTGTTGTTGACATATGCACCGCAACGCACCGTCTTCGCTGGCAAGCTGGCCATCGGGCTTGCGATCTTGCTGGGTGCGGTGTGGTTGTTTAACTAGCGCTGTTGTTTGCATCCCACCTATGCTAACGGCCGCATTTGCGGCCGTTAGCATTTCTGAATGAGAAAAATTTCTCGTTTCAGACAGCCTTAGTTATCTCCCACCAGGCCGGGCATGCATCCACATATGAATGCGATACCGGTCGCAGTTCAGATAAATCACTGTCGTCAAAACTTCCAGTCACCAAAGCGACCATGGGTGCATCATCGACCGCACCTAGCGTGCTGCCACAACGTGGACAAAAGGAACGACTCGAGTAATCCGACGAACGATACAGTGCGGGCATGCCGCCGGTACCTGTCCACTCTACGACGTCTTTGGGAAACTCGACCCAGCATAAACTGGGCGCGCCAGAATGTCTCTGGCAGTTGTCGCAAGAGCAGCTGTGCGGATTAGCAGCCACACCATGCGCTGTAAAACGGATATGGCCGCAGAGGCAGCCGCCTGAGTATTGTTTGCCTTTCATAGAAATGTCCTCGTTTGCTACGCGTCAGCGCTAGCAGATATTAAAAGCGTGAGCAGAATTTGCCTTCTGCCGGTTTCATCCGCTTACTTATTATTAAGCAAGTTGTCGGGCATGCTTGCAATCATACCTTGCGTACGTGCGCGCACATCAGGGCTGGCCAGGCAGGAAACGATAGACTCATAGCCCATGGCTCCCGGATAGGGAAGAACCTGGAACGGAGGACTATGATTAGCCGGACACGAGTAAATCGTTGCCTCATGTCTGACCAGATCCAGGTCGAGGATGGCTGACGAGCGCGTCGTCAGAAACAGCGGACGTCGGTGCAGGGCAGCGCGCTTGCGCAGATAGCTTGCCAATGCTGTCTGAGTAGATGCATCCAGATTGTCCTCCACCAAATCAACAACCAAAATGCTAGCTGCATCGTTTTCGAGAGCGTGCAGCAATGCGGTCAGGGCTGTCGACGGTGTAGCCCCTTCTTCGGTGAGCCAGGCGATGGCTTGTTTTACCCGTTCCTGTAACTCGGCATCTGCTGATCGCGATGCATGGGCATTGTCTTTTTCAAAATTTCTTCCCCGCTCCAGATCTGCGAACACTCCGCCGGGAACTGCGTCGGCGATGCAACGGGCAAGCACGGTTTTACCACTACCCAGTGGGCCGATGAGATAGTTCAAGGGGCGGATATCACGAATTTCAAACCACTCACTACCCCAGGGCCAGGGCAGCGCGAACGATAGATGCAATTCCGGGTAAGGACTGAGCACGGTATTGAGGTCGTGGCTGTCAGGTAGGTGACCGTCCGTTAGGCGGGCATGCAGATTGCGAACTTTCTCTATCCGTTGCATTAACTGATGCTTCTCGTTGTTGAGGGAGGCTTCATGCGTGACCAGTGCACGATGCAGACTTTGAGATTCACCATCCAATACCCGGGAGACTTGCGCCAGGCTCAGGCCGAGGTCGCGCAAAGCCACAACTTTTGCAGCACGAGCCATGTCTTCGGCACTATAGACACGGTAACCGGCACTCGTGCGCGCTGGATTAAGCAGACCTTTTTGTTCGTAAAGTCTTAAGGCTTTGGTGGAAACGCCTAATCTATTCGCTGCTTCGGAAGCGTTCAAGTTGTTAACCGCAGGTTTCATTGCTTATCCCGTTTTCATCAAAAGACCAGCATGTAGCTGTCCCCAAGGGCAGGGTCAACAACAATATCCGATTTTTTCATGTCTGAATATTTGCGCTCCGTCGGCAGGATACTTGCTCAAAGGGAATGGCATAATTGCATCTCCAGTCCTCATTGCGACGATGGGCTGAACTATCCACTTTTGCTCGGAAGAAGCGCTGCATGATCAATCTTGAACAGATGGACCTAATTCTGGAAGCTTTGCCAGATCCAGCCTTCATACTTTCCCGCAGTGGAAAATACGTCGCGGTCTTCGGTGGCCGTGATACGCGCTACTACCACGATGGTACCGGTCTTATCGGACTGTATATTTCAGACGTGATCAAGCCTGAGAAAGCAAACTGGTTTCTCGAACAGATTGCCAGGGCACTGGAATCACGGAAGCTGGTGGTCGAAGAATACGAACTGAGCAACAGAGACGTAAAAGGCCTGGACGATGACGGTCCCAAGGATCCGATCTGGTTTGAAGGGCGCATCCAGGCCCTGAGTTTTTTGGTCGATGACGAAGAGGTAGTGCTTTGGGTCGCGAGTAACATCTCCGAGCGTCATAATTTGGAAGGCAAGCTGAGGGAGCTTAGCGACACCGATCAGCTCACGGGTCTTTTCAACCGCAGAAAACTCGAGCATGACCTGACGCTGCACTACGAGTCATGGCTGCGGTATTCAATACCGACGTCCATCTTTATGTTTGATCTGGACAACCTCAAGAAAATCAACGACACCAAAGGGCATCACGCCGGGGATGAAATCATTCAGGCAGTGGCGAATATTTGTCGTACGACGATACGCAAAGCAGATACTGCATGCCGCTTCGGTGGTGATGAGTTTGTCGTTGCGCTGCCGAATACCGGACATGAACAGGCCATGCAGTTTGCGCAGCGTTTGCATGAGCGTATCAGGGAAGAGCTAAGGCAGTTTTCAGTGGAAGGTACTTCCGTCACAGCGAGTATCGGTGTGACGACCATGCTGACGACGGACCGATCGTATGAAGACACCCTCAAACGGGCAGATCGTGCGTTGTATGACGCTAAAAGCTTGGGTAAGGATAGGATCGTTTTGGTTTGATGTTAGTGGTTTTCTTGCTTGACTCACTACTTTCTAGAAAATACCCTTGAGGCACAGAGTTCTATGTTGATATTGAATGTAAGATCAGTAGTGCTCGTTATGAAGGAAAAGTCTTTAGAGCTGCTTTCAGCACAGGACGCCATTGTTTAAATCACGGCTTCTCTTTCGTTATTTACTTCGTCATTACCGCAAAGCTGTCCTTGTACTTCAAGGAACCAGAAGTCGCCATGTCGCGTCCAGTCTAAGGTGTATTTGTTTTTAAGTTCAATGTTGACGTCTTTGCCACCAATTGGGGTTGAGAGTTTAATTGGGCCGAATGTCGTGCCGTGTGAAATGTCATAGGCCCAGCATTTTGCCTTTTTTTGAACGGGATGAACCATTCTACCCATATCGTTCATGACTAAAGCGATGCCTTCGTGCGCATGACCCACGTCAACATAGCGCTCCAAAATTGCCAAGTCTTCGTATACATCTTTCATAAAGATGTCTGTTGCTCCCCGCTTGCCCCCAGACGACGCTAATGTTCTATAACACTTCATCTCTATGGCAATTTTATGAGTTTGCAATTCGGAGGTGCCTGTGAATAACACATCAATTTCGCAATTAGCCTTTCCAATTTTCACACCACTTTCAAGTTCCAGTGTGAAGCTTTCTGATTTGTGGAAAACAATAAGAGGTAAAAGCTGTTGCAATAGGTAGCTGAACTGTAGCTGCATTGATGCTTCTTTATTGATGGCTATGATTTTTCCGCCAATTTTGCGCGCGAGCAGCGACCAAGCGAGAGATACAGCAGCCCTCATGCGGAGAGATAAACAGTCTGATTCAATATTTTTGTTTTCGCTCATATTATTAATTTCGATGTGTCACGTAGATTATTGTTTTATTGTTACTCGGAAGGAAATTGGTAATAGAAAGGAAAACCTGAAGTCGTAGACATTAGACCCGCACAGGTAGCAGATATAGCCAAGCGAGATTCAACTCCAAAAAGACCATAACAAGGTGAGTAATAAACCTGTTATCCCGAGATAAAGACCAACAGAAGCCAATCGACCGATAAGAATAAGACTCCTCAAATCCGTGTCTTTTAACATCTTCTTCGAAATTTCCCCCCATACATACTGCATCCGAAAAGACGTCCCGATACCGTGGCTCGTTATCGAATACCAGGAGGAGTCAATTGTAAAATTTCTCTTTTTTAAAACCAGACGAAATAGTTTTTCTCGGATTATCTGTCTTGTAATGATTGATGTTCCTGATAACACCATGCATATCAAAAAGAGATAAGGAAATACATCATCAGCCATGTGTTGCGTCCCGGCGGTAGAAATTTAAAACGGTTAACATAGCTGCTAATAGGCTAGCTGATTTTAATTCTATGTAGACATTAATTTTAAGCCGCGCTTTTTGTACTGGTGGCGCATTGAATATACAACCTGACGCACCCATCAAAACCGCACCATCTCCCCATGCTCCAGCGCCACAAAATCCGCCGCCGGTATATGCGCCTTCTTCAACTCTTCAGCTAAAGCCTTAGGCGGTTCATCCAGCGCTTCATCTGTCAGTTCAAACGTACCCCAATGTATGCCGATAGAACGTTTGGCATGCACGTTCTGATGAATTTTCACTGCCTCGCCCGGATCAACGTGTTGTGCTCGCATGAACCAGCGCGGTGCGTAAGCACCTATAGGCAATAGCGCCAGGTCGAACGGTGCAAAGCGTTTGCCTATGTCTTCAAAATCTTTGGAGAAGCCGGTGTCCCCGGCAAAGAAGAATGACTTTGCTGGCTTCGTATCAGCAGCGGTCGTGACCGCCCAGCCACCCCACAGCGTCTGGAAGCGGTCGTTCAGTGTACGCGCCGACCAGTGCTGGACCGGAACGAAGTTGAAGGCGAGACCGCCCAGGTCGGTCTTGTCCCACCAGCCCAGTTCCTGCACGTTGGTGATGCCTATGTCTGCCATCCATTGCTTGATACCCAACGGCACCAGGAAGAGTGGCGCGCCACCTGTTTGCTGGTTCAGCTTGAGTACGGTGTCTTTGTCCAGGTGGTCGTAGTGATTGTGCGAGATGAGGACGACGTCTATGTGCGGCAATTGCGCATAGTCGAGTGCAGGTGGCACTTTGCGTTTCGGGCCCATGAAGGTGAACGGTGATGCGCGCTCCGACCAGATCGGATCGGTGAGTATGTTGAGGCCGCGCATTTGTACCAACACCGTCGCGTGGCCTATCCAGGTGGCGGTTGAGACTTCTTTGTTCGCTTGCAACCAGCCCGCATCTGCTTTCACGATGGGGAAGTGATAGCCGTTGGCAGGTGGCTTGGGCAAGCCTTGTGTCAGGCGCTCCCATTGCCATTTCAGGAAGGAACCGCCGATTTCACCTTGCAGGTAGTTGTTTTTGTAGAGCGGTGGTGGTGGGCTGATGTAGGCGCGGTAGCAACCGTAGCTGGCCATGAGCAGGGCGGCCAGTAAAGCCCATCGAAGACGGCGGCGCGTCTTCGATGGTGGAGTCTGGGCAGATGAAACTGATGGGGATGGTTCCGTACTGCTCATGACTATGCATTACCTATTTTTTCGGGCTGAGCGTGGTCGCTTTGATTTTGGATTCCAGCGCCTTGCCTTTGCGTGCACGTTTGCCGATGTGGATGCCGAGGCCGGATGCAGACAAGTCTACTTCCTGTGTCTTGCCGCCACGTCCTGCGCCAGTGACGATGACGCCGCGCTGGCTGATCGGTTGTGCTGCCAGCAGTTTTTCTTTCGGCTCCAGATCCATCAGGATCACACCGCGGCCACCTGCGGTGAGTGATTTGATTTCATCAATGCCGAATACCAGCAGGCGTCCTTTTTCCGACAGGCAGGCAATCGCGCTGGCACCGTCGATCACTGGGCGTGGTGGCAATGGTTCGTCGCCATCGTCCAGCGTGATGAAGGCTTTGCCGCCGCGTGTGCGGCTGACCATGTCGCCGGATTTGGCGGTGAAGCCGTAACCTGCGGTTGATGCCATCAGCAGTGTGACGTCAGCCGGACCTGCAAAGTAGTGCAGGATGCGGGTGCCGCTCGCCAGTTCAACCAACGTGGTGATAGGTACACCATCGCCACGTGCACCAGGCAGGGCGGAGACCGGAACCGAGTAGATACGGCCGTTCGAGCCGAATACCAGCAGCGAATCTACGGTGCGGCATTCGAAGGTGTCGTACAGCGTATCACCTGCCTTGAAGGTGAATTGCGCTGCATCGTGGCCGTGGCCGGTACGTGCACGGACCCAGCCTTTTTGCGAGATGACGACTGTCACAGGCTCATCGATGACTTTGGTTTCGACCGAGGCTTTTTCTGCCACTTCGATCAGGGTGCGGCGTGCGTCACCAAACTGTTTCTCGTCGGCTTCGATTTCCTTGATGACCAGGCGTTTCATCGACGATGGATTGTCGAGCAGGTCTTGTAAGGTAGTTTTTTCGTTGCGCAGTTCGGCCAGTTCTTGCTGGATCTTGATGGTTTCCAGTCGTGCCAATTGGCGCAAGCGGATTTCCAGGATGTCGTCAGCCTGGCGTTCCGACAGGCGGAACGCGTCCATCAGTGCCGGTTTCGGTTCGTCCGATTCGCGGATGATCTTGATGACTTTATCGATATTTAGCAGGATGGCTTCGCGGCCTTCGAGGATGTGGATACGGTCGTCAACTTTTTGCAGGCGGAATTGGGTACGACGGGTGATCGTGGTGAAGCGGAAGTCTATCCATTCACGCAGGATATCGCCCAGCGATTTCTGACGCGGACGGCCATCGCCACCTATCATCACCAGATTGATGGAGACGCTGGTTTCCAGCGAGGTGTGCGCGAGCAACAGGTTGGTGAATTCGGTCTGGTCGAGGTTTTTCGATTTTGGCTCGAATACCAGGCGCACCGGTGCATCACGGCCGGATTCATCGCGTACCGCATCCAGCATCGAGAGCACGGTTTGCTTGAGTGCCAGTTGTTCCGGCGACAGCGATTTTTTGCCGAGCTTGATCTTTGGATTGGTCAGCTCTTCGATTTCTTCCAGTACTTTTTGTGCCGATGTGCCGTGCGGCAGTTCGGTCACGACTGCTTGCCACTGGCCGCGCGCCATGTCTTCTATTTTCCAGGTCGCACGTACTTTGACGCTGCCGCGACCGCTGGAGTAAATGTCGCTGATCGCGGTTGGTGAGGTGATGATCTGACCGCCGCCGGGGAAGTCAGGTCCCGGTACGATGGCCATCAATTCTTCGTGCGTCAGTTTTGGATTGCGTATCAGTGCAACCGCTGCTTTCGCAACTTCATGCAGGTTGTGCGACGGGATTTCGGTCGCCATACCGACGGCAATACCGGAAGCACCATTCAGCAGGACGAAGGGCAGGCGGCTAGGCAGCAGCTTGGGTTCGTCGGTCGAGCCGTCGTAGTTGGGCTGGAAGTCCACCGTGCCCATGTCGATTTCATCGAGCAGCAGCTTGGAGATCGGTGTCAGGCGTGCTTCGGTGTAACGCATCGCAGCGGCACCGTCGCCATCGCGCGAACCGAAGTTACCCTGGCCGTCGATCAGCGGATAGCGCAGCGAGAAGTCCTGGGCCATACGCACCAGCGCGTCGTAGACCGATTGGTCGCCGTGCGGATGCAATTTACCGAGTACGTCACCGACCACTGCGGCCGATTTACGCGGTTTGGCAGCGGAGTTCAGACCCAGTTCATTCATCGCAAACAGGATGCGGCGTTGTACCGGCTTCTGGCCGTCGCAGACGTCCGGCAAGGCACGACCCTTGACGACGGAGATGGCGTAATCCAGGTAGGCGCGTTCGGCGAAGGTGGCCAGTGTCAGCGCTTCCTCGTCATCGGCAGGTGCTGGGTCAAAGAGATTGGCTTGATCAGTCATTGTTGTTCTGAAAAATTATTCGATGTAGGTGAGGGCGTACAGGCGTCTATCAGATATCGGCTTCGGCTTCATTGCCGTGCTCTTCTATCCAGGTGCGGCGTGCAGCAGCTTCGCCTTTGCCCATCAACATATTGAAACGCGATTCGGAGGTACTCAGGTCGAACTCGCCGAGTGCAACCGGCAACAGGCGACGGGTGTCCGGATTCATGGTGGTTTCCCACAACTGTTCGGCATTCATTTCACCCAGGCCCTTGAAGCGCGAAATGCTCCACGCGCCGTCCTTGACGCCATCCTTGCGCAGTTTGTCTTCGATCGCTTCCAGTTCGCCATTGTCCAGTGCATAGATTTTTTGCACAGGCTTCTTGCCGCGTGCAGGTGCGTCTACACGGTACAGCGGTGGACGAGCGATACAGATATGACCGCGATCGATGAGTTGCGGGAAGTGTTTGAAGAACAGTGTCAGCAGCAGGACCTGGATGTGCGAGCCATCGACGTCCGCATCGGACAGGATGCAAATGCGACCGTAGCGCAGGTTGCTGAGGTCGACGTTATCGTTAGGGCCGTGCGGATCGACGCCTATCGCGACGGCGATATCGTGGATTTCATTGTTTGCGTACAGGCGGTCACGTTCGGTTTCCCACGAGTTGAGTACCTTGCCGCGCAGCGGCAGGATGGCCTGGAATTCCTTGTCGCGGCCCATCTTGGCCGAACCACCTGCTGAGTCACCTTCGACTAGGAACAGTTCATTGCGCGAGATGTCGCTGGATTCGCAATCGGTCAGCTTGCCCGGCAGGACGGCGACGCCCGATGATTTTTTCTTTTCGACTTTTTGTGCCGAGCGCAGGCGCGATTGCGCTTGCTTGATAACCAGCTCGGCCAGTTTCTTGCCGTAATCGACGTGCTGGTTGAGCCACAGTTCGAGTGCGGGGCGGGTGAATGATGCGACCAGTCGCACTGCGTCACGCGAGTTGAGGCGTTCCTTGATCTGGCCCTGGAACTGTGGGTCGAGTACTTTGGCCGACAGCACAAAGGAAACACGTGCAAACACGTCTTCCGGCAGCAGCTTCACGCCTTTCGGCAGCAGCGAATGCATTTCAACGAAGCTTTTCACCGCGCCAAACAAGCCTTCACGCAAACCGGATTCATGCGTACCGCCGTTCGAGGTCGGGATCAGGTTGACGTAGGATTCGCGCACTACTGCCCCATCCTCGGTCCAGGCCACGACCCAGGCTGCGCCTTCACCTTCAGCAAAACCTTCGGCGTCGGCACTGGCGTATTGCTCACCTTCAAACAATGGGATCAGGGTGTCTGCGTTGGACGCCTGTGCCAGTGATTCGGTGAGATAGCCGCGCAGACCCTGGTCGTATTGCCAGGTTTGCGTTTCGCCGTTCTTGGCATTGACCAGTGTGACTTTGACGCCCGGCAGCAGTACCGCCTTGGAGCGCAACAGGCGTTGCAGCTCGGCTTGTGGGATGACGGAAGAGTCGAAGTATTTCGCATCCGGCCAGGCGGTGACGCGCGTACCGCTGCGTTTTTCATCGCGGGCGATAGGGCGGGATTTCAGTGGTTCGACCACGTCGCCACCGGCAAACACCAGGTTGTGCACGCCGTTTTCGCGCCATACGGTAATTTCGAGGCGGGTCGAGAGTGCGTTCGTGACCGAAACACCGACACCATGCAAACCGCCGGAGAAGGCGTAAGCACCACCCGAACCCTTGTCGAATTTGCCGCCGGCATGCAGACGGGTGAAGACAATCTCCACGGTCGGGACTTTTTCTTCCGGGTGCAGGCCGACCGGAATACCGCGACCGTCGTCTTCGACGCTGACGCTGCCGTCAGTATTCAGTGTGACGAGGATGTTCTTGCAATAACCACCCAGTGCTTCATCGGAGGCATTGTCTATGACTTCCTGAATGATGTGCAGCGGGTTCTCGGTACGTGTGTACATGCCGGGACGCTGCTTGACCGGTTCAAGGCCTTTGAGAACACGGATGGATGATTCGCTATAGTCTGCAGAGGATTTTTTAGTGGCCATTCAATCGAATACTGGTAAGGGTGCTGGAATTAGGGTGCTAATTGCAAAACAGCATGAAATAGCGAAGTGTCTGCATTCTAATGAAAAAAGGCAATCCCCATCGCTTTCCATTTCCGTGATGCCGGGCATCAACACTGGATTGTGCCCAATTGTTAAATATGGTTATTTCCGTACGGCAATTGTGGCGTTTTTTTTGTAAAAGCGTTCAAATATATCTGTTTTGACAAATTGCCGACGAAATCGTGTGCTTGTCGGTACTACGCATCCGGACCAGATGGGTGCGCCATCAGATTTTATCAATGCATGCGTGTTGCATGGTAGTGGATTACCCGGCTCTGCGCCTCAGCAGCGCATCCTCAACAACAAGCAGATGTCAGCTAACAGTATTCCTTTTGCGGTCCGCCTGATCGGTTTCAAACCACAGGAGGTCGAGATTTTCGATGCCACTTTTGCCCTGGACCAAGGCAAGGGGTACGGCTATATCCGCCTGTCGGAAGACAATCTGCAAGATCCCGATTTATATATCGCCAATGCCGAGGAGTTGAAGGCATTGGTGGCTTTGTCCGATTTGCGCCCCAGCGACGTGCGCCCGGCCTTGCTGGTAGGGACTACCAGCATTCCTTTGCCTTATCCCAGCGTGGAGCGGCCGATACGCTGGCATCGCCTGTTCGATGCGCTCGATAAGTTAATAGAGAAGCGCGCCGATGCGTTGTCACGTCTCGAGGCATCCGACGTGGTGGCGGTGCCGGAACGCAGGCGGCGTGACCGGGTCGATATTGACCTGACTGATCCAGCCGAGTACCAGCGCATGCGTACCGAGTTGCCGCATGGCGGCGCAGTATTGGTCATCGATAAAACACCCGCCTTCCGTGATTACATCGCCGAGCTGCTGTTGCGTAACAAGACCGAAGTCTTGTGGGCCAGCAGTGAGGCTGAAGCGGAAGGTGCTTGCGCACGTCAACGCGTGGCGGTGGTGGTGATCAATACTTCTATGCAGGAAATCAATCCTTATCGCCTGTGCCAGACAGTGAAGGCGATACGTCCGGCTGACCGTACCTCGGTCATGTTCCTGGTCAGTAAAAGCAGCGGCTACGATGCCGAGCAGGCGCGTCAGGCCGGTTCAGATGGTTATCTGACCAAGCCGGTAGCGGCACATCACTTCATCAGCGCGCTCAAGAAATTCATGCATTTGCCGCGCTAAGCGCGACAACCGTCATTTGCTGAGCATGCGCATCCCGCGTTCCAGACCCTCAAGGGTCAGCGGATACATGCGGTTGTCCATCTGGCGACGGATGATGGCGATGGACTGGCGATATTCCCAGATGTGTTCCGGTTCAGGATTGAGCCAGATGTAGTTGGGGAAGGCTTTGGTAAAGCGCTGCAGCCATTCGGCTCCGGCTTCTTCATTGTGATAATCGACGGCGCCGCCAACCTGCAATATTTCATACGGGCTCATGGTCGCGTCACCAACGAAGATAACTTTGGTATCCGGTGTGTACTTGCGCAGTACATCCCAGGTGGCGAAACGTTCGGTGCGCTTGCGTTGATTGTTGCGCCACAGCTGATCGTAGACGCAATTATGGAAGTAGTAAAACTCCATATTCTTGAACTCGGCCCGGGCCGCCGAGAATAATTCCTCGGTGCGCTGGATGTGATCATCCATGGAGCCGCCTACATCCAGCAGCATCAATACCTTGATATTGTTTTTGCGCTCCGGCTGCATCTTGATATCGAGATAGCCGGCATTGTTGGCGGTGGCACGTACGGTATCGTCCAGTGAAAATTCATCGTGCGCACCTTGCCGTGCAAATTTGCGCAGGCGACGCAAGGCGACCTTCACATTGCGTGTGCCGATTTCGCGCGATGCATCGTAATCGCGGTAGGTGCGTTGCTCCCAGACTTTGACCGCAGTGCGGTTGCGACTTTCGCCGCCTATGCGTATGCCTTCCGGGTTGGTGCCGCTATTGCCGAATGGCGAGGTGCCGCCGGTGCCTATCCACTTGTTGCCGCCTTCGTGGCGTTCTTTCTGTTCCTTCAGCAATTGCTGCAGGCGTTCCTGCAATTTGTCGTAGCCGAATTTTTGCAGTGCTGCCAGATCTTCCGGCGATAGTTTGCGCGCAGCATTCTTCAGCAGCCAGTCGAGCGGGATCGCAGCATTTTCTTCAAAGGCAGTACTGATGCCTTTGAAGTAGAGACCGAAGGCGCGATCGAATTTATCGAAATTCGATTCATCTTTCACCAGCGTCAGACGCGCCAGATAATAAAAATCATCGAAGGAGAGGCTGATCACGTCTTTTTCCAATGCTTCGAGCAGCACCAGGAATTCCTTGATGGATACAGGAATTTTGGCGTCTTTCAGCGTGAAGAAAAAATCGATCAGCACAAACGTATTCCTCAGCGATTGGTGCGCGACATGAAGACCAGGCGCTCGAACAGATTGATGTCCTGTTCATTCTTCAGCAAAGCACCATGCAGCGGCGGCACGATGGTTTTATCGTCCTGGCTGCGCAATGCTTCCGGCGGGATGTCTTCCGCCAGCAAGAGTTTGAGCCAGTCCAGCAATTCGGAGGTCGACGGTTTTTTCTTCAGGCCGCTGACTTCGCGTATCTGGTAAAACACTTCGAGTGCCTTGGCCAGCAGTTCGCGCTTCAGGTTGGGGAAATGCACGGCGACAATTTGCTCCATCGTGTCGCGGTCCGGAAACTTGATGTAATGGAAGAAGCAGCGGCGCAAAAAGGCGTCCGGTAGTTCCTTTTCGTTATTCGATGTAATAATGACGAGTGGTCGGTGCTTGGCTTTGACCATTTCACGTGTTTCGTACACATAGAATTCCATGCGATCGAGTTCGCGCAGCAAGTCGTTGGGAAACTCGATATCTGCTTTGTCGATTTCATCAATCAGCAGTACCACTTGTTGGTCCGCGGCGAATGCCTGCCACAGTACGCCTTTGACGATGTAATTGCCGATGACCTTGACGCGCTCATCGCCGAGCTGCGAATCACGCAGGCGCGATACCGCATCGTACTCATACAGGCCTTGCTGGGCTTTTGTGGTGGATTTGATATGCCATTGCAGTAGCGGCATGCCGAGGGCGGCAGCGACTTCTTCTGCCAGCATGGTTTTGCCGGTACCTGGCTCACCCTTGATCAAGAGCGGACGTTGCAAGGTCAGCGCGGCATTGACGGCCAGCTTGAGGTCGCCGGTGGTGACGTAGCTCAGGGAACCTTCGAAGCGTGTTTCTTGTCGCATGGCGGTGTCATTAAAATGAAAAGAAATCGGAGTATAAGCGAGAAGGCTGGCTATATACACAGCGGCGATAATGGCTGTTACGCTTCAGCATAGCTTCTCCTTACAATAAATATAATGAAAATCTCTTTCCTTAGAATCTTCGCAGTGTGGCGCAGATTCCGTACTGGCGCTTTGCAACATCACGCCGACAATGCGCGCTACCTGCAGCAGTTCGAAGCACTGGCGCGGCGCGCTGATCCGAATGCGTCGTGGCAAATGCGTGCCAACTGGATGATAGACCTGGCCGACTGGATACGCCGCGAACCCAAGGTGTCCTTGCTGGACGAAGCCGAGTGGAGCCGTATCAAGAGCCTGCGCATACGCTATATGCTGGACTGGCTGGATGAAAATCGCGATGTACGCCAGATTGTGCAAGCGACCCTGCGCAAGACTTTGCGTGAAGCAACCGGCCCCGAATTGTTTTCTGCCACCGGCTTGCCGCGTGAATCGGCATTCTTCTCGGAACTGTCGGAGCGGGTGGTCAAGCACATACTGCCGCCGCCGCTGAACCAGCATGATTTGTCGACCCTGTTCACCGCGATGTTCCCGGATGAATCGGATGCCGACTGGTTGCTGGAACTGGATTCCCAGACCCTGTCGCGCCTGTGGAAGCTGGGTGCAGATGACGGCATTGCGCACGGTTATCGCAAGCAGATCGATGAAGCGATGTTGTATCTGGTGACGATGGTGATCTCCATCGGTATCAGTCCGGCCTTCCGGCAGCGCCTGGAACCGCGCATGCCTTTGCTGGCTACGCCATTCATGGCTTTGCGCCGTGAACTGGAAAACTATCTGGTGACCAGTGAACGCGATGAAGGTGCACTGCGCAGCGTGCGCATGCTGATTGCAGTGTGCCAGGCGCAGACCGATAAGATCTACGCGCATCTGGATGAATACGGTGTGTCGGTCGGCCTCGTGTACAACGTTGAGCGCATGCGCGCACAGTTGACGCGTGTCGCGCGCTTGCTGGATTTGCGTAATACCTCGCACGTGGAAGAGGGCTCGGGTCAGGTGCAGGCTGTGCTGGTCGACCTGATCGTGGCGCACCACCGTCGTTCCTCGATCCGTGAACTGGTCAATCGCAGCTTCTCGCTGCTGGCGCGCAAGATGGTTGAACGCAATGCCAGCCACGGCGAGCATTACATCGCCAGTGATCGCCAGGAATATCGTGCGATGTTGAAAGCCGCCTTGCTCGGTGGTTTTGTCACTGCCTTCACCGCGCTGGCCAAAGTCGGCATTACCGGCCTCGGCCTGGCGCAATTCTTTGAAGGCGCCTTTCTTTCCATTAATTATGCAGTGAGCTTTTTGCTCATCACCGCGATTGGCGGCGTGCTGGCGACCAAGCAACCGGCTGTGACGGCACCGGCGCTGGCAGCGCAGATGGGCGAGCTGGAAACGGTAGAGGGCTTGCGCGAGTTGCTGGCCAAGATTGCGGCCTTGCTGCGTTCACAAGCTGCTGCTGTATTTGGTAACTTGATGGCGGTTGCACCTGTTATCGTCGCGCTCTCGTTTGCCTTCCTGTACCTGACCGGCAAACCGGTGATGAGCGCAGAGAAGGCACATGCCAGCATAGCTTCGCTGTCTTTCGTCGGCGTCACACCTTTGTTTGCGGCCTTCACCGGCATCCTGCTGTGGATCGCCAGCCTGATTTCCGGCTTTGCCGATAACTGGTTTGCCTTGCGTCGCCTGAAGGAGTCCATCGCACATCATCGTCGCCTGGTGCATGCACTGGGTGCGAACCGGGCGCAACGCTGGGCGGAATGGCTGGAGCACAATATCTCCGGTATCGTCGCCAACGTGTCGCTCGCTATCTTGCTCGGCATGGTGCCAGTGATCGCGCATTTCTTTGGATTGCCGCTGGATGTACGCCACGTAACGCTGTCGACTGCGACGCTGGCGGCGGCGGTGACTACGCTGGGCTGGCACGTGATGGCGACGCCGGAATTCTGGCTGGCTTGCGTCGGTATCGTTGCCATCGGTTTGCTCAACGTCGGTGTGGCATTTGGCTGTGCTCTGACACTGGCATTGCGTGCGCGTGACGTGCCGAAACGGGTGCGTCGCCTGGTTTTCCGTGCCATGTTGCGACGCTTCACCCTGACACCATATATCTTCTTCTGGCCGACCCAGCCGGAGGCGGCAGCCCCTGCCGCAGCGCTTGAAAACGACGTCGAAGAAGACGAAGAGCAAGCACCGGCGCGGCCTCGCGAAGAGTAAGGGAGTGCTTTGTCGGATACTGTCCACGCTCCGGGAATTGAGCGTGGACGCTCCGATAGTCTTGGGGTAGAATCGAGCGGTTTTGGTGTGGCGAAGTAATAATTTCACTATATAAAAAGCTGTCCGCAGCCACGCCACCCGCAGGTTTCGTCTCACTTACCCATAGCTATCATGAAAAAACTATTTGCGCTTCTCGCGCTCGCGGGTGTGGCTAACATCACTACCGCAGCGGAAATCGTTGGTGACGCTAAGGCGGGTGCCAACAAGGTGTCGATGTGTATCGGATGCCATGGCATCCCGGGATACAAGGCGACGTTTCCTGAGGTATACCAAGTTCCGATGATAGGTGGACAGTCGGATAAATACATAGCAGCAGCCCTGCATGCATATAAAAAGGGTGATCGCAATCATCCTTCGATGCGTGGCATCGCTGAGAGCTTGTCGGATCAGGACATCGCTGACGTTGCTGCGTACTACTCGCAGCAGAAATAAGGGGAGCCACAAATGAAAAAAATCATCTCATTGGCGGTTCTTTCCCTGTCGGCAGTTGTTTCGGTGCATGCATCGGCTGAGAGCAAAATCGATGCGGGCAAGGCAGCCGTCACCAAATTCAATTGCGCATCCTGTCACGGTGCGGATTTCAAAACCCCTATCGATCCTGCCTATCCGATTTTGGCTGGCCAGCATAAGGATTACCTGAAGCACGCACTGGTGTCGTACAAGCGCGGCAACAAGGCATCGAACGGTCGCGGCAATCCAATCATGGAGCCACTGGCCAAGCAGTTGTCGAGCCAGGATATCGAAAACATCGCTGCTTATCTGCACAGCCTGCCGACCAATCTGGTACTGCGCAAGTAAGCACCACGGTAAGTTTCATCATCCAATAAAAAAGCCACGCTGAGCGTGGCTTTTTTATGTCTGGCGCAATAGATCAGCGGCGCTTGATGCATTCTATGTAAGCTGCACCGTCAGGCGGCAAACCACTGCGCTGCGAAGTCCAAATCATTTCTCCCAGGCATTCCATGATGTGATGGTGTGCTTCGTGCTCGGAATCCAGGCGGCGCGCCAGTCCGGTATAGGCGGCGCGTATGCCGGGCGGCTGGTCGATCGAAATCTGTTCAGCGATCGATAAATGCATGGACAGGTGCAAGAACGGATTGGCCTGGCCAGATTCCACCGTGTAATCCTGTGCCAGTGCTGCTTCGACGTCTGTCAACGCATCCGCGTATTCCGGGTGCTGAATGATCCAGTCACGGGCGATAGCTTCCAGCGGAGTGAGGATTTCATTCGCACGTTGCTTGCGGAAGGTTTCGCAGAAAAAGCGACGTACGTCGTGTTGTGAAGGTGTAAACATGGATTCAGAAGCTGCATAAAAAGCTGCATAAAAGAGCCGGACATTAGGCACAGACCGATATTGTACGTGGCTTGGCGCTGAACTGCTGGCCTGGTTTCGGATACCATAGCGGCTATTGTCACCGATTTAGCCCTGATTGCAGTCCGTCAGGGCATGCCTTTTGAAACTTTGAAAATGAAAGTCGCCATGTTGAACCAGGAAGCGCTCGATACCCTCTTTACCAAAGCCCATACCAATACCGTCTGGACCGACAAACCGGTGACCAATGGTCAGTTGCGTGAGATCTACGAATTGATGAAGTGGGCGCCGACCTCGATGAATTCGCAACCGGCCCGTATCGCCTTCATCAAGTCGCCGGAAGCCAAAGCAAAACTGGCAGCCTGCGTCTCTGGCGGTAATGTACAGAAAGTATTGACCGCACCTATCACCGCCATCATCGGCATGGATATGGCCTTTCCGCGCAAGATGCCGCAATTGTTCCCGCACATGGATGCGCAATCGCTATTCAATGCAGATGAAAAACTGACGGCGGACACCGCCTTCCGTAACTCTTCATTGCAGGGTGCTTACTTCATCATGGCAGCACGCGCTATCGGCCTGGATTGCGGTCCGATGTCGGGCTTTGATGCAGCGAAAGTGAACGAGGCTTTCTTCGTCGGTACTAAAGTACAGGCCAACTTTATTTGCAGCATCGGCTATGGCGACCACGAAAAAATCAAACCGCGTTTGCCACGCCTGACCTTTGAAGCGGCTTGCGCGATCGTGCTGTAAGCAGGGATTAAAGCCAGGGGCTTACACGCCCTTGGCAGGCAGCGGTGTCTTGGACTTGTATTCACACAAGTCCGCAATCACGCAATTCCAGCATTTCGGAGTACGGGCGATACAGGTGTAGCGTCCGTGCAGGATGAGCCAGTGGTGCGCATCCTGCTGGAATTCCGGCGCGACAAATTTCATCAGCTTTTGCTCGACGATGTCGACATTCTTGCCCGGTGCCAGGCCGGTACGATTTGAGACGCGGAAGATGTGTGTATCGACCGCGATGGTCGGCTCACCAAAAGCCGTATTCATCACCACGTTCGCAGTCTTGCGACCCACCCCCGGTAATGCCTCCAGTGCTTCGCGTGTGCGTGGCACTTCACCGCCATGTTCAGCGATCAGGATGCGGCAGGTTTCGATGACGTTCTTTGCCTTGGTGCGATACAAGCCTATGGTCTGGATGTAAGGGATCAGGCCTTCGACGCCGAGCGCGTAGATTTTCTTGGGTGTACCTGCATGCGGATACAGTTTGCGCGTCGCCTTGTTGACCGAGACGTCGGTGGCTTGTGCCGACAGCAGTACAGCGATCAGTAACTGGAACGGGGTTTGGTATTCAAGTTCGGTAGTCGGGTGCGGATTGGCAGCGCGGAGTCGGGTAAATATCTCGCGTCGTTTTTCTGCATTCATTTACTTGGCGTCCTTTTCCGCTTGTTCTTTTTTCAGGCGGGCGCGTTCTATCGCGGCCTGGATGATGGCTTTCTTGCGTGCCTGTTCGGCTTGCTCTTCTTCCGAGATAGCGGTTTCAGCTTGCACGGCCTGCAGTTTGGAGGCGGCCTTGGCGGCCAGCCGTGCGTCGTTTTCTTCTTTTTCGCGCTTCAGGCGCTGCGTGCGGAAATCGTGGCGTGCACGTGCGTCGTCAGCCTGCGCCTGTGACCATGCATCCCAGCCAGTCCTGCCAGCGGTGACGTCGACCATTGCGATGCAATCGACCGGGCACGGTGCGACGCACAGGTCGCAGCCGGTACACAGGTCATTGACGATGGTGTGCATTTGTTTGGCAGCACCGACTATCGCATCCACCGGACACGCCTGTATGCACAGCGTGCAGCCTATGCACAGGCTTTCGTCGATGACGGCGACCGGGCGCGGGCGCTCATGGCCATTGACCGGATTGATGGGGATGACAGGCTTGCCGAGCAATTTCGCCATACGCGCCACACCCTCGATACCACCAGGGGGGCATTGGTTGTAGTTGGCGCTACCGTCGGCTATCGCTTCCGCATACGGACGGCATGCGGGATAGCCGCATTTCGTACATTGCGTTTGGGGCAGCAGATCTTCAAGCTGATCGGCGAGCGATTTTTGGCTAGGTGGAGACACAGCAAGTCGTGTAAGGGATAAAACAAGATTATCGTCTTATCCGGGCGACTGCGCCAAATAGAAAAGGGCGGGAAGGGGTTTGCAGCCCGATTTTTTTGCCTCGGGCTGCGCTAATTAAGAATGCTTCGCAATAAAGTCGCTAATTTGCGGGCAAATGATCTCGCGCCATTTGCGACCCGAGAAAATACCGTAATGCCCACACTGCGGTGCGGTGAATTGCTGCTTGTTGGCTTTGGGGATAGACGAACACAATTCCTGCGCCGCATGGGTCTGGCCCAGGCCGGAAATGTCATCGCGCTCACCTTCGATGGTGAACAGCGCAACAGTCTTGATATCTTGCGGCTTGACCAGCTTGCCTTCCACTTCCCAAGTACCTAGCGGCAAGCGGTGTTCCTGGAACACGGTCTTGATGGTTTCGAGGTAGTACTCGGCAGGCATATCCAGCACCGCGTTGTACTCATCGTAAAACTTGCGATGTTCTTCCGCTGATTCGTTGTCGCCTTCGCGCAAGTGCATATAGAAGTCCCAGTGACTTTGTGCATGACGACCCGGATTCATCGCGATGAAGCCGGCGTGCTGCAGGAAGCCCGGATAGACCTTGCGGCCAAAGCCTGGATAGCTGGCAGGCACGCTGTGTATGACCTGGTTCTCAAACCACGAATATGGTTTCTCGGTAGCGAGGTTGTTGACTTGCGTCGGCGATTTGCGCGGGTCGATAGGGCCGCCCATCATGGTCATCGACTTGGGCAGGTGCGGATCACGCTCGCTCGCCATCAGTGAAATCGCTGCCAGTACCGGTACGGTAGGCTGGCACACCGAAATCACATGCAGGTTGGGTCCGAGTTGACGGATGAAATCCTGGATGTAATAGATGTAATCGTGCAGATGGAACGGGCCTTCAGTCAGCGGCACCATGCGCGCATCGCGCCAGTCGGTGATGTAGACATCATGCTCGACCAGCAGGCTGCGTACGGTATCGCGCAGCAAGGTAGCGTGGTGGCCGGACAATGGTGCGACCAGCAATATGGTCGGTTGCTTGAGTGCGGCAAATGCCTTCGCGCTCAAATCCTTCTTGAAATGCAGCAGCGTGCAGAAGGATTTTTCTTCTGCCACTTCTTCAATAATCTTGACGTCCTTGCCCTTGACGCTGACCGAGCTGATACCGAAATGCGGCTTCTCGTAATCCTTGCCAAGGCGATACATCAATTCGTAACCAGCCGCGATAGGCTGGGCAAAAGGTGTATAGGCCAAAGGGGAAACGGGATCGCTAAACAGTTTGGACGATGCTTCCGCCCATTGGATCAGCGGATTGAGCAGGCTGCGGTTGAGCTCATGCAATTGATAAAGCATAGAAACTTCTTTCGTTGACAGTGGTCAATTGATTGTCGGGACAAAGCCATTATATTGCAATGCACCATTGATAACTATTCTACGTTAAACAACGTTTATCGGATGTAAAGCAGCATTATGTTGTTGCCAAGACAATAATTTTTGTTGCCAAGCCACACAAGAAAAAACGCCCTGTGGCGAACCAGAGGGCGTTTTTATCGGGTAGCGGCAGCTTAGCGTTCCAGATACTGCAGCTTGTCTGTTTTGTCTTTCCACTCTTCGGCTTCAGCCATAGGTGGTTTGGTTTTGGTGATCGATGGCCATGCGCGCGACAACTCGACGTTGAGCTGGATGAAGTGCTGCTGGTCAGCCGGCACATCTTCTTCTGCATAGATCGCGTTGACAGGGCATTCAGCTACGCATACTGCGCAATCGATACATTCATCCGGATCGATAGACAGGAAATTCGGGCCTTCGCGGAAGCAATCAACCGGACACACATCTACGCAGTCTGTGTAACGGCAAAGAATGCAGGAATCGGTTACTACGTGGGTCATACCAGTCCTAACTGTAAATATTTGAATTAAGCATCGGCTGCCTGGTCATGACAGCAGGTATTTAAGACCCGCCTTATTGCAGCCGCAAAGCGTTGTATTTTAAGGCAAATCGCTATTTCCCACAAACCACTCTTATACCGATTCCGAATAAGCAAATGCGTTGAGCGTCTTATGTCGCGGCACGGCGCGCGTTTTTTCCGGATCGCTACGCCTGCAGCCTGGCCCGGGATTGCCGGGTGGACATGATTTTTCTGGGCTAAAATGGCATCCCCTCAATACGGAGTCCCCATGCGCGCAAATTTCCTCGTCGGCATGCTTGCCCTGAGCCCAGCCCTGTGCGGCGCGGCAGAGTTAAATGGTAACGGCCTGTCAGTTTTGTGGGGGATACCCTTTGCTGGACTACTGCTCTCCATCGCACTTTGCCCTTTGCTGACGCCTGCTTTCTGGCATCACCATTTCGGTAAACTGACGGCCGCCTGGTCACTGGCCTTTTTGCTGCCATGCGCTTATTTCTTTGGTGCGTCGACTGCGGTACATGGTGCAGTACATGCGTTTGTTGCTGAATTCTTTCCTTTCCTGATCCTGATTACCTCGCTGTTTGTGGTGGCGGGCGGGATATGCGTACGCGGTAATTTGCACGGTACGCCAGCGCTGAATACCGGTTTGCTGGCGATAGGCACTGTCCTCGCCAGCTTCATGGGTACCACCGGCGCGGCAATGCTCTTGATCCGTCCGCTGATACGTGCCAACGATAATCGCAAGCACGCAGCGCACATCGTGATTTTCTTTGTTTTCCTGGTAGCGAATGCTGGCGGTGCGCTGACGCCGCTGGGCGATCCGCCACTGTTTCTCGGCTTCCTGAAAGGGGTCGATTTTTTCTGGACGGTTAAACATCTGTTCGCGCCCACCATCTTCCTGTGTGTAGCCTTGCTGATTATTTTTTACCTGCTGGATAGTCACTACTATCACAAGCGCGAAGAAGTGAAGCCGCCTGAACTGGACCCGACACCGGATTCAGCGATCCGTTTCGAGGGCAAGATCAATTTCGTTTTGCTGGGCATCATCGTCGTGATGGTATTGCTGAGTGGTTTCTGGAAGCCCGGCGTTTCCTATGTGCTGTTCGGTAATACGCTGGAACTGCAAAACCTGTTGCGCGACGGCGCATTGATCGCGGTGATTTTCCTGTCGCTGGCAGTGACGCCCAAGGGTGCGCGCAGTGGCAATGAATTTTCCTGGGGGCCGATACAGGAAGTCGGCAAGCTGTTTGCCGGTATCTTCATCACCATCATTCCGGTGATTGCGATGCTGCGTGCCGGCGAAGCGGGTGCTTTTTCCAGCATCGTGCGCGCCGTTACCGATGGCAGTGGCCAGCCTATCAATGCCATGTATTTCTGGGCGACCGGCGTCCTGTCTTCTTTCCTCGATAATGCGCCAACCTATCTGGTTTTCTTCAACACTGCCGGTGGTGATGCGCAGGTCCTGATGACGACTATGGCCGCCACGCTGGCTGCGATTTCTGCCGGTGCGGTGTTCATGGGTGCCAATAGTTATATCGGGAATGCACCGAATATGATGGTCAAGGCAATAGCCGAGGAACGCGGCATCAAGATGCCGTCCTTCTTTGGCTATATGGCCTGGTCGTGTGCGATTCTGATTCCCCTGTTTGTTTTAATGACGTTCATTTTTTTCACCTGAGGAGAGATATATGAAGGCGAAAGTACTCGTCGCGCGCGCAACGTTTCCCGACGTGATTGAACGCTTGCAGCAGAAGTTTGAAGTTGAATCGAATCAGGAAGACAAGATTTTTTCTCCTGCCGAGTTGCTGCAAAAAATGCAGGGCAAGGATGCTGTGGTGATCACCGCCAGCGAAAAAATGACGGCAGAAGTGATTGCCGCCAATCCGCAATTGAAAGCCATCTGTAACGTCGCCGTCGGTTATAACAATATCGATGTGGCGGCCGCAACCGCTGCCGGCGTGATGGTGACGAATACACCGGATGTACTGAACGAAACCACCGCTGATTACGCGTGGACGCTGTTGATGTCGAATGCGCGTCGTGTGTGCGAATCCGAGCACTGGCTGCGTGCCGGTCACTGGAAGCACTGGCGTTTCGACAGTTTCCTCGGTGCGGATATCCACGGCGCAACGCTGGGCATCCTTGGCATGGGCCGCATCGGGCAGGCGATCGCACGTCGCTCGATGGGCTTTGATATGAACGTGATTTATCACAACCGCTCGCGCGCGACGCCAGAGCAGGAAGCCTATGCCAACAACGCACGTTATGTCAGCAAGGAAGAATTGCTGCGCGGTGCTGATCACCTGATCCTGGTCTTGCCATACTCGCCGCAAACGCATCACATCATAGGCGCGGCCGAATTGGCGCTGATGAAGCCGACCGCAACGCTGGTGAATATTGCACGTGGCGGCATCGTCGATGATGTAGCGCTGATCGCTGCCTTGCGTGAGAAGCGCATCGCATCGGCTGGGCTGGATGTGTTTGAAAACGAGCCAGCCTTGCACCCTGACTTCCTGACCTTGTCGAATGTGGTGCTGACACCGCACATAGGCAGCGGCTCGGAAAAAACCCGCCGGGCGATGGCGGATTGCGCTTCGGCCAATCTGGCAGCAGCCATGAGCGGCCAGCAACCACCGAATTTACTCAACCCGGAAGTGAAAGCGAAGAAGTAAGCACATGGCAGATATCAGTATCACGCAGGAGCATCAGCTCCCGCTGCAACAGGCAAAAGACGCGGCACAAAAAGTCGCGGACAGGATGGCGGCAGAATTTGATATGACCACGCAATGGGATGGCGATACCCTGTCGTTCAAGCGCAGTGGTGTGGCCGGTACGCTGGCCTTGCGCGAGAAAGAAGCGCAAATCGATATCACGCTGGATTTCCTGTTCAAGGCTTTTGCCGGCCCGCTGCAGGAAAAAGTGGCGCGCAATATGAAGAAGTATTTTGCCGAAGCTGCCTGAGTATTTGCCCCGAGCCAAATAAAAAAGCCCCGTCACGACGGGGCTTTTTGTTGTGGCGGCAGATCAGCCTTTCAGATCATTCACCAGGTCTATGTACTGCTGCTTGGCATCGTCTTGCGACGTGCCTTGCAGATTGTTCCACGCATCCCATTTGGCACGGGCCACGAAGTCTGTCATCGCTGGCTGTTCGCCAGTTGCGTCGCCACTGCTGGCCTGTTTGAACAAACCGTAGATTTTCAGCAGGGTCAGGTTGTCCGGACGCTCCGGCAAAGTCTTGGAGTCGGCTAATGCTTGCTCGAATTGCTCTTGCAGGCTCATATCTGTTCCTTTAAGAAAGTTGACAGGTGTATCCGTGGTGGAGCGTAGCGGAACGAGTCTTATACGCCCAGCAATTCCACTTCAAAAATCAGGGTAGCGTGCGGAGGAATTACACCACCAGCACCGCGTGCGCCGTAGCCGAGCGACGAAGGGATGATCAGGGTACGGGTACCACCGATTTTCATGCCTTGTACGCCTTCGTCCCAGCCTTTGATCACATGACCAGCGCCGAGTGGGAATTGGAACGGATCGCCACGATCCTTGCTCGAATCGAATTTGGCGCCTGCGCTGCCGTCGTCGTTTTGCAGCCAGCCGGTGTAATGCACGGTCACGTGCGCGCCTGCAGTTGCTTCAGCGCCGTCGCCTACTACTTTGTCTTCGTATTGCAGGCCGGAGGAGGTCGAGGTGGTAGCCATGTGGTTCCTTTAAAAATGTAGTCAGAAAGTGGAGCAGATTGTAGCAGGTGGATTTGGTTTTAACAGTAGCCGGCCCGGCGCAGGCGCGCCGCAGGCCGACACGGTAAAATGGCTGACCCGTACGGTGTGGGCTTTTCCTGCCGCGGCAGGTCGGTACGGAATAGATTTTTCTAAGGATATTTTCATCATGCGCCCGGTATTCACTTCTTTCGGACGAGCACTTTTATCGCAATTGCATTTCAGGATGCTGATGCTGAGCGTGATTCCGTTCGTGCTGTCGATTATCGTCTGGGGTATAGGTTTGTGGCTGTACCTGCAAACCATGATTGACTGGCTGCAAAATTACTTTGTGGAAAATGACGGCTTCCGCGTTACCAACGAGTTACTGATGTGGTTGGGCATGGGAGCGCTCAAGACAGTGGTGGTGCCGCTGATTGCGATGTGGATTTTGTTGCCGCTGATGATACTGACGGCGCTGATCTTTGTCGGTGTGATGGCGATGCCGGCCATCGTCAAGCATGTAGGCAGTCGGCGTTACAAGGACCTGGAAGCACGCAAGGGCGGTACCTTCTTCGGCAGCCTGTGGATGTCGACTTCATCCTTCACCGTCTTCCTCGTGCTGTGGCTGATCACTTTGCCGCTTTCGCTGATTCCGCCGCTGACCTTTGTGATCCAGCCGCTGCTGTGGGGCTGGCTGACGTATCGCGTAATGGCCTACGACGCACTGGCCGATCATGCTGATCCGGCAGAACGCAAAATCATCCTGCGCATACACCGCTGGCAATTGCTGGTGATAGGCGCGATCACTGGCGCGATGGGTGCTGCGCCCACTTTGCTGTGGCTGGGTGGCGCTTTGTCGGTGATCTTTTTCCCGGTGCTGGCAGCGGGTGCGATCTGGCTGTATGTGCTGGTCTTTATCTTCAGCGGCTTGTGGTTCCAGCATTACTGCATGGATGCATTGACCCAGTATCGCGCCGAACAGGCTGCGGCGGAGCAAGCGAAGGCAGCGACAGTAAGCGTGATCGCCTTGCCCGCATCTGAAAACACCGACCCTACAAACAATCCTCATCCCTGACGCAAGAAGGAAGAACATGGCATTCGGACTCATCATCATCGGCGACGAAATCCTCTCCGGCAAACGCAGTGACAAGCATTTCCCCAAAGTGGTGGAGTTGCTGGCAGCACGTGGCCTGTCCTTGTCCTGGGCGGAAGTGGTGGGTGATGACCGGGCGCGTATTACCGCGACCCTGAAGCGTACCTTTGCCAGCGACGATATTGTTTTCAGTTGTGGCGGCATAGGTGCGACGCCGGATGACCATACACGCCAGTGTGCGGCCGCCGCGCTAGGTGTGCCTGTCGAATTGCATCCGGAAGCAAAACAAAAAATCCAGGAACGCATGCTGGAGATGGCGCAGGAAGCGAACGTGCCGTTTGATCTGAATAAACCGGAAAACCTGCATCGCCTGAAGATGGGCGAGTTCCCGCAAGGTGCCGAGATCGTGCCTAATCCGTATAACAAGATTCCCGGCTTCTCTATCCAGCACGGCAAGGGCGGTGCGCATTACTTCATGCCGGGTTTCCCGGTGATGGCGTGGCCGATGATAGAGTGGATACTGGATACCCACTATCCGCATCTGTTCCACCAGTTCGCACACTTTGAAAAATCGGTATTGGTCTATCAGGCGATGGAGTCTGCACTGACGCCATTGATGGAAGAGATAGAGAGCGAATTTCCACAGGTGAAAGTATTCAGCCTGCCTAGCGTCGGTGATGCGAATACGCGCCGACACATAGAGCTGGGCGTGAAGGGTGATGCAGAGCAGGGCGCGCTGGCCTTTGACAAACTGCTGGCAGAGCTGAAACAGCGCAAGCTGGAATTACAGCACGTCTAATCAAGCGCGGGCGAGCCTAGTCTTGCCGGGGGAAGGTCACAACGTGGTCGGCTTCGACGCGTATGCCTATGTGTTCACCCAATGCATGGTCATGATGTGACGGCACCAGCGCCAGTAATTGCTGGCCGCTAGGCAGGCGCAAGGTGTAGAGGAATTCTGCGCCGCGGAAAGCCTTGCGTATCACTTCGGCCTTGAGCGGACTGCTGTCATCGTGTATCACATCATCAGCGCGTAGCAAGACATCCACTTCTCCCTGTTCGTCGACCTCACAAACCGGCAAGCCCTGGCATAGCGGCAAGGTTCCGAGTTCTATTGCAACATCCAGCTGATTCACGGTGCCGGGTACGAATACGCCTTGTCCGATAAAATCAGCGACGAAGCGGCTGGCCGGTCTATGGTAGAGGTTATAAGCCTGGTCCCATTGCACGATGACGCCGTCTTGCATCACACCGATCTGGTCGGCGATGGCAAATGCTTCATGCTGATCATGCGTCACCAGTACCGCAGTGGTACCGACTTCTTTCAGGATGTCGCGTACTTCGCTGGCGAGTCGTTCGCGCAAGTCCACATCGAGGTTGGAGAAGGGTTCATCCAGCAGCAAGAGATCAGGTTGCGGTGCGAGTGCGCGTGCCAGCGCCACGCGTTGTTGCTGGCCACCGGATAGCTCATGCGGGAATTTTTTGTCCTGCGCCTGCAAGCCGACCAGTTCCAGTAATTTCTTAATCCGCACATTGCGTTCGCTGGTCGCCAGTTTGCGCAAGCCGAAGCCTATGTTGTCGCTCACCGACAGATGGGGGAACAGTGCGTAGTCCTGGAATACCACGCCGACATGACGCGCTTCCGGCACGGTGGTGTGCTGTGCGTTGCTGAGTTCCTTGCCGCCTAGTGCGATGCGGCCTGCAATCAGTGATTCAAATCCCGCAATCGCGCGCAGCACCGTCGTTTTGCCACAACCCGATTGGCCAAGCAGGCAGCCGATCTCACCACGTTGCAAGGCGAAGGACAAGCTGTGCACGATCTCATGCATCTGGGCACCGAGCTGGTAGCCCACGCGGATAGACTCAACTTGCAAATGCGCTGACGGAATAGGAATGGCTGACATGAGACGCAGGGTTCCGGAAATAATTGGCTGGGTGAAATGGGCTATTGATTATAATTCTCGTTTCGCTCATCGCGGCGTATTCATGCGTTTTTATATATAGGGCTATTTGCGTGCTTAAAGGACAAAGCGGATCACTGCATCCCTTGCTGCTGGTTACGCTTGTGATTGCGGTGCTGGTCGGCATGCCGGTCGCCGGTGTGCTGTCTAATCTGCTGTCCGGCGGCGCGGGCGCGGAGCTCAGTACCTTTGCGCATCTGTGGTCGACGGTATTGCCGGAGTACGTAGGCAATAGTGTGTTACTGGCCCTGATCGTTACGGTGCTGACTGCCGTGCTGGGTATAGGCTGTGCCTGGCTGGTCGCCGTCTTCAATTTCCCCGGTAAAAAATTCTTTGAGTGGGCGCTGATCCTGCCGCTGGCGATGCCCGCTTATGTGGTCGCGTATGCGTACACCGATTTCCTGCAGTTCACTGGTCCCGTGCAAAGCGGCTTGCGTGCCTTGTTTGGCTGGCAGGGGCCGACTTACTGGTTCCCGCAGATACGCTCGGTCGGCGGTGCCGGTTTGCTGTTCGCCTTTGTCCTGTATCCGTATGTCTATCTGTTGGCACGCAATGCTTTCATAGAACGCAGTCCGCGCATGTGGGATGCGGCACGCACGCTGGGTGCGAGTCCGTGGCAAGCCTTCTTCCAGGTGAGCTTGCCTTTGGCGCGACCTGCTGCGGTGGCCGGGATTGCGCTGGCTCTGATGGAAACGCTGGCTGATTACGGTGCGGTCGCTTACTTCGGTGTGCCGACCCTGACGACTGGCATATACAAATCCTGGTACATCTTTTCTGACCGCAATGCGGCGGCGCAAATCGCGGGCGTGCTGTTGCTGGCAGTGATGGCATTGATGCTGATGGAGCAAAAGAGTCGCGGTCGCGCACGTTACTATGCGGTAGGTGCGCGTAGCGCGGCGCAAAGATTGACGACGCTGCAAGGTCGGCAGGGCTGGGCCGCGACGGCATTCTGCGCCTTGCCTGTGGTGCTGGGTTTCTTTGCGCCGCTGGCCATCCTGTTGCATCTGTTGTGGCAGGAAGAAGTCATCAGCTTTAGCGCACGCTATATCGGCTGGTTAAAAAACACCGTTGTCCTCGGCGGCATCACCGCCTTGCTCGCCGTCGCGATTTGCGTTTTGCTCGCATATGCAGCGCGCGTATCCAACAGCAAGGTACAAGCGCTCTGCAATCGTATCGTCAGCATGGGTTATGCAATTCCGGGTGCGGTGATCGCAGTCGGTATCCTGATTCCCTTGTCCTATCTCGATAACTGGAATGCACAACACGGCGTGACACTGGTTCTCAGTGGCAGCGTAATTGCATTGGTGTATGCCTACCTGGTGCGCTTCCTCGCGGTTTCTTTCCAGACCGTACAAGCGGGTTTGCTGAAGATCACACCAGCGATGGATGCGAGTGCGCGCAGCCTGGGCGAAGGACTGGGCGCGATGCTGATGCGCATCCATGTGCCTTTGCTGTGGCGCAGTGTGTTGACGGCTGGTTTGCTGGTCTTTGTCGATGTGGTGAAAGAATTACCTGCGACGCTGACGATACGCCCGTTCAATTTCGATACGCTGGCCGTGATTACCCATCAGCTGGCATCCGATGAGCGCTTGGGTGAAGCAGCGCTACCTGCTTTGACTATCGTGATGATCGCTATCGTGCCGGTCATCATCCTGGCGCGTGCGATTGCTGTCGGCAGGCGTTGATTCGCACAAAAAGCAGGATAAAAAAATGCCCCGCAGAAGGGGGCATAAACATGGCGCTGCAGTGTGAGTCTGCGGCCAGTGAGGAGACTCGGTGACGTATTACGATTTGCGTGAGCGTGTAGTGGTTTTTTCTGCTGCGCTGACAAACTGATTTGCCGCAGCATTCAAATTGCCTTCCAATGCTTCTACCGCTTGCTTGGTGGTTTTCGACAGTTGTTCGTAACCGGCGTTGGCATTGCCGATTGCCGACTTCAGGATAGAGATAGCGTTTTCCGAACCAGCTGGAGCGTTCTTGCTCAGCTCGTCGATCAGCGACAAGACCTTGCGATTGGTTTCAGCGATTTGTGTTTCTGCTGCCTTGGTAAATTCAGCCTGGGTGCTGGTCGCGATGCTGGCCAGGTGACGACCATATGCCAGTGCTTTTTCAGCATTCGGCTGTGCGTGCGAAGCGCTCAGCGAAAAGAATTCTTGTGGGTCTTTGGCGGTAGCCAGTTTTTGCGCAGTCGCGCTGGATTCCTGCAAAGAGGTTTTTGCCGCGTTCAGGTTAAGGTCGACGATTTTCTGTACGCTGTCGAAAGTGGTGCTGGCCAGCGAGTTCAGGATCGCGAGCTGTGCTTCAAACTGATGTTTGGTGGCCGCCGAAAATTGCTCAGGGATAGTAAACATGGGCTACTCCTTTATATGAAGGGCATATCTAACTACATGGGTTAAAATTCTGTTGTGCGTCGCAACATGAACTCATTTTTAGTCATTGCAAACGGCATGTCAAGCACTTTTTGTTGCGTTGCACAAAATAAATATCCAGCCTGGAAAACAAAGGTTTCAGCTGCAGTAAGGCCGTTTTCCCGGTAGGGGACGGCACCAAAGATAATGCAGGCGCACATAGACGCCGCACAGAAAGCAGAAATGTCCACAGAAGCACGCAGTACCCCTAGTCCCTGGCTCGCCGCCATGCCGTTTTTCTTCGTACTGATCTGGAGTACGGGCTTCATCGTGGCGAAATTCGGCCTGCCTTATGCGCCGCCGCTGACCTTCCTCGCCTTGCGCTTCATAGGCGTACTCATCATCCTGCTGCCGCTGGTCTTGCTGCTGCGTGCGCCGTGGCCGGTCGGCAGCATGCGGCACATTGCGGTGGCCGGCATCCTGGTGCAGGCGGGTTACCTGGCAGGCGTCTGGTGTGCGATCAAACTCGGCATGCCGGCCGGTTTATCGGCGCTGATCGTCGGCATGCAACCAGTACTGACGGCGTTTGCTGCGCCGCTGATCGGTGAGAAGGTGCGGCCGCGCCAGTGGATAGGCCTGATCTTCGGCCTGTGCGGTGTGGCGCTGGTGGTGGCTAACAAGATCACCGTGATTGGCCTGACCTGGGGCAGCATCGCACTGTGTGTGATGGCACTGCTGTCGATCACGATAGGTACCATGTACCAGAAGCGTTATTGCCCGCATTTCGATCTGCGTACCGGTACGATTATTCAATTCGCGGCGTCTTGCGCCGTGGTGGTACCGCTGGCAATGATCTTCGAGGATTTCTCGCCTGCCTTGCAGACCGTAGAGTGGACCCCCAGCTTCATCGGCGCCTTGCTCTGGTCTGTGGTTGCGCTTTCCATAGGCGCGATCTTCCTGTTGTTTGCCTTGATACGTAAAAGCGCAGCGACCCAAGTCACCAGCCTCCTGTATTTGACGCCGCCGACCACAGCCTTGATGGCTTGGGCGGCGTTTGGCGAGGTTTTCAGCCTGATCGGCATCGCAGGCATGTTGCTTGCTGTGATAGGGGTGGCTTTTGTAGTGAAAAAGTAGGTTTTTTCAGGCGTTTCTCCTATGAAATTCGTTGTTTCAAGGAAACTAATTTTTATCGAAAATCAGCTTATTTCTCATAAAAAATGCACCAAATGTGTGAAAAAAAAGATATCGATAGTTAGAAAATAGATTAATGAAAACAGCTAACTATCTAATTCTCTTGCACATTTTTAGAGATTTGCTAAACTGCAAGCCATATTTCATCGTACGTTTTGGGGAGTCGCAGATGCTTAAGTCCGCGCTGGGGATACTTTTTTCATCATTTATCGTTTTCAACGCCCCCACGGCGCTGGCTAAAGAGCCGAGTTCTGCTGCGACTAAAAAGTCTGCTGCCAAGAAGGCGGCACCAGCTAAAACAGCTTCCAAAGCGCCTGCTAAGACCGCATCCAAAAAGACCGCAGCGAGTAGCAAATCCGCAGCCAGCAGCAAAAAAACTGCAGCGCCAAAAAGTACTGCCAAAGCCAGCAGCAAAAACACCAAACAAGCACGCAACACCACTTCGCTTAACAGCAATGAAAAGCTGGTAAAGAAAGAAGTCGTCGTGCGAGGCAAAAAGAAAGTCATCTACCAACGCGTAGCGAAACCAGTCATGACCGTAGTGCCACCAGTGCTGACAGCTGGCGACATCGCTGGTCTCAACATGACGCGTGATTCCCTGGCACTCGCATCGAACGTAGCGCTGGTACTGGATCAATCGACATCGGCAGTATTGTTTGAAAAAAATGCGAACGTGACTTTGCCGATTGCATCGATCACCAAACTGATGACCGGCCTGGTCGTGGTTGAAGCACAGCAGGATATGAATGAAATCCTGGAAGTGACGGACGAAGATATCGATCGCGAAAAAAATAGCTCGTCGCGCCTGCGCGTAGGTTCGCAATTGTCACGTGCAAACATGCTGCACATTGCATTGATGAGCTCGGAAAACCGTGCTGCATCGGCACTCGGTCGTCACTACCCGGGCGGCATCCGCGCTTTCGTCGCAGCGATGAATGCAAAAGCACGTGCGCTCGGCATGAGCGGTACGCATTATGTGGATTCGACCGGCCTCTCCAGCAACAACGTGGCAAGCGCTGCCGACCTGGCCAAGCTGGTGATCGCAGCTTCCAATCACTCGATACTGCGCCAGTATTCGACCGATACCAAATATGTAGTCGAACCAGGTGGCCGTGCCCTGCAATACGCAAACTCGAATCGTCTGGTCAATAATCCTGATTGGGAAATCGGTATCCAGAAGACCGGCTACATCTCTGAAGCAGGTCGCTGCCTCGTGATGCAAGCCAACATCAATGGTCGTCCTATCGTCATGATCTTCCTGGATTCCAAAGGCAAGCTCTCCCGTCTGGGTGACGCAGCGCGCATACGCAAATGGCTGGAAACCCAGCATCCGCAACCGCAAAATATTGCAGGTAAGCGCAGAGCGGTTGAGAGTTAAGCGCAATACATAATAAAAAAGGCGAACTACGGTTCGCCTTTTTTATTTGCCGCTCAATTCGCTGCGGTCTTTAGTTCGCTTCGCTATAGCCCAGTGCTGCTGAAATCTGCTTCGCAGTTTCCATCAGGTCAGCCAGCCATTCCTCCTGCAAGCGATCGGCCGGGGCCGAGATCGAGAGACCTGCTATCAGCCTGCCAGTGTCGTCATGGATGCCTGCCGCCATGCAGCGTACGCCCAGCTCCAGTTCTTCATTGTCGCGCGCATAGCCGTGCAGACGTACCTGATTGAGTTCGCCTTCCAGCTTCTTCAGGTCGGTAATCGAGTTTTTGTTGTGACCGGCGAGACCGGTGCGGGTCGCATAGGCTTGCACCATGCGTGGCTCATCGATAGACAGGAAGAGCTTGCCGGTCGAGGTCAGGTGCAAAGGGGCACGTCCGCCGACTGCACGTACCACCTGCATGCCGGAACGCTCGGAGAAGGCGCGGTCGATGTAGATGATTTCATCGTTCTGCCGTACCGACAGGTTCACGGTTTGATTGGTTTTGCGATGCAGGTGACGCATCAGGTCGAGTGCCGCTTCGCGCACATCGAGGCGACTTTTGACGATATTGCCCAGCTCAAGCAAACGCATACCGAGCCGGTAGGTGCCGGGTTCGGAACGATCGACAAAGCGTTTGATAACCAGGTCGTTGAGGATGCGATGCGCAGTGGAAGGATGCAAGCCAGTCACGCTGGAAAGCTCTTTCAGGCTGACTGGATCCGGGTACAGTGCCAGGGCATCCAGTAGCGCCACCATGCGTTCTATGACTTGAATCGAGGTTTTGTCTGTCTCTGCATTAATTGCTGTTTTCATGTTCTGGTTTGTGCATTGCAGTCCAGACTTTATATCACATTGTGAAAGATGACAAAAGTCTACTTTCATTTAATTGCGTGGTAACAAGCTTGCTTAACGCCATGTTCACGTCCGGGCGGTGACAATTGACAACTTTGCGGCGCTTGTGCCCAACCTGGCTTGCACCGATAATCGCTGCAGTCTGTTGCGCTGCATTATTCCGCCGCCTGGGCGTTTTTCCACCTACACCGTGTATCGCATGATCAATCAAGAACCACCAGTTAGTGAATTCAAAAGCAAAAGCGGCCTGAAGCGAATTTTTTCCGCGTTCGGCTATTCGATCGCTGGATTCAAGACTGCTTGGAAAGGTGAGCACGCATTCCGCCAGGAGTTGATCGTTGTAGTGATCGCAACGATAGCAGCATTGCTGTTGCCGGTGTCCGCATTACAGAAGCTGGTGTTGATAGGTGTATTCGTGCTGGTGCTGATAGTTGAATTATTGAATTCGGCGATAGAGGCCGTCGTGGATCGCGTCTCGCTGGAGCGCAATCCCTTATCGAAGAATGCCAAGGATCTGGGCAGTGCTGCGGTGATGTTGGCTTTGTTGCTGGCGTGTGCGACCTGGCTGGTGATTTTGTGGCCGGTATTCGTTGGCGCATGAAGCGATTTTAAGCAGCCCCCCAATAAAAAACGGCGTAACAAGGCATCTTCCTTGTTACGCCGTTTTCAGTTTACATATCAAATATTGCGTTCTATCCAGAGATCAAAAGCGATCAGGAATTTTTTCAGGAATTCAGCGGTCGAGGGCTCCGTGATATCACCTTTGTCGTCGAAGAGCTTGCCGCCGTTACCGATGTAGGCTTCTGGCTGCGGCATGGTTGGTACATTGACCGATGCCAGTACCTGACGCAAATGATGGTTGGCACCAAAGCCACCGACTGCACCCGGCGAGACGCTGACCACAGCACCGGGTTTGCCGCTCCACGCACTTTGACCATAAGGACGTGAGCCGGTGTCTATCGCGTTCTTTAGCACGCCAGGAACCGAGCGATTGTATTCAGGCGTTACGAACAACACGGCATTCGCCGATTTGATCTTGTTCTTGAAATCACTGACGGCTGGTGTAGGTGTGCCTTCATGATCCTGATTGAAAAGCGGCAGATCGCCGATTTCCACTATGGTCAGTTTCAATGATTCTGGTGCCAGCTTGGCGAGTGCCTGCGCCATCTTGCGATTCATCGAATCCTTGCGCAGGCTGCCGACAACAACAGCGACGTTATAAGTTTTACTCATGACCTTCCTTTCGTGGGAGAAGTACTGCGTTGACTTATTTACTCATGCATGTCCGACATCATGCTGCGGGATTGGCATGTCGGTTATGAATTTCTTCGATACCGTCCAGTACTGCTGCATCGAGTTCGAGATTGATGCTATCCAGATTGCTCTGCAATTGCTGCAGCGTGGTTGCACCGATAATCGTACTCGTTAAAAACGGTCGTGTGTTGACATATGCCAGTGCCATCTGCGCCGGGTCCAGGCCATGTTTGTGCGCCAGTGCGACATAGGCCGCCACCGCGGTTTCCACTTGCGGTGCCTTGTAGCGCACGAAGCGCTCAAACAGGGTGATGCGGCCATCAGCAGGGCGTGCACCGTTCAGGTACTTGCCGGACAGCACACCGAACGCGAGTGGCGAGTAGGCCAGCAAGCCTATCTGTTCCTGATGCGAGAACTCCGACAAGGCGATTTCAAAATAACGATTCACCAGGCTGTACGGATTTTGGATGCTGACTATGCGCGGCAAGTTCAATTGTTCTGATGCGCGCAGGAATTGCGCGAGTCCCCACGGTGTTTCATTCGACACGCCGATGTAGCGGATTTTCCCTTGTTTGACGAAGTCAGCCAGCACTGACAGCGTCTCGGCAATCGGTACCGTGTCTTCATCCGGGTGGTGTGTGTAATTCTGCCGACCAAAAATATTCACAGTGCGATCCGGCCAGTGCAGCTGATACAGGTCGATGTAATCCGTTTGCAGGCGTTCCAGGTTGCCGTGCAAGGCTTCGGTCAGGCTGGTACGGTCAAAACTGTTTTGGCCATTGCGTACATGTTGTGGCTGGTGGGGCAGTCGGGCAGGGCCAGCGGCTTTGGTGGCGATGATCAATTGATCACGCTTGCCGGATTTCTTGAGCCAGCTACCGAGATAACGTTCGGTCAGACCCTGTGTTTCCGGCTTGGGCGGCACCGGGTACATCTCGGCGGCATCGATCAGGTTGACGCCAGCAGCGATCGCCATATCCAGTTGCGCGTGGGCTTCTGCTTCGGTGTTCTGTTCGCCCCAGGTCATGGTGCCTAGTGCGATATTGCTTACTTTGATATCTGTTTTTCCAAGTTGCTGATACTTCATTGCGCGCATTCCTTTCAGGGTGGTCTTTTTTAGTCTAGCAACAAATGAAGAATGGGGTGCAAGCTGGAAAAGACGGGATTCTTCAGCAGAAGGCGAGATATTCCTTATGCATAAAACGCATAAGGAACGAAGAAACAATTCGTTTTGTTTTTGTCGGCAGCAATTTAATCTTCAATCTCCAGAAACGAAATCGCTCAAGGGGAAGAAAATGTTGCTGAAGAAATTGCTAGGAACCGCATTCGCAATCGCGCTGGTTGCGCCTAGCGTACATGCTGCTGAAGTGTCGTTGTTGAACGTTTCGTACGATCCGACGCGTGAACTGTATCAAGAGTTTAACAAAGCTTTCGCCAAAGAGTGGAAAGCCAAGGCCGGTGACGACCTCAAACTGAAAGCGTCGCATGGTGGTTCGGGCAAACAGGGCCGCGCGGTGATCGATGGTCTGGAAGCAGACGTTGTAACTCTGGCGCTGGCATATGACATCGATGCGATTGCAGAGCACGGCTTGCTGGCCAAAGACTGGCAAAAACGCCTGCCGCACAATAGCTCACCTTACACCTCGACCATCGTATTCCTGGTCCGCAAAGGCAATCCTAAAGGCATCAAGGACTGGAACGATCTGGTCAAACCAGGCGTATCAGTGATCACACCAAATCCAAAAACATCGGGCGGCGCACGCTGGAATCACCTGGCAGCATGGCTGTATGCATTGAAACAACCAGGCGGTACTGAAGCAACTGCGACCGACTTCATCTCGAAGCTGTACAAAAACGTACCAGTGCTGGATTCCGGTGCACGCGGTTCGACCACTACTTTCGTTGAACGCGGTATCGGCGACGTCTTGCTGGCATGGGAAAACGAAGCCATCCTGGCAATCAAGGAACTCGGCCCGGACAAGGTTGAAATCGTTGCTCCGTCCGCCAGTATCCTGGCTGAACCACCAGTTGCAGTTGTCGACAAAGTTGTTGATCGTCGTGGCACACGCAAAGTTGCTGAAGCTTACCTGAAGTACTTGTACTCGACCGAAGGTCAGGAAATCGCAGCGCAAAACTACTATCGTCCTATCGATGAAAAAGTAGCGAAGAAATACGCAGCGCAATTCCCGAAACTGAAGTTGTACACGATTGCGGACGTAGGTGGCTGGACAGCAGCACAGAAGAAACACTTCTCTGATGGCGGCGTGTTCGACCAGATCTATCAACCAGGTAAAAAATAATCTGCATCATTCTTTGGAACAGAAATGAATATTTTGTTGCTCGCGGGTAGTCCTTCAACACCATCACGTTCTACCCGCTTGCTGCATCACGTAGGCGAAAGACTGGCACTGCTGGGACATCGTTATGTGAAGCTGCATGTACGTGATTTGCCTGCCCAGGCACTGGTGCATGCAGATTTCAATGATGAGTTGTTGCGGGTGGCACGGGAACAAGTCGCGCAGGCGGATGCAGTTGTGATTGCTACGCCGGTCTACAAGGCGGCGTATAGCGGAATACTGAAAGCCTTCCTCGACTTGCTGCCACAGGATGGCTTGCGTGGAAAGCTGGTCTTGCCCCTGGCGACAGGTGGCAGCCAGTCTCATATGCTGGCCCTCGATTACGGTTTGCGTCCTGTGTTGTCGGCGCTGGATGCCAAGCATGTATTGCCGAGCATTTATGCGACAGACCTGCAGATCAACTGGTCTGCAGAGCAGGGCTTGACTCTGGACCCGGCGATAGCCAAGCGCGTAAGCGATGGCATAGAGAACCTCTCTGCCAGCTTGTCTGCGCTGAATGAAGTAGCACTCAACGAGTTCGACTCGATTCCTTTCTCCAGCGTGCGTTGCAGTGTTTGATCGAGCGTTAGTTTGAACGCTGCTGCGCAGTTAGCCAAAGCAGCAGTTTAGCCGCACAAATATCTATCCGGTAGTTTGAAAAAAATCGGTGCTACGGCACCGATGGGGAAACTTTTTCTCAAAATTTTGCATAACAAGGAAAACGACATGAGCAATGCGAACGATAAGCGTCAGGCCAAGCGCCGCACCCTGGGATATTTGTCAGCGGCAGCAGTAGGTGCACTCAGCATCGGTTTGCCGAATTTTGCTGGTGCACAAAACAAAACGGTATTACGTATTGGTTATCAGAAGTACGGCACGCTGGTCATCCTGAAAGGCCGCGGCTCGCTCGAGAAGCGCCTGGCAGCAGAAAACATAGAAGTGAAATGGACAGAATTCCCGGCCGGCCCGGTCTTGCTGGAAGGCCTGAATGTAGGCAGCATCGACTTCGGTACCGTCGGTGAAGCGCCACCTATCTTTGCCCAGGCTGCAGGTGCGGACCTCGTGTATGTCGGCAATGAGCCGCCTTCGCCTACCAGCGAAGCCATCATCGTGCCGAAGAACTCGACACTGAAAACCGTGGCCGATCTCAAAGGTAAAAAGGTCGCATTGAACAAAGGTTCGAACGTGCATTACCTGCTGGTCAAGGCACTGGAAAAAGCAGGTCTCGATTACAAGGATATCGAAACCATTTTCCTCGCTCCGGCCGATGCACGTGCAGCGTTTGAGCGCGGCAGCGTCGATGCATGGGTGATCTGGGATCCGTTCCTGGCCGCAGCAGAAAAGCAAATCGGCGCACGCGTACTGACTGACGGTAGCGGCATCGTTGCGAATCACCAGTTCTTCTTGGCATCGCGTGGCTACGCAGAGAAGAACCCCAAAATTATCTCCATCCTGCTGGACGAACTGGATCAGGTAGACCAGTGGAGCAGCAAGAACCTGAAAGAAGTCACGAATATCCTGGCAGCCCAGACCGGCCTCGACCAGCCTAGCGTGGAACTGGCAGCGAGACGTTATTCATATGGCGTCAAGCCAGTGACCGCAGAAGTCATCGCAGAACAGCAAAAGATTGCCGATGTATTCAGCAATCTGAAACTGATCCCGAAAAAAATTACAGTCAAGGATGCGCTGGTTTCGGCCAAGCGTTAAGTAATGCAGCACGGCGCTAGCGCCAGTTTGTTTGAAGGAATGAGATCATGAGTTTGAATGTATTTTGGTTTTTGCCGACACATGGCGATAGTCGTTATCTGGGTACCTCCAAAGGTGCGCGTCAGGTTGATTTCGATTATTTGAAACAGGTCGCTGTATCGGCAGATACGCTGGGTTACGACGGCGTATTGCTGCCGACCGGTCGTTCGTGCGAAGACGCATGGGTGGCCGCATCGAGCCTGATCGGAGTAACCAAACAATTGAAATTCCTGGTCGCGGTACGCCCGGGTTTGAGTACACCAGGTCTGGCCGTGCGCATGGCCGCTACTTTCGATCGTTTGTCGAAAGGCCGTTTGTTGATCAATGTCGTGACCGGCGGTGATCAGGCTGAACTGGAAGCTGATGGCCTGCATGCGAGCCATTCCGAGCGTTACGAAATCACCGATGAGTTCCTGAAAGTATGGCGCGCCTCCCTGTCTGGTGAGGGCGGTGATGCAGGCTACGATTTCGCCGGCAAGCATATACAGGTCAAGGGCGCGAAGACCTTGTACCCGCCAGTACAAAAACCATATCCGCCGCTGTACTTCGGCGGCTCGTCACCAGCAGCGCATGAATTGGCTGCAGAACAGGTGGATGTCTACCTGACCTGGGGTGAACCACCGGCTGCCGTGGCGGAAAAAATTGCCGACATGCGTGCACGTGCCGCTAAACACGGTCGTACCTTGAAGTTCGGCATACGCCTGCACGTGATCGTGCGCGAAACCAATGAAGAGGCATGGAAAGCCGCCGATGAATTGATCAAGTACGTCGATGACGATCTGATCGCGCGGGCACAGGCTTCGTTCAACAAGATGGATTCGGAAGGCCAGCGCCGCATGGCGGCATTGCATGGCGGTAAAAAGGACAAGCTCGAAGTATCACCTAATCTGTGGGCCGGGGTCGGACTGGTACGTGGTGGCGCAGGTACCGCCTTGGTGGGTGACCCGGAAACGGTCGCCGCACGTATGCAGGAATATGCCGATCTCGGTATCGAAACCTTCATCCTGTCCGGCTATCCGCATTTGGAGGAGTCATATCGCTTTGCCGAATTGGTATTCCCGTTGCTCGGTAAAGGCCGGGAGCGTTCGGGTGAGGCGGTCTTGACCGGCCCATTCGGTGAAGTTATTTCCAATGACATCCTGCCTAAAGTTTCACAGAGCTAAGGAATCCTGATGAGTGCCGTTCTCCCTAATCTCGCTACCGGCAGCACTGCCGCAGCCAGGACGCCATCAAGCTGGCGTGCCAGCGGTCTGAAAAAGCTGGTGCCGTGGATAGTACCTGTACTGTTGATCAGTGTGTGGCAATTTGCATCGCAAATCGGCTGGCTCTCCAGCCGCATCTTGCCGGAGCCGTTTGCAGTAGCGAAAGCAGCATGGGAGCTGGCACTGTCCGGCGAGTTGTGGACCCACGTCAAGGTTAGCTTGTGGCGTGCCACTACCAGCTTCGCGGTCGGTGGCGGACTGGGTTTGTTGCTGGGTTTGCTGACCGGTACCTTCAAGACGGCAGAGACATTGCTGGATACCACCTTGCAGATGATACGCAATATTCCGGCGCTGGCTTTGATACCACTGGTCATCCTGTGGTTCGGCATAGAAGAAACCTCGAAGATTTTCCTGGTCGCAGTGGGGGTGTTCTTTCCTGTGTATCTGAATACCTTCCACGGCATACGCTCGGTCGACAAAGGCTTGATCGAGATGGCCAAGAGTTATGGCTTGTCAGGCTGGTCGTTGTATCGCGATGTGATTCTGCCAGGTGCCTTGCCTTCGATCCTGGTTGGTGTGCGCTTTTCGCTGGGTCTGGTGTGGGTATTGCTGATCGTGGCAGAAACCATCTCGGCGCAATCCGGCATCGGTTACATGACGATGAATGCGCGTGAGTTCCTGCAAACCGACATCGTGCTGGTAGGCATCCTGCTGTATGCCTTGCTGGGAAAGCTGGCTGACGTGGTATCGCGCACGCTGGAAGGTTACTGGTTGCGTTGGCATCCTGGTTACCGTCACTAAGGACAGTCCATGCAAATTAATCAAACAGAACAGCAAACGCTATCTACTGCGCCGGAGACGCGCCGTGGCATCCGCGTTGCGGTTGAGAGCCTGTACAAATCCTATGGCGGTCGTGAAGTACTGAAAGCGATCGAACTGACCTTGGAGCCGGGCGAATTCGTCGCTGTCGTTGGTCGCAGTGGTTGCGGTAAAAGTACCTTGCTGCGCCTGGTGGCTGAACTGGAAACAGCAGACAGCGGCACGCTGACTTTTGGCGATGGCAAGACAGCGCCGGAAACCCGCATCATGTTCCAGGACTCGCGCCTGCTGCCATGGAAGCGTGTGCTCGACAACGTCGCACTCGGTCTGCCGAAGAAAGACGATGCGCTGCAAGCCTTGCGTCAGGTCGGGCTGGAAGAGCGTGCCGGTGAATGGCCTGCCGTCCTCTCCGGTGGCCAGCGTCAGCGCGTGGCGCTGGCACGTGCGCTGGTGCATGACCCTGAATTGTTATTGCTGGATGAGCCGCTGGGTGCACTCGATGCATTGACGCGTATCGAGATGCAGCAATTGATAGAAACCTTGTGGCAAAAGCGTGGCTTTACGGCCTTGCTGGTGACGCACGATGTACAGGAAGCGATTGCCCTGGCAGATCGCGTGGTGCTGATCGAAGACGGTCGTATCACACTGGATGAACGCATACCGCTGGCACGACCACGTGCGCGTGGTAACGCTGTTTTTGCGCAGCTGGAAGAAAGAATTCTCGCACATGTATTGCAGATTCCGCCTTCGGCTGACGCTGATGATTCTTCCCTGGGCGATGTTTCGCTGCTGAAAACAGTGAACCAGTTTGCCTGGGCCGTTTAACTTGTTTGATCGAAATACATTTTTAACCCACACGAAGGAAATAGCATGAGCATCGAAAAAATCAACGCACGTAATCAATTCAAAGGAAAAATCAGCACCATTATCGAAGGCCCGGTCGTCTCGGAAGTCGATGTGGAAACACCAGCCGGTATCGTGACTTCGGTCATCACCACACGCTCGGTCAAGGATCTGGAATTGAAGATCGGTACTGAAGTGGTGGCACTGGTGAAAGCGACTGAAGTGTCGCTCGCCAAACTGTTATGAACCTAAGGCGCTTCTGAAAGCGTGCCTGCGATGGGCGCAGGCGCTTTCAGATGTCTCCTTGATGATCAAGGAAGAGCAGTATGACTTTCCCCGCCTTGCAACAATACTTATCGCGCCTGCATGCGGCGCCCCAGGCCGACAGTAGCTTGTGGCTGGACCAGCAGGGACGTGCCCACGGACGCTACTTCAATTCCACGCTGACCAGTGCCTTCCAGCCGATACGCACGCCAGAATCAGGCGGCATCATCGGTGTGCAGGGTTTCATGCGCAGCTATTCCAAGAATGACACCGGCCTGAGTATCTGGAAATTGCTGGATACTGGCGCCACCGATGAACAATCGATAGAACTGGATAGATTGTGCCGCCTGCTGCATGCGGTCAATTTCTATCGTCAGCCGGAAATGGTGGATTACGACCTCTACCTCAGCGTGCACGCGCGCCTGCTGGCAGCGGTCGATAGCAATCACGGCATGTCATTCCGCCGCATACTCGATGTACTCGGTTTGCCGCACAAGAAAATCGTTTTGCAATTGCCGCTGATCCAGCCGGATCAGGCCTGGCTGCTGAACTATGTTGCTGACAACTATCGCCGCAATGGTTTCCGCCTGGCAGTGAATGCTGCGAATGCGCGCCAGGGGCTGGATCTGCTGGAGCAGGTGCAGCCGGATGTGATTAAGGTTGACGTGCGAGAAATCACCGATGAAGCCGCTACCCTGGACTTGCTCAGCGTGGCAGGTGAGAAGAATGTGAAGCTGGTTTTCAAACGTGTAGAATCAAGCCAGATTTACGACAAGCTGCGCAAGCTGGGTGCCCAGGCACAACAAACCATACTGGCGCAGGGTTATTTGTGGGATCAACCCAAGGCTAGCTTTGCGCAGGATGCGAGCGAGCCGGAAGCAATTGCGACGGCAGGCCTGGAATCATGACCCTTCCTTATTTATCCGATTATCGCGTACTGGTGGTGCCGGGCTTGCACGGCAGCGGCCCCGAACATTGGCAATCACGCTGGGAACGTTTGTATCCCGGCTTCCAGCGCGTCGTGCAGGACGATTGGTCGCAACCCGACCTGACACGCTGGGCGCAGCGCATGACCGAAGTCCTGAGTGAGTCGGATCAGCCTACGCTGATCGTCGCGCACAGCTTTGGTTGTCTCACCACCATGCAGGCAGCGAGTCATGGTCGCTTTGACCTGGCAGGAGCCTTGTTGGTCGCACCGGCCGATCCGGAAAAGTTCGGGGTCGATGACATCTTGCGCGATGCGCGCCTGCCATGTCCGTCCATCGTCATCGGCAGCAGCAATGATCCGTGGATGGCAAGCAATCGTGCGGCTTACTGGGCTGATATCTGGGGTTGCGGTTTCCTCAGTGCGGGTGCACTCGGACATATCAATGCGGAATCCAATCTGGGTGATTGGGAGCAGGGCTTGCGCCAGTTACAGACCTTGCTGGACATGGTGCATCCCAGCTGCAACTAGTTTGCTGACGCCTGTTTATTTGAAGGTTTGCAGATAAGCCAGCAAGTCGGTCAGCTGCTTCTCATCACTGATGCCGAAAAAGCGCATCTTGTTACCCGGCACTACATCATCTGTCGATTTAATGAAGGCACGCAGGTTGGCCTCGGTCCATACCACGCGCGAAGAACTCATCGCCTTGGAATACTTATAGTCTTTGGTCGTGCCTGCAGTACGTCCCACGATGCCATTCAATTGCGGACCAAAGTTGCCGCGTGCAGATGGTCCTACCTGATGGCAATTCGCACATTTGGCAAATACGCGTTTGCCAGCGGCGACGTCACCTGCTGCGTGGCTGGTAGAAGCCAGTACGCTGAGCGCGAGCGACATCAATAAATTCTTGTACATGTTTGGATGGGAACTATCGCATGCGTGATGGCTGAATTCCATCACGCATGATCGATAGCGAGGTACGCAGGTTTTAGCCTAAGGTGTCCAGAGCTTTGGACAGATTGGCTACCGTGCGTTCGATGTTGTGCAGCTTGTCGAGGCCGAACAGGCCGACGCGGAAGGATTTGAAGTCTGGGCGTTCATCGCATTGCAATGGCACGCCAGCTGCGGTTTGCAAACCGGCTGCGACAAATTTCTTGGCCGACTGGATGCCGTCGTCGTTGGTGTAGCTGACGACTACGCCTGGAGCCTGGAAGCCTTCGGCTGCCACGCTCTTGTAGCCTTTGGAGGTCAGCAGTGCGCGTACCTTGTCGCCCAGCTCCTGTTGTTCGGCACGGACTTTGTCGAAACCATATGCAGCGGTTTCTTCCATCACGCCACGCAGGATGGTCAGTGCATCGGTCGGCATGGTGGTGTGGTAAGCCACTGCACCTTGCTCGTACGATTCCATGATTTGCAGCCATTTGCGCAGATCGCAAGCGAAGCTGGTGCTTTGCGTGGATTCGATTTTTTCGCGGGCGAGGGAGCTCAGCATGATGAAGGCGCAACCAGCGGAAGCGCTCCAGCCTTTTTGCGGTGCGCTGATCAGGACGTCAACGCCGGTCGCTTGCATGTCGACCCAGATGGTGCCGGAAGCGATGCAGTCGAGTACGAACAAGCCGCCTACCGAATGCACGGCATCCGAAACCTGGCGCAGGTAGTCGTCTGGCAGCATGATGCCGGAAGCGGTTTCTACGTGCGGTGCAAATACGACTGCCGGTTTGATTTCTTTAATGGTCGCAACGACTTCAGCGATAGGTGCCGGTGCGAATGGTGCTTGTGCCGAATCTTCCAGCTGGCGTGCTTTCAATACTGTGGTCGCGGCAGGGATGCTGCCGGTGTCCAGGATCTGGGTCCAGCGATAGCTGAACCAGCCGTTGCGCAGGATCAGGCATTGCTGCTTGGTTGCGAACTGACGGGCAACCGCTTCCATGCCGAAGGTACCGCTACCTGGCATGACGATGGCGGATTGCGCCTTGTAGACATGTTTTAAAGTCTTGGAAATGTCACGCATGACGCCTTGGAAGCGTTCGGACATGTGATTGATCGCGCGATCTGTGTAGACGACGGAGTATTCAAGAAGACCGTCGGGATCGACGTTGGGTAATAGACCTGGCACGTTTGCTCCAGCAATAATAAAGAAATTCGGCCTGAACAGGGATTACCTGGCCAGGCCACAAAAGGCATGAAATGCCGAAAAGGAGAGATTTTACCAAAGTAGCGCGCTGAACTCTGGTTAATGCTCAGAATGTCCGCCGAATTACAACTTAATTAGTTATTTGGCATGTCGGAATGCCAATCCGGCGGATTTCAGTCTCAGGCTGCTGCAGGCTTCTCACCGAGGGCGATATCGACTGTCATTTCGTGGGCCAGTGCGCCCAGTTCCTGACGCAGCTCATCGATCGACAGCTTGCCTGGTACCAGCAGGTGCGCACCGATTTTAAAGGTTTGCTTGCCGGAGACACCACTGCGTACGATTTCGGTGTGGATGCTCTCGATGCTGATATTGCGCTCGGCCAGCATCTTGGTCAGGCTGCTGACGATGCCGACGCGGTCGTCGCCGACCAGCTCAAGCTCGACGCTCTTGATCGAGTCGGACAGATTGGCACCATCGCTCTTCGCCACGACTACTTGCAGGCCGCTGGAATCCAGGCTGCGCAATGCGTTGGTCAAGGCTTCAGCATTTTCGCGTGGCACTTCGAAGTGCACCATACCGGCGAATTCACCGGCCAGGCGTGTCATACGGCTGGCGGCCCAGTTTGCGCCGTAGCGTTCTGCACGTTCTGCCAGCGAACGCACGATGCCGTGACGATCGGTGCCGACGATGGAAACGATGAGGGCTACGGTATTGGATTCGACTTCTTCTGCCAATACGACCGAGCGACGGATCATCGGTGCCTTGGTGGCGAAGCGCTGGTCTTGTTCAAACGCTGGCAGTGCATTGTGTTCCGCTGCGTAGTGGATGACCTGGCTCAACAGTTTCAGGCCCATAGGTGCGAGTGCACGCTCCCACAGTTCACGTGCGCTTTCGCCTTTTTCGACGAAGCACCAGTCTTGCGCCGCGATCGCACCTGCATCCCAACCGTCGGCCAGGTGATAGATGGAGCCGCCAGCGATAGGGTCGCCTTCGAGTATGGTCCATTCGACTGCGGCTATGCCACGGTGTCTAGGCAACAGGGAAGGGTGATAACCGATACCGCCGAGGCGGGCGCGGGCCAATGCTTCATCGCTGACGCGGGCATGGGTGTGGGCGGCGAGGATGACGTCGGTACCTTCGGCAATGGCTTCACCCGGCACGAAGCGCGGGTTTTCCATGATATGCAGCGGTACACCGGCAGCGCGCGCTGCTTGTGCCAGGCGGTCATCTTCCGACGGCGCGACGATGCTGGTGAATTCGATACCTTCTTCCTTGCGCAGCGTCTCAAATACCAAGGCGCCGAAATAGCGCGAACCTACCAATGCACATTTCATTTTTATCTATTCCTCAATTTATCTAAAAGCGTTAAATACAAATTTGAAACACGGCGTGCAAGCTGCGATGCACTGCCTTTAAAACGGTAGTCGTATGACGTATGAACTGCTGCCTGAGGCTACTGGATCTACAGAGAAATCTCACTATACAGCGCGCAAGGATACCAGAAAGGGATCGCCGGTAAGCCACGTCACAGTTGACCATACGGCAAGCAGCCTTACGATTTTTCGCCTTTATTAAACGACGCCACCGGCTCCCGCGCCTGCGCAATAAAGGCTTGCAGGTAGTCGGTATCGAGGTCGGCTTCACGCGCGCCGAGGAAAATCTGTTTGGCAATACCGTCCGCTCCCAGACGTACCGGTACCACGTCCATTTTGCTGGCGTATTCCTGCACCAGCCAGCGTGGCAATGCCGCCACACCACGACCGCTGGCCACCATCTGCAGCATGATGTCGGTGGTCTCTATGGTCTTGTGACGCTTCGGTGTGATGCCCGCAGGCAGCAGGAACTGGTTGTAGATGTCGAGCCGGTCGGTGGCAACCGGATAGGTGATCAGGACTTCGCTCATCAGTTGCTCAGGTTCGACATACTTTACTTTGGCCAGCGCGTGCTTACGCGGTACCACCAGCACTTGTTCGTAGTCGAATACCGGTTCGAAGTGCAGGCCGGGTTTGTACAGCGGGTCTGGTGTGACCAGCAAATCGATTTCATATGCAAACAAGGCACCGATGCCGCCGAACTGGAATTTCTGTTTCACGTCGACATCGACATCCGGCCAGGCCGTCAGGTAAGGCGACACCACTTTCAGCAGCCATTGATAGCAGGGGTGGCATTCCATGCCTATGCGCAAGGCGCCGCGTTCGCCTTGCGAAAACTGACGCAGCCGTTCCTCGGCCAGCGTCAGTTGCGGCAGCACGCGATTGGCGACCGCCAGCAAATATTGCCCCGCTTGCGTCAGGCGCAGCGCACGTCCTTCGCGCACCCAGATATCGGTGCCGAGTTGCTGCTCCAGTTTCTTCATGCTGTGGCTCAGCGCGGATTGCGTGACGTGCAGCACGTTGGCGGCTCCGGTCAGGGAGCCTTGTTTTTCTACTTCGAGGACGACGGCGAGGTGGATGCGCTCTAACATGGTCTAATTCAATGCATGAGTGAAATTCATGTATGTCTGAGATAATACCATTTTACTTCATGAATTGCGCATCCTATTATTCTCGTTCTTGTTTTCTGGAGCGAACCATGACCACCATACACAACCTCGGCTTTCCCCGTATCGGCGCAAAGCGTGAATTGAAATTTGCACTCGAATCCTACTGGAAGGGCGAGTCCTCGCGCGACGCCCTGAAAGATCTGGGTGCACAACTGCGCAAACGCCACTGGGACAACCAGGTCGGTCTGGATCTGGTGCCGGTCGGCGACTTTGCGTTCTACGATCAAATGCTCGACATGAGCTTCACGCTGGGCAACCTGCCTGAGCGTGTGCGTGGTTTCCACGGCGACGCGCTGGACAACTACTTCCGCGTTGCGCGTGGCCGTTCGGCACAAGGTGCAGAAGACCACAGTGCTTGCTGTGGCGGTGTCGCGGCAGGTGAAATGACCAAATGGTTCGATACCAACTATCACTACATCGTGCCTGAGTTCACAGCTGCAACCGAATTCAAACTCGACACCACACGCTTGCTGGAACAACTGGCAGAAGCCAAGGCGCAAGGCGTCAAAGGCAAGCCAGTCATCATCGGCCCTATCACTTACCTGGCGCAAGGCAAGGCCAAAGACGATCTGTACAAACTGGCTTTGCTGCCACGTTTGTTGCCGGTGTATGCGCAATTGCTGGATGCACTCGCAGCACAAGGTGTGGAATGGGTACAGATCGATGAACCTATCCTCGTCACCGAGCTGGACACCGATTGGCAAAACGCATTCAAGGCTGCCTACGATCAATTGAAAAACAGCCGCGTCAAATTGCTGCTGGCGACTTACTTCGGTCAATTGCTGGAAAACCGTGCGCTGGCTGCGAGCCTGCCGGTTGCGGGTTTGCACGTCGATGCGATCAATGGCCGCGATGACGTATTGCCGCTGATCGATTTGCTGGGCGCTGACAAAGTGCTGTCGCTGGGCGTGATTAACGGCCGTAACATCTGGAAAACTGATCTGACTGCCGTGCTGGACTGGGTAGAGCCACTGGCCAAGCGCCTGGGTGAACGCCTGTGGATCGCACCGTCGTGCTCCTTGTTACACGTACCGGTCGATCTGAACAGCGAACAAAAACTGGATGCAGAGATCAAGTCCTGGCTCGCCTACGCGATTCAGAAGCTGGATGAATTGCGCGTGCTGGGTAAAGCGCTGCGTACTGGTCGTGACTCGGTGCAAGCAGAGCTGGCTGAGAACAAGGCAGCGCTGGCAGCACGCCGTGCGTCACCACGTGTCAACAATCCGGCCGTGCAGGCAGCGATTGCGAAGATCGATGCAGGCCTGGGCAAACGCGACAGCACTTATGCGTTGCGTGCGAAGAAACAGGCAGCATTGCTGAAGCTGCCTGCGTACCCGACCACGACTATCGGTTCCTTCCCGCAGACCGCTGAAATTCGTCACGCCCGCAGCGAGTTTAAAGCTGGCCGTCTGGATGATGCGAGCTACAAGATCGCGATGCAGGCTGAGATCGAACGCAGCGTGCGTGAACAGGAAACACTGGGCCTCGACGTGCTGGTGCACGGTGAAGCCGAGCGTAACGACATGGTTGAGTACTTTGGCGAACAACTGCAAGGCTATGCCTTCAGCCAGTTCGGCTGGGTCCAGTCCTATGGTTCGCGTTGCGTGAAACCGCCCATCCTGTTCGGCGACATCAGCCGTCCACAAGCGATGACAGTCGAGTGGAGCACCTATGCGCAATCGCTGACCGAGAAACCGATGAAGGGCATGCTTACCGGCCCGGTCACCATGTTGAACTGGTCTTTCGTGCGTGACGATCAGCCACGTTCGGTATCGTGCAAACAACTCGCGCTGGCGATTCGTGACGAAGTGCTGGATCTGGAAAAAGCCGGTGTACATGTGATCCAGATTGACGAAGCTGCGTTGCGCGAAGGTTTGCCGCTGCGCAAGTCGCAATGGCAGGATTATCTGGACTGGGCGGTGGAATCGTTCCGTATTACTGCAAATGGCGTGGAAGATGAAACCCAGATCCATACCCATATGTGCTATTCGGAGTTCAACGACATCATCGCGTCTATCGCTGATATGGATGCAGATGTGATCACCATCGAAACATCACGTTCGGATATGGAGTTGCTCGATGCATTCGACAACTTCAACTATCCGAACGAGATCGGACCTGGTGTTTATGACATCCACTCGCCGAACATTCCGACCCAGGAGCACATGGTGCAACTGATGAAGAAAGCGGCAGAGCGTGTACCGGCAGAGCGCCTGTGGGTGAATCCGGATTGCGGTTTGAAAACACGTCAATGGGCCGAGGTGCTGCCAGCACTGAACAATATGGTGGCAGCAGCGAAGACACTGCGCGCTGCAGCCTGATCGCAGGTGTTCGATTGTAGTTCTTACAAAAAGCCCGCTGACAGCGGGCTTTTTTCTTTCTAGCTAAATTTAACGGAGATTTAATTCCGCCAGGACGCCGGACAATATAAGATCTAGGCATAGCTTGCTTTGCGAACTCTGCTGCACACTGTGTGGTCAGAGAGCTTATCCCGGTTCGATGAAATCAGAAGGAGTCTCCATCATGAACTTCCCAGTTAGTTTGCGTCTTGCTTGCCTTGCTGCAATAAGCGGTCTCGCCTTCACAGCACATGCTGAGAGTCTGCCGTCATCGGCGTCGAGTGCGGGTTCCGCTTCCAGCGGCAGCGTCTCTGCGTCGCTGCATGAATCCAGCGACAGCTCGAGCAAGGATGAAAAGCGCGCCGACGGTGACTACCGCATCATCGACGTGGCCGAAGCACCGGAACGCGCTGATTTCCGTCGCGTCACCATGCAGGCCGATGCCTCACAGCAACGCATCGTACTCGACCTGCCTGCCAATATCCTCGACAAGCAAGGCCTGGGTCGCGGCGACCTGGTCTATGCACAGAACCGTGTATATGGACTGGAGTTCGCTCGTAGCGATACGCGTGAAGCTTTCTATCTGGTGCTGGCCGACAAATGGCATGAAGAACTCACACCGCGCATAGTTGGTCTGTGAGGTTCGGGCTATCCCTTGTAAGCGCGTTAGCCCTTATTAGCGCGCTTATAGTTACCAGCACTGTTACCAGCGTCGCATATGCCGCTTCCGGCTCATCAGCCGCATCCAATTTCTGTGATCGCGCACATCAACTCACCGCAGCACAGCAAGACCGCATCCTGCGCTTTGCTGGTGTTGTACGTGAAGAGTTAGCTGCTGTTAATTCCGATACGGTCCTGATCAGCCGTTCCGGCCTCGACCTGTCACGTTTCCAGATACGTTATTCGCATGCTGCCATTGCGTGGCGCGATGAAGACAAGGTGTGGACTGCGCGTCAGCTCTACTATGCGTGCGAAGAAGAACGTCCGCGTATTTTTGACCAGGGCATGGCAGGCTTCGCGATGGGGATAGACAATCCATCGCTAGGCTATATCTCTATCGTCAAGTTACCCGAGCAGGCGGCGCAGCGTTTGCGCCAGGCGGCACTGGATAAACAGCGCGCGCTGCGCTTGCTGGCAGCGACCTATAGTGCCAATGCTTATGTCTATGCGCTGAACTACCAGAACTGCAATCAGTGGGTCATGGAAACACTGGCGGCAGGGTGGGGCGATCTGCCTGACGGTGTAGACTTGCGTGCCCGCGCACAGCTCTGGTTGCAGCAGGCGCACTATGCGCCGGAGCCGACAGCTGTCAATTCGCATTGGCTGATGTTTGCCTCCAGCTTTGTTCCCTTGCTGCATCTGGACGATCATCCGGCCGAGGATAGGTATGCACTCAAGCTGAAAATCAGTTTGCCCGCCACCGTCGAATCCTTTGTCCACCAACAGTACCCCGACAGCGAACGGGTAGAGATCTGTCATGACGGCAAGCAAGTCGTCGTACATCGTGGCTGGACGCCTATCGCCGATGGCTGCGTACCCGCAGCGGGTGATCGGGTCGTCCCGCTTGATAGTTAGAACTCATTTCATATGCGCATACTTATTACCGGTGCCGCCGGTTCAGGCACTTCGACCCTGGCTGCGGCCGTTGCTGATGCGACGCAGGCCAGCTGTATAGAGACCGACGATTATTTCTGGTTACCCACCGCTCCGCCGTACCAGCACAAGCGTGATGCGGTGGAGCGCGCGGCGGTCTTGCTGCACGATATACGTAGTCATCCGAATACGGTGGTCGCAGGTTCGCTGATCGATTGGGGGCAGGAACTGGAGCATGCATTTGATTTGATCGTCTTCCTCTACATCCCAACCGAGCTCCGACTGGCACGTCTGAAGGTGCGCGAAGAACGTCGCTTCGGTAAAGCTGATCCGGCATTTCTGGCCTGGGCAGCACAATATGATGCTGGTACTGCAGAAGGTCGCAGTCTCGAGCGGCATAATTTATGGCTGAGTACGCGCAAGTGCGAGGTGCTGCGACTGGAAGGTGACCTGTCACCAGAAACGCGCTTGCAACGGGTGTTGACGGCAAGCGCAGAAAAATAAAAAAGCGAACCCGCGGGTTCGCTTTTTTAACGTACTTACTGCTTGAATTAAAACATGTACTTCACTCTTTTTCCGTTGCGAAGTACAACAAGCCTATCACCGGCAACGACAATCCGACCCACGAAGCCAGTTCCCAGCCGCCGTGTGCATATGCCCATGCACCAACTGACGAACCCAGTGCGCCGCCGAAGTACCAGATGATCATGTACACGCCGCTGACACGGCCGCGTATCTCACTACCTAGGCCGAAGATCACACGCTGACCCAGTACCAGGGTCGCGGTAGCGCCAAAGTCCAGCATGATGGCAGCGACGACCAGCAAGGCCAGCGCCAGTGGCGATCCGGCTTCTGCAATATGCGTGATCAGGAAGGCGATGGCGACGGCCAGCATGCCCAGCGCGGTAGCAGGTTTGGTCCAGCCGCGATCGGAAGCACGTCCGGCAATTGGTGCTGCGATGGCACCGGCGACGCCAGCCAGCGCAAACAAGGCAACACCTGTTTGCGACAAGTGGAAGACCGGGCCAGTCAGTAGCAGAGGCGTGACGGTCCAGAACAGGATGAACGCGGCGAACTGGAAGAAGTGATAAATCGCGCGTCTGCGCAAGACCGGGGTTTGCCGTGCCAGCGTCAGCATCGAGCCGAGCAAATGCCCATAGCTGAATTTACCTTGTGGCCTGCGGGTCGGCAAAGCGAAGTGCAATGAAATCGCCAGCAGTGTCATGACCGCCGCCGACACAATGAATACCGTATGCCACGAACTATGATCAGCGATCAGGCTGGATATAGGACGCGCCAGCATGATGCCCAGCATCATGCCGCTCATCAGGTTGCCGACAGTACGACCACGAACACTTTCCGCTACCAGGTGTGCGGCGTGCGGTACCAGGATGGGGACGGTGACGGAGCCTAGTCCGAGCAATATGCATGCGAACAAAAATCCTTCTGCCTTGGTCGCCAGTGCCGCACCGATCAGGGCAAGTATGCTGACCGCCATCACGCTGATGGTGAGGCGCTTGGTTTCTATCAGGTCGGCCAGCGGCACGACGAAGATGAGGCCGGTGATATAACCCAGTTGTGTCAGGGTCACGATCAGACCCGCTGCCTGCAAGGAGAGACCAAGATCCACGCTGATCAGGCGTATCAGCGGTTGTGCGTAGTAGACATTCGCGGCGATCAGGCCGCAGGCCAGCGCCAGTAAAAATGTCAGCCACGAGGGCAGGGCTTGGGCGGTGACAGGTATCGTGCCGGGTAATGTTTTGCTTAACATGCTCATCCTATCAAATACTTTAAATAAGGAAATAAATATTTCCTAAATTGTCAAAAAAAAATTAATCGAGGGTTTTCATCGCTGCATCGACCACAGCCATTAACTCTTTGCGGGTACGACCTGCCTTGCCGATCACGATGAGACCCTGCATCAGGCACAACATCAGTCGCGCGGTTGCTGCATTGTTGCTGCTGGCGGCGATGCTGCCATCTGCCTCACCTGTCTTGAGTAACTCGGCGATGATGACTTCACGTCGTTTGAAGGAGTCTTTGGCACGATTGGCGATTTCGTCGTCGAAGGTGGCCAACTCTACCGTGGTGCTGACGATGAGACAGCCTTGCTGTATGTCTGCATCGCAATTCGACACGCCTGCATAAAACATCAGCGCGGCGCGCAATTTATCGCGGCCGGATTTTTGCGCGGCGATCATGTCACGCAAGGCGGCTTGCCGTATCGATAGTTGCCGGTCGATCGCAGCGAGGAAGACTCCGCGCTTGTCCTTGAAAGCTTTGTAGATACTGCCTACCGTCAGCTCCATGGATTCCGCGATGTCATTGATGGACGCGCCGTGGAAACCCCGCGCGCAAAACAAAGGGATGGCTTTGTCGAGTGCGTCATCCATATCGAATTCGCGTGGGCGGCCGCGCGGATTGGACAAGTTGCTGGAGTGGGTCGATGGTTTCATGACGCGATTATGGAAGTGATCGTTTCCGAAGTCAATATCCGGTGTCAAATATTTTCCGGATTGTTGAAACAGTAACTATCCGGGTTGGTGACTGATCGTCGCTGCTGTGGAATTACTTTGCGACATCGTCGTGCCTGTGTGTAAACTACCGCCTTACTCATTTTTTGCTGAACCATGACCACCATTACCGTCAACGAAGAACTGAAAGCCTATATAGATCCATTGACCAGCGACGAATATGCGGCGCTGGAGCGTAGCTTGCTGGCGGAAGGTTGCCGTGATGCGCTGGTGTTATGGGGTGATTTGCTGATCGATGGTCACAATCGTTACGGTATCTGCCAGAAACACGGCATTGCCTTTAACACGAGACAAAACGAAACCTTCAAGTCGATGGACGATGTCCACCTGTGGATGATAGATAATCATCTGGGGCGACGCAGCGTATCTGACTTCCAGCGCGGCATACTGGCTTTGCGCAAGAAGGAGATCCTGTCGGCGCGCGTGGCGCAGGTGAAGGAAGCCGCGCCTGCTGAGGCAGATGCGGAAGCCAGCACTGCAAGCGCAGCCGAGCCACCGTTGAAACGTGATGTCATCGCCAAGGAAGCACGTATCAGCAGCGTGACGCTGGGCCAGATAGAAAAAATCCAAAAGACTGCAACGCCAGAACTGGTGCAGGCGGTAAAGACCGGTGTGGTGTCCATCAATGCCGCCGCCGCGATTTCTTCGCTACCGGAAGAGAAGCAAAAAGAAGCGGTCGCCGGTGGCAAGAAGGAATTGCGTCAGGTTGCACGCCAGGTGCGTGAAGCAAAACTGCCACCCAAGCCCGAGCCGGTACCACCACCAGATGATGCGACACCGGATCAAATCACCATTCATAAACTGAATCTGAAAATCGCTGAACTGAACGAAGAACGCGATCAGTTGAAAAAGAAAGTGCAGCACCTGACCATCGCACTCGCTGAAGCACGCGGCGGACAGTAAGCAAATCAGGGCGCAGGCATAGTTCCAATTAAGCGATAATGCGAGTCAGCTAAGGCCAGCGCAAGCCAAGGAGACGCCAGTGTCATCTGTATTACTGATCGACGATCATGCTATGTTCCGCGAGGGACTGACGCTGGCATTGGTGCAGGCTGATCCGACGCTGCAGATACATAGCGTTGCCAGCGGCAACGAAGCCCTACAGCTGGTACAAACGGAAACGGCAATCAGCACCGTGATGATGGATTACTACCTGCCGGATATCGGTGGTGGTGCGCTGCTACAGCGTTTGCGTCAACTCCGGCCCGGCTTGCGCATACTCGCGCTGTCCGCCTCGGAAGATCCGGATGATGTGCGACATGCACTGGCCAGCGGTGCGCATGGCTTCATCCATAAATCAGCAGATAGCAAAACCCTGTTTGCCGCACTGAGCAGTGTGATGCAGGGGCACGGTTATTTGCCGCCGACTTTTGACAGCCTCGCGACTGCGGATAACACGCATGGCAACAACGACGATGATGCATCCCTGCTGAGTCGGCTGACGCCACGGCAGACCGAAGTACTAAGACTGATGTGTGATGGTTTGCGTAACGGCGAAATTGCCGAACAACTGGGTATGACGGAAAAAACCGTGAAAGCCCATGTCACTGCAGTGTTATCCGGACTCGGTGTACTTAACCGTACGCAGGCGACACTGGTTGCACGTCGCGCAGGTTTGCTCGGCAAGCCGCGCTAAATATTCGCAGATTCAGAGCGGTGTATTAACGGCGGCTTCAGTCGCGCCGTGTTCCAGCATTTGTGCCAGCACGCGCCGCAGATGCGCAGCATCCACCGGTTTATGCAGCAAGGGCCAGGCGCGTGCCGAGGCTTCGATCAGGCGTCGCGGGTCGGTATCACCCGTCAACAGCACCGCCGGGATAGTGTCATCCGCATATTCCTCATGCAGGCGGTCTATCACTTCTATGCCGGTTTCATGTGCACGCAGGCGGAAATCACTCAGGATCAAATCAGGCTTGTGCGGGCAATGCGCTGCCGCTTGCAGGATGTCGTCGCCACTATGGCCGGTCACTACTTTGTAGTCCCAGGTTTCCAGCAGCAGGCGCAAGCCTTGCAGATTGTCTGCATCGTCATCAATCACGAATATCCATTGGCCGTCGGCTTTCGGTACTTCCGCTTTATGCGCGACCGGATCTGCAGTGTGCGCATCACCCAGCGGCAGGCTCAGGCTGAATACGCTGCCGCGTCCGGGGCGTGAGCGTAGTGTCAGTGGGTGCTTGAGCAGGTCAGCGGTACGACGCACGATCGCCAGGCCCAGGCCCATCCCTTTGCTGCGATCCCGTTCCGGATTGTCGACCTGGTGAAACTCCATGAAGATGTTTTCCTGTTCGGCTGCTGCAATACCGACGCCGCTATCCCACACTTCTATGCGCAGCGTGTTGCCACGGCGACGGCATCCTATCAGCACTCCACCGTTGCGGGTATGACGTATCGCGTTGTCGACCAGATTGCGCAGGATGCGGTCGAGTAAAACCGGATCAGATTGCACCACCGGCCACGGCCCTCTATGCAGGCGCAGTCGCAAGCCCTGTGCGCTGGCTTGCGGGGTGTACTCGAGCAGCAGTTGTTCGAGTATGGGTGCAAGGCGAAAGTGACGGCGTTGTGGCCGGATCACACCTGCGTCCAGCCGCGAGATATTCAGCAAGCCATCAAACAGACCACCCATCGCCAGCGTGGCGCGACCTATGTGATCGACCAGCTGCCGACTTTTTGGATTCAAATCCTGTTCACGCAAGACGCCAAGGTAAAGACTGAGCGCGTGCACCGGTTGGCGCAGGTCATGGCTGGCAGCGGCGAGGAAGCGTGATTTCGCCAGGTTGCTGCGCTCGGCTGCTTCCTTTTCGATGGCGAGTTTTTTCAGCAGGTCGGTATTTTCAAAACGCATGCGCAGCGAATCGAGTTGGGTGCGATACATGCGATGGGCAAAGGCCAGTGTCACCAGCAGATACAAGGCACCGGCTACTGCCAGGATATGGTGCACGCTACCCGGCAACAGCGCCAGGATCACGAAGGGTGGCGCGAAGTACGGAATCTCGAATGCGTACAGCAGGCGCAGGTGGATGCAGTAGGCGTAGATTGCGCCGGTACCCAGCGTCAGCAAGCCGACGATCAAAAACATTTGTTGCTCGAACGGTGCGTAGTACATCCAGTAGGCGTAGGGCAGGCCCCACAGCAAGCCTGCCGCTGCCGTGCTCCATAACGTCCATCGTTCCCAGCGTTGCAGTGCGCTTACGTCCTGCTCGTCGGCGCTGGCACTGCGATAGCGCAGCACGATGCCGAAACGGCAAGCCAGCAACAGGCAATTAAGTCCCAGCCACAGCAATAAATCGCGCATGGGGAAGACATCATGCAAAACCAGCACGATTAAAACAGCCGTCAACAAGGCGCCCAGTAACGAGAACGGGAAGTTATGGCGCAGCACCGCCATCTGGGCGCGGTAGATCTGATCGGCCTGCAGGCTATTGTTATTGATGGCGGAGGGCTGGCTCATGGAGTGGGATATGGGTAGCGACCGGGATCGAGCTTGTCACAATATTATTTAGATTGCATGAGACTTTAGTCCAATGTGGATATAAAGAAAGTTTTTTATCATGCCAGCCATTACACCATTAAGCGAGGCCGGCATGAACCACATCTATCGCGTGATCAGAAGCAGGACGCACGGCGCATTGGTCGCCGTCTCTGAACTGTCTGGCGGCGGCCGTCGCAACAAGCGTCGTAGCGCACGACGACTGGCGGCACTGCTGTCCGGCCTGCTGCCCGCAGCTCTGGCCTGTGCCGCGCCGGCGGGTGGGCAGGTCAGCGCTGGCAGCGGCAGCATCGCACAAAACGGCAATACCACCACCATCCAGCAAAACAGCGATCGCCTGGCGATCAATTGGAATAGCTTCAATATCGGTGCCAACGAAAGTGTGCGTTTCAACCAGCCGGGTGCGCATGCGATTGCGCTGAACCGTGTGCTGGGGCAAGACCCATCGCAAATCCTCGGCAATCTGTCGGCCAATGGCCAGGTGTTCATCCTGAATCCGAACGGTGTCCTGTTTGGCAATGGCGCACAAGTGAATGTGGGTGGCCTGGTCGCCACGACCATGAAGCTGAGCGACAACGATTTCATGAACGGCAACGGCAAGTATGTATTTACACCGGGCGGTGTGGCCGGAGCTAGTGTCGTGAACCAGGGTGAGATCAACGCTAACGGTGGCTACATCGCCTTGCTGGCACCGAAAGTCATCAACGAAGGCAAGCTGATTGCGGATGGCGGCAATGTGACGATGGCAGCTGGCACTGAAATGACTTTGACGCTGGCGGAGCATAGTTTGCTGACACTCAGCATAGACCAGGGCGCGGTAGATGCACTGGCAGCCAATCACCAATTGATACAGGCCGATGGCGGCGTGGTACTGCTCAGCAGCAAAGGGCAGGATGCGGTGCTGTCCGGTGTGGTTAACAATACCGGTGTGATCCAGGCGCGCACGGTCAGCAATCAGAATGGTGAAATTCGCCTGATGGCACATGGCGGTACTGCCATGGTCGACGGTAAATTGGATGCATCTGCCAGCGCCGGTGGCAATGGCGGCTTCATCGATACCTCCGGCGGCAAGGTCAAGATAGCAGACAGTGTGCAAGTCACGACCGCCGCAGCACATGGCAAGACCGGCATGTGGCTAATAGACCCGAACGACTTCATCATCGCCAACAGCGGCGGCGACATCACGGCCAGCACCCTCAGCACCATGTTGGGTGGCACCAATGTGACCTTCAAGACAGTGAACGATGGTCATGCCGGTAATGGCGATATTTTCGTCAATGACGCCGTGAGCTGGAACTCGGCGAATACCCTGACACTGGAAGCAGAGCGCAATATCAACCTGAATGCCGCGATCAACGCGGGTCAAGGTGGTTTGACGCTGAATGCCGTGAACACCATCAGCGCACCGGCAGCGGTGAACGTCAAAACCTTTACGCTGAATGGTGGCAACTGGATACAAAACAGCAGCAACCTGGCTGCCTTCAGTGCACAGGACTTCCGCATCAACAACGGCAGCTTTTTACGTGCCGCCGGGGGTGATGGCAGCAGCGGCAATGCGTATCGGATTACAGATGTCTACGGTTTGCAGGGCGTGGGCAGCAGTACCGCCTTGCTGGCAGGCAGCTATCGCCTGACGAATGATATCGATGCCACCGGCACCGCGAACTGGAATAACGGTGCCGGCTTTATGCCTATCGGTAATCTCGGCAATTCTTTCAAAGGTAATTTCGACGGCCAGGGATATGTAGTCGCGAACATGACCATCAATCGCCTGTCGCAGAACTATGTAGGCTTGTTTGGCCAGGTAGAAAACGGCAGTCTCAGCAACATCGGCGTCATCGGCGGTAACTTCGTCGGCGCTGCATATGTCGGCGCGCTCGCTGGTTCCTTGCTGAATTCGTCAGTGCACAATGCACACGCCACCGGAAGTGCGAGTGGTAATGAAGGCGGTAGTGACTTTGTTGGCGGTCTGGTGGGCGTCAACTATCAGGGCAGCAGCATCACGAAATCCTTCGCCACCGGCACAGTGAGCGGTATCAATAACGTTGGTGGTCTGGTCGGCTGGAACTATGGGCAGATAGATCAGGCGTATGCCAGCGGCAATGTGAACGGACAGTTTGGTGTTGGCGGTCTGGTTGGGTTGAATGATGGAGGACAAATTCGCAATGCATATGCCACTGGTGCGGTTAGCGGCAACACGGGTGTCGGTGGCCTCATAGGCAATATCCAGGATGGCGGGCAAGTGCGCAATACCTATGCAACTGGAGCTGTCACCGGTAGCGGCAGCAATATCGGTGGACTGATAGGCAGTAATGAAATCCTGACGCCTGGAGCGTCACTTGCCACTATCGATGCCAGCTACTGGAACACACAGACCTCCGGACGTAGTGGTAGTGCAGGTGGTGAAGGTCGCAGCACGCTTGAAATGCAGGGCGGCGGCTCGCGTCCGATTTTTGCAGGCTGGGACTTTGCCAGTATCTGGAAGCAGGAAGCTGCGGCTCCGGTCTTTGCCTGGAATTTTGTTCCCAAGACGGTTGCATCTGTCACAGAGAATCAAGCTTTGACAGAAAACATCAACGCAGTGCAGGCGGCATTGGCACCCGATTTAAAAGGAAACATTAAGCCGATAGACATAGACAGCTTTATAAAGTCCGTTGATCCCAAGATCATTGAAACTATATTAAAAAGCCAGGCTGAGATATTTGCGGAGAATATGAAATTGCTCGCAGAGCAGTTGGCGAAATTCAAGGACTCGGTAGACATTAGCGATGCTCAGGCCCTCGCGAGTATTAACGGCATGATCGATAGTTTGATGGGTGATTTTGTGAAAACCGCGTTGGCAAATAGTGCAGTAAGCCCGGCTCAGTTGGCAGCCATGATTGCCGACTTAAACAAAAAAATGCCTGACGGCGTGCCTCCTGATTTGAGCAAAGCCCAGCCGCTGGATAAAACTCAGCCTAACTCATCTGCAGAGGCTGCCAAAGCGGCCAAGCAGGCAGAACTGGATGCCAGAAAAAATGCCCTCGGCGAGCGTAACGCGGAGCGCGATAAAGCGGTCGCCGAGCTCAAGGCGCAAGGCGCAACCATGACGGCTGCGGCTGATCAGATGATGTCGGATGCGGTAGCTAAGCTGTTGACGAGCATTGCAGACGCGAGATCAAAATTCCTGAATGCACAGGCCGCAACCCAGAAACCGGAAGTGGACAAGGTCGCTACCAATGGCACGACTAATGGGGCTGTTCCCTCCTCGCAGACTGATTTGGCGCGACTGGATGGCCTTAATCAGAAGAGCAGGGATTCGTACAATCAGGCGACGAGCTTCATCGCCGAAATGAGTGAGGTGATGAAAAAAATAATAGCTGAAATGGGTGACGTTGCACCTCCAGGCGCAACGTCCGCAACTCCGACACCAAGCCCGGTCGTTACTGATGGGACTGCCGTGTCAACCATGATAGCGGACATGATGGCAAAAGTGCAGGCAATGCGGCAAGCTGAGATTGCCCAAAAGCTGGGCGACACGAAGGCAATGCTAGATGCGGGAACCGCAGCTGCTGATCAGGCAATGGCTGCGGGGCAGCAGAAGTTTCAGAATGCAATCACCGCGGCAGCAGCCAGCATCGCAAACGGAGCAGTCAGTGCGTCCGGGGCAGCTACAGGTGCAGCGCTTGCAGCGACGAACGCCGCAGCTACGCAGGGCAGCAGAGCTAATGCAGTCCGGCCTAATCTGCGCGATGTCATGACTGCTCAGGCTACGAGCCCATCTACAGGCAGACCGGCGACTGGTGCAGGCTCGACAGCCAATGCGGTGGCTAGTGGATTGCAAGAGGCCGCCGCTTTAATCCAAAAAGGCCGGGTAATGGAGGCAGAAGCTGCGCAACGCCCGAACCGGGTTTCAGATTTGCTGGGTAAGTAGGCTTCCCTGTATATCCAGACGATGATGAAAATGTTTAAGTGTGTATGTCTATCTGTATGAAGAAAACCCGTATGTCGTTTGATCGTGCTTATGCACCATCCGGTCTGGTCCTGGCCTTGTGTTTAAGCAGTAGTGCAGTTGCGCTAGCGCAGGTCTTGCCGAATGCGGGCAGCACCCTGCGCGAGTCGCAGCAATCAGCTCCGGCCTTGCCCATGCCCGCGACGGGCACGATACAACTGCCACCGGAGCCGCAGGCACCCGTGCCTGCGGTCGATAGCATACGCTTCCAGGTGCAGGCATTTCGCATCACTGGGAATCTATCCATAGATAGCGCGCTGCTGCTGCCGCTGGTGCAGGATGTCATTGGTCCCGAGCGCAGCCTGAGCGAACTGGAGTCTGCGGCGGAACGCATTACCAGCTACTACCGCAAGCACGGTTATCTGGTTGCGCGTGCCTATATTCCGGCACAGGACATACAGAACGGCGTGGTCGAAATCGCGGTGCTGGAAGGGCATTACGACAAGGTCAGGCTGGAGAACCAGTCGGGGTTTTCCGACGCCATCCTGCAGCGCTACCTGACACCGCAACAGCTGGGTGAGACCGTCAGCGACGCAGAGCTGGAGCGTGCGATCCTGCTGATACAGGACGTCACGCAGGCGTCCCAGGCTGGCGGTAATTTGCAAGCGGGTGCTGTACCGGGCACTACCGATCTTACCGTCAAGGTAGGTGCGGCACCGCGTGTATATGCACGACTGGAAGCCGATAACTATGGTGTGCGCAATACCGGCCGCAACCGTTTCGGCGGTGCCGTGCAGTGGAACAATCCTACTGGTAATGCCGATCGCCTGGACGCACGCGTATTTACTACAGCCGACGGACAGGACTATGCACGCCTCGGCTATAGCATCGCAGTCGGTGGTGATGGCTTGCGCGTGGGTCTGGCCTATGTCGAATCACGCTATCAGGTGGGCGGCAATTTCGCGTCGCTGGATGCATACGGCCGCGCTGGTGTATGGTCAGCGACTGCCAGCTATCCGTTGCGACGTTCACGCGATTTCAATCTGAACCTGGAAGCCGGACTGGATCAAAAGTCCTTGCAGGATAATGTCGGTGCCTTTGCCAGCAGCACGCGCAAAACCAATCAGGTCGCGGGCCTGGGCTTGAGCGGTGATGTGCGCAATCGCATAGGTTCATCGGAAGGTACGACCACGTTCAGCCTGCGTGCCGAAAGCGGACAACTTGATATCGAGACGCCGCTGGCGCGCGAGATAGATGATTTGTCGGCGCGTACCAATGGTACTTACCAGCGCTACACCTATACGCTGGCGCAATATCAATGGCTCAATAACAGCACTATGTTGCTGCTCTCGGTCAACGGCCAGCAAGCGTCGAAGAATCTCGATTCGGCCGAAAAGATGTCCTTGGGCGGGCCCTTCGCAGTGCGCGCTTATCCCAGTGGCGAAGCATCGGGCGACCAGGGCTATGTGGCAACGGCTGAAATCCGCCACACCCTGGATCAACAACTGTTACCAGGTCAATTGATGCTGAGTGGCTTTATCGATAGTGGCATGGTGAAGACCAACGCGCAGCAGTTTATCCAGGGCGACAATCAGCGTCGCTTGTCGGGTGCGGGTGTCGGTGTTACGTTCGCGATGCCAAACCGGCTGGAACTGCGCGTGATGTACGCGCATAAAATCGGCAGTGAACCGGCGCGCAGTGATACCGATCGCTCCGGTCGCCTCTGGGGCATGCTGGCCCTAACCTTCTAAGCGTCGTTCTGACATAGCAGTTGATCATCCGGTTTCCGTTTTTTCTTGCTGTCAACATTGCTCCGGCGTAGACTTTTCTCCAATCGGCCTTGAATTCAAACTGGGAGCCGGACAGGGAGAAGCTATCTATGGATATGTCGGCCAACTTCATCAGCAAGCAGTCGCTACGCATGCGCCGTGCCTTGCTGCTGAGTTCCCTGGTGCTGGCTATCATTTCCGTGGTGTGGGGCGTGTATTTTGTCGCGCGGGGTAACTGGGATGTCTGGCCGCTGAATGTCGTTTCGGTTGCTGTTGCTGCTGCCACTGCGGCGCTGACATTGCGCGGCCATATACGCGCGGCTTCCATCACCATGTTTTGCGCGGTCTATCTCATCCTCTGTGTGTTTTGTACATTTCTCGATGTGCCGACGCCGGACGCTCCGCGCTCCAATCAAAATTACTTCCTCGTAGTCGCCTTGTTTGCCTGGCTGGTATTTAAGGGTGACAAGCGCTGGCTCAGGCATGGCATGGTATTCATGGCCTTGCTGGGCTTTGTCTTCTTTGCCAGCACTTCCTGGGTGCCGACGACCGCTTATGCGCTGGGGCCGGATGTCCGGGTAGCGGGCACTTGGATACACAACATCCTGGTGACCGGTTTGCTCTGGACCCTGCTGTGGGTGATGCAAGCCGATCTGTCTGAGCGCAATGTGATGGAAGCAGATTTGCGCAAGGCCGTGACAGCGAACCAGTTGATGCTGTATTACCAGCCACAGACCGGCAATGATGGCCGCATCGTCGGGGCTGAAGCGCTGCTGCGCTGGCAGCATCCGGTCAAGGGCATGGTGTCACCGGCAGACTTCATTCCACTGGCCGAGCAAACTGGTTTGATCCTGCCGATAGGACATTGGGTGCTGGGCATGGCTTGTGCGCAGTTGCGTAGCTGGGCAGCAAATCCGGAAACCGCCCATCTGTGCCTGGCGATCAATGTCAGTGCACTGCAGTTCAAGCAACCGGATTTCGTCAGTCAGCTGGTGTCGGTACTGGATAGATCCGGTATAGACCCGACCCGGCTCGAACTTGAATTGACCGAAAGCATGCTGGTCAACGATGTGAATGACATCATCAGCAAAATGCATGCGATCAAGGAAAAAGGCGTACGTCTGTCACTCGATGATTTCGGTACCGGTTATTCATCGCTGAGTTATCTGAAGAAATTGCCGCTGGACCAGCTCAAGATCGATCAATCCTTCGTGCGTGATATGTTGTTTGATTCAAATGATGTGACCATCGTACGTACAGTCGTCGAACTGGCACGCGGCATGGGTTTGCATGTGATAGCAGAGGGCGTAGAAACACAGGAACAAAGACAGTTCCTGGCTGCGCTAGGCTGCCTTTCCTATCAAGGCTATTTGCTGAGTCGGCCGGTGCCGAATGCCGAGTTTGAAGTGGTGGTGCGGGCCCATAATGCAGCGGCCCGTCTCGCAGATCAGGGCCCGCTTACCGCAGCATTAATCAGTTGACCTGCTGCGGCACGTGCTCCTGTTCTGCCACCGTCCACAGCGGCATTTCGATTTCATCTTTCGCTGCTGCCACGCTCATCTTGTCCGGCAGGGCGACACCATTCCGTATCGCGGTCAGTTCGGCGAGGATAGAGATCGCGATTTCTGCCGGTGTCTTGCTGCCTATATACAGCCCGATCGGGCCGTGCAGACGCTGCAATTGTGTATCGCTGAGATCGAATTCCTTCAAGCGTTCACGACGGCGCGCATTGTTGATGCGAGAACCAATAGCGCCTACATAGAATGCTTCCGATTTCAGTGCTTCCATCAATGCCAGGTCATCCAGCTTGGGGTCATGCGTGAGTGCGACCACCGCAGTGCGGCTGTCCATTTTCATTTCCAGTACCAGGTCGTCCGGCATCGCATGGATGACTTCTACATCAGGTACTTGCCATGCCAGGCGATACTCTTCACGTGGATCACACACCACCACCTGGTAATCCAGGCCGGTCGCGATCTGCGCCAGGAATTGCGACAGCTGCCCGGCACCTATGATCAGCAAACGCCAGCGCGGACCGTGGATAGTGGTCAGCACACCGAGTGTGAGATCCAGTGTCGCGCCAGTTGTGGCCGGGGCGAGGCGTACGGCGCCACTGTGCAGGTCGAGCTGACGCATGACCAGTTCGTGGCGCGTGACGTGTGCCAGCAATTGCTTGATCTTGCTCTTTTCCGCCAGTGGTTCGATGGCCAGTTTGATAGTGCCACCGCAGGGCAGGCCGAAACGGTAGGCTTCTTCCGCACTGATGCCATAGGTGACCAGCTCGGGTGCGCTGCGTTTTACTTCAGCACCGCGCACCCGTGCGATCAGGTCGTCTTCGATACAGCCGCCGGAGACCGAACCTATGATGCGTCCATCCTGCCGTATCACCATCATGGCGCCGACCGGGCGAGGACTGGAACCCCAGGTCTGCACCACGGTGACCAGTTCGCAGGCATGACCTTCATCCAGCCAGGCATCGGCAGCCTTGAGTACTTCGAGATCGATGCTATCCATAGCTATTCCTTATCTGCTCAGGATGTTTTTGCCTGCAGCTGATTCCGCACAGGCAGGTCGCGTATGCGTTTGCCGGTAGCCGCAAAAATGGCATTGCACAGCGCCGGAGCGATCGGTGGTGTTGCAGGTTCGCCAACACCGCCCAAAGGCACGTCAAAATCATGTTTGACAAAGTGCACACGGATTTCACGTGGTGCATCCATCGAGCGTATGACTTCATACTCATGGAAGTTACCTTGTTCGGCACGGCCATCCTTGAAGGTGATTTCACCCGTCAATGCCAGGCTGAGTCCCATGATGCAGGCGCCTTCCAGTTGCGAACGGATGCGATCCGGATTGATTTGCGGGCCGCAGTCAACGGCGATGTCGACACGCGGGATCGATAGCTCACCCTTGGCGTTGACGACTGCTTCGATGACGACAGCGACATAGGTGACGAAGCTGTAACTGACAGCGAGGCCGAGTCCATGTCCTTTCGCCAGTTTGCGGCCCCAGCCTGCTTTTTCGGTGGCGAGCGTAATGGTTTTACGCATGCGACCGGTATCCAGTGGATAGCGCTCCGGCGATTCACCGTAGTTCCATTCATCGGCCATATCCTTGGGATTGATTTTGCGCGACGGGCCGATCAGGTCCAGCAGGTAATCGCGATGGTCACGTTTGGCCGCTGCCGCCAGTTCGGCGACAAAGGATTGAATCGCAAACACGTGCGGGATGTTCGAAACCGAGCGGAACCAGCCTATGCGGGTATGCGCTTCGACTTCCGGTGCTTCAACCCGGAAGTTGGGTATGACAAACGGGATGTTGACAGCGGACATGCCGAGTTCGAATGGTTGTTCGCCTTTGGCTCCTTCCGCAAAGATGGAAGCAATCGTCGGCGCGGCAGTACGGTGCAGCCAGGCCGTCGGTTTGCCCGCTGCATCCAGTGCTACTTCCAGTCGTTCGACCGAGACAGTGTGGAAGTAATCATTGTGGATGTCGTCTTCGCGGGTCCATGTCACTTTGACCGGCACACCTTTCATCGCTTGTGACAACAAGGCCGCTTCTGCCGCGAAGTCGGGTTTGGACTTGCGACCGAAGCCACCGCCCAATAGCGTGACGTGTACGGTGACATCTTCCGGTTTGATTTTGAGATGAGTAGCGATGATTTCACGCGTCGCTTGCGGTGCCTGTACACAGGCCCACACTTCACACTTGCCATTGCTGACTTGTGCGGTTGCGGCTGGCGGCTCCATCGTCGCGTGTGCGATATGCGGCAGATAGTATTCCGCTTCCATACGACGCGATGATTTGGACAGCGTGCTCATGGTGTCGCCATTGTTGCGCACTACCTTGGCCGGTTTGCGCGCGGCTTCCTGCAATGTCTTTTTATATTCCACCGAGTTGTAGCTGGCGTGCTTGCCATCATCCCAGGTGATCTTCAGTGCTTCGCGCCCCTTCATGGCCGCCCAGGTATTGCTGGCGATGACCGCGATGCCGCCGAGCGGATGGAAGCCGGCGGGTGCCGGGCTGCCTTTCAGTTCGACGACCTGGATGACGCCAGGTACTTTGAGTGCTGCCGATGCATCGTAGCTGCTGACTTTGCCACCCATCACCAGCGGGCGTGCGATGACTGCATACAGCATGCCGGGCAGGCGTGTGTCTATGCCGTAGTGTGTGTTGCCGGTGACGATGTTTTTGAAATCGATACCGCGTGTGCTTTCCTTGCCGATGTAACGGAATTCGGCAGGTTTTTTCAGGCGTAAATCCTTGGTTGCTGGCGGCGTGATCTTGGCTGCGGCTTCGGCCAGTGCGCCATAGCCGAGACGACGGCCGGATTTGGTGTGTACCACTTCATGGTTTTTCGCACGGACTTCATCCGGTTTGACATTCCATTGCTGCGCTGCTGCGATTTCCAGCATCTGGCGTGCGGCTGCACCGACCCGGCGCATAGGCTCAAAGGAGTGACGCATGCTGCGTGAACCATCGGTGTTCTGGTTGCCGTATTTCTCTTCCAGCCCCAGCGCCTGGACGACCTTGACCTTGCTCCAGTCGGCTTCCAGTTCATCGGCCACCACCATAGGCAGGCTGGTGCGCACGCCTTGTCCCATTTCGGAACGATGCGCGACGATGGTGACGATGCCATCTGCACCTATCGATACAAAAGCCAGTGTGTCATCGACCAGACCGCCGGGCATGGCATCGCCGCCGTATTTCTTGATCTCGTCGCTGGTAGCGGCACGTACTATGCCGGAAGTGCCTATCGTAAGCGCCAGACCGGTGAGCGCACCGACGCCTTTGAGCCAGGTACGGCGGCTCATCGATGGCAGGGCAGGCAGCTGGGCTTCGTTGTTGTCGTTTTCAAATATGGTGCTCATCTTATGAACCCTTCTTGGCGGAGGCTTGTTTGATTGCAGCGCGTATGCGTGTGTAGGTACCGCAGCGACAGATGTTTCCGCTCATGGCCGATTCAATTTCGGCATCGGTAGGATGCGGCGTGGTTTTCAGCAGGGCGGCGGCGGACATGATTTGTCCCGACTGGCAGTAGCCGCATTGCGGTACGCCCAGATCTGTCCACGCCTGTTGCACGCGCTGGCCTACGCTGTCTTCCGCCATCGCTTCGATGGTGGTGATCTTTTGCCCGACCGCAGCAGAAACCGGTGTGATGCAGGAACGTATTGCCTGACCGTTGAGATGGACGGTGCACGCGCCGCACAAGGCCATGCCACAACCGAACTTCGTTCCCGTCATTCCCAGGTGGTCGCGTAATGCCCACAGCAAGGGGGTGTCGTCAGACAGGTCCATTTGATGTTGTTTGCCGTTGATAGTGAGAGTCGCCATGATTTTTTGGAGTGAGGTGGGATGAAATGCGGGTGACCAAAATTGCGCTATTAGTATCTGCAGTCCTGAACGCACAATAAATGAAAATGTTAAGATTTGAGAATTCCAAAATATGGAATTCGCGTCAGCGCTATCTGAAAAGCGCATAACGAACAAAAAGGGTGCAAAAGTGCTGAATCGCCTCGAAATGCTTAGACTTTTTTGTGCCGCAGCAGATTCAAGCAGTTTCAAGGAAGCAGCCGCCCGCCTCGGCACTTCGCCGCAGGCGATTACACGCGCGGTGAAGGAGTTGGAAGAAGCGGTAGGCGAGGTACTGTTCCATCGTAATACGCGCGGTATGCAGATTACGGAGTTCGGTACCCAGCTGGCCGAGCATGCGCGTGAGATGGTGACGGGTGTGGACAGCCTGTTTCGCCCCAGTGACAGCCATTCTGATCGTGACCTGGCCGGGGTGGTGCGCATTACCGCGCCGAGCACGATAGGGCGGCGCTATCTGTTGCGCTCCCTGCTGCCTTTATTAAGCCAGCATCCCGGCATCAAACTCGAGTTGAGTGTGACCAATCTGGTGACACATGTGGTCGATAAAAAGATCGATATCGGTGTGCGCATAGGCTTGCCGCGAGATAACCGCTTTGTCGTGCGTCCGGTCGCAAAAGTTGATTTCTTTGTGGTCGCTACGCCGGAATTTATCGCCAAGTGGGGCGTGCCGCGCAATCCGCAGGATTTATCAGCAGTGCCGACGATAGAGTTGACGGATGGTAATACCGGACGGATATGGCCGTGGTATTTCTCGCGAGGCATGCAATTTACACCCAGCATGCCGGTACTGGTGACCGATGATCCGGAAGTGGAGTGCGACGCCGTACTGGCCGGCATGGGCTATGGACAAATATCGAATCACCTGGCCGAGCATCACATACGTGCGGGTCGCCTGGTGACAGTATTGGATAGCTATCAGCCTGAGCCGTGGGAACTGTATGTCTACCGTCCACAGCGCGGTCCGGTACCGGCGCGTATCAGGCTGGTGTTTGACCGCATCGTAGAGATATTGTCAGACCCGGATACGTTCAATGAGGGGCGTTAAACCGCGGCCTTGAGGTCGGCCGAGGTATCGATGTCGTGATGTATGCCGGGATCGTCGACTTCAATTTGGGTGAGCGGATGCGCTTTTAATAGGGTGCGCGCACCCTGATCACCGCCCAGCAACAGTAGTTCAGCTATGTGTTTGCTACTGAAAGCAACCGGATTGCCGCGTTGTCCCTGATAAAAGGGCGCGACCATATCGGCTCCTTGCTTCAACGCCTCAGCCAGTGCGGCTATCGTCGTTGCCTGCACATGCGGCATATCCGCCAACGCGATGACCCATCCCGCTGCATGTCGACGTTGCGTCAACGCGCATACCAATGACACGCCCATACCCTGATCAGCGTCCGGGCAGATCGCAAGCTGACAGCCCAGTTCCGCCAACTCGTGCGCGACGGCGTCATCCGCATTGCGTACAACGGCCGTGACTTGCGGTAACGCGGCGAGCAGCTTGCTCGCCGCTGCTACGACGACCTTGTCGCCCTGGCGGGTAGTTTGCAGCAATTTGTTTTGCGCACCGGACGGATCAAAGCGCGTGCCCCGGCCTGCTGCCAGCAGGATGCCGACGATCTGATCGTGATCTGGGGATCGCTTCATATCTTGAGCTTCTCGGAAATCTTGACGAGGTCGGCCAGCGATGAAGTTTCCATCTTGCGCATGGCAGCGCCGCGGCGCACCTTGACTGTCACCTCGCTGATGTTCAGGGCTGCTGCAATTTGCTTATTCAGCTGGCCTTGCACGACCAGTTGCACGACTTGCTTTTCACCTGCAGACAGCGAGTTCCAGCGTTTTTGCAGTTGTGCGCTGATCGCATGCTCGGCACGTGCCACGCGATTGATTTCTATACCGTGCTGGATCGCATCGAGCAAATCCTGGTCACGGAAAGGTTTGGTCAGGAATTCGATCGCGCCATTTTTCATCGCCTGCACACCCATCGCGATGTCGCCGTGGCCGGTGATGAAGATGGTAGGTAGTTGTATGCCCAGCTCTGTCATCTGGCGATGGAAATCCATGCCGCTTTGACCCGGCATGCGGATATCCAGTACCAGGCAGCCCGGTGCATCTGCCATTTTGTGTTTGAGGAATTCCATGGTCGAGCCAAAGCAGGCTGACTGCAATCCTACCGATGCCAGCAAATCCTCCAGTGCGGCGCGCACCGAACTATCGTCATCGATGATGTAGACGATGGCTGCTTCCATCCCGCTTGTCGATGCCGTTGCATTCATGCTGCGTTCCCTTCTGCGAGCGGCAGGCTGAATTTAAAAATGGCGCCGCCGTCAGTATGCTCTTCGGCCCATATGCGGCCGCCGTTGGCTTCTATGATAGTGCGGCTGATCGCCAGTCCGAGTCCTATGCCTGTGCCTTTGGTGGTCCAGAACGGATCGAATATATGTGCAATGCTGCCTGCGGCAAATCCGCCGCCGCTATCGATGATGCTGAACTGTACTGTGTGCGGCGCACTCAGCGCTGATTGAATCCTGATTTCTTTCTTTTTGTCCTGATAGTCTGCCATCGCTTCACTGGCATTGAGCACCATATTAACGATGACTTGCTGGATCTGCACGCGGTCTGCCAATACCTGTGGCAGGTTTTCATCGAGACTGAGGTCTATGCTTATGCCTTGTGCCTCGACATCCGTGCGCGAGATGGCGACGACTTCGTGTATCGCCTGATTCAGGTCAAAGTGACTCTTGTGTGGCTGTTCGCCCTGAGTCAGGCCACGCACACGCGCAATGATGTCGCTGGCTCTGTGTGCGTCACCGAGTATGCGTTCGACTGCCTGTTTTGCCTTATCCAGATTAGGTGGTTGCTGATCGAGCCAGCGCTGGCAGGCATTGCCACTGGTGGCGATCGCAGCCAGCGGCTGATTGACTTCGTGCGCGATCGACGTGCTCAATTCGCCCAGACTGGTGACGCGGGCGATGCGCAGCAGTTGTGCCTGTGCCTGCTGCGCGGCAGCTTGTGCCGCATTCATTTTCAGCGCCAGGTAAGTGGTGATGGCGATTGCCACTATGCTGATGCAGGAATTGATCAGGCCAACCTGGTAGGAACCGAATTTGGTCAGGGCAAAACTGAATATGGTCAGGAAGATGCAAAGACCGGCGAGGAGGATGAGTGCGCGCGCCGATATCAGGCGTGCCGCGACCAGGATCACTGCCGTGTAGAAACCGGCGGCGGCAACTGCATAGTCGGTAACCGTGTCCGCCACAAAGATGACGGCCATGGCGACGAGCAGGCCTGCCATGCTCAGGACGCGATGGGAACGTAAAGGTCTGCCGATGTCGTGTTTCATATTGAATAGCTCTAGAGGGTGATCAGCCGCTTATGTCTGCTCCGACAGTAATATAACCGTATCTGATCCTGCATAGGGTGGGGCAGGAGGATGGCTGGTTTTATTCTTCCCTTACTCTTCTGAACTGGCATTCCAGAACGCTTGTTGTACGCCGTGCTCCTGCAGCAGGACGGTCATGACATCGTCCAGCTCCCCTGCCTCGATCGCAGTCGCGTACAGGGTGGCTTCGATTTCCACGTCATTGTTACCAAAGGGATGCTGGTCGACTGCGCGTACCGGATAGTTGGATTCCTCAAGCAGTGCCACCATCTTTTCATGGACTTCTGCCTGGTAGTCACGTTCGCAGATGACGTAGACGGTATAGGTCGCTTCGCTGAATTCTTCCTGCAGCGGACGACGGTTGATGCGGTTGACGACAGGGCGCAGCAAGGTATTGGCTGCCAATACGAACATCGCGGCCAGCACGGCTTCCGGAAACATTTTCGCTCCGGCACAGGAACCGACCGCAGCCGAACCCCATAGCGTGGCGGCCGTATTCAGGCCGAATACATTCGAGCCTTCTTTCATGATCGCGCCTGCACCGAGGAAGCCGATGCCAGACACCACATAGGCGACGACTTGCAGCGGGCCGGGTGAGCCGCCATGTACATCATGAAAGCGTACGGCCAGATCGACGAAGACCGCCGCACCGACTGCCACCAGTGTGTTGGTACGCAGACCTGCGGTACGTTGCCGTATCTGGCGTTCGAGGCCGATGACGGCGCCGAGTATGAAGGCGACGCTGAGGCTGGCGAGGGAAGCCAGCCAGACCGAGAATTGAAAAGTGGGCCAAATCATGATGTGCCCCGCTTGCGATAATGAGTATGAATATTCAGTTTTTATGACGAGTGGGAAGTACGGCTTCCAGTGTTGCATCGCGTATGTTGATGTAGACCGTGTCACCTGTTTGTACCGGAGCAAGCGCAGGTATTTTTACGATGCGCTTACGCTTGCCTTTCAGCACGCGATACGTGACGAGCGCAAAAGTGTTATCGACTGTGGGTGTGACGCGCTCAGGATGATCGTCCTGGATTAGGCAACTCAAGCCATCGCGCTGCGTGCTTAGCTGTTCCACGATTGCCGCACGCCAGCCATCTGAATAATCGTATTTGCCTTCGTACAGTGTCGAGCAGGCGGTTGCTAGCGGCAGCATGATGGCGAGAACTATCATGCCGAGTTTGCTGTGAGTCATCGACGTCATCCAATCAGAGCGATGGTTGCTCACCAATGGCAAGCTGGAGCTGTACGGTAGCGGTCGCCATGTCCGCTTCAGATTGCAGATAGGCGAGGTAGGCTTCATCCGCCGAACGCTGCGCCGCCAACAATTCCAGCAGCGAGGCTGCGCCATTACGATAGGACAGGCGTATGCCATCCAGCATGCGGTTCGCGTTTACTAGTACGTCCTTGCGGTAATGATCGACGTTTTCACGGGCGGCGATGAAGCGCTGATGTGCGGTGCGTACGTCCGATTCCGCCTTGAGTTCAGACTGGTTCAGACCGAGCATGGCTTGTGTGACGGCAGATTCTGCTTGCACGATGTCGCCACGATTGAGGCGCGACAGCGGGATGGGAGTGCTGATGGATAAGGCCAGTACATTGGAGCGTGAAGTACCGTCTATCGCGTTGCCACCCTGGTCGAAACCACCCGGATAGCCACGGGTAGAGGTGACGCCCAGTGACACGGTCGGATCGACCGAGCGGTTTGCGCGTGTCAGCGAGGCGTTGTCGTGTGCATGCTCCAGCGTGGCGCGTGCAATCAATACATCCTGGCGTGATTGCAAGGCTTCCGGGATCAGGGCTTCGATATCGTTACCACGCTCGAATGGCGTAAAGCCGCATTCCAGGGCGGCCATGCCGAATACATCCTCAACTCGTCGTCCCAATGTGAGCGAGAGCGCCAGTCGTGCTGATGCAGCATCTGCGCGCGACTGCGTGACATCGGCCTGGAACTGGTCGCGTTCCACGCGTGATTGCAGCAATTCGATGCCGCCTACATCGCCAGCCTTGCGTCGTACCTCGTTGACCCGCACGATGTCGGACAGGGCTTTGAGTGTATTCTCCTTGCGCGCCAGTACGTCGCGGGTGCGGCATGCCTCGGCGAAGGCGATGGCCGAATCGCTGTATAACTGTTGTTTGAAACCGGCGACTGTGGCTTCAGTCAGCATCACATTGCTGCGTGCTGATTTGATGCGCGCATCGCGTTTGCCGCCAGTCTCTATCGTCATACTGAGCGATGGGCCACGGCTGACGGGACGCGGATGGATCGCACTGACAGTTTCACGCGAGGCGCTATAGGTGAACTCTGGGTCTGGGCGTATGCCAGCTATGCCGACGCCTGCTTCAGCAGCGACGATGGTCTCGCGTTGTGCTGCCAGCTCCAGGCTGTTGGTTTCGACTGCGGTCAGGTAATTTTTAAAATTCAGTTTTGTGGCTGGCGCATTCTGGGCGCGCACGGTATGTACCGTCAGTCCGCCCAGCGCCAGTATCAGCATCTGGCTGATGGCGATTTTCTTGAATGTCATGTTCAGCTCCGATTCAGCTGTTAGGCAGTGAGCCAACTTCGTCGCTGGCACCGTCTGTTGCTTGCGCTTTTTGCGCACGCAGCAAGGCTTTGGTTTCGACGCTGGCTTCTATCAATTGGTAAAGGGCGGGTAGCATCAGCAGCGTCAATGCAGTCGCGCTGATCAGGCCGAACACCACGACGGTCGCGAGCGGGCGCTGTACGTCGCTGCCTAGACCGGTGGCCAGCATCGCCGGGGTCAGGCCGAAGGCGGCGACGGTGGCGGTCATGAGTACCGGACGCATGCGACTGGTCGCGCCTTCGAGCACAGCCTCATGCAGTGATTTCCCTTCATCGCGCCGCAAGCGATTGATTTGGGCGACCATCAATACGCCACCGAGTACCGCGACGCCAAACAGAGCGATGAAGCCGACCGCGCTCGAAACGTTCAATGTCATGCCGCGCAAATGCAGCCCGGCAAAACCTCCGACCATGGCTAGCGGTACGACGCCCAGCACCAGCAAGGGCTGGCGCAGGTTGCCAAATTCACCGAACAGCAGCAGGAGCATGATGCCCAGCGTCAGCGGCAGGATCACGAACAGGCGTGCTTCGGCACGTTGCAGGTTTTCGAACTGTCCACCCCATTCAATGTGCAGGCGCTGTTTGTCGTATTCGACCTCGCGCTCTATGGTTGGCTGCGCTTCGGCCAGAAAGCTGGCCAGATCGCGGCCGTGTACATTCAGCTTGACCAGGATGTGGCGTTCGCCACGTTCACGCACGATGACACTCTGGCCGGTGGTGGTACTGATACGCGCTACATCGGCCAGCGGTATCTTGGCACCATTGACAGCGGTCAGGCGCAGGTCGGCGATCGCTTGCGGGTTGGCGCGGGTCTCCGGCGAGAAACGCACGGTCATGTCGTAGTTCTTTTCACCGACATAGAGTTGCCCGATGGAGGCGCCACCGATACCGGTGGAGATCAGCTGCGCGACGTCAGAAGCATTGATGCCATAGCGTGCCGCTGCCGCACGATCCAGGTCTATGCGCAAATTCGGCAGTGGTGGTTCAACGTCGACTACCACGTCAGCCGCACCGGGCACCTTGCGCAAGGTGGTAGCGACATGCTCGGCGATACGGCGGTCTTCTTCCAGATCAGGGCCAAAGATCTTCACTGTCAGGTCGCTGTGCGCGCCGGATAGTTTGTCTTGCACGCCATCTATCATCGGTTGCATGAAGCCGATGGCGTAGCCGGGCATTTGCGCATAGCGTTCACCGAGCCGACGTATCAATTCCTGCTTGCTGATACCAGACTTCCAGCTGTCGTAAGGATGCAGCGCAATGCTGGCCTCGATATGCGAAGGCGTCCAGTAGTCGGTACCGTCATCGTTGCGGCCGGTTTGCGTGACGACGCTGGAGACTTCGGGGAATTCCAGCGTAGCTTTGCGCAGCTCGGTCGCCATTTCGCTGGCTTTGTCCAGCGTGATGCCGGACGGCATTTGCACTTGTAACCAGATTGAGCCTTCATCCAGATAGGGCAGGAAGTCGCGCCCTATGGTTCCGGCCAGCAGCAATAGCGTGACCAGCATGGCGGCTATGCTGGCTGCCAGCCAGCGCCACTGACCAACAGTGCGATTGAGGAAGGCGGCGTAAGCTGTGTTGAGTTTTTCCAGTACCGGGTTGTGGAAGATCTTGCGCGGGCGGCGGAATGCCAGCCATGCCAGGCCGGGCGTCAGCATCAGCGCCACTGCGAGTGCACCGACGAGCGCAGCACCAACTGCATACGCCATAGGCGAGAACAGCTTGTACTCGATGCGTTCAAACGCAAACAGCGGCAGGTAGGCAGCGGCAATGACACTCATGCCAAAGAAGATGGGGCGTGCGACTTGCAGCGTGGCGGTGATCGCATCACGCGGTGTCAGCGCTTTGCCTTCCTGCTTTTCACGGCGGCGCAAGATGTTTTCCACTACCACCACTGCACCATCGACCAGGATGCCAAAGTCGATCGCACCCAGCGATAGCAGGTTGGCCGGTACCTTGGCGTGATGCATGAAACTGAAGGCAAATAGCAGCGCCAGCGGTACCGTGAGTGCGACGATCAGCGCCGCACGCGGGCTACCGAGGAAGAGCAGCAGTACCAGCGTGACGACTATCATCCCTTCCAGCAGCGTCTTGCCTACCGTATGCGTGGTCGCTTCGATCAGGCTGCTGCGATCCAGATAGGGCACTAGTTTGACGCCGCGCGGCAATAGTTTGTCATTGATCTCGCGTACTGCTTCATGGATGCCGTTCAGGGCGATCGATGGATTGCTGTCCTTGAGCAGCAGGATGACGCCGGAAATCGAATCCGCCTTGTCGTCCTTGCCGAGGATACCGCGTCGTTCCACATTGCCGTAGGTGAGCTTGCCCAGGTCTTTGGTAAGGACTGGCACGCCGCCTACGCTTTTGATGACGACGTTGCCCATATCGTCCAGTGAGCGCAGCAAGCCGACGCCGCGCACGACATAGGATAGTTCGCCGCGATCAATGACGCTGCCGCCGCCGCTTTGATTATTGGCGTTAATTGCATCGATCACTTCACTCAAGGTGAGACCATACTGGGTCAGGCGTGCCGGATCGAGTTCCAGCATGAACTGGGTCGTGAGGCCACCATAGTTGGTCACATCGACCACGCCCTGTATTTTTTTCAGACGCGGGATGACGCTCCAGAACTGTAGTTCGGATAGTTCACGCAAGCTGTGGGTATTGCTTTCCAGCGTGTAGCGATAAATTTCGCCGGTCGGCGAGGTGTACGGATCCAGGCTGGCTTTGGCGTCATACGGCAGATCGACTTCATTCAGCCGTTCCTGCAGGCGCTGGCGTGCCCAGTAACCATCAACGCCATCCTGGAACACGACGGTGATGAGGGACAGGCCGAACAGGCTGCGCGAGCGCAGTACATGCATGCCGGGCGTAGCCAGCAATGCACGTTCCAGCGGTACCGTGATTTGCTGTTCTATCTCCTCCGCTGCGAGGCCGGGTACTTGCGTGACTATCTGCGAGGTCACGTCGGCGATGTCGGGGTAGGCTTCCAGAGGTAGTTGTTTCCAGCTGAAGACGCCATACAAGGCGGCGAAAGCAAACACCAGCCAGACGATGCCGCGGCGATGAAAGCAGGTATGGACGATGCGTTCAATCATTGAGCAGCACTCCATCCTTGATGACGATGCGGTCGCCGAGTTTCAGGCCGGAAGTCACTTCCACGCGATCATGCAGTTGCGCGCCGACAGTCACGGTACGCGGCGTGTAGTGGTGCGCTCCCTGTTCGATGAAGACACGCACTTCCAGTCCGTTCTGCTGGATGGCTGACAGCGGTATCGTGAGCGCTTCCTGTTTCTGTCCGTCAAACGCTACATGCGCAAACATGCCAGGACGGAAACGTCCATCTGTGTTGGTCACAGCGACGCGTACTTTGACGCTGCGGGTTTCCGGGTCCAGTATTTCGCCGACGTAGCGCACGATGCCTTCGACTTGCTGATCGGGGTAGGCATTGAGTGTGATGTGCGCTTTTTGTCCGACGAACACTTGCCTGAGATCGCGTTCCGCCACATTGGCGGTGAGCCAGACGGTGGACAGGTCGGCCACCGTCATGATCGGTGCATTGATGTCATTCCAGTAGCCACCTTGTGAACCTGCCATCTCAATCACACGGCCGCTGATAGGCGAGCGCAGTACATATTCGCTGCGGGAGTGGGTTTGCTTCGCGACGCCCAGTTGCGCCAGCCGATCCGCTGCCGCATGGGCATCGCTGTCGGCGCTATCCATGGTCAGCTGTGCTGCTTCGTAATCCTTCTTTGCCGTGATGTCAGCATCAAACAGCAACTTCTGGCGTGCGAAGTCACGCTGTGCCTGTGCTTGTGCGTTACGGGCTTTCGTATATTCGGAACGGGCGCTGGAGATTTCTGCCGAGTCGAGTGTGAAGAGCGGATCGCCAGCCTTGACCGGATCACCCAGCGTACGCTGCAAACGGATGATGCGGCCGGGTACCGGTGGCGCAACCTTGACCAGTTTTTCCGCGACGGCTTCGATGACGCCGGGTGCAGTCAGCGAGCGTTCGATCTCGCTGAGCTCTACCGCTTCGACCACCAGGCGTGCGCGCAGTGGCGACGCTTCCGATACTTCTATCACGCTGCCTTTGCGTATGACTGCTGTGTCCTTGTCTTTATGCGTTTCCGCCTTTGCGGGCTGTTCATTGCAACCTGCAAGGGCGATACACAGCAATACCAGCGTAATGACAGCGATGAATGGGCGCGTATGTTTTTTGACATAGGTATGCGGGCCGCTCCCTTGAGTCGCGTTGTGCGTGACTTGGGATAGTTCGGTGTACACACCGGTGACGAGTAGGGACATCATGCGAATTGCCTCCGGAGTTGGTGCGCCGGAACGCGGCAGGGATTAGTGATGTTTTGCTCCAGCTGAAAACCCATAGGGCGCAGTTTTTCGCGTGCGCTCTGCGGCAGGTGACGCAATATCGAGGTGCGTTCCGACGCGGAGAGCAGGGACAGCGCATCGGCTGCCACACGTGGCGAGCAGTTCAACAGTGCCTCGGTGAATGCGAGTACACCGTGTTCGGTGAAGAGCTGTTGCAGGTTGCCGATGCGACGGCTGGCGACGGCTGCGCGTAGTGCGAGGTAGATGTGGTGTTTCATGAGCAGCTTCCTTAAGTACGGACCCGGCAGGAAGCTGGCTCAGTGATCAGGCGATGAGCGGCCTCCGGCCAGGAGCCAGATGAATGGAAAGTGGTAAAGAAATAGGGAGAGTGTTGTGACTACAACTAGAGTCGGGGTCCATGCTCAGCTCCTGGGCAAATAAAAAATGAGGGCGACTAACGAGCCCGCGGCGATATTGCGATGCCGCATAAATGCTTGCGTTCCGGTATTTATGCAACGGCATGAATTTTGCCATTCGCGTCGGCTTAGAACCAGTGTGCCTTAGACCCTATTTACTGACTATACGCATACCCCGGATATACCAAGGTATATCTGCAAAATTGCAAGGGATGGTCGTGCGGGCATGAGGATGTTGCAGGTGCACAGGGAATAGTCTTTTTCGGCTCCGGATCCTCGTTTAACGCGCTTGAGCGCTGGATTTGACAACAAATCGTACGCTTGCAGACAAGATTCCGAAATCAGGCGCTCCTATGATCTGAACCAGACCACAACACAGTGGCATATCAGAATAAATAATTAGGAGACGAGCATTATGTCAGACCATATTTGCAGTGCTGGATGCAACCACTTTTCGCATCTGAACGATCCCGATTTGATGGGCGAATTTGCCGAAGCCCGTAAGAACCTGCGCACCGCGATAGGCGGCACGCCAAGTGCAGGTACCCTGGGCCTGGCCGGTGTCACCCAGCGTGCACTGCCATCCAAGAAAGCGGGCGAACAAGTCAGTCACTACTACGTTCCAGCCAACGATAAAACCGTGCACTGGGGCTTCTTCAGCAAAAAGATGGATCCGCTGCTGAAGGTGGAATCCGGTGACTACGTCACGATAGAAACCGTGACCCATCACTCGAATGACGATATTGACCGTATGGTCAAGGGCGACAAGGGCGTCGAAGCCATTTTCCATTGGGATGCCAAGAGCAAGGCCGTCGACCGTCGCGGCATGGGTCCTATGGATCATCCACTCGGCGCAGGCGGTGGTATCGGCGTGCACGTTTGTACCGGCCCTATCTTTATCAATGGTGCGGAACCGGGTGACGTGCTCGAAGTGCGCATCGTCGATACCATGCAACGTCCATCGGGCAACCCTGACTATCGCGGCAAAACTTTCGGTTCCAATGCTGCGAGTAACTGGGGTTTCCACTACAACAATCTGATCACCGAGCCTAAAGGCCGTGAAGTCATCACGATTTATGAAGTCGACGCCAAAGGCGAGCAATCGTGGGCCAAGGCTGTATATAACTATCGCTGGACACCGCAAACCGATCCGTTCGGCGTCGTCCATCCGATCATCGACTATCCAGGCGTACCAGTCGACAAGAACTCGATCAAACCGAACTATGACGTACTCAAGGGTTATGAAATCCCTGTGCGTCCGCACTTCGGCATGATAGGTGTGGCACCAGTTGAAGCAGACATCGTGTCGTCGATTCCACCGGGCTATACCGGCGGTAACTTCGATAACTGGCGTATGGGTAAAGGCGCGACTGCGTTCTTCCCGGTCGCAGTGGCAGGCGGTATGTTCTCGGTCGGTGATCCGCATGCATCGCAAGGTGACGCGGAGCTGTGCGGCACGGCGATCGAATGCTCGTTGACCGGCTTGTTCCAATTCATCCTGCACAAGAAAGCGGATCTGCCAGGTACCAAACTGTATGGCCTCGACTATCCATTGCTGGAAACAGCAAGCGAGCTGGTTCTGCACGGCTTCAGCTTACCTAACTACCTGAAGGAACTCGGCGACAATGCAGAAACCAAGATCCTCGAGAAATCCTCGCTGGATACCGCGATGACTGATGCCTTCAACAAGACCCGTCGCTTCCTGATGGATACCCGCGACCTGACCGAAGACGAAGCAATCTCGCTGATCTCGGTATCGGTCGACTTTGGTATCACGCAGGTGGTGGATGGCAACTGGGGCGTACACGCCATCATCAAGAAAGCCATTTTCCCGAAGTAAAAGAGTTGAGCCGGCACTGACGCAAGTCAGGTGCCAGCCAGATGCAAAAATTTTAAGCGGCAACTATTGCCGACCAACCAGGAGGAGAAGTAAACATGCAAGTAGAACACGTCTATGTAGGCAGAAATGAAATCGTGGCGCTGGTCGTCGGTCTCATCACAGGCACCCTGTACTCATGGCTGAGTTTGCCGATTCCAGCACCACCGGTGCTCGGCGGCATCTTCGCGATCATCTTTACCTACATCGGTTACCTGATCGTGCAGCGCGTACGTAAAGCGGTAGTCTTCGGCGCGCCGAAAAAATAAGGCACTTACGCCATCACTCATTTAAAAAATACAGGAGACTATCATGGTTGAAATTGGCTTCGGTCAAACCGAAATTCTGGCGTCCGTTGTCGGACTTGTTACCGGCCTCATCTACACATCGGTGCGCGCACCTATCCCGGCACCGAACGTGCTCGGCGGTATTTTCGCTATCCTTGGTACCTTCATCGGCTACGTCTTCGTCGCCGCGATGCGAGGGCAACTGGTGTTTGTGTAACTAGCCAGCGGCTGCTAGCCGTTCGCATAAAAGCCCGCATCTCATATCAGGATGCGGGCTTTTCCTTTTTCGCGCTCCATGTTCATGGGGTGTTCCCACGCCAGTCTGCAAAAAGTTCTGCCCTAAAGGGCAATGCCACTAGTCCCTACAGGCAATAGCACTGCCTCTTTCATTTTGCTATTTTGAGTTTCGCTACATGCTGCGGCATCGCGGTGTGTCTCGCTGGTCGCCCGTAAACTGCACTCCTGCTGTTTATTTTCCTGCTTGTTTGTGTCTAACAAAGTGAAAGGAACATCGCATGAAAACCGGAATTTCATTGTTTGCCATGACGCTGCTGGGAGTGCTTGCAGGTTCACCTGCATATGCAGATGATTACAAATTCAAGGGTGGTTATCCGACGCCAGAAACTGTACGCAAGGCATACGACAGCCTGGACCTGAATCGCGCTATCCAGACCTATCGCATTTTTTATCCGACGGTATCCGGATATGCAATGCTCAAGGGGAATGAAAAGATTGGTATCTTCCCCAACAAGGTGTCCGGCACCCTCGATACGCAGCCTAAGCATATAGGTTACACACTCAATTCCGACACGCCTTACGCACCACTGTTTCTCGATCTGAGCAACGGGCCTATGGTGGTGGAACTGCCGGCTGGGCCGCTCATCTGCATTGCTATGGACATCAACCAGCGCTGGGTCGCGGATCTGGGAGTGCCTGGTCCGGCAGCGGGCAAGGGTGACAAAGTCGTGTTCCTGCCGCCCGGCTATAAGGGGGAGGAACCTAAAGGTTATCGGATCGCGCGTTCAACGACGTATCAAATGCTGGTAGGTATACGCTCACTACCGGTAGCGGGTGACGTGCCTGGTGCGATTGAGCGTATCAAGACCATCAAGGTACGACCACTCAATCCGGATGCGAACTGGACGGAGTGGAACGCATCAGCATGGAAAGACCTGACGCCCCAGCCACAAGATTCGACGCCGCTGGCCTGGGAAAACAATTTTAAATATTGGGAAGCGCTGAACGAAGTCGTACAAAAAGAAGCGCCATTCGACGGCTATCGCGATGCCTATGGCGAACTCGCGGCCCTGGGTATTGATAAGGGCAAACCGTTTCAGCCTGATGAACGCAGCAAACGCATCCTGACCGAAGCTGCAAAAATTGCCAATGCCCAGATGCGTGTCGAGTCCTTTGCCGACCGTCGGGCAGATCGCATCGTATGGCCGGATCGTAAATGGGAATGGGCTGCGCTGCGCTTTGAGGATGGTGACTTCAATGCCGCCAACTATGTTGATACCTATGCACGCGACAAATGGTACTTCCAGGCCATAGGTTCGTCACCGGCCATGTTCCGTCGTGATCCGCAAGCAGGATCGCTGTACTGGCTCGCCCAGCGTGATGGCTCCGGAGCTTTTCTTGATGGCAGCAAAAATTACAAGCTAGTTGTCCCGCAGCCTGTGCCGGGTCATTTGTTCTGGTCAGTCACTGTCTACGATGCGGAAACACGCAGCCAGGTAGTCACGGACCAGGGCAAGGCTGCACTGCGTTCCCTCTTTGAGTTGAAGGACGTACCCAAGACTGGTGCGACCGAACTCTATTTCGGTCCCAAGGCACCCAAGGGCAAAGAAAACCACTGGATACAGACCAAACCGGGCAAGGGCTGGTTCGTCTATTTCCGGATTTATGGTCCGGAAGCTGCCGCTTTCAATGGTTCTTGGAAACCGGCTGACTTTGAATTGGTGAAGTAGGGTGCCACGCATGCATGTCGATCTGACTGATGTTTTGTACGCAAAGTAAAGGGAGCATCATCGTGAAAAAACTAGTCGCATTCCTGACCGCGCTATGTGCCATGTGCTCGACTTCGGCGTGGAGCGCAAACTCCCCGTCCGTGGAAAAAAAGGCCGACCTAGTCGAGCGAACGATCTACCGCCGGGCAGTGGAAGCTGTCATGTGGGGCATGCCTGCTGTGAATTACGAGCGCATGCTGCAGGCGGCGTCCGATAACGGTGCCAAGCTGAATCAGGTGGTCTATTGGTCGCGACCGGTGAATTGGAAAAACCAGACGCTGACGCCCAATCCGGACACGATCTACCTTAACCCTTTCTATGACACGAAGAACGGCCCGATAGTGGTGGAAATTCCACCGGCTGATGCCGGCCATGTGATCGTTGGCAGCTTCGATGTGGCGTGGCAGAACGCGCTGGCTGATGTCGGTCCGGCTGGTATGGATAAGGGCAAGGGTGCCAAGTATTTGATCACGCCACCGGGATACAAGGATAAAGCGCCGGATGGTTACATCGTGCTGCCATCCGAAACTTACCGTGGCTTCGTGATCCTGCGCTCCAACTTCAAGAGCCGCAGCGACGTCGACATCAAGTCTGCTGTCGATCACGGCAAGAGGGTGAAGGTTTATCCGCTGGGTGGCAATCCGGATGCGACGGTGTTTGTCGATGCTTATGACCAACCGTTTGACGCCACGATTCCTTACGATGCGAGTTTCTTTGAATTGCTCAACCGCTTCGTGCAGCAAGAGCCGTGGCTTACGCGCGACAAAGTCATGATAGATACATTGAAGACGCTGGGCATAGAAAAGGGCAAGCCCTTCAAGCCGGATGCAAAGACCAAGGCCATCTTGAGCAAGGCTGCGCAAGAGGCGCATGCTGTCATAGACGTGAAATACGAAGGGGGTTTCGTGCCGCCATTCTTTGAGCGGACGCACTGGTCGGTGCCTGTTCCACCAGAAACGCGCGATGGCCTGGGCAACAACTTCGCAGATCCTAATGAATACGGACTCGACGGTCGTGCGGTGATGTACCACATGGCTTACTTCAGCGCGAAAGTGCTAGGCGCAGGCCAGTTCTATCTCATCAATATCGTCGATCGTGCTGGCAAGCCCTTGCAGGGAAAAAATACCTATCGCCTCAGGGTTCCGCCTAACGCGCCTATCGAACAATACTGGTCGGTGACTGCCTATGATCGCGGGACGCACGCACTCATCAAAGGCGTGTCACGTCCTAGTCTTGCTTCGAATGACACGACAGTGCAAAAGAATGCAGACGGTTCGACCGATATTTACTTTGGTCCGACGGCACCTGCAGGCAAGCAATCCAATTGGGTGCCTACCGATGCTAAGCGACAGTTTGAGTTGTTATTCCGACTGTATGGGCCGAAGAAAGAATTTGCCGAGAAAACCTGGGTGTTGCCCGATGTCGAGCAGCTCAGGTAAAGAGCGGTGATGCCGCTATCAATCCAGACCTGCACTGCCATGGCGGCAGTGCAAATTGGTCAAGCGGAGATGGGGGAGTATACGCCGTAGCCGTCTGGCCACGGCGTCAGGACTTCAAATCCGGTTTCCGTCACCGCCACCATATGCTCCCATTGTGCCGAGAGCGAGTGATCCTTGGTCACCACGGTCCAGCCATCTGCCAATTCCTTTGAATGGCGTTTGCCTGCGTTAATCATTGGTTCTATCGTGAACACCATCCCGGGCTGTAACTTCACCCCCGCACCCGGCTGACCGTAGTGCAGCACCTGCAAGTCTTCGTGATAAATCCGGCCTATGCCATGTCCACAATATTCGCGCACGATGCTGAATCCTTCACGATGCGCGACCGATTGAATTGCATAGCCGACGTCACCTAATGTCCCACCGGGTTTGACTGCAAGTATCCCTGCGCGCATGGCTTCATAAGTCGTTTCGACCAGGCGCTTCGCGAGTATGCTGGGTTGGCCTACGTAATACATGCGGCTGGTATCGCCATGCCAGCCATCCTTGGTCAAGGCCACATCGATATTGATGATGTCGCCATCCTTCAATACTTTATCGGAAGGGATGCCGTGGCAGATGACATGGTTGACCGACGTGCATATCGTTTTTGGGAAGCCGTGATAACCGATGTTGATAGGCACTGCATGCAGCACATCAACGATGTAATCGTGGCATAGCTTATCCAGCTGATTGGTGGTGACGCCGGGTTTGACGTGTTCGCCTATCATGCGCAGGACGTCTGCCGCCAGGCCACCGGAAATACGCAGCATCGCAATGTCGGCTGCGCTCTTGATTTCAACTTTAGGCATCAGCTTTTTTCCAGTGAGAGATTGATGTCACGACTGGATGCTCCCGCCTGCTGCTCGGCCTCTATCAATTTCTGACAGATCTCGTTGTAGCAAAGCCCGGGATTCAATTCTGCAATCATGCCTACGCGCAGCCAGTGTTCGGCTTGCGAATTGATGGAGCGACTCATCGCGCCGCTGGTCAGGCGCAGATTGGTATGCATTTCTTCGGTGATTTTGACGATGCCCATGATATTGGTGTTTATATAAAATATGTATAAAACGTATATGAAACGTATACTATCATGGGCCGCGATAAAGTGACAGCTGTCACCGCATTAAGTCTTTTGGATATGCGGCAAGCTGAGCTCAAACTTAATCCGCGCCTGCTCCGATGTAGCCTGCACCGTCCCACCATGCGCTTCGGCTATGGACTTGACGATAGCCAGACCCAGCCCGGCACCCGATGTTTTACGCTTGCGCGAAGGATCGGTGCGGAAGAAGCGATCAAACAGTTTCGGCAAGTCTTCCTTGACGATCTGTTCGCCCGGGTTCTCTACGCTTACTGTGGTCTTTTGTTTGTCTTGCGACAAACGCACGATGACGGTGGAACCGGGGGCAGAATACTGGATGGCGTTGGAGATGAGGTTGCTGAGTGCGCGCAGCATCATTTCGCGGTCGCCCTGTACAGGCATCGCATGTCCTTCCAGTTTGAGCGTGATGCTGGCTTCTTCGGCCAGCGCTTCAAAGTAGTCGAACAAGTCCTGGATCATGGCTGCGATCGAGATTTCCGACAGATGCAGATTGTGCGGATCGTTCTCGGTCTGTGCCAGGAACAGCATGTCGCTGATCATGCGGCTCATGCGTTCGAATTCTTCCAGGTTGGAATACAAGATTTCGCGGTATTCGGTTGATGAGCGGCTTTGACTGAGTGCGACTTCGGTTTGCATGACGAGGTTGGTGACGGGGGTGCGCAGCTCGTGGGCGATGTCGGCGGAGAAGTTGGCCAGTTTCGCAAAACCATCTTCTATGCGTCCCAGCATATCGTTGAACGATGCCGCGAGTTCTTCCAGCTCGATTGGGACTTCAGTCGGATCGAGCCGCACATCCAGGCGTGACGAACGGATGGCGCGGATATCGCGCGACACCTTGCGGATCGGCCTATGGCCCCATTGCACCGCGCACCAGGCGACGATGAGTGCGATGACGGAGACGATTAGCGTGGCCCACCATAAGATGGTCTTGAACATCGTCAGGAATTCCAGATGGAAGTCGATGTCCATCGCGATCGCGACGATGAACGGGGTGCCGCCAGGTGTCGCTTCAGGTCCGACTTCCAGCGCTGCGCCACGATACGATCTGCCATTGTCTTTCCAGATGACGACGTCCTCGTCGTTGATGGCAGAATCGAATTTGTCGCGCTTGAGCAAGCGGCTCAGGTCTGCACCATGACCGATGTAGACCGGGCTGCCTGACTTGGTGTACACGCTATAGGCGACGCCGTGACGGCCGATGGCGATGGCGGCAAGCTGTTTTGCCATCGCGGAATCCTTGCCTTCCTGATGCGGCACTTCGTTCAGAGTCTTGACCACGGCTCCGGCGACCGCTTGCAGTTCGGTGGTGTCCTGCTCGGCGAAGTGCATTTCCAGTGAACGCACGATCACCCAGTTGAAAGCCATGAACACCAGCGTGGTGGTGATGCCGACCAATATGGTGACCCGCAGCGCGAGTGAAGCGGGGCGGCGTTTCTCGGCGCTGGTACCAGTCATATCAGTTCTCATCCGGAATATCTAAGGTGTAGCCCATGCCGCGCACGGTATGGATGAGCTTGGGCTCATACGGTTCGTCCATCTTGGCACGCAGGCGGCGTATCGCAACGTCGATGACATTGGTGTTGCTATCGAAATTCATATCCCAGATTTGCGACGCGATGAGCGAGCGCGGCAGTACTTCACCACGGCGCCGTGCCAGCAGTTCCAGCAAGGCAAACTCTTTATTCGTCAACACGATGCGCTGGCCCATGCGCGTGGCCTTGCGGCGTGCGAGGTCGAGCACCAGGTCGGCGATCTGCAACTGGTCTGATTGGGCGGGAACATTCCTGCGTCGTAACAGGGTTCTGACATGTGCCAGCAATTCAGAAAAGGCAAACGGTTTGATCAGGTAGCTGTCCGCCCCCAGCTCCAGTCCTTTGACGCGGTCATCGACGCTGCCACGTGCGGTCAGGAACAGTACCGGCACCTGGTGTCCGGCATCGCGCAGTGATTTGACGATATGCCAACCATCCACATCGGGCAGCATTACATCCAGCAGTACCAGGTCGTAGGACTCGTTCATGGCCATGTGATGACCGTCGAGGCCATTCCGTGCCACATCAACCACGAACCCGGCTTCCCGCAGGCCTTGCCGGATGTAGTCCGCAGTCTTGTTCTCGTCTTCCACGACCAATATTTTCATTGCTTCCTCTGTTGGTAGTCCGGCTAAGCCGACGCACAGGCGTATTTTTACACGTCAAACCGGCTACTTGATGGAATCCGGCATGAAGATGACATCAACATTACAGGAATGTAATGAAGTGGTAATTTCCCTGACAGTCGTTGCCCCCTAGGATAGCTACCATCGCGTTTTTGATCCGCCGTTTGATTTATTGAGGAATTACACATGTCACGTCGATTACCCATCATCCTTCCTTCTGCCGGCTTGAGCCGCAGACGGTTTGTGCAGGGCCTGGCTGCGGGCGGGGTGCTGGCCAGCCTGTCGGTACCGGTCCTGAGTGCCGTCGCACGGGGGGAGCAGGTGAGTCGCGGCGCAGCGCCGGTACTGCGTGGCAATGAATTTGACCTGGTAGTGGAAGAGTTACCAGTCAATTTCACCGGCAAGCCGGGTCTGGCGGCCACCATCAATGGTTCATTACCCGCACCCACACTGCGCTGGCGCGAAGGCGAGACCGTCACCATACGGGTGCACAATAAGCTGAAAGAAAGCACCTCTATACACTGGCACGGCATTATCCTGCCGTATCAAATGGATGGCGTGCCGGGCATCAGCTTTGCCGGTATCCCGGCCGGCACCACTTTCACTTATCGCTTCAAGGTCCAGCAAAGCGGCACTTACTGGTATCACTCGCACTCCGGTATGCAGGAACTGACTGGCATGTATGGCGCCATCATCATCGATCCGGCAGGTCCCGAGACCATACGCGCCGACCGCGATCATGTCGTGCTGCTGTCCGACTGGACCGATGAAGATCCTATGCGTGTCTTCGCCAAACTGAAGTCGCAGGGCGATTACTACAACTACAACCAGCCTACCGTGATCGACTTCTTCCGCGATGCCGCACGTGATGGATTTGGTGCAGCCTTTGACAAACGCAAGATGTGGAACGAGATGCGCATGAGTCCGACTGACCTGGCGGACCTGTCTTCGAAGACTCTCACTTACCTCACCAATGGCATCACACCCGCCGGTAACTGGACCGGCTTGTTCCGTCCGGGCGAACGCGTGCGTCTGCGCATGATCAACGGCACAGGTAATACTTTCTACGACGTGCGCATACCCGGCCTGAAGTTAAAGGTAGTGCATGTCGATGGTCTAGATGTTGAGCCGGTGACGGTAGATGAATTCCGCTTCGGTCCCGGTGAAACCATAGACGTCCTGGTGGAACCCAAGGACGAGGCTTACACCCTGTTTGCGCAATCGATGGACAGAACCGGATTTGCGCGCGGCACGCTGGCAGTACGCGAAGATCTGCAAGCTCCCGTTCCTGCATTGGACAAGGCTGAATGGCTGACCATGCGCGACATGATGGGGGACATGCAGCATGGCTCGGGCGGTCATGGCGGCATGAATCACGGTGGCATGGCAGGTATGGACCATAGCGGCATGGCTGGCATGGGCGGCATGAACATGGATCACAGTGCGATGTCCGGCATGGATGATGGCGGCATGATGAGCATGGATGGCATGAGCATGATGGATGGCGACTCCAAGTCAGCCAAGTCCGGACTGGCAGTGCCGTCCAAGACCGCGCGGCACGCACGCACCGAGTATGGTTCGAGTACTGATATGCGCGTCGATATGGCGCGTACCAATCTGGATGATCCGGGCATAGGCTTGCGTAACAATGGTCGTCGCGTGTTGACACTGGCTGACTTGCGCACGCCATCAGGACCGATAGATAAACGCGAACCCGGGCGCGAAGTTGAGCTGCACCTGACTGGCAATATGGAGCGCTACAGCTGGTCGATAGACGGGCTGGAATTCGGTAGTTCTACACCCATCCATTTTCGTTATGGCGAACGTCTGCGCGTCATCCTGCATAACGACACCATGATGACGCATCCCATGCATTTGCACGGTATGTGGAGCGACCTGGAAAGTCCCGACGGTGAATTCCTCGTACGTCGCCACACCTTGCCGGTACAACCGGCACAGCGCATCAGCTTTTTGGTGACGGCCGATGCGCTCGGACGCTGGGCCTGGCATTGCCACCTGATGTTCCACATGGACGCGGGCATGTTCCGCGAGGTCGTGGTGTCTGAGAAATGATGGGGAAGCAAATGATATTGAAAGCAAAAAATCTGCAGGTCGTAGTGCTGGTCTGCGCGTCCTTCGGCAGTGTCGCCGCATATGCGCAGAGCACAGACCCGCACGCAGGACATGGCGCAATGCAAATGGATGCTGCTGATCCACATGCTGGTCACGATATGAAAGCAAAGCCGGCAGCGGCCGATCCGCATGCAGGCCACGACATGTCAGGTGGTGCTGCACCCGAGCCTGCGATGGATCACGGCGCTATGCAAATGCAGGGTGGTTCGGCTCCGGCAGATGCGCGTGATCCGCACGCCTATTCCAATGGCATCAAGCTGGGCGACGGCGATTACATGGTGCCTGGTGTTGATCGTCTGATGCTGGCAGACGAACATACATTTGCATCCCTACGCGGTGAGCAACTGGAGCGCAGGTTTAACGACGGTGGCAATGACGCGACCGCATACAGCTTGCAAGGCTGGTACGGCACCACTTACAACCGTTTTGTCATCAAGGCCGAAGGCGATGCGGAAAAACGTCGGATCCAGGAATCACGCACCGAGTTGCTGTGGAGCCGTGCAATTGCATCGTACTGGGATGTGCAGGCGGGTGTGCGTCTGGACTCCAGTCGCGAAGGCCCGGATCGTCAATGGGCTGCGTTTGGTATCCAGGGGCTGGCACCGTACTGGTTTGAAGTGGATGCCACGGCCTATATCGGTAGTGGTGGACGTACCGCATTGCGAGTCGAAGCCAGCTACGAGCTCCTGATCACGCAAAAACTGATACTCGAACCCAAAGTAGAACTGCAAGCATTTGGCAAACGCGATCCGGCACTCAGGCTCGGCAGTGGTTTAGCCGAAGCGTCTGCGGGCTTGCGTCTGCGCTATGAATTCACGCGTCAATTTGCGCCTTACATCGGTGTCGAGCGCGCCGGCAGCTTTGGCGAAACGGCAGATTTTGTACGTGCTGAAGGCGGCAAGCCAGTCAAAACACGCTTTGTTGCCGGTTTGCGTTTCTGGTTTTAAGTCTGGCTTCATTAACTATTAAAAGAAAGGAATACTCATGTCTTTCTCCCGTCTCTCTAGCAAAATTACTTTCGCTGCAGCAGCGATGTTTTTTGCGGCATCGGCCTTTGCGCATCCGGAACTGGTGTCGTCCACTCCGGCTGACAAGTCCGAAGGTGCAGCGCCTGCAACTATCGAATTGAAGTTCAGTGAAACGCTGAACAAGAAGTTCTCCGGTGCCACACTCACCATGACTGAAATGCCGGGCATGGCGGATCACGGTGCGATGAAGATAAGCGCCGGTGTAGCAGGTGGCAGCGATGACAAGACTATGGTGATCACACCGGCTAAGCCTTTGGTCGCTGGTACTTATCGCGTCGACTGGCGCGCAGTCTCTGCCGACACGCATCCGATCAAAGGCAGCATCTCCTTCCAGGTGAAATAAGCCATGGCTGACGACGGACTCAATATCGCATTGCGATTTGGTCTCTACGTCAGCATGGCAGCGCTGTTTGGCATTGCCGTATTCGGACTGTATGCGCTACGGCTAACAGTCAAGTTCGCTTACTTTGACAGGCAGTACGCCATCTTCACAGCGGCCGCCGCTGTGCTCAGCCTGATGCTGTCGGTCGCGTCCATGCTGGTAATGGCCAAGGCGATGTCGGGTGCCGAGAGTTACAGCGAGTTGTCCATGCATATAGTCGGTATGGTCATCACTGGTACCAATATGGGGTTGGCATGGATGCTGCGCATGGTGGCCTTGCTTGCATGTGTCATCGTGGTGGCGAGGTCAGGGACGCGATTCCGTTATGGTTTGCTGGCAGTATTATCGGCACTCGCGCTGGCGACACTGGCCTGGTCAGGTCATGCTGCAATGAATGAAGGCGTGCAAGGCTGGATCCATCTGGTTTCAGATATCGCGCATTTGTTCGCTGCTGGTGCCTGGGTCGGCGCGCTGTTTTCTTTTGTGATACTGGCGCTGATGAATCCCGGATTACATCCCGATGCGCCCGCAGTGCTGAGCAAGACGGCAAACGGATTTGCCCGTTTCGGCACCGTGATCGTGGTGACCTTGATGAGCACAGGTATCGCCAATTATCTATTGATCATAGGGCCATCGATCAAAGGTTTGATCACCACGCAGTACGGCATGTTGCTGTCTGTGAAGCTGGCACTCTTCATAGGCATGCTGGCACTCGCGACGGTGAATCGCTTCTTCCTCGGGCCACGTGTGGAGCAGGCGATGCAAGCGGGCAATCAGGACGAAGCTGTCAGCTTGTTGCGCAGAAGCCTGCTGACGGAGACCGCGCTGGTGGTGCTGGTGATCGCCTGTGTAGCGTGGCTGGGAGTGTTGTCACCTACGCAGCTACGTCCTGTTTAACTTGGGGTATTAGTCCAGTCGGATAGAAGGACGTACCTTTTTATTCAGCTGGTCCACCATCCACAGCAGACTCCCGCGCCAGAATCCATGCAAATTGGATTGATGGCTACGGTACAGCATCGCGTGGCTCAATTGCGCAATCTTGCCGCGTATAAAACCGTTCTTGAAAAGACCAAACTGGCCGAGGGAAGCATAGGCGTCGTATTCGCCCAGCGCGACCAATGCGCCGAGATTACGGTAACGGAAGTCGGGGAATTTTTGTTCGTTCAGTATCTTGCTGAAATGGCGGATCAGATAAACGGCCTGCTGGTGCGCCACTTGTGCGGTTGGCGGTAGCGCCCGCGTTGCACCCGGCAGCGTCAGGCTGGCGCAATCACCCACCGCGTAGATGGAATCATCCAGCGTGGTTTGCAAACGATTATTGACTATCAACTGGTTGTTGCGATTGCACTCCAGTCCGTCCAGCTGGCTCATTACTTCAGCCGCCTTGACGCCCGCTGCCCATACCAACATGGCCGCAGGTATGAAGTTGCCGTCAGCCGTGTTCAAGCCGTCCGCGGATGCAGACTGCACACGTGTATTGGTCAGTACCTTGATGCCCAGTGCTTCCAGCTTTTCCCTGACGGCTTGCGAAATCGATTCCGGGAAGGCATCCAGCAAGCGCGGGCCGCTTTGTATCAAAGTGATGTGGATTTTTGATCCGAGGCCGACGGCGCCGTAGCTCTCTGCAATTTCAGCCAGTTGAATCAACTCCGCCGCCAGCTCAACCCCGGTCGCACCACCACCGACGATGGCGATCGATAGCTCCTGATCCAGACCCAGGCACTGGAACATACGCAGGCGCACTTCGCGATTAAAGGCATCGGCCTGTACTCTGGAGTCGATCATGTAGCAATGTTCCTGCACGCCGGGCGTGCCGAAATCATTGGCCTGGCTGCCAACTGCCAGTATCAGTTTGTCATAGGGAAGCGTGCGTTCCGGGATGAGCAAACGTCCGTCCGGCGCGTAGAGCGCAGCGATGGATATCTGTTTGCTGGCGCGATCCAGGCCGTTCAACTCGCCCGGTTGATAGGCAAAGCTGCAATCCCTGGCTTGGGCTGCGTAGGTAGTTTGTTGTTGTGAGATGTCGCGCGTACCTGCTGCAATCGTATGCAGCATGGGTTTCCAGATGTGTGCTGAATCGCGATCAAGTACGCTGATCAGCGGGGAGTTTGCATGGCCGGATTTAAACTTTCGACCTAATGAACTCGCGATTTCCAGACCGGCGATGCCGCCGCCGACCACTACTATGTTTGCTTGCTTCAAGTTGCTCTCCTGCGCTACACCCGGCCACTGCTACCTTTTTTGCCTATTCCTACAACATGGCGTGCGGGTGGAATTCGCAACAGCGGCTGAAAAATAGTGTGGGTAACAGAAGGAAAGCGGGTGAAATTGAGTAAAATATTTGCACTAAGTGCAAATATTATTGCGCTAAGTGCAGAATTGCAAGGAGCCCTGGTGAATACGAATAAGCAAACTGATACCTCGGCAACGCTCGGATTACGCGAACAGAAGCGGCGCGACACCTATCTACGCATAGTTGATGCGGGTATGCGCTTGTTTGTCGAGCATGGCTATCACGCGACGACACTGGATGCGATCGCGGTAGCGGCCGGAATTTCACGCCGTACTTTCTTTTCTTATTTCGCGGGCAAGGAAGATCTGCTGGTCGCCTGGCACCGGGGCTGCTGGTCACCGTTGCTGGAAGATATCGCTGTCGCGTCGCGGGATGAGATTCCATTCCAGCTCATACGCAGGGTATTCAACGACCATCTTTCCAGGCATGCGAACGATGAAATCGTCGCGATGGAAGAATTGATGCACATTACCGAGAAGTTACGGATGAGTTTCCATGCATCGTTTATAGAGTGGGAGCGCGCACTGCTTCAGACCCTGATCATGGTGTGGCCAGAACCCGAGCGTCGTAGCGAGTTGCGCATGGTGGCAACGCTATGGGTGGCTACCTTCCGATCCGCGATGGAGGAGTGGCAAGCCAATTCCCGGCATGTGCATCTGGCGCAGCATCTCGAAGAAGCTTGTCAGTTGTGTGAGCAGATACTGGCGAGTATGAAGAAGTCATAGTGCAGCATTTGGTGTGATATCACCGCGAGGCTTAATAAGGAAAGGGCGATCAATGATCGCCCTTTTTTATTTGTGTATGTCGCGACCATTGGCCTCGGCCATGCGTTGCCTTATATGCAATATTTTTTAAGTGCATGATTACAAGCACTTATTTCTGAAATCGGATGGGGCCAACTCGTTCTTATTAATAGTGAACGCTGATTTCTATATACGTTTTTCTTCTAACAAAATGCAAAAAGATTCGTTTTCTTTATAACGTCTAAGTGTAATTATTGCAGCCTGTTAGCCATATTTGTAATAAGAGAGCATATGTCAGCCGTCCTTGCCCTTCCTGTCAGGAAACAAACCGCGTCCAGGGTTTTACCCGGATTCAATTTGTCGCTTGGCTTCACGATCTTTTATCTCAGCCTGATCGTCCTGATACCGCTGTCGGCCGTGTTCCTGAAAACATTCACGATGACGTGGGATGCATTCGTGACTGCGGTGACTTCGGATCGCGTGGTGGCTTCTTATAAGTTGAGTTTTGGCGCATCGCTGATAGGTGCGTTCCTGAATGCCGTATTCGGCGGCATCGTGGCCTGGGTGCTGGTGCGTTACAAATTCCCTGGCAAGAAGATTATTGATGCGATGGTCGATTTGCCATTCGCATTGCCGACTGCGGTTGCCGGTATCGCACTGACCGCTTTGTATTCGCCGAACGGCTGGATCGGTCGCTATCTGGAAGCGATCGGCATCAAGGTCGCGTTCACCCCGCTGGGTGTGATCATCGCGCTGACGTTTATTGGTTTGCCTTTCGTGGTGCGTACCGTGCAGCCTATCCTGGAAGACGCGGAACGTGAGCTGGAAGAAGCTGCAGCCAGCCTGGGTGCGAGCAATTGGCAGACGTTTACCAAAGTGATTTTCCCGACTGTGTTGCCAGCCTTGCTGACCGGTTTTGCGCTGGCGTTTGCACGTGCAACCGGCGAATACGGTTCCGTTATTTTCATCGCCGGCAATATGCCTATGGTGTCCGAGATTACCCCACTATTTATTGTGACCAAGCTGGAGCAGTACGACTATGCAGGTGCGACCGCGATTGCGGTGGTGATGCTGACAGCTTCGTTCCTGATGTTGTTGACGATTAATTTATTGCAAGCCTGGACCCGCAAGCGTGGTCAGGCGGAGAAGGTTTGATATGTCCGCTATAGCTCCTCCAGCCAGTGCTGTATTCCCGGCTGCGACCGCACGTGCACCGCGCGTGCCAGCCGCGACGCTGGAACCGGTCTGGGTACGCACCATACTGATTATTGTTGCGCTGGCTTTCCTGACGCTGTTCCTGTTTGTGCCGCTGGCGTCGGTATTTGCCGAAGCATTGAAAAAAGGCTGGGACGCCTATATCGCCGCCATCCTGGATGAAGATGCAGTATCGGCGATCAAGCTGACCTTGCTGACGGCTGCGATTGCGGTGCCGCTGAACCTGGTGTTTGGTGTGGCTGCTTCGTGGTGTATCGCCAAGTTTGATTTCCGTGGCAAGAGCATTTTGCTGACTTTGATCGATTTGCCGTTTTCGGTTTCACCTGTTATCTCCGGCCTGATTTATGTGCTGTTGTTCGGCGCACAGGGTTGGTTCGGTGGCTGGTTGCAGGAACACAATATCAAGATCCTGTTTGCGGTGCCTGGCATCGTACTGGCGACGGTATTCGTGACTTTTCCGTTTGTGGCACGCGAATTGATCCCACTGATGCAGTCGCAGGGCAGCGAAGAGGAAGAAGCGGCGCTGGTATTGGGTGCTTCGGGCTGGAAAACCTTCTGGCATGTGACCCTGCCTAATATTAAATGGGGTCTGTTATATGGCGTGATTTTGTGTAATGCCCGGGCGATGGGTGAGTTTGGTGCGGTTTCGGTGGTGTCCGGTCATATCCGCGGCCAGACGAATACGATTCCTTTGCAGGTCGAGATTCTGTATAACGAATACCAATTTTCGGCGGCATTCGCGGTAGCATCGTTGCTGGCAATGTTGGCACTGGTTACACTGGCGCTCAAATCATTCATCGAATGGCGTTTAAGAGATACACACGAACAGTTTCAGGAGCAGGGATCATGAGCATCGAAGTCAAGAATATTCAAAAGCAATTTGGCAATTTTGTCGCACTTAATAATGTGTCACTGGACTTTCCGGCCGGCGAACTGACCGCGCTGCTGGGACCTTCCGGCTGCGGCAAAACCACCTTGTTGCGCATCATTGCCGGTCTGGAACAACCGGATCACGGCCAGGTGCTGCTGGATGGCGAAGATGCTTCGGCGCGCCACGTGCGTGAACGCCAGGTCGGCTTCGTGTTCCAGCATTACGCATTGTTCAAGCACATGACCGTGTTTGAAAACATCGCTTTCGGTTTGCGTGTACGTCCATCGGCGACTCGTCCGTCGGAATCGCAGATCAAGGAAAAAGTCACCAAATTGCTGGAACTGGTGCAACTTGACTGGCTGGCTGACCGTTATCCGCCGCAATTGTCCGGTGGCCAGCGTCAGCGTATTGCGCTGGCACGTGCACTGGCAGTTGAGCCACGCGTATTGCTGCTGGACGAACCGTTCGGTGCGCTGGATGCAAAAGTCCGCAAGGAATTGCGTCGCTGGCTGCGTCGCCTGCATGACGACCTGCATGTCACCAGTATTTTCGTGACCCATGATCAGGAAGAAGCGCTGGAAGTTGCGGATCAGATCGTGTTGATGAACAAGGGCAATGTCGAGCAGATCGGTGCGCCTAAGGATGTGTACAACAACCCGGCTTCGCCTTTCGTCTACGGCTTCCTCGGTAACGTCAACCTGTTTCACGGTCGTGTGCATGAAGGCATTTTGCAATCGTCGGGTATCGCATTCGATGCACCTGAACATGCAGAAACCCAGGATTCCAAAGGTATCGGCTATGTCCGTCCGCATGACCTGGAAGTGGATCGCTACACGACTGGCGCAGAAGGCATCGTGGTGCAATTGCGCCGTGCCCATGCGATCGGCCCGCTGGCCCAGCTGGAACTGGAGCGCGACGACAACGGTGAATTGATAGAAGCGGTGATCTCGAATGAGCGCTTCGGTCATTTGAAATTGAAAGAGGGCGAAACACTGATTGTTCGTCCTAAACGTTTGCAAGTGTTCGTTGACGAATCGGTATAAGCGATAAACGCTGACCGTTAGTCACCGAGCTATTGCGCAAGTATAGATAGAGGTGCCTGGATATGAATTTTCAACAACTACGATCGATCCGCGAAACCGCACGTTGCGGTTACAACCTGACGGAGGTGGCGAATGTGCTGTTCACATCGCAACCTGGCGTCAGCCGCCAGATTCGCGAGTTGGAGGAAGAGCTGGGCGTCGACATCTTTGAACGCAATGGCAAACGCCTGACCGGCCTGACCGATCCCGGCCGCGGCATCCTGCAAATCATCGATCGCCTGTTGTTGGAAGCAGAAAACCTGCAACGTGCGAGCCAGGAATACGCAGGGCAGGAAATCGGCACACTGGCAGTGGCGACTACCCACACGCAGGCACGCTACATGCTGCCGAAGGTGGTGCAGGTATTCCGTAAAGAATTCCCGAAAGTACGGATCGCCCTGCAACAAAGCACGCCTGAACATATTGCCGAATGGGTATTGTCCGGCAAGGCAGACATCGGTATTGCAACCGAGGGTTTGAGCCAGTTTGAAGACCTGGTGTCTTTCCCTTGCTACCGCTGGCATCACTCGGTGGTGGTACCGGATGGTCATCCATTGCTGGACAAGAAACTGATCACGCTGGCTGACCTAGCGCAGTATTCATTGATTACCTACGACCTCGGCTTTACTGGTCGTGGTCATATCGATGACGCGTTCAAGCAGGCTGATATCACCACCGATATCGTTTTGACCGCGATGGATTCGGACGTTATTCAGCAATACGTGTTGCTGAATCTTGGTGTCGGCATCGTTGCTTCGATGGCACTGCAACAGAATGGCAGCAACGGTCTGAAGGTGATCGATGCGTCGCATCTGTTTGCGCAGAACGTGACACGTCTGGCGGTGCGTCGTGGTGCTTATCTGCGCCAGTACACGTATGACTTCATCCAGCAATTTGCGCCGGAGCTGACACGTGCGGATATCGATGAGGCGATGAAGATACATTCCTGATCGCGTTAAGCCAGGCCAAATAAAAAGGAGCGCATTGCGCTCCTTTTTTATTTCAGGTGCTATCTATTGATCACGGCACCAGGTTTTGTTTCGCCGCCTGCTTGGCTTTGATTTCGCTGACTGTCTTGTCGATCACGGTGATGCGATACGCAGTCGCTGGATGTATCGCGGTGTAGCTATTGGTGACGCTGGCTGGGTACTGTGTTGCCAGGCGTTGCCAGAAGCTGCTGACGCCATCGATGCTGTAGCCGCCACGTACCAGCATGTAGAGCGCGAGGCGATCCGCTGCTGCATCGGTTTCTTGCGGTACCGCCTTGATGCCGCCGCTGCCACCGAGTGGACCTGCATCCGGTGTGATGCGGATCATGTTGTCGATGACGCCGCCTACAGTCGCGCTCATTCTTTGTTGTGCCGGATGACCAAGTGCGTTGTGTGCCAGTTCTTTCGCCAGTACGTAAGCGACTTCATTGTCATTGCGTGCGAAGTTGAGCATGCCGCGTGTGACCAGGACACGGCGACCATCTGCGTAGGCACTGACATTGTCGGTGTTGCCCAGTTCGATGCCGAAGCCGCAGGCGCGGGTCAGCGGTACGGTGACGGCGACGTTGCTGCCGTTACGAATCAGGCCGAGTTTGACGTTGGAAACCGAGTTGACCAATGGGCCGAGCACCGCAGCGGCCTGGCGCTCTGCATTCGGTCCTTGCGGCATAGGTTTGTCTTGCACTGTCGCCAGGATGTCGCCACGTTTGACACCGGCACGAGCTGCGCCGCTATTGTTCAGGACGCCGGTGACTTGCAGGCGTTCATCGAAGCCCAGCGATTGCGCTGCTTCTACATAATCTTCCGAGAATGAATATTTGGTCTTGGCGCTGAAGCCGATCAGGTTGCGCGCATTGCCCTTGCACAATGGCGCATTGTTGACCAGCAGCGGTGCTGCCAGGCGGTACAAGCGATCCTGTTGTGCGGTGACGCTGCGCAAGGCTTGTTTTTGCGCTGATTCGGTAACCGGCGCCGGAGCGACGGTGCCGGGGCGGGCGCTGGGAGTATCGAGCGAGACAGTGCTGCAACCGGCCAGCAATAAAGCGATAGGGAATAAGGCGGTGGTGGCTTTCGTTTTACGTAGTACGGGTTGCAGCAGGGCATGCATAAAAATTCTCCTAGATTCAGTGTTTCCCGGTGCTGCCGAAGCCGCCAATACCGCGTTCGCTTGTATCAAATTCTTCAACTACATTGAAGCCGACTTGCAGGACCGGAACGATGACCAATTGCGCCAGGCGTTCCATAGGGTTGAGCGTGAATTCTGTCTGACCGCGATTCCATGTCGACACCATCAATTGGCCCTGGTAATCGGAGTCGATCAGGCCCACCAAGTTCCCAAGGACGATGCCATGTTTATGGCCCATGCCACTGCGTGGCAGGATCATTGCCGCGTAACCCGGATCAGCCAGGTGGATTGCGAGGCCGGTTGGTACCAGATGGGTTTCGCCCGGTTTGATGACGATAGGTGCATCGAGGCAAGCACGTAAATCCAGGCCGGCACTGCCAGGAGTGGCGTAGGCAGGCAGTTGTTCTTTCATGCGCGGATCAAGGATTTTTACTTCGATAGTCTTCATGGGCTCAGGGAAGGTGAGAGAGTGATTCGGATCAGGGCAGGCGCTGCGCGATTTCATGCACCAGCTGGCGCGCCAGTTTTTGCTTGTCGGCCAGTGGCAAGGCGGTATGGCCTTTATCGTCGAACAGTACCAGTTCGTTCTGGTCCTGGCCGAAAGTCTGATGGCCGATATTGCCTACAAGTAGCGGAATATTCTTTTTCTTGCGCTTGGCTTCGCCGTACTCGAGCAGGTTTTCCGACTCGGCGGCAAAGCCGACGCAGTACGGCGGATTTTGCAGTGCTGCGACGGCCGCGAGGATGTCGGCGTTTTGTTCAAACGCGAGCGATGGTGCATCACCGGCCGCATTCTTTTTCAGCTTCTGCGCGCTGACATTCGCGACGCGCCAGTCGGCCACGGCAGCGACGGCGATGAAGACATGTTGCGAGCTGATGCGCGACATGACGACATCATGCATTTGCTGTGCGGTCTGTACGTTGATGCGGTGTACGCCATACGGTGTTGCCAGTGCGGTCGGACCGGATACCAGTGTGACGTCGGCGCCGGCTTCGCGTGCAGCGCGTGCAATCGCATAGCCCATCTTGCCGGACGAGAGATTGGTGATGCCGCGTACCGGGTCTATCGGTTCAAAGGTCGGGCCAGCTGTGATCAGTATGCTTTTGCCTACCAGCAGATTGGGCTGGAAGGTGGCGATGATTTCTTCGAGTAATTGCTCCGGTTCCAGCATGCGTCCCATGCCGGTTTCGCCGCAAGCCTGTTCGCCGGCGTCGGGGCCGAGTACCGCGATGCGGTCCGCTTTCAGTTGCGCGACATTGCGGCGGGTTGCCGGGTTTTGCCACATCTCTACATTCATTGCCGGTGCCACCAACAGCGGCAGGGTGTCAGGACGGGCGATGCATAACGTGGAGAGCAGGTCATCGCAGGCGCCATGCGCGAGCTTGAAGATGAAGTCAGCGGAGCAGGGCGCGATTACGATAGCGTCGGCATCGCGTGTCAGGTCGATGTGCGGCATGTTGTTGGAAACGCGCGCATCCCACTGGTCGGTGACGACCGGATGACCGGACAGTGCCTGCATCGTGACTGGCGTGATGAAGTGGGTGGCGGCATCGGTCATGACGACTTGTACCTGTGCGCCAGCTTTGCCGAGCTCACGTGTCAGTTCCGCTGCTTTATAGCAGGCGACGCCACCAGTTAATCCCAGTACGATTTTTTTACCGGCAAGATCCATGAAGGACTCCTGAAAGATGTGCGGGCTAGTGTATCAGCTTACGGTTGTGAATCTGTAGATACGCTGGAGATACTGGCTACTTTCCGACACGCCTTAATTCATCGTAGATAAACAATATTGCGCCGATGCAAATCGCGCTGTCGGCGATGTTGAAAGCAGGCCAGTGCCAGCCACCGACATGGACGTCGAGGAAGTCGATGACGTGGCCGTACAGCACGCGGTCTATGACATTGCCTACCGCGCCGCCAAGTATGAGCGCCAGCGCCCAGCAAAACAGGCGTTGACCAGCGTGTTTTTTCAGCAGGTAGATGATGAAGATGGCTGCGCCTATCCCCATGATGGTAAAGAAGTAGCGCTGCCAGCCGGTCTCCGACGCGAGGAAGCTGAACGCTGCGCCCTTGTTATAGACCAGTACCAGATTGAAGAACGAAGTCACCGCGTGTGATTCGCCGTAGACGAAGAGGCGGGTGATCGTGATTTTGGTGATTTGATCGAGCAGGATCAGGATGGCGGCGATGCCTAACCATGGAACCATGCTGCTGGAGGATGAAAAATATCGTTTGTTAGAAGCCATCGCTATCTTTGCCCGTAAATGTCATGGAAATCACTCCGGCCGGAGCCGGAGCGAAGTGTGGCGCAATGATGCCGTGTTACGCAAGTCTTATGCAAACCGACGTGCTTCGCCTTTGCCGAACAAATTGGCGACGCAGCGGCCGCACAGACCTTCGTGTTCTGCATGGCTGCCGACGTCGGCGCGATAGTGCCAGCAACGTTCGCACTTCTGCGCTGCCGATGGTGTGACTGCTACGCTTTCTTCTTCTGCCGTGGCGACCTTGCTGACGCTGGCTTGCGAAGTGATGAGCACGAATTTCAGATCATCCTCAAGGCTGGCCAGTGCATCGAACTTGTCGCCGCTGGCTTGCAATGCCACTTCTGCCTGCAGCGAAGAACCGATGCTGCCTGCCACGCGTACTTCTTCCAGTTGCTTGGTGACGTTGTTGCGCACTTCGCGCAGCAACGCATACTTGCTTAGCAAGGCTGCACCGTCTGCCACTTCCGGCAATTGATAGAAGGTGTGCGTGAAGATGGTGCCGTCGGCATTCATCTCCGGGCTGGCAAATACTGCCCATGCTTCTTCTGCAGTGAAGGACAACATAGGTGCCATCAGGCGCAGCAGGGAGTGCGTCAGGTGCCAGATCGCGCTTTGTGCGGAACGACGTGCATGTGAAGTCACGCCGCTGGTGTAGAGACGATCTTTCAGGATGTCGAGGTAGAAGCCGCCCAGGTCTTCCGAGCAGTACATCTGCAATTTCGATACGACCGGGTGGAATTCATAGACCTGGTAATGCGCCTGGATTTCCGCTTGCAGCGCGTTCATCTGCGCTATCGCATAGCGATCGATTTCCAGCATGTCGGCGACCGGTACCAGATCTTTCGCTGCATCGAAGTCCGAAGTATTCGACAACAGGAAGCGCACCGTGTTGCGGATACGGCGATAGCTTTCGGTCACGCGCTTGAGGATTTCATCCGAGATCGACAGTTCACCGGAGTAATCGGTAGATGCGATCCACAGGCGCAGGATGTCGGCACCCAGCGTGTCCGAGATTTTTTGTGGTGCCAGCGTATTGCCGAGCGACTTCGACATTTTCTTGCCTTCGCCATCGACGGTGAAGCCGTGTGTCAGCAATGCCTTGTAGGGTGCGCGACCATTCATCATCGACGAGGTCAGCAGCGACGAATGGAACCAGCCGCGATGCTGATCCGAACCTTCGAGGTAGAGATCAGCCGGGAAGGCCAGCTCTTCCTTGTGCGAACCGCGCAAGACAGTCTGATGGGTGCAGCCCGAATCGAACCAGACGTCCAGCGTGTCTTTATTCTTCAGGTACATATCTGCATCGGCACCGAGCAATTCTTTCGTGTCCAGTGTCAGCCATGCTTCTATACCGTCTTTTTCCACGCGTTGTGCGATCTGTTCCAGCAACTCGGGTGTGCGTGGATGCAGGTCGCCGGTTTCCTTGTGCACAAAGAACGCCATCGGTACGCCCCACTGGCGTTGGCGTGACAGTGTCCAGTCCGGACGATTCGCGATCATGCCGTGCAGGCGGGCTTTGCCCCAGCTCGGGAAGAATTCGGTTTCTTCGATGGCTTGCAATGCGGTTTCACGCAGGGTTGCGCCCTGGTTCTTCGGCATCACATCCATACCGGCAAACCACTGCGACGTAGCGCGGTAGATGATAGGTGTCTTATGGCGCCAGCAATGCATATAGCTGTGGTCAAACATTACCAGCTTGAACAGCGAGCCGACTTCATCCAGCTTGGCGCAGATCGGTTTCGATGCTTCCCAAATGGTCAGGCCGCCGAACAAAGGTAACCACGATGCGTATTTGCCGTCGCCCATGACCGGCGCGATGATTTCATCATCGCGCATGCCGTGCGATTTGCAGGAAATAAAATCTTCGATACCGTAGGCCGGTGCCGAGTGCACGATGCCGGTACCGCTGTCAGCAGTGACATAGGTGCCAGTGTAGATCGGCGACAAACGGTTGTAGCCCGGATCGACATCTGCAAACGGATGCTTGAACTTGATCATGGCCAGCGCTTCACCGACGCAGGTTGCGATGACAGTACCGCTCAGGCCGTAGCGTTGCAGCGTGGCTTCGACCAGGTCGGCGGCGAGGATCACGAGGATGGTTTCGCCATTGCGTTCGGTTTGCACCAGCGCGTAGGTGAATTCAGGATGGACGTTGAGTGCCTGGTTGGCCGGGATGGTCCACGGGGTGGTGGTCCAGATGATGGCGTAACCTTTGTCGGTCGGCAGCTTGGCCAGCCCGAATGCTTTCGCTACTTTTTCCGGTTCAGCAAACGGGAAGCCGACGTCGATCGCCGGATCGCGCTTGTCCTGGTATTCAACTTCCGCTTCAGCCAGTGCTGAGCCGCAATCGAAACACCAATTGACTGGTTTCAGTCCGCGATAGACATAACCTTTTTCCATCAGATTGCCGAGCGCGCGCAACTCATCGGCTTCGTTGCCGAAGTCCATGGTTTTGTATGGCTTGTCCCATTGACCCAGTACGCCGAGACGGATGAAGTCTTTCTTTTGGCGTTCGACTTGTTCATTCGCGTAAGTGCGCGCCTTGGACAAGACTTCTGCGGTTGGCAAGTTTTTGCCGAATTGCTTTTCGATCTGGATTTCGATCGGCATGCCGTGGCAATCCCAGCCTGGTACATACGGTGCGTCAAAGCCAGCGAACTGGCGCGTCTTGACGATCATGTCTTTCAGGATCTTGTTGACGGCGTGTCCGAGGTGGATGTCGCCATTCGCATACGGTGGGCCGTCATGCAGGATGAATTTCGGGCGGCCTTTGGAAGCCTTGCGGATTTTTTCGTAAACCTTTTGTTCTTGCCATTGCTTGACCCATTGCGGTTCGCGTTTGGCGAGGTCACCGCGCATAGGGAATGGTGTGTCGGTCATATTGACCGGGTATTTACTTTGCGGCTTTGCTGCTGGCTTGCCAGGTTTGTTTTGATTGTCGGACATAATATTTTTTCGAGGATGATCGGTGTAACAACGGTCGTGATACTTCAGCGGGCCATCGTCAAATTCGGTCGGTCGCGGAAGTGGCCGCGTCGGTCAGTTGCTTGAAATAGGCACGTGCTTCCACGGCGTCGCGGTTGATCGCGGCGGTCAGCGTAGGCAGGTCTATGTATTTCTCTTCGTCGCGCAGCTTCTTGAGGAATTCCACGCGGATCAGGCGGCCATAGCATTGTTGCGAGTAATCGAACAAATGCGTCTCCAGCAGCACGCGGCCGCTATCGTCTACCGTTGGGCGCACGCCTATGCTGGCCACGCCGGGCAAAGGATGGTCATCGAGGCCATGCACTTGCACTATATATATACCGGACACGGCCGGGTGTTTGTGCGCGACGCGTACATTCAGTGTCGGGAAACCTATGGTGCGACCCAGTTTCTTGCCATGGATGACATGGCCGGACATCGCATACGGATGGCCGAGCAATTCTTCGGCACGGGCAAAGTCGCCTTGCAGCAAAGCCTCACGCACCGCCGATGAAGAGATACGGGTGCCGGCGCTGCTGGTCACGGTAGGCTGCGATTCGACGTGGAAGCCGTATTGCTTGCCCGCCTCGATCAGCGTCGCGACATTGCCTGCGCGTTTGGCGCCGTAGCAAAAGTCATCGCCGACGATCAGCCATTTGACGTGCAAGCCCTGCACCAGGATTTTTTCGACGAACTCTTGCGGCGACAACGAAGCGAAGTGCGCATTGAAATGTTCGACGATGACGCGGTCGACCCCGGCTTTTGCCAACGACTGTAATTTGTCGCGCAGGGAGGCGATGCGGGTAGGGGCCTTGGATGGATCACCGGCACGCGCGGCAAAGAATTCACGCGGATGTGGCTCGAAAGTCATCACGGCTGATTCCAGCCCCATTTTCGACGCGACTTCGCGCAGGCGTCCCAGCAGGGCCTGATGCCCGCGATGCACGCCGTCGAAATTGCCGATCGCCAGCGCGCAGGGCGCACGGGATGCAGCATTGGGAAGTCCGCGAAATACCTTCATGTAATGAGTGAGTGAAACTGTCGCAAAACCTTGAATTATAAATGCTTTCGTCAGGTTTCCCTGCGACTAAGATGGCAGAAGGGGACAAACCGGCCTGTGATTAGCTGATTTTCCGCATAAGGGGCTGGCGGAAATGCCTGTTACATCTCGCCCCAGACCGCATTCAGGGCGGCCAGCGCCGACAATCCGGCGGTTTCGGTGCGCAGTACACGCGGCCCCATCGCCAGCATTAATACGCCCTGCGCCAGCGCCAGGTCTTCTTCCTTCTCGGTAAAGCCACCTTCCGGGCCTATCATGATCGCCACCGATTGCGGCGGGTGATGGCGCGCCCAGTCAGACAGCGACTGCTCGGCACGCGGACTGAGCAGGATGCGCTTATGTAAATCCTGCTGCTGTATCCACTGATTGAAATCGACCGGCTCTGCCAGTGCCGCCAGGCGATTACGCCCGCTTTGTTCGGAGGCGGCGACGATGACACCTTGCCAATGCTGCATCTTTTTGGCGGCGCGTTCGGCCGACAGCCGCACCACGCAACGTTGTGCTGCCAGCGGCTGGATCGCATGGACGCCGAGTTCGACCGCTTTTTCGATGATCCAGTCCATTTTGGATGCTTCCGGCAGTGCCTGTGCCACGGTCACTGCGTAGGGCAGCTCGACTTCACGTGGCTCAAACAGTTTGATTTCAGCTGTCACCCGCTTCTTTTCTATGGTGGTGATGGTCGCGGTGTATTCGCCGCCTTCGCCATTAAACAGGGTGATATGGTCGCCGCTACTGAGGCGCACCACCTGGATATGGTGGGCGACATGCTCGGGCAGGGTGATTACCGCGCCGATGGCGAGCGGCTGCGGGCAATAAAAACGAGGCATCTGTGATCCGTTGCTTGTCTTTTCGACATGGTTTTGCGACACAATTGGGCATCGCAATGTTTAATTTAGGTGAAACTTCGACCAAAGGCCGGAATTCGATTTTAGTCTGAGCGCGCCACTCTGGTAAAATATGCGGCTTCGCAGCAATAGGTTTTTTATTTGCTGGTGCACCAGTATTTTGTTCTGGGTTTGATTCTATTCCATTCGACTCGCCATCTACACAAATCACATGACTTCCACGCTCCCGACTACCAAAATGGCCAACGCAATCCGTGCGCTGGCAATGGATGCAGTACAAAAGGCCAATTCCGGTCATCCCGGTATGCCTATGGGGATGGCAGATATTGCCGTCGCTTTGTGGGCGAATCATTATTCGCACAATCCGGCCAACCCTAAATGGGTCAACCGCGATCGCTTTGTGTTGTCGAACGGTCATGGCTCGATGTTGCACTACGCTTTGTTGCACCTGACCGGTTACGACCTGTCTATGGATGAAATCCGCAACTTCCGTCAATTGCACTCGAAAACTCCGGGCCACCCTGAAGTTGACATCACCCCAGGTATCGAAACCACCACTGGTCCATTGGGCCAGGGCATCACCAACGCCGTCGGTATGGCATTGGCAGAAAAACTGCTCGCGGCTGAATTCAATCGCCCGGGTTTTGATGTCGTTAACCACCACACCTATGTTTTCCTCGGCGACGGCTGCCTGATGGAAGGCATTTCGCACGAAGCATGCTCGCTGGCTGGCACCTTGCGCCTGTCCAAGCTGATCGCTTTGTATGACGACAACGGCATCTCGATCGACGGCCACGTAGAAGGCTGGTTCACCGACGACACCCCTAAACGTTTTGAGTCCTATGGCTGGAACGTGATCCGCGCAGTGGACGGTCACGACGTTAATGCAGTCGATGCAGCGATCAAGCAAGCCAAAGCATCCGACAAGCCAACCCTGATCTGCTGCCGTACCGTGATCGGTAAAGGTTCGCCGAACATGGAAGGCACACACAATGTGCACGGCGCAGCGCTGGGCGACAAGGAAATCGCAGCAACCCGCGAAGCAATGGGCTGGACCTATGCGCCGTTCGACGTGCCTGCTGATGTCTACGCAGCATGGGACGCGAAAGAAAAAGGCCAGGCGCTGGAATCCAACTGGGATACCTTGCTGAAATCGTATAGCGAAAAATTCCCGCAAGAAGCAGGCGAGCTGGCACGCCGCATGGCTGGCGAATTGCCGGGCGACCTGAACAAGGCGGTTGATGCTTACATCGCTGCATGCGTAGAGAAAAAAGAAACCATCGCGACTCGTAAAGCGAGCCAAAACGCGATCCAGGCACTGGCACCGGTATTGCCGGAATTCCTCGGCGGTTCGGCTGACCTGACCGGTTCCAACCTGACCAACTGGAAAGAATGCGTGGCAGTCCGCGCTGACCAGGCCGGTAACCACATCAACTACGGTGTGCGCGAATTCGGCATGAGCGCGATCATGAACGGTATTGCCCTGCACGGCGGCTACATCCCGTTCGGCGCAACCTTCCTGACCTTCTCTGATTACAGCCGTAACGCATTGCGCATGGCGGCATTGATGAAGCTGCGCTCCATCTTCGTATTCACGCACGATTCGATCGGCCTGGGCGAAGACGGTCCTACCCATCAATCGATAGAACACGTATCCAGCCTGCGCCTGATTCCTAACCTGGACAACTGGCGTCCATGCGACACCGTTGAATCCGCGGTGGCATGGGAGCAAGCGGTTAAACGCAAAGACGGTCCAAGCACACTGATCTTCTCGCGCCAGAACTTGCCGTTCCAGGAACGCACAGCAGAACAAATCGCCGACATCAAGCGCGGTGCTTACGTCTTGCGTGATGCACCGAACGCCAAAGCCATCCTGATCGCAACCGGTTCCGAAATCGAACTGGCGGTCAAGTCGGCAGACGAGTTGGCCAAGCACGGCGTGGCAGTACGCATCGTTTCGATGCCATCGACCGACGTCTTTGATCGCCAGGATGCAGCATACAAAGCCAGCGTCTTGACCAAAGGCGTGCCACGTGTCGCGATCGAAGCTGGCGTCACCAGCTTCTGGTACAAATATGTAGGCCTCGAAGGTGGCGTCATTGGTATCGATACCTTTGGCGAATCGGCTCCGGCTGGCGTGCTGTTCAAGCACTTCGGCTTCACCGTCGAGAACGTCATCGCTGCAGTCAAAAAGACACTGGCGTGACCGAGATCACTTTCCGCCGCGCGACGGCTAGCGATGCCGAGGCCATAGCGGCCTTGCGTGTAGAAAGCTGGCGCACGACTTATCGTGGCGTGATGCCGGATGCTTATCTGGACAGCATGCGCGCGGAAGAAAGTACGGCCATGTGGTCGCAGGTATTACAGGCCGATTTGCCGACGATTTCGATCTTCGTGGCGGAAGCAGGAACCGAGCTGGTTGGTTTTGCCGCCGGTATGTTCCTGATGCCGGAGAAGTTTGATATGAATGCCGAACTGACGGCCATTTATCTCAAACCTATCGCGCAGCGTGGTGGCGTCGGCCGTCGTTTGCTGTCTCTGATTGCTGAAGCCTTGCAAAAGCAGGGCGCGCATAGCCTGCTGGTATGGGTAATCGCCGGTAATCAGGGCGCGCGTCAGTTCTACCAGCAACTGGGCGCTGAACTATTGGTCGAACAACCGTTCACATGGGACGGGCTGGATTTGATGGAAGCCGGTTACGGCTGGCGTGACTTGCCTGCATTGCAGCAAGCGTGCGCTGTATAAGTACTGAATATTTTTGTTTGCTGTTGAATTTTTCTGGAGAAAAAGATGACCATCCGCGTTGCAATTAATGGCTACGGCCGTATCGGCCGCAACATCCTTCGCGCACACTACGAAGGCGGCAAAAAGAATGACATTCAAATCGTTGCGATCAATGATCTTGGCGATGCAAAATCGAATGCACATCTGACCCGTTACGACACCGCGCATGGCAAATTCCCAGGCACCGTTGAAGTAGACGGCGATTACATGGTCGTCAATGGCGACAAAATCCGCGTCTTCGCACAACGCAATCCTGCTGAAATCGGCTGGGGTGAACTGAACGTCGATGTCGTGCTGGAATGCACCGGCTTCTTCACCACCAAGGAAAAAGCATCGGCCCACCTGAAAGGCGGCGCCAAGAAAGTCATCATCTCTGCTCCAGGCGGCAAGGACGTGGACGCAACCGTGGTCTTCGGCGTCAACAACAATGTGTTGAAAGCGACGGACACTGTAATCTCGAACGCATCGTGCACCACCAACTGCCTGGCACCGCTGGTCAAGCCCTTGAACGACAAAATCGGCCTGGTTAATGGCTTGATGACTACCGTACACGCTTACACCAACGATCAGGTCCTGACCGACGTGATGCACGAAGACCTGCGTCGCGCACGTTCGGCTACCCAGTCGATGATCCCGACCAAAACCGGTGCAGCTGCAGCGGTAGGCCTAGTCTTGCCTGAACTGAACGGCAAACTGGACGGCTACGCGATCCGCGTTCCGACCATCAACGTCTCCATCGTGGACTTGTCCTTCATCGCTGCACGCGACACGACCGTTGAAGAAATCAACGCGATCATGAAGGAAGCGTCGGAAGGTGCTTTGAAAGGCATCCTGACTTACCAAACCGAGCCGCTGGTTTCAGTCGACTTCAACCACAACCCTGCGTCGAGCAACTTTGATTCGACTTTGACTAAAGTGTCGGGTCGTTTGGTGAAGGTATCGTCGTGGTATGACAATGAGTGGGGATTCTCTAACCGTATGTTGGATACTACGGTTGCATTGATGACTGCCAAGTAATTTAAGGTTTTAGCCTTATAAAAACGCCCCGAGAGATTGGGGCGTTTTTTTATTGTGTGTCTGGTTTCGTATTTTTGTTGGTGATGATGTTCTCTCTTCGTGGAGAGTTGGGTTGCCGGGTGTGGCCCGGCAGCCACTCACTTTCTTTGCTTCGCCAAAGAAAGTAAGCAAAGAAAGGCGACCACGGCGCCGCTGCCCCTGCGGGGTCCCCGTTTGTGCGGGACAAAAAATGGGAAGTGGGCGAAACTCGCTACGCTCAAACACACCCACTTCTTTTTCCATTTTTTGTCCCGCACAAACGGCATCGTCACAGTGGATGAACGACCACAGCCTCTTGGCTTCACGTTGGTGCGCAGTTCATGCAACGTGATGTGTATAAGTCCTAAAGTTATCCCCGTTTTTTGTGCACAGCCTTGTGGATAAGCTCAGGGCAAGTCACTTATGTCATTGATAGATAAGCGATTTCATTTCATGCTCAAATGTGGGCATGCGCTGACATGAGTGAGCTTATTAACTAAATACTGCGCTCCACAAAGCCTCAACATCAGCAATCTCAACAGCAACCCGCTCAGTCTCTACCCGAGCCCGTTCCGCTCCTTGCAACCGTATCTGATGCTGCATTTTGCGGAAGGTACGATAAGCATCGGCCACTTTGCCTGACAGCGTCTGATCTATCAGTCCCAGTTCACCGCAGAGCTTGAGCAGGGCGATGTTTCCGATGTCACCGGTCAGTCGTGCATGCTGTGCCGAGTCGCGCAGGACCAGGAATTGCACGATGAATTCGATGTCTATCATGCCGCCGTTATCGTGTTTGAGATCAAACAGGTCGCTGCGGTTCGGATGGGCGTCGTGCAGTTTCTTGCGCATGTCCAGCACGTCAGTTTTCAGTTTCACCGGATCACGTTGCTGGCGCAGGACTTCGACGCGTATCGCTTCAAAGCGTGCGCCTATGTCGGCATCACCGGCGCAGTAGCGGGCGCGGGTGAGGGCCTGGTGTTCCCAGGGCCAGGCGGAGGTGGTCTGGTATTTCTCGAACGACGACACCGTGGAGACCAGCAAACCACTGGCACCGTCAGGACGTAGCGCGATGTCGACGTCGAACAGGATACCGGCTGGTGTGTGTGCCGTCATCCAGGTGATGAAGCGTTGCGCCAGTTTGGCGTACAGGCCCGGTGCTTCCTGGTCATCGTCATCGTAGAGGAAGATGACGTCGAGGTCGGACGCGTAGCCTAGTTCCTTGCCGCCCAGCTTGCCGTAGGCGATGACGGAGAATTTGGGTTCTTCGCGATGGCGTGTCGGCAGGGTTTTCCAGATCGCGTGTATGGTTTCCGCGACCAGTTTGTCGGCCAGTTCGGACAGGTGGTCAGCCAGGCGCTCGACGCTGAGGTCGCCAACCAGATCCTGTGCCAGCAGGCGGATCAGTTGCGCATGATGCATTTCGCGCAGCGCGTCCATTTGCCGTTCGGTATCGCCCGGCGTTTCGTCCAGGCGGCGACGGCAGTCACGGGCGAAGGCGTTCCAGTCTGGAGCGGCCTTCAACGTGCGGTCGTCCAGCAGTTCGTCCAGCAGGATAGGGTGGCGCGTCAGGTATTGCGCGGCCCATTCGCTGGCGGCAATCATGCGGATCACGCGTTCCAGCGCATGCGGGTATTCGGTCAGCAGCGCCAGGTAAGCCGCGCGGCGTGCAATTGCTTCAAAGAAATTCAGCAGGCGATTGAGTGCCAGCGAGCGTGTTTCCGTGACTTTGGCGACGATGGGCAATGATGCATTGACCAGTGCGACCAGCTTGTTGCGACTGGCTTCCGGCAGCGATTGCAGGCGTGGTGAGTGCCAGGTTGCGAGCAGGCGCTGCGCGGCATCGGCGGCATGGTCGAAGGAGAGGGTGTTGAGATAGGCTTCTATCGCACCTGCATTGTCGGTGTCGCTCAGGACGGCACTCAGTTCTGCATCAACATTTTCTTCGTTGTTGTCATTGGCTTTGTCGCTGAAGATTTCATCGAATTGGGTGGCGACCAGTTTGCGCTGTTCTTCCAGTGCAGCCAGCAGGGACGGCACATCCTGGTAACCCATCATGTGCGCGACGATCAGGCGATCGGCTTCATTTGCAGGCAGGGTGTGGGTTTGCGCGTCATCCAGGTATTGCAGCCGATGTTCCAGATTACGCAGGAAGGTGTAGGCATGCAGCAATTGGTCGACTACTTCGGGCTTGAATAATTGTTTTTCGGCCAGGATGCGCAACGTGCGGCGGGTTGAGCGGTCGCGCAGTGCGGCGTCGCGGCCGCCGCGTATGAGCTGGAATACTTGCGCCAGGAATTCGATTTCGCGGATGCCGCCACGGCCCAGTTTGACGTTGTTGCTGCGATCCGGGTGGCGTGCTTCCTGCCGTGTAACCTCGGCGCGGATTTGCGCATGCATGTTGCGGATGGCATCGATGGAGCCGTAGTCCAGGTAGCGGCGATAGACGAAGGGGCGGATGATTTGTTCCAGCGCTTCGATATCGGCCGGTTTACCGGTCAGCGCACGTGCCTTGACCCAGGCATAGCGCTCCCATTCGCGGCCTTGCACGATCAGGTATTCCTCCACCATGCCGAAGCTGGCGGCCAGCGGGCCGGATACGCCGTTCGGGCGCAAAGCCATGTCGACGCGGAAGGTAAAGCCGTCTTCGGTGATCTCGGATAGTGCTGCGATCAGCTTCTTGCCCAGCCGGGTAAAGAATTCATGGTTGGACAGCTGACGCTGTTCCGGCGTGGTGGTGACGGTCTCGCCATCCTCCGGATAGACGAAGATCAGGTCGATATCTGAAGAAACGTTCAATTCTCCGCCGCCCAGCTTGCCCATGCCGAGCACGATCATTTCCTGGGTTTCGCCCGATTCCGCGCCTACCGGCGTGCCGTGGATGGCGACCATGTCCGCCATGACGGCGGCCAGGTGGCGCTGTACCGCGAAGTCGCCAAAAGCGGTCATGGTATCGACCACTTCCGCCAGGTCGGCCTGGCCGCTGAGGTCGCGCCGGATCAGGGTCGCGATCACCAGATTGCGCAAGCGGCGCATGGCGGCCGGGAGCGAAGCACCCGCATCTGTTTCGTTTTGTAAAATCCGAGCGAAAACCTCGGCGTTCAGGGATAATTTGCCGACTTCGGCTACCTTTTGTGCGCGGGTTTCATCCGCGTTAATCCATCGGGTATAAAACCGGGATGCAGCAACTTGGGTCAAAGGTATGTTCGTCACGGGCTGGGAGAGAGTATCCTAGGGGTTCTTGATGATTGCGGTGTAAGTCCGCGCTGTTGTCGGCTAATGTCAGTTTTTTGCATGCCGACTGTTTTATTCTACGCGAAGTCGACTCACCGACCTTTTTGATTGATGCCTACAGACCCACGTCCACCAGAACAGTCCCCAACAGGCAATCAGCTACAGGCAGGCTGGCGCTCGCTGCAGGCTACACTGCGCTATGCCAATCAGGCCAGCTTCAATGCCTTATGCTGGCTGGGCAAGCTGTTGCTGGTGGCTTACTTCGTTTTTTGCGCGCTGTTCCTCAGCTTGCGCTATGTGGTCCTGCCACAGATTTCCAATTACCGGGTTGATGTAGAAAATGTCGCAACCAAGGCCATAGGCCGTCCGGTCACCATAGGCGCGATCGATGCGTCCTGGCATGGCTTGCGTCCTTACCTGTCGCTGGACAATGTCGCGATTTACGATCAGGGCGGGGATGTTGCCCTGCGCTTGCCTAAAGTGTCAGCCACCGTTTCGTGGTGGTCAGTCATGGTGGCAGAGCTGCGCCTGCACAGCCTGGAGATAGACCAGCCGAATATGGACATAGAGCGCGATGCCGATGGCAAGTTCTACGTCGCCGGGATGCTGGTTGATTTGCAAAAGGATGGCGACGGCAAGGCCGCTAACTGGATCCTGTCGCAACGCGAAATCCGGATCAAGGATGGCCAGTTGCGCTGGCAGGACAAGGCGCGACAAGCGCCAGATCTATTACTGAGCAAGGTCGATGTGGTCTTGCATAATGAAGGTCGCCGTCATCAGTTCGCATTCAAGGCGACGCCGCCAGCCGAGATCGCCGCGCCGCTGGATGTACGCGCGACTTTTGACCATCCCTATTTCTCCAAGAAAATTTCCGACGCCTCGCGCTGGACCGGCACTATTTATTCGGCGCTGCGTGATACCGAGCTGGGGAGCTGGAAGCCTTATATAGACTTCCCGTTCGATTTGCAGCATGCCAAGGGTTCGCTGCGCGCCTGGCTGGCGTTTGACCATGCACGTATCGCCGACCTGACTGCCGACCTGGCCTTGTCCGATGTATCGGCGCAATTGCGCAAGGACCTGGTGCCGCTGGAGTTGACGTCTGCAAATGGCAGGGTCGCGATCAGCGAGCCGCTGGATGGAAGTCCGCGTGACGGCACACTGACCTTTGGCGCGCAGGGTTACACGATTTCGCTGATGGATTTTTCCTTGCAGACACGTGATGGCCTGACTTTGCCCAGCACGACATTCAGCAAGCGCTATGTGGCAGCGAAGAAAGATGCGCCCGAGCATGCCGAAATTTTGGTGAAACAACTGGATTTGCAGGCCTGGGCTAATTTTGCCGGACGCCTGCCTTTGCCGGAAGAACAGTTACAGATGATCAGCGATTTTGCGCCGCGTGGTGTGTTGAAGGATTTTTCGGCGCAGTGGCAGGGTGCGTATCCAGAGATTGCTTCTTACAAGCTGAAAGGTGATTTTTCGCATCTGTCCATGAATGCACAGCCTGCACGTTCGGCTCGTGCAGCGACCAAGACTGCGCCAGCGCAAGCGGCAGTACCGGCGATTCCGGGTTTTGAGAACCTGTCCGGACGCATAGATGCCAACAGCCAGGGCGGCAATATCGTGCTGGCTTCGGATCAGCTCAAGCTGGCTTTGCCGACTTATTTCTCCGAACCGGAAGTGGCATTTGATACCTTCAATATGGATGCGCAGTGGGCGTTCCAGAAGAACGATCAATTCCTGCTGACCGTGAAGGGTTTGAACTTCGTGCAGCAGGGTTTGACGGTAGGTTTGTCCGGCAGTCATTTGATGCCTTTGCATAAGCGGGCCGGACATGACCTCGGCACGATCGATGTGACCGGCACTATCTCCGGACTGGAATTGAACAAGATAGGAAATTATCTGCCGACCGCGATGAACCAGGACTTCCGTACCTGGCTATCGCATGCGCTGATTGCCGGTACCTTGCGCGATGCGCGTATCAAGCTGAAAGGCGATCTGGCGCATTTCCCATTTCATACCAGCAAGCCGAACGAAAAACCAAAAGGCGAGTTCACTTTTGGCGGCAGGATAGAAGACGGTGGCCTGAACTATGCACCGGATTTATTCGCGAAAGATGGCAAGGCACCGATGTGGCCGCTGCTGGAAAAAGTGCAGGGCACCATCCTGTTCGACCGCACCCGCATGGAAATCAAGGGTGAGACCGGCAAGACCAACGGTGTCGATGTATCGAACGTGAAAGCCGTGATTCCTGATCTGTTGGCAGATGCGCCGGTACTGGACATCGATGGCAGTGCGGCCGGTACCCTGCAAAACCTGGTGCAGTACACGCTGGACAGCCCGGTTGCTACCTGGATCGATCACTTTACAGATGAAACCAAAGCGAGCGGCAATGCAACGCTGGGGCTGAAACTGCATCTGCCGCTGCACAAGATGATAGATGCCAAGGTCAAGGGCATACTGAAATTCAATAACAATAATGTGACCTTGCAGAACGTGATCCCGATGATGTCAGGTACTACGGGGCAACTGGAGTTTGATGAAAAAGGGTTGACGCTGAATGGCGTCAAGTCGACTTTCCTTGGCGGCCCGCTGACAGTTAGTGGTGGCACGCAAAAGGACGGCAACATCCTGATCAAGGCGGATGGCACGCTCACTGCATTGGGTTTGCGTAAAAACTATCCGTCGCCTGCGATGCAAAAACTGACCGACAAGATCAACGGCAGTACGCGCTTTGGCGTCAGCATCGGTGTGCGCAGCAAGCGCGTAGACATCGTGGTCGATTCCAATCTGCGCGGCCTGGGGCTGGACTTCCCGGCACCGCTGAACAAGGCGGCCAAAGATGCGTTGCCACTGAAGTTTGAACAGTTAGGCTTGCAGTCCGATAGCGCGACCATGATGCGCGACACCATCAAGGTGGCACTGGGGTCTTCGATTACAGCGAATTACGCACGCGAGAAAAATACCTCGGCCGCCAATCCCGAATGGCGTGTCGTCTATGGCGGTATCGGTGTGAACACACCTGCACCGGTACCCAACAGCGGCCTCGCGCTTAATCTCAGCATGCGTAGCCTGAATGTCGATGACTGGCTCAAAGTGATGTCCAAGGATGTGCCTGATCCGAAGAAGAAAGTGGCAGCAGATCCGTTGAGCGTCGTTAATCTGTCGCAGTATGTTGATCCGACCAGCATTGCAGTGCGTGCGACGGAATTGAATTTGCTCGACAAGAAATTCGATAACGTGGTGCTGGGGGCAACGCATGATAAAGGCGCGTGGCAAGCCAACGTCGATGCGGCGCAAATGTCCGGCTATATCACCTGGATAGAATCGTCATCCGGACGTGGACTGGGTAAAGTGACGGCCAGATTGTCGTCACTGACGGTGCCGAAAACAGCGAATACCGAAGTCAAGAACCTGCTCGATGGTGTAGATACTGCAACTGAGATGCCTGCGCTGGACATCATCGCGGATAATTTTGAATTGATGGGTAAGAAGCTGGGCCATCTCGAATTGCTCGCACACTATGTGCGTGCCACCGAAGGTCGCGAATGGCGTATCCGCAATCTGTCGCTGAGCAATCCGGATGCGAGCCTGAAGGCGAGCGGTAGCTGGCTGGCCAAGAAGAGCGGAAATAGCTCCAGCCTAGACTACAGCATGAACATCAATAATGCCGGTAACCTGCTGGGTCGTTTCGACTTTGCAGATGTGGTGCGTAACGGTAAAGGAAAAATGGAAGGCACTATCAGCTGGAAGGGTTTGCCATTCTCCATCGATTATCCGAGCTTGTCCGGCAACATCAACATGGACATAGCGTCTGGCCAGTTCCTCAAGGTAGAACCGGGTGCTGCCAAGCTACTCGGCGTGCTGAGCCTGCAATCGATTCCACGTCGCCTGACGCTGGATTTCCGCGATATCTTCTCTGACGGCTTTGCTTTCGACGGCATCACCGGCAGTGCGAATATCAATAACGGGGTAGCATCTACTACCAACCTGAAAATGCGCGGCGTCAGCGCGACCGTATTGATAGAAGGCTCGGCCGATATTGACAAGGAATCGCAAAACCTGCGCGCTGTGGTGATCCCGGAAATCAATGCCGGTGCGGCCTCGGTTGCTTATGCGCTGGCAGTGAACCCGGTCATCGGTGCAGGGACCTTCCTGGCACAATTGTTCCTGCGTGAACCATTGGCGCGCGCGTTCACATTTGAATACAAGATTACCGGGCCATGGAAAGATCCTACGGTGACCAAGGTGGACCGCAAGAATGAACAATCTTCAACGCCTGCACCAGCGGCGACGCCGGGCTAGGATGTTGAAACCAGGCGAACAGAAAGCAGAATCATGACGAACTCCCTCTCGCGTGTAGCCGCGATCCAGATGATTTCCTCTCCTTCGATAGAGGAAAATATTGCGACGGCCAGACGCCTGATAGCCGATGCCGCACAGCAGGGTGCGCAACTGGTGTTATTGCCTGAATACTGGGCAGCGATGGGTATGCACGAAACCGACAAGCTGGGCTATGCCGAGCAAGTGGATGTCGGCCCTATCCAGGAATTCATGGCAGCGACCGCGCGTGTACATCAGATCTGGCTGATAGGCGGCACCCTGCCGCTGGCGGCGCAGGTCACCGATAAAGTGTTGAACACCATGATGGTGTACAACCCGGCCGGTGAGCGTGTACAGCGCTACGACAAAATCCATTTGTTCAGCTTCACCAAGGGTGAAGAATCCTACGACGAAGCCCGTACCATCGTCGATGGTCATGATGTGACCACCTTTGAGGCTCCGTTTGGCAAGGTCGGTTTGTCGGTTTGCTATGACTTGCGTTTCCCCGAACTCTATCGCGCGATGGGTGATTGCACACTGATCGTGGTACCGGCCGCCTTTACTTATACAACCGGCAAGGCACACTGGGAAATCCTGCTGCGTGCCCGCGCCATAGAAAACCAATGCTATGTGCTGGCAGCAGCGCAGGGCGGACGCCATAAAAACGGCCGCACTACCTGGGGCCACAGCATGCTGATCGACCCGTGGGGCGAGGTGAAAACCGTGCTGGCAGAGGGGGAGGGGCTTGTAATCGGCGACATTGAACCCCATTATTTATCAGGTGTTCGGGAAAATCTTCCTGCATTGAAACATCGCAAGCTGTAGTAGTTGGGGGCGAAGGAGCCATTTGCTCTACAATTCGCCTATCCGAATCAATTTTTGCGCTTGACGCGTGAATAGCAAAGACACAATGACTCCATTCGAACCAAATCTCAAAACGCTAGCCGTCGCCCGCGATGTACTGTTGACGCCTTTTGGCCTGGATGAATCTGTCCTGATCAAAACGCTGGGGTCGATGTTTACGCATCGCGTCGACTATGCAGATTTGTATTTCCAGTTCACCAAAAGTGAAGGCTGGAGTCTGGAAGAAGGCATCGTCAAGACCGGCAGCTTCTCCATCGACCAGGGCGTCGGTGTACGCGCTGTCTCCGGCGACAAGACTGCATTCTCGTATTCGGATGAAATCTCCGAACGTGCTTTGCTAGAAGCAGCACAGGCGACCCGTACCATCGCGCGCCAGGGCGCAGGCAAGATCAAGGTGGCATCGGCGATCCAGCCGGCCGGTGGTCGTTCGCTGTACCTGCCGCATGACCCGCTGACTTCGCTGGATGCAACGGAAAAAGTAAAACTGCTGGAAAAAATAGAGCGTATCGCACGCGCCAAAGATCCGCGTGTGGTGCAAGTCATGGCGGGCCTCGCCGGAGAATATGATGTGGTGTTAGTAGTGCGCAGCGATGGCGTGCTGGCTGCCGATATCCGTCCTTTGGTACGTGTTTCGATTACTGTCATTGCTGAACAAAACGGTCGTCGCGAAATGGGTTCCAGTGGTGGTGGTGGTCGCTATAGCTATGCTTACTTCGACGATGAATTGCTGGAAAAATATGCGAGCGAAGCCGTTGCTTCGGCACTGGTGAACCTGGACTCGCGTCCGGCGCCAGCAGGTCCGATGACCGTAGTGCTGGGCCCGGGCTGGCCTGGCGTCTTGCTGCATGAAGCCATCGGTCACGGTCTGGAAGGTGACTTCAACCGCAAAGGCTCCAGTGCATTCTCCGGTCGTATCGGTGAACGCGTTGCGGCCAAAGGCGTCACCGTGGTGGATGACGGTACGATCGCCGATCGTCGCGGTTCGCTGAATATCGATGACGAAGGCAATCCGACGCAATGCACGACGCTGATCGAAGACGGCATCCTGAAAGGCTATATCCAGGACACCATGAATGCGCGCCTGATGAAAATGCCGGTGACGGGTAATGCACGTCGCGAATCGTTTGCGCACCTGCCTATGCCACGCATGACCAACACTTATATGTTGGGCGGCGATAAAGACCCGGCTGAAATCCTGGCATCGGTGAAGAACGGTTTGTATGCGGTGAACTTCGGCGGTGGTCAGGTCGACATTACCAACGGTAAATTCGTATTCTCGGCCAGCGAAGCGTACATGATAGAAAACGGCAAGGTAACTTACCCGGTCAAAGGTGCAACCCTGATCGGTAATGGTCCTGACGTACTGAATCGCGTTTCGATGATAGGCAATGACATGCGCCTCGACAGCGGTGTCGGCGTTTGTGGCAAAGAAGGCCAGAGCGTGCCGGTAGGCGTTGGTCAGCCTACCTTGCGTATCGATGGGGTGACAGTGGGCGGTACGGCCTGATAGTGTTGGTATTCAGGCCATAATTGCCATATCTGTCACGCCTTTTAACCGTTTTACTTGCGAAACCCGCGGATTTATTGCACTATTGCTGACAGATAACCGCATTACACGTGAAAACATGACTTCCTCGCGCTTCCAATTTTACTTTTACTTTAGCTATTCCAGCCCAACGGCGGTGGAGAAGCGGTAAGCGCGCAGGTAAAAAAAGCTTAGACCGAAATTCTTTAAAAAACCGCCCGCGATGGCGGTTTTTTATTTTTACAGAACAGATTTTGACTGGAGAAAAACATGCCACGCACAGATGATTTACGGATTCGAGAAATGAAAGAACTGACGCCACCATCTCATTTGATACGTGAGCTGGGTATTACCGAAAAAGCAGAAACCACCGCAGCCAATGCGCGCGTTGCCCTGCATCGTATTTTGCATGGCCAGGATGACCGCCTGATGGTGGTGATCGGACCTTGCTCCATCCACGATCCCAAGGCCGCGATGGAATACGCGAACCGCCTGATCAAGGAGCGTGAGCGCTACGCTGGTGAGCTCGAAATCGTGATGCGCGTGTACTTCGAAAAACCACGTACCACGGTCGGCTGGAAAGGCCTGATCAACGATCCGTACATGGACAACAGCTTCCGCATCAATGACGGTTTGCGCATTGCACGCGAATTGCTGTTGAACATCAACGAACTGGGCCTGCCTGCAGGTACCGAATTCCTCGACGTAATCAGCCCGCAGTACATCGCCGACCTGATCAGCTGGGGCGCGATTGGTGCGCGTACCACCGAGTCGCAAGTACACCGTGAACTGGCATCCGGCCTGTCGTGCCCGGTCGGTTTCAAGAACGGTACCGATGGCAATGTGAAAATCGCGGTTGATGCGATCAAGGCTGCTTCGCAGCCGCATCACTTCCTGTCGGTGACCAAGGGTGGTCACTCCGCGATTGTCTCGACGCTCGGCAATGAAGATTGCCACGTCATCCTGCGCGGCGGTAAAACGCCTAACTACGATGCCGCCAGCGTTGAGCAGGCATGCAAGGACATCGCTGCCAATGGCCTGGCTTCACGCCTGATGATCGACACTTCGCACGCGAACAGCTCGAAGAAACCGGAAAACCAAATCCCGGTCTGCGCTGATATTGCCAAGCAAGTTGCTGGTGGTGATACCCGTATTGTTGGTGTCATGGTCGAATCGCACCTGGTGGCAGGTCGCCAGGATCTGATCCCGGGCAAGGAACTGGTCTATGGCCAGTCCGTCACCGACGGTTGCATCAACTGGGAAGACAGCCTGGGCGTACTGGAAGGCCTGGCGGAAGCGGTCAAACAACGCCGTCACGTCAAGGATCCGGACGCGTAAGAGCGCTAAGCTGAAATAAAAACGGGTACTGCATGCAGTGCCCGTTTTTTATTATCTGTTCGTTTGATTGCTAAAACCGTTTGGTCAGCATCATTTGCTCGCCTTCACGTCGCATCTCGGTACGTTTCAGGAAAGACATGCCGAGCAGGGCGAAGCCGAGATTGTTTTCCTGCACCAGTGCATCGACCTGATTGAGGACGATGTCGCCGACTTTTACTGTGTTGAGCACGACGTGGTACGCAGGGATAGTGCCGTTGGCGGTGTTGACGTAAGTCTGGCGACCTTTGCGGTAGTCTATGCCCAGTCTTTTCGCATCGGCGGCGGACAGTGCGATCATTGATGCGCCGGTGTCTACCAGCATGCGCATGCTGCCGCCGTTGATTTGTCCCTGGACCAGGAAGTGGCCTTGTGCGTCGGCTTGCAGCGTGACGCTGCTGGAGCCGGACGGCGCGATGCGATTGACGTGGCCGCCTATCTCTATGCGCTGCTTTTTGCCATTGCTGGCTACCGTCGCGGTGGTTTGGTCGACGTCGACCAGTGTGATGCCTGTTGTGATGGGGTTGCCGACCGAGTAGGTCTTGGGTGCGCCGCCGTTTATGACCAATACCGCTTTGCCGGGAAACAGGCCAACCACGCTAATGTTGGTGGCTGAGTCCGTTGCATGTGCCTGCCAGCTGAGCAGGAACAAGAAAGTTGCAAGCAGTGTAGTTTTCATGGCGCTGGCCTGAGTGTGCTCGGACTGCTTGCGAGCGGGATGTTTAGTCGCGGAAATTGTTGAATTCCAGTGGCAGGTCAGCGACTTCCTTGCGCAGCATGGCCATCGCCGCTTGCAAGTCGTCACGCTTGGCACCGGTCACGCGCACGGCGTCACCCTGGATGCTGGCTTGCACTTTCATCTTGCTGTCTTTGATGATGCGCACGATTTTCTTCGCCGCTTCGGTTTCGATGCCGTTTTTGATTTTGATGACTTGCTTGACCTTGTCGCCGCCGATTTTTTCAATCTTGCCGCGGTCGAGGAAACGTACGTCTACGTTGCGTTTTACCAGTTTGTTGGTCAGCACATCCAGTACCTGATTCAACTGGAATTCGGAGTCGGCGTAAGCGGTCAGGTCACGGTCTTTTTGTTCAACGCGGGCATCGCTGCCCTTGAAGTCGAAACGGGTAGTGATTTCCTTGCCAGCCTGGTCGACGGCATTTTTTACTTCGACCATATTGGCTTCGGATACGGTATCAAACGATGGCATGATGATTTCCTTCTTGCTGGGCTCGCGGCAGGGAGCCGGCGTAAGCCTGTGGTTGATTCGGTTTGGCTGCCATTCTAACGGACAAAAAACCGGGCAGCTAGTGCTGCGATTATAATCGCCCACTATGACTCAATCTTTGCCCGTACAGCACCATTATTCCTTGCGCCACCTGAATACCTTCGGGGTAGCGGCGAGTGCGCAAGCCTATCTTCCTGTCACCGACCCAGCGCAGCTGGAGCAGGTGCGGCAGGATGCCATGCTGGCTGCCTTGCCACGCCTGGTGCTGGGCGGCGGCAGCAATATCCTTTTGACACGTGATTTCCCCGGCCTGGTGCTGCATATGGGCATCAAGGGGATAGAAATCATTGGTGAAGATGAGACCGCCACTTATGTACGTGCTGCCGCCGGGGAAAACTGGCATCAGTTTGTCCTATGGACGTTGGAACACGGGCTGGGCGGGCTGGAAAACCTGTCGCTGATACCGGGTAGCGTGGGGGCGGCACCTATCCAGAACATCGGTGCGTATGGCATAGAGATCAAGGATCGATTTCACGCGTTGACACTGTTTGACTTCGCCACCGGTGAACAGCGCGTGCTGGACAAGGCAGCCTGCCGGTTTGCTTACCGCGACAGTGTCTTCAAGCACGAGTTGCGTGACCGGGCAGTGGTGCTGGACGTGACCTTCGCCTTGCCCAAGCAATGGCAGCCCAATGTGCGCTATGCCGATGTGGCGCATGAACTAGCCGCACGTTTGATTACCGAACCGACAGCGCAGGACATCAGTGCAGCCGTGATCGCCATACGCACGCGTAAATTGCCCGATCCTGCCGTCATCGGTAACGCCGGTAGTTTCTTCAAGAATCCGGTAGTAACGCCGGCACAGCGCGATAGCTTGTTGCAGCGTTATCCGCAGATGGTCAACTATGCGCAGCCGGATGGCAGCGTCAAGCTGGCCGCTGGCTGGCTGATAGACCAGTGTGGCTGGAAGGGCAGGACTGCCGGTGCAGCCGGGGTCTATGAAAACCAGGCGCTGGTGCTGATCAATCGTGGTGGTGCCAGCGGTGCCGATATTGCACAACTAGCCGCAGCAATACAGGCCGACGTGGCACAGCGCTTCGATGTGCAGCTGGAACCTGAACCGATTTTTCTTTGAGTTGCTGGAACGCATCTCAAGGATATTCACGAAATGAGTTCTAAATAATGGATAGCAAGATTTTATTGCAGGTGCTGGGTAGTTATTTCACGCTCAGTCTGCTGAGTTTTGCCGCGTATGCGATCGATAAATCGGCTGCGCGCAAAGGCACATGGCGTATCAGCGAAAACAATTTGCACGTGCTGGACTTCCTCGGCGGCTGGCCGGGCGGGTTTATCGCACAAAGATTGTTGCGGCATAAAACCAGCAAGCCTTCATTCCAGCGTATTTACTGGGTGACGGTCGTGCTGCATTGCGCGTTGGTGGGATGGTTGCTGTCGCCGTATGGCAGTGATGTCTTGCGCACCTTAGGCTGATTCATACAGGCAGTGTCGGCTGCCTGAAACTGCAACCGACACTGTATCTACTCTCTTCAGAACCTCTTACTTGGACAAGTAAATATCCTTGTCCTTGTCTTGCAGGAAGACTTGCGTGTAGCGTCCGGCAGGTGCATTCGCATATTGCTCTTCACCATAGCTACGGCACGGTGCGCACGCATAGCGTGGGATTTGCACCGCCAGGATGTGGTTGCGCGTATCGTTGCAACGCGAATCGATCACGACCGTACCACCGCAATCCGGGCAGGAACGCACGGTTTCGTTGATGTTTTCACGTATGCCGTCGGTGTCGTAATACACATCCATGCTGCGCTTGTGGAATTCCTGTTCCGGATACACCTGTTCACGCAATTCATGTCGGTTGTTCCAGTGATGGAAGGTCGCGTCTTTCAGTTTTTCCAGATAGGCGGTGATGTTGGCCGGTTGCTTCTGGCTTTCCGCATCGTAGTCTGGTTCCTTGATGTGGCTGAAGTCCATGCCTGCCATCGCCAGGATGATGCCGGTGTTGATGTAAGGCAGCGCCGTTTCGATCGAGTAGCCACCTTCCAGCACGGCCAGGTCCGGTGCCAGCCGCTGATTCAGCACTGCATATCCACGCGCGGTGAATTTCATATTGGTGATCGGATCGGAGTAGTGGTTATCCTGTCCGGCCGAGTTGATGATGAGGTCGGGTTTGAATTCGTCGAGGATAGGCATGACGATTTCATCCAGCACATACAGGAAGCCTTCTTCGCAGGTGTCCGGCGGCATAGGTAGGTTGATGGTGGTGCCGAAAGCATTCGGGCCGCCGAGTTCGTCAGCAAAACCGGAGCCAGGGTAGAGCGTACGACCATCTTGGTGCATGGAGATGAAAAGGGTATTCGGATCGTGCCAAAAGATGTCCTGCGAACCATCACCATGATGGCAATCGGTATCGACGATGGCAATCTTCTTCACGCCATATTTGTGGCGGATATACTCGACCATGATGGCTTCCATGTTCAGCGTGCAAAAGCCACGGCTGCCATGGACCACGCGATAGGAGTGGTGGCCGCAAGGGCGCACCAGTGCAAATGCATTGTCGACTTCCTTGGTCATCACCTTGTCTGCTGCCGTGATGCAGCCACCGACTGCGATCAGGTGCGAGGCATGCACGATTTCATCGATGCCAGGCACGCAGAAATGCACGCGCTGGATATCTTCGACGGTAGCAACGCCGGGTTTGAATTCCTTGATGTTGTCGAAATCCAGCAAGCCTTCTTCAAAGACCTGATCCTGCGTGTACAGCAGGCGCTCTTCACGCTCCGGATGTGTGGGTGAGATCGCATAATCAAATGCGGGGAAAAATACCAAACCTGTTTTTTTAGTCACGATGTGTTCCTCACGCTTTGCTTATTGCTGTTGCTTGATAAGTCCGGGTTTGATCTGCAAGCGGACACGTATGTTTTTGCCGGTAGTGGCGTAGCCATGAATGACGTTGAAGGATTGCAGGTCAGCGACTTCGACTTCGAGGTCTTCATCGCGTGCACCGGCAGCCCGGGCGATTTCCAGCAATCGTTCCTTGCCGATCTCGACGATCTCATCGACGCTGGTGCGCGACGAAATCTTTTGTTTACGGCCATCTTCGGCGAAGCTCAGTTGCTGCGATTCGGTATCGGCCAGCAGATTCAATTCGACCGTGGTGCGTGCCATCGCTGCACCGCAGGCATTAATCACTTCTGAATCCTGCGGCACGATGGCGGGCAGGGCTAGCAATGCGCCGACCTGCTCGGCGATATAAGGAGCAGGACCACCGACTGCGATCAATTGTTGCGGTTGCAGGACCTTGCCTTCCAGCAGTTCATGGATGGTGTAGACCGGCTTGCTGTTGACCTCTGCAATCATTTCATTGACCTTGGCTGCAATGCGACCACACATGATGTCGACAATCGCTTGCGCCACCTGTTGTGGTGTTTGCTGCAGGCTGGTCGCCAGGCCTTCCATCGCGCGTAACGCTTTGGCCTGGTCGCCGATGTTGGCGCGGCCAAGTACGATCAATGCATCGGTAGGCGTCGGGAATGGGCCATCGAAAGCCATCGCCGAACCTTTGCGTTCCGGACCGATCTGCAATGCGCCATTGACTACCTGTACCTGGCTGTCGCCACCGAGTGCCATCGAATGCGTGAGCAAGCCGCGTATCAGAGTTTTGTGTCCTTCGATCTCTACGCCTTGTGGTTCCAGCAGTGGAGCGCCATTGGCGAACAAGGCGATGTCGGTGGTGGTGCCGCCGACGTCTATCGATACCGAGTCGGCTGTCGAGCTGACGAAAGGTAGCACGCCCATGATGGTGGCAGCCGGGCCGGACAAGATGGTTTGCACCGGATACTTGCGCGATGGTTCGACACCTATGGTGCCGCCGTCCGCCTTCAGGATGAAGAGCGGGACATCAACGCCCAGGCCTTGCAGGTAGCTGGCCAGTTGATCAACCATGCGGCTGTGCAGACGCCAGATCGCCGCGTTGAGATAAGTGGTGGCGATGCGACGCGGGAAGTTCAGCACGCCGGATTGATGGTGACCCAGCGACACATGGCTGGCCTGGCTATCAAAGTAGGCACCGACTTCCTGTTCATGCACCGGATTGCGGGTAGAGAATTTGCCGATCACGGCCAGGTTCTCGATCTTGTCCTTGCTGAATTGCTGTTTCAGCGCAGCCAGCTCATCGTCGTCCAGCGCCTCTGCTTCTATGCCGCGGTGATTCATATAACCGGCGATCAGCGTAGTCTGGTCAGCCAGCGGTAAGTCCTTGGGCGACACGCCAGGGCCGTTCATGACGATCAGGCCGACCGGATCGAGCTGGTTCTGTGCCACGGCATTGGTCGAGATGGTGGTGCTGAGGACGATGCGATGCAGTTGCTTGATATCTTCAGGTGTAGCGACAGCCTGGGTGGCGCGCATGACGCAACCGAGGATATCGTTCTTGTCGGTCAGTACTTTGGATTTGCGGATAATTTTGCGGTTTTGCATCAATACCGAATCGGTATGGGTGCCGCCGACATCAATTCCAAGAATCATGCTTTTCTTTCTTAGTTAAAACACAGCGGCTAAGTCGCGCGATGTAAGTTAATTCAAACTGGCAGAGAGCTATCCTTAATGCGCCATTATGGTGGAAGGCATGCAAGGCCGTCCAGACCGAACCTTTTATGAAAAAGCCCGGCTTCATGACAAAGTCGGGCTTTTTTGTTGGCTATGCAATCAAACGGAATGCCTTAGTCAAAGTAGTTCAGCCCCATCGAAGCATTGACTTCAGACAGTGTTTTGGCTGCGACTGCACGTGCACGCTCGGTACCGCGTTTGAGCATGGCGAGTACTTCGCCTTTGTCTTGTGCATATGCTTCACGACGCGTGCGTATCGGCTCTATCATCGCTTGCAGCTGCGCTTCCAGGCGACGCTTGACCACGCTGTCACCCAGACCGCCGCGGCGATAATGTGCTTTCAATTCTTCCACTGCCGCCTTGTCATCATCAAAGGCATCGAGGAAGGAAAACACCACATTGCCATCGACCTGGCCCGGATCTTCCACTTTCAGGTGATTCGGGTCGGTGTACATCGCATTCACTGCTTTTTTGATCTCTGCGGCGGTTGCGCCCAGCGCAATGGAGTTGCCGAGTGATTTGCTCATCTTGGCCTTGCCATCGATGCCAGGCAGGCGGCTGGTGGCCGACAGCAGTTCCTTGCACTCAACCAGGATATCTTTGCCGACCACGCTGTTGAACTTGCGCACCAGCTCATTGGTTTGCTCAATCATAGGCAGCTGGTCGTTACCGACTGGTACCAGCGTCGCCTTGAACGCTGTAATGTCAGCGGCCTGGCTGACCGGGTAGGTCAGGAAGCCGGCAGGGATATCGCGTTCGAAATTACGCAGGCGGATTTCTTCCTTGATGGTCGGATTGCGCTCCAGGCGCGATACCGTCACCAGATTCAACAGCACCATCGACAGTTCATACAGTTCAGGGATCTGCGACTGGATGAAGATGGTGGATTTCTCCGGATCGATGCCGACCGCCAGATAGTCGAGCGCAACTTCGAGTACGTTTTCGGTCACGCGTTGATGACGGCCGACGTTATCGGTCATCGCTTGCGTATCCGCCAGCAGGATGAATTGCTTGTGGGTGTCCTGCAGCTCCAGGCGCGACTTCAATGAGCCGATGTAGTGGCCGAGGTGCAGGGGACCAGTTGGGCGGTCGCCGGTCAGGACGATCGCAGGGGCGTTCGAAGACATGTTTACTCCGTGATATGCAGCTATGCGTCCTGCAAGAAAAACACAAAGACCGGTAGCTTTGTCCGGTCTTTGTCAGTTGTTTGCGTCAGACGGAATTTTTTAGACGAAGTGGCAAACGTAGTCCAGGGTATCGATGGTTTCGATATCGAAGCTGGAGTTGGCCGGTACATTGAATTGCTGACCACCTTCGTAGGTTTCCCAGTCAGTTGCACCAGCCAGGCGGATGCGGCATTTGCCTGCATTCAATTCCATGATTTCTGCTGCGCCAGTGTTGAACTTCAGCGTCGATGGGAAAATCACGCCTATGGTTTTCTTGGTGCCATCAGCAAACAGGACGCTGTGCGATACGCATTTGCCGTCGAAGTAGATGTTGGCTTTCTTGATGACGCTGACTTGATCGAATTGTGTGCTCATGAGTTGTGCTCTGATAGGGAGATAAATTAAAAATTATTTGTCGCTGTCTTTGGCGATGCGCGGCAGGGATACCGAGGTGTTACCGGTCAGCAGGCCGACATCGTTGTAGATGCCGAGTTTTTGACGGGTGTCAGTGATGTCCAGGTTGCGCATGGTCAGTTGACCGATACGGTCAGCAGGCGAGAACGGCGCGTCTTCGACTTTTTCCATGGACAGGCGTTCCGGCGCATAGGTCAGGTTGGCCGATACGGTGTTGAGGATCGAGTAATCGTTACCGCGACGCAGTTCGATGGTGACTTCACCGGTCACTGCACGTGCCACCCAGCGCTGTGCTGCTTCACGCAACATGATGGCTTGCGGATCGAACCAGCGGCCTTGATACAACAGGCGACCGAGACGACGACCGCTTTCGCGGTATTGCTCGATGGTGTCTTCGTTGTGGATGCCGGTAACCAGGCGTTCGTAAGCAATGAACAGCAAAGCCAGGCCCGGAGCTTCGTAGATGCCGCGGCTCTTCGCTTCGATGATGCGGTTTTCGATCTGGTCGCTCATGCCGAGGCCGTGACGACCGCCGATGCGATTGGCTTCCAGCATCAATTCCACCATATTGGTGTAAGTCACGCCGTTCAAAGCAACCGGACGACCTTCTTCGAAGCGCACGGTGACTTCTTCACGTTTGACTTCGACGTCGTCACGCCAGAACGCGACACCCATGATAGGTTCAACGATCTTCATGCCGCTGCTCAGTTCTTCCAGGTCTTTCGCTTCGTGCGTAGCGCCGAGGATGTTGGAGTCAGTCGAGTAGGCTTTTTCTACCGACATTTTGTAGTCGAAGCCGGACTTGATCAGGAATTCCGACATTTCCTTGCGGCCGCCCAGTTCCTGGATGAAGGTGTCATCCAGCCATGGTTTGTAAATGCGCAGCGCCGGATTCATCAACAGGCCGTAGCGGTAGAAACGTTCGATGTCATTACCCTTGAAGGTGCTGCCATCGCCCCAGATGTCGACGTTGTCTTCTTTCATCGCAGCGACCAGCATGGTGCCGGTGACAGCGCGACCCAGCGGGGTGGTGTTGAAGTAAGTCACACCTGCGGTCGAGATATGGAAAGCGCCGCTTTGCAGGGCTGCAATGCCTTCGGCTACCAGTTGTTCACGGCAGTCAATCAGGCGCGCCAGTTCGGCACCGTAAGCTTTTGCTTTTTGCGGAATCGCGTTGTAGTCGGTTTCATCAGGCTGACCCAGGTTAGCCGTGTACGCATATGGAATCGCGCCTTTTTGACGCATCCAGTGCAAGGCTGCGCTGGTATCCAGGCCGCCGGAAAAGGCGATGCCTACTTTTTGATTGACGGGAACGGATTGGAGGATATTCGACATGGTGTGTGCTTCGCGTACTTGGTGTAGTTAGGTCAGTGGTGACTGAGCGGGGAAATGGTTAGGTGGTATCTGATTAATCTAGCCGACCGAGGACGAGGTATTCGAGCAAGGCCTTTTGTACATGCAGGCGATTCTCTGCTTCGTCCCAGACCACGGATTGCGGTCCGTCTATGACTTCGGCGGCAACTTCTTCGCCGCGATGTGCCGGCAGGCAGTGCATGAACAATGCATCCGGCTGCGCGCGTTTCATCTTGGCGGCATCGACGATCCAGCCGTCGAAGGCTTTCAGGCGTGCTGCGTTTTCTTCTTCAAAGCCCATGCTGGTCCAGACGTCGGTCGTGACCAGGTGCGCCCCGGCACAGGCGTCCGATGGTGAGGCATGCAGCGTGTAATGCGTGTTGTCCATCGCGACTAGCGACTGGTCGATTTCGTAGCCTTTAGGCGTCGAGACATTGACGTGGAAGTCGAATACCTGCGCTGCCTGCAGCCAGGAGTAGAGCATGTTGTTGGCATCGCCGACCCAGGCCACGGTCTTGCCCTTGATCGAGCCGCGTTGTTCTATATAGGTAAAGACATCGGCCAGTACCTGGCAGGGATGATGTTCATTGGTCAGGCCGTTGATCACCGGTACGCGCGAATTCGCAGCGAAACGCTCGATGATTTCCTGGCCGAAAGTACGGATCATGATGATGTCGCACATGCGGGACATCACTTGTGCTGCATCTTCTACCGGTTCACCGCGACCAAGCTGGCTGTCGCGGGTGTTGAGGTAGATCGCTGCGCCGCCGAGCTGGTGCATGCCGGCTTCAAAGGACAGGCGGGTGCGGGTGGAATTCTTTTCGAACACCATCACCAGCGTACGGTCGCTGAGCGGATGGTAGGGCTCGTAGTTCTTGAATTTGCGCTTGATAACACGGGTACGTTCTATGACGTGCTCGAATTCATCCAGCGTTAAATCGGAAAACTGCAGAAAGTGTTTGATTGCCATAATTGAAAACGGCGGCTAGGTTGGCGCCTGCCGCCGATTGTTGTAACTGCTTCAATTATAAGGGATTTCGATCTAAAAGCCAGCTTTAAGGCCGGGTACTACCCTTCCTCTAGTACAGCTTTTGTGATGATTCATGCAATAACTGCAGGTAGAGCGCATGGCGCATAGGGGCTATCGCACCATCGGCAACCGCAGTGCGGATCGCACATTCCGGCTCATTTGTATGATGGCAGTTATAAAACTTGCAGTGTCCCAGGTAGGACGCGAATTCAGGGAAAGCGCGTTCCAGCATGCCTTCGGTCAAATGATAAAGACCGAATTCCTGGAAACCTGGTGAATCGATGATCGCTGTTTCGTCATCAATTGTGTACAAACGGGTAAAGGTCGTCGTGTGCTTGCCGGTATCGAGCGCGGCCGAAATCTCACGCACGGCAATGTCGGCATCCGGCACGATCAGGTTGATGATGGACGACTTGCCCATGCCGGACTGGCCGATCAGGATGGTTGAATTACCTGTCAATAATGGCAATAGCGTAGCGCAGGTCGCTTCCGGCTGTGTGGTGGCCGATACTTCATGCACCGGATAGCCAAGGCTGGCATAGAAGGCGACGCGCTGCCGGGTTTTCTCCAGCGAGGCGACCACGTCTATCTTATTCAGGATGATGTGTACCTTGACGCCTGCTGCTTCGGCTGCGACCAGCGAACGCGATACCAGGTCATCGGAAAAGCCCGGCTCGGTTGCCACCACGATGAAGAGTTGCGACACATTCGCGGCCAGCAGCTTGGATTTGTACTGGTCGGACCGGTACAGCAGGGTGTCGCGTTCGGTGATTTCTTCGATCACGCCCTGGTTGGCCGAGGTCAGTTTCAGTTTGACGACGTCGCCGACGGCGACATCACTCTTTTTGCCACGCGTCACACATTGCAGTTTCGCGCTATCGGTTTGCACTAGATAGTGACGGCCATGTGCGGCTATGACGATACCGGTAATGAGTGTAGTCATCAGGATGCAGTCCGTGCTACTGACTGCGCGTAAATCGCGTCCAGCTTGGCAGCGCAAATGAAATCGTTGAGTGACAGGCCACCTTGCCCGTTATTGACTGAGTGGGTGTCGTATTTCACTACGCATTGCTTATAGGTGATCACCAGTTCCGGATGATGGTCTTCCGTGTGTATGGTGTAGGCGATGGCATTCACAAAGGCTAGCGTCCGGTAGTAATTCTGGAAGGTATAGACCCGTACGATTTTGCCGTCTTGCAGCTGCCAGTCAGGCAGCGCCTGCAAATAAGTCGCGACTTCCGCTGCCGACAATGCCGACGTTTGTGGTCGGCATGTTTGCAGGCGTAAGTCGGCGGCGCTGCTCATGGTGTCCAGGCTCAACCTGCCGCCAGCAGTTTGTTGATACGTACCGTAGCAGGCGGGTGCGAATCGTAGAACGCCGAATGCAGCGGATCAGGCGTCAGGGTCGACGCATTGTCTTCATACAGTTTGACCAGTGCCGATACCAGGTCTTGCGAATTGGTATGTTGCGCGGCGAATGCATCGGCTTCGAATTCATGTTTGCGCGAGCTGAGCGAAGTCAGTGGCGAGAACAGGAAGGAGAAGACCGGCAAGACCAGTGCAAACAGGATCAGTGCCATCGCATCATTGCTGGCGCCCATCATCGGTTCAACGCCGAGGCCGGTGTAGAACCAGGTCTGGTTTTTCAGGTAACCGAGCACGGCGAGGAAGGCGAGCGAAGCGGCAAACATGACGACGATGCGCTTGACGATGTGCTTGAGTTTGAAGTGGCCGAGTTCATGGGCCAGTACCGCTTCGATTTCATGCGGTGCCAGGCGTTCCAGCAGGGTGTCGAAGAAAACGATGCGTTTCGCCGCACCGAAGCCGGAGAAGTAGGCGTTGCCGTGTGCGCTGCGACGCGAGCCATCCATCACGAACAGGCCGCTGGCCTTGAAGCCGACACGCTGCATCAGGTTTTCGATACGGGTGCGCAGGTTTTCATCTTCCAGTGGCTGGAATTTATTGAACAGTGGTGCGATGAAGAGCGGTACCAGGACCAGCATCAGCATTTGGAACGAGCACCACAGTATCCATGCATACAGCCACCACAGGTCGCCGGATTTTTCCATCAGGATGATGGTGACCCAGACCAGGCCGAGACCGAGTGAGAGGGAGATGACAGTGCTTTTCGCCAGATCGGTGAAGAACAGGCGCGGCGACATACGGTTGAAACCGAAGCGCGCTTCCAGCACGAATTGACGGAAGTAATCAAACGGCAGCTCAATCAGGCCGGAGATCAGGGCGAAGGCCAGTACCAGCGCCAATTGATAGCGATAGCCGGGGCCGAAGACAAACAGCGCGCTTTCCGACAACCATTGCAAACCGCCCATCAGCGTAAAGCCGATCAGGGTGGCGGCGTTCAGGATCACGATGAACAGGGCAAATTTGGTTTTCGCGACCGAGTAATCAGCCGCTTTCTGGTGTGCTTCCAGCGGTATTTTCCCGACGAATTGTGGCGGCACGGCAGCACGATGCGCCTGGATGTGGCGAATGTGGCGCGAGGCCAGCCAGAAACGTACCAGCAGGCTGATAAGCAGAAAAGTGACAAACAAAACGGTAAACGCGAGCGATGACATTCTTTTCCTGTGAGAAAATGGCGGATTGAGCAGGCTAAAGGAAAACAATTATGTCACAAGCTACTGAATTAGAGTCGTCATCTGCCACCCCATTGCGCCCGAATGAGTTCAACCTGATCTGGGTCGATATGGAAATGACCGGACTCGATCCAGACAATGACCGCATTATCGAAGTTGCCGTGGTGGTAACTGATTCCAACCTGAATATCCTGGGCGAAGGCCCGGTATTTGCCATCCATCAATCGGATGAGGTGCTGGACGGCATGGATGCCTGGAATAAGGGTACGCACGGCCGCTCCGGTCTGATCGACCGCATCAAGGCATCCACCGTGACCGAAGCCGATGCCGAAACCGCCCTGATCGAATTCCTCAAGAAATACGTCCCTAGCGGCAAATCGCCTATGTGCGGCAACACTATTTGCCAGGACCGCCGCTTCATGGCGCGTGGCATGCCTAAGCTGGAAGCCTTCTTCCACTATCGCAACCTCGACGTCTCGACCCTGAAAGAACTGTGCCGTCGCTGGAAACCTGAACTGGTCAACGGCTTCAAGAAACACCAAAAGCACACCGCGCTGGCCGACATCCTCGAATCGATCGAAGAGCTGCGCTACTACCGCGAGCATTTCATCAAGGAATAATGCAGGCCATGCCTGACGTAAAAAAGCCGGCGAGTGCCGGCTTTTTTGTTGGTCGCTTACTTATTTAATTACTCTGCGCTAGCCGCGCCGCAGCATTTTTTATACTTTTTGCCGCTGCCGCACGAGCAATCGTCGTTGCGGCCGATTTTCGGTTCTTCACGCTGCACGGTTTTGACCGCAGATTTGCGATGTGGCAACCAGAACTTGTGGATTTCCGGAATCGCGGATTCGATTTCTATGGTCAGCTTGTGGCATTTGACCGGATTATCGACCAGCACCATTTCTTCTTCTTCGATTTCTTCTGCACCCAGCAAATAGATAGGGCGCATCAGCGGTGCGATGTTCGAGCTATTGATAGGCTCCCATGCTTCGGCACGCAGACTCATGCCGAGGTTGAAACCCCAGGCCCAGGCTTCACCGTCCAGTACCGGCTTGCCTTCCCATTCGTGTTCGCAGAACAGTGGTTCGTATTCTTTGGGTGCGACTTCCAGCGTAATCGCAATTTCATTCATGAAACGTGCGATCAGGCCGACGATGCGGTCGTATTCCTTGTCGTTCTTGAACTTCGGTACCGCTTCGGCGTTTTCGCCCCAGACATGTGGCAACCATTCGATCAGTGGCACTTCTTCCGGACCGACCACCAGTGCGGTCAGGTAGCCGTGCAGCGAATCCATCGCCATGCAGTCATCTGCAGTGCGGTCGGAAAGCAGGAATTTGTCGAGTTCGTCGAATTCCTTGTCGGATAGGGGCTGGTCGAGATGCATGGCGGGATTTTCTTCAATGATGATCAGGGCGACAGTGTACCAGCACCCCTTAGCCTAAGCGATGGCCGGGCGGCAATGAAATCTATTGATATTGAGTAAGGGTCTATGGGGTGCGGCACCGTACAATAGGCAAATGAATGATTCCACCCCTTTGTCTTTTTCCACGTTGACACCTGATTGCGTGCTCGACGCGCTGGAAAGCGTCGGCCTGTATAGCGATGGCCGCTTGCTGGCCCTGAACAGCTATGAAAACCGCGTCTACCAGGTCGGCATGGAAGATGGTCCGCCGCTGGTGGCCAAGTTTTATCGTCCGGCACGCTGGACCGACGCTGCCATCCTGGAAGAGCACGCTTTCGTCCATGAGCTGGTGGAAAGCGAAATCCCGGTGGTACCGGCCACCGCGCTGGCAGACGGCAAGACCCTGCATGCGTTTGCCGGTTATCGCTTTGCCGTCTTCGCCCGTCATGGCGGACGCGCACCCGAGCTGGATGATCCGGCGACGCTGGAATGGCTGGGGCGTTTCATAGGCCGCATCCATGCGGTGGGCGCCTTAAAGAACTTCGAGCATCGTCCGGCGCTGAATATCCAGACTTTTGGCAGTGAGCCACGCGATTACCTGCTGGCCAATAATTTCATCCCGCCTGACTTGCTCGACGCCTATCGCAGCGTAGTGACGCAAGCGCTGGATGGCGTGCAACGTTGCTATGACCGTGCTGGAGATGTGAGCACCTTGCGCCTGCACGGCGACTGCCATTGCGTTATATGATGATTTAAAAATACAATAGTTATTAACAGTTTTAGATATTTTTGCCCAATATTTGAGTATTTTTGCTCTAAATTGTAGGTCTCTGATATTGATATATGATTACATATGTTAACAACATACATAGTTTTGGTATGTAGTACTACAAAGGTTCAGTTCACCTAATTAGTCTCATTGAAAGCGCATGGAAAAGTTAATCGAGCTGGTTACCGTTCGCGCAAAGGTTTTATCAGACGCGACAGGTGCGATCTCTGAAATCCCTGTAATTCTCACTAGTGATGGTCCATTCCTGCCTCTTGTTGATTACATCCTATGGCGTCAACATGATCGTAGTCTGTCCTGGATGCGCAAAGTCGTGCATGACGTCGCACTACTGCTCAGATACATTAAAGCTAACGCGTGCCTTCCCGTAGATTCTGAAAGCCTATTTCACAGTTTTATCCAGCGTCTTTACTCTGGCACTGTCGGGCCTGACGGGAGTGACCCAAGTGGTCTGTACTGGAAGCCCGAGAATCATCGCGTTATCGGCAATATTCTTACTCGCCTGACGGATTTTTCTTGTTGGTTAGCCGATCGACAGGGCGGCAATGTACTCAACCCTTTACGCTCCGCCAGTACTTACGACGAAATGGTCGCTATTGCGGCCTCAATGGCTCGCAAGGATCGTGCGTTCCTCGGTCATATCAGACGCAGCATATCTCCTGCTCAAGCTGAGGCAAGTCGCAGCACTCTGGCACGACGATCTCCCAAAGTCAGCGTATCTGATGACGCGGTAGCATTTCCAGAGAAGCACTTTGAAGATCTATTGTTACGCGGCTTTCGCCTTGTTAGAGGTAGTGGTCATGACCCTCTACAAAGTCGTCTGAATATCAGAGACTGCCTAATCACGTTATTGATGCACGGTGCAGGTTTTCGTTTGTCTGAGTGCTTCCATTTATGGGTTAATGATGTGAAATCTAATCCACTTGACCCATCATCGGCTCAGGTACGGATCCACCATCCAAGCTTAGGAGAAGCGCCTGACGACTGGCTTGACGAGCGGGGTCGCCCAATTAAGTGCAATCGTGCAGCTTATCTTGCCGGTAAGTTTGCAATGAAACCTCGTAATGAATTAATGAATACGAGTTATGCAGGTTGGAAAGACCCAAATCTCGATGGTAATTACTATATGGAGGCATATTGGTTTCAACCCGAGTTGGGGAAACTGTTTTTGCTTTTATGGAAAACGTACCTGAACGAACTCATACATTTACCTCGTGTTCATCCATATGCATTCGTCGTTCATAAAAACGGCACGGCAGGCGACATGTACAGCATCGACAACTACAAGCAAGCTCATCAACGGGCTATAAGTCGCATTGGGTTAATTCCATCTAAGGCCTCGGGTACAACACCGCACGCACATCGCCATGCCTATGGGAGAAGACTCATGCGCAGTGGAGTGTCTCCACAAGTCAAGCAAAGAGCTCTGCATCACAAATCCATTGCATCTCAAGCAATCTATACCGCGCCAAGTGCAACAGACGTAAGTAACGCTCTCAATGCGGCCACACATACACTTGACCTCCTAGCGGCGGAGGGGCGTCATGTAGAGCCAGCATTCGATCTCAAAAAATTATTGGCGTATGGATTCGAAGACGTTGATCCTGACGGGCTTCTATCTGGCCCTAATCCAAAACTTAGGTAATTTCTATGCCAAGAAGAAAAAGAAGTATTCGTACGCCTGTTGCAGCCGATGTGAACTTTGAGTGGATGATCCGTGAACTCGGTCCTGAATTCTCTGAGTGGCAAAAACTGGCTGTCACTTGGTTGGCAACTCAACACTTGGGATTGCCTGATCGTATTAACGGTTTACGTCGATTTTTCAAAAACTATTTGCACGAATTAAGTCTTCCTCTCGCACCCTCCATCCTCATGCGACGGAACCAGCCACTCCCTGACTTCTACACGGTCGCTTTGCCGCAATCGCATGGTGGAATCAAATGGAATAATAAGGTTCGTATCTTTCTCGATTGGGTGCTAGAGAATCATTTCTCGGAGCCTGATGATGATGGACATCCTGTGGTCAGTCCTGCATTTTGGAATCCAGTTCCTTATCGTAGTCAAAAGGGAGCGATTCGTCCCAATGAGTCAGTACATTCGCCACTACCCTACCGATATATCGTTGAGTTGCGCGAGTGCCTTGCATCGGGAAAAACATTTCGTGAATGGGAGTGGGCACACACGGTGAAACATGGCCACCACGGAGTGCGTAACGATTGGTTTGAGGTGACTGAAGACAAGATTGATTACAAAGATCCTGATTGTGTTTGGCGAACTCGACGAACTAGCTATAAGCGCGGAAACAGGCAAATATTTGAATTGTGGAGCCCAGCTCGCTCAGTGGCTTTGCTTACCAAACTTATTATTCCCTTGCGCACGCACCAAGTTCGTATGCTGGACTCAGGAGAAGCTGACACTTTGCGTTACACCTCAAACGGCTGGCTTAATAATCGCGGGCTACATGCTGAGGGGACCAAGAAAAAACCGATTGAACGCGGGATATTTCGACAGCAGAGTGATCTCGATCTTGGGGAAATCCGTACATCGCTTTACATCAACACTAACAAGACTGCGGATGTAACCAAGCAAGGGGAAACAGGCTACGTGATTCCCTGGCAGCATACCGAACTTCTATATTGGCTAGAGAAGCTGCGCAATTGGCAGGAAAAATATAACCCTCTTCCACACGCAATTAGTTGGCATGATCTTGATCATCGACACTTGAAAGGCCCGCGATCTGACTATCAATTATCTCGCATGCCGAATACATGTTTTTTGTTTCGAGATGCGGCCGCTGAAGATGATGATCGCTATAAGCCTATTATTGACGAAACAATGTTCTCGTTATGGTACCGGCTCCTCAAAGAACTGGAATTACGTTGTGCAGCGCGCGGAGAAACAGCTGGAGAGGGGAGACCGTTAAAATTTGTGGTGGAAGACAAAACACGAACGACACTCTATCCATTGCATAGTCTGCGCGTGTCACTGCTGACCTGCCTTGCCGTCGATGCAGAAGTGCCCCTTGTTGTTCTTGCCAAATTGGTTGCTGGACATAGTCGCGTCATCATGACCCTTTATTACACGAAGATTGGGGTCGTGAAAATGACACGCATACTCGATGATGCGAGTAAAAAATTACAAGAAACTGCTGAGATAGGTCTCCGAGATTTCTTGCTCGAGGCAGAATACAGCGAACTAAGCAAAAAATTAGTAGCAAACAACATCGAAGGGATTAAGGCTGCATTGGCCATACGTCCAGAGGACCGAAATCCTGCTGGCTGGATGGGGCGGAGTTACGGAATGTGTTTAGTAGGCGGTAATACTTCGCCAGATGAATTCAACGGAAAAATCGGAGGTTGCCTAAACGGTGGCGAGCTTCTTCGAAGCAATACCAAAGATGCCTCCAACAACATTTATGCTCCTGTGCCTGGTGGCGCAGGTAACTGCGTACGTTGCCGCTGGTTTATTACCGAACCACACTATATCGATGCACTCCGAGCTCATTTTAATAACCTGAGTTACCACCTTGTTGAAGAAGCAAAGGTTGCCAAGAAGCATGAAGTTTCTATGGAGTCGCTAAAAGCTCAGCGTTATCAGGCCGAATTGGCTAAAACGCCATTTACGGGACAGGCAGATCTGGTAAGAGCCTCCACCCATTGGGAGTCAGCAATTACAAAAACGGACCAACTAGGACATGATCTAATCGCCACTTTTAGACTTATCAAGCGTTGCTTCAGTTTAATAGAGAAAGGCCCTCAGGAAGGAAAAGATAAACAACAACTCATTGCTGTCGGAGGCATGCAAGATTTGAAGTTGGTTTTTGAAAATACGCAATCGGAGCTACTACAACTATCCGGCATTTGTCAGGATGCTGAGTTGTATCCTGACGAAAATCCAGGCGAGGCAGTTTTCCGTCGATCGCAATTACTTGATAGTGCTCTTTACCGGGACGGCTACCAACCGGTGTTTGCACAATTATCACGTGACGAGCAGCTGCAATTGGGAAATCGTTTTATGGATCACTTGGCAGTGCTTGCACAGCCCGACGATGTCGGAAACGGATTGCGGCGCGTTGTAGGTATGATCGAGACCGGACAGAGTCTGGCTGCCTTAGGTCTAGAGGATGACTGGACCTCACGCTTCGAATTAGAGCTAGACCGGCCTCATGCGCGACTATATGACTTGGCAGCTAGGACGAAAGCTTTGCCGCATCCATCGGATATCTCTTGATGACAGCCATAGATCCCACCCAACTTTTCGACGCCCTTTGCGCTGAATCTAGACCACAAAAACAGCATAACCTGCAAATTATGCAAGAGGTGTGTGCCGAGCTCCATCGACTTGGTAGTAGGGACTTTTCTTTATCGACGGTAGGAATGATGTCGCAAGAGCGTGGAGGGTTATCTAAACGGGCTCTATACAATTCAACATCTCAAGACTTCAAGACCCTCATTCGATCTTGGGCAACCTTCGCTACCATTGGTACTCAGCGAACCAGCGAACGCAAATCACGAGATTCAATTCCGGATGATCGGAATCTGCTCCTGAATATAAGCGATCCGGCCATGCGAGCATTAGTGGGATACGTTATCGCCGATAGGGATCGCCTGCGTGGAGAAGTTAAGCTGCTTCGCTCTCAAGCCAGTGTTGTAATTGACCGTCGTGTTCTCCCTGGCCACATCAACATCACTGCTGAAGGTCAAGTAATTCAAGTTATGAGCAGCGTTGATCTGTCTGATACGGAAAGGCAGGCGCTTGATCTTGCAATTTCTAGAGAATTTCTCGAGCAAGAAGGATGGACCGAAGGGAAGAATGGCGAAATTTTGAATTCGCGTGGTCGAAAGATTTTTGACATCGGATTTGCTAATGCTATTCGAAAAGTTTTAATGTCATAACCATAATCGACATATCAGGATTTCAGTGTGGAGAATCGCTTAAACTGACGCATCGTTGTAGTGCCACCTCCGGGGGCAATTCTGGGCGATCGTCAACAGATTACGATCAAGAGGACGTTCCGTCGGCAAGTTGGCTCCGTGCCCCTTACCTCAAACGTTGGGTATCTCAATAGAATAGGCCGCATATGATTGGATCAAGAACCCGCTATTCGTTGGCACAGTTTCTCGAACTCCAACAAAAAGATTTCTGCGTGGCGTTGGTGAACAAACACGGCATGCGAATTTCTGAGATAAATCCGCAACAGGTCTCGGATCTTACCAATTGCTTGCTTTCTGCGAATGATAAAAACTTGCTTTCTCTTGTCAAAGAAGTTGCTCAAACAGGAGGAGACCTTCGTTCCCGTGTAAGCCCAAAATATTGTTACGACGAACGATTTTCGGACATGTGCCGTTGCTTGCAACTCGATGGGTATTTTATTGAAGGCAGAAACATTACGCAGACTGACCCATCAATCAGTGATTCTCCTTCACTCGACGACGACCTTCTTATTGAGTTGAATGCTTCCGGCTTGCCTGACGCCGAGGAGATCATATTAAAAATTAATTCGGCGTCTGAGCTATTTCGTACATCGCCGCCTAATTACAACGCCTGCCTCAACGACATTCGCGTCGCTCTAGAAACGTTGGCAAAGGCAATCGCTGTTGCCATGCAATCGAATAGTTCTCCGCACTACGACAATACCAAGTGGGGTTCTGTTATTGGATTTCTCAAGATTGTAGGATTTATCACCCCGGAAGAGGAAAAGGGTCTTGCCGGCGTATACGGTTTTGTTAGCCCGGGATCGCATCGACCAGTTGGTATCTCCGAGGAACAAATGGCTCGTCTTGGCCGCTCCCTAGCACTCAGCATGTGCTGGTTCCTGATCAAGAGCCATAAAGCAGCACAGTGAAACGACGCCCAACTCTTCAGTCAACCGGAACCACACATTGATTCGTATTAGTCAGTTCTCTTATGTAATCTCAGCAGCACCGAACTCTAGTCCAACCGGCACCACATTCCCCCACACTTCATTACCCAACTGAAGAGGGTCAAAATCCTGCAACGATGCCTCTAGCCGTTTCGTTTCATGAGGCATCTGCTGGTACCCTGCAGCTCGGCAGATGAAGCAGAAATAAAAATGTCTTTTCTTAACTCTATTTTTCATGTCGGTCCCGTTGTTACTGGCTCGTGGTTCTTAGCTGATGCAAACTTGCTTTAGTAGGAGGTCCGAGATCAAGATCAGGGCCAATCAATGGTTGAAAGAATTCGCGTACCGAAACTGATGAAGTGTGGATCAAGAAAGTTCGTGAACTCTGTGTCTATAAATACATTCATTTAACTTCTCATTGATCGAAATGAAGGTCGACTTTTTCCTCACCGGAAGCGACTACAGCAATCATTCATTAGTCTCTTGGAGGCGCCGGACATAGTTTTCGAAAAATGCATTGAAGCTGTATTGCTCGATAACATGGGCGCGGTAATCTACCGTGAAAATCACCGGTAACGACAATTTAGAGGATGGTAGATTGACACCCAAAATAACATTTTCAACTTGTGAACCATACAAGTGCGCAACTACTCCAATTTGCAAATGTCCATTCGGCATCGGCACTTCAGCAATCACAAACATATGGTGCCCTTCAGGGACCATAGCAAATACTGGAAGCATGTCTGCCCTCATTTGCTCAGGAACAATTGGAAGTTCCGGAGTCCCCGTAACGATCGTTTGCTTGATCTGATCGAATTGGCTGATACGCACGTAATCCGGTCCTGTTAAATAAGCCAAGAGATTAAGCCCAATCTTTGCGATCATTCTTGGAAAAATATCGATGCGAAAACTCGCGGTCACACTGACAAGTGGGTTTTCAATATTTTTCTCTTTAATAGAACCAAGATCAATCTGCTCAAAACATTTTCGAAAAAAAGTCAGCACCTTTTCGATGTCTCGATCTGCCCCAATTTTGATAACAAGTTGACCATTTCGTCTCTTAAATAAGCGTGCATAAGAAGGACCGTTCTTATCACTGACCACCTCCATTTCCGCTTGCCATAGATATTTTTTGGGAAGCTTCGTAACTACTTCTGCTGCGCCGGCAGTCACATACTGTTTGTTCGACCAAATGTAATTAGTGGCAAGCATATTTGAGCCCTCATCATCTGACATCTTCCGCACACAGGTCAACGAATCATCCATTATGGTTTGAGCATCCTGCACAAAAATTCTGAACGAATCGATGTCAATACTGCTTGAGTTATACGTCTGATCATCGCTTTGCACGATTTGAGGAAGAATGATTGGACGGCCGTACATGCCAAAATCAAATTCTTTAAAACGTCCATCGGCGTCCAATAGATGCTTTGAACTACCACCGAATTTTGGTGCGTTGGATTCACCGTTTCTTTTTCTTCCGGACGGCTGCATGAAAATACGCCCCAAAGCAACAGTAGAGTTGCGCAAAAAATCCGCCTCTAAAGGTGAGAATACTTTTGTATTGCAATCACCACAGACCATTTTTTTTAAAAGGAAACGCTTGTCGTCTCCACCAAGTCCAGCGGGGATGACATGTTCTATCGTAAATGGCCCAGCACCTGAACAATAAATGCACGTAGTAGGAGTGCTAGATTTACTCATCAATGAGCCTTTTCGAGTTTGAGTACTACCATTTACCAAGGTGCGAGCTGGTTATTAGTAATCATATTTTGGCATTGAACTCTTTTTGTGACGTTCTATATTGCGCGTTGAATTAAGAAAATCTCTATCAGCCTGAGCTATTCCCAGTCCGGACATATCCGCCTACAATCCAAGCACAATAAATAGGGGGAGGGGATTATGCGTTTCTTTAAGGGTGTGCTTTGGATATTCGGTTGCTTCGTAGCTTTGATAGGAGTGATTTTAGCGTTTAAATATTTTATGGCAGGAGTAGTTATTTTTATTTCTGGAGTTTGCATTACCCCCGCGTCACCCCTTATTAAGCTTTCTGCGAGATTGCAATCTCGTTATAAAGGCGGTCTTAACAAATTTTCTTTGAAGGTACTGCCTTTTCTTTTGCCATTGTCATTGTTTTTTGTTGGCATGCTTTTGATAGGCGTTTCTGAAGAAAGCACCACGAATCCAGATCATGCGATCGAATCTGCGCCAGCGTTTACCAAAGAAGAAAAAATGGCAGAAAAAGCAGCCGCAGTAAAGGCTAAAGAGGATGAACGCCAAGAGAAGGCTACCCGTGAGGCAAAAGAAGAACTTGAAAAAGTTGCTGCAAATGCGCGTCTTTACGCTATTAGCTTTGGACAAACTGCTGTGAAAGAATCGCTGCGTGACCCGGACTCAGTCCAGTGGAAATGGAAAGCTGTAAATCTAGATAATGGAGCGCTCTGCTACCTGTACCGAGCCAAAAACGGATTCGGCGGTTATACAGACGATGGAACTGTTATACACAACGGTAATGAAGCGCCCCGGTTTTCGTGGAGGCCGGTTGGTTTAAGTTAGACCTCGACGGCGACCTTTTCAGTCAGCTGCCGGTAATAGTTTTCTTCAGCCTCCGCCGGTGGAATATACCCGATGGGAGCCAGC